>JAYPPO010000001.1:0-237620 GCA_038131485.1 Alphaproteobacteria bacterium
CGATCCGCTTGATTTCCGGGGCCGGGGCTGGCGTACTGCCCTCGATAGAGGGGCAAGAACAAAACGTCGGATAAATCGAGAATGGCAAAAACCGCAATCCGCAAACCCGGCAAGAAGGCGACGGACGGTTCCTGGAGCGAACGGCGCGACGGCATGCGAATCGAATGGGACGTGCCGATTGCGATGGAGGACGGCACGATTCTCAGGGCTGACGTGTTCCGCCCCGTGAAGGCGGGGAAATACCCCGTTATCATGACCATGGGCCCCTACGGCAAGGCCCTCGCCTGGCAAGACGAGGTCTATGCGACGACTTGGGAGTTGTTCGCCGACGCTCATCCGGATGCAATCGAGGGCTCGACCAACAAGTACCAGAACTGGGAAACCGTTGATCCCGAGCAATGGGTTCCAGATGGTTACGTCTGCGTCCGTGTCGATAGCCGCGGCGCGGGCCGTTCGTCAGGTTTTTTGGATCCGTGGTCGCCGCAAGAGACTGATGATTTCGTTCGCTGCATCGAATGGGCCGGCACGCAAGGCTGGTCGACTGGTAAGGTCGGCCTCAACGGCATTTCTTACTACGGAATGAACCAGTGGTGGGTCGCCGCCCGCCAGCCGACGCATTTGGCGGCAATGTGCGCGTGGGAGGCGGCGAACGACTACTACCGCGAGTTCGCGCGCCACGGCGGCATCCTGTGCACCTTTATCCGTGATTGGTATCGCATGCAGGTGAAATCGGTCCAGCACGGCGTCGGCACGAAAGGCTACCGGAGCTGGGTGCACGGCGAGCAGGTGTCCGGTCCGCCGACGCTTCCGCAGGAGGCGCTCGACAGGAACAGCGTCGACATGGGCCGGGACATCTCTCGCCGCGAGATGGAAGACGAATGGTACCGCGTGCGCCAGCCGGATTTTAGCAAAATCAAGGTGCCGCTCCTGTCGGCGGCGAGCTGGGGCGGGCAGGGCCTGCATCCACGCGGCAACTACGAAGGGTTCTATCAGGCGGCGTCAAGGGAGAAGTGGCTCGAGGGGCATGGCCTGGAACACTGGACGGAATTCTATACGCGTTACGGGCGCGACTTGCAGAAGCGGTTCTTCGCCTACTACCTGAAGGGAGAGAAAAACGGCTGGAACCGGAAACCCCGCGTTCTTCTCAAGGTACGCCACGTTGACGAGAAATTTGTCGAGCGCGGTGAAAACGAATGGCCGATCCGGCGCACCAAATGGACGAAGCTCTATCTCGACCCAGCGCATATGAGCCTCGAGCGGAAGGCGCCCGCTAAAGGCCGGAGGATTGCCTACGACGGTCTCGGCGACGGCCTCACGTTCTTCGTACCGCCGATGACGGAAGACACCGAGATAACGGGGCCGCTCGCCTCCAAGCTCTACGTCTCGTCGGAGACAGCGGACGCGGACCTCTTCCTCGTCGTCCGCCTGTTCACGCCAGATATGAAAGAGGTCACCTTCAAGGGCACCGTCGATCCGCATACGCCGATCGCGCAGGGCTGGCTGCGGGCCTCGCACCGAAAGCTCGATGCGAAGAAGTCGCGGCCGTGGAGGCCGTGGCATACGCACGACGAGAAGCAGCCGCTGAAACCCGGAAGTATCTACGAGCTTGATATCGAGATCTGGCCGACCTGCATCGTCGTGCCGGCCGGCTATCGGCTCGCGCTTTCGGTGCGCGGCAAAGACTACGAATATTCGGGCGAGGCGCTGAACCTATCAAATTTCGCCCATCCGCTCAGCGGCTGTGGCCCGTTCTTGCACGACGACCCGGGAGACCGGCCGGCGAAGATCTTTGGCGGCAGGGTGACCATCCATGCCGGGCCCCGCCACCCGTCTCATCTGCTGCTGCCCGTGGTGCCGCCCAGGAAGGGATAGGAACGCGCGAAATGATCCTTCGCCGCCAAGCGCTGCGGATGAAATTAGCATCCGACCCAATGGCGCGTGCGGCGGCGGCGCGATGAGTTCGCAGACAGATATCTTCCGGCGCGCCGTTCGCGACTGCCTCGGGCCGCCGCCGCCGACCGCACCGCACGATTGCACGGTTGCCGATGCCGTCGCCTGCCTCGCCGAGACCCGGGCGTCGGCGCTGGTTCTGACCGACGGGGAGAACCAGCCCGTCGGTATCGTCACCGAGGCCGACGTCACGCGGCGGGTCGCGCTCCAGGCCGAGGCGGGGGCGTCGGCGGCCGCGATCATGACCGCGCCGGTCGTGGTCATCGAGGACACGGAATATCTCTATCGCGGCATCGCGCGCATGCGCCGCAACGCGCTCCGCCATCTCGTCGTCGTCGACGGCGCGGGGCGCGTCGCCGGCATGCTGCACATGGCCGACGCGCTGGCGTCGCTCTCCGACGATCTCGTCGCCCGGATCGACCGGCTGTCGGGCGGCGACGAGACTGCGGACGCGCTCCGGCGCGTCAAGGAAGCGGAGGTCGGTATCGCCCGCGATCTGCTCGCCGACGGCGTCGCGGTGAACCATGTGCAGGGGCTGATCACGCACGTGAACAACGACCTCTACCGGCGGGTGACGCGGCGGATTCTGGAAAACATGGACGGCCCGCCCCCGCGCGACTTCGCGGTCCTTGTCATGGGCTCCGGCGGGCGCGGCGAGAACTTCCTCACCCCCGACCAGGACAACGGCCTCGTCATCGCCGACTATCCCGACGACGAGCACGACCGCATCGACGGCTGGTTCACCGACCTCGCCGTCTGCATGACGACGCAGATGGATGCGATCGGCCTGCCGTTCTGCACCGGCAACGTGATGGCGACCAACCCGCTGTGGCGCAAGACGCAGACGCAATGGCTCGACCAGATCGCGATGTGGCTGCGGCGCTCGAATGCCGCCGCGGTGCTGCTCGCCGACATTTTCTTCGATTTCCGGGCCGTCGCGGGCGATGCGTCGCTGGCCGCGCCGGTGCGCGCCCTGATCGCCCGCGAAATGCCGCAGAACCGGCGTTTCCTCGGCGACATGCTGCGCCACCACGAGCACATGCACTCGCCGGTCGGCTGGTTCGGCACGCTCCGGACCGACAAGAGCCATCCGGAGCATCGCGGCAAGATCGATCTCAAGCGCCACGGCGTGCAGCCGGTGGTCGCCGCGGCGCGCCTGCTGGCGCTGCGCGACGGAATCGAGGCGACGTCGACGCTGGACCGGCTCGAAGGGCTCGCAGACGCGGGCACAATCCGCGACGCCGAAGGCGTATCGGAGGCATTTCTCGCCGTCTGCGACGTGCTGCTCCGCGCCCAGATCGCCGACTTCGGGGCCGGCACGAAGCTCTCGAACCACGTCGCGCCCGCCACGCTCGGCCGGGCGCGGCGCAAGCGGTTGGTCGAGGCGTTCCGCGTCATCGACGGCTTCGCCGACGGCGCGCGGGCGGAGATTTCGGGGCGGGTGCTCTAGGGCCGCGCGGTCTAGCGGTGCGCGCGCTGCGCCGCGACGCGCCGCGCGGCGTCCTCGCAGACCGACTGGGCGTCGCCGAAACTGCGGATGCCGAGCCGGTCGAACTCGCCTTGCATGCGCAGGAACAGCCGCGCCGTCAGGTCCGCGTCGCCGAGCGCGGTATGGCGGTCGCGCACCGGCTCGTCGTAGAGCGCCGACAAATCCTCGAGCGTATGGCCGCGTCGGTCGGGGAAGGCGCCGATCGACAGCAGCATCGTGTCGAGCGTCGGGTTCTCCAGCCTGCGCGTGCGGTTCATGAAGGCGACGTCGAAGGCGATATTGTGGCCGATCAGCACCGCGTCGCCCGCGAATTCGGCGAACTCGTGCAGGATTTCCTCGATGCCGGGCGCGTGCGCGACCATCTCGTCGGTCACGCCGTGGAAGCGGATCGAGGCGGGCGGGATCGGCCGGCCCGGGTTGACCAGCCGTTCGAAGCTCTCGCCCTCCAGCACCTTGCCGCCGGTGACGCGGACCGCGCCGATCTGGACGATCTCGTCCTCATGCGGCTTGAGCCCGGTGGTCTCGGTGTCGACGACGACGTAATCGAGCGCGTCGAGCCCGAGGCCCGACAGGTCGGCGTAGCGCCGGTCGAGCCGGAGCGGCGCGAAATCGGTCGTCAGCGGACGCGGCGGCAGGGTCTCGGCCGGATCGGCGCCCGCCGGCGCGATCTGCCGCCACAGCACCCAGAACACCGCCGCGATTCCGATCCAGCTGGGCACCAGCGCGCGCAGCATCGTCTCGACATCCGCCTCGAACTGCCACACCGCGCCCGCGGCCAGCAGCATCGTGACGATTGCGGCGATCAGGAAGAGGCGGGGCAGGGGAAGGCGGGCGAGCATGATTTCGGCGCTTCTCGTTCGGATGCGCGACTATACCGCAAAACCAATCTCAGATCGGGTGCTTCAGCTTGTCGTAGAGCGCGCGGATCTTGCGGACGTAGTTCTGTGTCTCGCGATAGGGCGGGACGCCGCCGAATTTGCGGACCGCGCCCTCGCCCGCGTTGTAGGCGGCGACCGACTTCACGACGTCGCCCTCGAAATGCCGCAGCAGCCAGCGAAGGTAGGACATGCCGCCGCGCAGGTTGTCGCGCGCGTTGAACGCGTCGCGCACGCCGAAGCGCGCGGCGGTCGCCGGGATGAGCTGCATCAGCCCCTGTGCGTTGGCGGACGAGATCGCATGCGCCTGATAGGCGCTTTCGACCTGGATGACGGCCAGCACCAGCTTGGGGTCGAGCTTGAATTGCGGCGCCATCTCGTCGACCAGCGCGCGGATTTCGGCGGGCGCATAGAGCCGCGCCCGGGCGCTGCGGCCCCAGCCGTTGGGGCAGACGGCGCGGCCTCGCTTTCCCCGCTGCCGGAAGATTTTCGCCATGCTCTTGCCTTCCGGGTGGCCGAGCGAGGCGGCGCGGTCGAACCAGGCGGAGGCGCGGGCATCGTCCCTGGGAAAGCCCTGCCCGCCGCCATACATCAGCCCGATCGCGAAGGCGGCCTTGGCGAACCCGTCGGTGTCGGCGCGGCAATACATCAGCATCGCGAGCTTGTAATTCTTCTGCCGGCCGTCGGTTCCGTTATGGAAATTGAGCGCCATGCCGTAGGCCGCGTCGGCGTCCAGATAGGCATGCGCGGAAAGGGGGGCGAAACAGACAAGGAGGACGGCAAGCGCCGCCCGAACGCTTTTAGCCATGGCTCCGTTCAGTTCTTCGCGGCGCGGTCCGCGAGCGCCGCGGTCGAGGCCGCGCTCTGATTGTACAGGAGCTCGCGCTCCTCGTCGGTCGGCTTTGCGGTGCGCCGCAGCTCCTTGCCGAGATCGACGCCCCGCTGCACGGCGGGCCGGTCCTTCACCGCGGCCCGCCAGCGCGCGACGTTGGGGAAATCGTCGAGCGCCTGGCCCATCGCCTTGGCGATCAGCACCCACGGGAAGCTCGCCATGTCGGCGATGGAATAGGCGTCGCCGACGATCCAGTCGCGGCCCTCGAGCCGGCGTTCGAGCACGCCGATGCAGCGGTTGTATTCGTTGGCGTAGCGTTTGGCGGGGTAGGGATGGTCGCCCTCGGCATAGTTCCAGTAATGGCTGTGCTGGCCGGCCATCGGCCCCAGATTGCCGACCTGCCAGAACAGCCATTCCAGCGTTTCCTTACGGCCCACACGGTCCGTCGGCATGAACCGGCCCGTCCGTTCCGCAAGATGCAGCAGGATCGCGCCCGATTCGAATACAGGCATCGGCCCGTCCGGGTCGTCGTGATCGACGATGGCGGGCATCCGGTTGTTGGGGCTGATCGCGAGGAATTCGGGCGCGAACTGCTCGCCCCTGGAAATGTTCACCGGGATCGTGCGGTATTCCAGCCCGCATTCCTCCAGCATGATGGAGATCTTCCAGCCGTTGGGCGTCGGCCAGTAGTAGAAGTCGATCATTCCGCCGCGTCCCGCGCGCCGCCCGACAGCGCCGCGATCTCGTCGTCCGAGAGCCCCGCCTCGGCGAGAACTTCCGCCGTGTGCTCGCCGACCGCCGGGCCGCCGCGGCGCACCGACGTGGGCGTTTTGGAGAACCTTTCCGCCTGCGAGGTCTAACCGCCGCGCGGCACGCTGTCGCGACTGCGACACAACCCCGTAGCGTGGCGCGAACAGAATTGCGAGGGTCTGGAGCGCGCCCGCCGCGACCGCGATCATGCCGGCTGCGCTGAGCGAGTTCGTCCCTCCCAAGAGAACAGGCCCAAACGCCGCCGCCAAGTAACCGCCGATGCCCGCGACCGCCGCGACCGCCGCGCTGATCCAGAGTTGGCGGGCAAGGTTGTCGGTCAGCAGCCTTGCCGTCGCGGCTGGGCAGATGAACATTGCTATCACGAGGATTGATCCGACGGCCTCGAATGCTGCGACCGCCGCGACCGCGACGACGACGATCAACGAGACTGAAATCACGCGGACCGGCAGGCCGAGGCTCGCCGCTAGGCCGGCATCGAACGTGGTTACTTGCAGTTCCTTGAAGAATAGTACGACAAGGACGACGACGAACGCCGTGACCGCGGCGAGGGTCACCAACGTGCGCGGCAGCTCCGCGAGTGCCACGATGCTGGTCAGGTCGCTCCAGTCCGTCACGCCGAGCCACAGGGTCGATTCCAGATTGCCGTAGAGCGCGTGCTCGGCGTCGAGATGGACGTTTGCCGCGCCCGACTGCTCGAGCAGCACGATCCCGCCCGCGAACATGGTCGTAAACACTACGCCCATTGCTGCGCCCGAATCTAACCGCCCAGCCCGCTGGAACAGCTCGATCAGCCCGGCGGCGAGGATCGCGGCGGCCATCGCGCCGAGCATCAGCGGCAGCGTGGATATCGTGCCCGCGACGAGAAAACCCGCGACGATACCCGGCAGAACCACGTGCGAAATCGCATCGCCGATCAGTGCCTGGCGCCGAAGGACGAGAAAGTTGCCGAGGAGCCCGCAGCTCGTCGCTGCGAACACCGCGACCAGCATTGCCGGCAGGTCGATGGTCAGGAAATCGGCGGTTGTCACGGCGTATCGCTCTCGAGCGCGGCGAGGGCGTCGCGCGGCAGGAAATCCTCGATCCGGGTCGCGGCAAGGACGCCCGCGCGCAGCGCCTCTTCCGGGTGGCGGTCGAGATAGCGTTGCCACAGCAGGTGCTGGCGCCGGGCGTCCACGGCTGCACTCTCGCCGGCGGCGGTGAGATGCCCGTTGCGGCCGAGATGTCCGCGAAGGCGGGCGGCGAGACGTCCGAACCTGTCTGGCGGCGGCCGGCCCTCCAGAAGTGCGAGCAGCGCCGAGTTCGCGGCGACGGCCCAGCATAGCCTCAGGTGCCGGATTGACCAGGAGACGACGCCGCGCTGCGGGGCGAACAGGAGGCTGAACGCGAACAGCGAGGCGGCGGCGAGAACGATCAGCGCGCCCGCTGGCATCGACGGTAGGAGCGCTGAGACCGCGCCGCCGATCCATCCCGCCAGCGCGCCGAACGCGCCCGACAGGGCGGTCATCCGCCCAAGTCTCTCCGTCCAGAACCGCGCCGCCGCGGGCGGGATGATCAACAGCGCGATGATCAGGACGAGCCCCACCATCTTGAGGCCGATGGCGACGATGGCGAGCAGCAGTGCGAGCATTGCGAGGTCCAGCCGCCGGACCCGCCAGCCCTGTGCGGCGGCGAAGCCTTCGTCGAAGGCGACGGCGCCGAATTCCTTCATCTTCAACAGTGCCGCGCCGATTGTCGCGGCCGAGGCGACGGCGATCAGCAGCGCCTCGTCCCCTGTAATCGAGGCGGTGGAGCCCAGCAGGAAGCTGTTCAGCCCGACCCGGCTGCCGGTCTGCAGGGTCTGGATATGGCTGAGGAGGACGATGCCGAGGCCGAAGGCGACCGACAGCACGGTGCCGATGGCGGCGTCCTCTGGCAGGCGCGTCTGGTCGCGGATGAGCTGCACTGCGAAGACGCCGAGCGCCCCGGTGGTCGCCGCGCCGGCCATCAGGACACCCGGCTCGCGCCCTGTCCCGCCCAATGCGAGGGCGACGAGAAAGCCCAGCGCGACCCCCGGCAGCGTCGCATGGCTGATCGCGTCCGAAATCAGCGCGCGCTTTCTGAGGAACGAGAACACCCCGATGATGCCGCCGCCAGTGCCGAGCGCAATGACTCCCGCCAGCACGGCGGACGTATTGTAGCCGCTGCGGAAGAGGAGAATATCCAGAAGTTCGGAGAACATTTCAGGCGGTTCAGACCGCGCGGGCGATCGCCCGAATTTCGGTGGCGGCGAGGCGGCCGCCGTAGGCCGTCTGCAGGTTCTCCTCGGACAGCACGCGTTCGACAGGGCCGGCTGCGATGCGGCGCACATTGAGTATGAAGGCGTGGCTGAAATAATCACTGACCGTCTGCAGATCGTGATGGACGCAGACCACGCTCTTTCCGTCGGCGCGCAGGTCGCGCATCACGTCTACGATGGCCTTTTCGGTCGCGGCGTCGACGCCGGCGAAAGGTTCGTCCATCAAATAGAGCTTCGCGTCCTGCGCCAGCGCGCGGGCGAGGAAGACGCGCTGCTGCTGGCCGCCCGACAGCTGGCCGATCTGGCGGTCGGCGAAGTCAGCCATGCCGACCCGGTCGAGGCAGGCGCGTGCCGCCTCGCGATGGCGACGGCGGACTGGCCGGCACCAGCCGATGCGGCCGTAGAGGCCCATCGCGACGACGTTCTCGGCCGAGGCCGGGAAGTCCCAGTCGACGCTGGAGCGCTGCGGCACGTAGGCTATCGATTTTCGGGCGACCGATTTTCGGCTGCCCTTTAGCGGCGCGCCGTAGACGCGCACGTCGCCCGCCAGCGCTGGCACGAGGCCCAGCACTGCCTTAATCATCGTCGATTTGCCCGCGCCGTTGGGCCCGATGACCGCGACCAGCGCTTCGTCCGCCACGTCGAACGCGACGTCCCAGACGGCGGGCTTGTCATGATAGGCGACCGTGAGGCCGCGGATCGACAGCGGGCCGTCGCGGCTATCCGCTGCGGCCTTCGCGCCGTCGAGTGGTATCAGGCGCGGCGGGTTCATTCAGCATCTGTCCTTTCGGCGAGCTGGCTGCTGAGACCGCGCGCCGGCATCGCGCCGCCGAGCGCGCGGACGACAGTAGTCACGTTGTGGTCGAACATGCCCGCGTAGGTGCCGGTGTAGTCGCCCTTCGCGCCCATCGCATCGGAGAACAGCGCCCCGCCGATGCGTACCTTGTGGCCGCGGGCGGCGGCGCCGTCTATCAGCGCGCGGACGTTGCGTTCGGAGACGGAGGTCTCGACGAACACCGCGGCAATGCGGCGGTCGACAAGAACGGTTACGAGCTCCTCGATGCGGCGGATGCCCGCTTCGCTCTCGGTACTGATGCCTTGGATGGCGAGTACGTCGATCCCGAACGCGCGCCCGAAATAGCCGAACGCATCGTGCGCCGTGACCAGTGCGCGGGCGTCCTGCGGGATAGACGCGATGGCGGCGCTTGCGTTCTCGGACAGGACTGTAAGATTCTCGAGGTAGGTTTTCGCACTGGCGCGGTAGTGCGCCGCGTTCGGCGAGTCGGCCTTGGCGAGCGCGTCGACCGCCACCGAAAGCGCCTGAGACCACAGTGCCGGGTCCATCCAGATATGCGGGTCGTGCCCCCCGCCGTCCCATGGCAGGAGGTGCTTGCCGGCGAGTGCGTCGCCGACCGCGACGACGGGTTTGCGGGCGGCAAACCGCGCCATCATGTCGGTCATCTGCGCTTCAAGATGAAGACCGTTATAGACGATGAGATCGGCGCGAAAGAGCTTGGCGACGTCGGTGCGGGTGAGGCGATAGAGATGCGGGTCGACGCCCTCGCCCATCAGCGTGGCGATTTCGGCGCGGTCGCCGGCGATCGCGGAGAGCGGCTCGCCGATCTGGGCGATGGTCGCGACGACGCGGATCTTTGCGGTTGAGGGCGCCGTCCACGCCGCCGTCGCCGCCAGGGCGGCGATGCAAAGCGCGAGCGCGCGCAATACGTTTCCTCTTCGAGTGTCCCTTTGCCTCATCCGTCCCACCGGCGGTTCCGCTTTTGCGACCTTCCCTCAGCTTACCGCAGCGGGGAATTATCGCAACCGCTAATAAAATAACACACGCCTAAAGAAATTAGTAAAAGCTAATATTCGAACGCGACATATCTCTGCGAAAAAGCCACGAAGCGGACGGGGTCGAATTAGCGGGAGCGCGTGACGTTCAGGACAGGACCGCCATGAAGTCGCACTGGATCATGGTAATCGCGTCGTCGTCGAGCTTTTGGGTGTGGCGGGCTGGGCGTGCGTGCTGGTCGGGGAACATCGCCGTCCATTCGGCGTTTGAGCGCCGTGCGGTCGGCCGGGTCCTTGAGCCAGACGGTGATCTTGATAATGTCGTCGACCGTGCCGCCGGCAGCCTCGACGATGTCCTTCATGTGCTGGAAGCACAGCGCGCACTGTTCCTCGATTGTGTCTGGCACGCTTTCGGCGCGCGTGTCGCGGCCGTGAATGATGCCGGAGGCGAGGATGTTGCCGATCCGCGAGGCGTTGGGAATCGGGTTCTTGTGAACGAACCCAGCGATTTCGATGCTCTTGCGCTTTGACATGTGATCAGTCCCAGTATTTGCCGGAGCAGCAGTGGGCGCGGGTCTTGGCGACCTGCACGTGACGGCCGTTCTTGAGTTCGGTTAGCGCCGCGCGCACGCGTTTTATCGCGTAGTTTACCGAAATCGGATACCATTTGGAATCGCTGTTGTTCTCGCCGTAATAGGCGAGGCTTTCATTTAGATCGATCACCGCCATGGTCGGCGTATGGCGCGCGCGCCGCCGACCTTGGTCGGGATCGGCCGCACTCGGCTCGGCGCCGCGTTCGTTCTTGGCGATGCCGCGAGATGCAGCCCGCCGCTCAGCGCAGCAGACTGCGCCCGGAGTTCCTTCTGCAGCGCCTGCATGTTGTCGGAGCCGTAATGCCCGAGTAGGGGCCTGGTGGTTGCGTCCATTCGAGGACAGCGTCTTGCCGCTGGGCCAGCGACACCGGGCTGCCGCTCAGGTCGGTTCCCAAAAGGTCGGCGTGGGCGCGCCGACCCCAGCAGTGGCCGATGCCGGCGAAGCCGCCGCCGCACCAAAGGCAAGCTCGGCGAACAGCGAAAGGGCGGATTGTCTATTCATGTTTCGGTCCTCCAAAGAAACTTTACAGACGGTAACCCAAAGCAGGCTGGACCGAGCCCGTCGAATTTTTCGGGCTCGCGATGAATCTTTTCAGGCTCGCAAGAGCCGCGCCTATTTGATGTAACGCGGATTATCCTCGGCAAGACGGCCGAGCACGTCGTTCTTCAGGAGCGCCAGCGCGATCTTTCGGTCGCGCTCGGCCGCACCCCTGTCGAACCGTCCAGCGCGGAGATCGGCGGCGAACAGCCGGTTCAGCCGATCGAGCGCCGCCTCTGGCGGCTCCGACGGCACAACGGTATAGAGCCTTTGGAGTTCCTCTATCTCGCCGCGAAAGGCTGAAACGCCGCCTTCCAGCTCGCGCCGGGCAATGCCCATGGCCGATGAGATCAGAGCGACGTGATAGCGCTGGCGCTCGGTTAGGTCGGGCGCGACCTTATTCGAGAGTAGCTTCTCCGCAACGCTGATCAGCTCGACAGCATTCGGCCGGTTCCGCATCAGAGCGTTCCCGTGAGTTTGAGGCATTCGTATTCTAGCTCGGCGATCCGGCGGCCAATCAACGCTAGCTCGAGGCTCGGCTCTTGGCCGGAGCGGTGGCGCATTGCCTGATGCAGCGCTATTACTGACCAACGGACGTGCGCCATTGCCTCCCAATAGGCGATCTGCGCGGGGTCGATCTTTCTACCCGACGCTCTTTCGTATGCGCCGAAGAACGTTTTCCGATCGGAGATTCCGCCTGCTTCGAGCGACGGGCTGGAAAACCGCCAGCAGCGGGCGCAAAACCAGGCGAGGTCCTCGTGCGGGTCGCCCCAGCCCGCGAACTCCCAGTCGAGCACGCCAGTCAACTCACCACCGTTGACCATATAATTGCCGGTGCGGAAATCGCGGTGGCATAAGACGATCTCGCCCGCCTGCGGCGCATTGACCTCCAGCCAGCGCAGCGTCCACTCCAGCGCTGGGTGCGGTTCCGGCTCCTGGTCGAGATAGGCGCGGTATTTCTTCACCGCGTCAAGCGCGGGCGATGCCGAGATCGGCTCCAGGAAATCGAGACGCTCCGACGGAGGCCGGATCGTGTGGATGTGCGCAAGCTCGCCGCCGAGGGTCGCCGCGATTTCCGGCATCGGGCCCATGCGCGTGATGCGAACGCCGAGCGCCTCGCCGTAGATCCGGCGCATAATGTAGAACGGCTTGCCTGAGACCGTCGGATCGCCGCAATACCACATCGGTTCGGGGACAGTGACGCCCGCTTCCATTGCCGCCTCGATCAGGCGGAACTGCTGTTCCAGCGGCCGGCTCTCCGGCACGGTCGACAGCGGCTCAGAGCGCAGCACGAATTCGTGCTCGCCCTCGTGCTCGCCGCCGTGGATGTGGACGTTGAGCGAACGGTTCTCCTGAATCGCGCCGCCGCTCAGTAGTCCCCCATCCTCGACGGAGACGCTATCGGCGCCAGCTATTTCCCTAATCCACGGTATCAGGGACATTTAGTCCCAGCTCCAGAAATCCAGGCCTTCGTTCAATAGGAAGCGAGAAAGGACCATCTTGTGGGTTTCCGACGAGCCGTCGACCAGCCGCGCCTGCCGCGCGTAGCGATACATCCATTCGAGCGGCGTGTCCTTGGAATAGCCGCGGGCGCCGCGCAGCTGGATCGCTGTGTCGATCGCCTTGTGAAGCGTCTCAGAGACCATCACCTTTGCCATCGAGACCTCCTTGCGCGCGAAATTGCCCGAGTCGAGTTTTACCGCTGCGCGCATCGTCAGCAGCCGGCAGATCTCGATCTGCATCGCGGCCTCGCCGAGCATCCACTGCACGCCCTCGTGGTCGGCCAGCGACTCGCCGAACGCCTCGCGTTCTCGGACATAGTCGAAAGTCTCCTCCAGTGCGCGCTTGGCCATGCCGGTCCAGCGCATGCAGTGCGTTAACCGTGCCGTGCCGAGCCGTATCTGGGTCAGTTTGAGCCCGTCGCCGATCTCCATCAGGCGGTTTTTGTCGGGAATTTCGAGCCCGTCGAATTCGATCTCGCAGTGTCCACCATGTTCCTCCGGACCCATAATCGGGATACGTCGCAGGATTTTCCAGCCCGGCTGGTCGGCGTCGAACAGGAAGGCGGAGAGACCTCTGCGTTTGTCGTCGGACGTGCGCGCAATCAGGATGAAGTGCTGCGCCTCTCCGGCGCCCGTGATGAACCATTTGCGCCCTCTAACAAGCCAGGTGTCACCCTTCCTGTCGGCGCGGGTCAGCATTGCTGAGGGGTCGGAGCCGGAGCCGGGCGCGGGTTCGGTCATCGCGAACGACGAGCGAACCTTGCCGTCGACGATGGGCTGTAGCCAGCGTTCCTTTTGCGCCTCGGTCGCGACTTTGTTGAGGACGATCATGTTGCCGTCGTCGGGGGCGGCGGAGTTGAAGCAGACCGGCCCGAAGATCGAACGGTTCATCTCCTCGTAGCAGGCCGCCATACCGGAGACGGTCAGGCCTTGACCGCCGCGTTCCCTGGGCATCTGCAGCGCCCAAAGGCCAGCGTCTTTCACCTTTGCGCGTACGACCTCCAGCACCAGGGTACTGATATTCTCGTGCTCGTCGTAATTAGCCCTGTTGGCTTCAAGAGGCAGAATATGAGCCGCGACGAACTCGCGGACGCGCCTTCGGTAATCCTCAATTTCCGGTGAAAGCGAAAAATCCATCTGCCTACCTTTACATACCGCTGAGGCCGAGCCCGCCGTCGACGATAATAATCTCGCCCGTCATATACGCGCCCGCGGGGGAAGCGAGCAACAGCAACGGCCCTTCGAGGTCGGCGGGATTGCCGAAGCGGCGCTGCGGGACCCGCCTCTGGATGCGCTCGCCGCCGGGCCCGGCGAGGAAGGCGCGGTTGAGGTCGGTCTCAATATAGCCGGGTGCGATGGCATTGACCGAAATGCCGTGCCGCGCGAGCTCCATCGCCGTCGTCCGGGTGAGCTGGTTGATCCCCGCCTTGGAGGCCGAATAGCTGTGCACCTGGCCGGTGACGGTCTCGCCAAGCATCGAGGAAATATTGACGATGCGTCCCGTCTTCTCTGCCGCGATCAGCCGTTTGGCGACCGCCTGCGTCATTAGCCAGCAGCCGGTAAGATTGGTGTCGATCACGCGGGCCCAGTCTTCCCGCGTGGTCTCCATGATCGGTCTGTCGACGACGATGCCCGCGTTGTTGATTAGCACGGTGACGGTGCCGAACACCGCTTCCACCGCGTCGAGGGCGCCTTCAATGGAGGCTGGATCTGTGACATCGAGCGAAACGGCGGTTGCTGCGGCGCCGATCTCGACGGCGGCGTCCGCGCACTTTTCCTCGCGGCGGGCGCCCAGCACCACCTTCGCGCCAGTCTTAGCCAGCATGCCCGCGAAGGCACGGCCGAGGCCCGACGACGCGCCGGTGACCAGCGCGACCTCGCCGTCGAGGGAAAAATTGGCCGCCATGCTCAGGCGCCCTTAAAGCCGGGCTTGCGCTTGGCGAGGAAGGCATCGATGCCTTCTTTCGCGTCTGCCGTTCGGGTGAGATCGGCGATGGAGCGGCCCTCGTGGTCCATCTGGGTCTCGAGGCCGTTGGCCCAGCTTTCCTGCAGCAGCCGCTTGGTTGCGCCGAACGCAAGGGTCGGTCCTGCCGCGAACGCTTCGGCCTGCTTGAGCGCCTCCGCGCCGAGTTCTTGGTCGTCGACGACCCGGTCGATGATGCCAATGTCACGGGCTTCCTCGGCCGATAGCGTCCGATTGGTCAGCATCAGCTCGCGCGCGCGCCGGAGCCCCACCAGGCGCGGCAGGAACCAGGTCGCGCTGCCGTCGGGCGACAGCCCCGCTGCGGTGTAGGCGAGGGTAAATTTCGCCGACGCGGCCGCGATCACGTAGTCGCACGACGCAGCGAGGCTGAAGCCCGCGCCCGCCGCCATGCCGTTCACCGCGCAGACGACTGGCGCGTCCATATGTGCCAGGCGCGCGATTGCCGCATGAAGATTGCCGGTCAGTTCCTTGAGCGCGGCGCCGAGCTCGTCGCCCCGCGAGGCGAAATAGCGGAGATCGCCGCCCGCCGAGAACATCTTGCCCGCCCCGGTCAGGAGCACCGCGCGGATATCGGCGCTCTCGTCGCAGGCGATGGCAGCCTCGAACAGTTCGCGACCGAGTGCCATGTTCATCGCGTTGGCGGCGTCGGTCCGGTCCAGCGTCAGCCGCGCGATGCCGTCTTCCACGCGGAAATCGATCGTCTCGAAGGCCACTTTGGCTCCCCCCGCCAGATTGTCACGCGCCGGTCTCGGCGATAGGTTTCGGTTTAAACGCAAAAGAACATGCAGGCAAAGGGAGGGTCCGTCATGCAGGGCCTGATGATGGAGAAGCCGCTGCTGATCTCCGCGCTGATCGAGCACGCGGCCCGCTGGCACGGCGAAACCGAGATCGTCTCTCGGACGGTCGAGGGGCCTATCCACCGCTACACCTACCGCGACGCCGAGGCACGGTCGAAGAAGCTCGCCAAGGCGCTGGCCTCGGCGGGAGTCGGTCTGGGCGACCGGGTAGCGACGCTGGCATGGAACGGCTTCCGCCACTACGAGCTCTATTATGGAGTCTCCGGCTCCGGCGCGATCTGCCACATGGTCAACCCCCGGCTGTTTTCCGGCCAGATTGCCTACATCCTTAACCACGCCGAGGACACGCTCGTCTTCACGGATCTCACCTTTGTCTCGCTGCTGGAGGAGATCGCGCCCGAGGTCCCGTCGGTGAAAGGCTACGTCGTCATGACCGACGAAGCCAACATGCCCGAGACCACGTTGCCCAACGCGCAGTGCTACGACACGCTTCTCGAGGCGCAGGACGACGACTACGACTGGCCGGCGCTCGACGAAACGACGGCGTCCTCCATGTGCTACAGCTCGGGGACGACCGGAAACCCGAAAGGCGTCCTGTATTCGCACCGCTCGACCGTGCTGCACGCATGGGCGGCGACGACACCCGACATGCTCGCTTTGTCGGCCGCCGACAGCGTGATGCCCGTCGTGCCGATGTTCCACGTCAACGCGTGGGGCATCCCCTACGCGTCGACGCTGGTCGGCGCCAAGCTGGTCATGCCGGGCCTTAGGATGGACGGCGAGAGCATCCACGAGCTGATCGTCGGCGAGTGCGTCACGGTCTCGGCCGGCGTGCCAACCGTCTGGCTCGGGCTGATCGATTATTTGCGGAAGTCCGGCAAGCGCGTCGACGGGTTCGAGCGCTGCATCGTCGGCGGCTCGGCGCTGCCGCGCGCCATGACCATGGCCTTTGAGGAGGAATACGGCGTCACCGCGCTCCACGCATGGGGCATGACGGAGATGTCGCCGCTGGGCACTGTCAACGTGCCGCGCCATGGCATGGAGGGCGAGACCGCCGACGAGCGCTTCGACCGTCAGGTCAAGCAGGGCCGGCCGTGCTACGGCGTCGACATTAAGATCGTCGACGACGACAACGCGTCGCTGCCCGCGGACGGCAGGGCGTTCGGCGAATTGAAGGTGCGTGGCTATTGGGTGTGCAGCGAATACTTCAAGGGCGAGGGCGACAGCCACGATTCCGACGGCTGGTTCGCCACCGGCGACGTCGCCACCCTCGACGACCGCGGCTACATGCACATCACCGACCGCTCGAAGGACGTCATCAAGTCGGGCGGCGAGTGGATCTCCTCGATCGAGCTGGAGAACATCGCTGTCGGCCACCCGGCCGTGTTCGAGGCCGCCGTCGTCGGCGTCGCGCACCCGAAGTGGGACGAGCGCCCGCTCCTCATTGCCGTCCTCAACGAAGGTCAGACCGCGACGCGCGAGGATTTGCTGGCGTTCTACGAGGGCAAGGTCGCCAAGTGGTGGATCCCCAGCGACGTCGTCTTCGTCGACGAGCTGCCGCACACCGCGACGGGCAAGCTCCTGAAAATGGATCTTCGGGAACGGTTCGAGGGCTACAAGCTGCCGACGGCATGAACTTTTGCCGCCTATGCGGCGGCGCCTGAGACCCGGCCCACCAGGTCACGAAACTTTCATGCCGCCGTCGCGGGCGCGTCGCCGCGCCGCGGCATTCTCTCCTCGCGAACGGCTATAGCCTTGGAATTTGTAACCCCTCTCCGGGGCCCGTTGCCGGCGGCGGGCGACCGTCCACCCAGTCTGATCTCCGCCGCTGCAGCATTCGCGCCCGCCGCTTCCGCCGCCGTTCGCTTGGCCGCTTGAGGCCGGCACGCACCATGCCGGCCCGACTGTAAAGCCTCCCTGTGCCTGACCGGACCCCTTGGTGTCCATTCGTTTTTTTCAGCCCTTGCCGCTTTCCACGTCGAGGATGAACTGCTCCAGCACGCCGTTGAACAGCTGCGGCTCCTCGAGATTGAGAACGTGGCTGGTGTTCGGCATGACGAACAGCCGGCCCTTGGGCAGGTGCTCCTTCATGAACAGCCCGGGGACGAGGCAGCGCTGGTCCTCGTCGCCGGTCACGACCATGGCGGGGACCGACACCTTCGAGATTTCGTCCTGCAGGTCCCACAGGCCGGGGCGCGAGGCCTGGACGCCGCGCTGGGTCAGCGCGGAGCCGATGTCCGAATGTTCGGCCAGCCGGTTTACGAATTCGCGCCAGCCGCGCGGGTCCTTCGCCATGAAGGTGTGGCGGCCCTGCTGCGAGCCGTATTCAAGGGCGTAGTCCTTCGCGCCACGCGTCTCGAAATTTTCGGCCACCTTCAGCGACAGCGCCCGAAACGCGTCGCGCGTGCCCGGCTCGGCGCCGTAACCGCAGCCGCAGATCGTTAGCGACAGGGCGCGGTCGGGATAGACGAGGCCGAAATGCAGCGTCGCGAAGCCGCCCATCGATAGGCCGACAATATGCGCCTTCTCTATACCAAGATGGTCGAGCACGGCCAGCGCGTCGGCGCGCGCGATGTTCTGCGAATAGCTCTCGACTTTCTCGGGGATATCCGACGGCGGATAGCCGCGCGCCGAATAGGTGATGCAGCGGTGGCGCCGGCTAAAATGGTTAATCTGCGGTTCCCAGCCGCGCCAGTCGGCGGCAAACTCGTGGATGAACAGGATCGGCGTGCCGTCGCCCGCCTCCTCGTAATAGAGCTTCACGCCGTCGGTGGCGGTGGCGTAGGGCATTTCGTCTTTTCTCCCGGGTTTTCGGACGTCCGATTGCGATTATGCGCAGGCGTCGGCGGCAAGGCCATAGCGGTTGCGCTGCTCCGGAACGGGTGAATAATGGCGGGCTATGTCCGACTCACGACTTACCCTCGTTCTCGGCGGCGCGCGTTCTGGCAAAAGCGCGCACGCGGAATCCCTTGTTTCAGAAATGGGTGGTGCGGCGGTCTACGTCGCCACCGCCGAAGCGTACGACGTCGAGATGGAAGCGCGCATCGCCGCGCACCGCGACCGTCGCGGCGAGGCCTGGACGACGGTCGAAGCACCGCTCGATCTAGCCCAGGCGGTCCTCAGCTCGGCCGGCAAGCCGATCCTCGTCGACTGCCTGACGCTGTGGCTGAGCAATCTAATCGACGCCGACCGCGATATCGCGGTAGAGACCGACCGGCTGATTGCCGCGCTTCGGGACGCGGCGGCGCCGGTCGTCCTTGTGTCCAACGAGGTCGGGCTCGGCATCGTGCCCGAAAACGGGCTGGCCCGGACCTTCCGCGACCTGCAGGGCGAGCTGAACCAGGCAGTCGCCGCGGCCGCTAACCGTGTCGTGTTCGTCGCCGCCGGCCTGCCGTTCGTCCTAAAAGGCCGCGCGTGACCGCCGGGAAAGACCGCCCGGTTTACCACGGCGGGGATCTAGCGGCGGCAAGCGTGCGGTTCGGCGCGCCCGCGGACGGCTGGGTTGATCTCAGCACCGGCATCAACCCGTGGCCGTATCCGGCGTCGGTCGATCCCGCGCATCTCGCCCGGCTGCCGAACGGCGCGCAGCTCGCCGCCCTCGCGGACTCTGCCGCGAGCGCCTACGGCATAGCGTCGGCCGATTGCATCGTCGCCGCGCCCGGCACGCAGGCGCTGATCCAAATGCTGCCGAGGTTGAGACCGCCCGGTCGCGTCGCAGTCGTTTCCCCGACCTACGGCGAGCATGCGCCCGCCTGGCGGCAGGCGGGTCACGACGTCGCCGAAATCGAATCACTTGACGAGGTGGGAGACGCGGACGTCGTCGTAGTCACCCGTCCCAACAATCCGGACGGCGCCATCGCCCCGGCCGAGGAGCTCCGCGCGCTCGCCGCCCCGCTCGCTTCGCGCGGCGGCGAGCTAATCCTCGATGAGGCGTTCGCCGACACATGGGACGTGCCGTCGCTGGCAGCTGGGTCGACCGGCATCGTCGCGCTACGCTCCTTCGGCAAGTTCTACGGACTGTCCGGGCTGCGGCTCGGTTTCGCGCTCTCTACGCCCGCCCGGGCCGGGGAGATCCGGACCGCAATCGGCCCGTGGGCGGTTTCGACGACGGCGGCGGAAATCGGCCGCGCGGCGCTTGCCGACCGGGCCTGGCAGGCGGCGACGCGGGCGCGGCTGGACGCGGCGGCGGCGCGCCTCGATGCGGCACTCGGCGATGCCGGACTGGTAGTGGCGGGCGGCACGTCGCTGTTCCGCCTCGCGCTGTGCGATGACGCACGGGCGCTGTTCGAGGCGCTCGGCCGTGCCGGCATTTTCGTCCGCCACTTCCCCGGCCGCACCGACCGGCTGCGCATTGGGTTGCCGCCGGACGATGCGGCGTTCGCCCGTCTCGATGCGGCGCTCCGTCAGGCGTTCATCGAATGAGCGACGATACAACCCGCTGGTGGCTCGTCCGCCACGCGCCGACCGTCAATCCCGGCCGCATGGTCTACGGCGCGCTTGATCTCGACATCCACCCGCTCGACCCGGATGCGATTGCGGCGCTCGCCGCAATGTTGCCCGACGATCCGGCCTGGCTGGTGACGCACCTGTCGCGCACGCGGGCGACGTTGGATGCGCTGCTGGCGGCGCGCGGGATCGACGGCGCGGCGCTGGAAATTCTCGTCGAGCCGGAATTCGGCGAGCAGAATTTCGGCGCCTGGGAAGGCCGGCCCAGCGCCGAAGTGTGGGACGAGATCCGCGCGGCTGACATGAAATGGCCGGACGACATCCGCCCGCCGGGCGGCGAGAGCTTTTCGGACGTCGTGGCGCGCGTCTCCGCCGCGGCGCATGGCTGGTCCAACCGTCTGCGCGGCCGGGACGTCGTCGCCGTCATCCACTCGGGGAGCGTCCGCGGATTCCTCTCGACGGCGATGGGCGGCGCGCCGCGAGCTGCGCTCGCGTATGTCGTCGATACGCTCTCGGTGACCCGCGTCGATCATATCGACGGGCGCGGCTGGCGGGTGGGTTACGTCAACCGGGTTGTTCTCGCCCCCTGATCCCTAATCCATCGGCAGCGCCAGTGCCGCCGCGATCGCGGTCAGCGCGAAGATTTCTGCTGCTTGCTGCGCGGCGCCGAGCGTGTCGCCGGTGTAGCCGCCAAGCTTCCGCGCCGCTAACCATGAGCAGACCGCTGCGGCCGCGCCCGATAGAAAGACCGCACCGAGAGTTCCGCCGGGAGCCGCGAGGCTTGCGGCAATGATCGCGATCGCCACGCCCGCGCCCCAGGTCACGCCCGAGGGTATTCCCGCGCTGGCGCCGAGCCCGTCCGCCTTGGCCGGCCGGCCGAGCGCCATGATCGCGGGCATCGTTGCCCGGCTGAGAGCCGCCGCCGCGACCAGCGCGCCGAGGACGAGGGTGGGGTTGCCGATTTCAGCGATGGCGGCCGCGCGGCAACCGAACGACAGTATCAGCGCGACGGTGCCGTATGTGCCGATGCGGCTGTCCGACATAATCTCCAGCCGGCGTTCCGGACTCGCGCCGCCCCAAGCACCGTCGGCGAGATCAGCAAGCCCGTCTTCGTGCAGTCCGCCGGTAGTGATCGACATCGCCGCCAGCGCGAGAAGCGCGCCCACCAGCGGCGGGAACAAGAGCGCGACGCTTGCCGCGTAGACCAGCCCGCCGATCGTCGCGACCGCGATTCCCGGTATCGTGAACGCCCACGACGCTTCGGCCAGAGTCCTGCCGTGGGCGGCCGGCCACGTGGGCGCCGGCAGGCGCGTCAGAAAGACGGTGCTGCGATAGATGTCGCCGAGGAGTCCGGTTTCGCCGTCTGCGTCCCTGGAAGGTGCCATTTCCTGTCCGACCTGCTATGGGTGTCCGCCACTTTGCGGAGACACAATTGCAGCACCACGATATCTTAAAGTCGCTCGAAAATCTTCCGGCCGGCGACGCCGATGCGCGCCGGGCGGCCGAAGCGCGAGACGCCGAGCTGACAAAACCGGCGGGTGCGCTCGGCCGGCTGGAGGATCTCGCTGCGTGGTGCGCCGAGTGGCAGGGGCGTCATCCGCCGCGCCTCGACGACGTGCAGGTGGTCGTTTTCGCTGGCAACCACGGCGTGACGGCGCGCGGCATCTCCGCTTTCCCGCCTGGGGTAACGGTCCAGATGGTCGCCAATTTCGAGGCGGGCGGAGCGGCGGTGAACCGGCTGGCCGAGGCCGTCGGCGCGGTTGTCGATGTTGTCGCGCTTGACCTCGAAAGACCCACTGCCGACCTTAGCGCCGAACCTGCTATGAGCGACGCCGATTGCGCCGACGCCTTCCTATGCGGTTTCGACGCCGTTCGCGCCGACGCGGATGTGCTGGTCGTTGGCGAGATGGGGATCGGCAACACCACCGCTGCGGCCGCGCTGTGTACGGCGCTATGGGGTGGCAACGCTGCCGACTGGGCCGGGCCCGGCACTGGACTCGACAACGACGGTGTCGCGCTGAAGGCGCGCGCGATCGCGGATGCGATGACGGTCCACGGCGCCGCGCTTGATGATCCGCTGGAGGCGCTGCGCCGCGTCGGCGGCCGCGAAATCGCGGCCATAGCGGGCGCGGCGCTTGCCGCCCGGATGAACCGAACCGTCGTCATACTCGACGGGTTCGTCGCGACGGCGGCCGTTTCGGTACTGGAGAAGGTGCGCCCTGGCGCGCTCGATCATTGCGTTGCGGGGCACCTTTCGGCGGAGCCAGGCCACCGGCGTCTGCTCGAACGGCTCGGCAAGGTGCCGCTGCTCGATCTCGGCATGCGGCTTGGGGAGGGCTCCGGCGCGCTCGTCGCGCTGCCCGTCCTGCGCGCCGCGGTGGCGACGCACAACGGCATGGCGACCTTCACGGAAGCCGCGGTCAGCGAGACGATATCGCGGCCCGGTCCCCGGAGCTGTCTAGCCAGAAGGTTCTAGCTTCTTCCAGAACGTGCCTGCGAGCCAGCCCAGCGTGCACCAGAAGATCGCGGCGGTGACGATCGAGGCGGCGACGAAATGCGCGGCGATCTCAGGCGGGACGGTGCCTCCGATCCGATCGGGCTGCGGCGCGCCGATTGCATGAGGCAAGACTAGCAGCAGCAGGCCGCCCGCGATCCACAGCGTGCCCCGCTTGAGCGCCAACATCCAAAGCGCGGCCGCCGTCGAGACGACGCAGATAATCCACCAGCCCTGACGCCCGTCGAGCTCCGCCGCCATCGTGCCGGGCAACTCTGGCGGGAGGCCGAGCGAGGGCGCTAGCGCAAAGGCGGCGAAACCGCCGAGCCCCCACGTCACCCCGGTCGGCCCGTCGATGTTGCGCCCGGACAGTGCGAACAGCGCCGTAAGCACCAGCGCGAACCCGACGCCGGCTAGAACGTTGGCGAGCGTCGTATAAAGCGTGCGTTCGATACCCTCTTTAGGTCCCCAGGCTTTGGGTTCCGCCGCGGGAGCGGCATTTTCGCCGCTTCCGTGCGCATGCGCCACCGACGACAACGCAAGCCCCGAATGCTGTGAGCCGTGCTTGTGGCCGCCATCGGGCGCTGAGTTCTCGAATTTTTCGGCAAAATGTATGAGGGGCGTCGTGGTGAATTCCTGGACGACGGAAACGCCCAGTCCGCCGATCAGACCAGCGAGCAGGGCGGTATGAAAAATCCGCCTCAACATGAGGTAGGGCCCGCCTTAGTGGCAGGGAAATGCGAAGGCGTGCCGCGCGTCGTGGGCCGCATTATGGATTATCTCTGAATGGGCGAAGCCCGTTCCGAAAATCATGAACACGCCCAGCAGCAGGGCGATAACCGCAGGGGCGAGCGCATCAGCACGGCGCGCAGCAAAACTGTTCGGAATCGTCTTGTAAGTCATCTGCTATCTCCCTCAGCTTGAATTTATGCCGTGGACGGGTTTGTCGCACAAGGCCTTGGGGTTCGATCGAGGGGCGGTAGGTCTTAGAACGGGATTGTATAGCCTGCCTTAATGCCGACGGTCTGCGTTTCCTGCTCCACTTCCTCGACGATCTTCCAGCCGATGTCGATCGAAAGGCCGAAATCGAAGGCGTAGCCGGCGGACACCTGGAAATGGGTGTCCCTGTCACCGGCGGCGCTGTCGCGCTTGGTTGAGCGCCAGGTGTGGGCGAGGGCCAGATTCCAGCTGTTCCATGCGAGCTGGCCCGAAACGAGCACATATTCCTTGTCTTCTGTCGCGGAGCCGCCTGCGTTGGCGATGCGGACGCCTTCGAGAAGGGGCGTAAGCGTGATGCCCTGTCTGACGTCTATGTCTGCGAAGACGGCGGCGGCGACCGAAGTTTCGTCGGCTGTTACCCCGACACCCGCTGACTGGCGCATTACGGAAAAATGATAGCCGGCCTCGCCGAGGAGCGGGATCTTCCCGCCGTTGATGGCGACGATGAAATTGTTGAACGATTCGGTGTTTCCGATCCCGCCGTCCCTGCGCCGCGTGTCGCCGCGTCCGCGAAGCGCGGATTCACTCAGGATCGTGGTGTCCTTGAAGAACGTGCCGCCCCAGACGCTATGTTTTCCGTTCTCGCCGCTGCCGAGCTGCCAGCTCGCGAATACCCCGAGCCGTTCCGACGTTTCATAGTCTTCCGCGAAGTCGGTGCCGTAGAGGCCGGCCGCGGCGTCCCAGCCGACGCCAAACCCGACGTTGAGCTTGCCAGCCTTTGCGCCGAGCCGTTCGCCAGCATATTCGCCATAGAGCTCGTCGACATAGAAGCCGATATCTTCGAAACGGCGGTTCTCGAACTTGGCCGGATCGCCGATCGATTCGATCGTTACATGGCTGAAGGCAGACCATTCGGGCGTGAACTGCACCTTCGTAGACGTCCCGATCGTCGGATAGAGGTTGTTGTTGAGCTTGGACCGGTCCTCCGAATGATAGGTCCAGTCGTCCTGCACCTCGAACGAGACCTCGCCCGACATGGACGGGTAATGGTCCCGCGCCCATGCCGTGGTCGCGGGCACGGCGAAGAGGATCGTGGCGACGGCCAGTCTCGCATAAATATCAGCCTTCATCTCGGGCTCCAGAATTGATAAAGTTGCATGTGGTATATGTTATAACATAACAATACCTACATGTCAACGTCGTCATCAGGTTGCGACCGTTGCGTCTGTGGTTTTCAGCGGGTCGGCAAGCCGGTTCTTGATCGTCTTGGCGACGTCGTCGAACATAGGCATCATCTAGTTGCCCGACGCCGGACCGCCCCTTAGTTGGTTTTGCGCTGTCTGCTTGCCGAACTCGTTGACCTGTGCCTTTGCCTCGTCGGACCCGTTATTGAGACAGTTCCCGCCGCGGGTACCAAAGATGATGGTTAGCTTTTGTTACACTTGGAAGTCCTTCGTCGTCATTGCCTCCGACTTTCTCAAATCCGCCCCAAATTTGGCTTAAAATCCGAGTAAGTTACGTTAAAGGCTGCGCTACTTGCCTGTAGCGAATGGCTGCCATAACGTCGCACCTGCTAACGAACGGTGGTCGGGAAGGGCGAGGTCGTCTCGCCCCGACTGCGCATGCAAATGTTAATGGTAGGTCTCACTCCCAGGGGCCACGGGGGTAATCCGTTGGAAGGCCGGACAGTGCCGACGCCCTGCTAACCGGGAGACCGGACGCCGGCCGTATCGTCAGCCGCTCCCCGGGGTGTGCGCCGCGAGCAGGCATAGAGATGCGCCTTGAGTTTGCCGCTGAGGAGGCGGAACGAAGATGGCAGTCGCCCGCAAAATTCCTGCAACCGTGGTCACCGGCTTTCTCGGCGCCGGCAAGACGACCATGATCCGCCACCTGATCGAACGCTCGCGCGGCCGCAAACTTGCTCTCGTAATCAACGAGTTCGGAGATCTCGCAGTCGACGGCGAGCTCCTGAAGGGCTGCGGCAATCCCGACTGCACTGACGACGACATCTTCGAGCTGGCCAATGGCTGCATTTGTTGCACCGTCGCCGACGACTTCCTGCCGACAATCGAGAAGATCCTCGCCTTGCCGAATCCACCCGAGCACATCGTGATCGAGACCTCGGGTCTTGCGCTCCCCAAGCCGCTGATCCAAGCATTCGGCTGGCCCGAGGTTAAGACGCGGGTCACAGTCGACGGTGTTGTTACGGTGCTCGACGGGCCGGCGCTAGCCGCCGGCCGCTTCGCCAACCACCCCGACCGCGTAGATGCCCAGCGGGCGGCCGACAACAAGCTCGACCACGAAAGCCCGCTGCACGAACTGTTCGAGGACCAGCTCGAATGCGCCGACATGGTGCTGCTGAACAAGGTCGACCTGATGACCGAGACCGCCGCGAAAGCCGTCCGCGCCGAGATCGCCCGCCGCCTGAGGCCTGGCGTCCGGCTCGTTTCGACAGCGAACGGCACGGTCGACCCTGGCGTGCTGCTTGGTCTTGAGGCGGCTGCCGAGGACGATCTCGCCGCGCGCCCCTCGCACCACGACGGAGAGGACGAACACGACCATGACGAGTTCGAAAGCTTGGAGGTGGTGTTTGGCGAGATCTCCAATCCGGCTGATCTATTAGCGCGTATCGCGGCGGCGGTGAGAACCCACGACATCCTGCGCGTTAAAGGCTTCGCTGCCGTTGCAGGAAAGGATATGCGCCTGATCGTTCAGGGCGTCGGCGCGCGCCTCCAGCATTATTTTGACCGGCCGTGGCTCGACGGCGAGCCGCGTGTGACGGAGCTCGTCGTCATCGGGCTTGCAGGCCTTGATCGCGCCGCCATCGAATCTGCCCTGCAGGACTGAGACGCTGCGCCGATGCACCTGCTCGCGATGAAACCCGGCGTCGTCTCCGACGGCACAGAGGCGGTCGATCTCCACCAGACGCCCGGCGACATCGTGGTGCTGTCAGCGGCTGACACCGAGCTCGCTGCGCTCGCGGCGGCGCAGGCGCGGCTGAACGAGAACGCGCCAAGCCTGCGCCTTGCTAACTTCCTCCAGCTCGGCCACCCGATGTCGGTCGACCTCTATGTCGAGAAGATCGTTGCGCGTGCGAGGCTCGTTGTCGTCCGCCTGCTAGGTGGCGTGAGCTACTGGTCCTACGGGCTGGAGCAGGTCGCCGCCGTGTGCCGCGACAATGCCATCGCCTTTGCCGCCCTGCCCGGCGACGACCAGCCTGACCCGGACCTTGCGCAGCACTCAACCCTGTCGGCCGAGGTACAGCAACGGCTGTGGCGGTACCTGCTGCACGGCGGGTCGGCTAACGCCGACGGGTTCCTCGCCTATGCGGCGGATCTAATCGGCGAAAAGGCCGACTGGCCGGAACCGATGCCGCTCCTGACCGCCGGCTATTACTGGCCGGGCATGGATCATGCTCGCCTGGATGATATCTGCACGCAATGGCGGCCTGAGGCGCCGATTGCGGTGATCGCGTTCTACCGCGCGTTGATGCAGTCCGCGAATCTTGAGCCGGTTGATGCGCTGATAAACGCCCTCCAAGCGCGCGGCCTCAATCCACTGCCCCTTTATATCCATAGCCTGAAAGACGGCGTGTCGGCGAGTGTGGTTGCGGACGCCCTCATGGCTGCCCCACCCGACGTGATCCTCAACGCGACCGGCTTCGCCGTCTCGACGCCCGGCGCGGACCGATCCGAAACCCCGTTCGACGTCGCCGACTGCCCGGTCCTGCAGACCGTCTTCGCGTCGTCGACGGAACAGGCTTGGCGCGACGGCGATTTTGGCCTCGTTGCGCGCGACATCGCAATGAATGTCGCCTTGCCCGAGGTCGACGGCCGGATTCTCACCCGCGCTGTCGCTTTCAAGACAGAGGCACGGTTCGACCCGTTGACCGAGACGCCGGTAGTGCGCCACATGCCGGTTACCGATCGGATCGATTTTGCCGCGGACCTTGCCACCGCGTGGGCGCGGCTCCGGCGCACCGCGGTAAAGAACCGCCGCGTAGCGGTGGTCCTCGCCAACTATCCCAACCGCGACGGGCGCATCGGCAACGGCGTCGGTCTCGACACGCCTGCTGGCACGATGACGCTGCTGCGCTCTATGAAAGACACCGGCTACGCTGTCCGCGACCTGCCCGACGACGGCGCGGCGCTGGTGAAGCGTTTGCTCGACGGGCCGACCAACGCGGGTACGAAGGGCCGGACGATTTCGGAAACCTTGTCGCTGCCCGACTACGAGACGTTTTTCGCGTCACTGCCTAAGGCGGTGCGCGATGCCGTCACAGGGCGCTGGGACGCGCCAGAGGCCGATCCGTACTTTCTGGCCCGCGAGACGGGCTGCGGCGCATTCGCGATCCCCGCCTTTCGCTGCGGCACCGTCGTCATCGGCCTGCAGCCCGCGCGCGGCTACAATATCGACCCGGAGAAGTCTTACCACGACCCCGAACTCGTACCGCCGCACGGCTATCTAGCCTTCTACGCCTGGCTGCGCCGGAGCTTCGGCGCTCACGCTGTTATTCACATGGGCAAACACGGCAACATGGAATGGCTGCCCGGCAAGTCGCTGGCGCTGTCGGAGGAATGCTTTCCCGAGGCCGTGTTCGGCCCGCTGCCGCATCTCTACCCTTTCATCGTCAACGATCCAGGCGAAGGCACTCAGGCCAAGCGCCGCGCATCCGCCGTCATCGTTGATCACCTGACCCCGCCGCTGGCGCGCGCCGAGAGCTACGGCCCGCTTGCCGATCTCGAGCAGCTGGTCGACGAGTATTACGAGACGGCAGGCGTCGATCCGAGGCGTCTGAACCTGCTTCGCGACCGCATCGTGGAGCTAATGCGTGCTTCCGGCCTTGACGCCGATCTCGGTATCGCGCCCGAGGACACTTCCGACGACGCGCTCGCCATGCTCGACAACCATCTCTGCGAGCTGAAGGAGATGCAGATCCGCGACGGGCTCCATGTATTTGGCGAGAGCCCGGTTGGTGGCTTGCGTGATGCGCTGCTGGTCGCGCTGACGCGTCTTCCCCGCAACGACGGCAAGGCGGCAAACGTCTCGCTGCTCCGAGCGCTCGCGGCCGACATGTTACTCCAATTCGATCCGCTCGACTGCGTCCTTGGCGATTCCTGGGCGGGGCCGAAACCGGATCTGCTGACTGGTGAGGGTGCCTGGCGAACGCATGGCGATACCGTGGAACGGCTGGAGGACCTCGCGCTCGCACTGGTCTCTGGCACGCGCGAACCCGATCCAGACTGGTTCGCGACCCGCGCCGTACTCGACGAGATTTCAGGCCGCATCGCCCCCGCCGTCGATGCTTGCGGCGAGACTGAGATCGCGGGTGCGCTCGCTGCGCTCAATGCAAAATTTCTCGCGCCCGGCCCTTCCGGAGCGCCGACCCGAGGCAGACCTGAAGTGCTGCCGACGGGCCGCAACTTCTACTCGGTCGACACGCGCGCGGTGCCGACGCCCGCGGCGTGGACCCTCGGCTGGAAGTCGGCGACGCTGCTCATCCAGCGCCACGCGCAGGAACACGGCGAATGGCCCCGCCGCATGGCGCTGTCGGCTTGGGGCACGTCCAATATGCGGACTGGCGGCGATGACATCGCCCAAGGGCTCGCGCTGATGGGCGTGCAGCCGGCATGGGACCGCGCGTCGGGTCGCGTCACCGGTTTCGAGATCATGCCGCTCGACGTGCTCGACCGGCCGCGCGTCGACGTGACGCTCAGGCTGTCCGGCTTCTTCAGGGACGCATTCCCGCAGCAGATCGACCTGTTCGACTCGGCGGTGCGCGCCGTCGCCGCGCTCGAGGAGCCGGCGGCCAAGAACCCGCTTGCCGCCCGCGTGCGCGAGGACACGGACGCGCTCGTCGCCGACGGCGTCGACCCCGAGACCGCGCTGCGCCGCGCCGGCCACCGCGTGTTTGGCTCTAAACCAGGTGCCTACGGGGCGGGTTTGCAGGCGCTGATCGACGAACGCGGCTGGCAGACCGAAGCCGATCTCGCGCGCGCCTACATCGCGTGGGGCGGATACGCTTACGGGGCGGGCGCGGAAGGTGCGGCCGAACACTGGCTGTTCGAACGCCGCCTCGGCCAGGTGGAGGCCGTTGTCCACAACCAGGACAACCGCGAGCACGACCTCCTGGATTCCGACGACTACTATCAGTTCGAGGGCGGGCTGACGGCGGCGGTGCGCGAACTCTCCGGCCGGCAGCCTGCGGTTTGGCACAACAACCATTCCAACCCTGAACGCCCGCACATCCGCACGCTCGAGGTCGAGGTGGCCTGCGTGGTCCGCGCCCGCGTCGTCAATCCGAAGTGGATCGCCGGCGTTATGCGCCATGGCTACAAGGGCGCGTTCGAGATGGCAGCAACGGTCGATTACCTGTTCGCCTTCGCCGCGACCGCTCGCTGCGTGAAGGATCACCACTTCGACCTCGTTTTCGAGGCCTATCTCGATGACGCCGAGGTGCGAGACTTTTTGGAGCAGAATAACCCGGACGCACTTCGAGATATCGCCGCGCGCCTGATGGAGGCGCAGGACCGCGGGTTATGGAAGCCGCGCTCGAACGAGGCCTATCATCGGCTCGAGGAATTGAAAGGAGCAGCCTGATGGTGAAGAAACCCGCCACCGAAAACGAGCTTGCCCGCGCCAATGAGAAATCGAGGAAGCGTAAGGAAGTGCGCGACAGGATGCTCGCCGACAAAACGGTCGAGAAGGGACTCCTGATCGTTCATACCGGCAAGGGCAAGGGCAAGTCGACGGCGGCGTTCGGCCTCGTCGCGCGCGCAATCGGCAATGGAATGAAGGTCGGGATCGTCCAGTACGTGAAGGGCAAGTGGGAGACCGGCGAGCGCGGCGTGCTCGAGCATTTCCCCGACCAGGTGGTTATCAGGACCATGGGAGAGGGTTTCACCTGGGAGACCCAGGACAAGGCACGCGACATCGCCGCCGCCGAAAAGGCGTGGGAAACCTCGAAGGAGATGATCGCCGATCCGAGCTTTGACCTTGTAGTGCTCGACGAGCTCAACATCGTGCTGCGCTATGACTATCTCGACATCGCCGAGGTGGTCGACGTATTAGATGCAAGACGCGAGATGCTGCATGTTGTCGTCACCGGCCGCAACGCTAAGCCGGAGCTGATCGAGGCGGCCGACCTCGTTACCGAAATGACCCAGGTCAAGCACCCGTTCCGCGAACAGAACGTCCGTGCCCAGAAGGGGATCGAGTTTTGAGGGCTCTGCGGGGCACTCCCTCCCTGATCCTTCCCATTAAGGCGGAGGGGATTCCCTTTTGTGATGACTCGACTTCTCTGTCCCCTGTCTCTTCCGAGGAGAGGGCTAGGGAGAGGGGGAAACAGAAGTGACCCGCGCCCTTATGATGCAGGGCACCGGCTCCGACGTGGGCAAGTCGGTGCTGACCGCCGGGTTGTGCCGGGCGTATGTGCGCCGCGGCCTCACGGTGCGCCCGTTCAAGCCGCAGAACATGTCGAACAACGCGGCGGTCACGACGGAGGGCGGCGAGATCGGTCGGGCGCAGGCGCTGCAGGCGCGTGCCGCACGCGTCGCGTCGCACACCGACATGAACCCCGTGCTGCTCAAGCCGCAGACCGAGACCGGCGCGCAGGTGGTGGTCGGCGGCAAGGTCGTGGGTAACGCCACGGCGCGCGACTACCAGAAAATGAAGCCGGACCTCATGGGCGCGGTGCTCGACGCGTATGCGCGCCTCTCCGCCGACGCCGACCTCGTTCTCGTCGAGGGCGCGGGCAGCGCCGCCGAGGTCAATCTCCGCGCCGCTGACATAGCCAACATGGGATTCGCCTACGCCGCCGGGGTCCCCGTCGTCCTCGTCGGCGATATCGACCGCGGCGGCGTGATCGCCCAGCTCGTCGGCACTTGGGAGCTGCTGGGCGCGGAAGAGCGCTCGCTGACGCGCGGCTACGTCGTCAACAAGTTCCGCGGCGACGCTTCGCTGTTCGACGGCGGGCTGTCGGTGATCGCTGACCGCACAGGCATGGCGTCGTTCGGCGTCGTGCCGTGGTTCGCGGACGCCGCTAGGCTGCCCCGCGAGGACGCTTTCGACGTGAGGCAGGGCGGAGACATGAACGCCGACATAAAGATTGCTGTCCCCGCCTTCTCGCGCATCGCCAACTTCGACGATCTCGATCCGTTGCGCGACGAGCCCGGCGTGTCGGTGACGATGGTCCCGGCCGGCGCGGTGCTGCCGGGCGACGCCGATCTCGTCATCCTGCCCGGCTCCAAGGCGACGCTCGCCGACCTCGGCTTCTTCCGCGCGCAGGGCTGGGACGTCGACCTCGCGGCGCACGTACGGCGCGGCGGCGCGGTGCTCGGCATTTGCGGCGGCTACCAAATTCTGGGGACCGAGGTCGCCGATCCCGGCGGTCTCGAGGGCTCGCCCGGTAGCGCGCCCGGCCTCGGGCTCTTGGACGTGCGTACCGTGCTGACCGATGCCAAGCGCCTTGTCGAGACGGCGGGGACGGATCGCGCCACGGGATGCGACGTGCGCGGCTACGAGATGCATGTCGGCGAGACCGCCGGGCCCGGAACGGCCGCGCCGATGCTCGATCTGGCCTCAGGGCCCGACGGTGCGGTGTCGGCCGACGGGCGCGTGATGGGCTGCTACGTCCACGGGCTGTTCGCGGCGGACGGGTTCCGTACCGCGTTTCTCGAAAACCTGAAACCCATCGGCCGCGCGATCCGGAACTACGAGGCGTCGGTCGATGCGACCCTCGATGCGCTCGCCGACCATCTCGAGGCCCACATGGACCTCGACGCGTTGCTTCAGGTCAGCGCGATCGACAGCAGCAGCAGCGCGGCCAGCCCCGCGCCGGCCTTGCGGTAAAGAGAGAGGGCCCGCCTGATGTCGTTCGCCGTCGCGTCCTGCTTCCCCGCCTCGTTCATCCAGGCATCGTCGACAAGACGGCCGTCGTAGGTCCGCGGCCCCGCCAGCGCGAGGCCGAGCGCGCCGGCCATCGCCGCTTCGGGCCAGCCGGCATTGACAGAGCGGTGCTTCTCGGCGTCATTGACAACCGCGCGCCACGCGTCGCCGCCGCGGGTGCCGGTGCCGATGGCAGCCGTGATCACGATCAGCAGGCCCGCGACGCGTGCCGGGATCGCGCTGAGCGCATCGTCGAGCCGCGCGGCGGTTTTGCCGAATCGCTCGAACCGGTCGTTGCGGTGGCCGTACATGCTGTCGAGCGTGTTGGCAGCCTTGTAGGCCAACAAGCCAGGCAGACCGAGCACCGCGAACCACAGTACCGGCGCGACGACCCCGTCGGAGAAATTCTCGGCCGCGCTCTCGATTGCTGCGCGCGCGACGGCCGGCTCGTCGAGAGACGCCGGATCGCGGCCGACGATATGCGCGACCGCCGCGCGACCTTTCTCAAGCGACACGTCGAGCCCGTCGGCGACGTCGCGCACGTGGTTGAACAGGCTGCGGTAGGCGATCAGCACGCTGCCCAGCAGCGCGCCGCCCAGCCAGCCGTATTCGACGCGCGACATCGCCGCCTGGAACGCCCAGCCGGCCGCGCCGGCCGCGCCGATCAGTAGCAGCGTCGCCAGCGCCCCACGCACGAACCTTGCTGTGTCCGACCGGAGCGCGCGGTTGAGCTTGCGTTCGAGAAAACCCGCCAGCCGACCGAACAGCGCCACAGGGTGCGGGACGCGCATGTACATCTTCGGCGGATCGCCGAACGCCACGTCGATCGCGAAGGCGAGCATCACCACGAGCAGAGGGTGGACGGCTGCGCTGCCGTCGGAGTACCACTGGAACATCATCCCGCGACAATCGCGCGCGCCGCGTCGGGAATCAATCGGCGCCGAATCGGTTATTGCGGGTAGGGGAGAGACCATTGACCACAGGGATCATGATCTGCGGCCATGGCAGCCGCGACGAGGGCGCCGTGGCCGAATTCGAGCGGCTAGCCGTGGCGGTGCGCGAGCGCGCCGGGGACACGCCGGTCGAGTACGGCTTCCTTGAATTCGCGACGCCGATCATCCGCGACGGGCTTGAAAAGCTGGTGGCGCAGGGGGTCGACGATATACTCGCCGTGCCGGGCATGCTGTTCGCCGCCGGCCACGCCAAGAACGACATTCCGTCGGTCCTCAACACCTGGGCGGCCGGGCAGGACGACATCGACATTTCCTACGGGCGCGAGCTCGCCATCGACCTCCGCATGCTGCGCGCCGCGGGCGACCGCATCGAGGAGGCGATTGCGCAGGCCGGCGGCGACATCCCGCGCGAGGAGACCATGCTGGTCGTTGTCGGCCGCGGCGCGTCGGACCCGGACGCGAACTCCAACGTCACCAAGGTCATGCGCATGCTGTGGGAGGGCTTCGGCTTCGGCTGGGGCGAGACGGCCTATTCCGGCGTCACGTTCCCGCTGGTCGCGCCGGCGCTCGAACACGCGGCCAAGCTCGGCTACCGGCGCATAGTGGTGTTTCCCTATTTCCTGTTCACCGGTGTGCTTGTGCGTCGAATCTACGACCAGACGGATGCAGTGGCGGCGCGCCATCCGGCGATCGAGTTCGTTAAGGCGACCTATCTCAACGACCACCCGAAGGTGATTGAGACCGTGATGGATCGGATCGACGAAATCCGGCGCGGCGAGAACAACATGAACTGCCAGCTCTGCAAGTACCGCGAGCAGGTGCTCGGCTTCGAGGCAGAGGTTGGCCTCGCGCAGGAGAGCCACCACCACCACGTCGAGGGCGCCGGCACCGGGCACGCGCACGATCATGGACATGACCACGATCATTCCCACGAGAACGGCCATCACCATCCCTATCCGCACGCGGACCATCCGCACGGCCCCAAAAGCATGGAAAAGAAAAGCATGAAGAAGGAGACGGGCTGAGGCGATGGACTACCTGCGCGACCCCGAGGTGATCTACCGCCGCTCGTTCGAAATCGTCCGTGCGGAAGCCGACCTATCGGCGCTGCCGGACGACGTGGCGGACGTCGCGGTGAGGCTGATTCACGCCTGCGGCATGCCGGACATCTTGCCCGACCTGCGCTGCTCGGACGGCGTAATCGCGGCGGCGCGGATGGCGCTGGAGGCCGGCGCGCCCGTCATCTGCGACGCGCAGATGGTCGCCGACGGCCTGATCGCGGCGCGGCTGCCGGCGGACAACCAGGTGCTGTCGATGATCCGCCTGCCCAACGTCGCGCGCCTTGCCAGGGAACAGGCCACGACGCGGTCGGCGGCGCAGGTCGAACTTTGGAAGCCGTTCCTGCCCGGCAGCGTCGTTGCCATTGGCAATGCGCCAACGGCGCTGTTCCGGCTGCTCGAGGTGATCGCAGACGATCCGTCGCGCGCGCCCGCCGCCATCTTCGGCTTCCCGGTCGGCTTCGTCGGCGCGGCGGAGTCGAAGGACGCGCTTGCAGCCAACGGACATGGTGTTCCCTGGATGACGCTCTTGGGCCGGCGCGGCGGCAGCGCCATCGCGTCCGCCACCGTAAACGCGCTCGCCGGGAGGTGCGAAACGTGAAGAGCTGGCTCAGCATCGTCGGCATCGGCGAGGACGGGCTCGACGGACTCACCCCGTACGCGCGCGTGCTGATCGACAAGGCCGCCGTGCTGGTCGGCGGCGACCGCCACCTCGCCATGCTGCCCGACGACGGGCGCCCGCGCCTGAGCTGGCCGCGGCCGCTCACCGACCTGATGCCGCAGATCGCCGCGCATCGCGGCTCGCCCGTCTGCGTGCTGGCGACCGGCGATCCGATGTTCTTCGGCATCGGCGTCACCCTTGCCCGGCACTTCGAGGCGTCCGAGATGGAAATCGTGCCGTCGATGTCGGCCTTCACGCTCGCCGCCGCGCGACTCGGCTGGCCGCTCGCCGACGTCGAGCAGCTCACCCTGCACGGCCGGCCGGCGGCGCTCGTCGTCCCGTTCATCCAGCCCGGCGCGCGGCTGCTGGTCCTGTCCGACGGGCCACGGACCCCCGCCGTGGTCGCCGGGCTGCTTGTCGAGCGCGGCTACGGTGACAGCGTTATCACGGTTCTGGAGCACATGGGTGGCGACAAGGAACGCTCCTTTACGAATACCGCTGCCGACTGGCGGCACAACGACGTCGAGCCATTCAACACGCTCGCAGTCGAGTGCGTTGCCGATCCGGATGCGCTGATCCTCCCCCGTACGCCCGGCTTGCCGGACGAGGTGTTCGCGTCGGACGGCAATATAACGCGGCGCGACGTGCGCGCCGGCACCGTCGCCGTCCTGGCGCCGCTGCCGGGCCAGCACCTGTGGGACGTCGGCGCGGGCTCGGGCTCCGTCGCCATCGAATGGATGCGCACGCACTCGTCGTGCACGGCGACCGCGATCGAGCGCAAGCCGGAACGCATCGCGCTCATCGCCCGCAACGCCATGTCGCTCGGCACGCCAAAACTCGGTATGATCCAGGGCGATGCGCCCGAGGCGCTCGACGGGCTCGACGCGCCCGACGCGGTGTTCGTCGGCGGCGGTCTCACGACCCCCGGCCTGATCGAGGCGTGCTGGAAAGCCCTCAAGCCGAACGGCCGGCTCGTCGCCAACGCAGTGACGCTCGAAGGCGAGACCGAGCTCGCGACTTTCCGAGCCGAACACGGCGGAGATCTCGCGCGCATCGCGGTCAGCCATGCCGAGCCCGTCGGACCGTTCACCGGTTGGAAGCCCGCGATGGCGGTCACGCGGTTCGCGACGGTGAAGAAACCATGACCGGCACCCTCTATGGCGTCGGCGTCGGCCCGGGTGATCCCGAGCTGGTCACCCTGAAAGCATTGCGTATCCTGAAATCTGCGCCCGTCCTCGCGTGGCCGGCGCCGGAGGAAGCCCCGAGCCTCGCGCGCGAGATCGTCGCCGAACATCTTCCGGGCACACAACGCGAGATCGCGATCCGCATGCCACTGTCGCCGGCGCGCTTCCCCGTGGACGACGTCTACGACCGGGCGGCGGTCGAGATCGGCGAAGCCCTGGAAGCCGGCGAGGACGTCGCCGTCATCTGCGAGGGCGATCCGTTTTTCTACGGCTCGTTCATGTATCTCTACGGCCGGCTCGCCGACCGCTTCCCGGTTGAGGTGATCCCCGGCGTCTCGTCGCTCACCGCCTGCGCCGCCGCGCTGGGCGTGCCGCTGTCGGCGAAGAACGATGTTCTCACCGTCGTACCCGGCCCGCTCGATGCGGACGCGATGGCCGCGCGCATCGCGGCCGCAGACGCGGCTGCGATCATCAAGGTTGGTCGCCACTTCGAGAAGATCCGCGGTGTCCTCTCCCACCTAGGGCTGGAAGCAAACGCGCGCTATATCGAGCGCGCGACGAGGAGCGACCAGCGCATCGTGCCGCTGGCCGAGGTCGATGCCGCCGCGGCACCCTATTTCTCGATGATCCTCGTCCACCGGCGCACGGACGCGTAGACCTAATGAAGACCGCGATCGTCATCCTCGCGCCGGGCAGCCGGGAAACCGCGCAGCGCATCGCCGCCATGGTGGAGAATTCCGAGATCCACGGTCTTGCGCGCCGCGTCGAGGCGGACGTTTTTTTCGACGACACGGTCCCGCACCTGCAGTCCCTGTTCGCGGCGAATCTTCCCATCGTCGGCGTGTGCGCGGCGGGCATCCTGATCCGCGCGCTCGGCCCGCTGCTTGCCGACAAGCGCGCCGAGCCGCCGGTCGTCGCCGTCGCCGAGGACGGGTCGGCCGCCGTGCCGCTGCTAGGTGGGCACCATGGCGCCAACGATCTCGCGCGGCGTATCGCCGATGCGCTGGGCGGCCCGGGGAAATGCCTCGCGGCCGTCACCACGGCGGGTGACACGCGCTTCGGCGTCGCGCTCGACGATCCGCCCGAAGGCTGGACCCTTTCAAATCCGAATGACGCGAAGCCTTTCATGGCCGCGCTGCTGGCGGGCGGGGCGGTCGCGGGCGACGTGCCGGAATTCCTCGCAGACAGTGGTCTGCCGCGCGATCCCGCCGGCACGCTGCGGATATCAGAGACCGTCCGGGCCGAGACCGGCGATGCAACCCGCCTTGTCTATCGCCCGAAGCGCCTCGCCGTCGGCGTAGGCTGCGAACGCGGCACCGATCCCGCAGAACTGATCGCGCTAGTCCGTCAGACGCTGGCTGATATGGATCTGGCTGAACAAGCGGTGGCGGGCGTCTTCTCGCTCGATCTCAAAGCCGACGAGCCGGCTGTTCATGCGTCCGCCCACACGCTCGGCGTCGATGCTCGCTTCTTCGACACCGCGACACTGGAAGCAGAGACGCCCCGGCTCGCCACCCCGTCCGAAGCCGTGTTCCGTGAGGTTGGCTGTCACGGCGTTGCCGAGGGCGCGGCGCTTGCCGCCGCCGGGCCGGACGCGACGCTCTGCGTTCCCAAGAAGAAATCGCTGCGCGCTACCTGCGCCGTGGCTGAGGCGCCCGGCGTCATAAACGCGGCGGCCGCCGGCGCGCCCCAGGGCCGCCTGCTGGTCGTCGGCACCGGGCCGGGCGGCGACGGCTGGATGACGGCGGAGAGCGAGGCGGCGGTCGCGACCGCGACCGACCTCGTTGGTTATTCGCTCTATCTCGACCTGCTGGGCGAGCGCGCGGCTGGCAAGATGCGCCTCGATTTCCCGCTCGGCGAGGAGACGGACCGCGTGCGCGCGGCGCTTGACCTCGCTGCTGCGGGAAAGACGGTGGCACTTGTCTCTTCCGGCGATCCCGGCATCTACGCCATGGCGACGCTTGTCTTCGAGCAGGTCGAAACGCCGGTAACCGGCCCGACTGGGGCCGCGTCGCGGTCGAGGTGTGCCCCGGCATCTCGGCGCTGCAGGCGGCGTCAGCGCGCATCGGCGCGCCGCTCGGCCACGATTTCTGCACCATATCGCTCTCCGATCTGCTGACCCCGTGGGAGGCGATCGAGACGCGGCTGCACGCCGCGGCGGCGGGCGACTTCGTCGTCGCGTTCTACAATCCGGTCTCGAAGCGGCGCACGTGGCAGCTTGCCAAGGCCCGCGAGATCCTGCTCGCGAAGCGTCCTGAGACCACGCCGGTGGTTATCGCCCGAAATCTAGGTCGCGACGGCGAGACGGTACGCGCGACGACGCTGGCCGAGCTCGACCCCGCCGAGATCGACATGCTGACGGTCGTGCTCGTCGGCTCGTCCAAGACGCGGGCGCTGGCGACCAGCGATGGGCGGACGCGCGTCTACACGCCGCGCGGCTACGCCGACAAAAACGCTGCATCTGATAAGAAAGAGAACAGCGGATGACCGTCTGGTTCATCGGCGCCGGGCCGGGCGACCCCGACCTGCTGACAATCCGCGGCCGCGATCTGATCGCGCGCTGTCCCGTTTGCCTCTATGCCGGCTCGCTGGTGCCCGAGGCGGTGATCGCGCAAGCGCCCGACGACGCGCTGGTGATGGACACTGCGCCGATGACCCTGGACGAGATCGTCGCCGAGATCGAGAAGGCGCACGCCGTCGGCCATGACGTCGCGCGCGTCCATTCGGGCGACCCGTCAATTTACGGCGCCATCGGCGAGCAGATGAAGTGCCTCGACGCGCTCGGGATCGGTTATGAGATCGTCCCCGGCGTCCCCGCCTTCGCGGCCGCTGCAGCCGCGCTCAAGCGCGAATTGACGTTGCCGGACGTTGCCCAGACCATCGTGCTCACGCGCACCTCGATGAAGGCATCGGCGATGCCCAACAAAGAGGACCTCGCCACCCTCGGCGCGTCGGGCGCGACGCTCGCCATCCACCTATCGGTGCGCAACCTCAAGCACGTGTGCGAGACATTGATCCCGCATTACGGCGAGGGTTGTCCTGTCGCCGTCGTGTTCCGCGCGAGCTGGCCCGACGAGACGATCATCGAGGGTACGCTCGCCGACATCCGCCAGAAGGTGCGCGCCGAGAAGATCACCCGGACCGCGCTGATCCTGGTGGGACGTGTGCTCGACCCCGGCGAACACCGGGATTCGGCGCTCTACGACCCGGATCATGTCCACGTGCTGCGGCCGCGGCGAAAGGCCTGACGCGGCGAGGCGGCCGAAAAATCCCTTGACTCATAACCATACGGTACCGTATGTTACGCGGTGTTCAAGGTCGCGCGATACCCGACTTCGCGTGCCTTGAACCCTTCAGAACAGAGGCCTGACTGCCATGTCTACCGTCGTTTCCTTCGAAAAACCGGCCGCCGATAACGTCGCGCTCCCGGCCGGCGTCGCCGTCAAGAACATCAAGCCGTCGATCGGCGCGATGATCTCCGGCTACCGCTTCGACGGCGAGACCGTATCGGAGGATTTCCGCGCCGCGATGCGCCACCTGCTGCACAACCGCGGCCTCGTGGTGTTCGAGCCGGGCACGGTGACGGCGGAGAACTTCACCAGGTTCGCGGGCTTCCTCGGCGAGTTCTTCCACTACGCGGGCCCGCACACGCCGCGCGCGCCGGAGAACCCCGACGCAACCATGATCAGCGCCGCTAAGGACGCGCATCTCCGCAATCACGTGTGGCATGCCGATGGTGGCTTCCGCGCCGACGCGCCGGCCTTCACCGCGCTGTTCGCCAAGACTATCCCGGGCGAGGGCGGCAACACGATGTTCTCGAACGCCAACTACGTCTACGAGACGCTCGACCCTCTGTTCGCGGCGTATCTCGATTCGCTGAACGTTATCCAGTCGCCCGATGCGACTGGCCACATCACCGACCGCTATCTCGACCCCGAGGAGGCCGCCGAGGCGCGCCGCCGCATGCCGCCCTTCGAAATGCCGCTGGTCCGCATCCATCCCGAGACCGGCCGCAAGTGGATCGCGGTCAACGAATCATACGTCTGCTACATCAAGGGCGTCAGCCGGGTGCACAGCCAGAACATCCTCGGCATCCTGTTCGACATGATCAAGTCCCCGGAAGCCAGCTGCCGCTTCGAATGGACTGAGGGCATGCTGGCCGTCTGGGACAACCGCGTCGTCCAGCACCGCGCCGTGAAGGACTACGACGGCGAGGCGCAGCGCGTGCTATACCGCTGCACCATGACGGCGTAGGGCCATCATGCCCGGCAAACGTTCCCAGGTCCTGATCTCCGCGGCCGAACTGGCTGCTCGGATTTCGGATCCCTCGGGGCTTGTGCTTCTGGACGTCAGCGACGATCTGGACACTGCGCCGCTCGAGCGCTCTGTCATTCCCGGCGCTGTCGCCGTGTCGCTGGCGTTAGACATCTCCGGTCCCGCGACAACGGAGGGCGGCCGGCGTCCGCTGCCCGACCCGGGCATGCTGCAAGATACGCTGCGCCGTTTCGGTATAGACTCCGATTCGCTCGTCGTGGTCTACGACAGCGTGTCCGGCGCACAGGCGGGCCGCGCGTGGTGGACCCTGCGCTGGGCGGGGCACGGAAACGTCCGGCTCCTCGACGGCGGTCTGAAGGCATGGACCGACGCCGGAAACGAGACCGCCGCAGAGGCGGCGCATCCTGCCGAGGGCGGCACCTTCACGGTCACGCCGGGTGGTATGCCCACGATAGATGCGGACGAGTCCGCCGCCATCGCGCGCTCGGGCGCACTCCTCGATGCGCGCGGTAAGTCCGCCTACGAGGGCGAGGCAGACAAGCCTGCGACCGGTCACATCCCCGGCGCAGTCTTGGCGCCTGCGGGACAGGCGCTCGCCGACGACGGAACGTTCAAATCCGATGACGAGCTGCTCGCTCATTTCGCCAGCCTCGGCGTCGACGGCTCCCGGCCGGCCGGCGTCTATTGCGGCAGCGGCAACGCCGCTTCGTTCGAACTCGCAGCCATGTACGCCGTCGGCCTCGAAGCGCCGCTCTATGTCGGCTCCTGGTCGGCCTGGACCGGCGATCCCGACCGGCCGGTGGCGCAGGGCCCGAAACGGGGGTAGTACCGGTCCCGTCGCCGCGCCCTAAAGCCGGATATCACCGTACCAGATATCGGTTTTGTCTTTTTATCCTCGCCTTCGAGAGCGCGACGATCTCCGGCATGTTCATCACCTCGACGTCGACCCCCCCGCGCGCACAGGCGGTCCTCTTTCTCGCTGAATTTGATGTTGTCGCCGATGACGACGCGCGGGATGCGGGACTGCAAGATCGTGCCCGAGCACATCAGGCAGGGGCTCAGAGTCGTGTACATCGTGCACTCGGACTAGCAGCTGAAGAGGTCTGCCTGGCGCAGGCAGTCGGTCTCGCCGTGCAGGATGATGGTTCCCTCCTGCTACCGACGGTTGTAGCCTTCGGCAACGAGTTTTCCGCCATGGACGAGGCACGCGTCGACCGCCGCGCTGCCCTCGGGCCCGCTCTTCTTCGCCATTTCGAGGGCGCGGTCCACCCAGTGCGCGTCATCCATTCCCGTCTCTTTCGGTTGCTTTTTCGATCCATGCCAGAGCGCGGCCGATGTCGGCCGCCTTGTCGCCCGGCGGGGGCGCGGGGCGCGTGATCATCACGACCGGAAGCCCCAGCCGCCGCGCCGCCGATATCTTGCCATAGGTAGATGCGCCGCCGGCATTCTTGCTGACCAAGACGTCGACGCCATGCTCGCGCAGCAGCACTTCCTCGCGTTCGGTCGAGAACGGCCCCCGCCCGGTTAGGCACACGGCGCCCGCGAACGGCGTCTCGGGCAGCGTGTCCACGGTGCGGACCAGGAATTTTATTCCGCGGATCCCCGCGAAAGCCGATAGATCCTGCCGGCCGATTGAGAGGAACGCCGCCTTGCCGAGCCCGGGCAGCTGCGCCGCGGCGTCGGCGGGATCGCGCGCGGGCCGCCAGTCGTCGCCTGGCATTGCCTCCCAAGCCGCGCGCAGAAGTTTGAGGCGGGGAACCGCTGTGTCAGCGCATGCGGCCTCGGCATTGGCGGCGATGGTATCGGCATAGGGATGCGTCGCATCGACGACGGCGGCGATTTCGTTCTTCCGGATCCAGTCAGCCAGCGCGGCCGCCCCGCCGAACCCGCCCGTCCGCAGTTCGACGTTTTTCGGCAGGCGTGGCCTGGCCGTTCGCCCGGCCAGCGAATAGGTGACGCGATAGTCCTGCGCGGCAGGGGCGGCGAGCGAGACCGCGTCCTGCGTGCCGCCGAGAATCAGGATGTGCGGCTTCTCAGTCATCCGAGCGCCCCCGCAGCTCACCTCGCCGGTCGTAGATCAGGATGCTGACCTCGATCGTCGCATCGCCCAGCGTGTCGCGCGCCGTCTCCCGCGCCTTGGCGGCGACCGCGTCGGCCAGCGCAAGCCCGGCGGTGTCCGCGATCTCCAACGCGCGCGCGCCGGTATTGGCGGCGCGTATCGCAGCGCTTGTTTGGTCGCCGGCGCCAAGCGATCCGGCAAGGTCGGCGAGCCAGCCGGGATCGACCTGACTGCGGCCGGAATGGAGGTCGAGATGGCCCTGCGCCAGCTTGGCGATCTTGGCGAAACCGCCGCCAATAACGACGCGCGGCACCGGGTGCGCGCGGAGATATTTCAGCATGCCGCCGGCGAAGTCGCCCATGTCGACCATCGCGTAGTCCGGTAGTCTCAGCAGCGCCTGGGTTCTGTCTTCGGAAGTCTTGCCCGTGCAGCCCGCGACGATCGGTTCGCCCGCCGCGCGTGCGACGTCGATGCCGCGCTGGATGCTCTCGATCCAGGCTGCGCAGGAATAGGGAACGACGATGCCGGTGGTCCCCAGGATCGAGATACCGCCCACGATGCCGAGTCGCGGGTTCCAGGTTTTTGCCGCGAGCTTCTCGCCGTCTTCGACCGACACCGTCACGACAACATCGGGGGGAACGTCCCCCGATCCGCCGTGCGCCGCCGCGACGCCGGCGATGGCGCTGGCGATCATCTTGCGCGGCATCGGATTAATGGCGGGCTCGCCCACGGCGAGCGGCAGGCCTTCGCGCGTCACCGTGCCGACGCCCGGACCGGCGCGGAAGATGACGCCACTTCCCGGCTCGCCCGGCTCGACCTCGGCCTTGATCAGGGCGCCGTGCGTGACGTCCGGGTCGTCACCGGCGTCCTTGATTACGCCGGCCACGGCCGCGCCGTCCCGAAATTCTTCGGTGGCTAGCGCAAAGGCGGGCGTCTCGCCCTTCGGAAGGGTGATGGCGACGGGCTCGGGGAATTCACCGGTCAACAGCGCGGTATAGGCGGCCGTCGCCGCCGCGGTCGCACAGGCGCCGGTCGTCCATCCGCGCCGAAGCGGGCTCGCGGGCCGACGCGCTGCGGGAGCTTTAACCATGCGCACCTTATATGTGCTATCCACACGTCATGGAACGGGTTCCGACCGATATCCCCGGCCTGCCGGATTTCGAGCCCGGCTGGGTGTGGCTGACCGGCGCCGGGCCGGGCGATCCCGGCTTGCTGACGCTGCACGCGCTAAACGGCTTCCAGCAGGCCGATGTCATCGTGCACGACGCGCTGGTCGGCGACGGCGTGCTGGCGCTGGCGCGCGCGGGTTGCGAGATCGTCTATGCCGGCAAGCGCGGCGGCCGGCCGTCGCCTAAGCAGCCGGACATCTCAGCCAGGCTTGTTCAGCTCGCGCGCGAGGGCAAGCGCGTCCTCCGGCTCAAGGGCGGCGATCCATTCGTGTTCGGGCGCGGCGGCGAGGAAGCGCTGGCGCTGGTCGCGGCCGGTATCCCGTTCCGCGTGATCCCCGGCATCTCGGCAGGCGTCGGCGGGCTCGCGCATGCCGGCATTCCGCTGACCCACCGAGAAACCAACTCCGCCGTCACCTTCGCCACCGGCCACGGTGCGACTGGCGACGTCCCCGACGGGATTGATTGGCCGGCGCTCGCCGCCGCCTCGCCGGTGCTTGTCGTCTACATGGCGCTCAAGAATCTCGGCACGATCCGCGGCCTGCTGCTCGACGGCGGGCGGCCCGCAAGCGAGGCCGTCGCCATCGTCTCGCGCGCCTCGCTCGGCGACGAGCAGGTCCTGGAAACCACCCTCGGCGCCTGCGTCGAGGACGTAGAAGCTTCCGGCATCGAGCCGCCGGCGATGGTCGTCATCGGCGAGGTCGTGCGGCTGCGCGCCGGGCTCGACTGGGTCGGCGCCATGGCGGGACGCGTGCTCGACGCCGACCCGCTCGGCACGTGCGCGGCGCGCGATGCGGGTTAAGAGACCGGATCCTCTCTGACATCATGCTGGGGGCAAAAGGCATTCTGATCGCCGCGCCGTCGTCGGGCAGCGGCAAGACCACGGTCACCCTCGGTTTGCTCCGCCATTTCGCGCGCTCCAACGTGCCGGTCTCGTCCTTCAAGACCGGTCCCGACTATATCGATTCCGGCTACCACACGGCGGCGTCCGGCCGCCACTGCGTCAATCTCGACAGCTGCGCGATGCGGCCGCAGACGGTCGCGGCGCTGTTCGCGCAGATCGCGGCCTATTCGGAGTTCGTGATCGGCGAGGGGGTGATGGGCCTGTTCGACGGCGCGTCGGCACCCGCTCACGGGCGCACCGGCTCGACCGCCGAGCTCGCCGCGGCGCTGGGTCTTCCCGTCCTGCTCGTCGTCGATGCGGGCGCGCAGGCGCAGAGCGCAGCGGCGCTGGTGCACGGCTTCGCGACATGGTCCGAGGAAGTGTCGGTGGCGGGCGTGATATTCAACCGGGTCGGCAGCGCGCGCCACGCCGACATGCTGCGCGCCGCGATGGACGGCGCGGGCATCCCCGTCCTCGGTTGCATGCCGCGCGCGGGCGAGATCGCGCTACCCGACCGGCATCTCGGCCTCGTCCAGGCGAGCGAGATGGAGGCGCTAGAGGCGTTTCTCGACGCCGCCGCCGATCTCGTCGCCGGGCACATCGATCTCGCGGCGCTGGGCGCGATCGCCCGCACTCTGCCGCCGCTGTCTCGCACCGCCGCCCCGACTCCGGTCCCTCCGCTGGGTAACCGCATCGCGGTCGCTGCGGACGACGCCTACCGCTTCGTCTACCGCCACGTGATCGACGGCTGGCGCGGCGCGGGCGTGGAACTCGTGCCGTTCTCGCCGCTCGCCGGCGAGGCGCCGGACGCGGCCGCCGACGCGGTCTACCTGCCGGGCGGCTATCCCGAGCTGCATGCCGGAAAACTTGCGGCCAACGCGGCTTTCCTCGACGGGCTGCGCGCGGCGGCGGCGCGAAGTGCCGCGATCTATGGCGAGTGCGGCGGTTACATGACGCTGGGCGAGGCGCTGACTGATGCCGGCGGGACGACGCACCGAATGGCCGGCCTGCTGCCGCTCGAGACCTCGTTCGCCGCCCGAAAGCTCCATCTCGGCTACCGCGAGGCGGCGCTCGCGGCCAACGGCCCGCTCGGCGCGGCAGGGACGATCTACGGCGCGCACGAGTTCCACTACGCGACGGTGCTGCGCGAGGGCGACGCGGCGCCGTTGTTCTCCGCGGCCGATGCGGCGGGCAAGGATCTCGGCGCGGCTGGATTGCGCGTCGGTACCGTGATGGGCTCTTTTATTCATTTGATCGACGCGCGCTAGGGATTTGTTCGCTCCGACGAATTGACTCACGTCTGCGCGCTTCCGAATATCGCCGCATGATTGAAATCATGATCGAACGCTGGAGCCAGCGCGACGGCTCGGTCGACTGGCTGTGGTCGATCTGGCAGGACGGCCAGCGGCTGCACATGGGCAAGCCGCACCCGACGGCCGAGGACGCCGAGATGGAAGCGCGCGCTGCCTGTCACAAGTTTACCGGCAAGGCGCCGGACGATGTAACGGTTCTATGAAGGGAAAATTCAATGACTCAAGTCATCCGCATTCACGAATTCGGCGACAGCAGCGTCCTCAAGGTTGAGGACGACGACATCGGTACGCCCGGACCGGGCGAGGTGCTGCTGGCGCAGGACGGCATGGCGGTCCACTTCGCCGACACGATGATGCGAGAGGGCCGCTACGGCATCAAACCCGACCTTCCGGCCGTCGTCGGGCTCGACGGTGCGGGAACTATCGAGGCGGTGGGCCCGGGCGTCGACGCCTTCAAGCCGGGCGACACGGCCTGCTACCTCTACCGGGTCGGCGCCTACTCGGCGAAGCGGGTCATGCCGGCCGACGCGCTGGTGCCGGTGCCGCCGGGCGTGTCGACGAAGGAAATCGCCGGCAACTTCCTTCGCGGCATGACGGCGCAGTACCTGCTGCGCCAAACGTACAAGGTGCAGCCCGGCGACACGATCCTCGTCCACACCGCCGCGGGCGGCATGGGCACGATCCTCAGCCAGTGGGCCAAGGGCATCGGCGCGACCGTGATCGGCACCGTCGGCAGCGACGACAAGAAGGAGATCGCGACCGCGTGCGGCTGCGCCCACGTGATCAACTCGCGCACCGAGGACGTCGCCGCGCAGGTCAGGGACATCACCAGCGGCGAGGGCGTCGCCGTTGTCTATGACGGTATCGGCAAAGACATGTGGAGCGCCAACGTCGACGCGCTCAGGCTGACGGGCTACCTCGTCAATTACGGCCATATGTCGGGGCCGCTCGCGCCCATCGAGCCGGCGCAGCTTAACGCGAAGTCGATCTTTTTCGCTAAGGTCTCGCTGCCGCACTTCATGCGCTCGCCCGAGGCAAAGCGCGCCATGGCCGCCGACTTCTTTCAGGCGATCGCCGACGGGCACCTCAACCTGACGGTCAGCGCCGAGTACAAGCTTGCCGACGTGGCGAAGGCGCAGGACGATCTCGTCGGTCGCAAGACGACCGGTTCGATCATCCTGGTTCCCTGACAGAAAGCGTAAGGAAATAGCTATGGCGTTTGACTGGAGCATCTGGGCGTTCCGCTACGCGCGCTCGCACATGCCGCGCGACTTCTTCGGCGGCACCATCGTGAACTCGAACGCGGGGATGATCCGGAACCCGATGGTTTATTCGCTGATCCATGGCGGCGAGGCGGGTGCGGAGCGGCCAATTCTGATCGACACTGGCATGAAGGGCGACTGGTCGCCCTCGGGCAAAACCTATGAGGATGTCGAGCATCCGGAGACGACCCTCGCCAAGGTCGGCTTCGCGCCGGAAGACATAAAGGACGTCATCCTAACGCATCTCCATTTCGACCATGCGGGCAACGTCGACCGCTTCCCCAACGCGATCTTCCACGTCCAGAGAGCCGAGTACGAGGGCTGGAAGGAGGTCTACGAGATGCCACCGCCGCTGGGGACGGACACGAAGATGTGGCCGCTATCGTCGATGAACAAGGTTGACCTGGATGCGGTCGACGCGCTGATGGCAGACGGCCGCATCAACCTGCTCGACGGCGACACCGAGTTCGCACCCGGCGTCACCTGCCGGCTTGCCGTGGATTCGCACACGTTCGGCTGCCAGTGGATCGAGGTGCAGACGTCGGGTGGCCCTTACGTCGTCGCGGGTGACTGCGTCTACTGGTACGTCAACATCGAGAAGATGTGGCCGCCCGCCTATGTCCAGGGCAACACGTGGAACCTGATCAAGGTCTATCGCGCGATCCGCGACGTGCTCGGCGACGACACGGACCGCATCGTGCCTGGCCACGACCCGGAGCTGTTCGAGCGCCATCCAGTGTTCGTCGCAGGCCACCACCCGGTCGCCGAGGTGCATCTCGCGCCGGGACAAGAGAGCCGCATTGCTTAATTCCGTCTTCGCCACCGGCGGCATCGTCACCGCGCCGCATCACCTGGCGGCGGACGCTGGCCGCGACGTCCTGAAAGCGGGCGGCAACGCGGTCGAGGCGATGATTGCCATGGCCGCCGCGATCCCTGTCGTCTATCCGCACATGAACGCCATCGGCGGCGACAGCTTCTGGATTGTGAAGCCGGCCGGCAGGGCGCCGATCGGCATCGACGCCTGCGGCGCGGCGGGCGCCGGCGTCACCGACGTGCTCTACCGTGACGCCGGGCTCGACACCATCCCGGCGCGCGGGCCGCTGGCCGCTAACACCGTCGCCGGCACGCTGTCCGGCTGGCAGGCGGCGCTCGAGATCGCCGGCGAGCTTGGCGGAAAATTGGCGCGCGCGGCGTTGTTGGAAGCGGCGATACACCACGCGGAACAGGGGTTTCCTGCGACCGGGAACCAGGAGCGCACGACGAACGCGAAACTGGCGGAATTGAGAAGCCAGCCGGGGTTCGACGCGGCCTTCCTGCCGAACGGAATGGTGCCAACGGAGGGCGAAATATTCCGCCAGCCACGCCTCGCCGCGACGCTGAAGAGACTGGCGGCCGACGGGTTCGATTCGTTCTATCGCGGCGCGCTGGCGACCGACATCGCTGCCGACCTTGCGGCGGCTGGATCGCCCATCAGCGCCGATGATCTCGCCCGCCACGCGGCGCTGAAACTGGCGCCGCTCTCGGTCGACCTGAAATCGGGGCGCGTCTGGAACATGCCGCCACCGACCCAGGGTCTCGCGTCGCTGATGATCCTCGGTCTGTACGACAGGCTCCGCATTTCCGGGGCCGAGGGCTTCGACCACATCCACGGCCTTGTCGAATGCATCAAGCAGGCCTTCATCGTCCGCAACGCCCATGTCGAGGACCCGGCGGCCATGGGCGTCGCGCCGGAAGATTTCCTGATCGGCGCCGACCTCGATGCCCGAGCCGCCGGCATTGATCCGAAGACCGCCCTACCGTGGCCGGTGCCCGCGAAGGACGGCGACACGATCTGGATGGGCGCCATCGACGCAGCCGGCAACGCGGTCTCGTTCATCCAGTCGATCTACTGGGAGTACGGCTCGGGCGTCGTGCTCGGCGAAACCGGCATCCTGTGGCAGAACCGCGGCTCGTCCTTCTCGCTGCGGGACGGCGACGTCAACCGGCTCGCGCCCGGCCGCCGGCCTTTCCACACGCTCAATCCGGCGATGGCCGAACTTTCCGACGGCAGGGTGTTGTCCTACGGCACGATGGGCGGCGAGGGCCAGCCGCAGACGCAGGCGCTCGTCTTCACCCGCCACGTGCTCTACGGCCAGTCGCTGCAGCAGGCGATCACCGCGCCGCGTTTTCTTCTGGGCCGCACCTGGGGCGACGTCGGGACCAACCTCAAGTTGGAATCGCGCTTCGACGGCGCGCTCGTTAACGATCTGACGGCCGCCGGTCACGAGGTGGAGGTCATCGATCCCTTCTCCGACCTGATGGGCCATGCCGGCGCGGTGTCGCTCGGCCCCGGCTGCGTCATGGAAGGCGCTTCCGATCCGCGCGCCGACGGCAAGGCCGCGGGAATTTGAGCGAAGCCGCTGGCGCGCAGGCGTCAACCGCGCTATCGAAGTGACAGCAAAGGAGAACCAACCATGCTGAAGATTCTCGGCCGCCTTACCTCGTCCAACGTCCAGAAAGTCGTCTGGCTGTGCGAGGAGATCGACACCCCGTTCGAGCGCACCGACGTGGGCGGCTCGTTCGGTGGCAACAACACGCCGGAATATCTTTCCATCAACCCGAACGCGCGGGTTCCCACCATAGACGACGACAGGTTCATCCTGTGGGAGTCCAACGCCTGCGTCCGTTACCTCGCCGAGAAGCACGGGCAGGGCACGTCCATCTGGCCTGACGACATCCAGGACCGCGCCAGCGCCGGGCGGTGGATGGACTGGACCGCGACGACGCTCGCGCCGGCGCATGGGCCGGTCTTTGTTGGCCTGATCCGCACGCCCGATGAAAAGCGCAACATGGATGCGATCGCCAAGGGCCGCGACGAATATTCCAAGGCCATCGCCGTGCTCGACTGGTGGTTCGCCGATCACGAATGGCTGTCGGGCGAGGACTTCGGTTTTGGCGACATTCCCGCCGCGCCGTTCGTGTTCCGTTGGCTCAACCTGCCGATCGAACGCGAGGCCTATCCTAACGTCGACCGCTGGTACGCCCAGATCTCGGCGCGGCCGGCGTTCAAGAAGAACGTTATCGACATCGGCCTTCAGTAGGAGGAGGGCGCACCGATGCTGCTGGTCAAGGGACGCAACACCTCGTCCAACGTCATGAAGGTGCTGTGGACGCTCACCGAGATAGGGCTCAAATACGAGCGCGAGGACATCGGCGGGCCCTACGGCGGCAACGACCGAGCGGAGTACCGCGCGCTCAACCCCAACGGGCTGGTGCCGACGGCGATCGACCACGATCTCGTGCTATGGGAATCGAACACGATCGTCCGCTGGCTCGCCGCGAACCACAGCCTCGGCACGCTGTGCCCCGCCGAAACCGGCGACCGTGCGCGCTGCGAAATGTGGATGGACTGGCAGCTATCGGTCCTCAACCCGCTGATGGTGCCCGTGTTCCACCCGCTCGTCCGCCTGCCCGCGGAAGACCGCGATCCCGACGCCATCGCTGCGGCGGCGGGGAAGTGGGGCGAGTCGTGGGCGCTGCTCGATACGCACCTTGCGTCCAGCAAATACATCGGCGGTGAGAGCTTCACCATGGCCGACATCCCCATCGGCCCTCTCGCGTTCCGCTGGTTCGAGCTTCCCATCGAGCGGCCCGACCTGCCGAACCTGCGGCGCTGGTACGACGCGATTTGCGAGCGCCCCGCCTACCGCGCCAACGTCGTGAAGATCGGACTGGTATGAGGGGTGGGCGACCGCCGCTTCGCCTGATTTGACCGAATCCGCTACCAACACGCTGCGCGGCATCGGCTTCATGCTGCTCGCCGTGGTGAGCTGGTCGGCGATGACGGTTCTGGTCCGCGCGCTGACCGCTGAGTACACCTCGTTCCAGATACTGTTCGTCCGGACGCTGGTCGGCGTCGCGATCATGACGCCGCTGTTCGCGCAGCGCGGCGCAGGCTTCCTGCGGACGCGCCGGTTCCCGCTCCAGGCCGGCCGCGCGCTGTTCGCCTATTTCGGGATGCTGGGCCTCTTTATCGGCATCGCCGAGATCCCGCTCGCCGACGTCATCTCGCTGAGCTTCACCCAGCCGATCTTCATCGTCGTTCTTGCGGCGCTGCTGCTGGGCGAGAGGTTCGGCGCAGCCCGCGTTGTTGCCACCATCGGCGGGTTTGCGGGTGTTCTGATCATAGTCCGGCCCGGCTTTGAGGAGGTCGGATACGGCGCTCTGATGGTGCTTGGCGGCGCGATTTCGTATGCGGGTTCGAACATCTGCATCAAGAAGCTAATGTCGACCGAGAACTCGGCGGCGACGACCGCCTGGGTCAACATCATCATGTGCCCGCTCGCAGCGGTTCCGGCGCTGATGTGGTGGGTGCCGCCGCCGGAGGTGGACTGGCTGCTGCTCGCCGGCGTCGGCGCGTCGGGAACGGCGGGTGTCTTTTTCGTCGCCCGCGCCTATGACAACGCGGACATGAGTTCCGTGGTGCCGTTTGACTTCCTCAGGTTGCCCATCGTCGCGTCTGCGGCGTGGCTGCTGTTCTCGGAAGCGACCGACGTCTGGACGCTGGCCGGCGCGGCGGTGATCTTTGTCAGCACGTGGTATTTGGCGGTGTCCGAATCCAGGAAACGAAAAATTAGATAATCCCGCGTTCCTCCAGCTCCGCGATCTCGTCCGCCGACTTCCCCACCAGCTCGCCCCACACATAGGTGTTGTGCTCGCCAAGCGCTGGGCCTGGATGGCGTATCGCGCCGGGGGTTTCGGACAGCTTGGGCGCTACGTTCTGCATCGCGATATCACCGAACTCTGGATGGTGGACACGGACGATGCTGTTTCGCGCCTGGAACTGCGGGTCCTCCATCATCTCGGGCGCGCGGTAGATCTTGCCATTGGGGATGGCGTGCTCGTGCAGTAGCGCTTCCAGCTCGGCGACCTTAAACGTTCGCGTCCAGTCCGCGATCAGCTCGTCCAGTTCGATCTGGTTGAGGCCGCGCGCAGTGTGCGTCGCGTATTTCTCGTGGGCGCCAAGCTCGGGTCGGCCCATAGCTTCGGCCATGCGCTTCCACACTGAATCCTGGTTGGCGCCGATTACCAGCCAGATGCCGTCTTTTGTCGGATAGATGTTGGATGGCGCGATCTTGGGCAGGAACGAGCCCGTGCGCTCGCGGATATAGCCTCCCGCATCGTAGTCGGTAACCACGTTTTCCATCACATTGAGCACGGATTCGTAGATCGAGGAATCGACGATTTGCCCGCGCCCGGTCAGGTGGACCTGGTTGAGCGCCATTACCGCACCCATGCAGGCATAGGTCGCGGCGAGCGAATCGCCGATCGAGATGCCCGCCCGGCTCGGCGGCAGTGACGGATCGCCCGTCGTGTAGCGCAACCCCCCCATCGCCTCGCCGATTGCGCCGTAGCCGGCGCGTTTGGCATAGGGGCCGGTCTGCCCGAAGCCAGAGACGCGGATCATGATCAGTTTCGGGTTAATTTTCGACAGCACGTCGTAGCCGAGGCCCCAGCGCTCCATCGTGCCGGGACGGAAATTCTCGAGCAGCATGTCGGCGCCCTCGACCAACTTCTTGACCAGTGCCTGGCCGTCCGCCTCGCGGGCGTTCAGCGTTGCCGACAGCTTGTTGCGGGCAAGTACCGGCCAGAACAGCGCCTTGCCGTGTGGCTTTTCCCTGCCCCATTCGCGCATCGGGTCGCCGACGCCGGGCTGTTCAAGTTTGATGACCTCGGCGCCGTTGTCGGCTAGCAGCTGGCCGCAGAAGGGGCCTGCGATCATGGTGCCCATCTCTATGACGCGGATGTTAGACAGCGGTCCTGACCGCACCTCGGACTCGGTGCCCATGGCCCTAAAATCTCCCTTAGATTCGCTATCCGGCGAAGCATCTCGCCAGTGGATCATCATTCAACCGGCAACATTGCCGACGGCTCTGGACGGGTCAAGCGGCGCGCGCGATAAAGAAAGATGAGTGAGGAAAGCGGGGAGGGCGGCCAGGTGGCGACGCGCTGGCCGATCGTGTGGATTGCGTACGGCGCGGGAATCGTCGCCGCGACGCATATCGGTAAACTGCCGCCGGCGCTCCCGGAAATTCGCGTCGAGCTCGGCGCCGACCTCGTCCTCGGTGGCTGGATCGCTTCGATGATCTCCTGCACCGGCTTCGCGCTCGGTTTGATCGCTGGCAGCGTCGCCGACCGCCTCGGCCTCCGCCGCGTGCTTCTTTCGGGGCTGCTAGTTCTGTCGGCGGGAAGTCTACTCGGCGCGTTCGCGACTACCGGCACAGACATGCTGATCTCGCGCTTCCTCGAGGGGCTCGGCTTCACCTCGGCGACGATAACCGGCGCCGCTATCATCGTCCGCGTTACTGCGCCCGACGACCGCAAGTGGGCGCTCGGCGTGTGGTCGTCCTACGTGCCGGTCGGGTTTGCGGGCATGCTGATAATTGGCGCGCTGATCCACGACGTCGTCGGTTGGCGCGCGCTATGGATCGGCTGCGCGATCCTCACAGTTGCATGGGCCGCCGTCGTCTATTTTGTGACGGCCGGGTGGCAGCGCCGGCAGGTAGGCGAGATCGTGCCAGAAACGCTGGCGCGCAATATCCGACGCTCGCTCGCTGCCCCTGGGGCGGTGATGGTCTCGGTATGCTTTGCGCTCTACGCGGCGCAGCACATATCGATGATGAACTGGCTGCCGACCTACATGGTCGAGGTCCACGGCGCGGCGACGCTGCTTGCTGCCGCGGTGCCCGCGTTCGTGCTACTGTTCAACGCGGGCGGTAACTGGTTATCGGCGCGGCTGATGGGCCGCGGGGTAGCGATCTGGACGCTGTTCTTCGTTGGCGCGCTTGGCATGGCGGCGACTGAGATCGGCTTGTTCTCGGGTGCGCTCCCCGACAGTTTCCGGCTCGTCTTCGCCGCGCTGTTTGGCGTCGCGGGAGGTATGATACCGGCCGCTGCGCTCGGCTCCGTCGCGATCTTCACACCGTCGCCGGCCCAGATCGGAACGATGAACGGGTTGATGGTGATGGGCACTAACGCTGGCCAGTTGTTCGGCCCGCCCTCGCTCGCCGCTGCCCGAGAAAGCGCCGGAAATTGGGAGGGCGTCCTGCCGCTGGTGCTGACGTTCGCTGTCATGGGAGCGGTCTTGGCGCTGGGCGTGCGCGCGTTCGAACGGCGCCGAGAACTGCGCTAAGGTCCAGTATCGAAGGGAGAGAAGCCAACATGGCTCGCACAATCGAAATCATCGACGTTGGCCCTCGCGACGGGTTGCAGAACGAGCCTGTCGTGCTCGATGCGGAAACGCGCCTCGCCTTCATCGCGAAGCTAGTAGACGCCGGCATACGCAGGATGGAGGCGGTGAGCTTTGTTAGCTCGAAGCGCGTGCCGCAGATGGCCGACGCCGAGGCGGTGATGGCTGGCCTACCAAAGGGAGACGGCATCACCTATATCGGCCTTGTCCTCAATCGCCGAGGTCTCGACCGTGCGCTTGAGGCCGGCTGCGAGGAGGTGAACTACGCGCTGGTCGCCTCTGATATTTTCAGCCAGAAGAATCAGGGTACCACCATCGAGCAGGCGGTCGATGTCTACGAGGATATCCGCGCAGCGGCGACGGCGGCGGGCGTGCGCTGTTCGCTCACCATCTCCACCGCATTCGGCTGCCCGTTCCAAGGTGAGGTGCCAGCGGAGCGCGTTATCGGCCTCGTCGAGCGCTGCGCCGGGCCAAACACGTTCGAGATCGCGCTGGCGGATACAATCGGCTGCGCTGTCCCGAGCCAGGTCGCAGACTTGTTTGGCGCCGTGCAGGAGAAGGCGCCCGGCGCGCGTCTCCGCGCGCATTTCCACAACACGCGGAACACCGGCCTCGCCAACTGCTACGCTGCGGTCGAGGCGGGCGTCGGCACGATCGATGCTTCGGCCGGCGGCATCGGAGGCTGTCCTTTCGCGCCGCGAGCGACCGGCAACGTCCCGTCGGAAGATCTCGTTTACATGATGGACCGGATGGGCATCGAGACGGGTATCGATCTGGAGAAGCTAATTGCCGCAGGCGAATGGATAGGCAAGAAGCTCGGGCACTCGGTGCCTGCGATGATCGGCAAGGCCGGCTTGTTCCCGCCGTCGGAACTGCGGGTTTAGGTTCGCATAAGTGTATTTAAGAGCGGGTCTATGCCCGGCCCGAAGGCAGGTCTTAGACCCACCCCTACGCATGCGACACCTGGTCAGTAATTCCCGTCCTCGCCAGCTGGGTTCGAGAAAGGCGGCCAGTTTGGTGCATCGGCAATCTCATGCCAATGGCCGAGCGCCCAGCGGACCGACGGAAAAGCGAGATCGTCCCACGGGATGTTGTCCCAGCCGAATAGGTCGAGCTCCAGCGTCTCTTCTCCCGCACTAAACGTGCCGTCCAACAAGCTCGCTCGGTAGATGAGCTGGATCTGGCTGATGCGCGGTACGTTATAGACCCCAATTAGCCCCTCAAGCGCGATCTCGGTGCAAGCCTCCTCGCGCACCTCGCGAGCCGCGCCTGCCTCGGCAGTCTCGTTCAGCTCCAGATAGCCTGCCGGGATCGTCCAGAAGCCGCGGCGCGGGTCGATCGCTCGCCGGCACAGCAGCAGTTTGCCGTCCCAAGTGCAGACGGCCCCGACGACGACCTTCGGGTTTTCGTAATTGATAAAGCCGCAATCCGGGCAGACCAGCCGCTCTCGGTTGTCGCCTTCGGGAATTTGGCGGACGCTGGGTCCTTTCGGCGGATTTTCGAACATAGTCCGAGCATGTCGCGCACAGTCCCCTTGTGCAAGGGTGGTCGTAAGGGCGCGCAGGCTGCTGGGGAATAGTGGTTCTCTCTCCCTCTCTGAATCCATTCTCTAGAATTTCACTTCCGAACAAGTCTGGGATTACAGCGGGGATGTTCCTCCGTGTTGCCCACGCATCCAACTAGCGCTACTGCATCACGCCCGATATCCTGCGTTCGACAGACGGGATCGCAGGGAGCGTCAGCTTGTTCGGCGAAAAGGTACGGCGGATTGAAGATCCAGCGCTGCTGCGCGGCAAGGCCCGCTATCTCGACGACATCCATCTGCCCGGCATGCTGCACGCCGCTTTTGTCCGGAGCCCGTTCGCGCATGCGCGGTTGGGGAAGATCGATGCGACCGCTGCGCTGGCGGCGCCGGGCGTCGTCGCGGTGTTCGCCGCCGCCGATCTAAAGACGCTGTTGACCGATATCGTCCTGCCGGTGGAGCAGCCGTCCGGGTCGCTGCGCCATTCCGCCAGCCCATCGGCGCTGGCCGACGGCGCGGTGCGCTACGTGGGTGAGCCGGTTGCTTGCGTCGTCGCTGACCATCCCTACCGCGCCGAAGACGCCACCGCACTGGTCGAGGTGGACTACGAGTTGCTGCCCGCCTCGGCCGACTATCTCCGCGCGCTGCAGGACGGGTCGCCGAGGGCGCACGAGATCTTCGACGATAACGTAGTTGCCGCCTTCACGCTTTCCTATGGGGACACCGACGAGGCCTTTGCCAAGGCGCCGCATGTCTTCCGCGAGACGTTGCACCAGCACAAGGGCCTAGGCCACGCGATGGAGTGCCGCGGCGTCGCCGCCGAGTTGGACAGACGTGATGACGTCCTGAACGTCTGGTCGGCGACGCAGATGGCGCACCGCGCACAGGGCATTCTTGTCCAGATGTTCGGTCTGCCCGAAGACAAAGTGCGCGTGGTCACGCCTAATGTCGGTGGCGGCTTTGGACCCAAGTTCGTGTTCTACCAGGAGGAGGTAGTTGTCCCGTTCGCGGCCCTTAAACTCGGCCGTCCTGTCAAGTGGGTTGAGGATCGGCGCGAGCACTTCACCGCCGCGACGATGGAGCGCGACGAGCTCTGGGATCTCGAGGTTGCGGCCGATGCGGAGGGAAGGCTCATGGCGGTGCGCGGCACGATGGCGCACGACCACGGGGCCTACACGCCATACGGCGTCAACTTGCCCTATAATGCGGCGACCAACTTCATAGGCCCCTACGAGCTGCCAGCCATGTTGATCGACGTGAAGCTTGCGCTGACCAACATGACGCCAGTCACCCCAGTGCGTGGCGCCGGAAGACCCCAGGGCACCTTCGCAATGGAACGGCTGATGGACCGCATCGCGCGCGAACGCGGACTGGACCCTGTTGAGGTGCGTCGCCGCAATCTAATTCCTGCGGATGCCATGCCCTACGACACCGGCGTGCGGACGCGCGATGGCGCGATCATGACCTACGACTCCGGCGACTACCCGGCGGCGCTGGAGAATGCGCTGGTGGCCGCCGACGTTGCTGGGTTCGGGGCGCGGCGCGCGGCGGCGCGGGCGGAGGGAAGGTATCTCGGTTTAGGGGTAGCAAACTACGTCGAGGGCACTGGTCGCGGGCCCTTCGAGTCCGCGGTCGTCCGCGTGAAGCCGTCGGGCAAGGTGGTCATCTACACAGGTGCGACCGACCAGGGGCAGGGGCTGAAGACGGCTCTTGCCCAAGTGTGCGCCGCGCAGCTGGGCGTCGCGCTAGACGACATCGACGTGGTGACCGGGGACACCGCGACCGTCTCCCTGGGTTTGGGCGCGTTTGCGTCACGCCAGGCGGTGACGGCAGGCTCGTCGGTGCATGTGGCATCGCTCCAGGTGTGCGACAAGGCGCTCAGGGTCGCCGCGCACCTGCTGGAGGCCGCCGAGGAAGACCTCGAAATCGCTGATGGCAAAATCTCCGTGAAGGGCGCGGACCTCTCTGTCACACTCGGCGACGTCGCGCGCGCGGTCCAAGGCATGCCTGGCTTCTCGCTGCCGGGCGGCGTCGATCCGGGAATGGAGGCGAGAGCCGAGTTCCAGCCCGCCACGCTTACCTACTGTAACGGTGTTCATGTCTGCGAGGTTGAGGTCGATCCCGGGACCGGTCACGTGCAGGTATTGCGCTACACGATCGTTCACGACAGCGGCCGGTTGATTAACCCGCTGATCGTCGAAGGCCAGATCGCCGGAGGCGCGGCTCACGGGCTGGGGGGCGCGCTGTTCGAACGCATGATCTATGACGATTCCGGCCAGCCGCAGACGACGAATTTTGGCGAATATTTGCTGCCGTCTGCGCCAGAAGTACCAAGTTTCGACATCCGTCACATGGAAAGCCCGACGCCGCTGAACCCCCTCGGTGTCAAGGGTGCCGGTGAGGGCGGCACGATCCCGGTGACGTCGGCGGTGGCGTCGGCGGTGGAGGATGCGCTGAAGGAATTCGGGGTGCGGATCGACACATTGCCGATCGAGCCCAAGGCGATTGTGAAGATGGTGCTGCAGCGGAACGCCTAATCGTTCTGCTTCTGGGTACATCACCTCGGCCAAGTGCTGGGGTCCAGCCTGGCTGTCGCACGGATAATCTAAATAAAGTCTGAATTCCGAACTGGGTCCGGGCTTAGCCTAGACCCAATAATCCGAGTCCGGGTCCCCCTTCACCGTTTCCTCCGGCGTCCATTCCCCAATGATGATGCCGCGGCTCGGTGCGCCGCCGGTTCGTTTGCGGACCGTGTCTTCGGATATGGTGATGCGCACGCGGCGGCCGCGGAGCCAAGCGAACAAGCGTTCGTGGAGCTCAGCGCGGACGTTGGCATGGGAAGGATCGGTGCCTAGGTCGGCGAACTCGTTCGGGTCGGCGTCGAGGTCGAAGAGCTGCGGGTCGTAGCCTTCCCAAAGCAAATATTTCCAGCGGGCGGTACGCACCATGAAGCCGCGAGAGTCCTGCGGCGCTCGGTCGTCGAGATACCTGCGCACTGGCTTGAAGGCGTAGTCGATCTCAGCGAACACGGCGTCGCGCCAATTAATGTCTGATTGTCCGTCCCGGATTAGCGGGAGCAACGAGCGCCCCTCCAGCACATGGCCCTTGTCGTGCCAGTCGCTGACCATGTCGAGGAAGGTAGGGATCATGTCGATGCTCTCTACGAAGGCGGTGCTCTCCATGCCGCGGCTCGCATCGGCCGCCGGGTCCGGGTCGTAGACGATCATCGGCACGCGGACCGAGCATTCGTGCAGCATCTCTTTCTCCCCCAGCCAGTGATCGCCAAGATAGTCACCGTGGTCCGACGTGAAGACTATAAGCGTGTCTTCCATCCGTCCGCTCTGCTCCATCCACGCAAACAGCCGGCCCATCTGGTCGTCGATCTGCTTGATCAGGCCCATATAGGCGGGGATGACATTGTGTCGAACCTCATCCATCGCGAAATTACGGCTCTCGGTGTGCATCATATGCGCTGCGATGACGGGATGCGGGTTGTCACGCTCGGTTTGCGCGCGAACCGCTGGCAGCACCTGGTCGTGACCGTACATGATATGGTAAGGCGCCGGCGCGATATAGGGCCAGTGCGGTTTGATGAATGAGAGGTGCAGGCAGAACGGGCCGTCGCCCTGCGCTTCCATGAACTCGATCGCCCGGCCGGTCATGTAGGGCGTTTCGGAGTCCTCTTCTTTCACGCGCGCGGGCAGGTGATTGTGGCCGAGATACCAGCCCGACAGGATCTCGCCGTCTGGCCCCTCAGCCGCGTTGGCCCAATCGTGCCACGGATTTTCGCCATCGTAGCCCTTCGATTTGAGATATTGATTGTAGGCGTGGTTCGGGTCGACCATGTGATCAGGCCAGAGGCCGTCGTCACGCTCCACCGGCTCCAGTCCGGCCTCGGACGTGAGGATGCCAATGTCGGAGACGGGGTCGAGGGCGAGGCGCTTCATACCATCAAGGTCGGCGGCCATGTGCGTCTTGCCGATCAGCGCGCAGCGCAGCCCGTTTGGGCGGAGCCAGTCGCCGATATTCGGCTGGCCGACAGAGAGCGGTACGTCGTTCCATGTTGCGCCGTGGCTGTGGACGTAACGGCCGGTGAGGTACGACATGCGCGAGGGCCCGCACAAGGGCGACTGCACGAAGGCGCGGGTAAAATTCACGCCACGCTTCGCGAGTCCGTCGATATGCGGCGTCTCCAGGTGCGGATGACCGTTGCAGGACAAATAGTCCCAGCGCAGCTGATCGCACATGATGAACAGTATGTTGCTGGCCTTGCTAATAGTCTGTCGCCTCCCGACGGGCGTTTTTATATGACCCAATATTTTGCGTGGCGGCAGGCGATATGGTCAAATCCCGCCTCTACTTTTTAGACTTTTGGACGGATGACGCAGAATGAACGGCAATTATGACGATCTGATTTACAACCTCGCGGTGGCGAACCGCATTCTCGGCAACGAAGGTGTCGTTGATTCCTTTGGCCACGTCTCTGTCCGCCATCCGGAAAATTCGGAGCGATTCCTGCTATCCCGGTCGCGCGCGCCGAACCTGGTCAGCCGCGAGGATATTTTGGAGTTCGGCCCCGACGGCCAGCCGGTCAAAGACAACGGCCCCGCGCCCTATAACGAGCGCTTTATCCACGCCGCCATCTATAACGCGAGGCCTGACGTGCAGTGCGTCATCCACAGCCACGCCGAACCGCTGCTGCCATTCGGCATCACCGACACGAAAATGCAGCCTGTTTTTCACATGGGCGCGCGCATCGGCGGCGATATCCCACTGTGGGATATCCGCGACAAGTTCGGTGACACCAACTTGCTGGTTGTCAACATGGACCAGGGCAACGACCTCGCCGCCGCGCTCGGCGGCAACCGCATGGTGCTGATGCGCGGCCACGGCAATGCGGTGGCCTCGTCGACCCTCGAATCGACTGTGATGATCGCCTACTACGCGATGGTCAATGCGCGCGTCCAGACTATGAGCATGATGATGGCGCTGGCGCAGGGGAAAGGCATGCAGTCCATAGTCCCCCTGTCCCCTGGCGAGATCGAGGCAGCGACCAAATCTGGAGAAAAAGGCACGATCGGCATCACCCGCAGCTGGGATGGCCTCGCAGGACGGGCGGATCTGACCGGGATTTAGATGTCTCCCCCGATGGCGTCGTTTCCCTCTATCCCTGAGCGCCTTTAGAAATGCAAATAGTACCGCGATATACGCGTTGCTGAGGTTAAGAGGCTTCAACGGCTTCTCCCCATCCTTCTGCGGGCGTTCCTCGTCGACCTTGAGATGGAGCTTCACAAAGTCCGTCAGCGTCGCCTTCGAGCCGTCGTGCATGAAGGGTGCGGTCAGCTCTCCGTTCCGAGGAGGCGGCACGGGAAAACCCCTAACTGGCCAGGGATTAGGCGGCCGTATGTACTGTGAGGGCCACACGCGGCTTTAAGGCCGTAAGTCGTCTGGACGCTCCGTTAAATTGGGCGCGCAGGAACGAACTTAGATATGCCTGCCGAGGCCGCTGCGGCCGTCCTCTAGCCTTGCAACCCCAGCACCCGCTTGGCGAGGATGTTGCGTTGGATCTCGCTGGAGCCGCCGTAGATCGTTGCGCGCCGGACTTGAAGGTAGAGCGGGGCGATCTCAATCTGCTCGCCACCGATGTCGACGCGCCCGTTTATCGCCGCGTCGGAGCCGGCGGCCTCGAACAGCAAATCGGCGAGGCGCTGGAGGACCTCGGTGCCGTTGATCTTCATCACCGAGGCGTCGAAGCCAATCGAGCGTTCAGCGTTGGCAATTTGGGCGGCGTGGGCAAACATCGCGGCGAAACCCACCGTGTCGATCTCGACCTCGGCGAGGCGATCGCGGAAGTAGGGATCTTCGAGTGCGCCGGTCGAGGTGGCGACCTTCTTCACGCGTTCCAGCGCGTCGTAGAGCAGCTGCGGGTTGGCCGTTCCCAGCCTTTCATGTGCCAGCAGCGCGTTGGCGACGCGCCAGCCGTCATGCAGCTCGCCGACGAGATTTGTATGCGGCACGCGGACGTCATCGAGGAACACCTCGGCGAATTCCTCGTCGCCCGCGATGGTGCGGATCGGGCGGATATCGATGCCGGGGGTCGTGAGATCAATCAGCACGAAGCTGATGCCCGCCTGTTTTTTCGGCGTGTCCGGGTTAGAGCGCACCAGCGCAAACATCCACTGCGAATGATGCGCCCAGGTGGTCCATATTTTGTGGCCGTTGATGATCAGCTCATCGCCGTCTATCTCGGCTTTAGTCCTCAGGCTGGCGAGGTCCGATCCCGCGCCCGGCTCGGAATAGCCCTGACACCAAACCTCCTCGCCCGACAGGATCTTCGGCAGAAAACGTGTCTTCTGCGCGTCGGTGCCGAACTGCATCAGGATCGGGCCGATATGGTTGGTGCCCTGCATGGAGATTTCCGGCGCACCGGCTCGTGCGAGCTCCTCCTTCAGGATGATCTGCTGGTTAAGCGTGGCTTCCATGCCGCCGTATGCCTTCGGCCAGTGCGGCGCGATCCAGCCCTTCCCAAACAGCTGGCGGTGCCACCAGATGCCGCGATCGAACGGCGGGCGCGTTGACCATCCGCGTAGGTCTTCGGGCAGCGTCGCCTCGATCCAGGCTCGAACGTCTGCGCGGAACGCCTTCTCGTCGGGGCTATCAGTCCGGAAGCTGATGGACATGTGTGTAGCCTATAATATAACGGAGAGAAGCACCATTAGAGCCAGCACACGGAAGGACGGGATAATGCCGCTTAAAGAGAGCTACGATTGCGTTGCCGTCGAGATCGACGACGAAGGGATCGCCTGGGTCACCTTTAACCGGCCCGAGAAACGCAACGCCATGAACCCGACCCTCCATTTCGAGATGGAAGACGTGCTGATGTGCCTTGAGACCGACCCGGCTGCCAAGGTCATCGTCATAACCGGCGCTGGTAAGGCGTGGAGCGCGGGGATGGACCTGAAGGAATATTTCCGCGAGACCGACAACAACCCCGAGGCGTTCTTCCGAGCGTTCACCGCCAACAAGCACTGGAGCTGGGATCTGTTGTCGAACTCACGCAAGCCGACGATCGCTATGGTCAACGGCTATGTGTTCGGCGGCGCGTTTGTCTCGCTCTGCAACTGCGACATCGTCATTACCGCCGAGGACGCAATCTGGGGCCTGTCCGAGATCAATTGGGGCATCATCCCGGCCGGGGTCGTCTCCAAGGTGATCGTCGACAAGATGCCCTTCCGAAAGGCACTGTTCTATTCGATGACGGGCCGTACCTTCGACGGCAAGGAAGCCGCCGAGATAAACGTCGCTGATCTCTGCGTTCCCGCTGACAAGCTGCGGGAGGAGACGGTCGCGCTCGCACGCGAGCTAATGGAGAAGAACCCCACTGCGCTCGCCTTCACCAAGCAGGCGATCCGCAACGTGGTAACCATGGACGTGCCGCAGTCCTACGAATACCTGATGACCAAGATCCAGGCGCTGATGACGGCAGACCCTGAGAAGACCCGTAACAAGGGCATTGAGGAGTTCATCGACAAGAAGACCTACCGCCCCGGCCTCGAGCCGGTAAAGCGCGGTGAGTAGGGCGATGGAGCCGCTCCCCGTCGGCGCCAACTTCATCCGTGCCAAGATGCTGTGGGAGATTGGCCTTGATATCGCGGGCGATCCCTCAATCCCCTACGGCGGCAACCGCGACATGTGCATCACGGTGGGCTCCGGCGGGCAGGCGGATTTTCGCCCGTCGCTAAAGCTCGCCAGTGGCTCCGCGATAATGGCACACGACGTGGCAAAGGGGGCCATCGACATGGCCTTCGTCAACCCGTCGGGGTTGCTGACGCAGGCTTACCGCGGCGTCGGGCTGTTCGACGCACCGCTGCCGGTGCGTATCGTCGCCAACTACCCGTCGTGGGACCAGTTCGTCATCGTCGCGCACGAGCGCACTGGTCTACGGACAGTCCAGGACATCGCAGATGCCAAGTATCCTTTAAAGCTCTCGATCCGCGAGGACCCGACCCATTCGACGCTGGTGCTCATCCACCAGATCTTTCGGGTCCACGGATTTTCGCTGGATGACGTGGTCTCGTGGGGCGGCGAATTGAAGCTCACCGGCGGGCCCGGCAACGAGGAGCGCCGCCTAAAGCCCTTGCGCGATAACATGCTCGATGCCGTCGCCGACGAAGGCCTCGTTGTCTGGTTCGACGAGGCGCTGGCCAACGGCTACGTGCCGCTGACCTATTCAGACGAATGCTTTGAACAGGTTTGCGCTCTCGGCTGGCGGCGCTTCGACATCAACGCGTCCGACACGTCGGCCAATGCCTACGCCAACCTGCGGGAGGACCATGCATGCTTTAGCTTCAGCGGCTGGCCGATCTATACCCGCGCCGACATGCCTGACGATGTCGTCTATGACGTATGCGAGGCGATCGTCGCCCGGCAGGAGGAAATCCCGTGGGAACAGCGCAGCTGGTCCGGCATTGCCCAGCCCTTCATCGAAACCGAAGCGACGCCCATGGACGTGCCGCTCCATCGGGGCACTGAGAAGTGGCTCACGGAGAACGCGGGCCGCCTCGGCTGAGAGCGTTCCGCAACTGCAATTTAGAAGGGCCCGGACGCATGACCGACCCCTCTCTGTTGGTCTTGGGAGGCCTTAGTTCACCCTGAATTCTTGGGGCACGAACATCACGCAGTTCTGCTCCTTAGCAACCGCGATGGGGTACTAGTAGGAGAAAATGTCAAAGCGGCGCTCCCTGGCCGTTGATGGCGCCGGCCATCTGTCTGTTCGAGCTTATTAGCGTGCACTGCCAGCTCTTCGAGTTGGCGTTGAAGCCGGCGTTGTGCTTCTCAATGAGGGACAGTGGGCTGAGCGAGCCCTAACGCTCTCCGCCGAGGAGAGAGCTGGAATGGAGAGGAAGCTATCCCATCCCGTTGACACGAACCAGGAACTCTATGGCCAGCGCGTTGAAGCGCTCGGCGTGCTCGATGTTCGGGCAGTGGCCGCAGTCCGCAAACACATGATGCTCGTTACGCGGAATGCGCTCGGCTAAATCGAAGGAATAGCGCGGTTCGCGCAGTGGGTCGTTTTCGCCGGCGACTATGAGGACTGGCACTTCGACATTCTCGTAAACTGTGTTGTCCGGCGTGCCGAACGCTTGGCCCTTTTCCTTCTCCGCAATAGGTTCCGGGTCGGGCCGCTTGAGGCGCGGCGCCGACGCGCATTCGAACGCGCCCGGCATCAGCGCAAACTCCTGACGCTTCGTTACGTAAGATTCGTCATTGCCCCATTTGGGGTCGTGCAGCATCGCGTGCAGCAGCGCTTTCATCGCGCCCGCCGAGCCGTCGTAGGCGAGGAGTGTCTTGCGCTCCTCCGACAGCGGTGTGAAACCGCCGCCCGAACACAAGATCGCCGAGCGGACGGGGAGGATCGGCGGCGGGTCGGCGATGATGCGCGCGAGGTTGGAGCCGCCCATTGAATTGCCGATGAAATCGGCCTCGGTAACGCCCATCACCTCGAAGAAGCGCTGCATATGCCGGTACACCCGGCCGCGCGGATCGGCGAAATCGTATACCTTGTCGGTGCGACCGAAGCCCAGCCAGTCGGGAGCGATGACGTGGAAGCGATCGGCCAGTGCCGGGATGGTGAATTCCCAGCTGATCTCCGCAGCGCCGCCGAACTCGCCCGAATGTAGCAGCGCGACAATCGGCGCATTGGACGGTCCGGCTTCCAGATAGTGAGTGCGGATTCCGTCGACGTCGACGAACTTCGAGGTGATCTTGGCCATTTCTATCTCACGAAATCGACGGCAAGGTCGGTTGGTTCGGCGTGCTCGATGTCGGGCAGTGCCTTGCGGCGCTCGGCCGATTCCTCGGGGTCCCAAGTGGCAGCGAGCTCCTTGAGACGCGGGTAGACTTCATTGTTATAGAGCGTCATCGACTTCAGCGTTGCGTCGGCCGACATGTGGCCGGCTTGGCCCATCATCAGCATGTGGCCGAAGCCGCCGGAGTAGTCCCAGAACCGTTTGATCTGGTCGAAAACTTGGTCGGGCGTGCCTGCAAACACGTTGCCGCGTCGCAGATGCTCGCCGAGGTCGGTCGAATAGGCCGCGCCCGAGCCGGAGACGTGCGCACCTTTCATAATGTTGGCTGAGACCGGCGGCGGATGGTAGCCGGGCGGGTTCTTCCATGGCTCTGAGACTTTGTTCGCCTGCAGGTACCACATCAGGTGGTTGGCGCCTTTCTCGGCCTCGCGCTGGTTCTCGCCAACGTAGATCAGACCGCAATAGGCGAGCCGATCGAGCGGCGCGTGCTCGCCGTGCATCTTGAGATAATTTGCCCGATAGGCGTCGAAAATCGGGCGCACACGCCCGTAGCCCGCAAGGAAAACCGCGGCGATGTGTTTGTGCTGGGCAACCGGCGCGGTGCTGCTGGCGCTGCCCGTGGTGATCCACACCGGCGGGTGCGGCTGCTGGTAGGGGCGCGGCCAGATGTTGACCTGACGGTGGTGGAACCACTTGCCCTCAAAATTGAACGGCCCGTCATGGCTCGTCCATGCCTTAAGGATGAGGTCATGCGATTCCCAAAGCCGCTCTGATCCCTGATGCGGCAGGATGTTCGCCGCCGCTGCTTCGTATGGCACCGAGCGCACGAAACCGACCTCGACGCGTCCCTTCGAAATCACGTCGACCATCGCCATTTCTTCTGCTACGCGGATCGGCTGAGTGCGGTTGGGCAGTGGGTTGCCTAGGATCAGCAGGCGAGACTTCTCGGTCTGGCGGGCAAGGATGCCGAGCATGATCGGCGCTGCGGGGACCATGCAGGTCGCCGTTTGGTGATGCTCGTTTAGCATGATCTCGAGGCCAAGCTCGTCGCATGCGCACCACAAATCAAGATATTGGTTATAGAGCCGACTCGCGTTTTCCGGATCGCATAGGTAGTTCGGCAGCTCGACGCGGATCGAATCCCAGTGGTCCTGCGGCGGCAGGTCGGGGTAGCAGTCCTCGGTGAAGAACCAGGTCTTTAGATCAGGCATGATCAAATTCTTTCCAATTTAAGACTCTAAGCCTCCCGACGCTCCCCAAACCTTCTTCCCGAAGAGACGAGGAGAGTCTGTCAGAAGGCGCCCCAGCATCCTTTACTGTTGCCAACTAGGGGGAGGGATGGGGAGGGGCGTCGGTACGGGAAATCCGTCAACCTTCTAGCGCGCGAACTCGACGCCGAAATTGCCGAGATTGACACCTTCCTTCGCTTCCATCGACTTCGACTTCTCCCATAACTCGGCCGGGTCGGCGTTTTTTGCGAGCTCCATCAGGCGTGGTTCGACTTCGTTCTTATAGAGCTTCATCGATTTGAGCGCGTCCTTGTCCGACAGGAAGCCCGCCTGGCCCATGATCAGCATGTTGCCGAAGCCGCCCGAGTATTCCCAGAAAGACTTCATCTGCTCGAAGACCTGGTCCGGTGTGCCGGCGAACACGTTACCGCGCGCCATCTGCTCCGCAAGCGTCGGGTTGGTCGGCACGCCGGACCCGGTCGTGCCCTTCATGACCATGGCTGAGACCGGCGGCGGGTGATAGCCCGGTGGGTTTGACCATTCCGGCGGCACCTTGTTCGCTTCCATGTACCAAAGCAGCTTGCGCGCGCCTTCCTCGGCCTCGCGTTCGTTCTCGCCGACGAAACACAGCCCAAGATACGCCAGCCGATCGAGCGGCGCGTGAGTGCCGTGGGCTTCGAGATAGGCGTTGCGGTAGCCGTCAAAAATTCCACGGATCTTCGGATAGCCCGCGAGGAACACCGCTCCGACATAGCCGTGCTGCGCCACCGGCACCGCGGTGCCGGCGCTGCCGATGGTAACCCAGATCGGCGGGTGCGGCTGCTGGAAGGGCCGCGGCCAGATATTAACCTGACGGTGATGGAACCACTTGCCCTCGAAGTTGAACGGCCCGTCATGGGTCGTCCATGCCTTCTTGATCAGGTCGTGCGCTTCCCACAGCCGCTCGGTGCCCTGGTGCGGCAGGATGTTCGCCGCTGCTGCCTCGTACGGCACAGAGCGCACGAAACCGCATTCGACCCGGCCTTTGGAGATTACGTCGACCAGCGCCATCTCCTCCGCGACGCGGATCGGCTGGGTGCGGTTCGGGATCGGGTTGCCAAGGATCAGCAGCCGTTCGTTCTTGGTCTGGCGGGCAAGGATGCCGAGCATGATTGGCGCGGCGGGGACCATACAGGTCGCGGTCTGGTGATGCTCGTTGAGCATGATACCGAGGCCGATCTCGTCGCAAGCGCACCAAAGATCGAGATAGCGATTGTAAAGCTCGTGTGCGACTTCGGGGTCGCAGAGCTGGTTCGGTAGATCGACGCGGATCGACCGGTAGGAGTCCTGATCCGGCAGGTGCGGATAACAGTCTTCGGTAAACCACCAGGATTTCATGTCGGTTCTCCCTTTTCCCCTTCTCGTGCGCTCAGCCGGCGAATTTTAGCACGGCGTCGACGAACTCGTCCGGCTGTTCGACCTGCGGCGAGTGCCCGGCCTTCTCGATCACCGTCATCGTTGCGCCCTTGATCATGCCGCAGAAAGCCTTGCCATAATCTACGGTCACGAGCCCGTCGCTCGCGCCCCAAATGAAATGGGTCGGCACGTCAATCCGGTGCAGCCGGCGCGGCAGCTTCGGGTTGTGCATGTAGGGCTCCCACGTATAAACGCCTAGCGCCGTGCGATTGGCCGCCATGATCTGTAGCTGCTCGTCCGGGATGTCGGCCGGCTTGGGAGCCAGCGAGGCATCGTGGAACATGATCTCGGCGAGCTTCTCGCCCGGCAGCGCGAACACGTCCTGTATATCGCGGTCTTCGCGCCCGCCGACCTTCACCCCGACGGAATCGACGAGGATCAACTTCGATAGGCGCGCCGTGTTCATCGTCGCCAGCTCGGTCGCCGTCCAGCCGCCCATAGAGAAGCCCATCAGGACGACGTCCTTGAGGTCCAGTTTGTCGAGCAGGTCGAGATATAGAAACACCAGGTCGTCCACCCGATTAAAGTGATCCGGCAGCGTGGTGCCGCCGAAGCCCGGATGGGTCGGCGCGACGATTTCGAATTTCTCGGCTAGCTTATCGGCGAACGGCATATTCACGACCGGTCCACCGCCACCATGGAGCATCAGCAGCGTTTGTCCCGATCCCTTGCGGACGACGTCTACGTCGATTCCCTGAAGTTCCATACGGTTTCGTCCCTCATCCAGCGGAGTTTTGTGGCTCGAAATTACTTCGGTACCTAATGTTTCGAAGGTATCGGCGGGCGAGGTTTATGGCAAGCCGGATGTGGCGTTTTAGCCCGCCGGGAGGAAAGCGATCCACGCAGCCGTTCCCATCAAGACTGTCCCATGGCATCTCGTCCGCAGCGCTGGGCCAACATCGTGCGGCGCGCCGCCACCGTGATCTGTCTGGCGGCGCTGATCATCGTCTGCGTGCTGTTGCCGATCGACCTGATCCCGGACCTTCTATCCGTCCTCGGCTATCCCGACGATTTGCTGATCGTCCGCGAAGCGCTATGGATCGTGCTGTGGCAGGTACCAGCCAAGTTCATGCGAGAATGACGCGCTCGAGCGGAAAAGATGGCTAAGCGATCCGTCGAACGTGCCGGCCGTCAGCGGCTCTTAGGTCTCAGCGGCTATCATCCTTGTCTGGGCGATCTGGGCGCGTGAAGATCTGCCGGCTGCTCTTCCCTAGGGCAGCACGCGGCCGCCGAGATATGCGTCGCGCAGCAGCGGTTTCTGGACTTTGCCGGACGGGGTCTTGGGGATGTTGTTGACGAACACTATCTCGCGCGGGCGTTTATAGCGCGCCAGCTGCTCGGTGCAAAATGTGAGCAGCTCGTCGGCCTCGACGGCTGTGTCGCTGCGGACCACGTAGGCAATCAGCGCCTCGCCCCATCGTTCGTCGGGGACGCCGAAGACGGTGCATTCCTCGACCGCAGCGTGGGCCTCCATCAAGATCTCGACTTCGCGCGGATAGATGTTGATGCCGCCGGAGACGATCATCTCCTTCGACCGGCCGACGAGGGTGACGAACCCGTCTGCGTCGATAATCGCTAGGTCGCCTGACCAGCCCCAGCCATCGCCCTTCCGGAAATAGGTGGCGGTTTCCTCTGGGTTCTCGAAATAGCCTTCCATCATGAAAGGGCCGCGGCAGATCAGCTCGCCCACCGTGCCCGGCTGGACCGGGTTGCCGTCCACGTCGACGATCCGCAGATCTACCCCCACCGCCGCCTTGCCAATCGAGCCGCGATGCGCGTCCGCGTCCCATGGCTTTAGGATTGTGAGCGGGCCGGTCTCCGACTGGCCGTAATGGTCGGTGTAGTCGCAGTGGGGTAGGGCGGCGCGGCAATCGGCTATCAGCCCCTCCGGTGTCAGCGCGCCGCCCGCGCCGATATTCCTGAGGCTCGCCAGTCGTTTTGCATCGCAAGCCGGATGCTTGATCAGGTCGCGCACCTGCACTGGTACCATGAAGGCGGTCGAGATGCCGTGGCGCTCGGTCGCGTCGATAAACGCTTCCGCGTCCCACTTGCGGAAGATCACGGCGGTGCAGCCGGCGAGGATCGTCGCCTGGTACCAGATCATCAGTCCGACGGCATGGAACATCGGCGTGAGGATTCCGGCGACGTCCTCGCTCGTGACGCGATGCTCGATCGCGGTTGTCCAGGCGGAGACGTATCTGGCATCGTGGCTGACCACTGCGCCTTTAGGCTCCCCCGTGGTGCCGCCGGTGAAGGTCATTGCGACGGGGTTCGCGGGGTCGAGGCTGACACCGGGCGCATCGTCCGACCATGCCTCGAGCGAAGCGAGGAAGCTTTCGTCGGCGAAGATTACCTCCTCGACAAAGGATAGTCGGTCGCGCATTGCATTGATCTTGTCGGCAGCCGCGCTGTCGACGACGACGATTCGCGGGCGCGTGCGCTCGAATATGCGCGCGATTTCGGCCGCGGCGTACATCGGCGAGACGTGGACGAGGACGCTGCCGGCACGCGCGTTGCCGAAATGAACGATGCCGTATGCGGCGGAGTTGAGTAGGACCGACGCAATGCGGTCGCCGGGGCGGACGCCGGCCGCGATAAGCCTCTGCGCGAACCGATTCGCGTAGCCGTGGTAGTCAGCGAAGCTGAGGCGCGTCTCGCCGTCGAGGATTGCGGTCTTGCGCGGATCGCGCTGCGCCGCTAGACGCAGGATTTCCCCCAGAAGCACGGACGTTCCGCCCTGTAATTGTTGATTGATCAACAATATGCCGCCGCGCCGCACGTAGGTCCAGAGACACGGTGTTGTCATCGCTCAAATGCCTGACTCCGTGTCATCCTCTGGTTCACCTCGAGGATCCATAGTGCTGCCCGCAGCGGGTTTTCTATGGACCCTCGAGGTGAACCAGAGGGCAACGATTTGAGTGTGCAGTCGGCACTCTCGAAACCACTACGGTTCCTCCTGCCCGCCCCATGCACTACAGTCCCAATCGTCGCAACGCGCAAAGCGAGACGAAGAGGAGAACAGGATGGCATCGAATGCCCGCTGGGAAACGCTTACCGTCGACGGGGTCGACATGCAGGTCTTCATCGACGTGCCCGCCGGGGCCGGCCCGCATCCGGCGGTCGTCGTCGCGCATCACCGTGCCGGGATCGATCCGCCTACCACCAAGTTCGTCCAGGACCTCGCCGCGCACGGCTACGTCGCCGCCGCGCCGCACCTGCATCACCGACGGCCCAAGGGCGAAGACACGCGCGAGTCGATCAAGAACCTCGACGATGCCCAGATCGTCGCTGACCTGCAGGCGACCGTCGACCTGCTCAAGGGTATGGAGTCGGTCGACGATGCGCGGATGGCAGTCGCTGGCCACTGCATGGGCGGGCGTGTCTCCTTCCTCGGCGCGGCGTCTATCGCCGACTTCAAGTGCAACGTCGCGTTCTACAGCGGCAACATGTTCAGGGTGCTCGGCGCCGGCGATGCGCCGCCGTTCGACAAGCTCGGCAGCCTGCGCGGTCCGGTGAAGGGCTTTTTCGGCAACGACGACGGCAATCCGTCGCCTGAGGACGTGGCGAAAATCTCGGCCAAGTTAGAAGCGCACGGCGTCGTGCACGAGTTCCACGGCTATGATGACGCTGGCCATGCGTTCCAGAACTTTATGAACCCAGCAGGCTACCGTGCGGCGGCGACGGAGGATTCGCTTGTGAAGATGTTCGCCTGGCTCGGGGAGAATCTGTGACGAGGCGCGTGCTTTGGCTACGCCGAGCAGCTGCAACGTAATCTCGCTCGCGATAATCGGCGACTAGCCGGCGTCGAGGCCGTCCCGCGTAGCTTCATGGGCCACGACCGTCTCCTGCCAGTAGGTCGCTTATCCCACGCTGCAGGCGCCGCCGCCAAGGACGCAGAACTTCGCGCAATGTGGATGGTTGAGCGGCACGTCGGCGGAAGCATCCGCCAGCGTTGTTCCCATGTCGAAGCGCTTGTCGTAGGGAAGCAGCGTGCAGGGGACGACGACGGGTGCATCGGCGCCCTTACGCTTCACTACCATGCGGGACGACGCGCACATCATCGCCGAGGGTGAGACGTCGAGGATGCCCCAACACGCCGTCGTGATCTCTGGCACGTCCGCCAAGTCGTTCATCTCGGGGAACAGGACTAAGTCGACCGGGTCCTGCGGGTCGAGCGCCAGGCCCAGCTTGGCGAACAGCGCGCCGAAACCCGCGCGTAGATCGTCCTCCGTCTCATCCCAGAAGGTGCGGCCGGCGACGTTGATCCGAAAGCCGACAGCGCTGAGCCACTTGAGCCCATCCATTGTCGGGCCCCACGATCGGGGACCACGCTCCCTCTCGTGCTCGCGTTGGCGGTAATGGTCCAGCGAGACGCGCATCACGAGCCGGGCGCCGTACGTTTCGCGCAGCGCCAGAAGCCCGTCTCGCACCTTCATCATCGGGCGCATCGCGTTGGTCAGCACGAGGACCCGGAAGCCACGCGACAGCGTCAAATCGAGAATATCGATCATGTCGGGGTTCATGAAGGGCTCGCCACCGGTGAAGCCGATCTCTTCTGTCCCCAACCCGTCGCGCGCGATCTCGTCAAGATAGGCGCGGACCTCGTTGGTCGTAACGTAAACCAGCCGGTCGTTGGTCGGGCTTGATTCAATGTAGCAGTGCGCGCAGGTCAGGTTGCACAGCGTGCCAGTGTTGATCCAGAGGGTCTGCAGCTTTTTCAACTGCACGGACGCCCGCGGCTCGCCGGCGGCGGTCGTTAGCGGATCGCAGAATTTCGCGGGGTCCAGCGTCGGCGCTTTGTTGGGCAAGATTGTATCCATGCCGGCAGGATATCCAATTTTGAATGTTTCCTTAACATAAAGGAGCGTAGCGGTAGGGTGAGTTTAAACTCTTTTCACGTCGGCGCGTGTGACCCGCTTCTCCCTATCTTTCCCCTATCCAGGTATAGAATTGGGGAGAGGAGGAAAAACATAGAAAATGGCGAACAGGCGAATTCCCCGCCGTCGGCGAATCCGCTAACCTCCCGCAAAACACGCGCGGAGGGCGGCAATGTATATCGATATCTACACCCATATCTTCCCCAACGACTTCCACGAGCAGATGGGCCGCATCGCGCCGCGGCTCGGCAATATCGGCAAGCGCATGCAGGCGGTGACCGAGGTGCACGACCTCGACGCACGCTTCCGCGCAATGGACCCGTTTGGCGATTATCGCCAAATCATCTCGCTGCCCAACCCGCCGATCGAAGACATCACCTCTCCCGCCGAGGGTATGGAGCTTGCGCGCATCGGTAACGATTCAATGGCCGAGCTGGTCGAGAAGCACAGCGACCGATTCCCTGGCTTCGTCGCCGCACTCGCCATGCACTCGATGGACGAGACGATGGATGAGCTGCACCGCGCCGTGCGTGATCTCGGCGCGGTCGGCGTGCAGATCTTTACCAACGTAGCCGGCCGCCCGCTCGATCACGAAGACTACGAGCCAGTGTTCGCCGCCATGGCCGAATACGACCTGCCGATCTGGATGCACCCGGCGCGCACGTCGGAAATGACCGACTACCGGACGGAAGAGAAATCCCGTTACGAGATCTGGTGGGCGCTGGGCTGGCCGTACGAAACCTCGGTCGCGATGGTACGCCTCGTGCTGTGGGGCATCTTCGACAGATATCCAGGCATCAAGATTCTGACGCACCATCTCGGTGGCATGATCCCCTATTTCGAGGAGCGCGTAGGAGCTGGTCTTGCAGTGCTTGGCGCACGCACCACTGACGAGGACTACTCGCAAGTGCTGTCGTCGCTGAAGCGCCCCCACGGTGAGTACTTCAAGATGTTTTACGGCGACACGGCGATGTTCGGCTCGTCGTCAGCGTTTCCAACCGGCATGGAATATTTCGGCCCGGACCATGTTTGCTTCTCCACCGATGCCCCCTTCGCGCCGGTCGCCGAGACGTTCGAGAGCCTCAAGCGCATGGAGTACGAGGCCGACGTGCAGAAGAAGCTGTACAAGGAAAACGCTGAGAAGCTGATGAACCGGAAGTTCGACTGATTTCGTTGACGCTACGCCATTTCGGTCAGCACGGTGTCATCCGGGACCTATTTCGAGATCCAGTCATCGCTGATAAGCGCGTGGCCTGAGGCCACGCCAAGACGCTCTATATCGACGAACTGCGCTGTGCTAAGCCGTCGGTGCCGTTAAATCCTGGCCTTCCCCAGACGCAGTGATCCGGCCACGCCGGCCGAACGTAAAAATTAAATGATCTTAAAGCTTCGCCGACATGATCCGTCGGCGCTCCTCGCCGGCACTGTTCTTCTGTGGCTTCTCTTATTTGATCTGTCGTTTTCGGCGAGGGCGGCCGATGCAGCAGATGGAGCCTGGACGAAGCTCCGGTCTGGCAGCCACGTCGCGCTGATCCGCCATGCGCTCGCACCCGGCTTCGGCGATCCGGACACCTTCAAAATCAGTGACTGCGCAACCCAGCGGAACCTATCGGACGTGGGTAGAGGTCAGGCGCGGCGCATAGGTGCGCTTTTCCGCGGCAATGGCATAAACATCGCGCGCGTCCTAACCAGCCAGTGGTGTCGGTGCCGCGAGACGGCGGCGCTGCTCGGACTCGGCGAGCCGGAGAATCTAAAACCGCTGAATTCGTTCTTCTCGGATCGCAGCACAGAGCCGTTACAGACCGACGCGACGCGGCGCTGGCTCGCCGCCCGCGACCCCGGAGTGGTCCACGTGCTCGTCACTCACCAAGTGAATATCACCGCGCTGACTGGAGTCGTGCCCGCGTCCGGCGAACTAGTTGTGGCGCGCGTCGCCCCCGACGGCACGGTCACGCCGGTCGGCAGAATTCAGACGGACTGAACTAATCCACCCGGATAAGCAGCTTTCCCGTGTTTTCGCCACGGTAGAGCATCGAGATAGCGTTGGGAGCGGACGCCAGCCCGTCGAGAATGTGCTCGCGCGCCTTGATCTTCCCTTCGGCCACCCAAGCCGCGAGCTGCGCGACCGCCTCGGGGAAGCGCTCGCGGTGGTCATGGACGAGGAAGCCGGTCATGCGGGCGCGGGCTACCAGCAACTGGCGATTGACGCGTGGACCCTCAGGAATCGGGTCCCAGGTCGAGAGCGCTGCAGTGCCGCACACCGTGATGCGCGCGCCAACATTGAGCTGCGTCATCACAGCGTCCGAGATTGGCCCGCACGTGTTATCGAAATAGACGTCGACGCCATTGGGGCAGGCTGCGCCTATCTCGCCCGCGAGGTCCGCCGCGCCTTTGTAGTCGATGGCGGCGTCGAAGCCGAATTCGTCGAGGCAAGCGCGCACCTTCTCGGGCCCGCCAGAGATGCCCACCGTGCGGCAGCCCATAATCTTCCCGATCTGGCCGACACAGGAGCCGACGGCGCCCGCAGCGGTAGAGACCACCAGCGTCTCGCCCGCCTCGGGTGGACTGGGTTCTAGTAGCCCGAAAAATGCCGTCAACCCGTTGAGTCCGAGCGCGCCAAGCGCCATCGACGGCGATGGGTCGGCATCGGTAAGCTTGCGCAGGACGTTCGCCCCGTCGCTCACCGCATAACGCTGCCAGCCGAATGTGCCGGTGACTCTCTCGCCGACCGCGTAGTCCCGATTGTTTGATTCCACAATCTCGCCCACTGCGATTGCCCGCATCACGCCGCCCACTGGCACCGGCGGGCTGTAGTTCGCTGCGTCGTTAACCCAGCCGCGCATGGCGGGGTCGACCGAGACGAACAGGTTTTTCACAAGGAATTCCCCTTCGCCCGGTTCCCCCGCGGGCCGGTCAACCAATTCGAAGAACTCGGGCCCAGGCACGCCGACCGGGCGCGCGTTGAGGAGTACGCAGCGATTTTCAAGATTGGGCATCGGTAGAACGATCGCCGCCAGGGAACCTCGGGTCAAGTCCGAGGATGACCATTCTTTATTCGAGGCATCCCGCCCATACCCCGCTGACTGTCATCCTCTGCCTTGCGCCGAGGTTCCATCGTGCCGGCGCGCTCCGCTATTTCGCTGCGATCACCTTCGCCCTCTCCCAGACACCCATCACCTGGCCGCTCTCCGGGATGTGGCCGAAGATGAACTCGACCGACTTGATGGTAGCCTCGTGCAGCGGCACGTTGGCGCTGCCGACGCAGTCCGGCGGCATCACGATGTAGTAACCGTGGAAGAATCCTTCGCGTAGTGTGCTATCGACGCACACGTTGGTCGCGACGCCGGTCATTACCAGCGTGCGGATCCCGCGACGGCGCAGGACGTCGTCGAACTGGGTGTTGTGGAACGCGGAGTAGCAGCGTTTCTCTATCACCAGTTCGTCTTTGGCCGGACCAATCTCGTAGAAGTCAGCGCCCCAGCTGTCGGATGCACAGCACACCGCGCCATTGCCCTTCTCCAGCATCTTGGAGAGCATCGGCGCGGGCAGCAGCTCGTGATCGTAAATTGCCTTGACCCAGACGACCATGGCGCCTGCGTCGCGTGCGGCTTCTACCAGCCTGCCGATGCGGCCGGCCAGGGGCTTGTTGCCGCTCATGTCGGCACCTTGGGTCGTGTGAATGTAGCCGTTCTCGGCGCAAAAATCGTTCTGCATGTCGACGACAACTACGGCGGTGTGGCGCGGGTTGAGGATTTCGTTCAGTTCCTTCAGCAGCTCAGGCATCAGCGGTCTCCGTGTCCATGTCCCAGTAGATGCAGCCCATGCCGCAGCGGAGCGCGACCGAAGGCGCGTAGCAGACCGTGTGTGCTTGCCTTCTTTCAACCGCGCCCATGGCGGCGATCCACGCGAGCAGTTCGGTGGTCCCGCCGTCGCCGGCCCCGATCATCTTATCTAACGTGCATTCGCGCAGCACTTTGGCTTCGTCGCCTTCTTCCATAAGCGAGAGGAACCAGCGGTCGAATTCCTCGTCGACGTCGAAATATTTTGGACCGCCGGGGTCGTGCGACAGCCCGCCCGTTCCCATAAACGCGACGCGCATGCCGTCCGGCAGATCGTTTTTCACGATATCGGCGATCGTCTTGCCCACGTTAAGGCAAGTCTCTGGCGAGGGGACCGGAGGCACGACGCAGTTCATGTGGATCGGCACCAGCGGGATGTCGTAGTCAGGCGTCAGGTACAGCAGCGGCACCGACCAGTTGTCGTCAAAATGAAGCTCCGATTTCGACGTCGTGTCGAAGCCGCGCGTCATTAGCCCCTCGAACACGACCCGTGCGACCTTGGCGTTGCCGTCAACCGTGTAGGGCTCCACATTAACCCAGTCCTTGAACCAAGCCGATGGGCCGTTCCAGTGTTCCGCGGTACCGACGCAGAAATCGTGGATGTCGTCCATCGGCATGTTGAGCAAGTGGTCGTTGGCGAGGCCAACAATAACGTCGGGCTTAGTCGCGCGCAGGAGCTCGCCAAGACGGTTGAAACCCTTGGTCAGCGACTCCTGCTCGTGCTTTGGCGCCTGGTCGAGCCAGCCAGTGAGGCCCGGCGCGTGACTCAGGCCGGTAACGAATACGAGGTCTGCCATCAGCGTGTCTTCCCCTGCCCCTCGACGACGGACCTGCCGTAAATTTGCGCCGCCTTCGACTTATTGTGATTGTAGCCTCCGCCGTGGAATAGACGTGTGACCTGCGGCAGAAAATACGGGTGCACGCCCAGCTCGCCGAGCCGGATTAGGTCGAGGGTCCGGAACGCTTGACGTTCGTCCTCCCCGAGGCCGTATTCCTCCATGACGGATTCGTAGTTGTCGGCAAAGCTCTCGAATTTCGCCGGATCGCGCCGCACCTCGAAGATCATCCGGTTCGCGGCGAGATCGCGCTTAGTGTTAGCAATCGGCACGGTTTCTCCCTCGTTCCACGTCAGCCGCGATGGCTGTAAGTTGCTCGAAGCATAACAATGAAGAACCGTGGGATGAACTCCATATTAGATGCTGTCATGGCGCCGGCGACCGGGCTTTCTCAGGTGGGCGAGCCCGGCCAGTGCATTCGCGTCACCTCCCTCGAGGAGCTGATGGATTGCCTCGTCGCGATGCCCAGCTATCTCCCATGTCGCGGCACGCCGATGAGGGTCGAAATATTCGAGGGAGAAGATGCATGAGCGGTAAGACCATCACCATGAGTGGCGGCGAGGCCATCGTCGATGCGCTGATCCGGAACGGCGTTGACACCGCGTTCGGCATTCCTGGCGTCCAGCTAGACCCATTGTTCGACGCGCTCTACGACGCGCAGAACTCGCTCCGAGTGATCCACACCCGCCACGAGCAGGGCGCAGGCTACATGGCGCTGGGCTACGCGGCGGCGACCGGGAAGGTGGGGGCGTCCATCGTGGTGCCGGGTCCCGGCCTCCTTAACGCCTCGTCCGCCATCGCCACTGCCTACGCGCTCAACCTGCCGATGCTTACCGTTGCGGGCCAGATCCCGTCCCGGCTGATCGGTAAGGGGACCGGCCAGCTACACGAGCTGCCCGACCAGCTCGCCATCGCTCGGGGGCTAACCAAGTGGGCGACGCGGATGGACGCGCCCGCCGACGTCCCTGCGGCCATGGCGGAGGCTTTCCGCCAGCTGAACGAGGGCCGCAAGCGGCCGGTCGAGGTCGAGATGGCGCTCGATATATTGAAGGAGAGGGGCGAGGTCTGCCCACTCGACCCGCCCGACGCCTACGCCGTGCTTGAGCCCGACCCGGACGAGATCGAGGCGGCGGCGAAGCTGCTCGGCGTGGCAGAGAAGCCGTTGATCTTCGCGGGCGGCGGCGCCATCGACGCTGGGCCAGAACTGAAATTGCTGTCCGACATGCTGCAGGCGCCGGTCGTGATGTCGCGCGGCGCGTTCGGTGCGGTGAACAGCCGCGATGCGTTCGCGCTGACGCCGCCGCACGGCCACGAGCTATGGGGCGAGGCCGACGTCGTGCTCGCGGTCGGTACGCGGCTCGTCCCTATGATCCCCGCCTGGGGTCTTGACGAGCGCCTGCAGATCATTCGCCTCGACGTCGATCCGGAGGAGATGACGCGCTCGTCGACGCCAACCGCCTCGATCCGGGCCGACGCGGTGCTCGGCCTGCGCGCACTACTCGATACCGTGCCCGAGCACAACCGCAAGCGCGCCGACCGGACCGACGAGATGATCGACCTCAAGACTGCCGTGCAGCGCGAGATCGAAAAGCTCGATCCTCAGGTTCCAATCCTGAATGCCATCCGTCGCGCGCTGCCCGAGGACGGTATCTTCGTCGAGGAGCTGACCCAGCCTGGCTACGTCGCGCGCTTTGCGTTTCCCGTGGATCGGCCGCGCACCTATATCCATGCCGGCTACCAGGGCACGCTGGGATATGCCAGCCCGACCGCGATGGGTGCCAAGGTCGGCATGCCCAACAAGAAGGTCGTGGCGATTTCGGGCGACGGCGGTTTCATGTTCAACGTGCAGGAGCTCGCGTCGGCCGCGCAACATGGCATCGACGTCGTCCTCGTAGTGTTCAACGACGGCGCCTACGGCAACGTGAAGCGCATCCAGCAGCAGATGTTCCATGGCAAGAACATCGCCGTCGAGCTCAAGAACCCCGACTTGATGAAGCTCGCCGACGCATTCGGCATCCAGGGCCTCCGCGTGCGCTCGCCGGAGGAGCTGGAGCGCGCGATTCAGGAAGGCTTCGCGACGGCTGGCCCCACGTTGATCGAATATCCCATTGGCGACGTGCCTGACCCGTGGCACCTGATCTTCCAGGGCAGGGTGCGAGGCTAGGGGCGCAAGGTCAAGCTTCGTCTGTTTCACCTCTTGCCTAGCCCTTTATCTCAAGGGGGGATAGATTTTTTGGCTTTCGGTTATAAGTCCTTGCCTCTCTTCTGGGAGAGAGGGGGGGCACCGCCCGAAACCAAAAACGGCGGCCCCGTGGGGCTGCCGTTTCGCGTTCTATCGACGCCTGAAGATCAGCTCTCTTCCGCAATTAGACGGTTGAGGATCTTTTCGTATGCGTTCGGGCCCGAATCGATGCTAAGGCGCTGCGGGTTGGGCTCGTGGGGGAATGAATCCATCGCGATCTGCTGCGCCTCAATCACGGGCACGTCTTGGTCGGCGAAGGCGAAGGTTCGCATCTTGTATATCAGTTCGCGCAATTCCTTGTTGCGTTCGTCGTCGGTCTGAACGTTCCATCGAGCTGCGCAGTAGTAGTAGTGCGTCGTGCGGTCGGTTTCCGGCGTCAGCCAGTGTAGCGCCATGTAGCCGGTGCCACTTTCCCGGGGTTCGCCGGTCCTGCAGGCGCCGAAGTTGAGCCGCAGGTTCGAGGCCGGGAACCAGGTGATAGCCGTCCACTGGTCGCCGCGCGCCTGCAGTTCGGGGTCGCTAGTGAACATCTTGATCATGCCCGGCGTTTCCGCGTCCTCGGTAAAGCGGGAAACGGTGACGGCATCGCCTTCGACGGTCACGTCCGGATCGGTTTCCGCGCTATCCGGATTGCCGAGGATGCCGGCATGGGTAAAGCAGATGTGGCTAAGATCCAGCAGGTTGTCGACGAGCAGACCGTAATGGCATTTCACGTGCAGATAGCCGAACTGTGTCACGTGGAGTTCCGGCGTGTCGTCCAGACAGCTGTAGTCGGGGATCTTGTCGAGGTCCGGCGCCCGGTCTCCCATCCAGATCCACATTAGCTTGTGCTTTTCGACCACGGAGTAGCTCGGCAGATGCAGCGCGTCGGAGACCTTCTGGCTGCCGTGCGGGTTCTTCACGCACTTGCCGTCGGCGCCGAACTCGAGGCCGTGATATATGCACTGAATCTTGTCGCCGGGGCACAGAGTGCCCATCGACAGCGGCACGAAGCGGTGTGGGCAGACGTCGCGGATCGCGGCGACGCTGCCGTCCTCCTTGCGGAAGAAGCATAACGGCTCGTTTAATATTGTCCGGTGCATCAACTCGCCGGGCTTCAGCTCGTCTGACGGCGTCACCACGTACCACGCGTTGTGCAGAAACTTGGATTGCGAAAGCTGACGTGTGCTGGTCGCGTTTTTGGGGATCAATGTCGGTGCGATACCGACCAGCGCGGGGCCTGAGTCGTCGGGTGCCATGGTTTTCTCCCTATCTCGTCTCTGACGACGATTTGGACGAAGTATATTTGAGCTGTCTGCCGTCGCAAAGATTATTCGTGAGCGAACGAATTTTCGACCGGTTTCAACTTCGTCGACGGCGCCTACCCGCTCGCTCTATCTCCCGGCAACCCAATGCTCGTGTCCGCATGAGTTTGACGAATTAACTCAGGGGGGCCAGACAGACGCAATCGATAAACGCCTAAGTCACTCCGTAGCGCTTCAGATACGTATCGCGCAGGCGCCCTTCGGTCACGCCGTCAAGCCCATAGGCGGGCGAGAGAACCGGTTGGACGTCCGTCAGTTTGATCAGCACCGCATCGCGCACCTCGATTTCCGTGCCGACCTCAGGCGCGATGATGGCGTAGAATTCCTCGTAGAGCGCGTCGCCCAGCGAATGGATCGTTGCCGTGCCCGCGAAGCGGTAGCCGCGGCGCGCGAAGACGTCGATGCAGTTGATCTCAACGCGCGGATCGCGTTGCAGGTTCGCGAGCGTCCCTGGCGAGGCGAGATTGGCGAAGATTAGCTTGTTGTTGCCCCACGGCCGAAGTGTGCTCTTCGGCGACAGGTTAGGGCTGCCATCCGCGTTGACCGTCGCAGCGAAGCTCAAGTTGGCGCTGGCAATGATCGCCTTCATGTCGTCGTTGAGCATGGTGTTTCCCTTTCGACGGGATGGTAGGGTGGGAGGCCGAGTCATGCAAAAAGATCGCAAAAAATATGTCAGATGCTCTCCCAATTGATACGTCTACCGTCGCTGCCTATGACACGGGCGCGGCGGATTACGCCGCCGATTGGGAGGATGGCCAGCCGCCGCCGGAAGATCTCTACGCCGCGCTGACGGAATTCTTCCGCGTCGGACCAGCCGTCGATGTCGGCTGCGGCAGCGGCCGCGACACCGCCTGGCTGCATTCGCAGGGCTTTGAGGCGCTCGGCGTCGATGCGTCGGCCGGCCTGCTGGCCGAGGCCGCGCGCCGCCATCCCGGCGTGCGCTTTGCCCGCGATACGCTGCCCGGGCTGGCAACGCTGGCATCCGGCGGGTTCACAAACGTGCTGTGTGAAACCGTGATCATGCATCTGCCTGCCGCGTCCGCCGTGGCAGCCGTGCGACGCCTCGCCGGGTTGCTCGCACTCTGCGGGACGCTTTATCTGAGCTGGCGGGTTACGTCCGGGGAAGACCTGCGCGACCCGACGGGCCGTCTTTATGCCTCGTTCGGGACGGAGCCCGTTCGCGAAGCACTGGCCGGCCTCGACATCCTGCTCGACGAGGAGATTGTCAGCGTGTCGTCCGGCCGCGTGGTCCATCGTATCGTGGCGCGGAAGGGGCGGGGCTGGTGAAGCGGCCTCTCCCCTTCCCAACACTCCCTCTTCCAAAGGGAGGGGGCAAATTTGTCGCGCTGAGGATAGATCCCTCCTCTACCCCGGGGGAGAGGGCCGGGGAGAGGAGCCGCCTGGCGGTATCTAGGGCCCGAAGCCGGGACGCGTCGTGTGGTTGACCCCGTTGCCGGTACAAAGCGAAAAATTTGGTTCGCTCGGCTCGTCGACGAACTCGCAGCGCGCGACGGTGTGACGGTCGGGGCGCGGGACGGCGGCGCCGCCTCGTTCGAGATAATGCCGCCCGAATGGGCAAGCGGCGTACCTGCTCGGTTCGTGCTAGCCGCGCCCGACGGCGAGTTCGCTGTTCTAAAGGACGATTGCGCGCGGCTTCGTGATACTCTGACCGCACTCGGCATCGAGGAGGGCGCGACGTATGTCCCCGAACCGCCGCTCGCCGCGCGCCCCGGTAGACGATCGATGACCCCCCAGATGCGCGCGGCGCGCGCCGCCCGCAAGCGCGACTTCGATGCTTGGCAGAAGCTTTGGCGTACGCTCCGGAAAGCGGAGGAAGCGCTCGATGTTGAGTACGAGATCGCCCAAATGAAGGACTATTACTAAGGGGGCGGCGGATCTTAACTGAAGTCGGAATTGGCGCCGCCGGCCTGTTTGCCGTGTCGCAGCCAAACGCCAACCGCACGATTTAATTTGGCAACCCTAGCGCAGCCGTGATCTCACGTCCCCGTTTGGGTCGTCGGCTTCGTCCGCCGCACAACCGCGGCGCTCGAAAGGCTGGAGGCTTCCGACGCGACGTCCTTCCTTTTAGGTTAAAGGGCTCGTTCCGACGATCCGAAAAGACCGCACTTACCTGGCCTCGCTCTCCCGGTCGTCGCGGAATATGTCGACCGCCTCCTGGGCGACGGCGGGGTCGGTGACGTGGGCGATGTTGAAAAGCCCGTCGCCTTGGTTCACCACCGGCAGGTTGGTGCGGCAGATGATGATGCCGTCGACGCCACTGATCACCCGCACCTCATCGCTGCCCATCGGGTCGGCGATGACCCCCAGGCTGTCGCCCCGGTCGACCCGTGTGCCGAGCTGAACCGGGTTGCGCAGCAGCCCCCCCGCGGGCGCGCGGACCCACATGCTCGATTGCGCGATCACTTGCGATTCCGCCGGCACGCTCCGGACCCGTTGGGCACGCGGCGGCGCAAGCATGCCGAGGAAGCGCATCACGTTGACGACGCCGCGGAAGCCCGCGCGGATGGACTCACTGTCGTAGCGAAGAGCTTCGCCTGCCTCATAGACGAGCATTGGGATGCCGTGCCGAGTTCCGGCCTCGCGTAGCGAGCCGGGCCGCACCTTGGCGTTGAGCAGCAGCGGCACGCCGAAAGCATGCGCCATGTCGCGCACGGCGTTGTCGGCGAGCTCGGCGCGGATTTGCGGAAAGTTGGCGCGGTGGATCGCGCCCGTGTGTAGGTCGATCCCGTGCGTGCACTTGGACACCACTTCCTCGATAAAGAGGTGCGCGAGCTGGCTGGTGAGCGAGCCCTTAGCACTACCCGGAAAACTGCGGTTGAGATCGCGCCGGTCGGGAAGGTAGCGGGACTGATTGATGAAGCCGAAAGTATTGACGACCGGCACGGCGACAAGCGTGCCGCTCATCCTCGCAAGGGAGGCGAGCCGGAGAACCCGGCGGATGATCTCGACGCCGTTGATTTCGTCGCCGTGGACGGCGGCGCAGACGAGGAGAGTGGGGCCGTGCCGGCGTCCGTGAACAACGCGCACTGACAGCTTCATTGGGGTGTGATCGAAGAGGACGCTGATCGGGAGGTCGACAGTCGCGCGAGTGCCCGACGCGATCGAGACGCCGCCGATTTTGAACGGCGGGCGCGTTGGCTCGCGGGCAGTCCGCTGGGGGCGGGGCAAGTTAGCCGCGGCCACGGGTCTGGGTCTTGCCGGGCTTGGCATTCTTCTCCAGAAAATCGATGATTTTGCCCGCGATATCTATTTCGGTCGCTTTTTCTATTCCTTCCAAGCCCGGCGAGGAATTGACTTCCATCACCACCGGCCCGTGGTTGGAGCGCAGCAGGTCGACGCCGGCTACGTTGAGGCCGAGCGTCTTGGCAGCGCGAATCGCAGTGGACCGTTCCTCCGGCGTGATCTTGACGATCGACGCCGAGCCGCCGCGATGAAGGTTGGAGCGGAAGTCGTCCTCGGCGCCCTTGCGCATCATCGCGCCAATCACCTTGCCGCCGATGACGAAGCAGCGGATGTCGACGCCCTTCGCCTCCTTGACGAATTCCTGGACGAGGATGTTAGAGTTTACCCCGCGGAACGCCTCGATCACCGACTTGGCGGATGAATGCGTCTCGCCGAGGACGACGCCAATGCCCTGCGTGCCTTCGAGCAGCTTGATGACTAGTGGCGCGCCGCCGACCATTTCGATTAAGTCCTCAGTGTCGCGCGTCGAATGGGCGAAGCCCGTGACCGGCAAGCCGATACCGGCCCGTGACAGCAGCTGCAACGAGCGCAGCTTGTCGCGCGACCGGCCGATGGCGACCGACTCGTTGAGTGACCAAGTGCCCATCATCTCGAACTGGCGGAGGACGGCGAGGCCGTAGAACGTGATCGAGGCGCCGATTCGCGGGATCACGGCGTCGTATGGCGGCAGCACCTCGCCTCGGTAGCGGACGTCCGGTTTGTGAGCGGAGATGTTCATATAGACGCGCAGCGTGTCGATGATATCGATTTCGTGGCCGCGCGCCTCCGCCGCCTCTACCAGGCGCTTGTGGGAATAGAGGCGCGGGTTGCGCGCCAGCATCGCGATTCTCATTCCTCCTCCTCTCGGGAGCGTTGATCCCGCGCCTGTCCGAAACGGGGGCACCGCCGCAGGCTGCTACTCTTCCTCGTCGTCTTGAAGCCGGACCGGACGGATGCCGTCGTCAACGCTGACGAGTTTTAGGGCGGACCTATAGGCCCGTTTGCGTTCGGCCTTGTAGCCCTGGAACGAGCGGGCCGGGTCGATTACCAGCCGCTGGTGCATCGCTCGCCGCCCCAGCAGCATGCGGAAGCCCATTTCGTCGCGGTTGGTGAGTGTCAGCTCAATCGGCCATTCTTCGTTGCCGACACTGAGCATTGTCATGATGACAGGGCGCTTCTCCTTGTGGCCGCCGGAATTAGTAACCGTTCTAGTGTCGAGCAGCTCCGCCTCGCAGCGGACCAGAAGCGTGTCGTCGCGCTGCGCCGGGTGGATGACGAACCGCACCCAGTCCTTGCCGCGCTTCTTGAAGTTCTTGATGTCGAACGCGTGCAGCGCGGACGTGCGCGCGCCCGTGTCCATCTTGGCCTTTATGTGAGAAATGCCCAGATCGGGAAGGCCGACCCATTCGCGCCAGCCCACGATCTTGCGTTCGGATCGTTTCATGGCTTGCACCTTAGGGCATTTCTTCGCAGGTGCAACGGGGAGAAGGCGGTGCTCTAGGTTGACCCCCTAGACCGGAGCGGCACTAATAAACCATTGCAAAAAGGAGAGAGACGCTATGGCAACTGTCGTCATTAAACCGGACATGTCGGTTCGGGACCACGTCAGCGAAGCAGAGTGGCAGACGCGCGTCGACCTGGCATGCGCCTACCGGATGATCGCGCATTATTACGTCAGCGACCTGACCTACAATCATCTTTCAGCGCGGGTCCCGGGTGAGGACGGCCGTATCCTGATCAAGCCTAGCGATATCATGTTCGAGGAGGTGACCGCTTCGAATCTGCTGAAATACGACTACGACGGCAATCCGAGCACCTGCGGCGCGCCCAAGCTCAAGGGCGGCGGGCTGATCATCCACGCCGGGCTGCTGCAGGCACGCCAGGACATCAACGTCGTCTTCCATACACATACCGCAGCGAACATGGGCGTGTCGTCGCAGAAGTTCGGCCTGTTGACCGTCAACCAGCACGCTATGCGGTTCCATAACCGCATCGCCTATCACGAGTTTAAGGGCTTCGAGTTCAACCTGTTCATGCGCGACCCGTTGCTGAAGGACCTCGAAGGCCACCGCGTCGCGCTGCTGCGCAACCACGGCTCGCTCGTGCTGGCCGACTCCGTACCGGAGGCGTTCGTCACGCACCACTTCCTCGAGTTCGCGTGCCGCGGCCAGATCGCGGCGCTCTCAGCGGGCTACGAGAACCTGAACATCCCCGACGAGGAGGCGTGCGAGTTCGCTGCCTCGCAGATTGAGACCGCGGGTGCCTCGCTCGCTGGCGGCAAGGACTGGCCAGCCTGCCTCCGCATGGCCGAGCGGCTCTACCCCGACTTCCGGGCGTAGGACGCGGGCCGGGACCGCCCCCTTTTCGTTTCTCTCTCCAGGCTTGGAACGGGATCAGCGGTCCTGCAGTCCGGCGATGCCCGGCGCGACGACGACGATGCCGGCATAGCTCATGCCGCGGGAGCGTTAGACCGCGGCGGTGACGGCGACGCATAATATAGTGAGACTTTTCATGGCGGGCTCTTGGGCATGTGCGGTTTCGAAACCCGGGAGATAGATCCGATCGCCGGATGGCTCTGTGACCCCGGTCACTCGCCGTCGCCGTTCTGAGCCGCAGGTCACGGAACGGCGCGTTTCGGGGCGCCTGGCGGTGTCGATCGGGGGCGTTTTCGCTCCCTTCGGCAGGGGCGGGAACGCTTGACTTGGCCAGCCTTAGCCCCTACGTTCCGCGCCGTTCACGACAAATCGTCGTCCAACGCTTACGAGTGTCCGTCAGTTCGCGCAGGTGCGCGCACTGGCGCATTTTGCTTTGGGCGTGTTTCGGGGCACAGAGTTTGACGCAACGGACCTGCTTGAGACCATGTTCGACGGGCTGACAGATCGTTTCGGCGAAATATTCGACCGGCTAAAGAAGCGGGGCGCGCTATCCGAGGCCGACGTCTCGGCCGCGATGCGCGAGATCCGCGTGGCGTTGCTCGAGGCCGATGTTGCGCTGCCGGTCGTGAAGGACTTCATCGAGGGCGTCCGCGAGAGGGCAGTCGGCGAAGAAGTCCTGCGCTCGATCACGCCTGGCCAGATGGTCGTCAAGATCGTCAATGACTACCTGGTTGAGATGCTCGGCCCGGAAAGCCAGGCTTTCGAGGTCCGCGCCGCGGCGCCAGCCGCTGTGATGATGGTCGGCCTGCAGGGTTCCGGCAAGACGACCACGTCGGCCAAGATCGCGAAGCGCATTCAGGAGCGCCAGGCGAAGAAGGTCCTGATGGCCTCGCTCGACGTGCGCCGTCCTGCTGCCCAGCAGCAGCTTGCCTTGCTCGGCGAACAGGCGAAGGTCGACACGCTGCCGATCGTGCCGCTGCAGACGCCGAAGATGATCGCCGACCGAGCGATGGTTACGGCGCGCAAGGAAGGCTACGACGTCGTCATCCTCGATACCGCCGGCCGGCTCCACGTCGACGAAGACCTGATGAAGGAAGTCGCGGATGTCCGCGACGCCGCCAGGCCCGCCGAGATCCTGCTCGTCGCCGACGCCATGACCGGCCAGGACGCGGTCAACGTCGCGACCTCGTTCAACGAGCGCCTCGCACTGACTGGCATTGTGCTAACGCGCGTCGACGGCGACGCCCGCGGCGGCGCAGCGCTGTCGATGAAGGCGGTCACCGGCACGCCGATCCGCCTGCTGGGCACCGGCGAAAAGCTCGAAGCCCTGGAGGCCTTCCATCCCGACCGCATCGCGTCGCGCATCCTCGGGATGGGCGACGTTGTCAGCCTCGTCGAGAAGGCGTCCGAGCTTGTCGAGCAGGACGAGGCCGAGCGCCTCGTCAAGAAGATGGAGCAGGGCAAGTTCGATCTCGACGACTTCGCTTCGCAGCTTCGCCAGCTCCGCAAGATGGGCGGGCTGACCGGCGTGATGGGCATGCTGCCCGGCGTGAAGAAAGCACAAGCCCAGATGGCCGCCGCCAACATCGACGACAAAATGGTCATTCGCCAGGAAGCGATCATTGGCTCGATGACGAGCGGCGAGCGCAAGAAGCCGGAACTGATCAAGGCGTCGCGGAAGATCCGCATCGCCAACGGGTCGGGAACGTCCGTGCAGGACGTCAACAAGCTTCTGAAGCAGTACCAGGAGATGACCCGGATGATGAAGAAGATGAAGAAGATGGGGAAGAAGGGGCTCATGCGCTCCGCTCTCCCTGGCATGATGCCGCCGGGAATGGGTCCCGGCGGAATGCGTTAACGACCGAAGGCGATTTCCGCCGCGTCTGCGCGGCAGGTGAATTGCGATTAACCGGAGGGTTAGGAACCTAATGTCGCTCAAACTCAGACTGTCCCGGGGCGGTGCTAAGAAGCGCCCCTACTACCGTATCGTCGTCGCCGACTCGCGGATGCCGCGCGACGGCCGTTTCATCGAACGCGTCGGCACCTACAACCCGATGCTGCCGCAGGATCACCCCGACCGGCTGCTACTGAAGGAAGACCGCATCCGTCACTGGCTCGGCGAGGGCGCGAAGCCGTCCGACCGTGTGGCGCGGTTCCTTGGCCAGGCCGAGATCATCGCGATGCCGGAATATCGGGAGTCGCCGAAGAAGAGCGCGCCGCGCGCCAAGACGCTCGAGCGCATGCGCGAGGCGGAAGAGGCCGCGAAGGCGAAGGCGGAAGCTGAGGCCGCAGAGGCCGCGGCTGCTGCGGAAGCCGAAGCCGCCGCCGAAGAGGCGCCGGCCCAAGAGGCTCCCGCCGAGGAGGCTGCTGCCGAAGAGGCGCCGACCGAAGAGGCTGCTGAGGAAGAAGCGCCGGCCCAAGAGGAGAAGAAAGAGGAGTAGGTCCAACGGCACGCGCAGGTTCAGGCCGGTCGTCTGGCCGGCGCGGAGGCGCCGGCGCTGCGGCCGTTGCCTCGTCGATGCGGGTCCAGGGCGCGGCCGACCGCGACCGGATCTGCGTTGGGGCGGTGGCTGGGGCGCACGGTATCCGCGGTGCGCTCCGGATCAAGCCCTTCACCGAGGACCCAGAGGCCGTCGCGGCCTACGGGCCGGTGTCGGACGAGGACGGCGGGCGGACCTTTGCCATCGATGTGCTGGAGGTCAAAGGAGGCATAGCTATCGCCCGGTTTAACGGCGTCGACGACCGCAACGCCGCGGAGGCGCTGAAGGGCCTGAGGCTATACGTGGCGCGGGACGCGCTGCCGGCGCCAGATGAGGACGAGTACTACCACGCCGACCTGCTCGGCCTCGCGGCAGTGACCGCGGATGGCGAGACGGTTGGCCTGATACGGGCGATCATTCCCGTCGGCGCGACCGAGGTGCTGGAGATCAACCGCGGGCCCGGGAACCCGACGCTGCTGGTGCCGTTCACGAAAGAGGCGGTGCCGGAGGTCGACGTGAGGGCGGGCCGGATCGTGATCGATCCGCCCGAAGAAGCAGAGGCCGAGAGACAAGAGACCGAAGACGGACAAGAGATAACGGATTAGATAGGTGACCCAGATAACGGATCGATGGACGGCGAAGGTACTGACGCTGTTCCCGGATATGTTTCCGGGGCCGCTCGGCGCGTCTCTTGCTGGCAAGGCGCTGACCGGGGGCGTATGGGCGCTCGAGACCGTCGACATCCGGGACTATGCGACCGACGAGCACAAGACGGTCGACGATGCGCCCTTCGGTGGCGGGCCGGGTATGGTGATGCGCGCCGACGTGGTTGACGCCGCCATCTCGGACGCCGCGCTGGCCGACGCGCCGCTTGTCTATCTCACGCCGCGCGGCGAGCCGCTCTCGCAGGCGCGCGTTCAGGAATTAGCCGACGGTCCCGGCGTTACGCTGATCTGCGGCCGCTACGAGGGCGTCGACCAACGGGTGCTGGAAGCGCGCGACGTGATCGAGATCAGCCTTGGCGATTTTGTTCTATCGGGCGGCGAGCCCGCGGCGCTGGCGCTGATCGATGCCTGCGTCCGACTGCTGTCGGGGGTGATGGGCGCGCAAACCTCGCTCGACGAAGAGAGTTTTAACAGGGGATTGCTTGAATATCCCCACTACACCCGGCCCGCCGACTGGTGCGGCCGAACTGTGCCGGACGTTCTTCTGTCTGGACATCACGAGAATATCTTCGCTTGGCGAAAGCAGCAGGCGGAGATGATTACCCGGACTCGCCGGCCCGATCTTTGGGACCGGTACGAGCGGGACCGGACGACAGCAAAGGAACACAGCCATGAGCGTGATTGAAAACATCGAAAAGGCCGAGATGGACCGTCTAGTTGCGGAACGTCCAGTGCCGGAATTCGGCCCAGGGGATACTCTCCGCGTCCACTTCAAAGTCGTCGAGGGAACGCGCGAGCGAATTCAGGTCTACGAGGGCGTGGTGATCGCGCGCTCGAATCGGGGGCTCAACTCTTCTTTTACGGTGCGAAAGATTTCGCACGGTGAGGGTGTTGAGCGTGTATTCCCGCTATACAGCCCTCGCATCGAAAATATCGAGGTCGTGCGGCGTGGCGCTGTCCGGCGGGCGAAGCTCTATTACCTTCGTTCGCGCCGGGGCAAGAGTGCGCGCATCGCCGAGAAGTCGGACCGCCGAATTGGCACGCAGGTCACTCAGGACAAGTCCGCACCTGCCACTGCGGCCGAGGCAGTCGAGCTTAAAGACGAGGCGATGAACGAGGCGCCGCCGGTTGAAGAGGCAGAGACGGACGTTGCCGCGGAAGAGAATAAGGCCGACTGAGAAGGCACGTTGAGATCAGGACGCCTCGCAACGGCGCTCTGTAACGATGGAATGATGGATGGATGGATTCGCCGCGAGGTCTGAGGGCCACGCGTCGGAAGGGGAGTATGGAAAGAATGGCCGAACCGAAAACGATGTTCGACAAGATCTGGGAATCGCATCTGGTCGAGGAGAAGGATGACGGCACGTGCATCATCTATATCGACCGCCAGATCATACACGAGATCACCAGCGCACAGGCGTTCGACGGCCTTCGCGACGCCGGCCGCAAGCCGCGCGATCCCGGCGCGAACCTGCTCGTGCCCGACCACAACGTGCCCACCACGCCGGGCCGCGGCGGCATCGACGAGATCGACAACGACGATTCTCGCGTCCAGCTCGAAGTGTTCGACAGGAACGCGAAGGAATTCGGGCTTCCCTATATTCCGATCAACGACGTCCGCCAGGGCATCGTGCATGTCATCGGCCCGGAGCAGGGCTTCACGCAGCCCGGTCTGACACTGGTCTGTGGTGACTCGCACACCGCGACGCACGGCGCGCTCGGTGCGCTGGCGTTCGGCATCGGCACGTCCGAGGTCGAGCACGTGCTGGCGACCCAGACGTTGCTCCAGAAACCGTCGAAAAATATGCGGATCACCGTCAACGGCACGCCGCGCGAAGGCGTGACCGCCAAGGACATCATCCTCGCCATCATCGGCAAGATCGGCACCGCCGGGGGCACTGGCTGCGTCATCGAATATGCCGGCGAAGCGATCGAGAACATGTCGATCGAGGGCCGAATGACCGTCTGCAATATGACGATCGAGGGCGGCGCGCGCGCCGGTCTCGTTGCGCCCGACGAAAAGACGTTCGAATACCTCAAGGGCCGCCCGATGGCGCCGAAGGGCGCCGCGTGGGAGCAGGCCGTCGAGTACTGGAAGACGCTCCGCTCCGATGCGGGCGCAAAGTACGACATTGAGGTCGAGCTGGATGCGTCCGAGATTGAGCCTTACGTCTCGTGGGGTACCAGCCCCGAGATGGTCGCGCCGATCGGTTCGGTCGTGCCCAATCCAGCCGACATCGCCGACGAGGCAAAGCGGTCCACGGTCGAGGGCGCGCTGAAGTACATGGGTATCGAAGCGGGGATTAAGCTCACTGACATCCATGTCGACAAGGTCTTTATCGGTTCTTGCACCAACTCGCGGATCGAGGATATGCGAGCCGCCGCCGCGGTCGCCAAGGGTCGCAAGGTCGCCAACGGCGTCTACGCAATGGTGGTGCCCGGGTCGGGCCTCGTGAAGGAGCAGGCGGAAGCCGAGGGTCTCGACAAGATTTTCATCGAGGCCGGTTTCGACTGGCGCGAGCCGGGCTGCTCGATGTGCCTCGGCATGAATGGCGACATGCTGCAGCCGGGTGAACGGTCGGCATCGACGTCGAACCGAAACTTCCAGGGCCGTCAGGGCCCCGGAGGCCGCACCCATCTGGTTAGCCCGGCGATGGCGGCTGCCGCCGCGGTCACCGGCCACTTGACCGACGTGCGCGAACTGACCGCCGAAACTGCGGAATAAGGGGAAAACGACCATGGAAAAGTTTGAAAACATCAGCGGCGTCGCCGCGCCGATGCCCGATCACAACATCGACACGGACCGCATCATCCCGGCTCGCTTCCTCAAGACCATCACGCGCACCGGCCTCGGGGTAAACCTGTTCAACGATATCCGCTACAAGAACGACGGTTCCGAGGTCGAGGATTTCGTCCTCAACCAGCCGGCCTACCGCAAGGCAGAGGTGCTAGTAGCCGGCGACAATTTCGGCTGCGGCTCCTCGCGCGAGCACGCGCCGTGGGCGCTCAAGGATTTCGGCATCAAGTGCGTCATCTCGACGTCGTTCGCCGATATTTTCTTCAACAACTCGTTCAAGAACGGCTTGCTGCTGATCCGGGTGACGCCCGCGCAGCGCGACGCGCTGCTCGAAGACGCCAACAAGGGCGCCAACGCGCGCATCGGTGTCGATCTCGAAAACCAGAAGATCATCCGTCCCGACGGCGAGGAGATCGACTTTGAGGTCGACCCGTTCCGCAAGCACTGCCTGCTCGAAGGCCTCGACGACATCGGCATCACGCTTCAGTCCGAGCACAAAATCTCATCCTACGAGGAAAAGCGGAAGGGCCAGATGCCCTGGGTCCAGGGTGCGCAGCTCTAATTGACGCGTAAGGGTGAGGAGTAATGGGCGGGGTAAACCCCGCCCGGCTTGTTAGACGAAGAGAGACAGCAAATATGGCCGCCAACAAGAAAGTACTGATGCTGCCCGGCGACGGGATCGGACCCGAGGTGATGGGCGAGGTCCGCCGCCTTATCGACTGGATGGACAAGCGTCGCAGCGTGACCTTTGACGTGACCGAAGATCTCGTTGGAGGCGCGTGCTACGAGGCGCACCGAGTGTCGATCCGCGACGAGACGATGGAGACGGCCCTCAACTCCGACGCCGTCCTGTTCGGCGCGGTCGGCGGCCCGCAGTGGGACAATATCGGTTTCGCCGTCCGCCCCGAGGCGGGCCTACTGAGGCTTCGCAAGGACCTCGAACTGTTCGCCAACCTGCGCCCCGCGATCTGTTTCGATGCGCTGGCCGACGCGTCCAGCTTGAGGCGCGAACTGGTTGGTGGCCTCGATATCCTGATCGTCCGAGAGCTCACCGGTGGCGTCTATTTCGGCGAGCCGCGCGGCATCGAAACACTGCCCGACGGCCAGCGCCGCGGCATCAACACGCAGGTTTACACTACCGAAGAAATCCGCCGCGTCTGCCGCGTTGCCTTCGACCTTGCGCGGAAGCGCGGCAACCGAGTGTGCTCGGTCGAGAAGATGAACGTCATGGAATCCGGCATCCTGTGGCGCGAGGAAGCGATCTGGGTGCACGACAACGAGTTTCAGGACGTTGAGCTGAGCCACATGCTGGCCGACAACTGCGGCATGCAGCTGGTCCGGAACCCGAAGCAGTTCGACGTGATCGTTACCGACAATCTGTTCGGCGACATGTTGTCGGACGTTGCGTCGATGCTAACCGGCTCGCTCGGCATGCTGCCGTCCGCCTCTCTAGGAGCTCCCGACGAATCCGGCCGCCGTCGCGCGCTGTACGAGCCGGTGCACGGCTCAGCACCTGACATCGCCGGCCAAGGCAAGGCCAACCCGCTAGCCATGATCCAGAGCTACGCGATGATGCTGCGCTACTCGTTCGACATGGGCGAGGACGCCGATCTCGTCGAACAGGCGGTCCGCAACGTTCTCGATGCTGGCCTCAGGACCGGCGATATCATGCAGGACGGCATGCGGCTCGTCTCCTGCGAACAGATGGGCAGCGCGATCACGGCGGAACTCGACAAGTTGGCGGCCTGATTTCCAATCGCAGGCCGATGCCGCTGTCCCATTTTAGATTGCGATGCAATTCGTGCCGCAATAACGCTCGTCGGAGGGGTCTTCGAGCCAGCAGGAGAGCGTGATGAAAAAGACACTTGTAATAGACGCTGTCGGATAATAGACGCTGTCGGACTTTTCGCGCTGCCGTTCTCCGAGTGTGCGGAGTGCGCCGTCCATCTGACGACTGCGCAAACGGACAAGCCGACGATCACGCTTTCGCCAAGATAGACTGCCAACACCGGTACCAAAAAGCTCAGACCCGACAGCTAATTTTCGCTGGAGCTCGACGGGGTCCGCGTGACCATGGGTATTGCGAGGCGTCTTCCCAGTCGGAGGGCGCCTAGTTTCGTTTGGCGCGTCACTGTCGCTACTCACTTGTAACGGGGCAGAAAATCGTTAAATACCCCGCGGTGTGTTACTGCGGCCCGCAGGAGCAGAGATCGCGCGGCGGGATTGCTGAGGAAAGAGAAGATAATGGGTTACAAGGTTGCCGTCGTCGGTGCGACGGGAAATGTCGGCCGCGAGATGCTGGAGATCCTGGCGGAACGCGAATTTCCAGCGGACGAGGTGGTGGCGCTTGCGTCGGCGCGCTCAGCCGGCCGCGAGGTGTCGTTCGGCGATGACGATATCCTCAAGGTGCAGGATCTTGCCAAGTACGATTTTAAGGGAACCGACATCGGCCTATTCTCGCCGGGCTCCAAGATCTCGGCCGAGTACGCGCCCAGGGCGGCGAAGGCCGGCTGCGTGGTGATAGACAACACGTCCCATTTCCGGATGGACCCCGACGTTCCGCTGGTCGTGCCCGAGGTGAATCCGCACGACCTCGAATGGCATACGCGGCGCAACATCATCGCCAATCCGAACTGCTCGACGATCCAGATGGTCGTGGCGCTTAAGCCGCTGCATGACATCGCGAAGATCAAGCGTGTCGTCGTCTCGACCTATCAGTCAACCTCGGGCGCCGGCAAACAAGCGATGGACGAGCTGTTCAACCAGACCAAGGGCATCTACGTAAACGACATGAAGACTCAGGAGCAGTTTACGAAGCAGATCGCTTTCAATGTCATTCCCCACATTGACGTCTTCATGGACGACGGCGCGACGAAGGAAGAATGGAAGATGATGGTCGAGACGAAGAAGATCCTCGATAAGAACATCATGGTCCACGCAAACTGCGTGCGCGTGCCCACCTTCGTTGGTCACGGCGAAATGGTGAATGTCGAGTTCGAAAAGCCGCTCGACGAGGACGACGCCCGTGACGCGCTGCGCGAGGCGCCTGGCATCACCGTTATCGATCACCGCGCCGACGAGGGTTACGTTACGCCAGTCGAATGCGCAGGCGAGGACCCGGTCTATGTCAGCCGCATCCGCACCGACCCTACGGTTGAGAATGGCCTGTCGATGTGGGTGGTCTCTGACAACCTGCGCAAGGGCGCGGCGCTCAACACGATCCAGATTGCGGAAACTCTGATCCGCCGGAGGCTGGTGAAGTAGGCCTAGTTATTGATAACGAAGCCTTTTCGGCTCACGCCGCTGTCCCGCCGAACTCCCCTCAGATTGACTCGATCCCGGCGACGGCGTAAACCGAACTTAGGCCGGAAACGTACCGGATATAACCCGCTGTAACACAAGAATTTCAGGACGTTGACCATGGCGAGTCACAATCGCCCCCTATCTCCGCATCTGCAGGTCTACAGGCCGCAACTAACCTCTGTTCTATCGATCACGCACCGTGCCACCGGCGTTGCGCTTGCCCTCGGCACGCTGCTGCTCGTCTGGTGGATCGTCGCGGCGGCGACCGGGGAAAGCGCCTTTGCAATTGCGCAGGCGTTTATCGGATCCTGGATCGGCCGACTGCTGTTGCTATGCTGGTCCTTCGCGGTCTTCTATCACCTGTGCAATGGCATCCGGCACCTGTTCTGGGACGCCGGCAAGGGCTTCGAGCTCGAGATTGCCTACATGAGCGGGAAGCTCGTCATCGCCGCTGCGATAGTCCTCACGATCGCCACCTGGGTCTGGGGTTATTCGTCGATGGGGGCGTTCTGATGTCGCTTCGCTCTCCGCTCGGCAAGGTTCGCGGCCTCGGCTCCGCCAAGGAAGGCGTCCATCACTGGTGGGCGCAGCGGCTGACCGCCGTTGCGCTGGTGCCGCTGGTCATCTGGTTCGTCGCCTCTGTCTGCTCGATCGCAGGCGCTGACTATGAGGCGGTGCGCGGCTGGATCGGTACGCCCGTCGTCTCGATCCTACTGGTACTGCTATCCATCGCCGTCTTCCATCACGCTCAGCTCGGCCTGCAGGTTGTGCTGGAGGACTACGTCCATACGGAATGGCTCAAAATCGCGAGCATCGTGCTGGTGAAGTTCACCGCCGTCGCGCTCGGCGTTGCCACCGTGTTTTCCATCGTCAAGATCGCCGTTGGCGGCTGAGCCAGGCGAACGCACCGGAATAGTCATGAATACCAACGCATACGAAATCATAGACCACACCTACGACGTCGTTGTTCTCGGCGCCGGAGGCGCAGGCCTGCGCGCGACGTTCGGCATGGCAGTCAAGGGCCTACGGACCGCGTGCATCACTAAGGTATTTCCAACGCGGAGCCACACGGTGGCAGCGCAGGGCGGCATCTCGGCCGCGCTCGGCAACATGAGCGAGGACGACTGGCGGTGGCACTTTTACGATACCGTGAAGGGCGCCGACTGGCTCGGCGACCAAGACGCGATCGAATATATGTGTCGCGAGGCGATCCCCGCCGTGCTCGAGCTCGAGCATGCTGGCGTGCCGTTCTCGCGCACTGAGAGCGGTGAAATTTACCAACGCCCTTTCGGTGGCATGACTACCAAGTACGGCGAGGGTCCGCCCGCCCAGCGCACGGCGGCCGCTGCTGACCGCACCGGCCACGCGATCTTGCACACGCTATATCAGCAGTCGCTGAAGTTCGATGCCGAATTCTTCATCGAGTACTTCGGCCTCGATCTGATCATGGACGACGACGGCGTGTGCCGCGGCATCATGGCGTGGAACCTCGACGACGGCACGATCCATCGCTTCCGATGCAATCAGGTCGTGATCGCGACCGGCGGCTACGGCCGGGCCTACTTCTCGTGCACGGGCGCACACACGCAGACTGGCGACGGCACCGCGATGGTGCTGCGAGCAGGGCTTCCCTGCGAGGACATGGAGTTCATCCAATTCCACCCGACCGGCATCTACGGTGCCGGCTGCCTAATCACAGAGGGCGTGCGCGGCGAGGGCGGCTACCTGACCAACTCCGAGGGCGAGCGCTTCATGGAGCGCTACGCACCGAGCGTGAAGGACCTCGCCTCGCGCGACGTCGTCAGTCGCGCGATGACCATGGAGATCCGAGACGGCCGTGGCGTCGGCGCCGACGGTGACCACATCCATCTCCATATTGAGCATCTCGATTCGAAGATTATCGGCGAACGGCTTCCCGGCATCTCGGAGACCGCACGTATCTTCGCCGGAGTAGATGTGACAAAGGAGCCGATCCCGGTGCTGCCGACAGTGCATTATAACATGGGCGGCATTCCAACAACCTATCAGGGCGAAATGGTGAAGCCGGTGAACGGCAACCCTGAGGTTGTCCAGCCAGGTATCATGGCGATCGGCGAGGCAGCCTGCGTCTCGGTCCACGGCGCTAACCGCCTGGGTTCGAACTCGCTGCTCGACCTCGTCGTATTCGGCCGCGCCGCGGCCGAGCGCGCCGCCGAGCTTGTTCAGCCCGGCCAGAAGCAGCCCGAGCTGCCAGCCGATGCCGGCGAGAAAGCGCTAGCCCGCTTCGACGCTCGTCGTTTTGCCAAAGGTACGACCGAGACCGCCGAACTGCGGCTCGAGATGCAGCGCACGATGCAGCTCCATTGCGCCGTGTTTCGCACCGAGGAGCTTATGCAGGAAGGCCGCGAAAAGCTAACGAGCATCTGGGCCAAGAATGACGACATCAAGGTCAATGACACGTCGCTGGTCTGGAACTCGGATCTAGCCGAGACGCTGGAATACGACAACCTGCTCGCGCAGGCAGTGGTCAGTCTCGACAGCGCGATCAACCGAAAGGAAAGCCGCGGCGGTCACGCCCGAGAGGACTATCCTGACCGCGACGACGCGAACTGGATGAAGCACACCTATGTGTGGCTCAACGAGGACGGCACGTCTCGCATCGACTACCGCCCGGTCCACGAGAACACGATGAGCACTGACGTCAAGGCCGTTCCTCCCAAGGAACGGGTATATTGAGGTAGAGATATGGCTGAATTCACACTTCCCGCGAATTCCAAGGTCAAGGAGGGCAAGACCTGGCCGGCACCCGAAGGCGCCAAGCGCTCTAAGACTTTCAAGATATACCGCTGGAATGGAGACGACGGAGAGAACCCGCGCGTCGATACCTACACTATCGACCTCGACGAGTGCGGCCCAATGATCCTGGACGCAGTGATCAAGATCAAGAACGAGATCGATTCCACGCTCACATTCCGCCGGTCGTGCCGCGAGGGCGTGTGCGGCTCCTGCGCGATGAACATCGACGGGTCGAACACGCTCGCTTGCACCAGCTTCATCGAAGACGTGAAGGGCGACGTGAAGATCTACCCGCTGCCGCACATGCCGGTCGTTAAGGACCTCGTGCCCGACCTCAACCAGGTCTACGCGCAGTACCGCTCGATCGAGCCATGGCTCAAGTCCGACACCCAGCCACCGCCCGGCAAGGAGCGCCTGCAGTCGGTTGAGGAGCGCCGCAAGCTCGACGGCATGTGGGAATGCGTCCTGTGCTTCTGCTGCACCACGAGCTGCCCGAGCTACTGGTGGAACGGCGACCGCTATCTCGGCCCGGCGATCCTGCTGCAGGCCAATCGCTGGATCCAGGATAGCCGCGACGAGGCGACCGGCGACCGGCTCGACGAGCTGGAAGACCCGTTCCGCCTGTACCGCTGCCACACGATCATGAATTGCACCAAGGCGTGCCCGAAGGGCCTCAACCCCGCCAAGGCGATCGCCGAGATCAAGCAGGCGATGGTGGCGCGGCGTTAGGACTCGCTATAGCTATTCGAAAAAAGGGGCCCGTCGGGGCCCCTTTTGCATTTCAGGACTCGGGTACGATCTCTCGGTCCGGCGCGATCCGGAGCGCATGGATATCGCTGCCGACGCCGATGATGGGCGTCGGGTCCGCGCGTACAACGGCCCCGGAGTAGGACCCCGCCACCGAGACGGCGCCGATCTGGACGTAGAGGCCGTCGAGCACCGGGAGCGGAAACAACTCCTGGTAGATCGTGTCACGGCTGTCGAACTTGCCGGCGGTCTGGGCGACGAGGCCCTCCTCCGCGTCGTGGATGCGGATGTTCGAGCCCCAGCGGCCGACGATGGGCTTGGCGACGTAGCCGTTCTTGCGCAGCTCGTCGGTCAGCTCGTTGCGCGTGTCCAGCAGGTACGGGTAGGTCGGGAACATCATCTTGAGCACGGGCAGGATCGCCTTGTTCGACGGGATCAGCGTCCACAGCGGCTCGAATACCATCACGTCGGGGTGCAGCAGCACGTCAACGAGGCGCGGCCTGGTTGTCCGGCGGTCGATGGTGCGGTGCAGCCGCAGATTCTCCTCGTCGTCCTCGATCTGGTCGCGGATGTCGTCGAGCGCGGTTTCCCATGCCCATGTCTTCCACACCCAGTCGATTCGCTCGCCGTCCGCGTCCGTGACACGGCCGTCGGTGTCCCATACGAGGCTGTCGAGCCCGACCACGAGCTTGCATCGGAGCCCGGCGCGCTCGGCCGCGTCCTTCATGTAGAGCGCGTGATAGGTCTCCTCTGGGTCGTCATCCTGCAGGATGTGGAGGACGCCCTCGACGCCGCTTTCCTTCCATGCGTCGACGAGATCGCCGAACACGTCTTGGCCGGGGCTCCGCCAGTCGTCGACGCCGAAATGCGTCGACCACTTGTCCTGGATCTTACCGCACTCGATGTGGCACGACGCGGAATCGCAGTTGTACTCGTAGACACGCAGGCCCCGCGACGACAGGCTGAAGTCGAACCGGCCGGTGATCATCTCGTTGCGCCGGTTGTCCCAGGACTGGTGGATGCGCGGATAGAGTGCCGGCGGGATGTTAAAGGTGGCGAGCAGCGCGTCGTCCTGTAACACGTAGTTGGTGGCGTGCATGAACATGCGGTGCAGCTCGTTGGTCGCGCGCTTGATCTCGCGGAACGCCGTTTCGCTGATCTGGAAGTAGCGCAGCCGGGTCCAGGGTGTCTCGGCGAGCTTGCAGCCCTCGAGCGCGGTGACGTAGGCGGCCTCGTCCGGGTTGGCAATATTGAGCCAGGTCTCCTGCTCGTGCGGCCCGGGCTTGGCCTCTAGCGAGCGAATATCGAACAGCAGCCGATCGACCTCCTTGATCTTCTCGGCGTGCGCCATATCGTCAGTCTGGATCACCCAGCCGAGGATCGAGGCGTCGGCGTAAGAGCATTCGATCCAGTAGCCGCCGTCAGGCGCGACCGCGGCGTGCAGCTCGCGCGACCACGGACGGTCCTGGGGCCAGACCGCGTCCTCGACGTTCTGCTCGATGATGCGCACGCGGTCGGGGAAGACTTCAGTGACTATGGCGACGTGCCCGGTGACGTCGAACTCGCCGCCCTCGTTCCAGATCAGCAGCGCGCCCGGCTCCGGATGCCGTTTTGAGCCGTTGCGGAACGAGTGCAGCGGCAGGGTTGAATCGTCCTTAACGACGCGTACCGACGGCAGCCGGAAGATGTCGTACGCCATCGCGATGTCGTCGAAGATGTAGCCATGGTTCAAGTACATCCAGCGGCGTGCGAGCTCGACGCACTGCCACTTGTGGCCCGTGAAGACGCCGTCGACGTGGTTGCGGTAGGCCTGCCGGTTGGGCAGTTCGACCGGGTCGGCGGTATCGTAGTCGGAGGAATAGACAGCCACGTTGCCGGGCCCGACGCCGAGCACCGTGCCGAACGGCGCGCGTTCGGGAGAGGAATCCGTCATGACGATAAGCGATAACCCCGAAGCGGGCCGCCGCCCGGGAATACCGGAGGTCGGGCCGCGTTACGACCAGCGCTTATCGCTGGATACGGCGATGGCGCCCTGCCCTATATGGTCGAGCGGGGAGCGTGTGCAAGACGGTGGTGAAATTATTTTTAGGGCTATTCTCCCGAGCCTTAACCCAGCGAGCCGACCACGAATTTCCGCTCGTGGTTGAGCCCTATGTAGAGCGAGACGCACATCGCCAGCAGGACGACCGTGAATGGCAGTCCAACCGTGATCGCGGCGGCTTGCAGCGCGCCCAGCGCATCCGCTCCGCCGCCGAATAGCAGCGCCGCGGCGATCGCGCCCTCCATCGTCGCCCAGAAAATGCGCTGCGGCACTGGCGAGTCGAGCTTGCCGCCAGCCGTGATGCTGTCGATGACGAGCGAGCCCGAATCCGACGACGTAATGAAGAAGACGAGTACAAGGACGATCGCGATGAATGAGGTGATATCCGTCAGCGACAGGTTGGCAAGCATCTGGAACAGGACGAGCGAGACCTCGGTGATGCCGTCCTTGAGCTCGCCGACGCCGGCCTCGATATGGCCGAGACCTGTGCCACCGAACGCCGACATCCACACGAGCGTGACGACGGAGGGCACCAGCAGGACGCCGGTGACGAACTCGCGCACCGTGCGGCCCTTGGAGATGCGTGCGATAAACATGCCGACGAACGGCGACCAGGAGATCCACCACGCCCAGTAGAACACCGTCCAGCCGTGATAGAACTTTTCATCCTCGCGGCCAATCCAGCTGCTGAGTGGGATAATGTTCTCAACATAGGCGACGCCGGTCGACCAGATGCCGGTTAGTATAGCGAGCGTTGGCCCGGCGATGAAGACGAAGATCAGCAGCAGCGCGGCGAGCATCATGTTGAGGTTGCTGAGCACCTTCACGCCGCGATCGAGACCGCGCACCACAGATATCATGGCAACGAACGTGACGCCGAAGATGATCGCGACCTGGGTCGCGATGTTGTCCTCGATCCCGAACAGGAACTCGAGGCCGCTCGCCGCCTGCTGCGCGCCGAAGCCGAGCGAGGTGGCGAGGCCGAATATGGTTGCCATCACGGCGAGGATGTCGATGACGTGGCCGAACCAGCCCCAGCAGCGGTCCCTGATCAGGGGGAAGAAGCCCGAGCGGATGGTGAGCGGCAAGCCCTTGTTGTAGGCGAAGAAGGCAAGCGACAGGCCGACGACGGCGTAGATCGCCCATGGGTGCAGGCCCCAGTGGAACATGGTGGCGCCCATCGCGGCGTCCGCGCCCGCCGGTGTGTTTGGCGGGGCGTTGAGCGGCGTGCCGTACCAGTCGGTGTAGTATGCGGCCGGCTCGGCGACCGACCAGAACATCAGCCCGATGCCCATCCCGGCGGCGAACAGCATCGCGAACCAGCTCATCGTCGAAAATTCGGGCTTCGCGTCGGCGCCGCCGATGCGGATCCTGCCGACCGGTGCGAAGATCAGGACCAGGCAGAACAGCACGAACACGTTGCCGGCGACCATGAAAAGCCAGTCGAAGTTGGCGATCGAAAACCCCTTGGCGCCGTCGAAGCTCTCCTTCGCGGCCTCGGGCGCGATCAGCGTGCCAATCACGAACACGAGGACCAGCAGGGCAGAGATCATGAAAACTGGTTTGTGCAGGTTCATGCCGAACTTGCGGATGTTGTCCTGGCCGATTTCGTAGTCGGTTGAATAGGTGTCGGGCATCAGTTCGCACTTCGCTTCGTTTGTTGTTGCGGTTTGTCGGATTGTGCGCCGCTCGGCCCGTGGTGGGCCGTTATCGGGATCAGGCCCGACGGCAGGGGGGCTTCAGCCCTTCCATACCCTGAATCTGATCGCGCATATGCTTCCGGGCCGCTTCCGTCCGTGTTTCGATGCTGATCTCAAGGCTACACAGATGGCGGAAGACGGGCAAATTTGCGAAAACCGCTTGATCCGCTGCGCGGTTCCGCTATCCATGCCGCGCTTTGTCAAAAAATCCGGAAATACCGTCGGGCGAAGGCCCGCTAGCCGTCTACCGCCGCCGCCAACGCGATGGCCATCTAGAGCACGACCTCGTGCAGGGGCTCGCGGCCGAGAAACTACAGTCGCTGTGGCATGCGCTCTGCAACTACGCGCCGTCCGATGGCGGAACCGGCTGGCGCGCTCGCCTCGGTCTCGCTAGGCGGCAGGCCGTGGACCCTCCGACGGGGATCTATCTCTACGGGCCGGTCGGTCGTGGCAAGTCGATGCTGATGGATTTGTTCTTCCAATCAGTCGTGGACTACCACAAGCGCCGCGTCCATTTCCACGAGTTCATGCTCGAGGTGCACCAGACGATGCACGACTGGCGCAAGCAGGACGGCAAGCTGCGGGACCCGTTGCCGAAGATCGCCGCCGAGATCGCGCGCGACACCTGGCTGCTGTGCTTCGACGAGTTTCAGGTCGACAACATCGCTGACGCAATGATCCTCGGCCGGCTGTTCGAGGCGCTGTTTGACGAGGGCGTCGTCGTGGTCGCGACCAGCAACGCGCACCCAGACGAACTTTACAAGGATGGGTTGCAGCGAGACCGCTTCCTGCCGTTCATCGAAATCCTCAAGGGCCGCATTGAAATCATGGAGCTAGAGGCGCAGCGCGACTATCGCCGCGACCGGCTGGCGGGCCTTCAGGTATATCATACGCCCCTGGGCCCCGAGGCCGACGCCGCGCTAGACACAGCGTTCGAGGAGCTAACCGACAACGCAGCCCCCGAGCCCGCGCAGATTGAGGTGCTGGGCCGCATCGTGCTGGTGCCCGCGGCGGCGCGCGGTGTGGCCCGTTTCTCGTTCTCGGATCTCTGCGAAAAGCCGCTCGGCGCGCCCGACTATCTCGCCATCGCCCGCGCGTATCACACGGTTATACTGTCCGACGTCCCTGTCATGCCGCAGCGCATGCGCAACGAGGGCAAGCGCATGGTGACGCTGATCGACGCGCTCTACGAGGCGCACGTGAACTTGGTGATCTCGGCCGAAGCCGACCCCGACGAACTCTGCCCCGATGGCGATACGGCCTTCTTCTTCGAGCGCACGGCCTCAAGGCTGCTGGAAATGCAGAGCGAAGACTATATCCGGATGGCGAAGGGAGCCTGAAGCAGCGCGAGACGCTCAATTATCAACGTCCAACCCTTGCTCTGACCCGCCATCGGCGCTAATAACCCTTCGAAACGACCTCCAATCCGGTCGGCAAAACTCTCTTTTTTACAAACAGCCTCGAAAGCATCCATGGCCCGTAATAAAATCGCCCTCGTCGGCGCCGGCAACATTGGCGGCACGCTGGCGCATCTCGCCGGACTCAAGGAACTCGGCGATGTCGTCATGTTCGACATTATGAAAGGTACACCCCAAGGAAAGGCCCTCGATCTAGTTGAATCCTCGCCCGTCGAAGGATTCGATTCGAAGATGACCGGCACCAACTCCTACTCGGGTATCAAGGGTTCCGACGTCATCATCGTTACCGCGGGCGTTCCGCGAAAGCCCGGCATGAGCCGCGACGACCTGATCGGCATCAACACCAATGTCATGAAGCAGGTTGGCGAAGGCATCGCGAAATACGCACCCGAAGCGTTCGTGATCTGCATCACCAACCCGCTCGACGCAATGGTCTGGGCGCTTAAGAAATATTCAGGTCTACCTGCCAACCGCGTCGTCGGCATGGCCGGCGTACTCGATTCCGCGCGGTTCCGTTACTTCCTCGCCGAGGAATTCGATGTTTCGGTCGAGGATGTCACCGCCTTTGTGCTCGGCGGCCACGGCGATACGATGGTGCCGTCGGTCCGCTATTCGACGGTTGCCGGCATTCCGCTGCCCGACCTGATCAAGATGGGTTGGACCACACAGAAGAAGCTTGACGCTATCGTCCAGCGCACGCGCGATGGCGGCGGCGAAATAGTCAGTCTGCTCGGCAACGGCTCGGCCTTCTATGCGCCGGCATCGTCGGCGATCGCGATGGCGGACTCTTATCTCAAGGATAAAAAGCGTGTCCTGCCCTGCGCGGCCTACCTTAACGGTCAGTATGGCGTGAAAGGCCTATATGTCGGTGTGCCGGTCGTGATCGGTGCCAAGGGCATCGAGCGGATCGTCGAGGTCAAGCTCGATGCCGAGGAGAAGAAGCAGTTCGATAGCTCGGTGAAGGCGGTAAAGGGCCTCGTCGACGTTGTCAAGAAGATGGACCGCCAATCCAAATCCCAGAAGAAGTAAGCATTAATCCCCGTCGATTTGGCCTTGTCAGGGCCGAATCGGCGCTTTCTTTCGGCTTTATGGTTAACGAGGGATTAACATTCGGCGGTTACGGTTCTGAAGTGCCGATAGTGGAAGCAGGCCAGAATGAACATTCACGAATATCAGGCGAAGCAGCTCCTCAAGAAGTACGGCGTGGCCGTGCCGCGCGGGGGTGTTGCCTACACCGCTGACGAAGCAGCCAAGGCAGCCGAGGATCTCGGCGGTCCCGTTTGGGTCGTAAAAGCGCAGATTCATGCTGGCGGCCGCGGTGCGGGATCTTTCAAGGACGACGGGAGCGGCAAGGGCGGTGTCCGTGTCGTGAAGTCCGTCGAAGAGGTGCGGTCAAACGCCGAGGCGATGCTCGGCAAGGTGCTGGTCACCAAGCAGACCGGCGCGGATGGCCGCGAGGCCAAGCGGATCTATATCGAGGAAGGCTGCGACATCGCGCGCGAGCTGTATCTCGGCATGCTGATCGACCGCGCGACCAGCCGGATCACCATCATGGCATCGACAGAGGGCGGCATGGAGATCGAGGAGGTTGCCGCGGCGACGCCCGAGAAGATCCTGCGCGTCGCCGTCGACCCGGTCACCGGCATCGAGCCGTTCCACGCTCGCAAGCTCGCCTACGGCCTCGGCCTCGAGGGCGAGCAGGTAAAGTCGGCTGTCCGTTTTGTGACGGCGATGTACACTGCGTTCACCGACCTCGACGCCTCGATCGTCGAGATCAACCCGCTCGTCGTTACCGGCTCGGGCGACGTGATCGCGCTCGACGCTAAGATGAACTTTGACGACAACGCGCTGTTCCGCCACAAGGACGTGATGGAGCTCCGAGACGAGGACGAAGAGGACCCAATGGAGCTCGAGGCCGCCAAGCACGACCTCAACTACATCAAGCTCGACGGCAATATAGGTTGCATGGTCAATGGCGCCGGCCTAGCCATGGCGACGATGGATATCATCAAGCTCTACGGCGGGGAGCCCGCGAATTTTCTAGATGTTGGCGGCGGCGCGACGAAGGAACGGGTTACGACAGCCTTCAAGTTGATACTGTCCGATCCCAACGTCGAATCAATCCTGGTCAACATCTTCGGCGGCATCATGCGCTGCGACGTAATCGCGGAAGGCGTAGTCGCGGCGGCGCGCGAGGTCAGCCTCGACGTCCCGCTGGTCGTCCGGCTCGAAGGCACAAATGTAGATCTCGGCAAGAAACTCTTGGAGGAATCAGGCCTGCCGATCGTGTCGGCGGACGGTCTCGACGATGCGGCCCAGAAAGTCGTGCAAGTTACGAAGGAGGCCGTCTGATGTCCGTTCTCGTCGGAAAAGACACGAAGGTTATTTGCCAAGGCTTCACCGGCGCGCAGGGGACCTTCCACTCCGAGCAGGCGATCGCCTACGGCACCAAAATGGTCGGTGGCGTGACCCCCGGTAAGGGCGGCACCAGCCATCTCGATCTACCGGTCTTTGACACCGTGGCGGATGCGGTCCGCAAGACCGGTGCGAACGCATCCGTGATCTACGTGCCGCCGCCGTTTGCGGGAGATGCGATCCTGGAAGCCATCGACGCGGAAATCCCACTTGTCGTCTGCATCACAGAGGGTATTCCGGTGATCGACATGGTCGCGGTCAAACGCGCGCTGGCAAACTCCGGCACGCGGCTGATCGGCCCGAACTGTCCCGGCATCATTACTCCTGACGAGTGCAAGATCGGCATCATGCCGGGCCATATCCACAAGCGCGGCAAGATCGGTATCGTGTCGCGTTCCGGCACGCTGACCTACGAGGCGGTGGCGCAGACCTCGGCGGCAGGCCTCGGCCAGACGACCTGCATCGGTATCGGCGGCGATCCAGTCAACGGCACCAACTTTGTCGACTGCATCGACATGTTCCTGGCCGACGACGAGACCAAGGGCATCGTTATGATTGGCGAGATTGGCGGCTCCGCGGAAGAGGACGCCGCCGATTTCATAAAGCAGTCCAAAACCAAGAAACCCATCGTCGGTTTCATCGCTGGCGTCACGGCGCCTCCGGGCCGCCGCATGGGTCACGCAGGCGCGATCATCGCGGGCGGCAAGGGTGGCGCCGACGACAAGATCGAGGCCATGAAAAGCGCGGGCGTCCGCGTATCCGATTCGCCTGCCGGCATCGGATCCGCGATGGTCGAAGCGATGACGGGATAGAGACGGGGGCCAACCGCGCCGGCGGTTTCCGGCGGTTTTGTTTGCGAGGGGAGTGGCGGAGACGCTGCTTGACGTTATGGCCAGGGTACTGGAACGCACCTCTTTCCTGACGAGCGCCAACAGCACGTTCGTGGCCGAGCTTTACGGCCGATATCTGGAGCGCCCCGCGTCTGTCGATCCAGAGTGGGCGTCGTTCTTCGAAGAGCTGAAGGACGAGGCTCCGGACGTCCTCAAGGACCTCGCTGGCGCAAGCTGGTCGCCGCGCTCGACCGCGGTCATCGGGACGGTTCCGCAGAGCACCGAGCCGAAGACGAACGGGTCGACCGCACCGCCGGGCGCGCTAAGCGACGTGACGCGCGACTCGATCCAGGCGCTGATGATCATCCGCTCACATCGCGTGCGCGGCCATCTCTATGCCGAGCTCGACCCGCTTGGTCTTGAGAAGCCGCTAAGCCACACCGAGCTAGACCCCGAGTCCTACAGCTTCAACGAAGAGGACTACGACCGAGAGATTTACATCCACGAGCGGCTCGGCCTTGGCGAGAGGGCGCCGCTGCGCGACATCGTCGCACGAGTCCGCGAAACCTATTGCGGACATATCGGCGTCGAGTACATGCACATCACCTCGACCGAGGAGAAGGTTTGGATCCAGGACCGTATCGAGGCGATCCACAACCACACCGACTTCACAGATTTTGGGAAGCAGACGATCCTCGAGCGGCTGACCGAGGCGGAGACGTTCGAGCAATTCTTGAATGTCAAATACACCGGCACGAAGCGGTTCGGCCTCGACGGCGCCGAGGCGTTGGTTCCTGGCCTTGAGCAGATCCTTAAGCGTGGCCGCCAGCTAGGCATTGAGGAGGTCGTGATCGGCATGCCTCACCGCGGCCGGCTCAACGTGCTGGCGAACGTGATGAAAAAGCCGTTCGCGGCGATCTTCTCCGAGTTCCAGGGCAACTCCGCGACGCCTGAAGACGTCCAGGGCTCGGGCGACGTGAAATACCATCTCGGCACCTCCGCTGACCGCGAGTTCGATGGCGAGCAGGTTCACCTGTCTCTCGCCGCCAACCCGTCGCATCTGGAGGCTGTCGATCCCGTTGTCGTAGGCAAGGTTCGCGCCAAGCAGCGCCAGCGCGGCGACCGCGAGCGTCGAAAGGTGATGGGCCTGCTGATGCACGGCGACGCCGCGTTCGGTGGCCAGGGCATTGTCGCCGAGACGTTCGGGCTTTCTGATATTAAGGGCTACCGCACCGGCGGGACGATCCACGTTGTCGTCAACAACCAGATCGGTTTCACGACCAATCCCGGCGCGACGCGGGCGTCGCGCTATCCGACCGAGATCGCAAAGATGGCGCAAGCGCCAATCTTCCACGTCAACGGCGACGACGTGGAGGCGGTCATCCACGTCGCGCGCATCGCGACTGAATTCCGCCAACAGTTCCGCAAAGACGTCGTCATCGACATGTGGTGCTACCGCCGCTTCGGCCACAACGAGGGCGACGAGCCGGCATTCACCCAGCCGCTGATGTACAAGGCGATTGCGAACCACCCGACGGTGCGCGAGATCTATGCCAACCAGTTGGTTGCCGAAGGCACGCTTACCGAGGCGCAGGTCGAGGAGATCTACGCCACGGTCCGTAGCCGTCTCGATGAGGATTTTGAGGCATCGAAATCCTACAAGCCCAACAAGGCCGACTGGTTCGAAGGCAAGTGGACCGGATTTACCACCGCGCCGTCCGCCGAGGAGCGCAAGGGCGACACCGCGGCGACGATGGATCATTTGAAGGAAGTCGGTGCCGCGATATCGACGGTGCCCGAGAGCTTCACCCTGAACCCCAAGCTCCGGCGCTTCTTCGACAACCGCAACAAGGCTATCGAGGCTGGCGAGGGTATCGACTGGGCGACCGGCGAATCGCTCGCGTTCGGCACGCTCCTGACGGAGGGCCATCTCGTACGCCTCAGCGGCCAGGACGTCGCCCGCGGCACGTTCTCGCAGCGCCACGCGGTGCTGACCGACCAGAACAACGAGGAAATCTTCATCCCGCTGGAAAACATACGTCCCGGCGAGCAGGCGAAGTTTATCGCGCGTAACAGCACTCTTTCGGAAGCCGCGGTGCTCGGTTTTGAGTACGGCATGTCGCTTGCCGACCCCGACGTTCTTGTCATGTGGGAAGCGCAGTTCGGCGACTTCGCCAACGGCGCGCAGTTCATCTTCGACCAGTTCATTTCATCGTCGGAAGCGAAGTGGCTTCGCATGTCGGGTCTCGTGATGCTGCTGCCGCACGGCTTCGAAGGGCAGGGGCCGGAGCATTCGTCGGCCCGCCTGGAGCGCTACCTACAGCTTTGTGCCGAGGATAACTGGCAGGTCTGCAACATTACGACGCCTGCCAACTATTTCCATGCGCTGCGCCGGCAGATCCGTCGCAACTTCCGCAAGCCGCTGGTGATTATGACGCCGAAGTCGCTGTTGCGGCACAAGCGCTGCGTCTCGACGCTCGAAGAGTTCGGCCCCGGCACGTCGTTCAACCGCGTGCTCGGCGAGACTGGAGATCTCGTCGCGTGTAACAAGGTGAAGCGCGTGGTGCTCTGCACTGGCAAGATCTATTACGACCTACTGGCGGCGCGCGAGGAAATGGACGTCAGTAATGTCGCGCTGGTCCGAATGGAACAGCTCTATCCGTTCCCGAACGTCTCGCTCGGTAGGGAGCTCGCGAAGTATCCCAACGCCGAGGTCGTATGGTGTCAGGAGGAGCCCAAGAACATGGGCGCCTGGCACTTCATCGACCGCCGTATCGAGGAGCTTCTCGGCAACGTCGATATCAAGTGCGCTCGTCCCGAGTATGTCGGCCGGCCGGAATCCGCGTCGCCCGCCACCGGATCGGTCCGCAAGCATCAAGCACAGCAGGACGTGCTGGTTGAAGAGGCGTTGACGCCTTGACCCGCCGCTGTTCCGCGCAGGAGCAATGAGAAATGGCTATAGAAATTCTAGTCCCGACGCTAGGTGAATCGGTAACCGAGGCGACGGTCGCGAAATGGTTCAAGACCGAGGGCGATTCCGTCGCCGTCGACGAGCCGCTCGTTGAGCTGGAGACCGACAAGGTGACGCTCGAGGTGAATGCCAGCGCCGCCGGCACGCTCAGCGAGATCGCCGTCATGGAAGGCGCAAACGTCGAAGTCGGCGCGCTGCTCGGCATGATCGGCGAGGGCGGTGCATCCGCAAAGAAGGCCCAGCCGAAGGCGGAAGAAAATGAAGAGAAGAAGGCAAAGGCCAAGCCCACTACGGAGGTAGTGGCCCTCGAGTCAGATGGCTATGAAGACAGCGAAAAGCTGTCGCCCGCCGTACGCAAGCTGATCTACGAGAACAGTCTCGATGCGTCCGCAATCGAGGGTACCGGCAAGGACGGGCGCTTGACCAAAGGCGACGTGCTTGCCCACATGAAGGACGGCGGCGGCGAGGATAGCGCGACGACGGAAGAGGCGAAGCCGGCCGCGCCGAACGCGCCGCGCGAAGACGATCCGCGCGAGGAGAGGGTGAAGATGACCCGCCTGCGCAAGCGGATCGCCGAGCGTCTCAAGGAGGCGCAGAACACGGCGGCAATGCTGACCACGTTCAACGAAATCGACATGACGAACGTTATGGCGGCGAGGAAGAAGTACCAGGACGATTTTGAGCGCCGTAACGGCGTGCGCCTCGGGTTCATGTCGTTCTTTGTAAAGGCTTGCGTCGTTGCGCTGCACGAGCTGCCCGCGGTCAACGCCGAGATCGCCGGCGACGAGCTGATCTACAAGAATTACTATGACATCGGCGTCGCGGTGGGCACCGAGCAGGGCCTCGTGGTCCCCGTGCTGCGCGATGCGGACAAGCTGTCCTTCGCCGGCATCGAGAAGGGCATCGCGCATCTCGGCCTACGCGCGCGCGAAGCCAAGCTTGGTATGGACGAGCTGACTGGCGGCACCTTTACCATCACAAACGGCGGTATCTACGGCTCGCTGATGTCGACGCCTATCCTCAATCCGCCGCAGTCCGCCATCCTCGGCATGCACAAGATCGACCGCCGACCCATGGCGGTCGGCGATTCGATCGAGATCCGCCCGATGATGTACGTCGCGCTGAGCTATGACCACCGCATCATCGACGGGCGCGAGGCGGTGACCTTCCTTGTCCGCATCAAGCAGTGTATCGAGGATCCCGAGCGCATCCTGCTTGCGATCTGACGGTCTCAAAAGCACAGCTTCAGGAGCTTTCATGAGCGACACCCATTTCGATCTGATTGTAATAGGTGCGGGCCCGGGCGGCTACGTGGCCGCGATCCGCGCGGCGCAGCTCGGCATGAAGACCGCCTGCATCGACAAGCGCGGCGCCTGGGGCGGGACCTGTCTCAATGTCGGCTGTATCCCGTCGAAGGCGCTGCTTCATTCGTCCGAGAAGTTTGAGGAGGCGCAGCAACACCTCGCCGAGCACGGCGTGAAGGTCTCCAAGGTCGAGCTTGACCTTAAGACGCTGCTCGCGCGCAAGGACAAGGTCGTCTCCGACCTAACCAAGGGCATCGATTTTCTGTTCAAGAAGAACAAGGTCAACGGATTGGTGGGCACGGCGCGCATCGTCAAGGCGGGCCAGGTCGAGGTTGACGACGGCAAGAAGAAGACAATCTACACGGCCGACAACATCCTGATCGCGACTGGATCCGAGGTTGCGCCCCTGCCTGGGGTCGAGATCGACGAGAAACGCATTGTGTCGTCGACCGGCGCACTGTCGCTGAGTGCCGTGCCGAAGCACCTCGTCGTCATCGGGGGCGGCTATATCGGCCTCGAGATGGGCTCGGTCTGGCGCCGGCTCGGCTCGAAGGTAACGGTGGTTGAGTTCCTCGATTCCATCGTCCCCAACGTGGACCAAGAAGTCGGCAAGGCGCTGCACAAGACGCTCGAAAAGCAGGGAATGGAGTTCAAGTTAGGTACCAAGGTGACCGCGGCAAAGACGACCAAATCGCAGGTGACGCTGACCGTCGAGCCGGCCAAGGGTGGCGACGCCGAGAACATCAAATGTGACGTGGTGTTGGTCTCGATCGGACGTCGGCCGTTCACCGACGGGCTCGGCCTCGACGAGATCGGCGTCGCGCGCGACAACCGCGGCGTCGTCCAGGTCGACGACCGTTTCGAGACCAGCGTAGACGGTATCTACGCCATCGGCGACGCGATTCCCGGTCCGATGCTCGCCCACAAGGCGGAGGAGGAGGGCATCGCCTGCGTTGAGCGGCTTGCCGGACAGGCGACGCAGATCAACTACGACGCTATTCCGGCGGTCGTCTACACGTGGCCGGAAACCGCTTCGGTCGGCAAGACCGAGGAACAGCTCAAGGAAGCCGGCGTCGCTTATTTGAAGGGAGCGTTCCCGTTCCAGGCGAACTCGCGCGCGCGAGCCAACGGCGATACCGAGGGCTTTGTGAAGATCCTCGCCGACGCGGCGACCGACGAAGTGCTTGGCGTCCACATCATCGGCCCTGACGCGGGCACAATGATTGCGGAGCTGGCGCTTGCGATGGAGTTCGGCGCCTCCTCTGAAGACATTGCGCGCACCTGCCACGCGCACCCGACGCTGAACGAGGCAGTCAAGGAAGCCGCTCTCGCGGTCGAAGGATCCTCGATCCACATGTGAGGAGCGCTTCCGCTCCCGCTTGAACGGGTTCGGTACGCACCCATCTCTTAGCGATGGTCGTGAACGCCAAAAGTTATCTGATTCTGAGCCTCGGCTGGTTCTTCGTCGTGCTCGGGATCCTCGGCATCTTTCTGCCTATCCTGCAGGGCATCCTATTCCTGATGATCGGCATGTTCCTGCTGTCGCGTGAGTCCGACTGGGCCAAAGCGGAGCTTGAGGCCCTGAAAATCAGATACCCCAAGTTGGCCGCCAAATACGACGAGGCCGAAGCCGCCGCTGACCGCTGGTGGCGGAAGATTATGCGGAATGGAGAGGCGTAAGGCGCTTCATCGCGGAAACCGCCTCTTTTCTGGTTTCCATTTGCCGTAATCCTCGAGCTTGACCCGACAATCCATCTATCCGCATCGCCTGCGTTTCCATTGGGCCCTAGGGTCAAGCTCGAGGGTGACAGTAGTGCTGGGTCTGGCTGGCGCGGGCTTTTACTGCGCGTCTCCTCGCCCCCCGGGAGAGGGTCAGGGAGAGTGGAGGCTCCCCTCCAACAACTTACCGTCCCACCGCCCGTGGGTGTGAGCGGTCGTAGACCTCCAGCAGCCGCTGCGTGTCGACGTCCGTGTAGCGCTGCGTCGTCGACAGCGAGGCGTGGCCGAGAAGTTCCTGAATCGTCCTGAGATCGCCTCCGCCCGCCAGCAGATGGGTCGCGAAGCTGTGGCGCAGCGCGTGCGGCGTCGCAGTCTCCGGTAGGCCGAGCTCGGCGCGGATGCGGCGCATTGTTCGCTGCACGATGCCGGCGTTGAGCCGCGCGCCGCGCGCCCCGTAGAACAGCGGCCGGTCACGCTCAGTGGACCACGGGCAGATCGCGCGGTAGGCGTGAACCGAGTCGGCGACGACCGGCAGGACCGGCACCACGCGTTCCTTGTTGCCCTTGCCGACGATGCGCATCGCGTCGCCCCTGGGCGCGTCCCGCTGGTCGAGTTTGAGCGCCTCGTCGATGCGGAGTCCGCAGCCGTAGAGTAGTGTCAGGATTGCGACATCGCGCGCGCCGACCCAGGGTTCGGGCGCGATCTGCTGTGCGTGGCGGATGACGTCGATCGCGTCGCCCTCTGCTAGGGGTTTCGGTACCGATTTGGGCGGCTTCGGCGTCTTTACGGCGGCGAGTGACGGGTTGTGGACGCGGCCCGTCCGGTCGAGAAAGCGGAACAGGTTCCGGAGCGCCGACATGGCGCGGGCGAGCGAGCTGCGCGAGATGCCGTCGTCCAGACGCGCAGCTAGCCACGCCCTGAAATCCGACGGCTTCAATGCGCCGAGCATGGTAAGCCCCGCCGGTTCGCGTTTGCGCGCGGTCAGGAAATCAAGGAAGGAGGAAATGTCGCGGCAATAGCCGTCAACCGTGTTCTCCGCCGTCCGCCGTTCCGCGGTGAGCCAGCGGATCCAGTCCTGCAGCGCCGACTGGAGGTCGGGCTGCGCGGAGAAGCGTATCAGGCTTTCGGGCCCAAACATTGTCCGAGACGCACCTCGAGCACGTCTCCGAGAAAGACGAGCAAGTCGGTCGCTTGGTTGGGAGCGAAGCCGTCGTCGCGGCCGGAGCCGAGGGCGAGCAACATATTGGAGACCCTGCTCCGAGTGCGAAGCCGGAGATAGGCCACCGATTTCACGCGCGCGGCGGCGCTGCCGAATACGAAATTCTCGCCAGAGGTCTTTTCCTGCAGCAATACCCTGCGCTTTGGCCCCATCAGATTGGCAATGCCATCCGTGCCGATCGCGGTCGCGCCCGCGAGGGACAGCGCGCCGTCGTCCTCGATGCAGAGCGCGGCGGCCTCGACGTCGAGGAGCTGCGGCAGCTTGGAGCGGATCGCTGTGCACAGTGCAGTGATGTCGCGCGCCTCGATCAGCTCAATGGCAGCCTGATGCACCTTGCTTTGCCCAGCGGCATTGCCCTCGGCGGCGGCGATGAGCTGTTTCTCGCGGCGGCGTAGAGTGCCGACTTCGGTCTGAAGACGCTCCAGCATAAAGTGCTGCAGGTCGACCACGCCGTCGCCCTGCCGCTGCTCCGGCGGCGTTAACACAGCGAGCAGGTCTTCGTTATCGGCGAGGAAATCGGGATGGCGGCGCAGCCAGGCGGCGACGGCGTTGGGGCTCAGCGCTTTGCCGAGCGCTTTTTCCGCGTCCTTGGGCGAGCCGCTCACGTCAGCTGTCTAGGATGGACTGGCCGGTCTTGGCCCAGTCGGCGACGAAAGCAGCTAGGCCGGAATCGGTCAGTGGATGCTTGACTAGCTGGCGTAGCACGCCCGGCGGAACTGTACAGACGTCGGCGCCCATCTTGGCCGCCTCGACGATGTGCATTGGGCTCCGGATCGACGCGACCAGCACCTCGGTCTCGAAAGCGTCATAGTTGGCGTAGATCGTGCAGATCTCGTCGATCAGCCCCATGCCGTCGCGGCTGATGTCGTCGAGACGGCCGACGAAGGGGGAGACGAACGCTGCGCCCGCCTTGGCGGCGAGGATCGCTTGGCCCGCGGAGAAGCACAGCGTGACGTTAACCTTGGTCCCAGCATCCGAGAGCGCCTTGCAGGTCTTGAGCCCGTCAGTCGTCAGCGGCACCTTGACCGCAACGTTAGGGGCGATCTTGGCGAGTTTCTGGCCTTCCTCGAGCATCGTCTCGAAGTCGGTCGCGGCCACTTCGGCGCTGACAGGCCCGTCGACGATGTCGCAGATCTCGGCAATCACCTCTAGGAAATTACGGCCCGATTTTGCGATTAAAGACGGGTTGGTGGTGACGCCGTCGAGAAGGCCGGTCGAGGCGAGGTCTGTGATTTCGTCAACCTCCGCCGTGTCCACGAAAAATTTCATTTTGTCCCTTCGAGTTTTTAATGCGACGTCCAAAGACTTGTCGGAGATTATCCTTTGAGCCGCGGCAAATTTCTGCGGCAGATTGGCCGCACCGGACGGCTCAGATAGAGTGTATCCGATGGATGACGACCTTGCCAAACGCTCGCTGTTGGCCAGCCGAAAGGTGGTCAGCGTGCTGCTGCCGCTGCCGCTGGTGGCGCCCTACGACTATCTCGTGCCCGCCGAGTTGAAGGTCGAGGACGGCAGTTTCGTTGACGTTCCGCTCGGTGGCAGGACCGTTATCGGCGTCGTCTGGGGCGCCGCGCGGGGTGGCGTGGACACGCAAAAGCTTCGAGAAATCAACGGCGTTGTTGACCTCCCGCCGATGCCCGCCGATTTGCGCCGCTTCGTCGACTGGGTGGCGTCCTACACGCTCGCGCGGCTTGGCAGCGTGCTTCGGATGGCAATGAGTGTGCCGCGTGCGCTCGAGCCGCCGAAACCGATTGTCGCTTACTTAGCGGTGGAAGAAACCTGCGACGACGGCGACACCGATTCGGGAGAATTGCCCGTCTTGGGGCTCAGGATGACCGATGCGCGGAAGCGGGTATTGCGCGCGCTCGCCAATGGAAAACCGCATGCGGCCGGGGACCTGGCTGCGGCGGCTAACGCGACCACCGCGGTGATTCGTGGGCTCGCCGATGCGGGCGTCATCCAGCGTATTGCGCTGTCGTCGGAGGCCGCCGTGCCGACACCAGACCCGGACCGGCCAGGCCCGGTGTTGTCGGATGCGCAGGCGTCCGCCGCGGCCGATCTAGTCGGCCGGGTGGCAAACGACTTCTCAGTCGTGCTGCTCGACGGCGTCACCGGTTCCGGCAAGACCGAGGTCTATTTCGAGGCGATCGCGGCCGCGCTTAGGGCCGACCGGCAGGTAATCGTGCTGCTGCCCGAGATCGCGCTGACCGCCGACTGGCTTGGGCGCTTCGAGCAGAGGTTCGGCGTATCACCGGTCGTCTGGCACTCCGACCTGCCGATGTCCGAACGCCGGCGCAACTGGCGCGCCGTCGTGCGCGGCGAGGCGCGGCTCGTCGTCGGCGCGCGGTCTGCGCTGATGCTGCCGTTCCCCGATCTCGGCCTGATCGTCGTCGACGAGGAGCACGACCCGAGCTTCAAGCAGGAGGACGGGGTCAGCTACAACGCGCGCGACATGGCGGTGGTGCGCGGCAATCTCGGCGATTTCCCTGTAATCCTATCGTCGGCGACGCCGTCGCTCGAGACCGTCGACAATGTTTGGCGCGGCAGGTATTCGCGCATTTCGCTGCCTGAACGATTCGCGGGTGCGCAGCTCCCCGAGATCGTCGCCATTGACATGCGCTCCGAGGAAATGGATCGGCAGTCGTGGATTTCGCCGACGCTTGCCCGCGCCGTCGCGTCAAAGCTGGATGCCCGCGAACAGGTTATGCTCTTCCTCAACCGCCGAGGCTACGCGCCGCTGACGCTGTGCCGCGCCTGCGGCCATCGGCTAAACTGTCCGCAATGCACGACCTGGCTGGTGGAGCACCGTCTAATGGAGCGGCTGCAGTGCCACCATTGCGGCTACAGTGCATCGCCGCCGAGGACCTGCCCCAGCTGCGAGGCGGAGGATCGATTCGCTGCCTGCGGTCCCGGCGTCGAGCGGCTGGCAGAGGAGGCGCGGGAGAAATTCCCCGGCGCGCGCTTCCAGATCATGTCGTCCGACACCGTCCAAAAGGCAGCGGACGCGCTGGACTTAGTTCGGCGTATGTGCGAGCGCGAAATTGATGTGTTAATCGGCACGCAGATCATGGCCAAGGGTTTCCATTTTCCGCAGCTGACTCTGGTCGGCGTGGTCGACGCAGATCTCGGCCTCGCGGGCGGCGACTTGCGCGCGGCCGAACGCACCTACCAGCTCCTGCACCAGGTGTCGGGCCGAGCTGGACGTGCCGACCGCCCGGGCCGCGTGATGCTTCAAACTTGGCAGCCCGAGCATCCCGTGATGGAGGCGCTGGTCTCCGGCGAGCGCGATCGGTTCGTCGAGGCCGAGGCGGTAGCGCGCCGCCAGCACGACATGCCGCCCTACGGCCGGCTTGCCGCGATCGTAGTTTCCGGGCGTGACGTTGATGCGGTGGATGCCGCTGCCGCCGCGCTCGGCCGTACCGCACCCCGACTCAACGGCCTGCGTGTCCTCGGGCCAGCTCCGGCGCCGCTTTCGGTAATTCGCGGCCGTCATCGCCGGCGGCTCCTTGTCCATGCGCAAAAAGATGCCAAAATTCAGGAGGTTCTGCGTCGCTGGGTTTTCTCGCAGAAGCCCATGGGCGGCGTCAGGATCACGGTCGATATAGATCCGTATAGTTTTATCTGAGCAGCTTTTTATCAGGCAGCCCGAATGACTATCGACGCACATCCGATGCGCTTGAAAATATAGCTGAAAGCGCAAAATTCGATGAAATGCGCATCGAATATCGCAGTATACGACGATGCCTCTCGTGAGGTCGCGAATACGCTAGATGAACTTCCCGGAGGGGAACTCGACCGTCAGTCGGATGATGCGGACGTCCGTTCCTGCCGCATGGCAAACACGTTCCTTGTGTTGGGCCGCGAAGACGGCAACGAACGGCTGATCCCATTCGACGTGATCCAGCGCGTGCTCTCGGAGTGAGAGTGGGACCTATGGTCGCGCAGGTCGGTGCAGCGCGTGCGAGATATCGTCATGCCGGCGCGCCCTATGTCTCCGGCTAGCTCTAGGAAGGCGAGACGGCCTAGCCGAATGCTGCAGGCCACGCCTGGCCGGTCGCCTGGGTCCCCGACGTGCGATGGGTCAGCTTCGGCTACTTGATCTGCAAGTCGGTATCAACCGACTTGTTAACCTCGCCTTCGGCCCCGATTACGACATCGCAGCGACTGTCCGAGGTATCCGCAGCGGCGTCGATAAACGCGGAGTTAAGAATCTGTCTACTCAGTGCAGAAGTAGGGGCGGCCATTGGGTCCCGATAGCTCCATTTTTCGCGACGCTTTGACGCGTAGCTCTGCACCACGCCGGGTTGCAACGCACAAAGCCCTGTGTTAGGAAACCTTGCCTTTCGGGGCGGTCACGGATCGGGATCTAAATGACCTCGATTTTTGTGAGTGAAATCAACAACTTAAATGCCTCAACAGGGGCGTTTCGAGGTCAGCCGAGTGTCGTCCGCAACGTCAGGCGTTTCCGGTGTCTCCGGTCGCTATGCCGCAGCGCTTTTTGAGCTCGCCGATGAGCACAAGCAACTAGACGAGGTTGCCGCCGATCTGGCCGGCATCCGCGCCCTGATCGCCGAGTCCGGCGATCTGCGCCGTCTCGTCTCTAGTCCCGTCATCAGCCGCGAGGTTCAGGGCAAGACGATCACCGCCGTGCTCGAAAGGGCCGGCGTCAGCGATCTGACGCTGCGCTTCGTCGGCGTCGTCGCGCACAACCGGCGTCTGTTCGCGCTGGCAGAAATGTGCAACGCCTATCGCGAGCTGTTGTCGAGCCGCCGAGGCGAGATCACAGCCGAGGTGACGACGGCCTGCGCCCTCACAGACGAGCAGCGGGATCGCCTCGAACAGGAACTCCGGACCGCCATGGGCTCCAAGGTGTCGCTCCAGGCGAATGTCGACGCGTCACTGCTCGGAGGCATGGTCGTGAAGGTGGGCTCGCGGATGGTCGATTCCTCTCTTCGCACGAAACTTCAAAGACTTGAACTCAGCTTGAAAGGGGCAGCGTGATGGATATCCGCGCCGCAGAAATCTCTTCGATTCTCAAGGATCAGATCGCCAATTTCGGTACCGAGGCGGAGGTCGCCGAGGTCGGCGAAGTCCTGTCAGTGGGTGACGGCATCGCGCGCGTCTACGGCCTCGACAGCGTCCAGGCGGGCGAAATGGTCGAGTTCCCCGGCGGCATCAAGGGCATGGCGCTGAACCTCGAAACGGACAATGTCGGCGTCGTTATCTTCGGCTCCGACTCGAACATCAAGGAAGGAGATACCGTCAAGCGGACCGGCACCATCGTGGATGTTCCCGTCGGCAAGGGCCTGCTGGGCCGCGTGGTCGACGCGCTGGGCGAGCCGATCGACGGCAAGGGCCCGATCGACGCCGCCGAACGCCGCCGCGTCGACGTCAAGGCGCCGGGCATTATCCCGCGCCAGTCGGTGAGTGAGCCGATGCAGACCGGCCTCAAGGCGATCGACAGCCTGATCCCGGTAGGCCGAGGCCAGCGCGAGCTGATCATCGGCGACCGCCAGACCGGCAAGACCGCGATCGCCGTCGACGCGATAATCAACCAGAAGAAGGCCTTCGAAGAGGGCGACACCGACAAACAGCTCTTCTGCATTTACGTCGCGGTCGGCCAGAAACGGTCGACGGTCGCGCAGATCGTTAAAGCGCTCGAAGAAGCCGGCGCGATGGAATACTCCATCGTCGTCGCCGCCACGGCCTCCGATCCCGCGCCGCTACAGTTCCTGGCGCCCTATGGCGGCTGCGCGATGGGTGAATATTTCCGCGACAACGGCATGCACGCGCTGATCATCTACGACGATCTGTCGAAGCAGGCCGTTTCGTATCGCCAAATGTCGCTGCTGCTGCGCCGTCCGCCGGGCCGCGAAGCCTTCCCGGGCGACGTCTTCTACCTGCATTCGCGCCTGCTGGAACGCGCCGCCAAGATGAGCGATGCCAACGGCGGCGGCTCGCTGACCGCGCTGCCAGTCATCGAAACCCAGGCGGGCGACGTGTCAGCCTATATTCCGACCAATGTGATCTCGATCACCGACGGCCAGATCTTCCTCGAGACCGACCTGTTCTACTCGGGCATCCGCCCTGCGGTGAACGTCGGCCTATCGGTCAGCCGCGTTGGCTCCGCCGCGCAGATCAAGGCCATGAAGCAGGTCGCCGGCTCGATCAAGCTCGAGCTCGCCCAATATCGCGAGATGGCGGCGTTCGCGCAGTTCGCCTCCGACCTCGACGCGGCGACCCAGCGCCTGCTGAGCCGCGGCGAACGCCTGACCGAGCTTCTTAAGCAGCCGCAATATTCGCCGCTGCCCGTAGAGGAGCAGGTCGTAGTGATCTACGCTGGCGTCAAGGGCTATCTCGACAACATTTCGGCGCGGGACGTGACGCGGTTCGAGCAGGGCTTCATTTCCGAAGTCCGGTCGAATCATGCCGACCTTCTCGCCACGATCCGAACCGAACAGGCGCTCTCCGACGAGTCCGAAGACAAGCTCAAGAGCATCCTCGACGGTTACGCCAAAAACTTCGTCGCGGCCTGAGCGCAACGCGGAATCGGATAACGGACACCGGACATGCCGAGCCTAAAAGACCTTCGCCAGCGGATCGACAGCGTCAAGTCGACGCAGAAGATCACGTCCGCGATGAAGATGGTCGCGGCGGCGAAACTGCGCCGGGCCCAGGAACAGGCGGAAGCCGCGCGGCCCTATGCCGAGCGGATGGACCGCATGCTGGGATCGCTCGCGGCGTCGCTCGCGTCGGCCGAGGGCGCATCGCCGCTTCTGGCGGGAACCGGCAAGGATGACGTGCATCTGATCGTCGTCATGTCGTCCGACCGCGGGCTGTGCGGTGGCTTCAACTCGTCGATTGTTCGCGACGCGCGTCGCCTGATCTCACAGCTTCTCGCCGACGGCAAGCAGGTCAAGATCCTGACCGTCGGCCGCAAGGGCTGGTCGCAGCTTCGCCGCGACTACGCGTCGCTGATCGTCGAATCGATCGAGGACGTCGGTCGCCAGCGTCTTGGTTTCGAGGACGCGCAGGGCATCGCGACAAAGATCGACGAGATGTTCGAAGCCGGAGAATTCGATGTCTGCACCCTGATCTACAATCGCTTCAAGTCGGCGATCTCGCAGATCGTCACGCGCCAGCAGCTCGTGCCGTTCCCGGTCGAGGAGCTGGAAGCCGAGGCGGAAGAATCAGACGGCGCCCGCGTCGTCTACGACTACGAGCCCGACGAGACCGAAATTCTAGAAGTGCTCCTGCCGCGCAATCTCAGCGTGCAGGTGTTCCGGGCACTTCTCGAAAACAGCGCCAGCGAGCAGGGCGCGCGCATGTCCGCGATGGACAACGCCACCCGCAACGCCGGCGAAATGATCGATAGCCTGACGCTCAACTATAACCGCACGCGTCAGGCCGTCATCACCAAGGAACTAATCGAAATCATCTCGGGCGCCGAAGCGGTCTGACCGCGGCCCCGATCAACGATGTACGAGGTATGAATATGGCCGACACGGCAGGCACTCCGGCAAACAATATCGGCAGCATTTCCCAGGTCATGGGCGCTGTCGTCGACGTGCGGTTCGAGGGCGATCTGCCCAAGATCATGAACGCGCTCGAGTGCGACAACGGCGGCAACCGCCTGGTCCTCGAGGTCGCACAGCATCTCGGCGAGAGCACGGTGCGCACCATCGCCATGGACACGACCGAAGGTCTTGTCCGCGGCCAGAAGGTCACAGATACCGGTAGCCCGATCACCATGCCGGTCGGCCCCGAGACGCTCGGCCGTATACTGAACGTCATCGGCGAGCCGATCGACGAGCGCGGCCCGGTCAACACCACGAAGCGCCTGCCGATCCACCGCGAAGCGCCGGAGTTCGTCGAACAGTCGACGGAAACCGAAGTGCTCGTTACAGGTATCAAGGTCGTCGACCTGCTCGCCCCCTACTCACGCGGCGGCAAAATCGGCCTGTTCGGCGGCGCAGGCGTGGGCAAGACGGTGCTGATCATGGAACTGATCAACAACGTCGCGAAGGCGCACGGCGGCTTTTCCGTGTTCGCCGGCGTCGGCGAGCGAACGCGCGAGGGCAACGACCTCTATCATGAGATGATGGAGTCGGGCGTGATCAACCTCGAAGGAGAATCAAAGGCGGCGCTAGTCTACGGCCAGATGAACGAACCGCCGGGCGCGCGCGCCCGAGTCGGCCTATCCGGCCTGACGCTGGCTGAATATTTCCGAGATGAGGAAGGCCAGGACGTGCTTCTCTTCGTCGACAACATCTTCCGCTTTACACAGGCGGGCTCTGAGGTTTCGGCGCTGCTCGGCCGCATTCCCTCGGCGGTGGGCTACCAGCCGACGCTAGCAACCGACATGGGAAACCTGCAGGAACGCATCACGACCACGAGCAAGGGCTCTATCACCTCGGTGCAGGCCATTTACGTGCCTGCAGACGACCTCACCGACCCGGCGCCGGCAACCTCGTTTTCGCATCTCGATGCGACGACCGTGCTCTCACGCCAGATCGCCGAGCTCGGCATCTACCCGGCAGTCGACCCGCTTGACTCCACCTCGCGAATTCTCGATCCGCGAATCGTCGGCGACGAGCATTACCAGGTCGCCCGTGAAGTGCAGCGCGTCCTCCAGACCTATAAATCCCTGCAGGATATTATCGCGATTCTCGGCATGGAAGAGCTGTCGGAAGAAGACAAGCTGGTCGTCGCGCGTGCGCGGAAGATCCAGCGCTTCCTGTCCCAGCCTTTCCATGTGGCCGAGGTCTTCACCGGAATGTCGGGTGTGCTCGTCGATCTCGAAGACACTATCAAGGGCTTCAAGGGCCTTGTCGAAGGCGACTACGACGATCTACCCGAATCCGCCTTTTATATGGTTGGCAAGATCGATGATGCAGTGGCGAAAGCCAAAGCAATGGCGGACGCGGCCTGATAGGGCTAACGCAGAACCGCAAGGCAGGAACGCACTATGGCTGATCCGATTTCCTTCGAGCTGGTCTCGCCAGAAAAGCTCCTCCTCTCTGAGGAAGTGGAGATGGTGGTGGTCCCCGGCGCCGAAGGAGACTTCGGCGTGCTGATCGGCCATGCGCCGATGATTTCGGCCCTTCGGCCGGGGGTCATCAGCACCTATGCTGGCGAAACGGTCGACAAACGCATCTTCGTCGCCGGCGGCTTCGCCGAGGTGACGGGCGAGCGCTGCACGGTGCTAGCCGAAGAGGCGATGCCGGTCGATGAGATTGACGCTACCGCGGCGGACGAACGTCTCGCGTCCGCACGAGAGGCGCTAAACGCCGCCGATTCTGATACCGCCCGAAACAGCGCGGAGCTCGGCCTCGCCGTTGCCGAGGCGCTGCGCGACGCGGCCCGCGGCGCGGCCTGACCTGCCGGCTTCCAGCGCGGCGCCGAGGGCACGCGCCTACCCATTTCCTCGTCTAAAGCCGGCGCGCGCTGGACACGAGCCGTTGCTTTCAGCCATTATCTGCGCGATGGTAAAACTCTATAAATTGAATAGACGGGGCGGTCCGTTCCGATGCGGCGGATATGTGACGTACTGCGTTCCGGACATATGAATCAAAACGAACACGGGCCGCTTCAGAGCGACCGGAACAGTAACAGGGGTCTCAACATGATAATTGTCGGTCCTTGCCGCGCGCTGGCAGCCACCGTCCTACTTGCATTGATTTTTGGACTGCCGACGGATGCGTTTGCGCAGGAAAAGCCGACGCTAAGCGGCGGAGATACTGCGTGGATCCTGACGTCGACCGCGCTCGTGCTGTTCATGACGCTGCCCGGGCTCGCACTATTCTACGGGGGCCTTGTGCGCAAGCGCAGCCTGCTGTCGGTGCTGATGCACTGCTTTGCGATCGCGTGCCTGATGTCGGTCCTCTGGATCGTCGGCGTCTACAGCCTGTCGTTCGGCGACGGAGGCGCAGCCAACGCGTGGATCGGCGGCCTCGGCAAGGCCTTCTTCGCTGGCATCGGCAAGGACACTCTTTCAGGCACGATCCCCGAGTCCGTGTTTTTCATGTTCCAGATGACGTTCGCGATCATCACCCCCGCACTCATCGTCGGCGCGTATGTGGAGCGCATCAAGTTCGGGGCGGTGCTTTGGTTCAGCGCGATCTGGCTGTTCCTCGTCTACGCGCCCGTTTGCCATTGGGTCTGGGGCGGCGGCTGGCTGGCCGAACGGGGAGTCAAGGACTTCGCCGGCGGTCTCGTCGTCCACGTAACGGCGGGCGTGTCGGCCCTCGTGATTGCTAAGGCGCTAGGCGGGCGCCGCGGCTTCCCGCGTGAAATCGTGCCGCCGCATCACCCCGGCCTCACCATGATCGGCGCGGCGATGTTGTGGGTCGGTTGGTTCGGGTTCAACGCCGGCTCGGCCTTGGCGGCCGACGGCGGCGCCGGCATGGCGATGCTGGTCACGCATATCTCGGCGGCGACCGCGTCGATCGTCTGGATGCTGATCGAATGGGTGAAACACGGCAAACCGAGTCTGGTTGGCATCGTCACCGGCATGGTCGCTGGCCTTGCAACGATCACCCCCGGCTCGGGCTTCGTCGGACCGATCGGCGGTCTGGTGTTCGGCTGCCTCGCCGGCATAGTGTGCTATGGCTGCGTGCACCTGATCAAGAACACGCTTAAGATCGATGACTCGCTCGACGTCTTTGCGGTGCATGGCGTTGGCGGCGCGCTGGGCATCCTGCTAACCGCTTTCTTCGGCGCAGAAGCGCTTGGCGGGCTGGGTCTCGGAGAGGGCATTACGATGGGCTCGCAGTTTGTAGCCCAGGGCACCGGCCTTGTCGCCGTTGCGGTTTGGTCGCTCGTGATTTCCTGGATTCTCGTAAAGGTGATTTCCGCGACGATAGGTCTGCGGGTCCCCGAGGAGGATGAGATCGAGGGGCTGGATATCACCGCGCACGGAGAGCGGATCCACGACACCTGAGACCGAGGGGCCCAGGTTTTACGCCCGGCTCTGCCGAAAAACAGCAATTATGCTGCGGCCGATCGGTAACGATCGGCCGCTGTTTTCGCTGAAATGGCCCATTTTTGGCTTAATTTTTAGATTGATCTGCGTCAGTGGGTAAAATGGTGCCGGTGATGGGAGCCTGGACGCTAAACGACCTCCCCGGGGTGACTTTGACCCCAAAAGGTCACTCCCAACATCCTTCGAGTTGTGAAGCAGGCGAGCGTCGTCCAATTCAAAGCGGACGAAAGTCACTGGTATCGCGCTAATATCTTCAGCGACCATGCCAAGGTGTATTCCGTCAACGGTGAACCATCGATCAAGTGAGTGCAGCACGGCAAGGCCCTGAGCGGAGATGGCCGATCCCGCTTTGAACTTCGAGCACAGCTGCCCGACATTTAACGAGAGCTTCCGCGTCTAGCTCTATGTCACGGTGTCGGTGCGCGGCTCAGGGTCGGGAGAAATGATCGCCGGCTCCTTGGTCGAAGCGTGCACAAATGCCTTCTAAAGCGCCCTCGGCGACGACACCGACGAGGCGGTCCTCGGGGAGTTCTGCGCCTAATTGCGGAACAAACAATTGCCACTGCCTACTGGGCGGCGAACTCTCAAGGCGAACATTCCGACCGGAGCCGGAATTTAGTCGTATTTGCGCGGTAGACCCCGTTATACCAGTTCGATTCACATCTCGCACGGCGTCGAGATGATCTTCAAGGTGATCGGGCTCAACGTAGCCGAGGCGCTGGCTTGGATTGCTAGCCGCGCCGTCCGTAACCTCCCCTCGTAACGGATAGTGTTTGCAACCCTTCTTGCGGCACTGCGGGCCTGTATGTTCGGGGAGGGTCGTAGCTCCTGTTGCTTCAGCAGACTATCTGAGCCCCGACCCTGGCGGAATTAAGCCGGCCTCTCCAGAAGCGCCGCGAACTCGCCCAGAACGGCGGTATAGACGTCGCGCTTGAACTCAACGATCTCATCAAGCAGTGTCTCCGCGTCCGTCCACTTGAATCGCCCGAACTCGGCGTGATGCGCGTCGAGTTTGATATCCTCATCGGCACCGTCAAACCGCAAGGCGACCCAAATCTGGCCTTGGCCACGGAATCGCCCGCCCCACGCCTGCTTCGCGATCTCTGACGGGACGTCGTAGGTCCGCCACTTGGCACTGATCGCCAGCAGCGTCGCTGCCATCACGCCGGTTTCCTCCTGTAGCTCCCGCATTGCCGCCTCTTCCGGTGATTCGCCCTCATCGATGCCGCCCTGAGGCATCTGCCAGGCACCTGGCGTGTCGAGGCGTTCGCCGACGAAGATGTGGCCCTCGCCATCTAGCAGCAGGATGCCGACGCAGGGGCGGTATCCCTCCGGACAGGCGGGGATCCTCATCGGGCACCGTCCGGTGCGCCGCCCGTCTCGACCATCGCCGAGACGGGTGCTATGGCGATCCCGCGGGCGCGGAGCTGCCGTGTCCATGCGGCGATGCGCTCGAGCGAGACGGGATAGGGGGAGGCGATCCCTATGGCTCGGCCGTCACGCTTAGCTCTCCGTTCGAGGGCCCCGAACTGGCTATCGATCTCCACGCGCGACGCGCGTTCGTCGAGGACTACGGTCGTTGCTGCCCAGGGGACCCGGATGTCCGCCCCGACGCGGGCGACAACGCTCCGCCCGCCGCTGCTGCTGTCGAGATAGAGAAGACCCCGGTCACGCAGCGTCGCCAGCACTAGCGCCAGATGCGCCCGCGACGTGGTGAAACGTGAGCCCATGAAGTCGATAATGCCCACATATCCCGTCCCGCGGCTGAGACTCCAGAACAGCCGGTCAAGATTGCCCTGCTCGGTGAGCGACGTCAGCAGCGTTTGCGGGCCAGGGTCGTAGGCCGGGTAGTTAATCGGCTCCATCGGGACGTTTAGCAGTACCTCGTGGCCTGCCGCCCGGGCAAGGCTGATCCAGCGGTTCAGGTCGGTCGTGTAGGGCGCGAAGGCGAGCGTGACCGAGCCGGGCAGGCCCTGAATTGCGGATTCGGTTGCCGCGGCTGACAGGCCAAGGCCGGTAACGACTATCCCAACGCGCGGCCGCTTGTCGGCGGTGTCGAACGGCTTTGCGTAAATCCGCCACGGCGCGCGCTCGTCGGAGGCGCGCTGCGGCAGTTTTTGCAAGGACGTTTCCGGAAGGAGATACGGGTCGACAGCCGGTCGAAGCGGTGCGCCCTTACTGACGGGCGTTAATCTTGCGATCTCGACCTTCGTGCGCGGCGCAGCATGCCGTGGGGCGTCAGCCGATGCCTCGGCGTTCGGCTGTTCCGGCGTATGACCTGTCACGTTGGCAGCCGGTTTCGTTTTGGGTCCGGGCTCTGGCCGGGGTATGGAGTCCGACTTTTTGGCGATTACGGCCTTGGGGTCCGACGGCCGCACCTCAACGGCTCGCGGGATGACAGCAGGCTTTTCGGACTCTGCTCTCTGCTCCGCAGGCGCTCCGTTCCCATAGGGCGCTACCGAATGGGGATCGCTAGCCGGTTCGGCCGCGCCGGCCTTCCTCGCGGGAGGGGCGGGGGCGTGATTGTTGACAGGGGCGCCGTACAGACCGGCGGAATGCGTATCTGCAGCGCCATAAGTATTAGCTGCTTCATGCGCATCGACCGCACCGAGTGCCTCGTCTGCCGGCCTCGGCGTGTGAGCCGCCGCTGCTACGGGCTCTTCGTCCGCGATCGCGGCTTCGGGCGACGTCGCGCTGAGCCAGCCGACAATGCCGGAGACAATGGCCAGAAAGACGACTAGAAGCGTGAGCGGCAATCGAGCGCCGCTGCCTTCGCGCGTCCAATCGTTCAACGTCTCTTCATCCCGCCTCCGCCCGCGAAAGTCGGCGCGGGGACTTAGCTTGGTTTAAAGCGTTAATTGCTGTCGCGCTTATTGTAGAGTGCCAGTCCGCGAATCAGGTCCACGGCCCGGCTGAGCTGGTAGTCCTGAGGACTGCCGGGCGAGGCGACCCCGGCGGGCGAATTGTTTCCCGACTCGCCCTCGCGCGGCTTGTCGGTATTCTCGAGCCTGCCGCGGAGGTTTTCCTCGCGCCGCCGCTGCAGCTGATCGACTTTTTCCAGGCGAGCCTGCTCAACCCTGATGTCGGGCTCAATTCCCTTCGCCTGAATCGACGTACCAGACGGCGTGTAGTAGCGCGCCGTGGTCAGGCGGATCGCGCCATGACCAGACAGCGGGATGATGGTCTGGACGGACCCCTTGCCGAACGAGCGGGTACCCATGACGATCGCGCGCCGGTGATCCTGCAGCGCGCCCGCGACGATCTCTGAGGCCGACGCCGAGCCGCCGTTCAGCAGCACCACGATCGGCAACCCGCCACTAATATCGCCAGGCTTGGCGTTGAAGCGCTGGCTCTCGTCCGGGCGCCGCGAGCGTGTGGAGACAATCTCGCCCTGGTTTAGGAAGGCGTCGGACACCTTTACGGACTGGTCAAGAAGGCCGCCCGGGTTGTTTCTCAGGTCAAGAACGAGGCCCTTGAGCTTCTCGCCGCTCTGCTCGCGCAGCCGCTTGACAGCGCTCTCCATGCCCGACGCCGTCTGCTCGCTGAACGAGGTGATGCGGACATAGGCGATGTCCTCGCCGATAAGGCGTGAGCGGACGGACTGGATTTTAATTACGGCGCGCGTCACCTTTACTTCAAACGGTTCGCGGCCCTCGCGTCGGATTGTCAGGCCAAGGTCGCTGCCGACTGGGCCGCGCATCTTCTCGACCGCTTCCGACAGGCTCAGGCCTTGCACCGGTTCGTTGTCGAGGTGGGTGATCAGGTCGCCCGGCTGCAGGCCGGCGCGATGGGCCGGTGTATCGTCGATGGGTGAGACTACCTTGACGTAGCCGTTCTCCATCGTAACCTCGATGCCAAGACCGCCGAATTCCCCCTTGGTCTGCACCTGCATGTCGCGGAAGTTCTTGGGGCTGAGATAGCTCGAATGCGGATCGAGCGAGGTTAACATCCCGGTGATTGCCGCCTCGATTAGGTCCTCGTCCGAAACGTTCTCGACGTAATCTCCGCGGATGCGCTCGAACACGTCGCCGAAGAGGTTGAGCTGGCGATAGGTCTCGGAATTGTTCTGTTGCGTCTGTGCGGCAGCAGGGCCGGAGAAGGCGAGCAGGACGACGGCACTCGTCGCGACAAAAAACTTGATCATGTCAGTGCGTTACCTTGTCTTTAGCGCCGTGCTCGACGGCAGCGGGTTGATCGACTGGCCCTTTTTTCTCACCTCGAAATATAGGTTCGGTGCGGCATTCGTCGAGGGGGACATCTTGCCGACTGGTTCGCCGGCTAGCACCTGGTCACCGATTTCAGCATCGATCCGGCCAAGCCCCGCGATAAGCGCGTGACGGTGGTCAGGCAGTTCCAGAATGACTAGGTTTCCGTAGCCGCGGAATTCGCCGGCATAGACGACACGCCCCGGATGCGGGGCGACGATGGTCGCCGACGGCCGGGTCGCGATGGAAACGCCGCGGCTCTGCATGCCGTTGTCCAGCTTGTCGCCGAACTTCCGGATGATGCGGCCGGGCGCTGGTAGGCCGGACAGCGCCGAGGAGACCCCGAGCGGTAGCTCCTCTAGCGGGATGCCGGCGGTCGGGGAGAGCGATGAGGGTTGTCCCGGGGAGTGAGTCTGCCGCGCGAGTCCGGCAGTCGCCGCCGGCTGGGTGGCGGCGATCTCCTCGCTGCGTGCGGTTTCTTCCTTCCTGCTCGCTTCTAACCGTTCGACCAGGCCGCGGAGCGAACCCGCCTGCGAAGACAAGCTGGCGATCTGGCGCGCGGCCTCGCGCTCGCTAGTGCGGGCCGACTTTAGCAGCTCCATCTTGCGAGCGGTGAGAACGGCAAGACGTGTGCGTTCGTGGTCGAGCCCGGCGAGTGCGGCGTCGAGCTGGATCCGGTCGTCGCCGATCTTGTGCTGCAGGCGCGCAAGTTCGCGCAACTGCTCGCTGAGCGCCTTCGCCTCGCGATGCAGTTCGGGTACCGCGGCGCGCAGCAGGATGGCGCCGCGGATGGTGTCGTCGGGGGCGCGTGGCATAGCGACCAGCGTGGCAGTCGGCAGGCGGGCGATGCGCTGCAGCGCGCCGAGTGTCGCGCTCAGCTCCGCGCGGCGGAGGCCGAGCCGTCTGGATTTCTCCGCTTCCTGCTCGACGAGCGTCGCGAGCCGCGCCTCGATGCGATCGACCTCTTCGCTACGGTCGTGGAGCTTGGCCGCCAGACGCACGGCCAAAAACTTTAGCGCGCGGATTTCCTCTTCAGTTTTCTCGGCGGTCCTCTCGAGTGTCGCCTTATCGGTGAGTGTGCGGTTGATATCCCGCTGCAGCGCGTCTAGCTGGGAGCGCAGTTCGTCCGCTCCCGCAACGGACGTCAGCGCCGCTGCGATCAGCAGCGCTGCGGCGTTTCGCGATATCTGATCAGGCCGAAACCGCTTCATCCGACCGGTGCCTGTCTTCCTGGAGTGCGCCGACGAGCGGGATGCCGGTCATTTCGACGGGCTGGTCGAGGCCGAGAAGCCGCAGAAGCGTCGGCGCGACGTCGGCGAGGCGGCCATCGCGGATCTCGTTCATCCCCTCAGGCGGGTTCACCAGAACGGCCGGCACGATGTTGAGCGTGTGCGCGGTGTGCGGCTCGCCCGTCTCCGGGTCGCGCATCAGCTCGGCATTGCCGTGGTCCGCGGTGATCAGCAGCGTGCCGCCGGCCTCGGTGACGGCGTCTTCCAGCCGGGCGAGGCAGCCGTCGACCGTGCGGATCGCGATGTCGGCGGCGCCCTGGACGCCGGTGTGGCCGACCATGTCGGGGTTGGCGTAGTTGACCAGGATGAAGTCGTACTTGCCAGCTTCAATCTCGGCGACGAGCCTGTCGGTCAGTTCATGCGCCGACATTTCTGGCTGCTGGTCGTAGGTTGCAACCTTCGGCGACGGGATCAGGATGCGGTCTTCGCCCAGGAAGGGCGTCTCGACGCCGCCGTTGAAGAAAAAGGTGACATGCGCGTACTTTTCGGTCTCAGCGATGCGAAGCTGCTTCAGGCCCATATCCGCGAGCAGCTCGCCCAGGATGTTGGGGTGCGTCGACGGCGCGAACATGGTCGCCATGAGGGCATTGTGCGCGGTGGAATATTCTGTGACGCCTAGTGCCGACGCGATAGCAACGCGGCGAGTCCGGGCGAAGCCTTCGAACTCGGGGTCTAGCAGTGCTAGCAGGATTTCGCGCGCCCGGTCGGACCGGAAATTTCCCATCAGAACACCGTCGCCGTCCTTGATACCGGCATAGCCGCCGATGGTCGCCGGCTCGACGAACTCGTCGGTAACCTCGTTCGCATAGGAGGCAGCGATCGCCGCCGCGGCGCTATCGGCTGCGACACCCTCGCCATCGACGATTAGGCTGTAGGCTCGCTCGACGCGCTCCCAGCGCTGGTCTCGGTCCATCGCGAAGAATCGACCGCAGATGGTCGCGATGCGGACGTTTTCGAATCCCGCTATGGCTGCCTCGAAGTCCGCGATGAAACCGTCGGCGGACGACGGTGGCGTGTCGCGGCCGTCGAGGAAGGCATGGATCGAGACAGACACGCCATTCTCCGACAGGATGCCGGTGAGCGCCGCAAGCTGGTCCTGGTGCGAATGCACGCCGCCGGGCGACAGCAGACCGAGCAGATGGCAGGTGCCGCCGGAATTCTTTAATTTTTCGATGAAGTCGCCGAGCGCAGGGTTGGCCGCGATCGAGCCGTCCTCGATCGCTGCGTCGATCCGGCGGATCTCTTGGTTGATGACGCGTCCCGCGCCGAGATTCATGTGGCCGACTTCTGAATTTCCCATCTGGCCCGGGGGGAGGCCGACGTTGATGCCGCAGGTATCGACGAACGCATGCGGATACTTAGACCACATGCGGAAGAAGTTGGGCGCGTTTGCCGGCACAATGGCGTTGTTTGCCGCTTCCTCGCGGTAGCCCCATCCATCCAGAATGCATAGGATAACCGGCCGCAGAGCATCCTGTCTGTCAGCAATCATTCCGAATCCCAATTTCTCTCTTAAGTTCCTTGGGCATTATATAGTTCACTGGCGGGATTTGGGGAAATTGTCCCGGTGGCGTGCTGATTTCGTGAATTTTTTATTCTCTATGGTAGGGATGACCGGCGAGAATCTCCTGCGCCCGGTATATTTGCTCCACCAGAAGAGCGCGCACCAGCATGTGAGGCCATGTTTGGGCGCCAAATGAGAGCACTAAATCGGCTGAATCGCGTATTGTGGGAGATAATCCGTCCGCTCCACCAATAAAAAATGCGATATTGCAGCCAGAATCGCGCCATTCGCCGATATTTTTAGAAATTTCGGCGCTAGTAAGCGCTTTTCCGCGCTCATCTAGCGCTATTCGGATGCTGCCGTCGGGGCAGGCGGCCGACAAAAGCTCACCCTCGCGCTGACGCCGCTCGGAATCAGGTAGCTTCCGGCGCTCCTCGACTTCGCGGATGTCGAATGGCCAGGTGATGCGCTTGGCAAACTTGTCGATGAGATCGCGCTCAGGCCCCGATTTGAGGCGTCCGACCGCGCATACCGTGACCCGCATTTATAACGGGGCCGGGGTTGGAAGCAGCCAGGAGCGTTTCCGCGACATAAAAGACAACGCCTAGCGCGCCGCTTCCGTGTCAATGGCCCACATCTTTTCAAGGTTGTAGAATGAACGCACTTCAGGACGGAAAAGGTGGACGATTACGTCCTGTGCGTCGAGCAGGACCCAGTCCGCCTGCGCGAGACCTTCGGGTGCGGCGCCCTTTGTCCCGTGGTTCTTGGCGATCTGGACGAGATATTCGGCCATCGTCGCGACCTGACGATTGGACCGGCCGCTCGCGATCACCATGTAGTCGGCGATATCCGATTTGCCTGAAAGGTCGATGACCACGATGTCTTCGGCCTTGTGATCCTCGAGCGACGACTTGATCTCCGCGAGAAGCGCATCTGCCGACTTCTTGCCGGCCGCGGCCTTGGTTTTCTGCGTACTCAGCGCGTTTCATCCCCGTTTTGTGGCGGTCTTCCTGTCGTTCCGACCGGCCTGTTCAGTTGCATTCGTTTTCGTTTTCGGCGCTCCGGCCCGTGCGTCCGTTTCCACCATTCCGTCCAGCCGCAGATGCGCGGCGGGCTCGAATCGACGTCGCCGAAGCGGGATGCAGTCTCGTATGAAAGAACATCCATGCTGGCGGCGCCATGTCGGCGAGGTTGCAGGCGTTGTGCCGCCGGACCTTGAACCGGAAAAACGCCTTGGCGGCCTTGCCGGCGAGCGCATCGAAAGAATACGGAGCGCGGTCGAAAACCGCAATCGGGACCTGATTGAAGATGCGCGTCCAGCGCTGCCAACGCGAGATCTGGGCAAGATTGTCTGCACCCATCAGCCACACGAACTGGGTCTTCGGGAAGCAGCGTTTTAGGACGGAGAGCGATTCGGCCGTGTAGGTCGTGCCCAGCCGCTGCTCGATATCAGTCACGCGGATATTAGGATGACGCACCATCTCTTCCGCTGCGGCGAGCCGTTTCTCAAATGAGGCCATGCCTTCGACCGGCTTGAGCGGGTTCTGCGGCGAGACCATCCACCATACCTCGTCGAGCTGAAGCAGCTTGAGCGCGAGCAAGCTGATATGCAGGTGGCCGTCATGGGCGGGATTGAACGATCCGCCCAGTATGCCGACCCGAAGCCCGGTTGCGCGATGGCCCCGCCGGATATCCGTCAGTACTTTCAGGGCCGGACCTGTCCCGCGCCGCGAACGACGTATTTAAAGGTGGTGAGCTGTTCGACGCCGACCGGTCCACGCGCGTGCAGGCGACCCGTGGAGATGCCGATTTCTGCGCCCATACCGAACTCGCCGCCGTCGGCAAACTGGGTCGAGGCATTGTGAATGACAATGGCGGAATCGATAGAATTGAGGAATTTCTCCGCCTTTTCTGAATCGTCTGTAATAATCGAGTCCGTGTGGTGCGAGCTGTAGGCGTTGATATGCGCGATCGCGCCTTCGAGTCCGTCGACTTGGCGGATCGACAGGATCGGCTCGAGATATTCGGTGCGCCAGTCCTCCTCGGTCGCAGGGCGGACGCGCGCATCCACGGCCTGGGTCGAATCATCGCCGCGAAGCTCGCAGCCCGCCGCATCGAGGACGTCGATAATAGCGGGCAGGCGCTCCGCCGCGACCGCTTTGTCGATTAGCAGCGTCTCGGTTGCGCCGCAAATTCCGGGCCGGCGCATCTTCGCGTTAAGCACGATATCGCGCGCCATGTTGGCGTCGGAATCACGGTCGATATAGGTGTGGCAGAGCCCTTCGAGATGCGCGATTACCGGTATCCGGCTCTCGTTCTGGACGCGCTCGATCAGCGACTTTCCGCCGCGCGGGACAATGATGTCGATATAGTCGGTCATCGTCAGCATCTCGCCGACCGCTGACCGGTCCGTCGTCGGCACCAACTGGATTGCGCCGTCGGGAAGCCCGGCCAACTTGAGTCCGTGCTGCAGGCAGTCGCGGATTGCCCCTGACGAATGGAAACTCTCTGAGCCACCACGTAGGATGGCCGCGTTGCCCGATTTTAGGCAAAGGCCGCCCGCGTCCGCGGTCACGTTGGGACGCGCTTCGTAGATGATGCCGATGACGCCGAGCGGTACGCGCACGCGGCTGATGCGGAGCCCGTTGGGCCGTTCCCATTCGGCGAGCACCTCGCCGACGGGATCGGGTAGATCTGCGATCTGCTCGAGGCCCAAGGCCATCGCCTCGATGCGGTCTGCGTCGAGGTTGAGACGGTCGAGAAGCGACGGCGCGATCCGGCGCACCCCGGCGGCGGCCATGTCGAGCGTATTAGCCTTCAGTATGTCGGCCGTCCGATCGCGCAGCGTCTTTGCGGCTTCGCGGAGCGAGGTATTCTTTTGCTCGGTCGTTGCCTGCGCGAGCAGATGCACCGCGGCGCGTGCCCGGCTTCCGAGCTCTTCCATTTCGGCGCGGATGTTGCCAACTTCCAGCGCTGTCGTGACCGTCATTTGCCGCGCGCCCCTATCCTTGTCGTCTCCAGGACGAGATCGTCTCGATGAATCATTTCATCGCGACCACGGTAACCGAGAATCCCCTCTATTTCACGGCTTTTTCGGCCCATGATCCGGGCCGCGTCGACGGCGGAATAAGCCGACAGGCCGCGCCCGATCACGGCACCTTCAGCCGACTTCACGAGGATGGCGTCGCCCCGGTCGAACGTGCCGTCGACGGCAACGATGCCAGCCGGCAGCAGGCTGGTGCCGCGCGCAAGCGCCGCCACCGCGCCCGCGTCGAGCGTGACCGAACCAGCCGCCGTAATAGCTCCCGCGATCCAGCTCTTGCGCGCGGTCAATGGCTCGGAGCCGGGCACGAACCAGGTGCTGCGACCGCCGGCCTCGAGGTGGGACAGCGCGTCGGGGCGTTTGCCGTCGGTGATCGCCATCGCGCAGCCCGCCGCCATCGCGATCTTGGCCGCTTCGAGCTTGGTGATCATGCCGCCGGACGAATATCCAGCCGGCGCCTTGCCAGCCATCGCCTCGATCTCGGGCGTTACCTCGGCGACCTCGGCGAGGAAGGTGGCGTCGCGCTGCGTGCGGGGGTCGGCCTCGTACAGCCCATCGACGTCCGACAGCAGCACCAGCGTGTCGGCGCTGATCATCTGGGCGACGCGTGCGGCGAGGCGGTCGTTATCGCCGTACCGGATTTCCTCCGTCGCCACTGTATCGTTCTCGTTGATGACGGGCACGGCGCCGAGGTCCAGCAGTGTCTCGATGGTGGCGCGCGCGTTGAGGTGGCGGCGGCGTTCTTCGGTGTCGGCCAGCGTTAGAAGGATCTGCGCGACCGTGATGTCATGGGCCGCCAGCGCGTTCTGCCAGGCATGGGCGAGGCGGATCTGGCCGGTCGCCGCGGCGGCCTGTTTTTGCTCAAGCGCGAGGGCGCCCGTCGGTAGACCGAGTTGCGTTCGCCCAACCGCAATGGCGCCGGAGGAGACGATCACGACCTCCGTGCCACGTGCTTTGAGCCGGGCGACGTCGCGGGCGAGTGCCGTCAGCCAGTCGTTGTGGATGGCGCCGTTGGCCTCGACCAGCAGCGCGGAGCCGATCTTGACGATCAGTCGCTTCGCGTCCGCGAGCCGGCTATTGGTCCCGGCTTTGGCGCTGGGTTTCAGGGTATCCATGTCGCGGGTTCCGAAGCTTCCGCCGCCTCGGAATCCTCCTCGCGATCGCGCTCAACTGTCTGGCGGACAAGCCGCAGAATCGCCTCCACGCCGGTGCCGCTTGCGCCCGAGATCGCGTGCACCTTATTGCCGGTGGCCTCTTCAAGCTCGGCGCGTTTCTCGTAGACGAACTCCTCCGGGATCGCGTCGATCTTGTTGAGGCAGAGGATTTCGGTCTTGTGGGCGAGGCCGCCGCCGTAGGCTTCCAGCTCGTCGCGGATAGTCCGCCACGCGAGGACGATTTCGTCCTGCGTGCAGTCGATCAGGTGGAGGAGGGCGCCGCAGCGCTCGACATGGCCGAGGAACCTGTCGCCAAGGCCCGCGCCTTCGTGCGCGCCCTCGATCAGTCCAGGAATGTCCGCGAGCACGAACTCGCTCTGGTCGACATAGACGACCCCCAGCACGGGCGTCAGCGTGGTGAACGGATAGTCGGCGACCTTAGGTTTGGCGCGGCTGACGGTCGACAGGAACGTCGATTTGCCGGCGTTGGGCAGGCCGATGAGGCCGGCGTCGGCGATGAGCTTAAGCCTCAGCCGGATCCACATTTCCAGGCCGTCGATGCCGGTGTCCGCGCGCCGCGGCGCCTGGTTGGTGGAGCTCTTGAAGCGCGTATTGCCACGCCCGCCCATGCCGCCCTCGAGCAGCACCGCCTGCTGGCCGGCCTCGGTGAAGTCGCAGAGCAGCACGTCGCCGTCGTCCTCGAAGACTTGGGTGCCAACCGGCACTTTGAGCACAATATCGTCGCCAGCCGCGCCGGTGCGGTTCCTGCCCATACCATGAGCGCCGCGCTGCGCCTTAAAATGCTGCTGGTAGCGGAAATCGATCAGCGTGTTGAGACCGTCGACCGCTTCGATGATCACGTCGCCGCCGCGGCCGCCGTCGCCGCCGTCCGGCCCGCCGAACTCGATATACTTCTCTCGGCGGAAGCTGATGCAGCCTGCACCGCCGTCGCCGCTCTTAACATATACCTTTGCCGAGTCGAGGAATTTCATCGTTTGCGCGGTCTCGCCGCTATATCAAAACACGCCAAGGCGCCGTCCGTCCGGACGACGCCTGACATTATATCAGAAGTGGCTGTGTTTCGGCTCGGCCGGGATAATCCCGTGCCGCGCCGAAGCGGGGCCTGTCTAGGCCGTCGGGTCCACCGACACGTAAACGCGGCCGCCGGACGTCTTCTTGAAAGACACCGTGCCCCCTGAAGTGGCGAAGATGGTGTGGTCCTTGCCGATGCCGACATTTTCGCCGGGGTGCCACTTCGTGCCGCGCTGCCGCACGATAATGTTGCCCGATATGACCGCTTCGCCGCCGAATTTCTTGACGCCGAGGCGCCGGCCGGCAGAGTCGCGGCCGTTGCGGGAGCTGCCGCCTGCTTTTTTATGAGCCATGGGTGGTTCTCCTCAGGACTATTCGTCCGCTGTGTCCGTTGCGACGTCCGCGGGGGGCGCCTTTTTCTTTGCGGCCTTCTTCGCCGCCGATTTCTTTGCGGCTTTCTTCGCCGCCGGTGCATCGGCATCGACCTTCGCCGAAGCCGTGGCAGCCTTCTCGCCCTTAGCTAAAATTTCGTTTATGCGGATAACAGTTATCTGCTGGCGGTGTCCGCGGGTGCGGCGATAGTTCTTGCGTCGCTTTTTCTTAAAGATGACGACCTTGTCGTCCTTTTTCTGCTCAAGCACCGTGGCGGCGACACGCGCGCCGTCAACAAGGGGCGCTCCTACCATCAGGGCCTTGCCATCGTCCATCGCTAGCACCTGGTCGAGCTCGACCACGTCGCCTGCATTGCCTTCCAGCTTTTCGACCGCGACCACGTCGTTTTTAGCGACGCGATACTGCTTTCCGCCCGTTTTCACCACTGCGTACATGGTTTTTCCGCTTTGCTTTTAGGCCCTGGAACCCGAAATCCCGGAGCAATGTCCCAAAATGCCGACAAACGAACCCGGAACCCGCGATACGGAGGCGCGGGACCGGCGCTCTGTCGAAGAGCGCTGGAATATAAGCTCGAAACCTCTGGTGTCAACGGTTTTTCGGCGGTTGTTTGCCGTCGGATTAGGGTGTTCCTCGCCGGTTTCGGGGGCGCTGCGGCGGCCCGTCTGCTTTGGTTGCGCCCGAAGACGCATTTCCGTATAACCCGCGGCGGAGAGTTGCCGGAGTGGTCGAACGGGGCGGTCTCGAAAACCGTTGTGCGCTTTGCGTACCGAGGGTTCGAATCCCTCACTCTCCGCCAGTTGGCCGTTCAATCCCCTCGCTTATAGAAATTCGCGTCCGTGATGCCGTTCTCTGCATTCCGGGGACAGCTACATCCTAGTTTTACGCTGTCGAATAACTGTCCGCTGTTATTGAAACGGGCGGAGATCCTCCCTTCGCTGGAAATGGGCTGCGATATACTCGCCGCTCAACATCACGGCTAAACTAACGATTGATATTGAAACCCTAATCACGTCAACGATTGGTAATCGCACAGATGCAACGACTTACGCCGGCAAGAACATGCATATAGGTTAGGTTGCACTATGGTCAGTCTATCTGTTCTCGACCTTGCATATATTGGCGAGGGCTTTACCCCGGCTGACGCCCTGGCTAATGCGCTCGACCTTGCGAAAAATGCCGAGGCCGCCGGGTACGAGCGCTTCTGGCTTGCCGAACATCACAACCTGTCCGGCATCGCCAGCGCTGCAACCGCGGTGTGCATTTGCCATGTTGCGGCCGGCACCCGAACAATCCGTGTCGGTGCCGGTGGCATCATGTTGCCCAACCACTCACCAATGGTGATCGCCGAACAGTTCGGCACGCTGGCAACGCTATTTCCAGGGCGCATAGATCTTGGCCTTGGCAGGGCGCCCGGCACCGACCAGCGTACCTTTCGGGCACTACGGCGCGACCCAGTCGCGTCAGAAACCTTCCCGCACGATGTGGTAGAGCTGAGGACGCTCCTTGGGTCCCCTCAGGAAAACCAGGTCATACATGCGATACCGGGTGAAGGTACCAACGTACCGTTGTGGATCCTCGGCTCCAGCCTCTACGGCGCGCAACTCGCCGCAATGCTGGGGCTACCCTATGCCTTCGCCTCACACTTTGCGCCTCAGGAACTGATGCAGGCCGTCGCCATCTACCGAGAGCGGTTCGAGCCGTCGGCACACCTAGCTGAGCCTTACGTGATGGTCGGATGCAATGTCATCGTCGCCGATACCGATAACGAGGCGAAGCGGCTGTTTACGACGCTGCAACAGAATTTCACCCGCATGGTAAGGGGCACCCGCGGAAGACTACCGCCGCCGATTGACGATATCGAAAGCTTCTGGTCCTTGATGGAAAAGGCGCGGGTTTCGTCAATGCTAGCGTGTTCCTTCTTCGGCTCCACAGCGACAATCAGGGAGAAGCTCGGACCGCTGATCAAGGCCACCAGTGCCGACGAACTGATGGTCGCGGCACCGGTATGGGATCATGAGGCTCGGGTTCATTCCTTTGATCTGTTGGCCGAGGCAATGGCAAAGCGCTAGGTGTGACGTGCCCTTGTTAAATAGGTCTATCTGATGATTTAGAAAATTGGCCTCTGGATCCGGTATATGGGGGCAGGTCATTACCCTCAAATCAACGGTATGCTCGCTTCCTATGGCGAAAGGGCATCTTGCTAACAGGACTGGAGGAAAAACCTCACCTTCATAGGGGCGAGAGGCGGGGTTAAGGGACCGTCTCAAAAGTTTGGAGGGCTAAACAATGTTCACTCTAAAAACGCCGACGAGCGGCGAGTGGATCGCTCCTTGCGCCGCCCGGACCTAATTGCCCGGAACGATTCCATCGGCCAAAATCCCCAAAACCAATGCAGCAATGAGGGAAACGACGATGACAACGGAGACCGACCAGACGACCAGCGCGCCTGCCGTCGAATTCGTGGGCATGATGCATGAGGGCATTCCCTGCCGTACCGGGGACCTCGCGGCGTGTGTCGACTTCTACACTGCCGTGCTCGGCCTCAAGCTGCTGCAGCGGCCCAAGGCACTCGACGAACTCGGCCCCGGCGCATGGCTCAGTGATCCGGACGACCGGGTTCAGTTCCACCTGATCGCCAACGATACCGACTATTCGCCCGGTCCTGGCTCAAAGGCGACGCCGGCGGGCCGTCACACTGCCTGGATGGTCGCTGACATTGACGCGTTCTGCGCGCGAATGGACGCGCTCGGTGTGAAATGGTCGTCTATAAGCTCGCTTATCGGCGCGCCGCAGGTGTTCGTCACCGACCCTGCCGGCCACACGTGGGAATTCCAGGGCCGGCCGAAATCCTGATGCTTGGGAAACCGTCCGAGCGCGGGCCTTGCCGCGCGCGCTGATTACTGGCGGCTCGGTGGGCGGGCTGTTCGCGGCACGTCTGCTAGCCGACGTCGGCTGGGACGTCGCGGTGTTCGAGAAATCCGCGGGCGACCTGTCGGGGCGCGGCGCCGGGATCGGCCTGTCGCAGGAACTGTTCCAAGTAATGCGACGCGCCGGCGCCGAGCTTGACGACGCGATCGGCGTGCCGTGCCGATGGCTGCTTCAGCTCGATTCCGGCGGCAAGGTGCTGAAGCGGATCGAGAGGCATTGGACGTCCGGCATCTGGACGCTGGTCTACCGCGCGTTGCGCGCGGCCGTGCCCGACGACGTCGTCTTTCCGGGCCGTTCGCTCGCTCGCGTGACGCAGGAAGGCCCGCGCGTCACCGCGCATTTCGACGACGGGAGTATGGAGGAGGGCGATCTGCTGGTCGGCTGCGACGGGGTCTTTTCGACCGTCCGCCGCCAATACCTGCCGAACGCCGAACCGCAATATGCTGGCTACGTCGCGTGGCGCGGGTTGATCGAGGAACGCCACATGCCGGCGTCCGCGAGCGCGTTGCTCGACGAAGCGCTCACCTATGTCTTCCCACCCGGCGAGATGAGCCTGTCGATGCCCAACCCTGGGCGCAAAGAAGGCGTCGGCAAGGACGAGCGCGCCTACTACGTCATCTGGTACCGGCCTGCGCCGCCCGACCGTCTGCGCGAGATGATGACGGATGCGGACGGCCGAGATCACGGCTTCACCATCCCGCCGCCACTGATACGGTCCGAAATCCTGGCGGAGATGAGGGAGGCCGCTGCGGCGCTGCTGCCACCCGCCATTGCCGATGTCATGGTGCGTACGGAACTACCGCTGATGCAGGCGATTACAGATCTGGAGGTGCCGCGCATGACGTTCGGCCGCGTCGCGCTTGTTGGCGATTCCGCCTTCGTCGCCCGCCCGCACGCGGCGGCGGGTATCACCAAGGCGGCGCTTGATGCGGGCACGCTGACCGATGAGCTGGCGGCGAGCCCCAACGACATCGACGGGGCGCTTGCGCGATTTGAGGCTCAGCGTCTCGCGTTCGGCCAGTCCCTCGTCGATCACGCGCGCGCCGTCGGCATCCATGCGCTTTCGTCCGACGAAATACGCGATCCCGTCAAGGTGATGCTCGACTACGGCGCGCGCCACTTGCTCAAAGACGTCGAGCGCAAGGTGTCGTGATAAGGAGTTTATCTCTTCATGATCGCCGCGACTGAAATTTGATGCCACGGAAATCGCTTCGCTGATTTCCATGCGCAGGTACAAACTGTCTTGGCTCGGGCTACTTCTATGTCCGCGTATCCGGTGGTTTTCTCCTGCGGCTCCACGGCGCCAACAGCGAGGTCCGGCGCGCCACGTTGCGTCAAGTGGACCATCGGAACCTCAAGACGGCGCTTTCAGACTGCGCTGTCGTCGGCATCGAGGATGCCCGGTGGCGCGAGGCGATCGTCCCAGTCGCGGTTGCCGCCGACCCGTCTGCTGACAGGGAGGTGATGGCAGCCGAGCTCTACAGGTTCAGCCGCGACAACCTCGCGGGCTTCAAGGTGCCGAAAATCATCCCCTTGCTACACGTGCTCCCGCGCAGCCATTTTGGAAAGGTGCTGAAGCGGGACCTGCGGGAGTTCCTGTTCGAGCGCTTTTACTGAGCGAGCCTAACCCTCTCCCGCCGGCTGCCACACAATTACGCGGACCGGCGTCGGGTTGAAGTCGTTGACTGGGTTGTTGATCTGCGGGCAGTTGGAGATAACGGCAAGCGTATCGGTATCGGCACGCAGGTCGACATAGTCGCCAGGCTTCGAGATGCTTGGGCCCATGTCCATGTCGCCATCCTTGCCGACCGGCACGTACATGAAGAAGTTCACGTTCGCCGCCATGTCGCGCTTTCCCATGCCGTATTTCGCCATTTCCGAGAGGAAATTTTCCCGACATCCTGTCTGGTTTTCGACGCCGTAGCGGAATTTGTTCAGCTCAGCCGAGCAGCAACCGCCGATCGTGTCGTGATAGCCGCACGAATCTGCGACTATGGTGAGCAACGGCGTGAGGCCGACCGAATAGAGTGTCGTGCCAGCTGTTAGGAAGATGCCAGTCTTGTTTATCTTCATCGTATCGGCCGCGGCATAACGGTCTTCGTGGTTGTGGGCGTTCCAGCACAGAAAATCGACCGCCTGCTTTCCCTCGAGGTCGATGATACGCATCATCTCGCCCTCATTGATCACGCGGCTCCATCCCGTGCGGGCGGCGATGATGGTGTCCTCCACGATTTTTCCGACGATTTCCTGCTGGTCGGGCATGGCGGCCTCCTGTTGTGTAATTTTCTGATGATATCCTGTCCTAGGGCAGGACGGGATCAGAAGGGGCGAGCGATTTACCCGCCACCCAAGTTTCGGCTACGCTCCCCCGCCTGTCCACCCAGTTGCCGGAGCGTCGCCCATGACCGCCGACCTGCCATACGCCCTGCCGCCGGATCCGAACACTCGCACACCCGACGCGGCGGTCCCCGATGGCGCATGCGACACCCATTTCCATATCTTCGGCCCGCCCGATAGGTTTCCGTACTCGGATACGCGGCGCTATACGCCACCCGGCGGGCCGCTGGAAAACTATCGAAAGATGGCGGCAATTGCCGGGCTCAAGCGCGGCATTGCGGTGCAGCCAACACTTCACGGCTTCGATAATTCGGCGATACTTGATGCGGTTGCGCGTTCGGATGGTGCTATGCGCGCGGTGGTGCGTTTCAGCTACACGACCACGGATGAAGAGCTCGAGCGGCTGCACGAGGCGGGTGCGCGGGGCGCGCGCTTTTCGCTAATGTCCGACCGGCCTGGCAGCGTCGAAATGGTGGCGCACGCGATCCCGCGCATGGAAAAGCTCGGCTGGTCGCTGGTCCTTCACGTCGAGGCAGACCATTTCGTTGAAGCTGAAGCGTTCATCCGTAAAATTCCCATCCCGACGATCATCGATCACCTGGCGCGCTGTAAGCCATCCGCCGGGCTCGACCAGCCCGCGTTCAGACTCCTGCGCGAGCTGCTGAAGGATGATCGGTTCTGGGCAAAGATCGCCAGCGTCAATAAGGTTAGCGATGTAAAAGACGCGCGCGTCGCGGAGGGTCTGCCCTATAGCGACGTGATCCCGTTCGGCGAGGCGGTCATCGCCGATGCGCCCGACCGCGTCATCTGGGGCACCGACTGGCCACACGGCAACATCTTCAAGCCGGGCCGCACGCCGAACGACGGCGATCTCGTCGACTTGATCGCCGAGATGGCGGGAGACGCCGCGACGCTTAAGAAGATCCTCGTCGAGAACCCGACGCGCCTGTATTTCGGTTAGGGGCGAGAGCGTGCGCGTGCTTTTAGCACGGCCATGACCAAGCTCTCCGCCCACTTACTTAAGCGCGTCGCGGTAATCGCCGACGCGCGTCTGCGTCGAGCGCTCAAACGTAATGATGACCCCTAGTGCGAGCGAAGTGGCCTTCGGCATCGCGTTCCTGACGATGGGCATGGTCCACGAGAGTTTGAACGTGGAAGCGAATGCCGTATTCAACCGCTATCTGTATCGCATGAACGACGCGCCCGAGCATAGAGCGGTGCCCTACTAACTGCAGAGCCCGGCAGCGCGCCGAGAGCGGGCATCTTAGGACACGAATTGCTGCAAGTCCGATCGGGCCTGAAGGTCTTTTCATCGAGGCGCGCGCGTTGGATTATCGGCGCGCGCCCAACCAGACATCTGGAGGAAACATGAGCGAGACAACGATGCCGGGTATTCCCGTGCCCGAACGGCCCGAGACAGAACTGGTTCTCGCCGAGATGCGGGGGAACGTCGCGCTGGTTACCCTCAATCGGCCCGACAAGCGCAACGCGATCAACGATGCGCTGCGAGGCGATCTGATGCATGTGATTGACTGGGCTGAGCGCGATCGCGAGGTCCGCGCCCTTGTGCTAACGGCGAATGGCAAAGGCTTCTGCGCCGGCGGCGACATCTCCGGCATGCGAGAGCGTCTATCCGCGCCGCAGGGCCGTGTCGCGATGAACGGCTGGAGCCGTCAACGCCGCACACACCACCTGATCACCATGCTGCATGGCATGAGCAAGCCGACCGTGGCGGCAGTAAACGGCGCGGCGGCCGGGCTGGGCTGCGATCTCGCACTGTGCTGCGACTTTGTGATCGGTTCGCGCGACGCGACCTTCGTGATGAGTTACGTGTTGCGCGGTCTGATCCCGGACGGCGGTGGCATGTACTTCCTGCCACGCCGAGTCGGCCTCGCGCGGGCCAAGCAGCTCATCTTCACTGGCCGTATGCTTACCGCCGATGAGGCGCTCGACATCAATATGATCGAGCAAGTCGCGGAGCCGACGAAATTGCTCGACGACGCGCTCAAGATGGCCGAGGCGATGACCGCTGGTTCTCCTGATGCCGTAGCGCTGGCGAAATCGATAATGGACCAGGGATTCGAGTCGACGGTCGAGGAGGTCTTCGCGCTCGGTAGCCAGGCTCAGGCGATCTGTTACACGACCGACAGCCACCGCGACGCGGTCAGCGCCTTCCTAGACCGCCGGAAATAAAATGGCGGCGAGCAACGAGACGGGCGGCATCGACCGGCTGATCCGCCCCGGGTCTGTCGCGATTGTGGGCGCCTCGACCGACCCGACAAAGATTGCCGGTCGGCCGCTGCGCTATCTGAAAGCGCACGGGTTCAGCGGAGATATCTGGCCGGTTAATCCTCGCGCCGAAGAGATCGACGGGATCCACTGCTTCCCTAATCTAGCGAGCCTTCCCGGCGTGCCGGACGCGGCGATGATCCTGGTCGGCCCAGCCCATGTCCAAGGCGTTGTTGGCTCGCTCGCGGAGATGGGCTGCGGCGCAGCGATCGTCCTCGCCGGTGGCTTCGCCGAGGTCGGCGGTGAGGGCGAGGCGCGTCAGGCCGCGCTGATCGAGGTTGCGGGCGGGATGCGCCTCCTCGGACCTAACACGATAGGTCTTCTCAACATCACCGAAGCGACGACGCTGTCGGCCTCCGGCGCACTCGACGTTGAGCACCGCTTAGCGGGTTTCGTCGCTATTGTCTCGCAGAGCGGCGGGATTCTCGGCTCTCTCCTGTCGCGCGCCGCGGCGCGCGGCGTAGGGCTATCGCGGCTCGTCGCCACTGGCAACGAGGCCGACATCGAGGTCGCGGATCTAGTTGACTGGCTGGCCGACGACGAGGCGACGCGCGTGATTGCGCTCTATCTCGAAACGCTTCGCAACCCGACGGCTTTCCGTTCTGCCGCCGAGAAGGCGCACGCCAACGGCAAACGGATCGTCGCTTACAAGGTCGGGCGTTCGGCCGCTGGAGCGCAGTCTGCCGCGTCTCACACCGGCGCGATGGCGGGGGAGGACCGGCTCTTCGACGCGTTCTTTGACCAGCTCGGCGTCGTCCGTGTGCTGCGCTACGACGATCTGATCGACGTGCCCGCTGCCCTTGCGCTCGCGCCGCCGATCTCCGGTAGGCGCCTCGCCGTCCTGACCACGACCGGCGGCGCGGCGGGGCTCGTCGCCGACGTCTGCGGGCTCGAGGGGTTTGAGACTCCCGTGCCGTCCGATGCGACCGCCCAAAGATTGGCCTCGCTCATACAAGCCGACGGCTATGTTCCCGATCGCAACCCGATCGATCTAACTCTTGCGGGTCTCGACCCCAGGGTGATCCACGGTGCGCTCGCGACGCTGGCGGACTGCGGCGACTACGATGCCGTCGTCACGGTGATCGGCTCTTCCGCGGTGGGACGGCCGACGCTTACCGCGGATCCGATGGTGCGCGCATCCGCCGGCGCCTCGCGGCCGATTATCGGCTATGCCAGCCCCGACGCACCCGCGATTGTGAAACGGCTGAATGCGGAGGGTGTGCCTGGCTTCGCTGCACCCGAAGCTATCGCGGCGGCGTTGTCGGCGCTTGCCGCGACCACCCCGCGCGTGCGCGCCGATTTGCGGTCGCCGCCGATGCCCGATGCGTTCGCGGGACGAAAAGGTTCCCTCGATGAGGTTGAGGCCAAGCGCCTATTCGCATCATTCGGTGTGCCGCCGGTGATGGAGATCGCCTGCGACACTCCCGCTTCGGCGGCCGGGGTTGCAGTTGAGCTCGGCGCGCCCGTCGTTGTGAAGCTGCTGAGTACCTCGGTCGCGCACAAATCCGATGTGGGCGGCGTGCGTATCGGCGTCGCGCCGGAAGATGTTGCCGCCGCCTGCGCCGACATCGCCGATGCTGCCGGGAAGGCGGGTGTTTCTGGGCCGTTCCGATTTGTCGTGCAGGAAATGGTGCGTGGCGGCATAGAGGTCATAGTCGGCTTTACCCGCGACCCTGTGCTGGGCCCCGCGCTGCTGATTGGCAGCGGCGGAATGCATGCAGAGTTACTGCACGACAATGCGGTGCGCCTGCTGCCGGTCGACCGGACCGACATCGAGGAGATTCTGTATTCGCTCGCGCTGTTTCCGCTGCTCGACGGCTATCGCGGCGCGCCGCGTGCCGATGTTGCCGCGCTGGTCGACGCTGCATTCGGCTTTGCGGAGATGTGCCGCGCTTTTGGCGAACGTTTGTTGGATGCGGAGATCAACCCGCTGTTCGTCCTTCCCGAGGGCCAGGGCGTGAAGGCAGCCGATGCGCTGGTTCGTTTCGCCGATTGAACGCGCAACCGATTGTCTTATTGTGGAGCGACTGAATATTGAAGTGGATAGGTGATGACAACACCCCTGCGACAGTCGTCCTCCGCGAAAACTGTAACCGTTACGGTAGATACGCTCGTTGCCCGCGCCAATGCCATGGCCGTAGATCTGCGCGCCCGCGCGGCGGCGACGGAGGCAGCACGCAGCGTGCCGGCGGAAGCGGTCGCGGCTTTCAAAAATGCCGACATGATCCGAATGACCCAGCCGCCTCGCTACGGCGGTTTCGCGATGGGCTGGGACGACATGTGCGTCGTCGGCCAGACGCTTGCCGCTGCGGATGGTGCGCAGGCGTGGATCCAGAGCATCATGGCGGATCATGCCGTGCTGCTCGGCACGTTCCCCGAGGAGGCGCAGGACGACGTCTGGGCGGACGAGCCGGATGCCGTGATGGCTGCGTCGTTCGATCCGAAGGGCGTCGCGGTCCCCGTCGGCGGAGGGTTTCAATTCTCCGGCAGGTTCGGCTTCGCGAGCGGCATCGATCATGCCGACTGGCTAATCTGCGGCGGCTTCATCGTCGACGGGGATAGACGCGACGGTCCGCATTTTTTCCTAGTGCCGATGGCGGACGCGGAAATCATCGACGACTGGCATACTATTGGTTTGGAAGGCACCGGTTCTAAGAGCTTCTCTATCGCGGACGCTTTCGTACCGGCGCACCGCAGGCTCGACGGCGCCCTTGCGCGGGCAGGCAAGGGGCCGGGAGCTGACGTCAATCCAGAGCCCGTCTACCGAATGCCGCGCGGCAGCCTGTCGTCTTTTGGCTTCTCGGCGATGTCCGTCGGCATGGCAGAGGGGCTTCTTGCCGAGTGGCTGCGATATACCGCTGGCAGGGTGTCGCGCGGAACCTCTATGGCTGGCAGCCCGGGGAGCCATATCGTCGCCGGCGAATGCTCGGCAGAGATCGCGGCCGCGGACGCGCTCTACCGCCGATCCATCGGCGATGCGATGCGCCGGCTAGGCGACGGGGAAACGCTGTCGTCCGGCTATCTGCTTGCGGCACGCCGCGACGCGGCCTGGGCCGCGAAGACGGCGCTGATGGCCGGCACGCGGCTGTTCAATGCGGCCGGCGGCCGGGCGATCTACGAGTCGAACGCACTGCAGCGTCAGTACCGCAATCTGATGGCCGCGTCGGCGCATTACTCGGTTGCCTGGGAAGAGAATGCCATTGCCGCCGGCGGCGATCTGATCGCCGCTGCCGCGCCCTAATAATTTACTATGCGCAAAATTGCTTGAGCCGATTCAGTCCTGGCGCAATAATTCTACTTGGTTTTCAACAATCGAAAGGAGGTGATCCAGTGTCTCATTGTCTCAAGGTGCGGTCCTCGACCGCGCGGAACTGGATCGTCGCCTCTGAAGAGGTTCGCCTCGTCTGATTGCGACGCATTCATGGTCCGCGTCGGACCGTGTCTGACAATGGAAGGGCTGCCCCTCTGGGCGGCCCTTCGTTTTTGTGCCCGTTAAAACGTCCTGTCGCCTTGCTTTCGCCTTTATGGGATAACGCCGCAATACTGAAACAAGGGGGTGACCATGAAGGGCAAGATCGCGCTCGAAGAACATTTCGCCATCGAGGACACGCTGATGGATTCGAAGGGCTACCTTCCGGACTACACTTGGGAGGAGCTAAAGGCGCGTATTCTCGACATCGAGGGCCGCCGGATTGAAGAAATGGATCGGTGGGGGATCGAGCTGATGATCTTGTCGCTGAACGCCCCCGCCGTGCAGGCGATCTGGGACCGTACTAAGGCGGACGACATTGCTCGGAAATCAAACGATATGCTGGCCGAATGGGTGCAGCGCAATCCGGGACGGTTCCGAGGCTTTGCGGCGCTGCCAATGCAGGATGTCGACATGGCGTGCGCCGAGATGGAACGCTGTGTTAAGGAGCTGGGCTTCGTCGGCGCGCTGGTCAACGGCTTCTCGCAGATCGATGAACCGGAGACCGCCGTCTATTACGACCTGCCGCAATACAGGCCGTTCTGGAAGGTGATGGCTGAACTCGACGTGCCGTTCTACCTCCACCCGCGCAACCCCCTTAAATCTATGGCGCAGATCTACGACGGCCATCCGTGGCTGCTTGGCCCGACCTGGGCGTTCGGCCAAGAGACGGCGGTTCATTCGCTGCGCCTAATGGCGTCTGGCCTGTTCGACGATCACCCTAACCTGCAGATCGTACTCGGTCATATGGGCGAGGGGCTGCCCTACAGCATGTGGCGCGTCGACAATCGCAACAAGTGGACCAATGCGGAGCCCGCCTATCCCGCAAAGCAGAAGCTTGCGCATTATTTCGAGAATAATTTCTACATCACCACCTCGGGCAACTTTCGCACCCAGACGCTGATCGACGCGATGTTAGAAATCGGCTCGGATCGCATTCTGTTCTCCGCAGACTGGCCATTCGAGAACATCGACCACGCAGCGGAATGGTTCGACGTCTGCACCATCGCCGAAGCCGACCGTCAGAAGATCGGCCGCGACAACTCGATGCGGCTGTTCCGAATAGATATTTGAGAAATTAAATCGCGGTTCCGGCCCGCTCACCCAGCGCCAGTATCCTCATGGGTGGCCGGGGGCGGGCGGGCCGGAACTGTTTTGACTAAGGCCCGCTACCGCGCCGGTGGTGCGGGAACGACGATCGACGCGAGATAGATCAGAGCGGACGCGCAGACGATCGCGGGTCCTGAGGGCAGGTCCCACAGCAGCGACGCCTGCAGCCCGGCCGCGACGGCGACGCATCCAGCAAGGGCGGCGAAAGCCGCCATCTGTTCAGGCGTGCGCGAGAACCGGCGCGCCGCGGCGGCGGGGATGATCAGCAGCGCGGTGACTAGGAGGATGCCGACCACCTTCATCGCCATCGCGATAACCAGCGCGAACAGCACCATGAAGGCGATCTGCGTCCGGAGGATTGGCACGCCCTCGATGTGGGCGATTTCCTCGTGCACCGTGATAGCGACGAGGTCGCGCCAGATCCAGGCGAGCGCGGCCAGCGCGACGCCGCCGCCGCCGTAGATCCAGACAAGGTCGGCAGGCATTACAGACAGGATATCGCCGAATAGGTAGCTCGTCAGGTCGACGCGGAGCGCGGCGACGAACGACACGGACACCAGCCCGAGGGCGAGAGACGAGTGGGCGAGGATGCCGAGCAGCGTGTCCTCGGCTAGGTAGCGCTGGCGTCGCAGGAAGACGAGACCGATCGAGATAATCAGGCAGACGCCGACGATGCCCGCGTTAGCGTCGATCCCGATCATGAAGCCCAGCGCGACGCCGAGAAGCGCTGAATGCGCCAGCGTATCCCCGAAATAGGCCATGCGCCGCCATACGACGAAAACGCCAGTGACGCCCATAACCGCCGCGACGCCAATCCCGGCGGCTAGCGCATAGAGAAAGAAATCGGGGAGACCGAAATTAGGCATGGTGGTGGTCGTGGCTGTGCGAGTAGAGCGCGACGGCCGCCGCGGTGTCGCCGAACAGCTCGCGGTAGGCGGGGTGAAGCGAGACGTCTTCCGGCTGGCCCGAACAGCAGATATGGCCGTTGAGGCAGAACACGCGGTCGGTCGCTGACATCACGAGGTGTAGATCGTGCGAGACCAGCAGGATGCCGCAGCCTTGCTCGTCGCGGATGCGCGCGATCATCTGGTAGAATTCGAGCTGGCCATGGACGTCGACGTTTGCCGTCGGCTCGTCGAGGATCAGCAGGTCCGGCTTGCGCAGGAGTGCCCGTGCAAGCATCACGCGTTTGCGCTCGCCGCCAGACAGAAGGCGGATTTCGCGGCCGAGAACCTCCGCCGCGCCGACCGAGGCGAGCGTCGTTTCCAGCATGGCCGGATCCTTTTCGCCCGCCATCGCAAGGAAACGGCGCACGTCGAGCGGCAGTGTCCGATCGACCTCCAGCGACTGCGGCGTGTAGCCGACGCGGATATCCGGCATCTGGCGCACCGTCCCCGACAGTGGCGTCTCGAGTCCCAGCAGCGTGCGGACCAGCGTCGTCTTGCCGGACCCATTGGGCCCGACAAGCGTCACCAGCTCGCCGCGGTGGATGGCGATGTCGACGTCGTGAAGAATAGTCCGTCGGCCGTGCCGGACACAGATTTTTTCGCCGGCGACGAGGACTTCCGCGAGCGCGGCAGTGCCGTCAGCCATACGCTGCCTCCGCGCAATGGCGGCACAGTCCCTCGATCTCGATTGTTTGGCGCGAAACGTCGAAGCCGACGCTCCTAGCCTTCCGCGCGATCAGCCGCGCAATGTCGGGATCGTCGAGCTCTCCCACCTGGCGGCACTTGCCGCAGATCAGGAACTGCGCCGCATGGTCACCGTCTGGGCGGCCGCAGCCCACGAATGCGTTCAGGGACTCGATCTTGTGGACGAAGCCGTTCTCCAGCAAGAAATCCAGTGCGCGGTATACGGTGGGCGGGGCAGCGCTGCCGCGGTCGTCGCGCAGCTCTTCCAGAATGTCGTAGGCGCCGGTTGGCGCGTGACGGTTCCAGACGATCTCCAGCACGCGGCGGCGGATTTCCGTGAAACGTAGACCCCGCTCTCGGCATTCGCGCTCAGCTGCGTCAATTGCATCAGCGATACAGCTGTTGTGGTCATGGTCGCGTGTCGGAAACGTCTCGTCCATTGGCGAAGATGCCATTCGATATCCCCCGGGATTGACTAATGAAGCCTCTCACCTAACATTGAAACAATATAACATTTCGAATGAGGCGTCCATGTTTTCACGTACATTCCTTTGCTCGGCCGCGGCTGCGGCCGCGCTGTCGCTCGCCGCTATCGGCCCGGCACGGGCGGAAGTCCCGACGGTCGTGGTTACGATTGCGCCACTCCATTCGCTCGCAGCGATGGCTATGGGCAGCGTCGGAAGTCCTCGGCTCCTGTTGCCAGGCAGCTCGTCGCCGCATGGTTACACGCTCCGCCCGTCTCAGCGGCGGGCGCTTGCAGAGGCATCGTTGATCGTGCGCGTCGGCCCCGCACTGGAAGCGTTTCTCGACCGTCCGCTCGCGGCGCAGCGCAAGCGAGGCCGCGTGCTTGATGCGATCGAAATTCCGGGGATGCGCCGCTACTCGCTGCGAAAGGGTGGCGTTTGGGAGACTGCAAACCACGATCATGACCACGAAAAAGGCCATGACGCATCGCGCGATGCGGACGGGGTCGATCCTCACTTTTGGCTTGATCCACGAAATGCGGAGATCGTCGTCGCTGCGATCGCCCGCCGCTTGGTGGAGATCAATCCAGTGAATGCCGCCACGTACGTCCGTAATGCGACATCGGCTACTTCGACGCTCGACGCGCTGGAGAGAGAGCTGCGCAACGCGCTGACGCCTGTTCGCGATGCGCCCTTTATCGTCCTTCACGACGCTTGGCAGTATTTCGAACGCGCGTTCGGCCTGCGCGGTGCCGGGGCCATCACCCTCAGCCCCGAGAGGCGACCTGGCGCGCGTCGGATCGCCGCGCTGCGCAAGCACCTAACGGCCACCGGTGTTCGTTGCGTCTTCTCCGAGCCACAGTTTCCAGCTGCCATCGTGGAGACGGTCGTCGGGGGAACTGGTATACGCACCGCGCCGCTCGACCCGCTAGGCGCGACGCTCTCTCCCGGAAAAGCGCTCTATCCGGCATTGATGCGCGCCATGGCCGGAACGATCGCCAATTGCCTGCGGCCCGCAGGCGGCTAAGCTGTCTCCAGACAAAAAGGGAGAAAATGATGACGACTAGAATTCCCCCCGACATCGATTTGGAATCCGGATCGAGATTGCCGCTGCCCGACCGTGAAAGTCTCGACGAAGCGGGGAAGCTGACCTACGACAATCTGGCGAGCCCGACCGGCGATACCCTGGCCGGCTTGCGTGGTCCGGGCGGAATCAGGCTGCACAGCCCCGACCTATCGCGCGGACTGCGCGAGGCGAACCAGTATCTGCGTGACCCGTCGATTATCCCCGCACGGATGCGCGAGCTCGCAATCCTGGTGACGGCGCGTGAGCACGACTGCCAGTTCGAATGGGCGGCGCACGAGGCTGAGGCCAAGAAGGAAGGCGTGTCGGAGGAGATCGTCGAGATCGTTCGCCACCGTCTGCCTGCCGACAGCCTCGACGAGGCAGATGCGGCCATCATCGCGTTCGGCAGAGAGCTGTTTGGCAATCACGCCGTCAGTTCCGCGACCTACGCCCGCGTCGCAGCCCTGTTCGACCGGCGGTCGCTGGTCAATCTCGTGAACCTGATGGGGATGTACGCAATGACGGCGGCAGTGCTGATTTCTTTCGATACGCAACTGCCGGACGGGGTCGAGCCGGGGCTTCCCCCCTTATAATACTATACCCCTGCGGTTTCGTCGGGCTCTAGATCGACCTCGAGCGCCTGCAGGACGCGGGAATGCGAGATGTAGGCGCCGACCATCAGTGTAATCTCGACCACATGCCGGTCGCTGAAATGCTCCCTAAGCGGCTCGAAAACCGTGTCCGGCACCATGATGTCGCGCGCCATAGCGTCGACATAGCCGAGAACCGCCTTTTCGGAAGAATCGAAAAGTCCCGAATTCCGCCAATCCGCCAGCGCATCGCACTCTTCTTGCGTCATGCCTTCGGCGGCGGCGAGTTTCGGGACGTGCTGGCGCAGCACGTAGGCCGATTTGACGAGATGGCCGAGCCGGATGATGACGATTTCTCGCAGTCGGCCCGAAATCTCGGTGCCCCAGCGCACCCTGTTGATGTGCTCGAACCAGCTTTCGGCTAGCGGCGGGCTGTGCAGGAGCGTGCGATAGACGTTGATCAGGTTGCCGCGACGTTGCCCGCGGATCCGCTCGACGAGTTCTGCGTGGTCGGGAAGGTCTTCGGCGTCGAGGAACGGGACGCGGGCCATGGTAATCGTGCTCCGTAGCTGCTAAATGCGAGAGCAAGATCATAACCGTTTCAGGGAGGGCGGCCCATGGCCGTGATAGCTGTGCAGGACGACAAGATCCTGCGCTTTCTCGAGGTCATTCTGGACCCGCGAGTCTCGGCAGAGCGCGTCGAGGCCTTTCGCGATTACCTGTCGTTCGACTTGCCCGATGCCGACGGCTGGTTCCAGGAACAGCGGCGCATCGCTGCGGCGATCTGCCCGTCGACGATACATCTATGCGAGGATGAGGCGGCGATGCGAGCCGCTCTTCCCGAGGCCGACGCCGTGGTCAGCGAAAGCTTTCATATCGGCGCCGACGATCTCGCGGCCGCGCCCAGGCTGAAATTCGTCCAGAAGTTCGGCATCGATGCGCGCAACATCGATATCGCCGCAGTCGAGAAGGCGGGCCTCACCTTCCGCCGGCTGCGCCGCCGGGTGAACGGCACAGTCGCCGAGCATGCGATCCTGCTGATGATGGCGGTCGGGCGGAAGCTGGTCGAGACCGACGGCGCGCTCGACTTCGCCTCGCTCCAGGCACTCGGGTACCATCCGAAAAAATTCCATCCCGACCATGTCGCCGGAGCTAACTGGGCGCGGGTTAACGGGCTGATCGCGCTCCAAGACGCGACGCTGGGCGCGCTTGGGCTCGGCGAGGTCGGCCGCGAAGTCGCCCAGCGCGCGAAGGCGATGGGCATGCGAATTGTCTATTACCAGCGTTCGCGCCTGCCAGAGGAAATCGAGCGCGAATTCGATGCAGAATACGTCTGCTATGAGGCACTACTGGAACAGTCCGATTTCATCAGTGTGCATCTGCCGCTAAACGGCAGTACCCGTGGCATGATCGACCGCGAGGCGTTCGGCAGGATGAAGGAGGGCGCGATTATCGCGAACATTTCGCGCGCGCACATCATCGACCGCGACGCGCTGATAGGGGCGCTCGACTCGGGTCGTCTCGGCGGCGCAGGACTCGACGTGCACTACGAGGAGCCAGGCGATCTGGACGAGCCGCTGAAGAACTACAGGAACGTCGTCCTGAGCCCCCATATCGCGGTCGCCGAACGGCGCCACAATATGGCCGACACGGCCGAACTCGTGCGCAATCTGGCCGAGATTCTGGGGTAGAGCCCCTTGGGTAGTGACGTGTAGATCTAAGAGTATGACTTTTGTTGAATTGTTCATAAGTCGCTGAAAAATAACGTGTAAAAAAGTATTACCAGCGCCGCTACCGGGAAAATACGGGAAAAATCGCCGGACGCAGGCCGGGTAGTACTACCGGAAATCGACGGATCGCATCGCAGACCAAAGGAGAGAAAAAATGGATGCAGACCAGAAGAAAACAGCCCTGCGGATGATCCCCTACGGGATCTATGTCCTGACCGCCGAGGACGGCGGCGACATCGCCGCCGCGACGGTCAACTGGGTCACCCAGACCTCGTTCGACCCGCCGCTCGTCGTGATCGGCGTGAAGGCGGATTCGGGGGCCTACCAGATCGCCAAGAAGGCGGGCCATTTCGCGCTGAACGTTCTCGGCAAGGGCCAGCAGGGCGCCGCGTTCGCATTCTTCAAGCCGGCCGAGGTCGCGGACGGAAAGATATCCGGCGAAGCCTACCGCACCGGCACTACCGGCGCGCCGCTGCTCGACAGCGCGCCTGCGGCGGTCGAGTGCAAGGTCGCCGAGATCGTCGAGCGCGGCGATCACCACATCGTCATCGGCGAAGTGGTCGACGCGCACGTCAACAAGGCGCCCGACGGCCGCGCCGACGATGCGACGCTATGGATGCGCGAACTGGGCGACAACGTCTTCTACGGCGGGTAGGCTCTTAATATATGCGCGCCTGCCCGCTCCCCCTCCCGGCCGCCCATGAGGATACTGGCGTTGGGTGGCCGGGAGGGGGAGCGGGCAGGCGCCGCCAAAAATTACGGGAGAGGGTAAAGTGAAGTTCGGGATTTTCGATCACGTCGACAAGTCGGGCCGGCCGCTCGCCGAGCAGTTCGCGCAGCGCGTGGAATACGTCCAGGCGGCCGACCGACTCGGGTTCTACTGCTATCACGTCGCGGAACATCACGCGACGCCGCTCAACATGGTTCCGGTGCCCGGCGTGTTCCTGGGCGCGGTCGCGCAGGCGACGAAGAACATCCGGCTGGGCCCGCTCACCTACCTGCTGCCGCTCTATTCGCCGCTGCGGCTGATCGAGGAGATCGGCATGTTCGACCACATGTCGAACGGGCGCATGGAGATCGGCGTCGGGCGCGGCGTGTCGCCGTTCGAGCTCAACTATCACGGCGTCGATCCGGAAATCGGCCGCGAGATCTATGCCGAGGCGCTGGAGGTGCTGATCGAGGGCATGACCCACGACCAGCTCACCTATTCCGGCAAGCATTTCACCTACAAGGACGTCCCGATGGAGCTGCGGCCGCTGCAGCAGCCCTATCCGCCGCTGTGGTACCCGTCCTCCAACGCGTCCAGTGCAACCGTCGCCGGCGAACAGGGCTTCCATTTCTGCACCTTGGGCGGCGGCGATGCGGCGAAGGCCAATATCGACGCTTTCAAGGAAGGTTACGCCAAGCGGGGTGCGCCGCCGCAGGGCGCCGAAAGCCCGTTCCCCGGCGGGGCCGCGATCGGCATCAGCCGTCAGGTGACGCTGGCCGAAACCGACGAAGAGGCGCTGAAGATCGCCGGCCCGGCCTACAAGACCTGGCATGCGAGCCTGACCAAGCTGTGGCGCGAAAATCAGGTCGAGGGCCCGTCTTTCGCACGGAACGCCGTCGATACGGTCGAAAAAGCCATGGCCGGCGGCAACCATCTCGCGGGCTCGCCTTCCACCGTTGCCGAGCAGCTCACCGAACAGATCGAGTTTTTCGGCGTCAATTACATGGTGATCGCCTTCAATATCGGCAGCATGGCGCACGAGGACGCGATGCGCTCGATCACGCTGTTCGGCGAGGAAGTAATGCCCAAGCTGGCGGAGCTGTAATCGGGAGACAGCCGATGACCGTAAAGGCCGCGGCACCGCCCCGCTGGCAGAATCACGACGAGCCGCCGCTCTCGCGCGACACGTTCGAGGCGCTGTGCCGGTTCGAGATACCGTGCGCGCGCATCCGGGGCTTCGCAACTGATGCCGAATGCGACGACCTGGTCGCCGCGATGGATGCGGTCGGCCTGCACAAGACCTACAAGGTGCCAGGGCTGAAGGAGCCGCCGCGCTATGTCGGGCTGACGCAGTTCGAAAAGCGCAAGCAGACCAAGGAAGACTATTTCCGCGAGGTGGACGAGGCCTGGGCCGAACAGGAAGCAGTGCTGTCGCACATGGGCTGGAACCCGTTCGAACGCATGTTCGACACCGTCCGCGCGCTCTATCCCGAAAAGACGCTGACCCTGGCCGACGAGCCGGGATACGGTCGCTATTACGCCGGCATCATCCGCGACACCAGCGGCGGCGGCACGCTGCATGCCGACGTCACCATGTACAGCGCCTGGGACTATGAGATCGGCAAGGTCGTCGACCAGATCACCTGGAACTTCTTCGCGAGCCACGTCGAGGGCGCCGGCGGCCGCACGACGATCCACAACCGGCCCTATCGCGTCGCGCCGGCCTCCGACGGGCGGATCGAGATCGAGGGCTTCGACCGGTCCTACGTCGCCGCCGCAGAAACGCATCTCTACGCCCCCGCCAAGGGCGACGTCGTGGTGTTCAACTCGCACAATCCCCACGAATGGACGGCCGTCGACGGCGCTCAGCGGCGCATGGGCGTCAGCACCTATATCGGGCGGCTTGCCGACGGCAATTTCATCTACTGGTCGTGATCAGATGACCGCGATCCCCGACGCCCAGATCAGCCATGTCGGCATCTACGTCACCGATCTGGACCGGATGGTGGATTTCTACGTGCGCGTGCTCGGCTTCACCGTCACCGACCGCGGGCCGCTGCCGTCGATGAAGGGCACGCCCGGCGCGCCCGAATATGTCTTCATGAGCCGAAACCCGGAAGAGCATCACCAGCTCGTGTTCGTGCCCGGCCGGCCGGCGGACGCGCCCTCGCAGATCGTGCAGCTCTCGCTCAAGGTAAGGACGCTCGCCGATCTCCGGACGATGCACGAAATCGTCACCGCCGACGCCGAAGCTCACGACATCCAGACCCGCGCGCACGGCGTCGCCTGGAGCATGTATTTCAAGGATCCCGAAGAGAACACCGTCGAGGCCTTCACGCCGTCGCCGTGGTACGTCAACGCGCCGTCGGCCGTGCCGTTCGATTTCGACGCGATGACCGACGAGGAGATCTTCGACCACGTCGCCGCCGCGATAAGGGACATGCCCGGCTTCTCCTCCTACGACGACTGGAGGAAACGGGCGGCGGCGGAGATGGGCTGAAACGGCTAGTCGCCGCCCGGGAGCGATAACATGTATCAGCCGCCGCTGTTTCGCGAAGAGAGGCCGCGCGTTCTCCGCGGCCTGATCGACGCGTTTCCGTTCGCAACCGTCGTCGTCAACGGCACCCACGGTCCGGAGGCGAACCACATCCCGCTGATCTTCCACCCGGAAGAGGACGCGCATGGCATCCTGCGCGGCCATGTCGCCAGGGCGAACCCGCTCGGCGACGCCGCAAGGGACGCGGCGACCGCGCTCGCGATCTTCCAGGGGCCGCATCACTACGTCAGCCCGTCCTGGTATCCGTCGAAGGCGGCGCATGGCAGGGTCGTGCCGACGTGGAACTATGCCGTCGTCCATGTGCGGGGCACGCTGTCGGCGGTCGACGACCCGGCGCGGCTGCTCGCGCACCTGAAATCGCTGACCGGACGGCACGAAGGCCCGCGCACGACGTCCTGGTCGGTCGACGATGCGCCGGCGGATTTCATCGAGAAGCAGCTCAAGGGGATCGTGGGCCTCGAGTTGCGTATCGAGGCGATCGACGGCAAGTGGAAGATGAGCCAGAACCGGGATGCGGCGGATCGCGCCGGTGTGCTCGACGGGCTGGCCGACGAAGGCACCGACGGCGCGTCGGCGGTTCGTGGGGAAATGGAGCCCTGAGGCTCCGGTCCGCTGCTATTTCAAGAGCGGTTTGACGGCCTCGCGAAATTCGCGGCGGCGGTCGGCGCTGTGCAGCCACTCGTAATCGTAGTTCAGCGGCGGCGCGTCGCCCGGTTCGACCTTCAGCGCGCCGAACACCGGGCCTTTCATCGCCAATAGCTCCGGCAGGTCGGCGGCGAACTGGTTGAGGCCCTCGTAGCTCGCCGCATGCGCATAGCCTGCCGCCCGCGCCATGCCGGCGAAGTCGACCTTGCCGGTCTGCGGCGTCGGATGGCCGCCGTTGGCTTCGTAGGTGCCGTTCTCGACCACGAAGTGAACGAGGTTCTGCGGCGCCGCGTTCGAAATGGTCGTGAGCGTCGACATGTTCATCATCAGGCTGCCGTCGCCGTCGAGCACGATGATCTTCTGGTCCGGCAGGCCGATAGCGAGGCCGAGCGCGTGAGACGACGCCTGGCCCATCGCCCCGACGCTGACGAAATTGAGCGGGTTCGGATCGACCCGGTGCCATTCGAAAGCCGACGTGTAGGTCGCGACCACGATTGCGCCGTCGCGCAGGTCGCGGATCTTCTCGAAACAGGCCATGCGCTGCATCATTGCCGGACGCTCCTTCCGATCAGGGCCACCATCGGGCGCGAGGTCTCGTAGGCCTTGTCGATGGCGCCGGGCAGCGCCGCGACGTCTTCGGACCCTTCGATCAGGATGTGGTCGATCTCCATGACGTCGAGGATCGGCTCGATGACGCGCACGCCGAAGCTCGCCGATTCCGCGGGCGACTTGTCGGCTTCCTTGCCCAGAAGGCCGACGATCATGCAGATCGGCTGTTCGTAGTCGCAGCCGACGGCGCGGATGTTGTTGAGCGAATCCATCAGGCCCGTCTGCTGCATCAGGAGAACGGACCGCTTTTCGCAATAGCCGAGCGCCGCGCAGATCGAGACGCCCTCGTCCTCCTTGCTCAGGCGGATCAGCTCCAGCTCGCCATCCTGGGAGAGGGGCCAGAGCAGACCGGCGCTGGTCGTCAGGTCCGGCAGCGCGCAGACGTGCCGGACGCCGGCCTCCTTGATGGCGGCGATGATCTCCGCGCCGCGCGGACCCTCGGGGGCCGCCATGCGTTACGCCGCGACCGACAGTTCTGTGAGGAACGCGGCGAGCGCGATATTGAAGTCTTCCTCGTTCTCGATATTCGAGATATGGCCCGCCCGCGCGATCACGTCGTGACGGCAGTTGGGGATGGTCCTGGCCGCCTCGTGCAGAACTTCCGGCGGCGCGCCCTTGTCCATCTTGCCGCCGATGATCAGCGTCGGTACATGGATCTCGTCCAACCGCGAGCCGAAGGCGAGACGCTTCAGCGCCTCGCAGCAGCCTTCGTGGCCGACCGGGTTGGTCGTCCGCAGCATGTTGCGGACCTTGTCGAGGTAAGGTGGGTTCGCGGCGACCGTTTCCGGCGTGAACCAACGTTCGATGGTCGGCTCCACGACGCCTTCCATGCCGCCGGTCTTGCGGACGGTGTCGATGCGGTACTGGAAATAGGCCGCGTAGTCCGGCGGCGCGTCGGGGCGCGAGTCGCACGCCGTCAGCGAGGTCAGCCGGTCGCCGTGGTTCTGCGCCATGCCGTAGCCCAGCATGCCGCCGATCGACAGGCCGACCCAGTGCGTCTCGTCGATCTCGAAGTGATCGAGCAGCGCGATGGCGTCCTTCATCAGGTCGTCGAACGAATAAGGTCCGGGGGGCGCGTCGGAGCCGCCGTGGCCGCGGTGGTCGTAGCGAAGGATGTGGAACCGGTCCTTCAGCATGTCGACCTGGGCGTCCCACAGGTGAAGATTGTTGCCGAGCGCGTGGCTGAACGTGAGCCACGGCGCGCCTTCCTTGCCTTCCACCTCGCAGTTGAGCGAAAAGCCCCCGACATCGACTTTCATGATTTCCCTCCCGGTGGTCCCGTTGATTTGTTCTCAAAACCTATCAGCGGAGCGCGAGGGCGTACAGTCGCAGTCGATGCAGGTCTATCCTGCAATTTCTCCGGCGAAGTCCCTGCCGCCGTTGATTTCCGCCAGAAACGGCTCGGCGAAATCGCGCAGCTTGGAGGCGCCGACGCCGTGAACGTCGGCGAAATCGTCCGTGGTCTGCGGCCGGCGCTTGGCCATATCGATCAGCGACTTGTCGCCAAAAACGACATAGGCCGGGACGCCGCGGGCCTTGGCGATCTCGAGCCGCAGCGCGCGCAGGCGGTTCAGGAGCTCGATGTCGGAGTCCGACAGGTCGCCCGCCTCGGCGAGATCCTTGCGGCGCCGTGCCGCGGCGGGAGACTTCTTCACGGTATCGGGCCGGTACTTGAACGCCTCCTCGCCGCGCAGCAGATCGCCGCCCTTCGGCGTGAGTTTCAGCCCGCCGTAGTCCTGGACGTCGAGCGACAGAAACCCTGCGGCGACAAGCTGTCGGACGATCGACTGCCATTCGTTCTTGTGCAGCTCGGCACCCGCCCCGAAGACGGGCAGCTTGTCGTGGCTCGCCTTTTCGATCTTCTCCGTCGGGCTGCCGCGCAGGATGTCGATGATGTGCGCCGCGCCGTAGAGCTGGCCGGTGCGCTCGACGGCGGTCAGTACCTGGGTCGCGAGGTCGGTGCCGTCCCGCACCTCGACCGGGTCGAGGCAGACGTCGCAATTGCCGCACGGCTCGATCCGTTCGCCGAAATAGGAGAGCAGCGACCGGCGGCGGCACTCCGGCGCCTCGCAATAGGCGACCAGCGCGTCGAGGCGCTTGTGCTCGCGGCGCTTGCGGTCGGGACCCGACTCCTCGTCCTCGATGAAGACCCGGCGCATGCGGATGTCCTGCAGGCCGTAGACCATATGGGCCTCGGCGTCCGCCCCGTCGCGCCCGGCGCGCCCGATTTCCTGGTAATAGGCCTCGAGGCTGCCGGGCAGGTCGACGTGAAGAACGAAACGCACGTCCGATTTGTCGATCCCCATGCCGAACGCGATGGTGGCGACCACCACGACGCCCGGATCCGTCATGAAGGCGTTCTGGTTGGCCTCGCGCAGGCTTTTATCCATGCCCGCGTGATAGGGCAGCGCGTTGACGCCCTTCGCGCGCAGCCAGGCGGCGGCTTCCTCGGTCTTCTTCCGCGACAGGCAGTAGACGATTCCGCTCTCGCCCGCGTGGCGTTCTACGAATTCGCCCATCTGCTTCTTCCAGTCGCGCTTCATCTCGACCGACAGCTTGATATTGGGCCGGTCGAAGCCGAGCACGACCGTCTCGGCGTCGCCGCCGAACAGCTTGGCGGCGATGTCGTCGCGGGTGACCGCATCGGCAGTCGCCGTCAGTGCCGCGATGGGGACGCCCGGGAACACCTCGCGCAGCGCGCCCAGCATTTCGTACTCGGGCCGGAAGGCAGGTCCCCATTGCGAGATGCAATGCGCCTCGTCGACGGCGATCAGCCGCAGGTCGAGCTTCGCCAGCGCCGCCAGCATGCGATCCGTCATCAGCCGCTCGGGCGCCATGTAGAGGAGCCGCAGCTCGCCCGCCGCGGCGCGTCGCCAGACGGCGACGTTGTCCTCGCGCGACTTGGCGGAGTTGATGGTGTCCGCCGCGACCCCCGCGAGCTTGAGCGCCGCGACCTGGTCTTGCATCAGCGCGACCAGCGGCGAGACGACGATCGTCAGCCCGCCCAGCGCCAGCGCCGGCACCTGGAAACACATCGATTTGCCGGAGCCCGTCGGCATGACCGTCATCACGTTGCGGCCGGCCAGCAGCGCGTCGACAACCTGCTCCTGTCCCGGCCGGAACGCGTCGAAGCCGAACACGTCCTTCAGGATGCGGTGCTTGTCGTCGAAAGGGGCGGCAGGATCCGAAAGGGCGGTTGCGGTCATCGGGCGATAGTAAGGATCGCAGCCGAATCGGGCGACAGCCGGCGCGGATTATTCGCGGAAATTCGCTAGCCCGGAGATATTTTCAGCGTCGAAAAGACCGTCACAGAACGTCGTCAGCGCGTCGGCGCGGCCGTCCGGCCAGCCCGCGAAGGCCAGGTTGGCGCGGAACTTGGCTTCGAGCTCGGCGCGGCTGAGCGGTTCGCGCGCGCCGCCGCGCAGGTGCGGCTGCTCGACCTCGCGGACGCTGCCGTCCCTCAGGATCGCGCGGATATGGCCCGAGTAGTTGGCGGGATATTCGTTCCCGGGGTCGATCTCGTAGCCGATCCTGGCGGTGAGCGAGAGGATTTCGGGATCGCGGATGCGCGCCTCGGTGAACTGGGCGAGGCCGGCGGCGCGGTCGATCATCCCGGCAGCGATGCAGAACGGCACGCTGAATTTCGCCGAGTAAGGCGTCGACGGCGCGCGTTTCTCGGCCAGCACCTCCCACAGCCGGTGGACCGTGCCTTCGCCGACCTTGCAGGTGACGGTCTCGACGTCGCCCGCCGTCAGCCCGTCGTTGGCGAGCCGGATGGCGCAGTCGATGAAGGGCTGGGCCATGGTGCCGCAGGCATAGGGCTTGAAGGCGATGTTGGCGGCGTGCCACGTCTCGCCGAGCCCGTCGGTCAGCTTGCCGTAGTCGCGCTCGATCGCCGGGTCCGCGAAGCCGAAGAAGAAGCCGTGCCGGCCCTCCATCACGGTGCGCGGGCCCATGAAGCCCTCGCGGCCCAGCAGTGCCGCGCGCAGGCCGCTCTGCGCCGCCCAGCCGGCGTGGATGCGCTTGGTCCAGCTTCCTTCCGCGAGATATTCGATGATGCCGCCCGCGAAGCTTGCCGCGATGCCGATGGCGTCGACCGTCTGTTTCGGCGAGAGCCGCAGCATCGTCGAGACGGCCGCAGCCGCGCCGAGCGCGCCGATCACGGCGGTCGGGTGGAACCCCGCGCGATGGACGGCCGTCGGCGCGACCAGCGCCATCCGGCACATAAGCTCGGTGCCTGCCGCGATGCCGCGCAGCGCGTCCGCGCCAGAGCATCCGAACCGTTCGCCCGCCGCGAGGACGGTGGGCAGAATCACCGCGCCCGTGTGGACCGGCGTGCCCTCGAACGTGTCGTCGTAGTCCTCGCCGTGCGCGGCGGTGCCGTTGACCAGCGCCGCGCCAGCCGCATCGACGCCCGCCGCATGGCCGAGCGCGGTGCAGCCGCCTGGCTCGCTCCCCGCCGCCAGTGTCGCGTGGACGTAGTCCTCGCCGCGTGCCGCGATGCAGAGCCCGGTGAAGTCGAGCAGCGCGTTGCCGGCCGCGGCGCGCACGCTGTCCGGGATGTCGCCGGCTTCCAGCCCGGTCGCCCAGGCGGCGAATTCCTCGCTTTTCGAGATATCGGGAAGGGCGTCGTCGCTCATGCGGCGGATCCCATGCGCCGCGCGATTTCCGCGGCGACCGTTCCGGCGTCGCCGGGCGCGAAGGTCGCGGCGACGTATTTGTCGGGCCGGACGAGCAGGATCTTGCCCTCGTAAGGCCGGAATTTCGGCAGGGTCTCGCCAGCTCGAAGCGTTGCGGTCCGGACGCGGGGGGCGGCATTCGCGGCGACGTCGGTCGTCAGCGCGACGCGGGCGGCGTCCAGCCGCTCCCAGACCGGCTGGTCCAGTGCTTCGAGCGCCGCTTCCGCGTCCAGGCCGAGCGCGAGCAGCGCAAAGCCGGGGCCGAGCAGGTTATCGAGTTTCGTCTCGTCGCCGTCGGGCAGGGCGACGACCGGCTGCGGCAGCATGCGCCCGACCAGCGTCTTCTTCGCCGATTGTCCGTCCGGAATCAGGAACCCGTCGAGGAACCGCGGCACCGGCTTATATTTCATGTTGAGAAAGTAGTCCCGCAGCTTCGGGATCAGGCCGGTAACCTTGAAGAAGACGATCTGGCCATAGGTATGGAACCAGTTGCGCGGCACCATCACCCAGCCCGTCTGGATCGCCATGCGGATCAGCAGCCACGCGTGGTCGCGGCGCTCGGTCTCGTATGTGTCCATGAGAGACGGCGGGAACTGTCCCTTCACGACGGCAGCGGCTTTCCACGCGAAGTTGGCGGCGTCGCGCTGGCCGCTGTTGAGACCCTGACCGGCGTAGGGCGGCGTCAGGTGCGCGGCGTCGCCGAGCAGAAACACGCGGCCCTTGCGCCAGTGGTCGGCGATGCGGGCGTGGAAGGTGTAGACGACCTTGCGGACGACCTCGACCGGCCGGTCGCCGATATAAGGACGCAGCAGATCCGCGATGGTTTCTTCCTTGAGGAAATGGTCCGCGTCCTCACCCGGGTGCACGATGAATTCCCAGCGGCGTGTCCCGCCGTACCCGGGCAGCGTGATGGCGGGCCGCCGATGGTCGCAATGGGCGACCGAATCCGGCGTGTCGTCGAAATCGTTGACCGTGTCGAAGACCAGCCAGCGCTCCTCGAAGCTGGAGCCGCGCAGCTCGGTGCCGATGGTGCGGCGGATCAGGGACCGGCCGCCGTCGCAGCCGGCGAGGTACTTGCCGCGGACCGCGTGCGTCGCGCCGTCCGGCCCCTTGGCGTAGGCGGTCACGCCGTCGGCGTCTTCCTCGAAGCGTTCGACCTCGTGCTCGAACAGGGTTTCTATCCCCGGGAACCGGTCGAGCCCCTTGAGCAGGGTCGCTTCGAGCTCGGGCTGGTGAAAGGCGGAACGCCGGGGATGGCCGTATTCCCGCGTCGTCGGCTTGACCCGCGCGAACTCGCGCTGGCCGGGCGAATAGTAGCGCGCGCCGTATCCGGGCAGCGTGCGCGGGACGATCTCGTCGACCAGGCCCAGCGTCTGCATGGAACGCATGGATTCGTCGTCGATCGAGACCGCGCGCGGCTCGGCGACCGTTCCCGCGTTGCGTTCGATGACGACGGCGCGGACGCCGTAGAGCCCGAGATAATTCGCGGTGGCGAGCCCCGCCGGCCCGGCGCCGACGATGACGACGTCGGTGTCGATTACTCCCGCTTCCACGCGTGTCCCCAGAGATTGAGGGTGCGGTCCTCCGCCTTCCAGAGGCCGGGCGTCTTGTCGAAGTCGACCGTCTCCAGTTCCGCGGAGATTTCGACCGGATTGTGGTCGGGATCGCGGACGAAGATGAACAGGTTGTTGCCCGCGCCGTGGCGCGCCGCGCCCCATTCGATCTCGGTGCGCATAGAGGCGAAATGATCGCCCCAGTCGCGGATGTCGTTCCAGCAGGTGGATTCGTAGCACTGGTGGTCGAACCGCGAGGTCGAGGCTGAGAACAGCGCGAGGCAGTGATGCTCGTGGTCGGAGCGCAGGAAGCACGCGGCGGTGTGCCCGTCGTCTTTCTTCACGATATCCGACGGCCGGTAGCCAACCGTGCCGGTGTAGAACTCGATCAGCTTGTCGATCTGCGGCGTGCAGATGCCGAGATGCTGGAGGCGGCCCGGCATCGGGTCGGGATCGGCCGATTCCGGCCGCGCCGGCACGCCGAAGATGAAAATGTTGCCGTCCGGATCGAGCACTGCGGTCTGGTCGTCAGTGAAGACGGGCGAACGAATGTCGGACAGTGGAACGCCCTTTTTTCGCATGTCTGCGTCGAATTTCGCAGACTGATCCGTATCTGCGAGCGCATACGCGGCATATGCTATACCGCGGGTTTCAGCAGGTTGGAGAACGATATTCCGCTGACCCGCGCTCAACAATATCTTGCCGCCGTCCACGGTTTCTGAGCTCAGCTCCAGATGTTTCTCGTACCAGCCGCGCATGACCTCAGGCTGGTCTGTGCGGAGACAGAAATGGTGGAGGTGGGCGGGCCAAAGGGGCGGTCTAGTCATGGGGAAAGCTTCCGGCATGCTATGAACGGATGTTTTCGATTGCCTACACATTTACCGCCGCAAGGACGGCTTGAACAGATGGGGCGTCAGCCACCCTCGATCTCCTCGCGTTTCATCTCAAGCTCTAGCCAGAGCTCTTCCGCATCGGAGAGGTCAGTCTCGGCTACCTGCAGGTCTTTCGCCGTGGCCTCGAACCTAGCAGGGTCCCTGGCGAATAGGTTCGGGTCCGTCAGCGTATCCCGGAGAGCGGTGATGCGCCCTTGAAGCTCGTCCATGCGAGCGGGCAGGGTCTCCAGCGCGTGCTTGTCCTTGAAGGACAGCTTGCGGCGTTCGAGGGCGGGCCGTTCCCGTGCGGGGGCGGGTGCAGCAGCCTTCTTTTCCCGAGCGGTTGACGGCTGCCGTGCTGCCAGGTCGCCGCCGCGCTGGGCCATCATGTCCGAATAGCCGCCGGCATATTCGACCCAGCGCCCGCTTCCTTCCGCCGCGATCACCGACGTGACCACCCGGTCGAGGAAGTCGCGGTCGTGGCTGACCAGCAGCACGGTGCCGGTATAGTCGGACAGCAGTTCCTGCAGCAGGTCGAGCGTTTCCAGGTCGAGATCGTTGGTCGGTTCGTCGAGCACCAGCAGGTTCGACGGGCGACGCAGAGCGCGGGCCAGCATGATGCGGCCGCGCTCGCCGCCCGACAGCGCGCCGACCGGCGTGCGCGCCTGCTCCGGCAAGAAGAGGTAATCCTTCATGTAGCCGATTACGTGGCGCGTCTCGCCAGCAACCTCGACCTTGTCGCCGCCGCCGGTCAGCGCGTTGGTGAGGGTCTCGGCTGGGTCCAACGTATCACGGCGCTGGTCGAGATATTCGACCTCGAGATTTTTTCCGACCCGCACGTTACCTTCGTCCGGTTTCAATTCGCCGGTAAGTAGCTGCAGCAGGGTCGTTTTGCCCGCGCCGTTGGGCCCCACGATGCCGACCCGGTCGCCGCGCGCGACCCGCGCCGAGAAATCGCGGACGATTATGGTGTCGCCGTAGCTCTTGGAGATTGATTTCGCCTCAGCGACCAGCTTGCCAGACATTGTGCCTTCGGTCGCCATCATGTTGACGCGGCCCGCCGGCGCGCGCCGCGTTCGGCGCTCGGCGCGCATCTCATTTAGCGCGCGCAGCCGTCCCATGTTGCGTTTGCGCCGCGCGGTGACGCCCTTGTGCAGCCAGTCCATTTCCGAGGCAAGCTTGCGGTCAAATTTGTGACGCTCTGTCGCCTCGGCCTCGATATAGTTTTCCCGCCATTGCTCGAACGCAGCAAAGCCGCGCTCCAGCCGATGGGTGCGGCCCTGCTCGATCCACACGGTCGCGCTCGACAGGTTCTCGAGGAATTTGCGGTCGTGGCTGATCAGTACCAGCGCCGAGCGTATGCCGCGCAACTCCGTTTCCAGCCACTCGATCACCGGCAGGTCGAGATGATTGGTAGGCTCGTCGAGTAGCAAGATGTCCGGTTCGGGCGCGAGCGTGCGGGCGAGCGCGGTGCGCCGCGCCTCGCCGCCCGATAGTGTGGCCGGGTCTTCGGTGCCAGTAAGGCCAAGCTGCTCGAGCAGCCACGGCGCGCGCTGAGGATCGTCGCCTGCCTCGAGGCCGGATTTGACATAGTCGAGGGTCGTCTCATAACCGGAAAGGCTTGGCTCCTGTGGCAGGTAGCGGACCGTCGCGCCCGGCTGCAGGAATCGCTCGCCGTCATCGGGGGCGATCTCGCCCGTCGCGATCTTCATCAGCGTCGACTTGCCCGAGCCGTTACGCCCCACGACGCACAGCCGCTCGCCAGGCGACACCGACAGCTCTGCTGCCTCGAACAGCGGCTTGCCGCCGAAGGTCAGCTCGATATCGCGAAGAAGCAGAAGCGGGGGCGCCACGGTATAGTCCTGTTGTTTGGTCCCTGTGTCGGCTATCGGCATGGGACTGTCAATCGAGACCCAAGCGCGCAGGAGCAAGTATGGAAATCAACATCCCCGAGGTTGTCGAGGAGGTCACGGCGGCCTTTATGGCTTATGAAAAGGCGCTTCTCGCCAACGACGTTGACATGATCGACGAGCTGTTTTGGGACGATGAGAAGACGCTTCGGTATGGGCCGAACGGCACCGTCGTCAGCCATGCGGCGTTGTCCGCCTTTCGCCGGGCGCGCGATATCGGATCGTGGGAAAGGACGCTGAAGGATACCTCTATCATAACCTTCGGGCGAAATTTCGCGGTAGCCAACACAGAGTCCACGCGGCCGGGCAGCGACGATATCAGCCGCCAAAGCCAGACCTGGGTGCGGATGCCAGAGGGCTGGCGCATCGTAGCGGCTCATGTCTCTGACCAGCCTTAGATAAAAGCCGGTTCGGTCCTGTCTCCCGCCAGGCTACGCTTACAATACTGATGTTGGATGGTGGGCGAGGGAGAGGACTGATGAAGTTACCGAGAGGCGGCCCTAGGCCTTTGCCGGCGACTGCCGGCCGTAGACGCGGGAAACCATCACGACGCCGGTTAGCACCAGAGCGGTGCCGATGGCATGATAGGGTCTCAAGGCCTCGTCAAAGAAGATCATGCCGAGGCCGGATCCGAAGATTGGGTGCAGGCACATGAATGCCGACGCTCGGTTCGGGCCAAGCTGGAGAGTGCCGCTGTTCCAGCAGATCCACGCCACGATGGTGCTGAAGACGGAGACGTAGCCGAGCGAGGCCCAGGTCAGCAAAGTCCAGCTCATTTTGTAACCCATGGCGAGCTCTACGCCGTAGGCGGGGACCAACCACAGGGTTGCGAAAGCGGACAGGACAACCAACAGCGACAATCCGGATATCTTCACCTGGGCATGCTTGATCATCACCATGTAAAGCGCCCAGCAGATCACCGCGCCCAGCATGTATACGTCGCCCCAGCCAAACTGAAGCCTCAGCAGGATGCCGAGCTGTGCCTTGGTGACGACAGTAATGATGCCGGCGAAGGCGAGGACAATGCCGACGGCCTGCCAGCGATTGATGAGGTCGCGCAACATAAGCCACGAGAAGAAAACGACCGCAACTGGGACTCCCGCGTTGATTAGCGCGGCGTTGACCACCGTGGTTTCCAGCACCGCGAAGTAGACCAGCGTATTGCCTGCTGCGAGCAGCGCTCCAATCAGGGCGAAGCTCCATAGCCGGGTCTTCATCGTGGGCCAGTCGGTCTTGAGCAGCCGGATTACGAACGGAGCGATGAGAGCGACCGAGAATAGGTGCCGCCAGAACGACAGTGCGACCGGCGGCGCATCGAGATTAGCCCAGCGGGCGACGACGAAATTGCCGCCCCAACAAAGAATGGCGAAGCTCAGCAGGAAATAGGGATTACGGAGGAGGGTCAGCGTGGTTACTCGTCGCCAGGGTGTCTATTCGCCATAGGTGTTGGACAGCGTGCCGATGCCGTCGACGATCACGTCGATGGTCGAGCCGGGCTTCATCGGGAGGGCGCCGGGGCCGGTGCCGCAGGAGACGATATCGCCTGGCTCCAACGTCATGAAGTGTGACAGCCGGCTCACCAGCTCCACCGGCTGCAGGATCAGGTCGCTGACCGGATAGTTCTGGCGTTCGCGGCCGTTGAGCTCGGCGCGGATGGTGGCGCTCCCGAGGTCCATGTCGGTCGTGATTACGGGGCCGAACGGCCCGAACGTGTCGTACCCCTTGGCGCGCGCCCATTGCGGAAAGCTTGGGTCGGCGTCGAGCACCTGCAGTGCGGTCACGTCGTTGACGCAGGTGTAGCCGAAGATGCAGTCGGCCGCCGCCGCCTCGTCGGCGTCCTTGCATTGCTTGCCGATGACGACGCCGAGCTCGGCCTCGTAGATCACACGCCCGTCGTAGGAGGCGGGTTTGCGGATCGTGCCGTCGGGCGCCAGATAGGTGTTCGGGCCTTTCAGAAAGAACAGCGGATCCGCCGGCCGGCCGAGACCCTGCTTCTCCGCCGCCGACGCGGAATTGTTCCACAGCGCGACGATCTTGGACGGCACGCACGGCGTCAGGAGGGTGACGTCGGTAAGCTGCAGCGTTTCGCCGGTCGGCGTCGCGACGCCGAACATGTCGCCCTCGAAAACGCCGACCGCACCGCCCACTAGCGTGCCGAACGCGGTCTCACCGCCGCGCTCGAACCGGATCCAGTCGGTCATCGCGGCTCTCCTATTGGTAGGCCGGCGGCAGGTCGGCCGCGAATTTTGCCTTGATGCGGTCGTCAAGCTCCTGCGACGAGCGCGCGACCTTCGGGAACGTGTCCTTGCGGGCGAACGGGATGCAGGCGTCAATCACCATGCGCGAATTGCGGCGGTCGTGGTCGTCGTCGAAGCACATCGGGTCGAGATGCGTGCTCCAGCAGCCGTTCAGGATGTCGACGCCCTCGCGCGGATCGAACCGCGTGCACATCGCCCAGACGACGTCGTTCATGTTCGACGGGTCGATATCGTCGTCGACGACGACGACCCAGCGGTTGGCGTAGGCGCCGGCGTGGCACTGTGAGGCGACGAGGCCGGCCTGTTTGGAATGGCCGCCGTACATCTGCTTGATCGAGACGGTCAGCCACATGCGGCTGCCGCCGGCCTCGTGCGCGTAGACGCCCTTGACACCCGGAATGCCGGCGGCTTCGAGCTGGTTCCACACGGCAGCGGCGCGGTAGGCGCCCATGTAATAGGTGTTGTCGTTGGGCGGCACCGCCGGGATCGCGCCGGTGATGACCGGATTGTCGCGGTGCCACAGCGTCTCAATGCGGATTGCAGGTTCTGGCCGCTGGCCGCCCGCGTAGTAGCCCGTCCATTCGCCGAGCGGGCCTTCCAAAATCTCGTCGTTGGGCGAGATGTAGCCTTCAAAGGCGATCTCCGCGCCAGCGGGAACCGGCAGGCCGGTCTTGGGCATGTTAATGACCTCGATGCCCTCGCCGAAAATTCCGCCGACCACGTCGAGCTCGTTGCGGCCGTAAGCGACTTCGAAGCCGCCGATCATGAACATTAGCGGATGGACGCCGGCTACCACCGCGACCGGGCACTTCTCGCCGCGGTCGTGATATTTCTTCATCATCAGGCGGCAGTGCTTGCCCGGCGACATCATAACGGTCGCTGTACGTTCATCGTGCGTCTGCACGCGGTAGGTGCCGTAGTTCACCCAGCCGGTGTCGGGATCGCGCATGGCGACGATGCAGCCGGTGCCGATGAAGTTGCCGCCGTCATGCTCGTGCCACTTGGGCGACGGCAGCGTCTTGATGTTGACTTGGTCGCCCTCGAATACGTTGTCGATGATCGGCCCGCCGTTGACCTCGATCGGTGGGTGCTCCGGCGCGTCGGCGCCGAGATAGTGCCGCCACCAGTCGATCAGCTGCTGCTCGGTCGCGTCCGGCGGCAGGCCTAGCGCGATCGCGCAGCGCGGCCGCGACATGATGATATTGGCGAGGACGCGAAAGCCGTCGGGATATCCTGCGATCTTGTCGAAAAGAACGGCCGGGTTGCCGAGATCGCGCATGTAAATGTCGACGATGCCGCCGATGGCCTCTTCGGCGTCGGCGCCGCTGATGTTCTTCAGCTCGCCGATCTTTTCGATTTCCTCGATGAAATTGCGAAGGTCCTTGTTCGCCACGTCCCGTTCTCCCGGTCTCGTACTATATCGTGCCGCGACAATCCGGTTTTCGCCGGGTTCGGTCAAGGCACGCCCCTGAAACGGCTCATTTCGATATTGCAAAACCGCCGTGGGAGTACGAAAAGAGATCCACGCCAAAACGATACAACAAAAGGGAGAGAAGACGATGGCAAGCTACAGGCTACTCAATTACGCGGGCGACAACGGTAAGCCGTGCCCGGGCATTCTCGTCGGTGACGACGTGATAGATCTCGCCGCGGCCGGTATTTCCGGTTCGACGTATGAACTGCTGCAGGACTGGGCCGAGAACGATGCGAAGCTGGCAAGGCTGGCCGACGATCCTGGGTCGCACGTCTGTACAAAACTCGAGTCCGTGAAGCTGATGGCGCCGGTGCTCTACCCGCCGGTCGTGTTCAATGCAGGCGCGAACTACGTCGATCACCAGAAGGAAATGTCGCCGGACGGCAAGACCCAGCTTGTGAAGGAAGACACTGATCCGTACTTCTTCCTGAAGTCGGGCCCGCATTGCATCATCGGGCCGGGCGACGAAATCCAGCTTCCCAAGGTATCAAACTTCATCGACTGGGAAGCAGAGCTTGCTGTTGTCATCGGCAAGCCTGCGCGTAACGTGAAGGCTGCTAATGCGCTCGACTATGTTGCCGGCTACACCATCTTCAACGATCTGTCGGCGCGCGATCTCGGCAAGCCTCGCAACCGGCCGTTCAACACGCACTGGTTTGTCCACAAGAACTTTGAGGGCTCCGGCCCAATGGGCCCATGGATGGTGCCAGCGTCCGATATTCCGGACCCGCATAACATCGACATCAAGCTGTGGGTCAACGACAGCCTCGAGCAGGATTCGAATTCGAAATATCTGTTCTTCAACATCAACGAGCAGATCGAGTACATCAGCGCGCGTCTCACCATGCGTCCAGGCGACGTGATCGCCACCGGAACGCCCGCGGGCGTGGGCAGGCCCAAAGGCAAATGCCTGAAGCCCGGCGATACGGTGACAATCGAGCTCGAAGGCATCGGCACGCTCAAGAACCCCGTCGTTCAAGGAATCTAAAATAGCGCTCCGCACTCCGCTTGCGCGGGGTGCGGGGTTTTTGCACATGGCAAAACTGTTCGCAGCCTTCGGCAGCAACGCGAGCATTAGCCTGTTTGGCTCGGGCGCGCCCAGCCATCTCCTTGTGAGCGAGCCTCTAGACGAGAAAATCGTTGCGGCGGTGCCGCCCGATCCCAGCCTAGACTGAATAACTGCCAGCATACCAGTCTAAGGCGATGAACGGCGTCGATCTAGGCTTCGCGATCTTGCGCCGAGCGTTATGACGGTAAAGTGCCGTCGTTCTCTTCGCCCGCGCGAGTTGTCTTCGCATCGGGAAAGACAGTGGAGATCGCGTAGCGCGCGATTTGCTCGTCCTCATGGGACTTCACGCCGGAGATGCCCACCGCGCCGATGATGTCGCCGTCGACAATGATAGGCAGGCCTCCTTTGGCGGCCAGGAACGGGAACGTGGCGTAAGCCCTGTGGGTCGTCTCGATCCAGTGTTCCCAGACGCCGCTCGGTCGGCAGGTCATCGCCGCCGTGTTGGCCTTGGCGAGCGCGATGTCGTCGTTACCGGGCCGGGCGCCGTCCATTCGGTGAACCGCCACGATGCGGCCGCCGTCGTTGACGACGGAGATCACCACTTCCCAGTTGTTGCGCCTTGCCTCTTCCTCGGCAGCCTCGAGCAGTTTCTTCGCATCTTCGAGCGTGATCGCAGGTTTCATCCGCATTGCTTTACCTCCCTTGGACCGTCGAACGTTTTTCTAATCCCTGAACCCCGGTTGTTCCTTGTCCATCCAGCGGACCAGGGCGGGCCATCGCATCTCCTCGGTCTTGTCGTTGATGGCCCACGCCTGCTGCGCTGATTTTTCGCAGACCTCGGACGACGGCAGGATGAGATGCGAGTCGTCGGCACCCGTTGCACCGGCCATCAACTGCGCGACACAGCCTTTTTCCAGGTGGTACATGAGAGTGAAGGCCTCGGCGATAGTTCGGCCCGCCGTTAGCAGGCCGTGATTGCGGAGGATCAGCGCGCGATGCTCGCCCAAGCTTGCGACCAGCCGGCCTCGCTCGCCAAGCTCGAGCGAGATGCCTTCGTAATCGTGATAGCCGTGGCGGTTGTAGAATCGGACAGCGTCCTGGTTGAGCGGCAGTAGACCGCATTTCAGCGAAGAAATCGCGAGGCCCGCCTCAGTGTGGGTGTGCAGCACGCAACCGACGTCCTCACGCGCCGCATGGATCGCGCTGTGGATCGTGTAACCCGCCGGATTGATGCCGTAAGGGGTCTCGTCAAGCACGTTGCCGTCGAGATCGATCTTGACAAGGTTCGACGCTGTCACCTCGTTGTACATCGGGCCGTACGGGTTGATCAGGATAGTCCCGTCCTCGCCCGGCACGCGAGCTGAGATGTGGTTGAGATTGAGGTGATGCCAGCCGTAGTGAAATACGAGGCGGTAGCACGCCGCGAGATCGACACGGACCTGCCACTCTTCCGCTGAGACGCGGGCCTTCACGCCTTCCGGCCGCACTAGTGCACCGTGCGCGTAGCCGACGGCGGCGGATACCTGGAACGTATCCATGAGGGGCTCCTCTATTTTTCCGGAAACGCTATCTCTTGCGCTGCGTCGCGGCAAGACGCACCTGGGTCGGGCACTCGCTGCCAGACTCGCTCGACGATGGCAAACTCGAACAGGTCGGCCCTCGTATAGGGGTCGTTACGATGGAAATCCTCGACCGTTGCCCGATCGGCTGCGAAGACGAGGACGTTACCAGTGATGTCGCGGATATCCACATCGCCGGACGTTTCGGTTCCGTCACTGACCAACCCGCCGCCGTAAACAATCAGTGGCAGGAACGGCTGCTGGTAGGCTGCGTGCTCCGACTGCAGGCGGGCGCGTTCCGCCGCCCGGGCCGGACGGTCTCGGCGCACTAGGACGTAGAGCAGTGTCCCCGACATTTAGACCACCTGCGCCGTCTGGTCCGAATAGTTGATCGTGACCGTGAAGCTACCCTCGTTCATTACCCATTTGTGGATTTCGTATTCTCGGAGGCCTGCCTTGTGGAAGGGGTCCTCCGCGGCGATGGCATCGGCTTCCTCGAACGAGTTCGCACGGATAACGATCATCCCAAACGCCGGTCTCTCACCGCCCTTCTCGAACATCGGGCCGGCGCCGAACATGATACCTTTCCTCTCCAACTCCACCTGGCGGTCGAGATGTTGCGGCAGCAGTTTGCGGATTTCCTCCGGCTCGCCGACCGGCCGCGTGAAAACCACATAGAGTTCCTTGCCGAGCATCGTTGCGGTGTCTGCCATGATTTTCCTCCTTTATCTTGGTCGCGTGTTTGCTATCGGGGATAATGGGAGGACAGGGTTGCCGTGGGCAAGGCCGGACCCAAAAGTTGAGGCCCGAGGCACAACCGGGCGGGGGAGACGAATGACGATCGACATGCACACCCATTTCGTGCCGGAAGCGATGGCGGGTGAGCTACGCAAGCGGAGCGCGCCGCCGTGGATTAAGGCGCTGCAGGACGGGACGGAACGGATCCATCTGCCCATCGAAAACCTCGCTTTCGGATCCGACTATATGGACATGGGGGAGCGCATCGCCTTCATGGATGAACGGGGCATCGAACGCCAGCTTCTGTCATTCCCCGGCCTGTTCGGGCTCGACAGTCTGCCGGCGGATGAGTCGCTCCCGCTGCTGTCGCTATTCAATGACGAGGCGGCAGCGTTGTCGAAGGCGCATCCCGACCGGTTTTCTGGCCTCGCCGCGCTGCCGTTCGCCGATATGCCGAAAGCGGTGTCTGAACTGCAAAGGTGTTGCGGGCCAGAAGGCGGCCTCGGCCTCGCTGGCGCGATTTTGCCCAACAACGCTTTCATTTCGATCGCCGAGGCAGAAAAGCTGCGGCCGGTGTTCGAAGCCGGCAACGAGATCGGGCTTCATTTCTTCGTCCATCCCGGCCGCCGCCCCGACGAGGTGCCGTCGCTGGGAGCCACCCCGACGTCGCCGTTCCCGGACACTGTTTTCGCGCGCCAGGCGCTCGGTGTTCAGGCCAGTGTTGCGCAGGCGACCGCGACCCTGCTCTTCTCTGATTTCCTGAACGACTACTCCAACGTCACGGTTCACATCGCCAATCTCGGCGGCTCGTTGCCGATGGTGATCGAGCGGATGGAGCATGTCGCTGAGACGCGCGGTATCGGCGGCGACCGGCCCATGAAGCGCGCCCGCGACTCGCGTCTCCACGTCGATTGCTCGTCGCTCGGCCCGCACGCGCTCGAAATTGCGGTGGCAGTCTTTGGCGCTGGCAAGATCGTCGTGGGCACAGATTGCCCAATCTTCTCAACCGACTGGACGCTCGCCGCGATCCGGGACGCCGCCATTTCGAGCGCGGACCGGCAGGCGATCCTGCGCGAGAACGCCGCCCACCTGCTGAAAGCCTGACATGAGCCTCTACTACGTCCAGAAGCTGCTGTACCAGCTCAACCGAGATCCCGGCATCCGCGAACGTTTCGGCGACAACGAAGACTCGGTTCTGGCCGACTACGAGTTGACCAGAGATGAGCTCGCGGCCATCCGCAAGCCGGATATCGGCCTCCTCTACGTCCTTGGCGTAAACGGCCAGCTGTTAATGCATTTCGCGGCGATGAAGGGTTATGCGTGGGACGAATACTTAAATGCGATGCGCGACGGGCGCGCCGTGCATGGTCCGGTGCGCGCAGGCGTTTACGCGCTGGTTCAAGACACGGAAACGGATACAGACGGGGGGGACGCCTGATGACGATGGTCTTTGCCGGCGCCTGCAGCCATGCACCAGGCATCACGGGGCGTGCCGACCGGGCCGACCCAGAGAAGCGCGCGGCGCTCTACGCCCAATTTGCGCGGATGAAAGACGCTATCGATGGATCCGATGCCGAGGCGCTAGTGGTGATCGCGGCAGAGCATTTCGCCAACTTCTTCATGAACAACATGCCCGCCTTCTGCGTCGGCATGGGTGACAGTTATTTTGGTCCGATCGAGGATCCCGCCTGGCTCGGCATCGAGCCGCGAACGATCCCCGGAGCGCCCGACCTGTCGAAGCGGCTGATCGAACGTATGATGGAAGACGTCGACGTCGCGTATGCCGAGGAATGGAAATTCGACCACGGCATCATGGTGCCGCTCCATTTCCTAAGCCCTGACAACGGACTGCCTATCATCCCGGTGAACATCAACTGCCAGGGCCCACCGCTCGCGCCAATGAAACGGGTTTACGAGTTCGGCCGCGCGCTCCGCAAGGCCTGCGATTCCGTGCCGGAAAAGATCGCCGTGATCGGCACCGGCGGCATCTCGCACTGGCCGGCGACGCCCGACTCGGGCCGTATCAACGAGGAATGGGACCGCGAATTCCTCGACCGGTTCGTCAATAACCGGCGCGACGAGCTGATTTCCTATACCGACGAGGACACCTACCGGCAGGGCGGGCAGGGCGGTTTCGAGATCCGCACCTTCGTCGCCGTCGCCGGTGCGACCGAGGGCGCGACCGGCGAGCTGTGGCACTACGACCCGATCCCGATCTTCGCGGTCGGCTGCACCGTCGCCGTGATGGACGTGGAATGACGGAGCGGGCGCGATGACTGCGCGCGCCAAGCCGCCGTTCCGCGCCGATCACGTCGGCAGCCTGCTTCGGCCGGCGCGCCTCGCCGAAGCGCGCGCCAGAGGCAAGGCCGGCGAGATATCGGCCGACGCGGTCCGCGCCGTCGAGGACGATTGCGTCGCGGACGCCGTCGCGCTGCAGGAGGGGCTCGGGCTCCACGGCGTCACGGACGGCGAGTTCCGGCGCGACTGGTGGCATCTCGATTTCCTGTGGGGGTTCGCCGGCGTCGAGCCATGGGAGGCGCTGCGCGCGCAGAGCTTCTCCAACGACGAGCAGCCGCCGATGGCCAAGATCGTCGGCAAGGTCGGCCATCCGCACGGCATCTTCACCGACATGTTCGGTTATCTCGCGAAGACGACGCGCGAGACCGCGAAGCAGACGATCCCCGGCCCCGCGATGATCCATCTCCGCCCCGGGCGCGAAGCGGTCGAGCAGAGCGCGTATCCCGACATGGACGCGTTCTGGGCCGACTGGACGGCGGCCTCGATGACGACGCCGGCTGCCGCGCAGGTCGACTGGCCTATCGTGCGATGAGGCGATGCGCGCCTCGATGCGCGACCGCGGCGACGATGCGGCGCTATACCGACCGCCCCGCCGACATGACGGTGACCGTCCATACCTGCCGCGGCAATTTCAAGTCGAGCTGGGTCGCGCAGGGCGGTTACGAGCCGGTCGCCGAGACCGTGTTCGGCGGGCTCGATGTCGACGGCATCTTCATGGAGTTCGACAGCGACCGCGCCGGCGGCTTCGAGCCGCTGCGCTACGTTCCCGACGGCCAGACGGTCGTGCTCGGCCTGATCACCACCAAGACGCCCGCGTTGGAGGATGCCGACGCCGTCCGGCGCCGCATCGACGAGGCGTCGGCGTATGTGCCGCTGTGCCTCAGCCCGCAATGCGGCTTTTCCTCGACGCACCACGGGCACCGAGGACGACCAGCAATGGCGCTGGTCGTCGATCGCGGAGCTAAAACGCGCCCTATAGGATGCTGCATCGGCGGTTCTCGCCGATAGAGTTCGGACACCTCCCGCGCGAAGGCCCGGAGCGCGGCGGGATCGTCGGCGTCGCCGCCGATCTCGCTTGCCGGCACCACCAGATCGTTCGCGAAGCTCGGCGGGATCTCGCCTCCCGGCGGGGAAAAGCCTTTTGGGTCTTCGCCGCGGGCGACTGCCTCGATGCCCTCGCGCACGATGCGCCGGAACAGGACGATGCCCTGGTCCTGCGAGCCTAGATGCTCCAGCGCATGGACGTTAATTGGTCCCTGGCCGACCTGCGCGTCATGGTCGCCCGGGATCCATTGGCGGTCGAGATAGGGGCGCAGGCCCTTCTGGCCAAACACCTCGAGGCGCCGCCGCTCATCGAACGGCATCGTTTCGTCGCTGAAAACGTGGCTGACATAAAAGGTGATGCAGCGGTCGTCGTCGACCGGCAGCGTCCAGAATGTCATGAATGGGCGGCTTGCTGGCTTCGGCTCGCGGCCGTTTTCGAAGATCGAGCTGATCGCGTGAATGTTGCTGCCGTATACCTCGGCCGAGCGGACCCACACAGTGTCGTCGACGCGCCTAGCGGCGAGATAGATCACGCCCGCGGGAGTTTCGGTCCAGACAATCTGCGGGATGTGCTCGAACTCATCGGCGAAGTGCGCCATGCCGCGGAGCTGCGGAATGACGTGCAGCGTGTGTGTGTGGAGCGGGTCGATCGCGTTTTCTTTTACCTGCAGCCAGTTGCAAGCGAAATCGAAGCGCTCACCCGGCACCAGTTGCGCGCCCGGGACGGAAAACCGGTCGAGCGCCGGAAACGCCGGGATGCGGTCGGGCGGGCCCATGTAGGCGAACACGATTCCGGCGAATTCGTGTGTGGGGTAGGCGCCCTGGCTGACCTCGTCCTTCAGGGTTTTGGCCGCGGGATCGCCTGGGATGTCGACGATCGTGCCGTCGACGTCGAAGACGCGGCCGTGATAGCAGCAGCGGATACCCGCTTCGGTCAGGATGCCGTATTCCAGCGATGTGTTGCGGTGGCAGCAATGGAGGTGCATGACGCCGATACGGCCTGAGAGATCGCGGAAAGCGACGAGATCTTCACCCAGCGCGCGAACGCGCAGCGGCACGTCGCCCAGTTCGGAAAGGTAACAGACTGGTTGCCAGAAGCGCCGGTGATATTCGCCCGCCCGCGTGCCGCGCCCGACTTCCAGCAAGGCCAGATCGGGTTCCGCCTCGATGCGGCGCTCGTATCCCCGGAATGCCAGCCCGTTGGGCGGCGGCCGTGCCGTGTTGTCCATGACGGGATTCCTCCGCTTCCACCCGCAAACATTAGGAACGCTCCCCAGCAATGTCCATCCGCGTCCGGCCTCCAGCGTTGAATGCCCTCGTGCGCTGGCGCATAGTCCGCGCCAAGAGATACCAATTTACAAACGAGGAACCACGATGGCTGATACCTATACCCCGCCGAAGGTCTGGACATGGGAGTCCGAGGCCCAGGGACCTTACGCCAAGCTCAACCGGCCGATCGCCGGCGCGACGCACGACAAGGAGCTGCCGCTCGGCAAGCATCAACACCAGCTTTATTCGCTGGCGACGCCCAATGGGGTCAAGGTCACGATCATGTTCGAGGAATTGCTCGCGGCTGGTCACAAGGATGCGGAGTACGACGCGTGGCTAATCCGCATCCGTGACGGCGAGCAGTTCGGCAGCGGATTCGTGTCGATCAACCCGAATTCGAAAATACCGGCGATGCTCGATGTCAGCACCGATCCGCCGACGCGGGTCTTCGAATCCGGTGCAATCCTGCTCTATCTCGCCGAGAAATTCGGTGCCTTCCTGCCGGAGGACCCCTCGGCGCGGGCCGAGTGCTATTCGTGGCTATTCTGGCAGATGGGCAGCGCTCCCTATCTCGGCGGCGGCTTCGGGCATTTCTACCACTATGCGCCGGACAAACTGCAATACCCGATCGACCGCTTCACCATGGAGGTAAAGCGCCAGCTTGACGTGCTCGATAGGAACCTCGCCGACCGGCAATTCCTGTGTGGGGACGACTACAATATTGCCGACATGGCGACCTATCCTTGGTACGGCAACGTGGTGCTGAACGACCAGTACGAGGCGACTGAGTTCCTCGACGTCGCGAGCTACAAGAACGTCGCCCGCTGGGCGACGGAGATCCAAAACCGCCCCGCCGTTCAGCGCGGCCGGCGCGTCAACCGAGTGATGGGCCCGGAGGAAATGCAGCTCGCCGAGCGTCATGACGCTAGCGATCTGGATTAAATGGGTCGCAACAACCCGTTGGTCTAAGTCTCAGCCGCTTCGCGTAAAACGATTTTGCGACGCTGTCCTGCGATTTACCGCGGCCCCGGTACCTCCAGACCGACGCCACGCAGGTGCCCGAAAAGTGCGGCGAGCTTCGCGCGGTCGGCATCGGGGAGCGGCGGGCTGAGGATCGACGCGACGTTTGAGCGCAGGTGATCGGGGTTCCCGGTGCCGAACAGTACCACGTCTGCGCCGGGCTCGTGGCGCGCATAGCGGTATGCGGCGTCGATGAGACTGGTCGCGCCGCGGTCGTGGATCAGGAAACCGAGCGGATTGTCCGTTGCCAGCTCGGCCGGCACTTTTCCGTCCGCCGCGAGCTCCCGCATCGTCTCCTCGAGGCGTCCCGGCACACTGAAGACATTGCGGACGGTGAACATCATCAGGGTGCCAATGCCGTTCGCCATTGTGTGCGGGAAGACGCGGTCGCGCGCGACCTGATGCATCAAGTTGAAGCCCAGCATGATCACGTCCCAGCAGCCATTGTGGACGGCGCGACCCAGCATCTCATGCTCGTGGTCGTTGGGGGACGTCTCGGTGATGCCGAGAAAGCGTAGCTTGCCCCGCTCCTTCTCGCGCAGCAGCGCCGGGGCGAGTTCGTTCAGCGCATGGTCGTACTGGCGCGGCGAGACGCCGTGCAGCATGAAGATGTCGACGCAATCGGTGCCGAGCTCGCGCAGTGACTTCTCAAGCGCCGCGACGGTGCTCTCCGGGGATCCGCCAGCGAGGTGCTTGGTCGAAATCACGACCTGGTCGCGCGGCACGTCTGCGATCGCCCTGCCGAGCACACCCTCGGTGCCGTAGCTCCGCGCCGTGTCGAAGAAATTGATGCCAAGGTCCATCGCCTCGCGCAGGATCGCGACCGCGCCTCGGTCGCCCGCGCCGGTGCCAAGCCCCGCCTTGCTGTTGCCACCGCAGCCGAAGCCTGCGACGCTGACCTTGAGGCCGGTGCGGCCGAGGGTGGTGTAGTCCATCCGCTTTCTCTTCTTATCCGATCCTCTTGCCGCCGCGGTCGTAGTCCTTCGACTGGATCGAATCCTCAGCGGCGAACGACTCTAGATAGGCTTCGCTCCGAAGTTTAGACGCATCGTAGCGCTCGTAGTGGACAATGCTGTCGAGCGCGCGGCGGCTCTTGGGTGTGGCGATCACCTCGGTATAGCCGACCGGCACGATTTGATAGACCCTCAGCTCCTTCGGGATACCCAGCATGTGCTTGAGCATCAGACTGAAATAGGGTGATGCGGCGTCGCTGACATATTGCGTCGACAGGCCGAAGGATTCGGCCATAAGCATCAGCTGCAGCGTCGCGTTGGCGAGACCACTGTAGAAATGCGAGTCCGCCTTGTCCTCCGCCGTCCGCAGCGGAAAGCACAGCGACGTGCGCGGATCGCCGAGAACGAGGATCAGGACCGGCGCGTTGCGCCAGCCGACGCCGCTGACGCTTGTCGTCCCGCGTATTGTGCGTTCCAGTTCGATCTTTTCGGTCAGCTGCTGCTTGTAGAGGTCGGCGATGCGCACCCGCGTGTCCTTGTTGCGGATAACAAGGAATTCCCATGGCTGCGCGTTGCCGCCCGATGGTGCCGCCCGGGCGGCTTCCAGCAGCAGCTCCAGCATTTTTTCTGGCACCTCGGTGTTCTCGAGAAAGCCGGTGCGCGACGAGCGCCGCCGGCGCATCATCTCCAACAGTTCCAACGGCTCGATTCCTGTCGTGCCGCTCGTGGCCATTCTTAGACCTCCTCGTCGACCACCTCGTTCGAGAGCAGCCCTATCCCCGGCACCTCGACCTCGACCACGTCGCCTGGGACTAGCCATTTTGGCGGGTCGAAGCGCGCGCCCGCGCCGGTTGGCGTGCCGGTCGAGATGATGTCGCCGCGGCGCAGCGTCATAAAGGTCGACACGTAGGAGATGAGATAAGTGAAATCGAAAATGATGTTTTCGGTCGTGTCGTCCTGGCGCACCTCGCCGTTGACCCGGGTTGTCACGCGCATGGGTGCGGTCATGTCGAACTCGTCGGCGGTCACCATCCACGGGCCGATGGATGCTGTCCGGTCGAAATTCTTTCCTTGCGTGACGTTGAATTTCGAATGGCGCAGCCAGTCGCGGATGGTGCCTTCTTGCAGGATTGTAAGCGCGGCGATGTGATCGAGCGCCTTTTCCTTCGGGATACGTCTGCCTTCCTCGCCGATGACAATGGCTATCTCACCCTCATAGTCGAGCTGATTGGACTCGGGCGGGCGCACGATTTTCGCGCCATGGCCGACGAAGGATTCCGGCGTTCGGAAAAACATGCTGGGATAGTCGGGGAGATTGGAGTTGTCCTTATACTCTTCGTTGCGGTTGGCGTAGTTGACGCCGATGCAAAGGATCTTGCCTGGCCGGTCTACCGGGACCAGGAGGGTCGCGTCGGCCAGCGCGCAATTTGTCGAAGCGCTCGCGACGATCTTCTCCGCTTCCGCCAGCTTTTCCGGGATCAGCAGATCTTCTGGCGCGAGCACGGAATCGATCCTTCCGGCCAGATCAACGATTCCCTCGTTCTTCACGGCGCCGAACGACTTGTGGCCGGCTGTCTCATATGAGACGATCTTCATATTGTTGACTCCCCAACAATTATCGCGACGGAACGGTCGCGCTTGTCCGGGGACACATTATCATGCTGGTTCGCGTGCGCCAGCGCCCGGCGAGAGGGGTTGGGGATGCTCTTTTATCCGAAGTCGAAGGACAGGCCGTATCATCTCGGTTCCTATCCGCTCGAAGTACTTCCGCGCGACGACGGTGTGCTGGAAGTCGAGGCCGCCCGCCCGCGCGCGCGCGCCAAGGTGGCCGCGGTCGCGTCGGGTCCGCTCGGCGACGCGGCGGTGAAATACAGCGGCCTATTCGAACGCTTCATCGAGGAAGCTCCCGTCGAGAAACAAGCACCAGTCCCCGCCGACCTCGACCGCCGTGTGCAGGACGTAAAAGGCTGCGCCTATTTCATGGATGCGAGCCAGGTCGGCATTTGCTGTATCCCGAACAACGCCTGGCTCGAGGGCGCGACGCCGGTCGCGGATCAAACCCACGCCGTCGTCATGCTGTTCGAGCATCCGCGCCTGCCCGACGTCGGCAATCTTGCGCGCGACTTGGTCGACGGCGCCGTCGACGCATCCTGCGAAATGCGCGCACTCGAGATCGCGGCCTGCGTCGCGGGGCACTTGCGACAGATGGGCTTCGAAACCCGCATCCACATGCCGGGCAAGAGCCTGCTCGACCTCGATCGGATGACGGTGCTGGCCGGGCTCTGCGTTCGCGAGGGCGATACTCTCGCCAACCCGTTCATCGAGGGCAGCTACACGATCGCCGCCATCTCGACCAACTACGAGCTCGCCTGCGACCGGCCACTGGCTGCCTCTGCGGCGAACGCGCGCGACAGGGCCTACTGGAAAGGCATCAACGGCGCGACGTCCGGCCGCGAACGCGTGCGCCGGGCCAAGCGCAAATCGCATGACAGCCGGTATCCCATGGAAACCGTCAAGCGCGTCGACCGTCCGACGACGCTGATCCTCGACGACGAGGTGCCCCGCGTGCCCAAACGCGCTGCGTTCTTCGAACGTGCGTTGCAGGGCGATCTAGGCGACAAGGCGCGTCGCGAGCGCACGCGCTTTTCGTTCAAGCACCCGCTGTCGATGAGCCTGTTGAAGGTGATCCGCTCGATGGTGCCACATCAGAGTGGCGAGATCGCAGACGGGGTGAACTCAGAGGAGTATGGTGATCCAGAGGAAAACGCGAAGGCGATCAAGGCACTGTCCTATTTCCTCGGCTCTGATCTGACCGGCATATGCGAGATCCCGCGTTATGCCTGGAATTCGCACAAGGAGGACGGCCAGCCGATCGAGATGTATCACCGCTACGCCGTCGTGATGCTGATAGACCAGGGCTACGAAACAATGGAGGGTGCGTCCGGCGACGACTGGATTTCTGGCGTGCAGTCGATGCGCGGCTATCTGCGCGGCGCCGAGATCGCCGGCGTGATGGGCGAGACGATGCGCTCGCTCGGTTTCCCGTCGCGTTCGCAGACCAATGCGGATTCCGACGTCCTCCACATCCCGCTGGTTCTGTGGGCCGGGCTCGGCGAGCTGAGCCGTATCGGTGAGCTAGTCCTCAACCCGTTCGTTGGTCCGCGCTTCAAGTCGGTGGTGCTGACGACCGACATGCCGCTTGCCGTCGATAAGCCGATCGACTTCGGCCTTCAGTATTTCTGCGACCATTGCCACAAGTGTGACCGCGAATGCCCGTGCGACGCGATCCCGCACGGCCCCAAGGTCATGTTCAACGGCTACGAAATCTGGAAGCCCGACGTTGAGCGCTGCACGCGCTACCGACTGACCAACTCCAAGGGTTCTGCCTGCGGGCGCTGCATGAAGACTTGCCCCCTCAACAAGGTGGTCGATCTCGACGGCGCGCTGATGACGCGGATGGCGAGTTGGCTCGGGGTCAACGCGCGTTTCCTGAAGCCCGCCTTGGTGCCGCTCGCAACCTGGATCGACGACAAGCTGGGCAACGGCATGCGCAATCCGGTTAAGAAATGGTGGTTCGACCATGAGATCGTCGAAGACGGCGTGATCGAAGCAAAGGCGACCAACCAACGCGACATTGAGCCGAAGAAAGAGGTCGATATCGAAGGCCAGAAGGTCGCCTACTACCACGCCAGCATGATGCCGCCGCCGGATCAGCCGGATACCTTCCCGGTCGATCGCAAGGCGGCGATGGCGGCGAAGGACCTGCTCGAGACGCCGGCAGAGGCGAGGACGCGGAAGGCGAAGGGAGGTCCGACGCCGGATCATTACAAGCCGACGGCGGCGCTTGGCATTGGTGCGGCCAAAGACCGTACGGCAAGCCCCTACGCGGACGACTGAGAAACGCCATCGTCAGATGCATGGCTTTTCGAACTGGACCTTGGAACTAGTCCGAGGTGACAGTTCGAGGGAGACTTAGCGAAGCGGGGACGACAGCAATATGAAAATCTGCATCTACGGCGCAGGCGCCATCGGCGGCTTGATCGGCGGCTATCTCGCGCGCGAGGGCCAAGACGTCTCGCTGATCGCCCGAGGCCCGCATCTCGACGCCTTTAAGGCCGGCGGGCTGACGGTGGAGACGCCCGACGGTGGGCGGTTTACTGCAACCTGCGAGGCCTCCGACGATCCCGGCGACCTCGGGACGCAGGACGTCGTCTTCGTCGCGGTGAAGAACCCCGCCCTGCCATCCGTCGCCGCCGGCATCGCCCCTCTGCTCGGCCCGGGCACCGTCTTCGTAACCGCCATGAACGGCCTGCCGTGGTGGTTCTTCAACGGGTTTCCGTCGGACGGCCCGATGATCGATATTTCGGCGCTTGATCCCCAAGGCGCGATCAGCCGCGCGATACCGAAGGAACGCGTCGTCGGCTGCGTCATCCATATGGGGGCGGAGGTGCCTGCGCCGGGAAATGCGCGGCACATAGGCGGCGGGCTGCTGATCTTCGGCGAGGCGACCGGAGAGGTTTCGGACCGCGTGCGCGCGATTGCCGGGATCTTCGCGCCCACGCCGCTCGAGACGAAGACCGTCGACGATCTTCGCCTCGAAATCTGGCTCAAGCTTCTCGGCAATTTCAACTTTGGGCCGATCTCGGCGCTGACCGGCGCAACCAACAGCGCCATCGGGGCGGATCCTGCGCTACGCAACCTCGCCAACAACCTGTTTGAGGAGGCGGCCGAGGCCGGACGCTGCGTCGGACTGGTGCCCGACATGACCGCCGACGAGCGAACCGCTCTTGGCGCGCAGCTTGGCAACTTCAAGACCTCGATGCTGCAGGATTTCGAAAACGGTAAGACGCCCGAGATCGACGCCATTGTTGCCGCGCCAGTCGCCCTCGGCCATGCGGTCGGAGTGCCGATGCCGGTCTCGGAAGCGGTGCTGGCGCTGGTGCGCGCGAAGGCCGCCGCGATTTCCTGAGAGGCGTTATTCAGCCCGCGGCGCCGCCGTTTCCGCCGCGATCATTTCCTCCAGCGCCTTGCGGGCGGCTATCGGCGCGGCGTCGACGTTGATGTCGATGCCGGGGGCGTCAGGTTTAAGGTCCATCATCCGCTGCTGCGCCTCGAACACGACGACGTCCTCCCTGAACACGTCGACGAAGTCGACCGCCATCATGGTTTCGAGCGCAGGGTCTTCGTGGCCGAAATCGCGCACGAACGCGAAGAAGTAATGCGTGGTGCGCTCGGTCTCGGGGGTCGGCGCGCTTAGCGCCTTCAACGTGATGCCCCGGCGGCGGTCGCCTTCGGGAGCGCCGGTGCCGGCGACAGCGCAGCCGGCGTCGTTGACGCTGAAGCAGGGCGGCACATGCTCGACGATCTGCCAGCGGTCGACGTTGCCCTCGAAATTGCCGGCGGCCTTATACATGGGTGGCGGCGGGCGGTCGAGAATCCAGCGCGTCATCGTTACCTGCTTGCCATGGCGTTCGGTCTTAGACGGAAAATCGTTGATCGCCGCATTGCCGATGGAACTGCGGTGGACATAAGCGAGGTGCGTCGTGTCGAGAACGTTATCGTTCACGAGCCGGTAGTTGCAGGCGATGTGCATCGGGTCGGGCAGGGTGACGGTCCAGGCCGGGTCCTCGAGCCACGGCCAAGGCGGAAACATCTCGTCGTCGACCCGGTCGGTCTCTCCCATCCAGATCCAGATCCAGCCGGCTTTCTCGATGACGGGATACGTGCGGATGGCAGCGCCGGGCGGCACGCGCGACTGGCCGGGAACGGCGACGCACGTCCCCGTCGCGTCGAATTCGAGCCCGTGATAGCCGCACTGCAGCCGGTCACCCATGATGCGGCCGCAGGACAGCGGCAGGTGACGGTGGCAACACCGGTCTTCGAGTGCGGCGACCGAGCCGTCATCCCGGCGGAACAGCACCACAGGACAATCCAGGAAGGTCCGGCCGAGCGGTTCGTCTCCCAATTCGCGGCTCAACGCTGCCACGTACCAAGCGTTGTGAAGGTAGTCGGCCATTGCCGGCTCCTCCCTACTTGTCCAACGTATTCTCCGCGAAAATCTCTTCTAACTTCAACTTTCGGGGCGTGAGACCCTGTTCGAATGAATACTGCGCGATGGTTTCCAGGGTCTTGCGGTTGGCGATCACCCCATGGCGCACCAGCGGCGTTGCCAGCGCCTGCTTGGACTCGGGCGGCAGCAAGCCAGCGTCGAGATAGTAGGCCGTCTGCGCCATGCGCTGCTGGTCGACCATCGCGTTGGCGTCCTCGAACGCCTTGAAGATGTTGAGGATCGCCCATGGGTGCCTTTCGGCGACCTCGCGCTTAATGACCATGCCGTGATTGATGGGATAAAGGCCGGTCTTCGAATAGAACCGCTTGCCCTCTGCATAGGCATCGGGGAACAAAGGCCGGATGTCCGGGTGATTATCGAGGTCTGCGGTCGAACGGTCGACGAGGTTACCGCCCGGCAGGTAGAGCAGCGTCGCGTCTAGTTCCTTGTCGAGCATCATCTGGCCGATATTTTTCTCGATCGGGATCTGGTTGACGGTGACGCCGGGCGGTGGTGCGAAGCCGGTGGAGCCGCCGTGGCTGATGTCCGGCGTGCGCTCCATGAAAAATTCCATGTCCTTCGGCTCGACGCCGAACTCGTGCTGCAGGATGCCGCGCGACCACAGCGCCGCCGTTTGCTGGAATTCCGGCACGCCGACCCGTTTGCCCTTCAGATCCTCCGGCTTTTCGATGCCGGCGTCCTTGCGGACGAGCGCCCAGGTCTGGAAGAAGAACCGCGTGGTGAAAATCGGCAGGCCGATGAAGCGGTCGTCGCCGCGCGCGACCGCCATAAGCAGCGACGAGACCGACATTTCCGAGACGTCGAACTCCGCGAATTTGAGCTGGCGCCAGAATAGCTCAGAGGGATGCAATTCCGATGTCACCATGTCGATCGCATCGGCGGTGATGAAGCCGTCGAGGATTGGCCTGGTGCGCAGGTTCGGCGTTAGCCCGACGCTAAGCTGCACGCGCGTGTTCGCCCCGCTGCCAGCGTGGTTCTTCTGCGGTCCGAGGTCTACCATTTCGTCATTCCTGTCTTTTCCTTTGGGTTACGTATTCATCATCGGGGGCGCGAAGAGCTCCTCGAGCGCGACGCGCTTCGGCGTTAGCCCCTGTTCGAAGGAATAGTCTGCGATCGTCTCGAGCACGTTGCGATTGGTAGCGATGCCGTAGCGCACGAGAGGTGTCTCCAGCGCCGTCTTCGCCGCAGCCGGCAGCAGGCCGGCCGCGATATGGTTTTCGCAAAGCGCCATCCGATGGCGGTTAACGAGATCGTTCGCCGCCGTGAACGCTTCAAGGATCTTTTCCGGCAGCCACGGGTGCCTCTCCAGCGTGTCACGGCGGATCGCCATGCCATGGTTGATCGGGAACACCCCGGTCGCCTCAAAGTACCGCTTGCCCTCGGCGAGCGGGTCGAACAACAGGCGGATATCGCAGCGCTTACTGAGGTCCGCCGTCGACCGGTCGACTAGGTTGCCGCTGCGGATGTAGCGGAGCGTCGCGTCGAGCTCGCCCGAAATCAGCATCGAGCCGATGTTCTTCTCCGGTGGGATGCGGTTGACCGTGACGCCCGGTGGCGGCTCGAACCCGGTGGAGCCGCCGTGGCTCACCTCCGGGGTGCGCTCCATGAAGAATTCCATGTCCTTTGGCTCAACGCCGAATTCGTGCTGCAGCGCTCCTCGCGCCCACAGCGCGGCCGTCTGCTGATATTCGGGCACGCCGACCTTCTTGCCTCTGAGGTCGGCGGCTTCGTTTATACCGCGGTCTGTGCGGACCAGGATTGCTGTGTGATAGAACGCTCGCGTCGTAAAGACCGGTATGCCGACGAACCGGTCGTCGCCGCGCGCGACCGCCATCAGGAGCGACGACATCGACATCTCCGAGACGTCGAACTCGGCAAATTTGAGCTGCCGCCAGAACATTTCCGAAGGGTGCATTTCGGTGACCGTCGCTGCGACGCCGTCGACCGTGACGTACCCGTCGATGAAGGGTTGCGTGCGCGGGTTGGGCGACAGGCCAAAGGAAAGCGACAGTAGTTCCGTCATGAAGACGGTGGCATCGCGCGGCGGCACCACGCTTCCCAAGTGCGTTCGAGGCCGAGCGGGCCGAGCTGGGTCTTCGTGCTCGCTTCGATTTCCTTCGCCGTCAGGTAATCGGGGGTGCCGATTTGCATAGCCTGCATCTGCAGCTTCGCATTGACCTGCAGATAGACCGCTCTCATCACCGCTTCCTGCAGCGTCGCTCCGACGACGACGCAGCCGTGGCGCTTCATCAGAGCGATGGACTGGCCGCCGAGCGCGGCGCCGAGGTCGCGTCCCTGGTCCATGGTAACGACCAGGTGATCGCCTTCGCCGAACTTGTCACGAATGTCCCACGTCGGAATATCTTCGCCGATCACGCCGCAGGTATGCATTACCGGGCGGATGGGCACGCCGGTCGACGCGAACGGGATAACCTCGTAGGAATGGTTGTGGATCACGGCACCCACGTCCCCGCGGAGCTCGTATATCGCGCCGTGGATCATGCGCTCGCCGTAGGGGCGCCTGCCGTTTAGGTCGATGCCGTCGCCGTCGAGGCGGAACTCCACAATGTCCTCCGCCTCGATCATTTCCGGCGCCCGCGCCCACGACAGAAGGTAGCGCTCGCGGTCCGTCGGATGGCGCACGCTCACATGGCCGAAGGAGTCGACGACGCCTTCATGCGCAAGAATGCGGTTCGCGATCACGAGATCAAGTAGGGTCTCAGGGCTGGCAGACATTCGGTGCTCCGGCGGGCGTTTCGGCCTGTCTTCAGGCGTCAACGCGTTCCTCGCGGGAGGGCACGCGCTTGTGCAGGTCCCCGTAGAACTCTTCGACCGGCATGAAGCCCGGCGCCTCTCGGCACATCTTTTCGGTGATGTCCATCAGCTCGCCCTCGTCCATGTTGAAGTCCATGGGCTTCAGGAAAGGCTGGGTGACGTACCAGGGGCTGTCTGCGAAGAATTCGATGCCGTTGCCCTCGGGATCTGTTGCGTACATCGTCCAACAGATCCCGTGCGTGCCTGTCATGATCTTGGTGTCAGGGCGTTCACGCTGGATACGGAGATACATGGCGCGCAGGTCGGAGAGGGACTCGAGCCGGAAGGCCATGTGATGGATAACGCCGCCGGCGCCCTTGGCGATGGTGTTGCCGGGGACGTCGTCCGGACGGCCGTCCACGAGAAAAATCTGATGGTGTTCTTCCGGGTCAAGCGTCATGAAGATCATGGTGACGCCGGCGCCGGTCAGCCCGCCGTCCGTGCGTTCGAAACCGATGACGCGGGTGTAGAAGTCTTCCATCATTTCGATGTCCTTCACGACCAGCCCCATGTGGCTGAATCGCGCTGTGATCTTCTTGTCCGTCGTTGCGTCGACAGGCATGCCATTCCTCCCGAGAAATTTGTGGAACATATTCTGTGTCAGGGAAGGGCGAGAATCAATTCACGCCATACGAGAGTGCCCGGGCCGGGGGCGGCCAATAAGGTCCATAAAGATACGGCGGGCGAGGTTTCCCGCGCCCGCCGAGTCTAAGGCCTGCAAATTCAAGTTATTTGCGCGATTCGTAGAAATTCACGAGTTTCACGACGTCTTCGGCCTGAATACGGCCGAGCGGTCCATCGGCGTAGCTCGACGCGACGACCTTGTTGTCTTCGCCCAGGATGAATTCGGATGGCTGGATGATCTGGCGGCGGTCTTCCCACCAAGAGCCCAACGCGTCTGCGATGTCGCGGGTAACTTCGAAGCCGACCGGGAAATTGACCTCGTTGGTTACTTCCTTCGCCTTGTCTTCCGGATCGATGCTCGCCGCGACGACCGAAATCCCGAGCTTGTCTAGCTCAGCCTTCTGTTCTGCGAAGCCGACCAACTGCCGGCGGCAGTAGGGTCACCAATGACCCCGATAGAAGAGGATGACCTTGTATTTAGAATTCAGGTCACCCGGAAGGTCCAGCGTGCCCCCGCCGACGGTCTTGATCGTCAAGCTGGGAAACGCGGCGCCAATCCCAAGTTTATCGGACATACGTTCTCCTTTTCTTCACGAGGGCGGACCGCCCGAAGGTGGCCCGTCCCCGTAGAATGCACAAGCAGGGACGGCGGCGCAATGGACGCCACGGTAAGATCTAAGCAAAACATTTACTCTGCGGTGTTGGAGGCCGCGTCCTCCTCTAACGCCATCTTTTGCGAGGCGAACGCGTCGATGCCGATTTCGGCGCGAAGAACGGCGGTGACCGCCGCCTTGTCCTCTTCGAGCGGCTGGCCGGTCGAATCGGCGACGCGGTCGATGGCGTTGAACAGGGCAGCGACGGCGGCCGAATCGACTAGCGCGTCCCCGCCCATCGCATCGACGATCGCCTGACGCGCGCGGATCAGCCTGTCGACGTCGGGGTCGAGCACCGCCTCTGCGAACTCGATCAGTAGCGCGCCTTGTTCGACGCCCGTGTCGCCCGCGCCTGACCCTTCAGTGATGGCGTGGAAGTTGAGGGTCTCACCAGCATGTTCGCTGCCCGCACGGAGCAGTACCGAATGGCTGGTCGTTCAATAGGTACACTGGTTGAGGGCGGAGATCCGGGCCGCGATCAGTTCGATCTGCAGGTGGCTGATCGCGCGGAATTCCTTCGTGAAGTCGCGCATCTGCGAGCCCGCTAGATACTGCGCGGCGACGACGTCGAAGAAGCTGCGCGCCTCGTCCGGCACTAGCGTAAGCGCGCGCCGAATGTTGGCCTCTGGACCGACGAAATAGTCTGCCTCGTTAGGTCCGAACTCGTCCCACGCGATATTTGGCGCCCACGCCTGATGCTGGCGCGCCTCCGTTGGCCGGTAGTGCGAAGGCTCGCCCCCTTGCGCGTCGGGCAGGGCGCGCGGTGGGATGCCCATGCCGTGCGCGAAGGTGTCGATCGCGATCGTGTGCGCAACGACGCTGACGATCTCGACGAAATGGGTCTCCGGGATCGCCGCGATGGTGCAGTCGTACCAGCTTCTGGTTAGGCGGCCCGGGTCGGCGACAATAAGGTGGATCATGTCGACCCAGTCACGTGGAAGATCGGTTCCGGCATCGTGCGAGTGTGTCACCAGGAAGGGCGAGAGCGCGTCGCGGACTGCGACGCAGGTCGTGCAGCCCCGGGCATGGCGCGTTTCCGCCATTACCTCCACGCGCTGCTCGCCGGTCAGCCAGGCGCCCGGTTTCGACAGCCGGTCCCAGGCGCGAGCATGCGACTCGCTCAGCTCGTCGCGGATCTTATAGGGGGAGTCGGTGTAGTCCATAGTGGCTCTTTCCCGTCTGGTCGGCGTTCGTGCGCCGGGGATTTGGCGGAAAAGAGTGGGAGTCGAACCCACCAGGGACGTCTAACGCCCCTCACCGGTTTTGAAGACCGGGCGCCCCACCGGGGTGCGATTCTCTTCCGACCGACCGCAAAAACTAGCAGACAGTGCGAGTGGGCGGCAATGACGGCCGATAAGGGTGTCGGACTCCGGCCGCGCCTGCTAATTTTCGCCAGTCGTGACTGACCGTCCTTTTATCCTCGAAGCCTATCGCGGCTATGGTGCGCGCGGGCGCGCTGTATTGCGCGGGCGTATCTACCGCGAACCGCGATGCCGGTTCGCCTATTTACGCCGTCTCGCGCGGCGGGGGATCGGCGATATCGCGGTGACGGCACTTCTTGGAGGCGTCGAGGCGCGGGCCCGCACCGATCGGGACGGCTATTTCCGGCTCGCCTGGGACGCGCTTGATGACGGTCTCGAAGGTTGGCGTGACGTGTCGCTGAGCGCCGCCGGGACGACGGCGGCGGGTGAGTTACACTTGCGCGGCGCTGCCAGCCGGTTCGTCGTCATCAGCGACATCGACGACACGGTGATGGTCACCGGCGTTGCCAACAAAGCGGCGATGTATTGGCGGCTGTTTCTGCAATCGCCCGACGCTCGCCGGGTATTTCCCGGCGCGCCGGCTTTCTATCGCGCGCTCCGCGACGGGACGGGGGGCGAGGACAATCCCGTCCTTTTCGTCTCGCGCGCGCCCTGGAGCATTTACGACGCATTGTCCCGGTTCTTCGCGAGTCAGGGAGTGGCAGAGCGGCCGATCCTGCTGATGCGCGAATGGGGGCTGACGCTTCAGAGCCCGATGCCGCGACGTGCGCGTGCCCACAAGCGCGAGCTGATCGACGAAATCCTCTCGGTCTACGGCAATGTTGATTGCGTGCTAATTGGCGACAACGGCCAGCTAGATCCCGCCCTCTATGCTGATATCGCGGCGTCAAATCCTGGGATAATTCGCGCTGTCTATATCCGCGACGTCGCCGGGACTGGCAGGGCCGATCCGCTGGAGAAACTGGATGCGTTGATTGTTAGCGCGGAAACGACCGACATGCTGCGGCACGCGGCTGCAGTGGGGCTGATCGCAGACGTCACTCCCCGTTGAACGCGTCGGCCGCTGGCCGGATGACCTCGTGGCCGTCGCCTATCCGCCGTGTGAATTTCACCTTGTCGAAAAATTCCAGCACCTCGATCGCAAGATTGCGGCCGATGTCGGAGGCGTCCCGAAAGGCGGCGGCAGTGACCATGCCGTCGGGCGCGTCGTCGGCGATCCGCTCAGTGATCTCGCCCAGCAAGCGCAGCGACGCCGGCGGGTAGAAGCGGTTCTTGGAGACTCGTACGACCATGCCGTGCCTTCCGGCGCGAACAAGCAGCGATTCCACCTTGCGGGGCTCGCTGCCGATTTCGCGGGCGATCTCGACGACAACGGGCGGCCGCAAGCCGCCGTCGAGCAAAATCGGTTCGATCTTGCGCCAGTTCGCGGCATCCGGGCCCTGCAGCGCCGGCCGATGGTCGGGCAGGCGGACGCCCATGCCTTCCTTAACGATGGCACCTTCGCGCACCAGTTCTGCGGCGATGGCGACCGCGGCATCCGCGGGCAGTCGAATCCCAGTGCCGGCGAGGATCCGATTTTCGCCCGGGCCGACAACGTCCGGCGATTTTCTGTGGAAGGCGGCGAGGCCCTCCAGCACGGCTATGCGAAGTTTCGCCCAGCGTGTTTCGGAGAAGGCAAGCGGCGCGCCTGGGACGCTGACGCGTTTCATTGCCACCAACTCTGCCATTGCTCCGATGTCGTCCGGCGTCAGATTGCGCGCGGCGGCGAACCGGTCGAGATCGAGTCCATTGGGCGCAGCGTCGAGCAGGGCCGATAGCGCGGTCGCGTCGTCCGCTTCCTCCATCGCCGACAAGAAGGCGAGACGGCTGAGGTGCGCGCGGCCCCGCACCGGAGGGAAGATATCGACTACGCGTCCGCCGCCCACGGTGCGCTGTGCCGACTGGTCGCGGACGATCAGCCCGTCGCCGTGCACCGCCCCGACCGGTACGTCGAGCACAAGCTGGACCAACGCATCCTCGCCTGGCTGCACCGCGGCCCCTTCGAGTATCGCAACGCGCCCGGTCGTCTCCATCGCGCCGAGATGGACGTGCACCGGCGTCCAGTGCGTGAGCGGCTGCGCTTCCGACCCGAGCACGCGAAGCCGGACGTCGATCTTGCGGGCGGGGGGCGGAACGTTGCCAGTAACGACCCAGTCGCCGCGCTTGATCAGATCCTTGTCGAGCTCGGTGCCCGCGAGGTTGAGGGCGCAGCGCTGGCCCGCCTGGCCGCGCTCGGCTTGGGCGTTCTGCGCATGGACGCCTCGGACGCGCACCTCCATGCCAGCGCCGGCGATACGGGCTGGCTCGCCGGGTGAGATTTTCCCTGAAAACGCGGTCCCCGTGACGACCAGTCCCGCGCCGACGACGTTGAAGCGCCGGTCGATGGCGAGCCGAAAATTGCCGGCCGTCGGGCGCCGTGGCAGGTCGCGCGCGCTCGCGATGAGGTGTTCCTTGAGCGCCTCGATTCCGTCGCCGGTCATGGCGGACAGCGGGAATATCGGCGCGTCTTCGAGCGTGGTACCCGCCAGCAGCAGATCTATCTCTTCCGCCACCTCGACGGCGCGCTCTTCCGGCACCCGGTCGATTTTAGTCAGGGCCACCGCGCCGCGAGAGACGCCAAGTAGGTCAAGAATCGCAAGATGTTCTTGCGTCTGCGGCATCGGACCGTCGTCCGCCGCGACGATGAACAGCACGAAATCGATGCCCGCGACACCGCACAGCATGTTGCGAATGAACTTTTCATGGCCGGGCACGTCGATGAAACCGATGGTCTCCGCCCCTTCGAGCGGTAGATACGCGAAGCCAAGATCAATGGTGAGGCTGCGCTTCTTCTCTTCCGGCAGCCGGTCTGTATCCACGCCCGTCAGCGCCTTGATCAGCAGCGTCTTGCCGTGATCGACGTGGCCCGCCGTGGCAATGATCATTTGGCCGGAGAGAGTTTGAAAAGCTGAGCCGCAAACCCGGCCTCGTCGTCGAGGCAGCGAAGATCGAGGACGAAGCTGTCACCCTGGATACGGCCGATCACAGGAACAGGCAGGAAGCGGAACGCGCTAGCCAGCCCGTTCAGCGAGGAACCAGCCGACTTCGTTTTTTTCGGTACAACGGCGAGCCCGGCGCTCGGTATGCGCTGGGTCGGGAGCGCGCCGGAGCCGATCTGGCTGTCGCAGTCGGCGACCTCGACAACTCCGAAGTCGCCAACGGCTTGCTGCAACGCCGGCTGCAGCCGAGAGGCCGCGGCGCGTATGTCTTCGACCGGCCGGGCGAGCCAGCGCAGCGTGGGGACCCGCGCGACCAGGCGGTCTGGATTGGCGTAGAGCCGGAGGGTGGCCGACAGCGCCGCGATCGTCATCTTGTCGCAGCGGAGTGCACGTTTCATCGGGTTCTTTTTGAGTTTCGCGACGATGTCTTTCCTGCCGACGATGATGCCGCATTGCGGTCCGCCCAGCAGCTTGTCGCCCGAGAACGTCACGACGTCCGCACCGTTCTTCATCGCCTCCATCGGCGTGGGCTCGTGCGGGAGCCCAAAGCGTTCGAGATTGACAAGCGTGCCGCTGCCGAGGTCGATGGCGAAGGGCAGGCCGTTGTCGTGGCAAAGCTTCGCAAGCTTGGATTCCGGCACTTCGGCCGTGAAACCCTCGACAACATAGTTGCTGGTATGAACCTTCATGATCATGCCGGTCCTGCGCCCGATCGCCTCGGCATAGTCCTTCAAGTGCGTCCGATTGGTGGTACCGACTTCGATCAGCTTACAGCCCGACCGCGCCATGATGTCCGGCATGCGGAAGGAGCCGCCGATCTCGATCAGCTCGCCGCGCGACATCGGCACTTCCTTTCGGCTGGCGAGGCTGTTGAGAACCAGCATAACTGCAGCGGCGTTGTTGTTGACGATGGTGGCTGCTTCCGCGCCCGTCATCCGGGAGAGGATGCTCTCGATATGCTCGTCGCGGTCTCCGCGTTTTCCGGGCTCGATACGGTACTCGAGGTTGCTCGCGCCGCGCGCGGCTTCGGCGACGGCGTTGATCGCCTCTTCAGGAAGCGCGGCGCGGCCGAGATTCGTGTGAAGGACCGTGCCGGTCAGGTTGTAGACCGGTCGAAGCGAAGGGGTCGCCCGACGGTCGAGCTCCTCGGCAACGGCGGCGGCTATGGCGGGAATTTCCATAGCCGGGCCTCCCTCGTTGCGCAGCGTCTCGCGAAGCTTCGACAGCACTTGCCTGACGGCGTCGGTAGTTTCGCTCCGACCGAACTCCTCTGCGAGCGGCGCCATTTCGGCGTCGCCTAGCAGGCGGTCGACGCTCGGGAGCGCTGCAAGCGGGTTTCTGGTGTCGTCCGGCATAACGGGTGGAGAATAGGCCTTTCGAAGGCTGACGAAAACCTTCCGGGCGGCCCGGGTCGCGGCTCTTTATGCGATCGCGAAGACATTTACGGCTTGATCAAACGCAGGTGCCAAAAAACAAGATACGTCCTATTCTCTGCGGCAAGAGAGAGACGAAATGGATGCCAGTTCACGATGCGCTCTTGGCGCTGATCGCCAGGGGCGCCGGTCTCAATGCGCTAGAGAACGACCGTTATGATGTCGTGATGATCGCGTCGGTCACGGACAATACAAAGACGCGCGGTATCGTGCTGAAGGCTGGTACCAGCCCGTTTGATGGCTCGAGGCTCCTCATGCTGGCTGAGAAATGCGGCTACACTTAAGTGGCCGACACACTGCGCGCGGCGGGCGGCCGGCCCTGACCGGATGAAGCCGCCGCAGTCCCAGGAGGGTGATATGGACGAAAACGTTTCACGCAATCTCCGGCCGTCGCTCAAAGCCTCCGCGCGGCGATTCACTGACATAGGCTCTTTTCCCGAACCGGCGCGTACCCGCGTCGGCCAGGTTTTCGAGGCGGCGAAAGCGTCGCTCGCCCGCGAGTTTGTCGGAATCACGGCGGGTGATATTCCGCGCGGCCTGTTTCCCGTCGTCAAGACCGGCATATCGATGGCGTCGGTACTCAAGGCTGCGGACCGCCTCCGGGCGGCGCTTGGCCATGACCTGTGGACGCAGGCCTGCTTTCCCGTAGAGGACGACGGTCCGTGGCGGTCGTGGCACAATATGCACATCTTCCTCATGCGCCACGGCGTCTCTCTTGCCGAGCTGAGTGATGCCCAGCGCAATGCGGCGCTCGGCCTCGTCGAGGCGTGCTCCAGCGCCGCCGGCTACCGCAACGCGCGCGACATCATGCGCCTGAACGAGCATGCCGCCGAGATTACTGGCGACCACGAGGAATTCGGCGAATGGTGGTACTGGATCAGCCTTTTCGGCGAGCCATCCGAGACCGCCCCGTGGGGCTGGCAGATCGACGGTCACCACCTAATCGTCAACTGCTTCATCTACGGCGATCAGATGGTGATGACCCCCGATTTCCGCGGTTCCGAGCCGGTGCATGCGAAATCCGGCAAGTACGCGGGCACCCGTGTCTTCCACGAGGAACAGTCGCGCGGGCTTCAGTTCATGCAGGCGCTGTCGGCCAGCCAACAGGAACAGGCGGTCGTTTGCACTCAGCTGCCGCGCGATGTGATTACGACCGCGCAGATGGACAATCTCGAGCTGGCCTATGCGGGTATCCGTTCTGACGTGTTGGAGCCCACCCAGCAGAAGCTCTTGATGGAGCTGATCGAGATTTATGTCGGGCGCCTGCCCACGGGCCATGACAAGATCCGGATGGACGAGGTGAAGAAGCATCTTGCGGAGACACATTTCTCCTGGATCGGCATGCATGAAGCGTCGGAGCCTTTCTACTACAGGGTGCACAGCCCAGTGATCCTGATCGAGTTCGATCATCTACCCGGCATCATCTGGGACAACATGGAGCCGACGCAGGACCATATCCACACCATCGTGCGGACGCCGAACGGCAATGACTACGGCCGCGACCTGCTGCGCCAGCACTACGAGCACCACGACCACAGCCACGCGAATACTCCGCACCGAAAGGGGCTGGTGTGACGCAATTGTTGTAAAGAAGATGGGCCAGGAAGACGGACAGGTGTTAGACGCGCCCCTGAGCAACATCGAGGTATCAGCAGGGATCGGTCTAAGACCGGCCTGAACGGTGCCTACTGCGTCTGTTCCTTGGTCTTGAGAAACCGGATGTCCGGCCAGTCCTCTTCCGACGTGTTCAGGTGCCAGGCGTTGCGGGCGAGGAATACTGGCCGCTCGTCGTGGTCGTCGGCGATGGCGCTGCGGTTAGCGTCCATGAATTTCTTGAGCTGGTGCAGATCGTCGGACTCGATCCAGCGCGCGGTATGTAGCGACGAATGTTCGAAGCGCACCGGCACGTCGTATTCGGACCGTATCCGGTCCGCCATCACGTCGAATTGAAGCGAGCCGAGGACTCCGACAATCCAGTCGGTGCCGATGCGCGGCTTGAAGACACGGGCGACGCCTTCCTCGGCGAGTTGCTGCAGCGCACGGCCGAGATGCTTAGCGCGCATCGGGTCCGATGGGTGGACCGAGCGCAGCAGTTCCGGCGCGAAGCTTGGGATGCCGGTGAAACGCAGCTCCTCGCCCTCGGTCAGTGAGTCGCCGATCCGGAGGTTACCGTGGTTGGGGATGCCGATGATGTCGCCGGCATAGGCGTCCTCCGCCGTCTCGCGGTCGCGTGCAAGGAAAAGCATCGGGTTGTGTAGGTTGATCTGCTTTCCGCTTCTGATGTGCTTCAGCTTCATGCCGCGCTTGAAGTGTCCGGACGACACTCGGAAGAATGCTATGCGGTCGCGGTGTTTGGGATCCATGTTGGCCTGGATCTTGAAAACGAAGCCCGAGACCTTGTCCTCGACCGGCTGGACGGTGCGTTCCTCGGCGACCTGGGCGCGCGGCGGCGGCGCCATCGAGACCAGACCTTTAAGGAGTTCGCGGACACCGAAATTGTTGATCGCCGAGCCGAAAAACACTGGGCTCAGTGTGCCCTCCCGATACGCGCCTAGGTCGAGCGGCGGGCAAAGGCCAGTCGCCATCGGCACTTCCTCGCGCAGCTTTTCCGTCGCCCAGTTGGGGAGTAGCCCGTCCAGCTTCGGGTCATCGACGCCGGAGCATGTTGTCTCCTCGCCCATGTCTTCCTCGATCTTGCCAGTCGCGCGGCCCTTCTTCACCAAAACCAGTTTGTCGTCGATGACGTCGTAACAGCCGAGAAAATCGCGACCCATGCCGATCGGCCAGCTCGCCGGTGTGACCTCGAGGGCGAGTGTCTCCTCTATTTCCTGAAGCAGGTCGAAAGGCTCCCGCGATTCGCGGTCAAGCTTGTTGATGAACGTGATAATCGGCATGTCGCGCAGACGGCAGACCTCGAAGAGCTTACGCGTCTGGGCCTCGATGCCGCGCGCCGCGTCGATGACCATGACGGCGGAATCCACAGCAGAAAGCGTACGGTAGGTGTCTTCGCTAAAGTCCTCATGGCCGGGCGTATCTAGGAGGTTGAACATGCAACCGCCGTACTCGTATGTCATCACCGACGAGGCGACTGAGATGCCGCGTTCGGCCTCGACCTTCATCCAGTCCGAATGCGCGCGCCTGGCTTCGCCGCGTGCCTTTACGGCGCCGGCGGTCTGGATAGCGCCGCCGAAGAGCAGCAGCTTTTCGGTGAGCGTGGTCTTGCCCGCGTCCGGGTGGGAGATGATGGCGAAGGTTCGCCGCGCGGCGATTTCGCCGCTGATCGTCGTCATGTCATATTCCTGAGGATCGGTGCGGCGCGAATATAGGGTGGGTTGGGCAGAATTTACAGGGAAAGCTCCAGTAGTCGATTTGTCACTTCCTGCGCGCTACGATAACTGGAGACAAACGGCACGGTGCGAGGGACACGCCATGGATACGCTCACCGCCACCAAGCTCGACTACCAGTCCGGTTTTGGTAACGAATTCGCCACGGAGGCGCTGCCCGGCGCGCTGCCGGAAGGGCGGAATTCGCCGCAAAAAGCGCCCTACGGGCTCTATGCCGAACTGATCAGCGGCACGGCTTTCACGCAGCCGCGGGGCGAAAATCTGCGCACCTGGGTCTACAGGATGCGTCCGTCGGCGACGCACGGTGCATTCCGCCGGATCGATGCCGGGTTGTGGCGCACCCCGCCGTTTTCCGGGGGTGTTCTCACGCCTCAGCAGAATCGTTGGGACCCGTTCCCGATCCCCAAGGGCGACGTCGACTTCATCGACGGGATGAGCACGATCGGTGGCAACGGCGATGCCAACGCGCAGGCAGGTATCGGCATCCACGTCTATACGGCGAATAAGTCGATGACCGGGAGGTTCTTGTATAACGCCGACGGCGAGATGTTGTTCGTCCCGCAGCAGGGACGGCTGCGGGTAGTGACCGAGTTGGGCGTCCTTGAGGCGGCACCGAACGAGATCGCTGTCGTCCCACGCGGGGTCAAGTTCCGCGCCGAGCTTCCCGACGGGCCATCGCGAGGCTATGTCTGCGAAAACTACGGAGCGGCGCTGCGTCTTCCCGACCTCGGGCCGATCGGCTCGAACGGGCTCGCCAATCCGCGCGACTTCCGTGCCCCGGTCGCCGGATTTGAGGACAAGGAGGGTGACTTCGAGCTGGTCGCCAAGTTCGGCGGCGGGCTGTGGGCGGCTGAAATGGGCCATTCACCGCTTGACGTTGTCGCGTGGCACGGCAATCTCGCACCATACAAGTACAACCTCGCCAACTTCATGGCGATCGGCACGGTCAGCTTCGATCACCCGGATCCGTCAATCTATACGGTGCTCACCTCGCCGTCGGGACCGCTCGGGCTCGCCAACGTCGATTTCGTGATTTTCCCGCCGCGCTGGCTCGTAGGCGAGGATACGTTCCGGCCGCCGTGGTATCATCGCAACTTCATGAGCGAATTCATGGGGCTCGTACGAGGCCAGTACGATGCCAAGCCAGAAGGTTTCGTACCCGGTGGCGCCAGCCTGCACAACGCGATGTCGGCGCACGGACCCGACGTGGATGCTTTCGAGAACGCGACGAAAGCCGATCTAAAGCCCGTGAAGCTGGACGAAACGATGGCATTCATGTTCGAGACCCGCTACCCGATCCGGCTGACGGACTGGGCGGCCAATAGCCCCCAGATGCAGCAAGGCTATTCGGCGTGCTGGGACGGGCTTGAGAAGAAATTCACGGGGAAAAAATAATGCCGACATTGAACGACACCCACGATCCGGCCCTGGAGAGCTGGGTCGAAGGGGCCGATGCGCACAGCGCGGATTTTCCGGTCCAGAACCTGCCTTTCGGCGTGTTCGTCCATCCCGACACCGGCGCGCCGACGGTCGGCGTTGCCATCGGAGGCTCGATCCTCGACGTCTCGGCCGCCTATGCGAAGGGCTTGATAGGTGGCGCTGCGGACGATGCGGCGCAGGCTTGCGGCGGGCCGACGTTGAACGCGCTGATGTCGCTCGGTGGGCAACACTGGTCGGCGCTGCGGGCGGCCCTCTCGCTGTTGCTGCGGGCTGATACCGAGGCCGGCGAGCAGGCCCAAGAAGTTGCGGGAGAAATTCTCGTCCCGATGGCCGGCACTAAGCTGCTGCTGCCGGTCCAGATCGGCGACTACACGGATTTCTACGCCTCGATCTTCCACGCGACCAACGTCGGCAAGATGCTGCGGCCGGATAATCCTCTGATGCCGAACTACAAGCACATTCCGATTGCCTATCACGGTCGTGCGTCGTCAATCGTCGTCAGCGGCGAACCGTGCAAGCGCCCTGTGGGCCAGTTAAAGGCACCCGATGCCGAAGCGCCGTCCTTCGGCGCGTCAATGGCATTCGACTACGAGACCGAGATTGCTTTCTATGTTGGGCCCGGCAACCCGCTCGGCCAGCCCGTGGCGTTAGAAGAGGCGGAGGACCACATCTTCGGGCTCTGTATCCTCAACGACTGGTCGGCACGCGACATCCAGGCGTGGGAATACCAGCCGCTCGGCCCGTTCCTTGCCAAGAGCTTCGCCTCGCACCTCTCGCCCTGGGTAGTGACGATGGAGGCCCTTGCGCCGTTCCGCTGTGGTGCCTACCGCCGCCCGGAGGGCGATCCGTCACCGCTGCCTTACCTGACGTCTGCCGCCAACGAGTCAGAAGGTGGATTCGACGTTCAAATCGAGGTCTCCATCGCGTCCGCGAAGATGCGCGCCGAGGGGATGGATCCCGAGGTCCTCGCGGTCACCAATATGCAGCATCTCTACTGGACTATCTTCCAGATGCTAACTCACCACACGTCCAACGGTTGCAACCTGCGCCCCGGAGACATGATGGGGACGGGTACTATTTCCGGGCCCGACGAGGACTCGCTCGGCTCGATTCTCGAGATCACCAAACGCGGCACGAGTCCTGTGAAGCTGCCGACCGGCGAGGAACGAAAGTTCCTCGGCGACGGCGACGAGCTGACCATGCGCGCCTGGTGCGAGAAGGACGGCGCACGGGCCATCGGCTTCGGCGCTTGCAGCGCCGTGATCGAGCCCGCCTGACGGGCGGCCTCCGGTTCCAATCCATGGCGGACATCGTCGGCGCCCGTGTCAAAAGGATCGAGGATCCCGACCTGCTGCGCGGGCGCGGCGTGTTCGTCGACGACATCCACCTCGCCGCCGGGCTCCATGCCGCGTTCGTCCGTAGCCCGCATCCGCACGCCGACATCCACGGAATCGATGCAGCTGCAGCCCGCGCGGCGCTGGGCGTGCATGCCGTTTTCACGCTCGACGATTTCCGGCCTCATCTGACCGGTCCGCGCCTGCCGCTGGAATTTCCCAATAAAGCTCTATCGGACAAAGTGACGCCCTATCTGCTGGCGTCATCCGAGGTGTGTTATGTCGGCGAGCCGGTTGCGATGGTAATTGCTGACAGCCGCTATCTTGCGGAGGACGCAGCGATGCTGGTCGAGGTTGACTACGACCCGCTGCCGTCGGTGGCGGGATGTGCGGCGACCTACGCTGCGGGTTCACCGGCTGTTCATTCGGGGGACACGGATAACATCCTCGCCGAGATCGAGCAGGCCTATGGTGACGTGGAGGCGGCCTTCGCCGCCGCGCATTCGGTCTATTCAGACCGCTTTCTGCAGCATCGCGGCGGCGCGCACCCGATCGAGGGACGTGGCGCAGTTGCACGCTACGATGCCATGGATGACCGACTGACGGTTTGGTCGTCGACCCAAATGTCGCATGAGGTCCGCTCCGCGGTCGTTCAGATGTTAAATATAGACGAGGGCCGCATCCGCGTCGTTGCACCCGAGGTCGGCGGAGGGTTTGGCTCCAAATACATCGCCTATGCTGAGGAGGTCGCCGTCGCGCTTGCCGCGAAACTGCTCGACAGACCGGTGAAATGGGTCGAAGACCGGCGCGAACACTTCATTGCCGCCATTCAGGAGCGAGAACAGGACTGGCGAATGGAGATCGCCGTCGATGCCGACGGCCATGTGTTGGGCGTTCGAGGCGAGATGATCCACGATCAGGGCGCCTACACGCCGCAGGGCATCAACATGCCCTACAACGCATCTACTGCCGTGCCCGGTCCCTATGTGGTACCGGCCTATGCAATCAAGGTGCACGTGGTGGAAACCAACGCGGTCCCGACGGCACCAGTGAGGGGCGCAGGCTACCCAGAAGGCAACTACGCGATGGAGCGGCTACTTGACAGGGCTGCACAGGGGCTAGGCATGGACCGTGCCGAGATTCGCCGGCGCAACCTGATCCCGGCGGACGAGATGCCCTATACGACGCCCCTGCTGACGCGCGCTGGCACGCCGGTCGAGGCCGACAGCGGCGATTTCCCTGAATGCCAACGCATAGCGATGGACGCTGTGGACTACGCCGGGTTCCCGGCGCGACAAGCGGCGGCTCGGGCTGAGGGCCGCTATATTGGCATCGGTGTTGCCAACAGCCTGAAGGGAACCGGGCGAGGGCCGTTCGAATCGGGTTCTGTCCGGATCGAGCGCTCCGGCAAGGTTCGCGTGTTTACTGGCGCGCTTGCCATGGGGCAGGGGCTCAAGACGATGCTGGCGCAGGTGACAGCGGAACAGCTTGGCGTGGGTCTCGACGAGATCGAGGTCGTCGCAGGCGATACCGGCACCATCGCGCTCGGTCTTGGCGGTTTTGCGAGCCGCCAAACGGTGACGGCCGGCTCGTCCGTACACTATGCTGCATCCGAAGTCCGAACGAAGGTGCTCAAGCTCGCCGCGCACCTGATGGAAGCGGCTGAAGAAGATCTTGAAATCGTGGACGGCATGATCCGGGTCCGCGGCGCTGACGTGACGATCCCTATGAAGGCCGTTGCCGAGGCGGCATCCGGCGCGCCGGGCTACTCGATGCCAGAGGGAATAGATCCGGGGCTGGAAGCGAACGTTAATTTCAAGCCACCGGCGCTGACTTATTCGAACGGCACGCATGTGGTCGAGGCGGAGGTCGATATTGGGACCGGCTCGGTCGCCTTTCTGCGTTACGTTGTCGTGAGCGACTGCGGCACGCTGATCAACCCGATGATCGTCGACGGCCAAATCGCCGGCGGAGTCGCACACGGCATCGGTAATGCTTTGTTCGAATGGATGGGCTATGATGAGCGAGGCCAGCCGCTGACCACGAATTTCGGCGAATATCTGATCCCCAGTGCGCCGGAAATCCCTGATTTCGAGCTGCACTACATGCAGTCGCCGACGCCCTTGAACCCGCTGGGCGTGAAAGGCGTGGGCGAAACAGGCACCGTGCCGGCCGCTGCCGCGGTGGTCGCCGCGGTTGAGGACGCGCTGTCGCCGTTTGGTGCGAGGATTTCTGATTACCCGGTCAGTCCGGCGAAGATCGTGGAAATCGTCCAGAGCGCTCTTGTCTGAATGAATGGCCGCTTTCTTGCTACCCTTCGCGATTGCCGTCCGGAGACGGATCTATGCGCCGAAAACCAGCTTAGATTTACTAGTGCCTAAGACGGGCGTCGCATTGTCGATCGAGGCCTTAAAAAACTAATGACTCTTTGAGCCCGACACCGGACCCAGGCACAGCTAGCGCTTCTTGGGTTCGGCGGAGAAGGCCGGGTCGGCCGACCCGTCGATTCTGCATGGCGCAGCGGCGCCCCATTAGTTGTCCAGTCTAACCAGCTGGCCCATGTCGGCGCAGTCCTCATCGGTCTTGAGGCCGGCGGCATGGATCCCATGGGCAGCCATGTCCTCGTCAACGTTCTGACGGTCGCCGGTGACGCCGACCGCGCCAATCACCTCTCCCGCGCTATTGCGGATCAGGCGGCCGCCGCCTTCGCAGAATATTTGGTGGTTAGAAGCCTGGTGTAGGTAATCCATAAACATCGGGCGTTCGTCGGCCCGCACTTGAACGAGGCTCGACGACCGGCCGAGGGCCAGCGCGGCGTACGTCTTGCCCAGCGCCATTTCGAGGCGTAGCGCCGAGGCATGGTCTTCCTTCTTAAACGCTTTGACAACGTTGCCCGGCTCGACGACGACGGCGGTCATCGGCCTGAGGTTCAACTCCCGGCTCTTTTCGAATATTGCGTCGATGATCTTGTCGGCCTGCGCTAGGCTGATGATATTCACGTGATGGCTCCCTGAGTTGAATTTCGTCTCCCTTTATGGGACAGACAAAACCATAGCGCTAGACGCGAGAAGAAGCGCTTTTAAATGACCCGTCTCTGTGCGGGCCCGGACTATAATTTTCGCCCCCGAAGATCGCGCCGACGCCGAAAGCCTGTTGTGCCCAGGCGCATGTGTTCGGTCCGCTCGACCTGTTGGATCAGTTTTTGGGCTGGTGCGACGACGACGAGACGCGCCACCGAATACTTGTCGCGAACATCGCAAGGCTTTACGACTTTCCGGCATGAGCGAACGCGAAGTATGGTCCAAATTAATCTTCGACAAGTTGGTCGAGGCCGAAGTCAGCCTATTCACCTATGTGCCTGATTTCGGCAATGCCGCGATCGTCGAGATGGCGGAGGAGCACAACAGCACGCGCACCGTCCTGCTTGCGAGCGAGGAAGAAGGCGTGGCGCTGTGCGCCGGTGCCGATTTGGTGGGCGCGCGCGGTGTGCTGCTGATGCAGTCGTCTGGTGTCGGCAATTGCCCGAACATGCTGTCACTGGTCCAGGGCGGCAGATTTCCCATGCTTATGATCGTCACCATGCGGGGCGACTACGGCGAGCAAAACCCGTGGCAGTATCCGATGGGACAGGCGGTGGTGCCGGTGCTTAAGGCGATGGGCATCCTGTGCATAGAGGTCGAAAGAGAGAACGAGCTCGAACAAGCGGTTGACGCCGCACTGTCGGCATCGTTCAAGGCGGGCAACGGAGTCGCGCTGATCCTGACCCAGAAATTTCTTGGCGCGAAAGCCTTCTGAGGGCAATGGAGATGGACGCGACAATCGACCGCAGGGACCTGATGCCCCAGCTGTTCCCAAAGCCTGAGAGGTATCTTCTGGTGACCGGCCTGGCCGGGGCGGCCAAGGACATGGCGGCCTATACGAAGGAAGCGGACAATCTCATCACCCTCGGCGGTGCAATGGGCGGTGCGGTGCCGATGGCGCTCGGCGTGGCCCTGTCGGCGTCGGATGAGAGCGTCGTCTGCGTCACCGGCGACGGAGAATTGATGATGAGCCTCGGGGCGCTGGCGACGGTCGCCAGCGTGATGCCGAAGAACCTGTCAATCGTCTGCGTCGACAACGGACAGCACGGTGAGACCGGTGGTCAGGCGGGGCACACGTCGCGGCGTACCGATCTCGCGAAGGTCGCCGATGGCGCCGGCATTCCCTCGGTAATGACGGTGACTAAGGAAAGCGAGTACGAGGCGGCCCGCGCATTCCTCGAAGAGGCGCCCGGTCCCCGGTTCCTGCTGGCCCGCGTGATGCCCGGCGCGCCAACTAAATACAACCGGAACTGGAATTTAGCGGAAACCCGTCTAATATTCCGAAACGCCTATCTCGCTACGCGGAAGGGCGTATGATCCGCCGCCTGCCACCTATTTGATCGCGGGGACGATAGCGTCACTTTAGGGCCACCCCCCTCGCTTAATCGAGCTTGAGCAGCGACTTCGCGTTGCCGCCCCAAATCGCCGCCTTGTCGCCCGCGTCCAGCGTGTCGACTAGATCAACTAGCTCGACAGGGTTGTAGTCGCCCATGTCGTACGGGTAGTCGGTTCCCATTACGAGCTTTTCGGTGCCGTACTGCTCGATCAAGTATTTGAGCTGATGCGGCGTAAAGACGACGGTGTCGAGCCACATCTTCTTGAGATAATTTGTCGGCGGCTGGGTGACGAACTGGCGGCCGTCCTCGCGCGCACCCCAAACGTGGTCGATACGTCCGGAATAGGCTGGCAGGTACCCGCCGCCGTGTGCGAGCAGGATCCGCAGGTTCGGGTATCGTTCCATGATGCCGTCGAATATCAGCCGGTGAACGGCAATGGTCGTCTCGAGCGGGTTGCCGATCACGTTGTTGAAATAGTGGTCCTTGAACCGCTCGGCTGAGGTGAAGCCGTTCGGGTGGATAAAGATCAGCGTATCTAACTCCTGCGCCTTCGCCCAGAACACATCGAGGCGCGGATCGGATATCTCCGAGCCATTGACATTCGTGAGGATCTGGAAGCCCTTAAGGCCGAGCTTGGTAACGCCGCGTTCCAGTTCCTCGACTGCCATCGAGGCGTCCTGCAGCGGGATCGTGCCGAAGGCGACGAAGCGGTCGGGCATGTCATCGACGATCTCTGCGAGCCCGTCATTAACGAGCTGTGCGGACTTCATGCCGATTTCCGCCGGCAGCCAATAATATGCCTGGAAGGGCGGAGGGATAATGGTCTGCAAGTCGATCCCCATCTTGTCCATGTCGATCAGCCGATGGTCGACAGTCGTTAGATGAGGCATGCGATCAACGTTCTGCTGCATATTGATTTCGCGCGTCATCTGGTTCGCGAACAGGACGGCGGGCTCCATATCCGGCGTGAAATGCGGCTCCGCGACGTCAGCGGCGGCCGGAATGTGGACATGGCAGTGAATGTCCACGGTGAAAGCGTCGGGTTTCTTCGGCGCGGTGCCGGGTTGGGGTCGGGCGGATGTGTATACGTAGGGCTGTGCGCCGGCCATCGGAAGTTTCCTCTTCGTTTTGGTGTCGGGCTGGTTAGCGGAGGCGCTCCACGCCGAGGTCGTCGGCGAGTACGTCAAGATTTTTGAGCAGCGCGGCGTGCACTGGTACGCCGTTCGCCTCGTAGTCTTCGAGCTTCGCTGCGCGGCCGTCGCCCGGCACCCGGACGGCATCGTAGCCAGGCAGCGGCGTGGCGCTGCGCATCGTGCGGGAGACCGCGTCGACGCGTTTGCCGAAATCGGCTGGGTCGCTGAACCGGGCTGGATCGACAACGATGATGAAATGGCCGTTGTTGACCGGCGTTGACTGATAGGCTTCGTCGCCCATTCCCTCGACATCGACCCCCATCTGCGCGCCCGACAAAGTTGCAGCAAGAAGTCCGACGACGAGCGACAATGCATAGCCCTTGTGCTCGCCGATGGGGCTCAGCGTCCCTTCTGAAATGCGGGTGGAGTCGGTGAGCGGCTTGCCGTCGCGGTCAAACATCCAGCCTACCGGCAGCTCCTCGCCGCGTTGAGCGGCCGTGCGCACCCTGCCGAATGAGGCGGTCGTCGTCGCGATGTCCATTACGACCGGCGGTTCCTCGCTGGCGGGGATCGCGGCAGCGATCGGGTTGGTACCGAGCAGCAGATCGGCGCTACCCCAAGGTGCCATGTGATTGGCGCTGCCGTTAGTGCCGTAGAGAGCGATCATGCCTTGGTCGGCTGCCATTGAGACATAGGTCGCTGCGGCGCCTGCGTGGTTGGAGTGTCGCGCACCGACCCAGGCGCAGCCGGCTTCCGCCGCTTTGTCGATCGCGAGGTTGGTAGCGAATTGCATCACGAGATGACCCATCGCGTTGTCGCCGTCGACGACCGCTGTTGCGGCCGATTCCTGAAGTGCCCGGATGTTCGGCGTGACGTTGATGCCGCCAGAGCGGATGCGTTTTACGTATTGTGAGAGCCGAAAAATGCCGTGCGTATGGAAGCCGGCGAGATCCGACGCCACCATAAGCCGTCCGCAATCCGCGGCGTCGGTTTCGGAGAAACCAAGATGCAAGAGCGTCTGGGAAATGAAGCCGGCGATGGCGTCGGCGGAAAAACGCTGTTCGGCAAGGGTGTCGGGCATGTGCGTCAGAATACCGTTCGGGGATGGGACAGCAAGCGGCTGCGAGATTAGCGGTTTTGACCCGCGTTAGGCGAGTCGGTGGTCGCGGCCCGCCGGCCCTAGGTCTCGCCCCACACGTCCGTGGCAACGTCAACGATCCGCGCGAGCTTGGTTTCCTCATCGGCCTCCGACAGTGGATTCCCCTTCACCGAGCTGGCGAAGCCGCACTGGGTTGTGAGGCCGAGGCGTTCAAGGGGCGCGTGTCTCGCCGCCTCGTCGATGCGGCGCTTGATGAAGTCAGCGTCTTCCAGCACCGGCGTCTTGGTCGAAACGATACCGAGTAGCGCAACCTTTCCCTCGGGCACGAGGCGCAGCGGCTCGAACGAGCCGGCGCGCTCGGTGTCGTATTCGAGGTGATAGCAGTCGACGTCGATGGCGTTGAACAGCACGTCGGCGACTAGGTCGTACCCGCCTTCCGCCGCCCAGAACCCCTCGCGATTGCCGCGGCACTGGTGCATGCCGACTGTAACGCCTTCGGGCAGCGCATTGAGCACGTCGTTGATGCGTTTCGCGTACTCGGCGAGGAGCGCGTTGGCGTTCGTTCCCCAGCCCGCAAATACGGGCGCGTAGTCCGGGTCGCAAAGGAACGGCAGCGCCACGTCGTCGAGTTGGATATGGGTACAGCCCGCGTCGGCCAGCGCCTTGAGCTCTGCCCGGTAGGCCGCGGTGAGGTCCGTCCAGAACGCTTCCTCGTCGCCAGCGTAGGGTGTGCTCGCCAGCGCTCCCGGCCCGCCCATAAAGGAATGGACGACCGGCGGAGCGGGCAGGGTGACCTTGCCGACGGCGTCTCCAGAGTTCTCGTTCAGGAATTTGAAGGCGTCTACGATCGGGCTCTCGCGCCATGAAATCCTGCCGTCGACGAAGACGGTCGAGAACGCCTGCTGGAAGCCCTTCTCATTCTTCCAGCCGAACGGTGAAGAAGTGTCTTGTCGGTTTGCCGAGAACCCATCCCAGTTCATGATCAGCTCTAGCCACCAGCTGCGCCGCCGCATCTCGCCGTCGGTAGCGCCCTTGAGCCCGACGCGCGCCTGCATGGCGATCGCCTCGCGGATGCAGTCGTCCTCCACCGCCGCGAGATTTATGTCGCCGTGTGGGCCGAGATTGCTCTCCGCCGTGTCCTCACCTAGCCGAGCGACCCGCGCGTCTTTTAGCCGCTGGGGACGAAGCAGGCTTCCGACATGATCGGCGCGAAACGGAGGCTTGGTGCCACGCATAAGACAATCTTCTCTATTTTGTTGGTTACTATTGAGGCCAAACACAATAGCGCCTTCTACGGCTTGCGTGTAGGCTAAGACGACATTGGTCTTCAGCACGCGGGCGTGGTGAAATTGGTAGACACAAGGGACTTAAAATCCCTCGGCTTAGGCCTTGCCGGTTCGAGTGATAGGCCTTCGATAGATTCGAAATATCGTATAAAAAACAATATATTAAAAAAATACCCAGTTTTTTTCTATCCTCTATACTGATCGGTCAGAAGGCTATTTTTTTTCCGGTGATACTTCTGTGATACTTTTTTCGTGGGCATATCTGAAATTTAGCAAGTCTGGGCGATGCTTCTGCAATTGCGGTGATTCGGTTTGAGCAGGTTCTGGTCTTTTTTTTAGATTAAGATACGAAATAAGCAGTAAAACATACAAATTTATAGGTTCATTCATCATATTTGATGATAAGCCCCGCATTTTGGCTATATTTTTAACACTTAGGCCAAAATCCCTGCATTTCTGCCTGTTTTAGGTCTACCCCCACCCAAGAAAACACCCCGGTCTGTTTAGATATAGATATGAGCCACCTTGTTGGCGGAGCATTAAGACAAGGCTTGCTCATCATGCCTAGAAGGCAGGGTTAGTAGCCGACCCAAATCCTTAGAGCGAGTATCAGGGACAATGCGGCTATCACGACCCAAAGGATGCGTTTGGTCGTCTTATTCAACGCCTAAACCTTGGTATGCCGTCTCGACGCTGAAGCCTGACGGAGGCGGTCTAACCTGCTTCTCCGCTTTCCCACCGCACTCGCCACACTTGAAACGCTGCTCGACGTAGTTCGCGTCAGGTCTACCTGCATCCAACCACTCCTGTGGAATGATTTCACCCCACCGATTGCACACCAGACAATGGAGTCCAAGGGTCATTCCCGTCTCTGCGAGGTCTGTCATCGTTCTGATGGTGACCGGGGACTTCTTGACAGTCATGACCCACCTCTACCAAGACGGATAGGAATCAGGAAACCCTGTGAGCTTTGCATGAGTGCAAACGGTCCTGATAACCCAAAAGCCTTAAAACACAGATGATCACCAGGCTTACGGCGAAGGTCGATGCGTGAAGTGTCTGTAGAGTTTTCATTTAAATAATTAGACGCAGCAGAAGGATTCTGCTCTGTCTGTGTTCACTCACTTGGTTCTTTGATAACAACTAGAGTGGTTTAACGACTTCGATATCCAGCCTGCTGAAGGCGTACCGACCTCATCAGTATATGATGTTAAAAAAAAAAGGCGGCTTCGATCCAAAACCGAAAGCCGCCTTTCTTTGTCAAATTTTAGCTAGAAGCTTACGGAAGAAGAACTTTGTCGATAACATGAATAACACCATTGCTGGCCTTAACGTCGGCAATGACCACCTTGGCACCGCTGACCATTACCCCTTTGGTTGCATCAATCGACAATTTCGAACCATTAACGGTAGCTGGGGAGAGTTTCTTTCCAGCGATTGCCTTTGACGGTACTGCACCGACCAGAACATGGTGCTTGAGGATCGCCTGAAGCTTTGCCTTATTTTCCGGCTTCAGAAGGGTCTCTACCGTGCCTTTCGGCAACGCTGCGAATGCAGCATCAGTAGGCGCAAATACGGTAAACGGACCTTTGGACTTGAGGGTATCGACAAGACCAGCAGCCTTAACAGCCGCCACGAGCGTTTTGAACGAGCCATTTGCAACAGCCACGTCAACGATGTCTTTTTTCATCCCATGACCACCTGCGAATGCGGAAAATGGGACGAGAAGTGATAGCACCAGTGCTGCCGTTATTGTTCTGAGTGACGACATGTGAGTTTTCTCCATGGAACACCGATACAGACAGTCTGTATCGTCAAATTCCGATGCGACTACGTGGTCAACGCATTTTGGGATTTCAAGAAGCCCAAAAAATAATTTCCCCCCTGTCCCGGCAAACACAAAAAAATCTGGGGGCTTTACGTTATCCCTGGCAACTGCCACGCTAGCTGGGTTGGTAAGTTCCCTTATCTGATCGCTCACCCACCATCGTGCATTCACAAAAACCCCTGAGGAGGAATGTCTATGTCGATAGCGAAGCTACTTGAATCCGATCAGAGCATATCGCTGCTCGCGGCTCTTGCGGAAAACAGTTTTGATTCCGTTCTGATCACGGATGCCTCAAAAGCCGGAAAAGTCATCTATGCTAACAAAGCCTTTCAAAACCTGACTGGTTTCACGCCTCAGGAGGTGATCGGTAAAACACCTCGCATTCTTCAAGGTCCTGCAACAGACGCTAAAGTGATCAAACGCCTCTCTAACGCCCTTAAAAAAGGTGGTAAGTTCGAAGGTAAGGCTATTAATTATAAAAAAGACAAAACGCCATTCATAATGCATTGGCGTGTTGTTCCAGTTAAAAACAAAGGAAAGGTCATAGCCTGGGTCGCTATCCAAAGGTCCGGAACTGCTCTATAGCCCTATTTATTTACAGGATGTTTGGGAGACCGCTTGATGTGTAATTCTTTCTGGCAAGCGACTCCCAGCATTCCTGTAGGAGCTTTTTTTATAGATGCATTTAGGCTTGCATAGCCCCGTAATCAGAAAAAAATTCTGTAATCGAGGGTGGGTGATGAATCAGAAAGCCTTTCTCACCATTCGTCTGTCATCTACGAAAACCACACTCTTTTCGTAGCAAGCTTTCTTCGAAACCCTCTGTATCCTGCAGAATACTGCGGTTTAAAAACCGTGACATAATTCCGTATAGGGAAGACCCATAAATACGTTTGTCACGGTTTTGCTTAATCGTCTTCGCTATCTCTAACCAACCTGATACGGCTCTTTAGTGCCTTTCCGGTATAGTCAGGAAACCTCTCGCGAATAAGAATATCAGCACTGGATACGCTGGTTGTTACCTCAATATATTTCACACCCAATATCTTACTGCTGTTGTTGAGGCGTTTGCGTGTCTGACGCATTTGCTCACCAGTGACAGCAAACTCACCCTTGCTTATGTCTTTGATCAGCCGGTCAACCTCACGGGGTTTAAGGCGTGATCCATCAATATGATGAATACCATCATCACCAATCGCTGCTCTGTCTCGAATATCATCGCTGAAGACTTTTAGCCGTCGCTTCTGTGACGAACGTCTCTTCTTATCTCCATAGGTGTCGACACCCTGCATTAGAACGTCGAAGTCACCCTGAAGCTTCAGTGGTTCTTTGAATCCATCAAGAAACTTTCGTGCCTTCTGATACTCTTCATATGTCCGCCATGGCCTTGTCTCAAAGGCGAGATGGTCAACATTTGAATAACCCTTGATGGGGCGTGAAGTTGGATTGATAGGTCGACGTTTCAGATCGTAATCCATTCCGAGATACTGAACCTTCTCGTCACTAAGAAGATCACCTTCGGTATCCCACAGCTTTCTGGCTGTCTTCAGATTTCGACTTTTCCACTCGCTGTCCCATTCTCGAGTAGCAAACTCTCTGATCAGAGTGTCGTTCTTCTCCTGATCGTCCAGTCCTTCGCCTTCGTCATTTTGAAGATGGCCCATAGGCATATTGACCTTTGCCAATATCGGTTTGCCATCACCTAGTGGTTCTAATGACGCATGCATTCGTGTTCGCATGAACACCATGCCTTTGGTCGAGCCTTTCTTCTCAATGATGTTGTCACTACCGGTGATGCTACGTCGCAGATCAGCAAAGAACCTGCATTGAGGACCAGATGTAGCAGCTTCCATCTCTTCGTCTGTCGCTGTCGTGCAGACACCATCGGTGATGGTGTTGCCAACCAGAACGTGGTTAGGAAGTAGAGACAGAATCTCGGATGTGGTTGCTCTAACCAGACCCGTCACATAGGCGGCAGCATATGCATCTGAAATGGCCGATCGTTCGAGCTGTCGTGTGTTGCCTGTCCGTGTGTCGAAGACACGTGACTTGTCCTTCAGCCCCTGCGCAACCTTCCCGTAGATGTTGTTACCTATCAGCTTGTAGAAGGCATTCTCGAATGGATGATCCTTCTTGTTGTACGTCTTTCGCTGCTGATTGACCCACTTGCTGATGGAGAAGAAGGGTCTTGTCCCATTCTCTTTTGCTGGCACGACAACGCCAGAGACAATCTCAATCTCAGCTCCCATACGTCGCGCAAGGTCAATCTCAGGGCTAGTGACGTAACCCTCACCCTCCAGCACATAGATCAACCCATGACCGTTCTCGTCTCTCACGAAGAGGCATGGAAAGCGTGTGTCGTCTGGAAACTTCCATTTCGCTAAGGCATAGCCCATTTGGTCCAGACGAAACTCATCCAGATCGGTTGTCTCTCTGATGGCATCAAAATCTGGCTCGATAACAGCTGCCAACGCTGTGGAGTAAGCACCTTCAAGATCGTAGTCCGTGAATGTCTCTTCGTTGTACGGCCCGAAGAGGAAGCATTCGTTTCTGCCGCCGTGGTAACAACGAATAGCTAGGTCTTCATGCCGTGTTGCCAACTCATTGCGGTAGCTTCTGGTGGTTGTCGTGCGTCTCGGTCCCGTTGTCTCACGCCTTCGCACGACACTCATTAGGTCGTCATACGTCCGACCTTCTTGTTCCAATCTGGTCGTGAATATCCTGACAGCAAGACCACCCACAGTGATCGGCCGGTATCGATCCGTCAGACCCACATCACTACATTGTTCTTGAATACGCTGGAGGTACTTCGCTGCAATCTCAGCATCCCGAATGGCGTATCGCTCAAACGCTTCAGGCTGTTCCTGTAACAACTTGAGCATCTGATCCTTCTCGTATCCATCCGGCAGGTCCAGCTTCGCTAAGCCGAGTATCTCTCCAAGGTTCTCAAGCTTCTTACCGCCATCCGGTGCCAGCAGCATGGTGTCTGCGATATGGACCCTAACCTCGTGCTGATTACGGTTGGTGTCGGTGCAGCGAAGTGTGATTGGACGCATGATGGTTGCGAAGCTTGTACCTTGTACAAGATCGACGCTGGTCTTTATCGATTTAAAGTCACTAACCACTGAAAGTTCGGCCGGTGAGAAGTGGCTAACCAGCACTATCTCATCTGGCCAGCTTCTTCCTTTGTAGTGATCTTGAAGGGTGAGACTGACCCATTGGCGCAGCTTCAGACGTTTCTGTTTGTCATTCAGTGTCGGGTAGTGAATGCCAGACCAGCTGTCATTGTCGTCTATTCCGTACCACTGATATGACAGCACAAGGTTGCTATCACCCCGTGTCTGCCATTCTGCATCTATGCCTATGATCGTTGTTGTCATAATCGTCAAAGGTTCCAGCGAAAGACGACTGTTGCAACATGTTATTGATAGGTTTGGGTCAATCCAGTTGAGGAACTGCTGCGCTTGTTCCCGCCGGATAATCCCTGCTTGCGCTGGACAGGGGCGTTAGACAAAGATGGCTACGCACGTCACCGCGTGCCTATCGCTTTAGAAGGCAGAGGCTTATCGAACGTAGTGTCTAGATTCGTATATCAGCTGGCTTACGGCGTCATTCCTGCAACTAGAACAGCGCAAGGGGACGACTGGACGGTCGATCATGTCTGCGGGCTACGATCCTGCATCAATCTCAGCCATCTCAAGCTGTTACCACGAGCATTAAACGTTAAGCTGGACGAGGAGATCGAAAAGCTAGGAATAGCCATGGTTGAGCTAGCTCAGAGGCTCAACAGATTGAAGGAACAGCAGACGCTTAATCGCACACTGGATCAGACTATTGCCAGCCTCCGACCTGACCCTGATCCTTTTGACGAATGACCACTATGACGAATTCCTGTACAGGGACGAGGCGTTGATGACTCGCTTGGCCGTGAGTTTAGCCTCAGACGGCTTGTCAGCATTCAATCGACCGTACTGCACCACATCCCGCTACGTGGAGCGTACAGGTTGAGCGAGTGCTGACAGCCGTTTGTGGATTGAACTTCAATAGCTAACTGGCCAAAGTTTGTGAGAGCATGTTGCCAGATTACTCGAAACCGCACTGCAGCATTGAAAGCGAACAAAAAAGATGAAAAAAAATTTGGCTCGTATCTCGATTGTCTGCCTCATCCTATCCCTTTCAGGGGTGGCACAGGCGCAAGATGTACTCCAAAATCCCTTTAAAACTCGTGTCGGCACACTCGGTTGGAACATTCGCTGGTCACAGATGTGTGCGTTTTCTGGTTATCACGATCGTCTATTCCAAGCTTGGAAAAAGATAAGAGAGGTGGCTACTGCAGAAGAGAAACGTCAATTCGACGAGGGTTATGATGGCTATTCGACCGTTGGATTAGCGCATGGTTGTGAAGAATTCAAAATAGAGGAAACCCTCGCGGCGGCAAATGCTTTTATAAGTTTGAGAGTTCTTGCAAATTCTCCAACCCCTGAGAAGAAAGAAGAATTTATCCCAATAATTGAAGAAAAAACCCATGATTATTATGACTCATTTTTGTATTCTGATATTGCCGTTGGCCAACACCTTGAAAATAAAGACCCCGAAGAAGTCATCCAATTTTTAGAAAATAGAAAATATATTGCACCACAAAAAATTGGTAAAACTTCCGAATATTTCAAAGAAATAACAAAAATATCCATTGTTAATAATTTTCTGAAAAAGAACATACCGCGCGTAATGTACGGCTCATATCCATTAGATTCCGACTATCGATATTACAGTTATAATACTTCCTTAAAAAATGCTGTATATTTTTCTAAAGATTCATGTGAGAGGCATTTCGCAAAAGCAAATTTTGTTTTAGAAACTAAAGTTCGCTGCCGAATAATTGCTTATAACAACACCTTCTTTTTTGGACCGGAAGTGTATGTTAAAAAATATTATCCCTCTTGGCTTTCTGCTAACATGAGGGATGAAATAAAAAAATTACTACCTGAAGAAGACGAAGATATTTGCTTTTTTGCGATTAATCCGGAACCGTTGGGCTGGTCTAATGAGCCGGATAAGAAAAAATATGTAGACCTTGCAAGATATCGAGGGCTGGATCCGGAAACTTGTAAAGAGCTTGCACAAAAATCGAGTAAGAAAAATATTGTGCCGCTTTCTTCCGACTCGACAAAAGAGAAGCGTTCAATTGCGGTTCAATGGGAAGGGAAAGATAGTCTGCTTGCGGGGCATGTAACGATCCCCAAGTTAGGCGCTGGGGATATCACTTTTTCCATGCCGGGAACTGGTGGTAAATGCTCTGGCACGTTTGTTTATACGGAAACCACAAAAGGCATTTGGTCTGCAGCATGCACCAGCGGTGAAACAGCTTCAGGTTCATTCAAGGCACTAGGAGCTGGCAACGGATCCACTGGGACAGGCAAAGACAACAAAGGTAACACTGTTCGCTTTACGATTGGAGCGAGGTGATATTTACCGCCAGGCATCATCCAAAAACAGATCCGGCGGAGCGTTGAGAGCAGTGAACAAAAACTGTGATCTTGAAACTCCAGCGTTTTTGACCGTAAGCTAAGCCGTCACTGACCGCCTCGTTGGGCTAGCTGGCATTCAATCGACCGTACTGCACCACATTCCACTGCGTGGAGCGTACAGGTTGAGCGACTGCTGACAGCTTTACAAGCCTCAAACTCAGTTAATTGTTAGAGTCATCAGAATTCTTCGTGGCTTCCTTAGCTTTCTTTGCGGCTTCCGCGGCAGCTTTCTTATCGTCGATAATTTGGGTTCGGAGCGTTGAGCAATTTTTCTGGATCGCAGACTGATCTATCGCTTTCACTTCGCCTTTCAAACGACTCACTTCTTCTTTTTTGTCATCGGAATCGATCAAGAAAAGGGCTGGCCAGAACAAAACCAAACCGACACCCATTGCCACAGAGTCGTTCCCGGCGATGTCGTCTTGAGCCTTGTTAACCATTTTGCTCTCCTCAAGCACCCGTGCGTACTCTTCGGTGAGCTGGTCACATGTGTAATTTCGATATTTAAGTGGCGAGACATAGGTCGCGCTGATTTTCGCGCTTTTGTCTGCGCATGCACTTAACAGAAACGGAATGGCCAGCGCAGAAATCAAAATGCGTGATGCAGACTTGTTGATTTTCACTTCTCACTCTCCAGAAAGTTTCTTAATTACAGTGTCGTTATCGACATTGGGTGAGGTCTACAGGTTATTTTCGGAAAAGACCTTTGCAACGAAGTCTGGACTAGACTTGCGAGGCTGAGGATCACTTTCGAATGCAAGAAATGTTACGGATCTATTTGGCTGGGCGTCAAGAGCATCTACTCAAACCTGTGATCTTGAGAGTCTAACTCGTCCAGATAAGCCTCAAGCTCGTGGGTCAGCGGATGCTTCCGCATCAAGTAGTCGTTGATGTCTTGGAAATACGACCGGTGGTTATCCGCTTCCAAATGCACGTACCGATATGTTGCAACGCCTCTTTGGTGCTTTGTGTAGTGTCCGGTGATCATATCAACTAGCTGCCCATCCCTAAGGATAGTCTGAGCATGCGTGGCGAAGGTATGCCTCATTACGTTGGAGCTTAGAGCATCCGTTTTCCTGAGGGACGAAATTGGCATCACCTTTTTAAGAATTGTGAAGCCATGCCTGTCCGAAGACACAGGTCCGAACTTATTCTTCCACGACGGAAATACGTAGTCGTTAATTCTGTGCTTGAGTCTTCTCTCGAAGATCAGCCTCATCGGATCTGTTATCGGAACACCGAAAGGCTTCTTCTGTTTGCTCAGGACTGTCTCAAAGAAAGGACCACTCGCTTCCTCAAGCTCCCAGTCAGCGCGTTGCAGGTAGACTTTTGACCACTGAAGTTCCCTGACTTCCACCTGACGCAGTCCAGTCAGTAGCTCCAGAGCAATTAGGTCGAGTTCAACTGCACCATCAGGGCTTAGGTCGTAACTCGTAAGCCCGTAGTTCTTCTGGAAGAACTGTTTTCCTTGATCGTCTGGATCAATCAGCCTCGCCAACCAATCAAACAACTCTTCGGTTTCTCGCGGTTGCAGGTAATAGAACCGCTCTTCTGCTTGCAGAGAAATTTGCTGTTTGAAAATGTCACACGGATTTTCCGTAAGATATTTCCTCTGCTGAATGGCGTAGTTGAATTCGGCTTTCAGGTACCTCAGAGCCTTCTTGATTTGGTTGACTGCGGGCTTGCCTGTCCTTGGGCTGGCACGTTGCGATACCCAGTACTGGTAAAAGTCCCAGAGTCTCGGTCCAGTGATTTCCTGAATCGGTTCGTCAAGGAATTCATGCCAAACCTGAAGCATCGCATTGTTCTGGCTCTTGAACGTATTGCTCGTGTGCTTCTCAAGAGCTAGCCGCGATTGCATATACTCGTCGTGGAGTCGGCGGAGGGTAATGTCTTTACGCTTTGCTTCCTGCTCCTCTCGTCGTCGCTCCTTCAACTCTCGTTGCTCAAAATCACGGGGGTTGATGCCGTCATCTATCTGTTTCCGATATTCCCGCGCCTTAGCCTCTGCCTCGTCAATAGACATCTCAGGCCAAGTTCCGATCTTTAATCGAAGCGGTATCTTCTGACCCTTCGGTTTCTTCATGAGCAAGAACGAGCAAGAACCATCCTTGTTCTTTTTGGCTCTTAGCCCTCTTCCTGCGTTCAGCTCTTGCTGGTATCCCAAGGCTGTGAGATCACTATTCTTCATAGTGTGTTCCCAATTTGATGTGTCGTAAGCACACTCATTTGTGATACCGCTATGATACTTACAAGAGCCATGATACCGCTGTGATACCTTTGCGTCAAAGTTAGCATATGAAAAAACAGCGGAAAATAAAGGTTTTTGTATGCGGGCGTGGTGAAATTGGTAGACACAAGGGACTTAAAATCCCTCGGCTTAGGCCTTGCCGGTTCGAGTCCGGCCGCCCGCACCACCACGTTGCTAATCAGATCTATACTCTTAACGCTCTAAAGCCACCGGTCGCTGACCGCTTCTGGCCCTTGCATCAAATCCGTTGCCGCGTCAAAACGAGCGCTCCAGAAATCTTCACCTTCGGAATTCATGGCAGATATTACGCAGAAATTTGACGTGCTGGTGATCGGCGGTGGCAACGCGGCTCTGTGTGCAGCGATCAGCGCTCGGCGCGAAGGCGCTTCTGTTCTGGTGCTTGAACGCGCAGAAAAATTCTACCGAGGCGGTAATACGCGCCACACGCGGAACATGCGCTGCGCCCACGACGCGGCGACCGACACGCTGACCGGCCCATATCCCGAGGATGAGCTGTTTGAGGATTTACTGCGCGTGACTGAGGGCGAGACCGACGAGGAACTCGCTCGCCACATGATCCATGAATCCAAGGAGATGCTCACCTGGATCCAAGAGCAGGGCGTGCGCTTCCAGCCGCCGCTTGGCGGCACACTTGGGCTCGGGCGAACGAATTCGTTTTTCCTCGGTGGCGGCCGGTCAATGCTCAATGAGCTCTACGCGACGGCCGAGAAGATTGGCGTCGAGGTGCGTTACCGGGCCGAGGTCGTGGGCATGGAGATCGAAGATGGCATGTTCATCGGCGCGAAAGCGCGCCTTGGCGGCGAGCAAGGCAAGGAAGTTACTGTCCGGGCGAGCTCGGTCGTCGCTGCGGCTGGCGGATTCGAATCCAACATCGAATGGCTTAAGGAATATTGGGGCGAGGCGGCGGAGAACTTCTTAATCCGCGGCACCGCCAACAACCAGGGGACCATTCTACGGATGCTGCTCGATGCCGGCGTTCAGCCGATCGGCGATCCGACGCAGTGCCATGCTGTCGCCATCGACGCGCGCGCACCAAAATACGACGGCGGTATCATCACGCGGCTAGACTGCGTCGTGTTTGGTATCGTCGTCAACAAGAACGCCGAGCGCTTCTACGACGAGGGCGAGGACATCTGGCCCAAGCGCTACGCCATCTGGGGGCGTCTCGTCGCCCAGCAACCGGACCAGATCGCCTATATCGTCTTCGATCATTCAGTGCTGACCAGCTTCATGCCGTCGCTGTTTCCACCGATCCAGGACGACACGATTGCGGGGCTCGCAAAGAGGCTGCGCATTTCGGCTGACACGCTGGAAAAGACGGTGGCTGACTTCAACGCCGGCGTCGTAGACGGAACGTTCGACCACACTATCCTCGATGACTGTCGCACGGAGGGGGTCGTTCCGCCCAAGACTCACTGGGCGCGTCGTCTTGAGACGCCGCCATATTACGCCTATCCGGTGCGGCCGGGCATAACCTTCACCTATCTAGGTACGCGGGTGAACAAGGACGCGCGTATTATCATGGCCGACGGAAGACCCGCCGCGAACATGTTCGCCGCCGGCGAAATCATGTCGGGCAACGTGCTCGGCAAGGGCTATGCCGCAGGTATTGGCATGACCATCGGCAGCGTCTTCGGGCGGATAGCGGGTAGGGAGGCCGCGCACAATGCAAGGAACTGACACTACGGCCCCCGAAATGGAAGAATTCGATCCCCTCGCCGCGCCCTCCAAGGCTGGACAGACGAACGATCCGCATGCCACGGACATTCTGGTCGAGGCGGACCGGCTGATGACGGTCTGCAACTCCTGTCGCTATTGCGAAGGACTCTGCGCCGTATTCCCGGCGATGGAGATGCGCCGCGCGTTCTCCGATGGCGACCTGAACTACCTCTCGAATCTGTGCCACAACTGCGGCGCCTGCTTCTACGACTGTCAGTTCTCGCCGCCGCACCCGTTCGAAGTTAACGTGCCCAAGGTGATGGCCGAGACGCGTGCGGACTCTTATCGCAACTATACCTGGCCCGGCTTCCTGTCAGGCATGTTTGCCCGCAACGGCCTCGCGATAAGCCTGATTGCGGCAATCGGCGTCGCTGCGTTTATCTGCGGTTTCGCCGCGTGGAACGATCCGGAGATCCTGTACGGCCGCCACACCGGGGCCGGCGCGTTCTACAAGCTGATGCCACACAACGCGATGGCTCTGCTATTCGGCGCGGCGTTTCTGTACGCGATCCTTGCTATGGTTATGGGCGCGCGCAATTTCTGGCGCGATATTGGCGCCCCCGACGGAATAGTGCGCGAGCCGCAATCGCTATGGCAAGCGATGAAGGACGCCGGCAAGCTGCGCTATCTCGACGGCGGCGGCGGCGGGTGCCTTAACAAGGAGGATGCGCCCTCCGATGGCCGGCGGATGTATCACCACTTCACCTTCTATGGTTTCATGCTGTGCTTCGCGGCTACTTGCGTGGCGACCCTCTATCACTACTTGCTTGGCCTCGAGGCGCCGTACCCGTGGTACGACCTGCCGGTCCTCCTGGGCACCATCGGTGGAATAGGTCTCCTGATCGGGCCCGTGGGCCTACTCGCCGCTAAGTGGAAACGCGATCCGCTGATGCGTGACGAGGCGCGCTACGGCATGGAGGTAGCGTTCCTTGCGATGCTGTTCCTGACCAGCCTAACCGGCCTTGCACTTCTCGTCTTCCGCGACAGCACAGCGATGGGCCTGCTGCTCGCGATCCATCTCGGCGTGGTGTTCAGCCTTTTCGTCACCATGCCCTACGGCAAGTTCGTGCACGGGCTCTACCGCTTCCTCGCGCTCGTCCGTTACGCCCGCGAGAGCCACGCGACGGGCGGCTGACCGCCGCCACGGATAAGGGTTTTAGGGTTGCCCTTCCCCTTCGAAAGGGATGATATGGCATCTGACGGCACACGAATTACGGACGGATAGGCATGCAGGTATCTATTCCCGCGATCTTCATGCGAGGCGGCACGTCACGCGGGCTTTATTTCAACAGGGCGGACCTGCCCGAGGACCGCGAGCTGTGGGACGACATCCTGCTGAAGGCTTTCGGCTCCCCCGATCCGCGTCAAGTCGACGGCGTCGGCGGCACGACGTCGGTTACGAGCAAGACCTGCATCCTGTCGCCTTCCGATCACGACGACTGCGACATCGACTATTTTTTTGCTCAGCTCTCGGTCGACGAAGCCAAGGTCGACTATGCGCCGACCTGCGGCAACATGCTGGCCGGGATCGGGCCATATGCGATCGAGACCGGCATGGTGCCCGCTGAGGACGGTGAGACGCGGGTGCGTATCTACCAGGTCAACACCGGAGGGAGGGTCGAGGCCGTCGTCCCTACGCCGGGCGGGCATGTGGAATACGAGGGTGAATTCGCCATCGACGGCGTGCCGGGCACGGCGGCGCCGATCCTGCTCAACTTCATGAACGTCGTCGGCGCGCGGACCGGCAAGCTGTTCCCCACCGGTCAGAAGATGGAGACCATCGACGGGATCGACGTCACGATCATCGACGCGGCGATGCCGTGCATGATGCTGCGCGCTGCGGACGTCGGCAAGACCGGCTACGAGAGCGCCGCCGAGCTGGACGCTGACACGGCGTTCTTTGAGCGCGTCGAGGCGATGCGCCTCGACGTGGGCCGACGCATGGGTCTCGGCGACGTGAGCGGCCAGGTCCAGCCCAAGATCATTATCCTGGCTCCACCGCGCGACGGCGGCGCGATCACGTCGCGCTATTTTGTCCCCGACAAGACGCACGAGACGCATGCGATCACCGGCGGCATCGCGCTGGCTTACGCCTCGGTCACGCCGGGCACAGTTGCTGAGCGACTCGCCGTCCTGCCGGCTAGCGACAACCGCCCGACATTCTCGATTGAGCACCCGGCGGGCAAGCTTAATCTTGCGTTGACGCTTTCCGACGGCGAAGACGGCAAAGCGCTCGAAGCCGCCGGCATAGTGCGGACTGCCCGCATGATCATGCGGGGCTCCGTGATGGTGCCAGAACACTTGCTCGGCGCGAAAATCAAATTAGAAAACGAAACGACTTAAACCCAAAAATGGGAGGTAGCTGCAGAATGAAATCGCTTATGCTCATCAGGGGCGCGACCCTGGCTTTCGCCGGGGCGGCGCTCATGTTTGGTACCGTTGCGACGCCCGCATCGGCTGCCGATTTTTCCGGCAAACGCATCGAATGGATCATTCCCTATGGCACCGGCGGCGGGTCGAACCGCTGGGCGCGCTTCTATGCGCCCCGCCTGCAGAAGCACCTGCCTGGCGAGCCGACGCTGGCTGTCAAGAACATGCCGGGCGCGAGCTCGACCAAGGGGACGAACTTTTTCGCGCGGCGCGCGACGACGGATGGGCTGATGGCACTCGGAACCTCGGGCTCCACGCAGTTCCCGTTCCTGCTCGACGACCGCCGCGTCCAGTACGACTACAAGGACTGGGAAGTCATCCTGGCGACCCCCGTCGGCGGTATCGTCTACGTCAATCCGTCGCTCGGCGTGACCAAGGCCGACAAGGACGGCATGAAGAAGCTGCAGAAGGCTGCTCTCAAGTTCGGCTCGCAGGGCGCAACGTCGCTCGATCTTGTGCCGTTGCTCGCCTTCCAGATTCTTGGCCTAAACGTGAAGCCGGTGTTCGGCATGAAAGGCCGCGGTCCGGCCCGTCTCGCCTTCGAGCGCGGCGAGGTCCGGATTGATTACCAGACGACGCCGGCCTACCTGAAGCGCGTGATGCCGCTGGTGAAGGCCGGCAAGGCGGTGCCGCTGATGACATGGGGCATGCTGGACGACGACGGCAAACTGGTCCGGGATCCGAACTTCCCCGACCTGCCGCATGTCGGCGAGGTCTTTGAGACCATGCACGGCAAAAAGCCGAAGGGCCCCGCCTGGACGGCGTGGCGCGCATTCATGGCGGCCGGCTATCCCGCCCAGAAAATGATCTTCGTGAAGAAGGGAACGCCCGCCGACCTCCTTGCCGCCTGGCGCAAGGCGGCCGAGGACACGGTCAACGAGCCCGGCTTCAAGGAAGCCGCTGCCAAGGCGCTCGGCGACTATCCGCAGGCCGTCGGCAAGAAGGCCAAGGTTCTCTACAAAGTCGCAACGACCGTCCCGGACTCGGCCAAGAAGTGGGTCAAGGACTGGCTCAAGCGCGAGTACAACGCCGTTCCGTAAGGCGTTCGGACAAGCTGCCGGGGGGCGGCGGGCTCCCCGCAGCGGTTTCCGTTAGGCTTTTGACATGATCGAGGCCCTCATCTCTGCGCTCGCGGAAATCACCAGCGGGCAGCATCTGATCTACCTGTTCGCTGGCGTGGCTATGGGGCTCGCCGTCGGCATCTTTCCGGGCCTCGGCGGCATTGTCGGGCTCTCCATACTGTTGCCGTTTCTTTACGGCATGGATCCCACCTCGGCGCTGTCGATGCTGATCGGCCTTGTCGCGGTCATCCCTACGTCCGATACCTTCACCTCCGTCCTGATGGGCATACCAGGTTCCAGCGCCTCGCAGGCGACGGTGCTTGACGGGTTCCCACTCGCCAAGAAGGGAGAGGGCGCGCGGGCGCTCGGCGCAGCGTTCTCTGCGTCGCTCTTCGGCGGGCTGTTCGGCGCGGTGGCGCTGACCTTCGTCATCGTCGTCGCGCGCGAGGTGATCCTGCTGTTCACCTCTGCCGAGCTGTTCATGCTGACGATCCTCGGGCTGTCGATGGTTGGCGTGCTCGCCGGTTCCAGCCTGATGAAAGGCGTTCTCGCCTGCGCACTCGGTCTGATGGTCAGTTCGATTGGCGGCGCGCCTGCGACCGGGGAATACCGGATGGCGCTCGATATTCCCTATCTCGGCGACGGGCTGCCGCTGGTCGTCGTGGGCCTCGCCATGTTCGCCGTGCCCGAGATCATCGACCTGCTGCGCGCCGGCGGTTCGATCTCGCGCAGCCAGACGCTGGGGCGTGGCTGGCTGCAGGGCCTCAAGGACATGTGGGTCTACAGGTGGCTCTGCCTGCGCTGCGCCGGCATCGGCTGTATCATCGGCGCGCTCCCCGGCCTCGGCGGCAGCGTCGTCGACTGGATTGCCTACGGCCACGTCAAGCAGACCGTGAAGGATTCCTCGCAGTTCGGCCGGGGCGATATCCGGGGCGTCCTCGCCCCAGAGAGCGCAAACAACGCCAAGGAAGGCGGCGGGCTGATACCGACGCTGTTGTTTGGCATTCCCGGCTCTGGCTCGATGGCGGTGTTTCTCGGAGGCATGGTGCTGATCGGGCTCGAACCCGGCCCGGCGATGGTCGAGGGCAAGCTGAACCTGACCTATGTCATCATCTGGTCGCTGGCGCTCGCCAACGTACTGGGCGCGGGCGCGTGCCTGTTCCTGTCGAAATACGTAGCGATGCTCACGACGATCCGCTACGCGTTCCTCGCGCCATTCATGATCATGGTGATCTGCTTCGCGGCGTTCCAGGCCCAGAGGGACCTCGGCGACCTGATCGCGCTGTTCGGCGTCGGGCTGATCGGTATCCTGATGAAGCGCTTCGGCTGGCCGCGGCCGGCCTTCCTGATCGGCTTCGTGCTCGCCGACCAGTCCGAAACCTATCTCTACCAGGCAGTTCAGTTCTACGACTGGGACTTCCTCTATCGGACCGGCGTCCTCATCATTTTAGCGATAACGATCGTTTCCGCCTGGATGGGCGCCCGCAACGTGCCGACCGGAGAAAGCGACGCGGCCGAGGTGGCCCACTCGCGCGTACAGAACATGCGCCCGCAGGCTTGGTTCGTGACGTTGGTGTTTGCCTTCCTCGCCTGGGGTTTGGTCGACGGACTGACGCAATCGTTCCTCGGTGGCATCTACACCATCGGCATCGCCGCGCTGTCGCTGCCGTTTGCGGCTCGCCTAATGTACTTGACCTGGTCAAACAATACTGCCCACGCGGTCAATTTCGACCTCGAGGTCGAGGGCGATCACCTGCAGAGCGGCGACACGCCGCCGCTGCTCCATTATCTGCTATGGCTGGCGACCTTCCTAGCCGCGATCATGCTGATCGGGTTTTGGCTGGCGATCGTCGGCTTCTTCGTGATCTTCCTGCGCGTAAAGACTGACGCCTCGTGGCTGCGCATCACGATCATGACCGCCTGCGGCGTCGGGTTCATCTCGGCGCTCGCCTGGATCATGGTCCTGGACTTCCCCGGCGGATTGCTGCAGGAGGCCTTGGTTCTTCCCTGGCCGATAGGTTAAGGGTTAGCGCCTAAACATCCATCCGTTCTGGCATCGTCAGGAACGCCTCCATCGCGTGCCAGAAGCGCGCGCGGTTTAGGCCCAGCGGCGTGACATGCGCCTGTCCTGCGAAAATGGCGAACTGCTTGTCCATGTTGGGCAGCTTCTCGAAGAAGGCGAGCAGGTCCTTTAGTGTCGCCACACCGTCGTGCTCGCCACGGACGATCATCACCGGGCAGGCGATCTTCTCCGGATCGACAACTGGCAGGTTTGCGCACATGTCGAGATAGGTGCCGGTCGGCACCGTGTTGCCGTATTGAAGCTCCGTCTCCGCGAGCGCGACCGCGACTTCCGGCTCGGACGTGCCAGGCTTGTCGCGGGTAAAGATGGATTCGAAAAACGCGCGGTCGACGACGCGCGTGTTGTGGGCGCGGAAGTAATCAAGATTTTGGGCGCGTTTGATGAGGGTCGGCGCGTCCTTGCCGGTCCAGACAAACGCGTCAAGGACCAGCCGCGTCACCGCAGAGGGACAAGCCTGGGCGAAGGCGGCTGCCCGCAACGCACCCGACGACGAGCCGTAGAACATGGCAGACGCCGCACCTGTCTCGCGCGTGACGATCTCGAAGCCGGCCTTCAGGTCTTCGACGCCACTCGCGATGTCTGACCAGCCTCTGGTCCTCGACGAGCGGCCGTAGCCTTCGTGGTCAAGTGTCCAGACGTCGAAGCCTGAAGCCGCGAACCGGTCCATGAGCGAATAGTCTTCGCGTCCTGGCACCTGCAGGTCGAAGCCGGTGGGCCCCGAGAACGAGGAGCCGTGCACCAGAAACAGCACGCCGCGCGGCGATCCCGATACCTGGCGTTTCCGAGACATGAACAGATCGACGTCGCCATACTCGGCGGTCTTACTTGCCCAGTAGTCGTCGGCTTTTATCTCGCTCATCCTGTTCTACCTCGGACGTGAAAGGGCGGGCGCCTAGTGAGCGCCCGCCCTCGTTTCTTGGGTCAGCCGCCGCGTTACTGCAGCGGCGAGAATGGCGTAGTGAAGCAGATCTTGTTTTCCTGGATTTGCAGTGTCTCGCGCCGGCCCTTCGGCGGCCAGAGCCCCTTGGCGGCCGCTTCCTTGCGAACTTCTGCGCGGTGTTCGAGGCTTTCGTACCCCCAGATATGGACGAACTTGTTCAGCCCGCCGAGATCGGTGTGCATGGCCATTACCAGCGGCGACATCTCGATGCGCTTGGGAATCGCCTTTTCCCAATTCTTGTAGAGCTCGCCGATCATGCCGGGGATTAGCGTGTATTCTCGCCACTCGAAAATCGGTCCGACCTTGTTCTTCGGGAACTCCGGTGTGAACGGCGATGGAACGAAAATTTCTGACTGCATGTGTTCCTGCAGATGGCCCACCTTGGGCGGCCACGCGTACTTCTTGTTCTTGACCGACGTCGCCCTCTTCTTTTCGCGGTCCAGTCCGTCCTTGTAAGGCCATATGTGAATGACCTCGTTAAGTGGCCCGATCTCCGTATGGAAGAAAGCGGCGATGCGGGAGAGGCTCTTGCGCTTCTCGTAGGCCTTACCGAAGGTGTCGATGAATTCCGGAACGCCGCGCGGCTTGAGGCGGTAGGTCCTGACTTCGAATATCATGGTGTCTCCCTTTCATTAAGTCCGTCAGATGTTTTTTGTGGCAGGACAGTGGTGAGAAGAGCGGAGATTGTGGCGCAGAACGAACGGAGTGTCACCCGTCTGAACGCGATCACGCGAGCGTGTCGACCCGGTCTGGCATGTCGAGAAACGATTTCATCGCATGCCAGAAGCGCGCACGGTTGACACCGAGTTGCGTGTTGTGCGCCATGCCGCTGATCGACACAAGCTGCTTGTCGCGATGGGGTAGCCGGCCGAAGAAATCCATCACGTCCTTGTCCGTCGCAATGCCGTCATGGTCGCCCCGGACAATCAAGACCGGACAGGTGATCTTCTCGGGCTCTACGAGGGGCAGGTTCGCGCACATGTCGTAATAGGTCCCGTTGGGGACGCTACCGCCGCCGTTGTCCATTTCGGATTTTGCCGCCGCGACTGCGAGCTCCGGAATTGTGAGGCCGGTGACATCTCGGGTGAGCACACCCCGATAATATTCCTCATCAACGATGCGCCGAGGGTTTTGCTTCCATTCTTCCAGCCGCTCCGCGCGCTTGATCAGCGTTGGCGAGCCCTTCCCGGTATAGGTCAGCGCTGCGAAGACGATCTTGCTGACTCGTTCCGGGCAGGCGTTAGCGAAGGCGCCGGCGCGAAGCGCCCCCGACGATTGGCCGAAATAGATTGCGCTATTTTGCCCAGTCTCGCGCTCGACCACCTCGGCGGTAACCTTGAGATCCTCCACACCGCAGGCGATGTCGGAGTTGCTTTCGGTATGGGTCGAGCGGCCATAGCCCTCGTGGTCGACGGTCCAGACGTCGTAACCGAACTGCGCGAACACCTCCATAAGCGAATATCCGTGGTGGTCTGGCACTTCGAGGTCATAGCTCGACCGAGAGGAGAAAGACGAGCCATGCACCAAAAATAGCACCGGCGCCTCGCCCGTTGCTGGACGACGCCGGTACATCTGCAGAGTTACTTCGCCCTTCTGCGCCTGGTGCCTCTCGAAAACGATGTCGCTCATCATTTCTCCTCTGTGTCGCCATTGTGAGGCGCAGACAATCCCTGTTGCCGCAAAATTACCCGGTTTTAGGATGGTTGTCTTTTCCGGACGCACCGATGCTAATATCGAGACAAACCGATAGGGAGCGAACAAATGGCCAATACCGCAACCATGATGTCAACCGCCACCGGCGCCGGATTTGGCCTGCCGACGCGCGGCATCCACCACCTTGCGCTGACGACCGAGGACATGCAGTTGACGACGGATTTTATCGTCAACGTGGTGGGCATGCCGCTTGTCCACGCAATGACCGTGCCGCCCGGGGTTGGGGTCGGGCCGATGAATCGCGGCAATCCGCCGTATGAGGAAATCCGCCACTATTTCTTTGACATGGGCCACGACAGCTTGTTGGCCTATTTTGAAATCCCGAAGGGCGAGAAGCCGCAATCCGACCGCGATGCGATCGGCGGCATGCAGCACTGTGCGTTCGTGGTCACACCAGATCAGATGAAGGCGCTGCAGGGAAGGCTCGAGGCCGCCGGCGCTTCGTATGACGGGCCGGTCGACATCCTGCCCGGCCTGGTTTCGCTATATTTCCGCGACCCCAACGGCATACGCTTCGAGGCCTGTGCCGAACCCGAGAAAGGCGCCGCGCCTGGCGTCGTCGATTCGGTGCTCCAGACCAAAACGCAGGCGCGTAAAGAGTTGGAGACTACCGGTGCCTCTGAGGAATGGATCCGCAACGTCGTCGCGCATCTTCCGGACTAAGTAAGATACAGACAGCCGGGTAAATGAATAAGGCCAGGGAGTAGGTGCCTACCACGAGAAGGAGCAGTTGCCTAATCGTGACCTCTGCCGCGCTGCAGATGGTCGCCGAGGTCACGCTCGGCTAAATTGAGCGTGACAATTCGCGAAATGGAGAGTGAGACGGGGCTCGCCGGGGACGTTGGCCCCCCGGATAGAGGGTTTAACCGTGCCTATGCGGTCGCTAACAGCCTGGCGCGCTATGTGATGGCGGACTTGCGTCTGGACGACTTTTCGGACGCTCGTGCGGCTTAGGAGGCCGAAGTCCGGGCGAGGCCCAGACGCGCCGAGTTAGGCACGCAAATCGCGTCACCTTCGCGCCATTCTTCGAATGCCTTGCGAATATCACTCACCAGCGTTTTCCGTTCCGCCTCGTCAAGACCGCCAAATATTTCCCCGTAGCCGCGGCGGAGACCCCGGATGATGTAGTCGTCCACATCCCCAACCCGCCGGCTGTAGCGGAGTTCACGGTCCTCAACGTCGTCGAACCCTGCGGCTGCCAGAATCTCCGTCAGCATCCCCGGGACTCCGAGACTATGGCGATGCGGCGGAGGTCCCTCCGGTTTTCCCGCAGCCGCCATGACGCCCCGTCGAAGAACGTAAAAGGCGGGATTGTCTTCATAGAGACCCCATACCAGATAGGCCACACGGCCGCCGGGCCGCAGAACACGCCGCGCTTCGGCGGCCGCAGCAACCCTGTCGGCGGGAAACATCAGTCCGAACCGACAGGTAACCGCGTCGAATGCCGCGTCGGCATAGGGCAGGGCTTCCATATCCGCGGCCACGAAATCTATGTTGGCGATGCCAACATTGGTGGCGCGGGCGCGGGCATGCGCAAGCATTTCGAACGTCAGGTCGCAGGCGATGAGCCGTCCCGTATCGCCCAGCATCAGCCCGATCGAGATAGCCGGATCGCCGGTTCCGGACCCCAGGTCGAGGACGCTTTCGCCCGGTTGCAGGTCGGCATGCTCAATGATCATTTGGTTAAAGGTGTCATCGTTCGACAGACCCGTCGCGGCGGTCGAAGTCCAGCTCGCTGTTTTGCCTTTCCAATGGTTGGCGCCAGTTTGCCGTTGATCGTCCATCAGGTCTTGCGGCGGCCTTCGCTCTCGGCGAATTCGAAATAGAGCTCGCGCGCCCGTGTCGCGACCAGGCCGATCGGATAATCGTGGTTGGCGATCCGAACGACCGGAAGCACTTTGGAGTAGTTTCCCGTGAGAAAGACCTCGTCGGCATCGAACAGCGAATCGAGCGTGATCGTCGCCTCCGCGACCGATCGGCCATCGTCGGCTAGAAGTTCCATGACTCGTCGCCGTGTGAGGCCTGACAGGAACGAGCCGTTCGGCGCCGGCGTAAAGACAGTGTCGTCCTTAACGATGAAGAGATTGTTGGTCGCAAACTCGGCGACGTTGCCAAGCGCGTCGAGCACGACGGCTGTGCCGAATCCATTGTCGCGCGCCTGGCGTAGCGCACGGCCGACGTTGGGGTAGAGGCATGAAGCTTTCGCGTTGGTGGGCGCCGCTTCCGGCGTCGGTCGCCGGTAGCTGGATACCATCGCGGTGACGCCGCGCCACTCCGGCATCGGCGCCTCGAAGACCGTGATGAGGAGCTGACTCGACTCGAGATCGGGCGCGACGAAGCCGTCCTCGAAATACATCATCGGGCGGATATAGAGCTCCGCGTTTTCGGGGAATTTCTCGATTCCCTCCCAGCACAGCGCGATCATCTCGTCCGCGTTTAATGGTGGCGTCATGTCGAACGCCCTGGCCGAGGAGATCAGCCGGTTGCAGTGCCGGTCGAGGTCGGGGGCGAGCCGGCGGAAAGACCTAGCGCCGTCGAAAACAGTGGACGCCATCCACCAGGCATGGCTCATAGGGCCCAGCATCGGCGGGTTGCCCTCATACCAGACGCCGTCCTTCCAAGTGAACGATTTGCGTTCGATCATGCTAGCGCTTCAGGTCCGACCTCGCCCACGTCTGCATTGTCGCCAAAGGCTTTTGCGTAGGCATGGATGCGTGTGACCATGGCGTGCAGCCCGTTGGCGCGGTTGCCGCTGAGGTGCGAACCTAGCTCCAGCACCTCGAAGAATTCGGGCGGCGTGGCGACAATCTCCTCTGGCGTGCGATCCGAGTAGACGCGCAGCAGCAGCGCGATCAGGCCGCGCACGATCATCGCGTCGGAGTCAGCGTCGAAATGGACCACCCCGCCGTCTCTCTTCGCGTGGAACCAGACCTGCGACTGGCAACCCGGCACTTTGTGCGCGTCGTCTTTCATCTCCGCGGGTAGTCCGGGGAGGTTCTTGCCGAGCTCAATGATGTATTCGTAGCGCTGGACCCAGTCGTCGAAGAATGCGAATTCGTCCACGATTTCCTGGGTCGTCTCTTGCATGGATGAATTTACGACCATCAACCCGATATAGGCTGGTTCGTCGTCTCAATCAATCTCGGCCCGGTAGGCGGCCGTGTTCCGCCTCCTCGCGATTCGCGATAGGGTGTGGCCACGCTTCCCGAGGGACACGGATTTGCCCGATATCCACTCCAGCTTATTGCCGATACTGCGGCTGCTGCCGCCTGAGGTGGCGCATCGAGTGACCATCCGCGCGCTGGCAATGGGACTAGGGCCGACCGACAGTAGGCCCGACGAGCCCATCCTTGCGACCTCGGTCTGGGGACTCGATTTTCGCAATCCAATCGGCCTGTCGGCCGGGTTCGATAAGGGTGCCGAGGTTCCCGACGCGATGCTCGCGGCCGGCTTTGGCTTCGTCGAGGCAGGCACGGTCACGCCGCTGCCACAACCTGGCAACCCCAAGCCGCGGATGTTTCGTCTCACGGCGGATGCGGCCGCAATCAACCGGCTCGGCTTCAACGGTACCGGTCTGGTACCCTATGTCGAGCGCATTTCGCGTCGCAAGAAGGGCGTCGGCCCGTTCGGCGCCAACGTCGGTAAGAACAAAGAGACAGAAGACGGCGCTGCCGATTACGAAATCGGCGTCGAGGCAGTCGCGCCCTATGCCGACTATCTTGTGACGAACATATCGTCGCCCAACACGCCAGGCCTAAGGCGCATGCAGGGCCGCGAGATCCTCGCAGACATGATCGATCGCGTTCTCAAGGCGCGTGCCCGCGCCGTGCCTGAGAGAGAGAAGCAGCCGCCTTTGATCGTGAAGATCGCGCCTGACCTCGACGAGGCAGAACGCGCCGACATCGCTGAGGTCGTGTTGGCGTCGGGCGTCGACGGGTTGACCGTCGCAAACACGACGGTCATGCGGCCCGACCACATGCGTGATCGGCAGAAGTCAGAAGAGGGGGGGCTCAGCGGAGAACCGCTGTTCCCGCTCGCGTTGGAGATCATCGGTGACATGTACCGCCGAACCGAGGGTAAGATCCCCATCATCGGTTGCGGTGGCGTTGCTAGCGGTGAGGACGCCTATCGGATGATCTGTGCCGGCGCTTCCCTGGTGCAGCTCTATACGGCGCTGGTTTTCCACGGGCCAGCGCTTGTTCCGCGGATCAAGCACGATCTGGCAGCACGAATCCAAAGAGACGGCTTTGCAAGCGTTGCCGAAGCTGTCGGGAGCGATCAGGGTTAAACGAATATTAACTGGTTAGCACCATAGTCGGGAGGCTGGTAACCCCTGAATGGATCATACTTTTTCTACGCTAACTTCTGATTAACCGTGTCTATTCCGGAGACACCCGCAGGATTCTGGGGAGGCGTGGTTGGCGTC
>JAYPPO010000002.1:0-1055137 GCA_038131485.1 Alphaproteobacteria bacterium
GCTGCCGCCCGCCCCACAGACCATCATAGGGTTCTGCGGCGATCCGCCCTTCGCTGCGGAGGGGCTACATGCGGGCTACTCGCCGCTCGACAACGAGACTAAACTAACAACTGGTACCGGAAACCGGGGGCAGGTCAGAAGATCTAAGGGAACTGGGATAAAATTAGGTAAAAGTGCCTTATGGGTGATCAGCTGCAACATTTACTAATTCCAGAACCGCCCCAGGATGCTCGTAGAGTGATCTTCGGGGTTTATGGATATGAATGATAGTTCCTGAAATTTGAGGTGGGCTGGGTGATCCTGAGAGGATTCGAACTCTTGACCCTCAGATTAGGTGAATCTGATGCTCTATCCTGCTGAGCTACGGGACCGTGACAGCCACTTGGTTCAGTATAGCAGGCTTTCTTGAGATAAGTTCTGATGTCCGTTCGCCTCTGAGACAACCCCTAAAAAGCGTCTAAAGCAATTCACCAATCATTGCTCTGGAATAATTATAGCTTTATCCGACGTTCTATCCTGCTGAACTACGAGACCTTAGATGTCATTTCCTGAGTATATCAGGTATCTGCGACATGAAAATGCGAAGGTCACATAGACCCTCTATCACCCAGAAAATCGATCCCGGGACAATTTACTAATTATTTACTCGGATTTAAGGGACCAGTTTTCCCCTTAATATCAATACGCTCTACAGGATCACTTTATTAGGAATCTGATGCTCTATCCTGCTGAGCTACGGGGCCACGGCCTCCATGTAGCGCGGGGCGGCGGCGGGCGCAACGGAAGGGTTGCGGGGCGGTAGTTCCAGCGCACGGAGATTTCCCTCGGCTCGTTCGTCACCCTCGGCCTTGAGCCGAGGGTCCATGGCATGCATCGCTCGGCGGAACTATGGATCCTCGGGTCAGGCCCGAGGATGACAATCTCTCTTGAATATCGTCGTAAGAAACGCTGGCCGACGGCAAAGACCGTCGGTCTTCGCCTAGCTCCCCGGTCCCAGCGGGATCGAGTAGACGACCCCGAGGATTTCGGTCCCTGGGTTGCTGCTACCTAGGTGCGCATTCGAAAGATGGTAGAATGCGACTCCAAGCCTAGAACGGTCGTCGAAGCGGTAGGCAAACTCGATCGACGAGCGGAACTCGATCGCGTGGCCAAGATCGCGGCCATTGCCGTTTGAATAGTAGCCGGCAGCGAGGCTCGGCGTCAGGACAATGCGGCGGCCGAAGAAGATGTCGGTCAGGAACCCGCCATAGCCATAAACCGCGCCGTCGCTGGTGCCCATCAGGCCGACGAACGGCTTGACGATCCAGATCTTCTTGTCATGGCGGTATTCGGCGCGAAACTCTGTCGCCTCTTCAACTTGGCGGTTCGCGTCGTACCAACCGAGCCCCACAGTGAGAAACGGCGGGTCGCCCGCATGGGAGGGAGCGGGCAAAAGAAAAAGCGCGCTGACAGCCGCAATGCGAATGCCTGAAATTTGAAGAAGACGGATCATGGTTTTCACAAGACGAGGTTCCTTGTTAATGTCCTGTTCGGTCCAGAACGAATTCCTTCAGGTCTGGTTTCTAGATTCTTTTAGACAGGAACGGAACGAGCGCAAGGCTCGGCGGCTCTGTCACCGAGCTGCCGCTTGAACAACTCCGTCGAGCGCACTAGCGCGGCGCGGATACCGGCGTCCATTGCCGAATGACCAGCGTCGGGCACAATAACGAACTCGGAACCCTCCCACGCGCGGTGCAATGACTCTGCCGTCGCGATCGGGCAGATCATGTCGTAGCGCCCCTGGATGATCGTGCACGGCAGGTGCCGGATCTTGCGCACGCCGGCGAGAAGCTGGTCTTCGTCGAGGAAGCAGTCGTTGACGAAATAATGCGTCTCGATGCGCGCCAGCGCATAGGCCATGTCGTCCTCGCCGAACGCGGCGACGGTCTCGGGGCTCGGCAGCAGCGTCGAGCAGGCGCCTTCGTACCGGCTCCACGCGCGCGCGGCGGGCTGGTAATCGGCCGGATCGTCCGAGGTCAGCCGACGGTAGTAGTTGGCGAGCAGCGCGTCGCGCTCGGCCTCCGGCAGCGGCGCGACGAAATCGCGCCACGCTTCCGGGAACACGTTGCGGATGCCATATAAAAACCAGTCGATCTCGTGCGACGTGCCAAGGAAAATTCCGCGGAGCACGAGGCCGATGCATCGGTCAGGATAGGCCTGGGCGTAGGCGAGCGCGAGCGTGCTGCCCCACGAGCCGCCGAACAGCAGGAACTTCTCGATCTCGAGATGCTTACGCAGCTCCTCGATGTCCTCGATAAGGTGCTGGGTCGTGTTGTCCTCGAGCGCGCCGCGCGGCCGCGACCGGCCGGCACCGCGCTGGTCGAAGATCACGACGCGGAAGGTCGACGGGTCGAAAAACCGCCGGTGGACCGCCGTCGCCCCCGCCCCCGGGCCGCCATGCAGGAACAGCACCGGGACGCCGCCGGGATAACCGGACTGTTCCCAGTACATCTCGTGCGTCCGGTCGAGCTGGAGCATGCCGGATTCGTATGGCTCGATCGGGGGATAGAGCTGCTCTCTGAGGGGCCGGTCGGCCAACGCGGACTCCGTAATGACGAAACCTTCCCGCGAAAACCGGCCCGCGACGACCGGACCGGAACGCTGGAAGGCATTGCGCTATATTACCGGCGCTTCGACCGTAGGCAACCCGGGAGCCGTCCCATCCGCACGCACCGAAACATCCCGGCTGTCCTCGCGCCGCTCGCCTTTCTGGTCCTGGTCGCGGCGGCCGCCGCCGCCGACGGCCTGCCGGACCGGACGCCGGAACCGGTTGCCGAGGGCCGCGTCGCCCGGGTGATCGACGGCGACACGCTGGTCCTCGAGGACGGCGCGCACGTCCGGCTGACCGGCATCCAGGCGCCCAAGATCCCGCTGGGCCGCCCGGGCTTCAAGGCCTGGCCGCTGGGCGAGGAAGCGAAAAGCGCGCTCGCGGCGCTGGCGGAGGGGCGCGCGGTGCGGTTGCGATACGGCGGCCGCCGCATCGACCGGTGGCGCCGGCCTCTCGCCCATGTCGAGGCCGACGGGGTCTGGCTGCAGGGCGAGATGCTACGGCGCGGGCTCGCCCGGGTCTACACCTTTCCCGACAACGTCTCCCGGGCGCCGGAACTCTATGCGGCCGAGCGCGAGGCGCGCGGCGAGCGCGCGGGCATCTGGGCGCTGGACTGGTACCGGATCCGCACGCCGGACGAGACGGCCTCGGCGATCGGCACGTTCCAGATCGTCGAAGGCGTGCCGCGGGACATTGCAACCGTGCGCGGGACGACCTACCTCAATTTCGGAAAGGACTGGCGGACCGACTTCACCGTGTCGGTGTCGGCACGCGACGCGCATCGCTTTCGCGGCGCCGGTCCGAACCTGCAGTCGCTCCGCGGCCGGCCCATCAGGGTGCGCGGGTGGCTGAACAGCCGCAACGGTGCGATGCTGCGACTGACGCACCCGGAACAGCTCGAGGTACCCGACCAGCCATGACCGCGACACGCACGATCGCCCTTCTTCTCGCCCTGCCGGTATTCGCCGGGCTGATGAGCGGGTGCGCCCGGAACCCGGCGACGGGATCGCCCGTGTTCACCGGCGGCCTGACGGCCGCGGAGGAGCGGCAGATCGGCCGCGAGAACCATCCGAAGATCGTCGCGGAGTTCAGCGGCGAATACAGCTTCCAGGACCTTCAGGCCTACGTCGAGGGGCTGGGCCAGAAGCTGGCGCGGATCTCGGACCGCAAGGAAATCAACTTCCGCTTCACCCTCCTCAACTCCGACATCATCAACGCGTTCGCGGTGCCGGGCGGCTACATCTACGTGACGCGCGGCCTCGTGACGCTGGCGGACAACGAGGCGCAGCTCGCCGGCGTGCTGGCCCACGAAATCGGCCATGTCGCCGCGCTCCATCATGCACGGCGCTACGGCAGCAGCCTGGTCGCGGGCATCGGGGTCCTTGCGGCGGGAATCCTCGGCGGCGAAATGGCCGCCAGGGCCGGCCAGCTCGGCGCCGTGACCGCGCTCCAAAGCTTTTCGCGCGAACATGAATACGAAGCCGACGACCTCGGGGTCCGGTATCTCGCCCGCGCCGGATACGACCCGGGCGCGATGGCGGGGTTCCTGCGGAAGCTTCGCGCCCATTCCCGGCTCGAGAAGCAGCGGCGCGGCGAGGACCCGGATTCCATCGACCAGTTCAACTATCTCGCGACCCACCCGGCGCCGGCGGCGCGCGTCGTCCGGGCGGAAGGCCTCGCCGCGAAGGAGAACGTCCGCAATCCGCGCATCGGCAGGGACGAATACCTGACCAAGATCGACGGTATGCTGTTCGGCGACGACCCCGCGCAGGGCTTCCTGCACGGCCGCAACTTCCTCCACCCGCAGCTCCGTTTCGCGTTCGAGGTGCCCAAGGATTTCAGCGTCTTCAACACGAAATCGGCGGTGCTCGCGTTCGGCCCCGACAGGTCGCGGATGATCTTCGACCGCGCCGAGAAGCCCTACAGCGGGTCGATCCGGTCCTATATGGAGAGTGTCTGGGGCCGCGGGAAATCGCTGCGCGACATCCGCACGCGGACGGTCAACGACATGGAAGCGGCGACGGCCAGCGCGACCGCCCGGACGAACGAGGGCACGTTCGATGCGAAACTCGTCGCCTACCGTTTCGACGACAAGGCGATCTACCGGTTCCTGTTTCTCGCGCCGCGCAATCGCACGACAACCCTGGCGGCCGATTTCGAGGCCACGACGGCGAGCTTCCGCAAGCTGGGGGCCGCCGAGGCGGAGAAGCTGAAACCGCTGGTCGTCGACATCGAGACCGTGCGGCGCGGCGACACCGTCTCGGGGTTGGCGAACCGGATGCCGTTCGACGATTTCCGGATCGAACGGTTCCGCGTCCTCAACGGCCTGTCGGAAAAGGACGGGCTCAAGGCCGGCGAGCGGATCAAGACCGTGACGTTCGGGCGATGACGCGCCCGATCAGGGAGCGGCACGTCTCCTGAATGCCGGGGGCGCCGCTTTCTCGCGGCCCCGCAACGTTCATCCGCCCGCCGGGAAGCGTTCCGATCCAGCCGCAGATCGCCTCCAGCGCGGCGTCGGCGTCCAGCCTGTCGAGGCGAATTTCCAGCAACGGACGGCCGATTCCGTTCGCGTGACGCGCGGTCAGCAGCGTGCCGCCGGACAACGCGAACGGCGACAGGATCAGCGTCCCGTCGGAGTCCTCGACGTTGCGCCGCGTGCGCGCGCCATAGGATGCTGACGGCGTTTCGGTCAGCGGGTAGCGGTCGTCGATGCGCCCGTCCTCCGCCTTCCGGCCGCGCGGGCACCAGCCGCCGCACGGGAACCCGGCGTCCAGCGCGGCATCCAGCGCGCCGCGGTCGACGCCCGTCTGGCCGCCGGAAATGATTTTATCGAGCATGCTCTCGCCGGTTTTTCCGAATCCCCGCGTGTATCATAGTTGGCGGAACGGGCGGCCGCACGGGTGGTGCCGGGCGTCGCCGCCGGAAGCGTCGTGCAGGAAACGTCGAGACGGGGGCCAGACAAAGATCCGGCAAGGAACGATGGCGGACGAAGACAGAAAACGGCTCAAGCCGTCGATCACGACCGCGCTGGTTTTCGGGTTCGGCGCGCTGATCGTCGTCGGCATGGTCGTCGTCCTGGCGATCTCGATGTGGAGCGCCCAGAAGAACACCCGCTCGCTGCTCGCCGACAACGCGCGCCTCGCCATGCTGTCGCTGATCCGCGAAACGCGGCGCCAGCTCAATCCGGTCATGACCACGAACGCCTACGTTGCCGAGCTGATCAACGCGAAGCGCATCGATACCGACGATGCCGAAGACATCGCCACTGCGCTGCTGACGGCAATGGCCGGCGCCGAACAGGTTTACGGCATGGCCTTTATCCATCCGGACGGCAGCAATATCCGGGTGCGGCGCGGCGTGGGACGCCTGCCCGACGCCGCGGTCGCAGCGACGCCCCTTTTCGCCGCGAGCATCGCCGAGGCCCGGGAGCACAGGAATCCCTACTGGGGAAGGCCGATCTGGCTCGAGGGGCCGAAAACGACGGTGATTTCGGTCCGGACGCCGATCTGGGAGGGCGATACGTTCCGCGGCGTGCTGGTGGCGGGCGTTGCGGTCAACGCCCTGTCGCGCTTCATCGCCTGGTCGTCGGGCGGACCGCTGACCGGCAACCGGTTCATCCTGTACGGGCGCGATCACGTCCTCGCCCATACGAACATGGCCGCCGGCGGCTACAAGCGCCATCCGGACATACCGTTGCCGCGGCTCGACGAGGTGGACGACCGCGCGGTCGCCAACATCTGGAACACCGAAAACCGCGGACGGCTGCTGTTTCAGCTCGACAGCGCAACCAAGGGGCATTGGGCCCGCATCGACGGCGACCCCCACATCTTTCTCTATCGTCAATTGACCGATTTCGGCGACACGCCGCTGCTGGTCGGAATCTACGTGGGGTCGGACGACGGGCTGGGCGTCGAGCTCAACCGTCTCGTCTGGTCGGGTGTCGCGGCAATCGCCGTGATCCTCCTGTGCGTCGCCGGCGCCGTCGTCCTCGGACGCCGGATGAGCGCGCCGATCCGCCAGCTTGCCGAAGGCTCGCAGGCGGTCGCGGAGCTCGATCTCGAGAGCGTGCCCCGCCTGCGTCCGAGCCGTCTCCGCGAACTCGACGACGCGGCCGCCGCCTTCAACCGGATGACCACGGGGCTGCGCTGGTTCGGAACCTACGTGCCGCGCAACCTGGTCGACCGGCTGATCGAGCGCGACGCGCCGTTCGACTCCGAGGAGAAGACGGTGACGGTGATGTTCACCGACATCGCGGGCTTCGCCACCCTGTCCGAGCACATGCCGGCGGCCGAGACCGCGGAACTGCTGAACACCCATTTCACGATCCTCGCGCGCTGCATCGAGGAGGAAGGCGGGACGGTCGACAAGTATATCGGCGATTCGGTCATGGCGTTCTGGGAACCGGGCGCCGACGGCCCAGGCGTGGACCGCGCGCTCCGGGCGGCGGACGCCATCCGCGCGGGCGTCGCGGCGGAGAACGTGCGGCGTGCCGGACTGGGTCAGCCCGACGTCGAGGTTCGTATCGGCATCCACACGGGTCCCGCGATCGTGGGCAATATCGGCGCCCCGGGACGCATGAACTACACGCTCGTCGGCGACACGGTGAACGTGGCCGCGCGGCTGGAACAGTTCTGCAAGGACTATTCCGGCCGCGACGGCTCGACGATCCTGATCAGCGGAGAGACCGCCGCGCTGTCGTCGCGGCGCGGGGCGCTCGCGGCGCTCGGCCGGCGCGCGGTGCGCGGCCGCGACGGCGAGATCGAAGTCTTTTCGCTCTAGAATAAGTCAGGCGGTTCCGGCCTTCGCCCGCTTCGCGGCCTCAGCCCCCTTCCGGCCACCCAACGCCAGTATCCACATGGGTGGCCGGGAGGGGGAGAGGGCCGGCGCCGTCATCAAACACGCTTCAAAAAGAAAACGGCCCGCAGAGCGGGCCGCTTCCGGTTCGATACGAACTGCCGTCGAAGTCAGCCGCCGAGAACGGTTTCCAGCTTGGCGGTCGCCGCGTCGACGTCGAGCTTCTCGACCAGCGCGAACTCGTTGACCAGGCGCTCGAGCGCCGCCTCGTACATCTGCCGTTCGCTGTAGGACTGGTCGGGCTGGCCGGTGGAGCGGTATAGGTCACGCACCACTTCGGCGATCGCAACGGGGTCGCCGCTGTTAATCTTCGCCTCGTATTCTTGAGCGCGGCGGCTCCACATCGTGCGCTTGGCGCGGGCGCGGCCCTTCAGCGTGGTGAGGACGTTCTGCATCTTGTCCTTGCTGCTGATCTTGCGCAGACCCGAATCCACGACCTTCTCGACCGGGACGCGGAGCGTCATCTTCTCGGAATCGAAGGAAATCACGAAGAGATGCAGGTTGAACCCGGCAACCTCCTGCTTTTCGATGCCGACAACCTTGCCGACGCCGTGCGTCGGATAGACCACGTAGTCGCCCTTGCCGAACGGAAGCTTCTTTGGCTTTTTCGGCGGCGGCGCGGCCTTGACCGCGGGTTTAGCGGGGCCCGGAGCGGCGGGCACTTTCGCGGCAGGTTTCTCCGCGGGCTTGGCGGCGGGCTTCGGTGCTGGCCTTGCGGCCGATTTCTTAGCAGCGGTTTTGGCGGCGGGCTTGACCGCCGGGCTAGCGGCAGTTTTATTCGCTGCCGTCTTCTTCGCCACGGCTTTCTTTACGAGCACGGGGGCGACCTTGGGAGCAGCCTTTTTTACCGCGGGTTTCGCGGCGGCCTTGGGAGAAGCCTTTTTTACTGCGGGTTTCGCGGCAGCCTTGGGAGCAGCCTTTTTTACTGCGGGTTTCGCGGCAGCCTTGGGCGCAGCCTTTTTTACTGCGGGTTTCGCGGCAGCCTTGGGAGCAGCCTTTTTTACTGCGGGTTTCGCGGCAGCCTTGGGAGAAGCCTTTTTTACTGCGGGTTTCGCGGCAGCCTTGGGAGCAGCCTTTTTTAATGCGGGTTTCGCGGCAGCCTTGGTAGCAGCCTTTTTTGCCGCGGGTTTCGCCTGGGCGGTGCGCGCGGCCGTCGCTACGGACTTCTCAGCGGGTTTTTGGGCCACCTTTTTCGTCTTGGTCGTTGTCTTGGTATTTGCCTGAGCCATTATTCTCTCTCGATTCACGTCGCCAATCGCACCGGGAACGGCAGAAGGACTGTCACAGTTGAGGATATTCAAACGCAGACATCGACTGCCATCGGCTACGCCCCGAAAATCCGTTCTTGGGCCGCCTATTCGTCCAACGCAGTCCCGCGATATTAAAAAGCAGAATGGATCGATACCACAAAAATTCGATAAATAACAGCGTTTTAGATAAACTGGCAGCCGCAGGGCACAGAGTTTAGGCCAGAAATCCGCAGAAAAACGGCGCGAACCTTGCCGGGACGCGCCGTTCCTCGATCTCTGCCGGGCGCGAACGCCCGAAGTCCGTAGATCAGCTACCCTGACCCGGATTCTCGCTGAAGTGCTCTTCGAATTTGTTGGCAACATCCCGCCAATCGTCCGAATCCTCGGGCGGATCGCCCTTCTTGGTGATGTTCGGCCAGGTTTCGGCGTACTTGCGATTCACCTCGATATATTTCTCGGACACATCGTCGGTATCCGGATGAATGGCCTCGACCGGGCATTCAGGCTCGCAAACGCCGCAATCGATGCACTCGTCAGGATGGATCACGAGCATGTTCTCGCCCTCGTAGAAGCAGTCCACCGGGCAGACTTCCACGCAATCCATAAACTTGCACTTGATGCATGCGTCATTGACGACGTACGTCATTCCCATCTCCGTCTGTATTATCAGGCCGTTGGCCTGTCGTGATTTACCCCCGCGGCGTTACCGCCACGCTCTCGACCGTTCGGAAGCGGCTTCGGCCAAACTAGTATTTTTTAATTGCCCGACCAACAACTTTATGCGTGACAAAACGGCCTATTTCGACGGGGATTCAATCAAGCCCGAGTCGCTTGCGGACACGCGACCGCGCGATGCCGCTGTCGCGGTCGTCGACGTAGATCAGCCCCGCCACGCGGCGCATCAGCTGGGCTTCGTGCGCCTCGACGATCTCGTCGGCGTAGACCACTTCCCACAGCATTTCCATCAGGTGGACGCGCTCCTCGTAGGAGAAACCGTCCTTGATCGTCCGCGTGAACCGCAAGAGCTGGACCGAATCGTCGACCTCGTGCTCGGCGGCTTCGATCAGCGCGGCCGATTCGGCGTGACCGAGCTCGAACCGGTGTTCGCAAAGCCATTCGATGCGCGCGCGCTCGCGCGCGCCGAACTTCGCATCCGCCGTTGCCGCATGGACGAGAAGCACCGCCGCCGCGAGATGGAACTCGTCGGGCGTATGGCCGCCGTCAGTGCCGGTCGACGCGGCGCTGCGGGTTTCGAAAAAGTTCAGGAACCTATCGAGCATGTCCGTGGGTATCACACTGCATGGCGTCCCGGCAATCTGCAGTTTAGGTTGGGTTTATGAACGAAAACTTAAGGAATAGTCCGCCGGGCGCCCGCCATTATCCGGCAACGGGACGAAATCGGGACGCCATCCAAGAGGTGCTTGCCGCGCGCCTACCGCCTTCGGGAACCGTCCTCGAGATCGGTAGCGGCTCCGGCGAACATATCGTCTATCTGGCCCGCAGTTTCCCGAACCTCGTCTGGCAGCCGAGCGACCCGGATCCCATCTGCCTCGCCAGCATCCGCGCCTGGATGGGCGCGGAACCGGATCCTCTCGCCAACCTGCGCCCGCCGGTCGCGATCAACGCCTCAGACGTGATCCTGCCGCTCGACTCCGCCGATGCGATCCTCTGCATTAACGTCATCCACATCTCGCCGTGGGACGCGACCGAGGGGCTGATGCGCAATGCCGCTGCGCTTCTTCCGGCTGGCGGCTTCCTCTATCTCTATGGCCCGTTCGCTATAGACGACGGCTTCGAGGCGCCGTCGAACGAAGCGTTCGACCGCCAGCTCCGCGCTCAGAACGAGACTTGGGGCATCCGCGACCTCGCCGACGTGACGGCGGAAGCGGAAAAGAATGGACTCCGCATCGAGGGCACGGTCGAAATGCCGTCAAACAATCTCAGTTTGATATTCCGGAAATAAAGCGACCGGTGCGGCGCAATCAGATTTCCCTATAGAGCTCCTGCGCCTCAGTCGCTGGGCCGCGCCGCGTGCCGAGCGCCTCGATTCGAACCACCCGGATGTCGCGCACCTTGGGAAAGGTTAGCACGTCGCCCACGCGCACGATGTAATGGGCCTTGCGAACGACGTCGCCGTCGACGCGGATCTTGCCATCGGCGACCATCCGGCTCGCCAGGCTGCGGCTCTTGAAGAAGCGGGCGTGCCACAGCCACTTGTCGAGGCGGATGCCCTCTCCGGCCGACGCAACGTCGTTCAAGACAGCTTCAGTTCGCGGAGCTTGGCGAAGGGCGAGTTCTCGTCGATCTCGACTTTCTTGCGGCCGCTCATGCGCCTGCTTGCGCTTTTCGGTCTTCTTGCGCGGCGGCCGCGCCGGCTTGGGACGGCCGCCCCATTTCCACGTCAGCGCGTCTTCCTCGCCCTCCTCCGCGACGTAGCCGAGCGCCTCGAAGATGGGACGGGCGTCCTCCATCGACAGGCCGAGCAGGTTCAGCTGGGTCGCGCCGATCTCGAGCGCGCCGGCCCGCGACTGGCGCTGCAGGTCGACGGCGATGCGGTCGAGCACGTCGACGCGGATCGCGCGGCCGCCGAGCTTGGCGTAGCCGCAGCAATCGAGGAACGACGCCGGCAGGCTGTCGTCCGCGGGCACCGTGACCAAGCCTGCGCCGGGCGGCGCGATGGGCTCGCGCTCGGCATGGAGCGCCCATAGAAGCGCGCGCCACCCGACCGCCTTGGGCTTCACCGCAGAGGGCACGAACAGCGTCTCGGGGCCGATGCGCACGCCGCAGGCCCGGAGCGCCGTGCGGTCTTCCTTAGAGAGCCCGCGCACCTCGTTGGCGACGTGCTTGCGCGGAAGCGACCCCAGCCCTTCGACGACGCGATAGGCGATCCCGCGCGCGACGCCGCCGAGTTCGGCGTTGCGCAGCGTCATGATACGTTCGAGCGCTTCGGTCAGTTGCGCGCTCACCCAGTCGACCAGGCGGCGGCGGATCCGTTCGCGCTGCTCGGCCGTCAGGTAGTCGCTGGCCGAAACGGTCACGGCGGGCGAGACGATGTCCGGACCCTTGGCGAGCCGCGCGATGAAGGCGCCCTGCCAGGCGATCGCACCGCCCGCGTCGCGCGAGAACGCCGCGTCTGGTGCGCCGCACAGGGCATCGACCCGTGCGTCGATCTCGCTGCGGAGCGCCTTGTTCGCCGCGGCCATCAGCGCGCGCCTTCCCTCAGCGGCGGAATCCGGATCTGGCGTGAAGCGGAACCCGTCGATGTGGCCGACGAATTCGCCTTCGACTGTAACGTCGCCGTCGGCGCCGACCGCGGCCATCAGGTCGTCGCGGTCCTTCATGCGGGTGAGCGCCGCGGCGCGGCGGTCGACGAACCGCTGGGTGAGGCTGTTATGCAGGGCATCGGATAGCTTGTCCTCCAGCTCCCGGGTACGGGCCTGCCAAGTATGGGCATCATCGAGCCAGTCGGGGCGATGGGAAATATAGGTCCAAGTGCGGACATGCGCGATACGCGCCATCAACGTGTCGATATCGCCATCGACGCGATCGAGCTGGGCGATCTGGTTCGCCACCCAGTCGGTCGGCAGCGCATGGCTCTCCGTCAGATAGCGGAAGATGCGGGACAGCAGGCCCGCATGCACGTCGGCCATGGTCTTGCGGAAGTCGGGAACCTGACAGACGTCCCACAACAGCCGGACGACGTCGGGCGTCTTCGCGCGATCGGCGATCTCGGAATCGCGCATAAGGTGGCCGAGCGCGATCTTGTCGTCGGCGTCGCGCGCGCGCATCAGCTCCGCCCGCGGCGGCGGCGCGTCGAGCGACTTCAAGAGGCGGAGGCCGGAGCGGTAGTCGAGGTCGGCATTGCGCCAGTAGACGCCGGTCAGCGCCTCGAAGGCGTGCTCCTCGATGGCGGTGACCACGTCCTCGTCGAAAGCGCCGATCTCGGCGATGGGCCCAAACGTGCCGTCCGACAGGTGACGCCCGGCCCGGCCGGCGATCTGCGCGATTTCGGGCGTGGTGAGCTTGCGGTAGTTGCGGCCGTCGAACTTCCGGAGCCCCGCGAACGCGACATGGTCGATGTTCATGTTGAGGCCCATGCCGATGGCGTCAGTCGCGACGAGGTAGTCAACGTCGCCGCCCTGATAGAGCTCGACCTGGGCGTTGCGCGTGCGCGGGCTGAGCGCGCCGAGCACGACCGCCGTGCCGCCGCGCTGACGGCGCATCAGCTCGGCGATGGCGTAGACCTCGTTGATCGAGAACGCCACGACCGCGCTGCGGCGCGGCAGCCGCGTGATCTTGCGCGGGCCGATGTAAGAGAGCTTCGACAGGCGCGGGCGGCTGACGAACTCGGTGCCGGGCACCAGCATTTCTATCAGCGGCCGAATCGTGTCGGCGCCGAGGAACATGGTCTCTTCCGTGCCGCGCGCCCTGAGCAGCCGGTCGGTGAAGATGTGCCCGCGCTCCGGGTCGGCGCACATCTGGATCTCGTCGATGGCGAGGAACTCGACCTCGCGGTCGAGCGGCATCGATTCGACGGTGCAGATGAAATACTCGGCGCGCGGCGGGATGATCTTTTCCTCGCCGGTCACCAGGGCGACGCGCGCGGCGCCCTTTTCGGCTACCACCCGGTCGTAGTTCTCGCGCGCGAGCAGGCGCAGCGGAAACCCGATCATGCCGGAGGAATGGCCGAGCATCCGGTCCATCGCGTAGTGGGTCTTGCCGGTGTTGGTCGGACCGAGGACGGCCGTAATACACGCGCGGTAGTCGCCGATAGGCATGGTGCCAGAATGGCGGCGCCCCGCACAGCTGACAAGGGGTTGAAATAGCGCTGCTAGGCACGCATATAGGCGGGAAACTGTTCCATTTCAGCCGGAGAACCGGGCCATGGCAGAAGAAAAGCTGCGGTTCGAGACGGAGGTATCTCGCCTCCTTCATATCGTCGCGAACTCGCTCTACAGCCAGAAGGAAATCTTCCTTCGCGAACTCATTTCGAACGCGTCGGACGCGTGCGACCGGCTGCGCTACCAAGCACTGACCCGGCCGGAACTGACGGCGGACGACCCCGAATTCCGCGTCCGCCTGGCGGTAGACAAAAAGAAACGTGTCCTGGAGATCTCCGACAACGGCATCGGCATGAACCGCGAGGCGCTGATCGCCGATCTCGGCACGATCGCGCGGTCGGGCACGTCCGCCTTCCTGGAAGAACATCAGGACGCCGATGGCGCCGACTTCAAAACCATCGGCCAGTTCGGCGTCGGCTTCTATTCATCCTTCATGGTCGCGAGCGAGGTGGAGGTGATCAGTCGGCGCGCCGGGGAGGACGCTGCATGGCGCTGGATTTCCGACGGTACCGGCGAATTCTCGGTCGGCGAGGCGGAGCGCGAGGGGCGCGGGACAACTATCCGGCTCAAACTGCGCAAAGGCGAAGACGAGTTCCTCGACGAGACGCGCCTTCGGACCATCGTGAAGACCTATTCAGACCACATCGCGCTTCCGATCGTCATTACCGGCGAGGACGGAGAAGGCGAGACTATCAACCAGGCCTTGGCGCTGTGGACGCGCGCGCGGAAAGACATCGAGGACGAGGAGTACGCCGAGTTTTTCCACCATACGGGCGGCTTCGGCGATCCGTGGATGACCCTCCACTGGAAGGCTGAAGGCACGCTCGAATATTCGAACCTGCTGTTCGTTCCCGCGATGAAGCCGTTCGACCTGTTCGACCCAAGCCGCAAGCACGGCGTCCGCCTCTACGTCAAACGGGTTTTCATCACCGACGAGGCCGAGGGCCTCGTGCCGGGCTGGCTGCGCTTCCTCAAGGGCGTCGTCGATTCCGAGGATCTGCCTCTTAACGTCAGCCGTGAGATCCTTCAGAACAACCCGATGATCGCGCGCATGCGGAAAGCCATCGTGAAGCGCGTCGTCAGCGACCTGACGAAGAAGGCCGAGAAGAAGGCGGACGAGTTCAGGACCTTCTGGGACAATTTCGGCGCCGTGGTGAAGGAAGGGCTCTACGAGGACTTCGAGAACCGCGAGGCGCTTCTTAAGCTCGTCCGGTTCCGCACGACGAAAAGCGGCGACGATCTCGTCAGCCTCGCGGAGTACGTTGAGCGCATGAAGGACGGCCAGGCGGCGATCTACTACATCTCCGGCGAGGACATCGGCGCGCTGCGCAAGAGCCCGCAACTCGAAGGCTTCGCCGCTAGGGACGTCGAAGTGCTGCTCCTGACCGATCCGGTCGACGAATTCTGGATTCCGGCGGTCGGCTCATTCGCAGAAAAGGAATTTAAGTCCGCGACGCGCGCCGGCGCTGATCTCGACAAAATTTCTAAGGGCGAGGCGAACGGCGAGGACAATCCGGAAGAGACGAACGATTCGGGCAAGATCGACGCGCTGATCGCCATGTTCCGACTCGCCCTGCAGGAGGAGGTGAAGGACGTCCGCGTCTCGGAGCGGCTGACCGACAGCGCGGTCTGCCTTGTATCGGACGCGGGCGATATGGATCTTCGGATCGAACGGATGCTCAAGCAGCACCAGCAGCTCGACCAAGCGTTCAAGCGCATCCTCGAGATCAACCCACGCCACCCGCTCGTCGCAGCACTTGCCGAATCAGTCGGCAAGGACGGAGCAGGGGAAAAAGTCGAGGACGCGGCTTGGCTGCTGCTAGACCAGGCGCGGATCATCGAGGGCGAACCAGTCTCCGATGCGACAGCGTTCTCGAAACGCCTCAATAGCGTGATGTCTGCAGCTCTTCCTTCCTAGCTGTTTTCCGTGAGCACCTCGCCTGCGAGGTAGAGCGAACCGCAGATCAGCACGGGCCCGCAATTGGCGGCGGCCTGCCAGACGGCGGCATCCAGCGATGGCGCGGTGCCGGCCATCAGGCCCGCCTTGCCCGCGACCGCCGCGATCTCCGCGGCGGAGTGACCTTTCGCGTCGCCGGGCAGGTCGATGGCGACTAGCCTGTCCGCCGCCGCCGTAAGCGGCTCAAGAAAGCCCGCAACATCCTTATTCTTCTGCATTGCACAAACCAGGGTCACCGGTCGGGCGCTTTGCCATTCGAGGACCGCGTCGGCGAGCACGATGCCGGCGCCGGGATTGTGCCCCCCGTCGACCCACAGCTCCGCGCCATCAGGCAGCAGATCGACCAGAGGCCCTGCCCGCAGACGCTGTAGGCGGGCGGGCCATTTGACCGCACGGACGCCAGCCGAAATCTCATCCGAGCCGAATGTTTCTGGCCGCCATGCCCTCAGCGCAGCAATCGCCGCCCCGGCATTCGCAGTCTGGTGCCGGCCCGCGAGACCGGGTCGCGGGAGATCGAAGGCACCGCCACCGTCCCAGAAGCTCATCCCCGTTTTGGTCGGTACCGCATCCCAGGCTCGCGAGGCAGCAAGCACTTGAGCGCCAACTTCTGCGGCACGTTGCTCGATCACGGCAAACGCCTCGTCGGGCTGCATGGCGATAATGCACGGAACGCTGGGCTTCAGGATACCCGCCTTCTCGAATGCAATGTCGGCGAGCGTACCTCCAAGGAACTGGACGTGGTCGATCGAGACCGGAGCGATGATGGTCGCTGCCGGGCGCGCGATGACGTTGGTCGAATCGAATCGTCCGCCAAGGCCGGTCTCGAGCAACAGAAGGTCGGCCGGCGTCCGCGAAAAAGAGAGAAACGCGGCCGCCGTCGTGATCTCGAAATAGGTAATTGGCGCGCCCGCGTTCACCTCCTCGCATTCTTTGAGCACTGCGAAGAGAACGTCCTCGTCTATCTCCGCGCCCGCCAGCACGATGCGCTCGTGAAACCGGACAAGATGGGGCGAGGTGTAGACGTGGACATCCAGCCCCGCCGCCTCGGCGATGGCCCGCATGAAGGCAATGGTAGAGCCTTTGCCGTTGGTGCCAGCGACGTGAATGGCGGGCGGTAGCCTGCATTCGGGATTGCCGAGCTGCGCTAAAATTCGCTCGGTCCGGTCGAGCGACAAGTCTATCAGTTTGGGATGAAGCGCATTTAGCCGTTCTAGGACGACGTCACTCCTGCGCGGGGTCTTCTCCGCCATCGCCACCCTCTTTGGGGTCTCCGACCGCCTTTGCCGGCACGAGCGGGACGACCTCGGCCGTCGGCGCGCGCCGCATCAGGAGATTAAGAAGCCGACCCACCGTCTCCGCCATTTCGGCGCGCGGCACTACCATATCAACCATGCCGTGTTCCAGCAGGTATTCGGCGCGCTGGAATCCTTCAGGGAGTTTCTCGCGGATCGTTTCCTCGATGACGCGCGCCCCTGCGAAGCCGATGATCGCACCGGGCTCCGCGATGGCGACGTCGCCGAGCATGGCGAACGAAGCCGACACGCCGCCGGTGGTCGGGTCGGTCAGGATGACGATGTAGGGAAGCCCCGCTTCCTTCACCTCCTGCACCGCAACGGTGGTGCGCGGCATCTGCATTAGCGAGAGAATGCCCTCTTGCATACGCGCGCCGCCGGACGACGGGATAATGATGAAGGCCGCTTCATGAAGGACGGCGAGCCTCGCGCCGGCGAGTATGCCGTTGCCCACGGCGATCCCCATCGAGCCGCCCATGAACTTGAAGTCGAAGACAGAGATGACCGTCTTTCGGCCGCCAACCGTGCCGTGCGCAACGATGATCGCATCGTTAGACCCGGTGCTCACCCGCGATTCTTTGAGTCGGTCGGAATAACGCTTGCGATCGCGAAACTTCAGCGGATCCGCCCGCACCTCCGGTACTGTGATCTCTTTAAAACTGCCATTGTCGAATAGCATCTCCAGCCGGTCGCGCGCAGCGAGCCGCCCGTGGTAGCCACAATTGCTGCAGACGTTCCAGTTTTGCGCGAGGTCACGGTGGAACAGCATCTGCTCGCAGGACTGGCATTGCAGCCATAGATTGTCTGGCACTTCGGACTGGGCACCGACGATCGAGCGGATCTTGGGCCTGACGTAGTCGGTGATCCAATTCATGCGCGCGCCATCTGGACGGCGGCCGCCAGATCCGAAACATAGGACAGAGTGTCGGTCACGAGATCAGCGGAGGGCTTGCCGTCCGCGCCAATGCGGCCGGCGACCTGCTCTACGATGGCGGTACCGACGACTGCCGCGTCCGCCACCCGCGCGACCTCAGCCGCCTGGGCAGGCGTGCGAATGCCGAAGCCAACGGCGACCGGCAGGTCGGTTTGCGCCTGAATCCGCCCGACGTTTGCAGCAATATCGCTCGCTGTAGCGGAGCTTGTTCCGGTGATTCCACGCACGGCGACATAGTACACGAATCCAGCGGCGTTTTTGACGAGGGTGCCGATTCGCATGTCCGTGGACGTCGGCGCGACCAGCCGCACCATGTCGATTCCCACCACGTCGCAAGGCAGGCGCAGCTCCGCTTCTTCCTCGGGCGGCAGGTCGACGACGATCAGCGCATCGACCCCGGCCGCTGCCGCGTCCGCCGCAAAGCGTTCGGGCCCGTAAGAGTAGATCGGGTTGTAGTAGCCCATCAGCACGATCGGCGTCGCATCGTCCGACTTGCGGAAATTCGCGACCATCGCCAGCGTCTTCGCCATCGTCTGTCCGGCCGCCAGCGCGCGGCCGGCGGCGAGCTCGATCGCGGGACCGTCGGCCATCGGGTCGGTGAACGGCATCCCGAGTTCAATCACGTCGGCGCCAGCGTCGGGCAGGCCGTTCAGGATCTCGGCCGAGATATCGTAGGTAGGGTCGCCCGCCGTAACGAAAGTCACGAGGCCGCCACGGCCTTCTGCCCTGAGCGCGGCGAAGCGCGCCGCGATGCGGCTCACAGCTCTACCCCGAGCGCGTCAGCGACGGAAAACACGTCCTTGTCGCCGCGCCCGCACATGTTCATGAGGACAACGTGGTCTGCAGGCAGCGTGGGCGCGTGACGCAGCACGTAGGCAAGTGCATGCGCTGGCTCCAGCGCCGGAATGATGCCTTCCAGCCGACTGCACAGCTGGAACGCATCCAGCGCCTCGCGGTCGGTGGCCGAGACGTAGTCGACGCGGCCGGTGTCGTTCAGCCACGCGTGCTCCGGGCCGATGCCGGGATAGTCGAGGCCGGCCGAAATAGAATGCGCCTCCTCGATCTGGCCGTCCGCGTCCTGCAGCAGATAGGTGCGGTTGCCGTGGAGCACGCCGGGACGGCCGGCGGTGAGCGACGCTGCGTGGCGACCGGTCTCGACCCCCTCGCCCGCCGCTTCGACGCCGTAGATCTTCACGTCCTCATCGTCGAGAAAGGGGTGGAACAGGCCCATCGCGTTCGACCCGCCGCCGATGCAGGCGACGAGACTGTCGGGCAGGCGACCCTCTACTTGCATGATCTGCTCGCGCGCCTCGATGCCGATGATCGACTGGAAGTCACGCACCATCGTTGGATAGGGATGCGGGCCGGCGACGGTACCAATGACATAGAAGGTATCGTCGACATGCGCGACCCAGTCGCGCAGCGCCGCGTTCATCGCGTCCTTGAGCGTCGCCGAGCCGGTCTTGACGGCAACGACCTCGGCGCCCAGCAGCTTCATGCGGAAGACGTTGGGCTTCTGGCGCTCGATGTCGGTCGCGCCCATGAAGACGACGCAGGGAAGCCCGAACAGCGCGCAGACGGTCGCGGTGGCGACGCCGTGCTGGCCAGCGCCGGTCTCGGCGATGATCCGCGTCTTGCCCATGCGGCGCGCCAGCAGCACCTGGCCCAGCGTGTTGTTGATCTTGTGCGCGCCGGTGTGGTTGAGCTCGTCGCGCTTGAAATAGATCTTCGCGCCGCCGCAATGCTCGGTGATGCGCGAGGCGAAATAGAGCGGGCTCGGCCGGCCGACATAGTTCGCGAGCAGATCGTCGAACTCGCGCCGGAACGCGGGATCGGCCTGTGCGGCTTCATAGGCGTTTTCGACCTCTTGCAGCAGCGGCATCAGCGTCTCGGCGACGTAGCGTCCGCCGTAGATGCCGAAATGACCCTCTTCATCCGGGCCGGCGCGATATGAGTTTGGTTTTGCTGTCATTACAAGCGGATATTTAGCGCGTTCTCCGCCGCAGCGGAACCGCCCTGCGCGGCTTCCAGGAAAGCACGGATCAAAGCTGGGTCCTTCCTCCCGGGCGCGGACTCGACGCCGGACGATACGTCGACCGCCTGCGCGCCCGATATTCGGATCGCGTCGGCGACATTGGAGGGATCGAGGCCGCCCGAAAGCATCCACGGCAGTGGCCATCCGCGACCTTGCAGGATTGTCCAGTCGAACGAGACGGCGTTGCCGCCCGGCAGCGCACCCTTCATGTCGGCGGGCGTCTTGGCGTCGAACAGCAGCATGTCGGCCGCCTCCAGATACGCATCGGTCGCACCGAGATCTTCGGTTGCTGACACCTTGATCGCCTTCATGGTGCGCGTCGCTGTCCGTATGCCTATCTCGCGGACGCGCGCCGGCGTCTCCGAGCCGTGAAGCTGGAACATGTCGATGGCTGAGGCGGCGAGAATACCGTCGATCAGCGCATCGTCCGCATCAACCGTAAGCGCGACCGCCTCGACGCCGTCAGGCAAACGGGCTGCGAGCGCGCCGGCCTCGTCAGGCGTTACGTTTCGTGGAGAGCGCGGAAAGAAGACGAACCCCACATAGCGCGCGCCGCCCGCGACGGCGGCGTCCAGCGCATCGGCACTGCTGATGCCGCAGATCTTGACGTCGCAGCTCATCCGGATGCACTCACGCCAGCGCGCCTGCGATCTCGTCGGCGATCCGCCGCGCCGCGCCGACGGGATCTTCGGCGCGGGTGATCGGCCGGCCGATGACGAGATGATCGGCGCCGGCGGCGACCGCCTCGCCCGGGGTCATGACGCGCTTCTGGTCGTCGGCGCCAGCCCAGTTAGGCCGGACGCCAGGCACGACAAGGGCGAAGCTTTCGCCGATCTCGGCGCGCAGCATGGCGACCTCCTGCGGCGAACAGACGACGCCGTCGAGGCCGGACGCCTCGGCCAATCTTGCCAGCCGCAGCACCTGGTCGGCGGCGGGCCCGCGCTGGCCGACGGCGTCGAGATCGGAATCGTCGAGGCTGGTCAGCACGGTGACGGCGACGATCCATGGGCCGTTTCGGCCCGCTCCCGGCGGCCGCCTCGGCCGCAGCATGCAGCATGGCCGGACCGCCAGAGGCATGCACCGTCATCATCGCGCAGTTAAGAGGCAGCGCCGCGCGGATGCCGCCCGCGACGGTGTTGGGAATGTCATGGAACTTCAGGTCGAGAAAGATGCGGTGCCCGAAATCGGCGACGTGCTTGACGCCCTGCGGACCATGCGCTGTGAAGAATTCCTTGCCGAGCTTGATCGCGCCGACCTCGCCCGAGAGCATCTCGGCGAGCAGCAGCGCCTCGTCGAGCTTGGTGGTGTCGACGGCGCAGAAAATGCGTTCGATGGGGTCCGGCCCGGTCATCCTGTCAGTCATGCCGGCTTAATAGATCATTTTGCGCATCGTTCCCATACGCGTTCCGCGCCGGGGGCTCTTCGAGTGCGATTCCATGGGCCGCGTGCGGGCCGGGCGACCCGGGGCGTCAGTCGCGCCCCTGGGCCGGCAACGCGATGCGGTCGCCGGCGGCCGGGATACGGGTCGTCGACGGCGTCGTCGCCCGGGGATTGTCGGCGTACGCCTCCGCCTCGTGCTCGAGCCGCTCCACGCGACGTTCGGCGCGACGCGCGCGGCGACGCCAGCCAGCACCTGACAGCCAACCGATCGACATCCCGAACAGGATGCCGACGGTGAGCGGGATCAGCACCCACAGCGAAGCCCACATGGTCCAGATGCCGTCGAGCGGCCACATCTCGAGCGAGAGCGGCGTGCGGTTCTCGACCGCGAATCCGCCAATCATTACTGCGAGCGGAACGAAAATGACGATGCCGATGACGGTTTTCATGTGTCTTTCGCCGGCGCTGGAACGACGGGCCGTTCGGGCCCGGCTGACGGCGCGCGCGTCACGGCTATTTTCGACCGTTCAGCCTGTCGCGCAGATCCTTGCCGGATTTGAAGAAGGGCACGTACTTCTTAGAGACCTTGACGGATTCGCCGGTGCGCGGGTTGCGCCCGACGCGTGCGTCGCGGCTCTTGACCGAAAACGCGCCGAAGCCGCGCAGTTCGACTCTGTCGCCGCGTGCGAGGGCGCCCGAAATCTCATCGAAAATGGTAGAGACGATGCGCTCGACGTCTCGCTGGTAGAGATGCGGATTTTTTTCCGCCAGTCTCAGGATCAGTTCCGACTTCGTCATCTACCCGTATCCTCCTGCCCGCCCGGATCTCGTTTTGCCGCCGATCCGCTCAACCTTGTCTCGCGAGTGCGGCCCGCAGGGCCAGCATGTTCCCGTCGGCCCTCTGTCGGACGTGCATCCGAACGATGATTTTCGAGTATTGCGGTAGTTGCACGGCGGAACCGCCCCTTAACATTTATGGGCGGAAAGGTTGCCAGACAGATACCATTCCGTCAAGGGTAAGTCGTTCAGACAAAATCGTTTTTCGCGCTAACCCGACGACGCGATCGAGCAAATCGCCAACCCTTCCATGAAGGTCGATCTCGTGCACGGGCAGGCCTTCGGGCAGCGTGCGTTCGCGCTCGAGCCAGGCGACCGCTTCGCGCTGCCCGCCGATCGCATCGATCAGGCCGATCTCGCGGGCGCGTTTGCCGGTAAAGACGCGGCCGTCGGAAAAAGCCGCCTCGGCGGCAGCGTCGAGCTGACGGCGGACCAGCACTATGTTGCGGAACGAGGCGTACGTCTCGTCGATGATCGCCTGCATGGCCACAACCGCCGCGGGCGTCACGGGCTCCATCGGGTTGGGCGAGGCCTTTAGTTCACCGCTCTTGAAGGCTCGCGGCGTTATTCCGAGGATGTCGAGCAAGCGCGTGATTTCCGCCGTCTGCATGACGACGCCGATCGACCCGGTCAGGGTCGTCTCGTGCGCGTAGATGCGGTCGGCCGCAATGGCGACCATGTAGGCCGCCGATGTGGCCAGCCCGTCCATCAGCGCGACGACGGGCTTTTTCTCGCCGAGTTCGATAACGGCGCGGTAGAGGGACTCCCCACCCGCAACCGTGCCGCCCGGACTGTTGATTCGGAACAGCACGGCACGGACGGAGCTGTCGCGGCCCAGGGCCTCTATCGTCTCTATCCACCGATCGTCGCGGACGATGACGCCGTCGATATCCACTCGGACGATGCGGTCGCCGGACAGGGCGCCGCCAAACCGCCCCCAGGCGGCAACGATAGCCCCAATGACCGCCACAATGGCCAAGAACCGCCAAAGGCTCAGCCGGCGCTTCAGGCGGCGGCGATCTATCAGATAGTCTGGATTATTGACCATCCCTTACGACGCCCTGGCCGTTCAGGAACCCGAACGGTATCAGGACTTCTCCTGTTGCTCTTCGCCCACCTCTTCCGCGGCAGGCGCTTCGGCGGTCTCGGCTGCCGCCTCGCCGCTGTCCGCCTCGTCGCGGGCACGGTTGAGCGCGGCACCAAGTATGTCGCCGAGGCTCGCGCCGGAATCGGAGGAGCCGTAATCGGCCATCGCCTGCTTCTCCTCTTCCATCTCGTGCGCCTTGACAGACAGGCTGAGCTTGCGGTCCTTACGATCGATGTTGGTGACGCGCGCATCGATGCGGTCGCCCACCGCGAAGCGATCAGGCCTTTGCTCGGAACGCTCGCGCGACAAGTCGGCGCGACGGATAAAGCCCGGCAGCGAGCCGGACACCGTTACCTCGATCCCGCCGTCCGTCACCGCGGAAACCGTGCAGGTCACGGTGTCGCCCTTCTTGATGCCTTCCATGGCGGAGGCGTAGGGATCGTCCGAAAGCTGCTTGATACCGAGGCTGACGCGCTCCTTCTCGACGTCGACGTCGAGAATTCGGGCCTTCACCATGTCGCCCTTGTTATACGACTTGACGGCCTCCTCGCCGTCCATCTCCCACGACAGGTCGGACAGGTGGACCATGCCGTCGATGTCACCGGGCAAGCCGACAAACAGACCGAATTCGGTTATGTTCTTGACCTCGCCCTCGATTTCTCCGCCGGCCGGATGGTTGGTCGAGAACGACTCCCACGGGTTGTCGTAGCACTGCTTGAGGCCGAGGCTGATGCGCCGTTTCTGTGGGTCCACCTCGAGCACCATGACGTCGACTTCCTGGCTGGTTGAGACGATCTTGCCGGGATGGACGTTCTTCTTGGTCCAGCTCATCTCGGAGACGTGGACCAGGCCCTCGACACCGGGCTCCAGCTCGACGAACGCGCCGTAGTCGGTGATGTTCGAGACGCGGCCGGTGAACTTCGTGCCGACCGGATACTTGAGCTCAACGCCCTCCCAAGGATCCGCATCGAGCTGCTTCATGCCGAGCGAGATGCGCTGCGTTTCCGAGTTGTAGCGGATGACCTGGACCTTGACTGTCTGGCCGATCGACAGCGCCTCGGTCGGATGGTTGATGCGGCGCCACGCGATGTCGGTGACGTGCAGCAGGCCGTCGACGCCGCCGAGATCGACGAACGCACCGTAGTCGGTGATGTTCTTGACCACGCCTTCGAGGATCTGGCCTTCCTTGAGGGACGCCAGAAGTTCGTTGCGCTGTTCGGCGCGGGATTCTTCGAGAACAGCACGGCGGGAAACGACAATGTTGCCGCGGCGTCGATCCATCTTGAGGATCTGGAACGGCTGCGGCGTGCCCATCAGCGGGCCGACGTCGCGGATCGGGCGGACGTCGACCTGGCTGCCCGGCAGGAACGCAACGGCGCCCGACAGGTCGACCGTGAAGCCGCCCTTGACGCGGCCGAAGATCGTGCCGGTGACGCGCTCGGTCTTCTCGAACGCGATTTCGAGCTGCGTCCACGCCTCTTCGCGGCGGGCGCGCTCGCGGCTGAGAACGGCCTCGCCGTTCCGGTTTTCCATCCGCTCGAGATAGACGTCGACTACATCGCCCGGCACGATTTCGGGCGGCTGGCCGGGTACGCCGAATTCCTTCAGCGGCACGCGGCCCTCGGACTTGAGGCCGACGTCGATGAGAACGTTGTCGCCGTCGATCGACAGCACGGTTCCTTTGATGACGGAACCTTCGGAAAGCTCGCCGTCTCCGAAGCTCTCCTCGAGCAGCGCGGCGAAATCTTCGGTCATTGCGGATTGGGTTTCTGTTGCCATGGGTTTTCCTGATTGATCCTTTCCGGAACTAAAAACGCGGCGCGCGGACGCACGCCGAAGCTACGGTCCACGGGACATCGTTGGAAGTTCCACTTTTCCTGCAGCGGGATCGGTCACGTGCCCGGCGGGGGCGGCCTCCGCGTTTGAATTTGCCGCGTTTCTCTTGGCGGAAACGCGACAGACGCGTTGTCACCGGTGCCCGGGATGCAGCGCCTGAAACTTCTCCCTTGGCGCCGCGTGCCGTCCTGACCTGCAGAACGCGCGGTTTATACGCAAAACGCCCCGGTTTCGCAACCGGTTTGGCGTCGCTGAATCGAGCGGCTCCGCCGCCCATCGCCAGTATTCTCGTGGGTAGCCAGGCGGCGGAGCGGGCTGGCCGCAAGCGGGCCTTGAATCAAACCGTAAAGGCCAGCCCGAGGCCGGTCATCAGCTCAGAAAAGCCGGGAAAACTGGTGCCGATGGCCGCCGCATCGTCGATCCGGACCGGTTTTTCGGCCGCCGCGCCCATCACCAGGAAGGCCATCGCGATCCGGTGGTCGAGATGGACGGCGATCTCGGCGCCGCCGGGCGGCGGTCCGCCGCAGCCCTCGATGACGATGTCGTCGCCGTCGGCGCGCACGCCGACGCCGCAGGCAGACAGCCCGTCGACGATGGCCGCGAAGCGGTCGCTTTCCTTGACACGGAGCTCGCCGAGTCCGCGCATCCGGGTTTCGCCGGACGCGAACGACGCCGCGACCGCCAGGATCGGGTATTCGTCGATCATCGACGGCGCCCGCTCGGCCGGCACGTCGGTTCCCTTGAGGGGGCCATGGCGGAAGACCAGATCGGCGACCGGCTCGCCGCCGGATTCGCGCTCGTTCCCGATGCGGAGGTCCGCCCCCATTTCGCGGAGCGTCTCGAACAGCCCGGCGCGCAGCGGATTCATGCCGACATTCTCGACGGTCAGCTCGGATCCGGGCACCAGCAGGGCGGCGACGCCGGGAAACGCCGCGGATGAAGGATCGCCCGGCACGACTACGTCCGTCGCCTCGAGCTCGGCATGGCCGGTAACAGATATCGCAACACCGCCGCTGCTGACGTCCGATATCTCTATAGCCGCGCCGAAGGCCTTCAGCATGTTCTCGGTGTGATCCCGGGTCGCGTTGCGCTCAATCACCGTCGTCCTTCCGGGCGTATTGAGCGCAGCCAGCAGGATCGACGATTTGACCTGCGCCGAGGCCACCGGCACCTCGTAGTCGATCGGTATCGGCTCCGTCGTGCCGCGCAGCAGGATCGGCATCCTGCCGCCGCCCTTTTCGTCGGTCCGCGCCTCGAAGTCGGCGCCCATCTTCGATAACGGCATGATGACACGGTCCATCGGGCGCGACCTTAGCGACTCGTCGCCAGTGACGTGCGCAGTAACGTTCTGCGTCGCCATCAGTCCCATCAGAAGTCGCGCGCCGGTGCCGGAATTCCCGAAATCGAGCACGTCGTCCGGCGAGGCGAACCCGCCGACGCCGACGCCGTCGACCAGCCACGCGCCGCCTTCCTTGCGAACGCCGGCGCCGAGCGCGTTGAGCGCGGCGGCGGTGCGCAGCACGTCGTCGGCCTCGAGCAGCCCCCAATACGGGTGCGGCCCACGGCGCTCACACCCACCATCAGCGCGCGATGCGAAATCGACTTGTCGCCCGGCACGCGGATCGTGCCCTTGACGGCGGAGGCGCGCTTGGAGATGAGAGAGGTCACGGACGGTTCCCGTTCAGGCGAGAAATTCACGGTTCTGTAGCACAAAGCCGGTGCGGCGGAATAGCGCGGCGATTTAGCTTTTGACAGACCCGGCCGAACATGGCAAACGCACCCGTCCGAAACACTAAAAAGTATGGAGGCTTGCCTTGGCGAAGCCGGAATGGGGCCTGAAACGGACCTGCCTGAGCTGCAGCACGCGGTTTTACGACATGCAGAAAGAGCCGATCGTCTGCCCGAACTGCGGGACGGAGTTCGATCCGCTTGCGCTCGTTCGCCCGCGGCGCTCCCGCGCCGCGGCCGCAGCGAGCCAGTCCAATAGAGCGGAACCGACGCCCATGAAGACAGAGGATAAAGAGTCGGAAGATATTGAGCGCGATGACGATGATCTCGACGACGATATCGATCTAAACGACGGCGACGACGACCTGCTGGAAGATACCGACGGCATGGACGACGAGGATGACACGGGAGTGTCCGGCGTTGGCAGCGATGCCAGGATCGAGGGCGAGGAAGACCGCTGACGGGCGTCACACGGCACCGGGGTCGCCGGGATTTTTTCCTTGCGGTGGCGAACGCATAACCAATAAAGTGCGCGCCGTTCTGGGGGCGGTCCGCTCCGGGATGGGAAGTGCCTAAACATGAATAATACCGAACCAGTTTCGGGGCCATAGCTCAGTTGGGAGAGCGCTTGAATGGCATTCAAGAGGTCGTCGGTTCGATTCCGATTGGCTCCACCATAATGAAGGGCCCGGTAGATTGCCGGGCCCTTTTCTTATGAGCGCCGAGCAGTTAGCGCGTGCTACAAATAGGGACAAACTAAAGCAAGGGAGCTCCTAACCCCATGGCCAGCCTGATAAACGCGCTGCGCGATATCGTCGTCGCCAACCGGATCCTCGCTCACGAAGACGTCGTCGATGCGTTCGGCCACATCAGCGTGCGTCATCCCAACAAACCTGGCCATTATCTGATGGCACGATCGCGCAGCCCGGAGCTGGTGACGATGGACGACATCATGGAGTTCACTTTAGCAGGCGACATCGTCGGCGGCGACGACCGCAAGCCCTATGCCGAGAGGCACATTCACGGCGGCATTTACGAGGCGCGACCCAACGTGCATTCGGTCGTTCACAACCATTCGCACGCGGTCATTCCGTTCAGCGTGACGCAAACGCCGCTGCGTCCGGTGATGCACGTTACCGGCATCATCGGCGGGCACGTGCCCGTGTGGGACATCGAGGACAAATTTGGCGGCACTTCGCTGCTGGTCACCAACATGGAGCAGGGTCGAGACCTGGCGGAGAAGATGGGCGACGCCGCCGTCGTGCTGATGCGGGGCCACGGCTGCGCTGTCGCAGGCGAAGGCATAAAGCAGACGGTCCTGACCTCGATCTACGCCCAGGTTAACGCCAAGCTGCAGCTACAGGCGATGCCGCTGGGCGAGGTGAAGTATCTCAGCCCTATCGAGATCGAGCTGACGCCGGAGACGCTGACCGGCCCGCTCGCCATGGAACGCGCCTGGGAATATTTCGCGCGCCGCGCCATGGGCGGCGAGTTCTAACGTTGATCCCGATAGGGATGGCGTGACGGCCAGAACAACAGTTCAGAGGGCGAATTATCTGAGTTACGGCCCAACTTCTCCGTTAGGGAGGACGAGACGCTCTATTCAATGCCGCGGCTGGCCGCCCATATCTATGACGAGGCGGGCGTCGCGCTCGCCGCTTATCACGCGACCTCTCTCATGAAGGGAGAGGCCATTCTCGATTTGATGTCAAGCTCCGTATCCCACCCACCCCAGAACTCGGCTTTTGTGAGGACGATCGGCCACGGCATAAACCGGGCCGAACTGGGGGCCAACCAGCAGCTCGACGAGTATTTAATAAAAGACCTGAACAAGACCCCGGCCCTGCCATCCAAGGCCGCGTCGTTCGATGCCTGCCTGATCGTGGTGTCGTTGCAGTATCTGACGGGGCCATTCGAAGTGTTTTCAGAGATTACTCGCAGATTTAAGCCGCGCGGCGTTCTCGCCGCGTCGTTCTCCAACTGGGTGTTTTTGCTGAGACGGTTACGGTTTCGCAGCCGCTGGACGACAACGCGCTCGGGCCTGCCGGTTGGCGTGCGGGGCCTCGTGGATGGGTATGGCAATCTTCTGAATTTTACGCAGGACGAAAGTATTCTCGGCCGTACGCTGGATCGGGAATTCTGCTGAAAGTTGTAAAGCGAATGGACGGTCAAAACGCTGCTGTCTAAGATGCTGACAGCCGAAAAATAGCTCCGAGTGCGGGCGGCCGAAGTTCGCGATACACCAACGCGGATGATCTCCGCTGGACGCGCTGACCGCCCTTACATAGAGGTCGGGCACGCCGTTGAAATCGCCTACGGCGACACCTATGTAAATAGGTGCGGGCGCCATACTCGGGCCCGTAACGTATTCTCGCTCACACGAGGAGAAGACCGATGACTCGGCTATCGCTGTTCAACAGTCCGTTAATGCTTGGGTTCGATGAACTTGAGCGCGCGCTCGACAGGGTGTCAAAAGGGTCGTCGGACGGTTATCCGCCCTACAATATCGAACGCATCGGCGAAGACGGCATCCGAATTACGCTGGCCGTCGCCGGATTTTCCGATGACGAACTCTCGGTGGCTGTCGAGAGTGCCCAACTTATCGTCCGCGGCAAGCAAAGGGATGACGCCTCTCGGCAGTTCCTGCATCGAGGTATAGCCGCGCGCCAGTTCCAGCGCTCTTTTTTGTTGGCCGAGGGAATCGTGATCGAAGGCGCTGAGCTCGACAACGGGCTCCTGCATATTGATCTAAAGCGGCCCGGACGGGCGGTGCTGTCGCGTTCTATCGAGATTCGGACCGCGGGCAACCGGCCGAACCTCAAACCGATCGATATCCAACCAGAGGAAAAGGCTTCCTGAATGGGCACCATCAACCAATCTCGCCCGCCGTCCACGGACCCATAGTGGAGGAGTATAATGGAAAGAGCAGAGTCTCCGAGCCCCCTGATGTCGCCGCAGGATTTTGCCCTGCTCGGCATGCACCAAGTTGCGTTCGTCAAGCCTGGTTGCCGCGAAGGTCACGAAGGGTTTGCCGTTTTCGCTGCCGATGGCACCGAAATCGTGTTTATTGAGAACGAGCGTGGCATTGTGTTCGCTGCTGTGCGCCAGCACGACCTAGAACCAGTCAGCGTCCACTGACGGTCGTTTGCATATTTTCGGAAGTCAGGCGACTCCGTGAGAGAGAAGGCGTGCCGCGAGCCAGTCTGTCAGGCGGCGGTCTTATGCACATCTCGAGCCAGCAGCGTATAAATCGTCTCGGTGCTCGCCGCGTCGCGGAGCTTCTCGCAGCTCGCCGCATTGCGCATAACCCGCGAAATCCGGGCCAGCGCCTTCAAGTGATCCGCCCCAGCCGACTCTGGCGCCAAAAGTAGGAAGATCAGATCGACGGGCTGGCCGTCGATGGCGTCGAAATCAACCGCCGATTCGAGCCGCGCGAAACATCCATATAGCTTGTCTAGATCAGACAGCTTGCCGTGCGGGATGGCGATGCCACCGCCAATACCGGTCGTCCCGAGCCGCTCGCGCTCTAGCAAGACGTCGAAGATCTCTCGCTTTGCGATTCCTGTAGCGTCAGCTGCGTGGCTGGAGAGCTCTTCCAGTGCATGTTTCTTGCTGGACGCCCTCAGCGACGAAACGACGCTACGCTGAGTCAGAATATCGGTGATTTCCATAAACGGGTCCCTGCGCTGTCAGGCCGCCCTATCGCTCTGCGAATCGATCGAGCCAATATTGCCGTCGCAACAACTATAGACAACTTTGAGATTAGCCTTGCTCGCGTCCGTGAAAACGATCGCCTGCATGCGAGTCTTAGTGCGGGGCGACTGCGGTATTTTAAGCATTCGTTGGGTAATTTGGCGGGACAATTTGCGGGCTCATTCTGAGCGGCCGGAAATTAGCACCACCGCCCTGGGTGTCAATAGCGCCCGAATACCCCTCCCGGGTGTGCCGTTTCAGACGCGCAGCGTATTCTCGCGCCGGCGCTGGACCGACGAAGGAATCCGCATCGCATCTCGATATTTGGCAACCGTTCGCCGCGCGATTTCGATCCCCTCCTCGCGCAGGATATCCACGATCCGGTCATCGGACAGAACTAATTCTGGCTTCTCGCCGTCGATGAGCGACTTGATCCGGAACCGGATAGCCTCAGCGGACCGCGATTCGCCGTCTTTGTTCAGCCCAATCGCCGAGGTAAAGAAGTACTTCATCTCGAAGATGCCTTGGCTCATGCCGAGATACTTGTTCGCGGTCACGCGGCTCACCGTGCTCTCGTGAACACCGACTGCCTCCGCCACGTCGCGCAGCGTTAGCGGCTTGAGATAGGCGACGCCACGCTCGAGGAACGCCTCCTGCTGCTTAACCAGCTGAGCCGCGACCTTGAGGATTGTTTCAGCGCGCTGATGCAGCGCGCGTACCAGCCAGTTCGCCGACTGTAACCGGTCGGCGAGAAATGCGCGGTCGCTCGCCGAGCGCGCCTGGCGGCTGACTACAGCGTAGTAGCGGGTATTGACCAGAACGCGCGGCATCGCGTCGGCGTTGAGCTCGACCAGCCAACCTTCAGCGCTGCGCCGGACGAAAACGTCCGGCACGACAGGCTGGATGATATCGTGATCGTAGAGTGACGCCGGGCGCGGGTTAAGCTTCTTGATCTCGGTGACCATCTGCAGGAGGTCTGCGGTGTCGACGCCGCACAGCTTGCGAAGCAGCACGAAGTCTCGCTTGCCGAGCAGCCCCAGATTGTCGATGAGCGCCTGCATGGCTGGGTCGAGGCGGTCTTTCGCGCGCAGCTGCAACGCCAGGCATTCCGACAGGCTGCGCGCGAAAACTCCGGGAGGGTCGAGCTTTTGGCAGAGCGCTAGTGTCCCCTCGACCTTGGCGAGGTCACAACCGAGTGCGACAGCGACGGGCTCGAGGTCGCCGGCGAGCCAGCCGTTCGCATCTAGCATTTCGATTAGGCGGCTAGCGATCATCATCTCCAACGGATCCTCAAAATCAATTTGGATCTGCGCGATCAGATCGTCGCGAAGCTTAGGCCCGTCTGCTGCGAAATTCTCGAGGCTGTTCAGATCATCGTTGAAGCCACCGCCCGGGGCGTTCCACATCAGGGAATCGGTGGATGCGCCATCGGAAGCAGACTCTGGCTCGTAGGTGTTCTCGTAATCTGTATCGAGTGCCCTGTCATCGTCGCCTATGCTTTTGGATGTGGCATGGTCCGCGGAATCGGGAAGCAAGTCGTAATCGTCGTAGGCGGGATCGTCCGGCGATAGCCGAACGTCTTCTCGCTCTGCCCCAAAATCTCCTGTGTCGGAAGCTTCTGCCGCATCATAGCCGCTCTCGCGCGTCGTGTGGCCACCGTCAATGTCCATGACTGCCTCAGCATCCTCGCGTTCGAGAATCGGGTTTTCCTCAATTTCGTGTTCAATGTACTCGGCAAGCTCGACATTGGACATTTGCAGCAGCTTGATTGCCTGCTGCAGCTGCGGCGTCATTACCAGAGACTGGCTCTGCCGAAGGTCTAATCGTGGTCCGGGCGCCATCTGAGCTTTTCCCACCTACCCCTGACCAAAATCGTTCATACGCTGGTAACGCTATCTAAAGGCTGAATCTTTCCCCAAGGTAAACCCGCCGCACGTCCTTGTGCTCAACGATTTCGGACGGCGCGCCCTCCATCAGCACTGCGCCGTCGTGCAGGATATAGGCACGGTCGACAATATCTAGGGTCTCGCGGACGTTGTGATCGGTGATGAGCACGCCGATGCCGCGGTTCTTCAGATGCGCCACTAGGTTCCGGATATCGTCCACCGCGATCGGGTCGATGCCGGCGAATGGCTCGTCGAGCAGCATGTAGCTCGGCTGCGACGCGAGGGCGCGGGCGATCTCGACGCGCCGTCGTTCGCCGCCGGACAGCGCGAGCGCCGGCGTCCGGCGCAGGTGGCTCACGGAGAACTCGGCCAGTAGCTCCTCGAGACGAGCCTCGCGACGGCTAACGTTATCGTCAACAACCTCTAAGACGGAGCGGATATTGTTTTCGACGTTTAGCCCCCGGAAGATCGACGCTTCCTGCGGCAGATAGCCTATCCCGAGCCGGGCGCGCCGGTACATGGGCAACGTAGTCACGTCCCGGCCGTCGAGCGAGATCGCACCATGGTCGGCAGAAATCAGACCGGTCATGATATAGAAGCAAGTCGTCTTCCCAGCACCATTTGGACCGAGCAGACCGACGACCTCGCCGCGCTGGACATTGACGTTGACGTCGCGCAGCACAGGCCTCTTCTTGAAGCGCTTACCGACCTTGTGGGCAAACAGCCCGGCGCTGCCATCGATGACATGCGGCCTCACCGCGTCCCCGTTATCGCGGGTAGACGACGAACCGATCGGGGCGACACTGTCAGTCATTGTGGCTCCCGCACGCGGCCAGCGCCCTGACGCGGATTGGGCACCTGGTCAGGCGTGAAGATCCCCCTAACGCCTCCGGCACCGCGGCCGAACAACTTGCTGACACCCGAATTAAGGTTAACCTCAGCATATTCTCCGTTCAGTTGATTGTCGCCACGGGTGACCTTAACCGATCCGGTGAGCGTCGCCACGCCCGTTTCGAGGTTGTAGACACCTCGCGCCGCTCGGACGATTTCGCTGGGCGTCGTGATCACCACGTTGTCGAACGCGTCGACCCGGTTGACCTTTGATTTTCCTTGTTTATTTTTAATAAAATGTGCTGTTAACACATCCGCTCGCAGGCGGTTTTCGCCACGAATCGCCACAGCATCGCCGCGCGCTATAGCCAGATTCCGTTTTTCCCAGTATTCCAAGCTGTCGCGCGCGGTGATTCGGTCGGTATCGGTATCAAGCCTGACAGCGCCGGTCAGCACCAGAATACCCGTTTCAACGTTGTACACGCCCTTATCGCCAAAGGCCCGCTGCGTCGGTGTCACGATCCGAACGTTGCGGTCCGCGTCTACTCGCCAAATTGAGGTCGTGCCACCCTGGCCGTCCTTGTAGTAGGCCGTTAGCATGTCGGCAAGAACCGATACATCGCCTTGGACCGCCTTTGCGTTTCCACGTGCGATATAGGCCTTATTCTTTGAGTGCCACTCGATACCCTGATCGGCATGGATCTCGATCGGCTTGCCGCCCGACTGGTTGGGCAGGCCGATGCCCTGCGCGCCCGCCGCGGAGGCGCCCGCAGCAGCGAACGCCGTGATCAGCGCGGCGTGCATCGCTGTGCGCATTACAGTCACTTCCTGACCTTTCTAGGCTTCGGTGCCTTGCCGGGATACAGGACCATCCTCGCCTTTCCGGAAAAGAGGATTCTGTCGCCACTGCCTTCGATCCGAAAACCTTCGGCGGCTACGGTGCCGAACGGGCCTTGGCCTCGGACTGGATCGTTGCCCCAGGCCGTGCCAGTGCGAAACTCGATGCGGGCGTCGCGCGTCCGGAACTCATAGCCATCGTCGTGATAGAGCTGGACGCCGCCGGTGAGGTCGAGGACTCCCTTTTGGCGCCAGAGGACGCCGGAAGGCGACGTAATCGCAACCCACGATTCGCCCTGCAGGGTGACGTCGGCCTTGGGTTCGGAGAGATCGACTCGCCCCTCGCTTTCGGGTGGCTGAACCGCCGCCGCCGCCGTTACCGAAAACGGACGGTTTGCACTGTTGACGCCGGTGAAGCGGGCGTTGACGACGCGCTGACCGCCAGCAGTCTCGACATTGATGTCGGACAAGCCGAGCCGGAAATGTTCGGACGGCGTCTTCAGCTGAGGCCAGACTACAAGCAAGATCACGACGATGCCCGCCACGACGGGTAGCGCGTATTTTGTGAGCCTTACGAAACGGCTGTAGCCGGATGGGTAGCGTTGCGCCGCAAGCGCCTGCGGCAAGTTAACCCGCATGGCGCCATCAGAGTCGTTCCGCCGGTCAGCGGTTGCAGGGCGCGGCACCATTCGTCAGGAAAGCCCTGTCCTGAGCACATCGTGTATATGGACGATGCCAAGCGGACGGTCCTTATCGACAACAAACACGCTGGTGATCTTTCGATCGTTCATAATGCCGAGCACTTGGGCGGCGAGGATGTCAGACCGGACGGTCTTAGGCGCCACAGTCATTACTTCGCCCGCTGTCATGGCGAGGATGTCATTCTCCATGTGGCGTCGCAGGTCGCCGTCGGTAATCAATCCGACGAGCGTGCTGCCGGCGTCGACGACGCCGACGCAGCCGAACGACTTCGCTGTCATCTCGATTATCGCCTCGGTCATCGGTGCGTCCTCACGGACCAGCGGCATCGCCTCGGCTTGGTGCATGATGTCGACCGCCTTGGTCAGGCGCGAGCCGAGCTGTCCCCCTGGATGGAGCATCCGGAAATCCTCTGACGAGAAGCCGCGGCGTTCGAGAAGCGAAACCGCGATCGCGTCGCCGAGCGCGAGCATGACCGTCGTCGAGGTGGTCGGTGCGAGGTTCAGGGGACATGCCTCGGGGCTGTCGGGCATTACCAGCGACACGTCGCCGGCGCAGGCCAGCGTGCTTCCCGCCCGTCCGGTAATCGAGACCAACGGGATGCTCTTGAGCTTAGCGTATGCGACGATGTCGGAAAGCTCCGCTGTTTCGCCAGAGTTAGACAGCGCTATGACCGCGTCCTTTACGGTGATCATGCCGAGATCGCCGTGGCTCGCCTCGGCGGGATGGACGTATTGCGTGGGCGTGCCGGTCGACGCGAGCGTCGACGCAATCTTGTGGGCAACATGGCCGCTCTTACCCATGCCGGTGACGATGACGCGGCCCTCGATTGAAATCAGCAATTCGATCGCGCGTTCGAATTCGCCGTCGAGGGCGGCAGATAGCGCCCGTAGTCCGTCGATCTCCTTCTCGATGACCCGGCGCGCGGCGTCTATCGCCTTCGCCGGCACGCCGCCCTCTGTATCCTTCAGCCTGTCGTCGCTCTGCTTCATTGAGAAAACTCTCGGGTTTCGAACAATCGTATCCGAATCCGCCCTTTCCGGCGAGCCCAGTCGGAGGGGAGCGGGCTGGATCACTTTACGACCGCCGCGCGATCTAGTGCGCGAAAATATCCTTCTCCGGCCAGCCGGCGAGGTCGAGCTCGGCCCGGGTCGGCAGGAAGTTGAAGCAGGCGTGGGCGAATTCGGTCCGTCCCTCGCGCTCGAGCATCTCGTCGAGCTTTTCTTTGAGCGCGTGTAGATACAGCACGTCGGCCGCTGCGTAGGCCACCTGCTGCGTCGTCAGTTCCGCCGCGCCCCAGTCCGAAGACTGCTGTTCCTTCGAAATGTCTTGGCCGATCAGCTCCTTGCAGAGATCCTTCAGCCCGTGGCGGTCCGTGAAGGTCCTAACCAGCTTAGACGCGATCTTCGTGCAATATACATGCTGGCTGGTGACGCCGAGATAGCGCCTCAGCACGGCGATGTCGAAACGGCCGAAATGATAGAGCTTGAGGACGCTGTCGTCGGTCAGCAGGCGCCGCAGATTTGGCGCGTCGAACCCGTCGGGCTCGAACTTGACCAGATGCGCGCTCCCGTCGCCCGCGGAAAGCTGCACGAGGCACAACCGGTCGCGATGCGGGTCGAGGCCCATGGTCTCGGTATCTATGGCAACGATCTCACCGAAACCAACGTTGTCGGGCAAATCGCCGTGGTGTAGTTCTATCGCCACGGTATCTCCGTTCGCCGCGGTCTGGCAGGCAAATGCGGCGCAGCGCGGCTGGTTGGAAATGGTGCCCAGGAGAAGACTCGAACTTCCACGACCTTGCGGCCACAGGCACCTGAAGCCTGCGCGTCTACCAATTCCGCCACCTGGGCATTCGCTTTCCGGCGGTCCGAAAAGCGAAGCGAGGGTATGCAATCCGCCCGAACCGATGTCAACTGGTTTCGCCGTTTCGGTTGACGCCATTTCGGGCACTCTTTATTAGCGGTGCTGCACGGACTTTGGCGGAGGCAATCTTCACATGGACGTCGTAACCGTTTTCGGCGGATCGGGATTCATCGGCCGGTACGTGATACGTGAACTCGCCAGCTCCGGCGCCCGCATCCGCGCGGCCGTCCGGCGGCCCGACGGCGCCGGGTTCCTGCGCACAATGGGTGACGTCGGCCAGGTGACGCCGGTCGCGGCGAACGTGCGCGACGACGCCTCGGTGGCGGCAGCGGTCGATGGTGCAGACACTATAATTAACCTCGTCGGGATCCTCTATGAAGCAGGCAAGCAGAATTTCGGTGCCGTGCAGGCCGACGGCGCCCGTCGGGTCGCGGAAGCGGCGAAAGCGGCAGGCGCGAGCCGCTTGATCCAAATATCGGCGATCGGCGCCGATCCGGATGCGGGCTCCGTCTACGCCTCGACTAAGGGCGGCGGCGAAGCGCTGGTTCGCGACGCCTTTCCGGGCGCCACCGTGGTGCGGCCGAGCGTGGTATTCGGGCCGGAGGACGATTTCTTCAACAGGTTCGCGATGATCGCGCGCCTTGCCCCGGCGCTGCCCCTGGTCGGCGGCGGCCATACGAAGTTCCAGCCGGTCTATGTCGGCGACGTCGCGGATGCGATTTCGGCGCTGACCCGCGGCGCTGGCGAGGCGGGCGCGACGTACGAGCTTGGCGGGCCGCAGGTATACAGCTTCCGGGAACTGATGGAGATCGTCCTTGTCACCATCGGCCGAAAGCGCTGCCTCGTGTCGGTGCCGTTCCCGGTGGCGCAGGCGGGCGCGGCCGTTACCGACTTAGCGTACAAGTACCCTTTGAGTGTCGTCCGGAACTTCCTGCCGACCCCACTATTGACCCAGGACCAAGTGCGCCTGCTGCGGCACGACAACGCCGTGTCGGGAAACTGCGCCGGGCTCGAGGATCTCGGGATTCAGGCGACGTCGGTCGAGGCGGTGGTGCCGACCTATCTCAACCGCTATCGGAAGGGTGTCTGGCACACCTGATTTTCAGGGCTTAGACGGCGTCGGCCCGCCCCTCCCGGACGCCCATCAGAGCGCAGGCGGAGGGAGGCCGGGAGAGGCAGAGGCCAGAACCACGACGAACGATATCGTCAGCTGTACACCCACCACAGGATGACAGCGCCCAGCGCCGCCCGGTACCAGAAGAACGGCGTGAAGCTCGCTCGCTGCAGCCAGGCCATCATAAGTACGATGGCGATGAAGGCGGCGACGAAAGAGAACGCGGCGGCGGTGATCGCGCCCGCCCAGACATGGTCCGCCCCCTCCTCGATCAGCTTCCACGACGTCGCTGCGGCGGCGGCGATGATTGTTGGGATCGACATCAGCATCGAGAACCGCGCCGCATCGGTGCGCTCGAAGCCGAGCCATCGGGCCGCCGTAATGGTGACGCCGGCCCGGCTGGCGCCGGGAATCAGCGCGAGGCACTGGGCGATGCCGATCGCCAGCGCGCGGCCCCACGTCATGTGTTCCAGCCGATTTATGGTGACGGTGAACCGGTCGGAGACGTAAAGCAGGACACCGAAGCCAAGCGTCGCCCAGCCGACGATTTCGGCGCTACGCAGCATGTCGCCCCCCTTTGCAAGCACGATGGCGCCGACGATGACGATCGGAATGGTCGCGACGAACAGCTGGGCGATCAGCCGCAGGCCGGGATTGCGTCGGATTTGGCCATACTTAACTATGCCGCGGAGCATTGTGAGGATGTCGCGCCACAAATAGGTCATGACGGCGCCGAGCGTGCCGACATGTACGGCGATATCGATCACCAGCCCCTGGTCTTTCCAGCCGGTGAGGCTCGGAATTAGGATGAGATGCCCGGATGAACTGACGGGCAGGAATTCCGTGATCCCCTGGATCAGGGCGATGACGGCGAGTTGCAGCGTGGTCAAGGCGGCTGTCCTTGCTGTGCGTTTGGCCCTACCCGGCTATAGCGCATGGCGCCAGGCGCTGCCAGCAAACAATTAGTACCAAAAAAAGACTATCACGCCCAAAACACACCGAAGTAGTTTATATGTCAACATTACTGTCTGTTAATTTTTCCCCACCTAGGTAATATTTATTGACCTAATGGCAATTTTTTGCTCGCCAGGGACTTTGATCCGGGCTATGCTGTTCATCATCACGAAATTTGGTCAGAGATAAATGGGCAGCCGCGGGGCGACCCAAACGAGGAAACTATGTCGGGAAAAATGCTTAAATTCGTCGATGTTTTGCAGCAGATGCCCATTAAGCGGGCTGCTGAACAGCGCCGCGACGATTTCGAGGAGATCTATTCCGGGTTCGACCCCGTACTGGCTGGCGAGCAGGCGAGCCGTTGCTCCCAGTGCGGCATTCCGTTCTGCCAGGTTCATTGCCCGGTCTCGAACAACATTCCCGACTGGCTGATGCTGACGGCCGAAGGCCGCCTGCAGGAAGCCTACGAGGTTTCGTCGGCGACCAACAACATGCCCGAAATCTGCGGCCGCATCTGCCCACAGGACCGACTATGCGAGGGCAACTGCGTAATCGAGCAGTCGGGGCACGGCACGGTCACGATCGGGTCCGTCGAGAAATACATTACCGACACGGCGTTCGCGCGCGGCTGGGTGAAGCCGGCGGCGCCGCCGACGGAGCTGGATCAGTCGGTCGGCATCATCGGCGGAGGCCCGGCCGGGCTCGCCGCGGCTGATCAGCTGCGGCGCAAGGGCTACAAGGTCCACGTCTACGACCGCTATGACCGGATCGGCGGGCTGCTGATATATGGCATTCCCAACTTCAAGCTCGAAAAGGAAGTCGTGCGCCGCAGGGTCGACATGCTCGAGCAGAGCGGCGTCGAGTTTCACCGCAACTTCGAAGTCGGCCGGGACGCCCCGCTGCAGGACATCCGACAGCGCCACGACGCCGTGTTGATCGCGACCGGCGTATACAAGGCCCGAGACATCAAGGTGCCAGGCGTCGGTCTCGAAAATGTGGTGCCCGCGCTGGACTTCCTCGTCGCCTCCAACCGCAAGGGCCTCGGCGACAAGGTCGAGGCCTTCGACGACGGCAGCCTGAACGCCGACGGCAAGGACGTCGTCGTGATTGGCGGCGGCGACACGGCTATGGATTGCTTGCGCACCGCCATCCGCCAGGGCGCGAAGTCCGTGACCTGCCTCTACCGCCGCGACCGCGCCAACATGCCCGGCTCGCGGCGCGAGGTTCAGTACGCCGAGGAAGAAGGCGTGAAGTTCACTTGGCTCGCAGCGCCAGAAGCCTTCCTCGGCGACGACAGGGTGACCGCAGTGCGAGCTCAGCGCATCCATCTCGGCGTGCCGGACGCGTCGGGCCGCCAGACGCCGGAGCTCATTCCCGGCTCCAGCTTCAACGCGCCGTCGGACATTGCCATCAAGGCGCTCGGCTTCGACCCCGAGGACCTGCCGAGGCTGTTCGACACGCCCGAATTGCAGGTCACCAAGTGGGGCACGCTCCGGATCAACCACCGAACCATGATGACCGATCTCGACGGCGTGTTCGCCGCCGGCGATATAGTGCGTGGCGCATCGCTCGTCGTCTGGGGCGTGCGCGACGGGCGCGACGCCGCTGAGGGAATCCACAGCTACATCACGGCGAAGGCCGCCTCCGGCGACGCCGTCGCAGCGGAGTAACGACATGACCGATCTCCCCAACAACGCGGAGGAATTCCTCCGACGTTACAAGCGCGATGCGGCCCTGCTGCGCAAGGAAGCCCAGATCGACCCCGATGGACAGGATTCTTGCGGCGTCGGCCTCGTTGCCGCGATCGACGGCGAACCGAGCCGGCAGGTCGTCGAGGCAGGCATCGAGGCGCTGAAGGCGCTGTGGCATCGCGGTGCGGTCGACGCAGACGGCATGACCGGCGACGGCGCCGGCATCATGGTGGAGATTCCACAGGACTTCTTCCGCGACCATGTCGGGCGCACCGGCCACATGGCGGGCGACGGCCCAATCGCCGTCGGCATGATCTTCCTGCCGCGCACCGACATGGACGCGCAGGAGCGCTGCCGCTTCATTGTCGAATCTGAAATCATGAAATGCGGCTACCCGATATACGGCTGGCGCCAGGTGCCGATCGACCTTTCGGCGCTGGGCGAGAAAGCCGGCGCGACCCGCCCGGAGATCGAGCAGATCATGATCGAGGGACCGGAGGACGCGGACCTTGAGACGCTCGAGCGCGACCTCTTCGTCATCCGGCGTCGGATCGAGAACCGCGTGCTCGCCGACCACATATTTGACTTCTACATCTGTTCGCTTAGCTGCCGGTCGCTGATCTACAAGGGTATGTTCCTCGCCGAGCAGCTCTCGGTGTTCTATCCCGACCTGACCGACGAGCGATTCGTCTCCCGCTTCGCCCTGTACCATCAGCGTTATTCGACGAACACCTTCCCGACGTGGCGCCTCGCGCAGCCGTTCCGCATGCTCGCTCACAACGGAGAGATCAACACGCTGTCGGGCAACGTCAACTGGATGCGTAGCCACGAGACGCGGCTGGCGACTAACCTGTTTGGCGACGGTATCGAGGACGTGAAGCCGATCATCGCGCCGGGCAACTCGGACTCAGCGTCGCTCGACAACACGTTCGAGCTCCTTGTGCGTGGCGGCCGCACGGCGCCGATGGCGAAATGCCTCATGATCCCGGACGCGTGGTCGCACAAAACGACGATGAATCAGGAGCTGCGTGACTTCTACAGTTACTGCAACTGCGTCATGGAGCCTTGGGACGGCCCGGCCGCGATCGTCGCGACGGACGGACGCTGGGTCATTGCCGGCATGGACCGCAATGGCCTGCGTCCAATGCGCTACACGATCACCATCGACGGGCTTCTAATAGTCGGCTCAGAATCCGGCATGGTGCCGATCCGCGAGACCGAGATCACTAAAAAGGGCCGTCTCGGTCCCGGCCAGATGATCGCCGTCGATCTCAGCACTGGGAAGCTATTGCACGACGAGGAGATCAAGGCTGAGCTCTCGACCACGCAGCCGTTCGGCGAATGGGCGAAGAACATCACGCCCCTCGACAAGTTCATCCGGCCGGAGGAGGCCGCAGCAGCGGAATATTCCGGCGACGACCTGCGCCGCCGCCAAGTCATGGCAGGTTATACGCTCGAAGAGCTGGAACTGCTGCTCCAACCGATGGTCGAGGACGCCAAGGAAGCGGTCGGCTCGATGGGCGATGATACGCCGCTGGCCGTGCTGTCCGACGGCTATCGCGGGCTGCACCATTTCTTTCGCCAATCGTTCAGCCAGGTTACTAACCCGCCGATCGATAGCTTGCGCGAATACCGGGTGATGAGCCTCAAGACGCGGCTCGGCAATCTCGGTAACATCCTCGACGAGGATGAGAGCCAGACGAAGCTACTGCAGCTGGATTCGCCGGTGCTGTCGAACGCGAGCTTCGCAGCGATGCGGGATTATATGGGCGACACGGTGGTCGAGATCGATTGCACGTTCCGGCCCGGCCGAAGCGAGAACGCGCTTCGCCGCGCGATCTACAAGATCCAGCGCGTTGCCGAGGACGCCGTGCGCGGCGGCGCGGCGCATCTGATCCTGTCAGACAAGCGCGTCAACGACGAGCGCGCGCCGATCCCGATGATCCTGGCCACCGGCGCGGTGCATTCGCATCTTGTCGCGCAGGCACTGCGCACCTACACGTCTATCAACGTTCAGAGCGCGGAGTGCCTGGACACGCATTATTTTGCGGTCCTGATTGGCGTCGGCGCGACCACGGTGAACGCCTATCTGGCGCAGGAGACTATCATTGACCGGCATCGCCGCGGCCTGTTCGGCGACCTGCCGCTGTTCGACTGCGTCCAGCGTTACCGCGAGGCCGTCGACCAAGGCCTGCTGAAGATCATGTCCAAGATGGGCATCTCGATCATTTCCAGCTATCGCGGCGCCTACAAGTTCGAGGCGGTCGGCCTCAGCCGCTGGCTAGTCTCCAGCTACTTTCCAGGCATGACGTCACGCATTTCGGGCATCGGCCTGTCGGGCCTGCAGCACAACGTGAAGGAACTGCACCAGCGCGCCTTCAACCGCGAGATCACGGCCCTACCTGTAGGCGGCATCTATCGCTTCCGGCGCACCGGCGAGACGCACGGCTTCGAGGGTACGCAGATCCACATGCTACAGCAGGCCGTGGCCACCGATTCCTACTCCACCTACAAGCGCTTCTCCGAAGCCGTTCGGCAGTCGCCGCCGATCGGGCTGCGCGACCTGATGGAATTCGATCCGAAGAGCGACCCGATACCGATCGAAGAAGTCGAATCGATCACCGAGATCCGCAAACGGCTGGTCTCGCCGGGCATCTCGCTCGGCGCCCTCAGCCCGGAGGCGCACGAGACCTTGTCGATCGCGATGAACCGGATCGGCGCCAAGTCGGACTCGGGCGAGGGCGGCGAGGATTCCAAGCGCTACAAGCCTCGCCCCAACGGCGACAACGCGTCGAGCGCTATCAAGCAAGTCGCCTCAGGCCGGTTCGGCGTGACGGCGGAGTATCTTAACAACTGCCGCGAGATCGAGATCAAGGTCGCTCAGGGCGCCAAGCCGGGCGAGGGCGGCCAGCTGCCTGGCATCAAGGTCTCAGAGGTGATCGCCAAGCTGCGTCATTCGACGCCGGGCGTCACGCTGATCTCGCCGCCGCCGCATCACGACATCTATTCGATCGAGGATCTGGCGCAGCTGATCTACGACCTGAAGCAGATCAATCCCGAAGCCAAGGTGTGTGTGAAGCTGGTCGCCCAGACCGGCATCGGCACAATTGCCGCGGGCGTTGCCAAGGCGCACGCCGACACGATCCTCGTCTCCGGCCACAACGGCGGCACCGGCGCGAGCCCGCAGTCGTCAATCAAGTATGCCGGCCTGCCGTGGGAGATGGGCCTTTCCGAGGTTCATCAGGTCCTGACGCTCAACCAGCTCCGCCACCGCGTGGTGCTACGCACCGACGGCGGCTTCAAGACCGGCCGCGACGTCGTCATCGCCGCGCTACTCGGCGCCGAGGAATTCGGCATCGGCACCGCGTCGCTAGTTGCCATGGGCTGCATCATGGTCCGCCAATGCCACTCCAACACTTGCCCGGTCGGCGTCTGCACGCAGCATGACAAGTTGCGCGAGAAGTTCGTCGGCACACCAGAAAAGGTCGTGAATTTGTTCAGCTTCGTCGCCGAGGAAGTGCGCGAAATCCTCTCCTCGCTCGGCGCGCGGTCGCTGGAGGAAGTCATCGGCCACACCGAACTGCTCGGCCAGGTCAGCCGCGGCAGCCCCCATCTGGACGATCTCGACCTCAACCCGCTGCTGGTCCAGGCCGACCCGGGCGACGAGGGGCATTATTGCACCATCGAGGGCCGCAACGAGGTTCCCGAGACGCTCGACGCGCAGATGATCGACGATGCGCGGCCGGCGCTCGAGGGCGGGGAGAAGATGCAGCTCCAGTACAACGTCCGCAATACACAGCGCGCGATCGGCACCAAGATCTCGTCGCTGATCACGCGAAAATTCGGTATGCACGGCCTGCAGCCAGGCCACATCACTGTGCGCCTGCGCGGCTCCGCAGGCCAGTCGCTCGGCGCATTCGCCGTCCAAGGCCTCAAGCTTGAGGTGTTCGGCGATGCCAACGACTATGTCGGCAAGGGCCTGTCGGGCGGTACCATCGTAGTGCGCCCGCCTACCGCAGCGCCGCGCAAGTCCAACGAGAACACCATCATCGGCAACACGGTGCTCTACGGCGCGACGGGCGGGAAGTTGTTCGCATCCGGTCAGGCCGGCGAGCGTTTCGCCGTCCGCAATTCGGGCGCCGAGGTCGTGGTTGAAGGTTGCGGCTCGAATGGCTGCGAATATATGACCAACGGCATCGCGGTGATCCTCGGCCCAGTCGGCGATAATTTTGGCGCCGGCATGACAGGCGGTATGGCCTACGTCTACGATTCGGACGACAGCTTCGTCGAGCACGTCAACGACGACACGGTGATTTACCAGCGCATCCAGACGCCGTATTGGGAAAACGTCCTCAAGAAGGCAATTGAAGAGCACCAGCACGAGACGCAGTCGGTCTTCGCGGAGCAAATGCTCAACCACTGGGCCACCGAGCTGGAGCGCTTCTGGCAGGTTATCCCGAAGGAGATGATCCACCGATACGAAAAGCCGGTGTTCGCCGACGGCGACCACGAGCGGACGGCGTAAGTGACGGATTAGAAGTTCCCCAGCCGCTTGACCCGCTTCCGTGCATAATAGACGGAGGGCGTTTCAGTGCGATTTCGATCACCTTGCGCTAACTTGCTAGCGACGCGCTGATCGCGCCGTGGCGCTTGCAGGTCAGCACCGCTCTTGGTGCAGTTCGCTGCCATCATTGCTGCCCCCGCCGCGTGCCGCCATGATAGAGAAATATCCATTTGTTATAGAGACTGCCCTGAACGGCATCGTAGTCGACTGGGGCCTGCCGATCCCCCGGCGACACCATCGGCGGCAGGGCTGCCGCGTTAAGAACGACTGGGCAGCGCCCGGCTTGTCTTCGCACCGTCACAACGCTTAGATTTTTTATTGATTGCTTCAAAGCTAAGCCGGAAAACGTTACGATCGACCGAAGTCAGAGTGATGAAGACCGGCTCCCCAAAACTGTTCTGTTTCGGCCTCGGCTACAGCGCCATGGCGCTGGCCCGCCGCCTCAACACTCAGGGCTGGCGTATCGCGGGCACGTGCCGGGCACCGGCCCGCCAGGCGGCACTAACGGCGCTCGGCATCGAGGCCACAGTATTCGACGGCATCTCGCCGATAGACCAGCCGGAGCTGCTCGCCGGCGCGACGCACGTCCTGCTCTCGATCCCGCCGGGCGAGGACGGCGACCGGGCCTTCCTGCACCATGCGTCTGACATCGCTAAGGCCGCGCCGGACTGGGTCGGCTACCTGTCGACGACGGGCGTCTATGGAGATCGAGGAGGCGGCTGGGTCGACGAGACGTCGGAGCTGCGCCCATCGAGCCCGCGCTCCGAGTGGCGGGTCGCCGCCGAGGCCGCCTGGCTGGACTGGGGGACGAAAACCGGCATTCCGGTTCAGGTATTCCGGCTCGCGGGAATATACGGTCCGGGCCGTTCCGTCGCCGATCAGGTCCGCAAGGGCGAAGCGAAGCGCATCGCTAAGCCGGGCCATCTTTTCTCGCGTATCCATGTGGAGGACATCGCGACTGTCCTTGCCGCCTCGATCGCGCAGCCCGAGCCGGGCGGTATTTACAACGTCTGCGACGATGAGCCGGCCACGCCCTCCAATGTTACGGCCTATGTCTGCGAGCTTCTGAGCATCGCTCCGCCGCCCGAGATTCCGTTCGCAGACGCCGAGCTGTCTCCGATGGCGCGCACTTTCTGGGCCGACAACCGGCGGGTCCGCAACGACCGCATCAAGGATAAGCTCGGCGTGACGCTGGCGTTTCCGGACTATCGGATCGGCATCCGGTCGGTGATCGGGCTTTTATAGATGTCACAGTTCAGGCCCTCTCCCCTTCAGGACACGCACTGAGATGATCCTGTGGGTGGCCGGGAGGTGAAGAGGGCCGGTGCCGAAAAAATCATACAGGGTCTATTTTCTCGAATAACTCGTCCACCGTCAGCTTGAGCAGGGCTATGTCCCGGTCGCGCGATAGGCGATGATCGCCGTCCTTCACGAGCAAGATTCGCACATCTTCCGACAGCAGCTTCTCGGCGATCCGGCTGGACGTCATCCACGGCACGGCCGTATCGCGCATGCCATGCAGCAGGCGCACAGGACAGTGCAGCGCGATCACGCCGCGCAACAGTAGGTGTTCGCGCCCCTCCTCGATCAGCTTGCGCGTGATCGTATAGGGGCTGTGGCCGTATTCGCTCGGCTCGTAATAGACGCCGTCACGGCGAAGCGTTTCGCGGCTATCCTCGTCGAAACGATCCCACATCAGGTCCTCGGTGAAATCGGGCGCCGCGGCGATGCCGACCAGCGCCGCGACCTTCTGCGGGCGCGCCAGCGCCGCGAGCAGCATCATCCAGCCGCCCATCGACGAGCCGACGACGATCTGCGGGCCGTCGGTACATTCGTCAAGCACAGCAATGGCATCGGACGCCCAGTCGCCGATGGTGCCGTCCGCAAAGTCGCCTGTCGACTCGCCATGGCCGCGGTAATCGAACCGCACGAACGCGCGGCCGGCGGCGCGGCAGTAGCGTCCGAGCTCGACGGCCTTAGTTCCCTGCATGTCGGAGTTGAGTCCGCCCATGAAAACTACGCCGGGCGACTTGCCCGCGAGGCGATGGTGGGCGATTGTGACGCCTCCGGTGCGTGCTAGACTCTCTGGGGGGCTCTCGGGGCGGTTGTTCATCTGGGTTCGGATCAAGCAAGCTTTTGGAAACGATGGGTATGCCCGCCGAAGCAGGAGCAGGAGCGATTAATAGCGTTCCGATGCCCGACGCGAAAGCGCCGGCCGTATTGCAGGTGCTCCCCAGCCTGGTGACTGGAGGAGTGGAGCGCGGCACTGCCGACGTCGCGGCGGCGCTGACCTCCGCCGGGTGGCGCGCGATTGTCGCCTCGGCCGGCGGACCTATGGTACGCGAAATCGAGCGCGCGGGCGCCGAGCACGTCACACTTCCGCTTGATCGCAAGAACCCTTTAACGATTAAACGCAACGCCTCGGCCCTTGCCGACATCATCCGCAGCCGCAACATCTCGATCGTGCATGCCCGGAGCCGCGCACCGGCATTGAGCGCGAGCAGCGCAGCGAAACAGTGCAGAGTACCATTCGTCACAACTTTCCACGGCACCTACAACTTCGCAAACCCCTTAAAGAAGGCCTACAACGCGACCATGTCGAGTGGCGACCGGGTGATCGCGATCTCGGAATTCATCGCCGAGCACATACGCCACAACTATGCTACACCTTCGGATCGCATCCGGACGATTCCCCGAGGCATCGACGTCGGCTTTTTCAATCCGGACGCGGTTTCGGAGGAGCGGATGACCCAGCTAGCCCGGGCATGGCGGCTGCCGGACGCCTCGCCGGTTATCATGCTGCCTGGTCGTCTGACACGCTGGAAAGGCCAGAGCGTTCTAATCGAGGCCGCCCGCCGCCTCGGCCGCCAGGATGTACGCGTCCTGTTGGTGGGCGACGATCAGGGACGCACTGGCTACCGAAAGGAGCTAGAGAAACAGATCGCGCGGATCGGCGCGGAAAGCATCATTCACCTCACAGGCCCATGCCGCGACATGCCCGCCGCCTACATGCTAGCCGACGTCGTAGTATCGGCATCGACCGACCCGGAAGCGTTCGGGCGCGTTGCCGCTGAGGCGCAGGCAATGGGGCGGCCGGTCATCGCCACCAATCACGGCGGCTCTCGCGAGACCGTCGTCGCCGGCGAAACCGGCTGGCTGGTGCCGCCGGGAGACGCCGACGAGCTTGCCCGCGCGCTTTGCGCCGCGCTGTCGATGTCGAGCGAGGAGCGCAGCAAGCTCGCACGGCGCGCGGTGGCCCACATCCATGATAAGTACACGAAAACCCGTATGTGCGAGCGCACGCTCGAGGTCTACGCGGAACTGACGACATCGCCATGAGGAACGGTATGCGCCGGATACTGGTGATAAAGCTGGGCGCCCTCGGCGATTTCGTTCTTGCGACTGGCGCCTTTGCTGCCATCCGCGCGGCGCATCCGACCGACGAGATCATTCTGCTGACCACACCGCCGTTCGCCGAGCTCGCTGCCGAAAGCTGCTATTTCGACAGGGTCTGGACCGACGGACGCCCGCGGTCCATCGACCTGCCGGGGAGATGGCGGCTCTCCCGCAAGCTGGCAAGGTCTGGGATCTCACGCGTATACGATCTCCAGACATCCCCGCGCAGCACGAGTTATTTCCGCCATTTTCCGCGCCGGGCGCGCCCGGAATGGTCGGGCATCGCCGTCGGATGCTCGCATCCCCACGAAAACCCAAATAGAGACTCACTGCACACGATTGACCGTCTGGCGGAGCAGCTAGAGATGGCGGGTATCTCGGAGACCCCGTTTCCGGACTTGTCGTGGATAAAGGGTAATATCGCCCGGTTGGGCCTGCCCGAGCGCTACGTGCTGCTCGTGCCGGGCGCGGCACCGCACCGGCCGGAAAAAAGATGGCCGGCTACGCATTACGCGGCGCTCGCGGACCGGCTAGCAGAGATGGGCCTGCCGTCGGTGATTATCGGCGGGAGGACCGATGTCGCGCTTGCCGACTGGATCGTGGAGAGCGCCGGGACGACGAAAGTGCGCTCGCTCGCTGCGGAAACAACCCTCGGCGATATCGGGGTTCTAGCGCGCAGCGCGGCAGGCTCAGTCGGTAACGACACCGGCCCAATGCACATTGCGGCGCTGCTAGGCTGCCCGTCGCTGGTGCTATTTTCAGAGGCATCCAATCCGGCCCTGACCGCGCCGCGCGGCCCCGATGTCGGCACTCTTCAACGTCCGAAACTAGAGGATCTGGATGTTTCCACGGTTGCCGCAGCGTTAAGATTGCGTTAAACGCCCCGCTCTGTAGGTTAACCTGTGGAAGCGGCACAGAAAATATGAGCTTGAACGGCGTGAACATCACGCTGCCAGATGGCAGCGTGCGGTCATTCGACGGTCCGGTGACAGGCGCGGAGCTTGCCGCCGACATAGGCCCTGGCCTCGCCAAGGCGGCCATCGCCGTCAAGATCGGCGACGAGGTCCGCGATCTCGCTCGGGCCATTGACGCAGACGCGACGGTGGAGATCATCACGCGCAAATCCGACGTTGCGCTGGAGCTGATCCGTCACGACGCCGCGCATGTGATGGCCGAGGCGGTGCAGCAGCTCTATCCCGGCACGCAGGTGACGATCGGCCCCGCCATTGAGCACGGCTTTTACTACGACTTCGCGCGCGACGAGCCGTTCACCCCAGAGGACCTCGAAAAGATCGAAGCGAGGATGAAGGAAATCGTCAAACGCGACGAAGCCTTTGTGCGCGAGGAATGGGACCACGATGATGCGGCGCGCCATTTCACGGATATCGGCGAGAAATACAAGGCACAGTTGATCCACGACCTGCCGGCCGAAGAAACAATCTCCATATACCGGCAGGGTGAGTGGATGGATCTGTGCCGCGGCCCGCATTTGCCGTCGACAGGCCACGTGGGAACCGCCTTCAAGCTCCTGAAACTGGCCGGCGCGTACTGGCGCGGCAATTCAAATAACGAGATGCTCCAGCGGATCTACGGCACCGCTTGGCGCGACGAGACGGAACTCGGCGCACACCTGAAGATGCTGGAAGAGGCGGAGAAGCGTGACCACCGCCGGCTAGGCCGCGAGATGGGCCTATTCCACTTCCAGGAGGAAGCGGTAGGCAGCGTGTTCTGGCACCCCAAGGGCTGGACGCTTTATCGCACGCTCGAGAGCTATATCCGCGCGCGGCTGGAAGAGGCTAAATACGTCGAGGTGAAGACGCCGCAGCTCATCGACCGCGGCCTGTGGGAGACCTCCGGCCACTGGGAGAAGTTCCGGGAACACATGTTTACGGCCGAGACCGAGGACGACCGCATCTTCGCGCTCAAGCCAATGAATTGCCCGGGCCACGTCCAGATATTTAAACAGGGTATCACGAGCTACCGCGACCTGCCGCTGCGCATGGCCGAGTTCGGCTCGTGCCATCGTTATGAGCCGTCGGGCGCTCTGCATGGGCTGATGCGCGTGCGCGCCTTCACGCAGGACGATGCCCACATCTTCTGCCGCGAGGACCAGATCACGGCGGAGACAGAAGCGTTCTGCGACCTGCTGCTCAGCGTCTACCGGGACTGCGGGTTCACCAATGTGATGGTCAAGTTCGCCGACCGACCCGAAGTCCGCGCCGGTGAAGATGCCGTGTGGGACCGCGCCGAAAGCGCGCTCACCGAAGCAGTGCAGGCGGCTGGCCTCAACTACACGCTCAACCCCGGCGAGGGCGCGTTTTACGGACCGAAGCTCGAATTCGTGCTGCGCGACGCCATCGGCCGCGACTGGCAGTGCGGTACGCTGCAGGTCGACTTCGTGCTGCCCGAACGGCTGGACGCGGCCTATGTCGCGGAGGACGGCGCCAAGCATCGGCCCGTCATGCTGCACCGCGCAATTCTGGGATCGTTCGAACGCTTCATCGGCATCCTGATAGAGAACTATGCCGGGCGCATGCCGATGTGGATGGCGCCGGTTCAGGCCGTCGTCGCCACGATCACATCCGGTGCCGACGCCTATGCTGTAGAGGTGCGCAACGCGCTCGACGCCGCCGGCGTCCGAGCAAGCGTCGACGTACGCAATGAAAAGATCAACTACAAGGTTCGCGAACACAGCCTTGCCAAGGTACCGGTGATCCTCGTCGTCGGGCAGCGCGAAGTAGACAACAGCAAGGTCGCGCTGCGCCGCCTGGGCGGCAAGGACCAAGAATTCCTTGCGCTCGACGAGGCCATTGCTAGACTTGCCGGGGAGTGCCGCCCGCCCACTGGCTGACGCGGATATTACCGCTGATTTCAGGTAACGGACTCAGAAAGCCGCTTACCAAAACAATCGAAGGAGAAAATCGATCGCAAGATTCCAGATGATGGAGCCGCCGTCCAAAGACGATCGGCCTGTCAACGACGCAATAATCTTCCCCAAGATTCGCCTGATCGGCGCCGACGGCGAACAGGTAGGGGTCATAGCCCGTGAGGACGCCCTAGACCGCGCAGCGACTGCCGGCCTGGACCTTGTGATCGTCGCGGAAAATGCGGACCCACCGGTCTGCAAGATCATGGATTACGGCAAGTTCAAATACGAAGAACAGAAAAAGAAGAACGAAGCCCGAAAAAAGCAGAAGACAATAGATGTCAAGGAAATCAAGCTGCGTCCCGGCATCGACAGTCACGACTACGACGTGAAGATGCGCGCGATGCGGAAATTCCTAGACGAAGGTGACAAGGTGAAGGTCACCATGCGCTTCCGTGGCCGCGAGATGGCGCATCAAGACCTCGGCCTCGTCATCCTGCACCGCGTGCGCGACGATCTCGAGGAACTCGGCAAGATCGAGCAGTTCCCGAAAATGGAAGGCCGTCAGATGGTGATGGTGCTGGCGCCAAAATAGTCCGTTAGGTAAATGCACATTACCGATGGGGCCGGTCGATCGACCGGCCCTCGGCTTTTGGAAATTCGATTTCCCGACAACCACCGCCCTCGCAGGAGCGGGTCTCAGACCCGCCCTTCACTGATCCGGCGATAGCGGGCCGATCTGAGACAGGCCTCTAGGCAAGCCTCCTTAGCCCTGCCGTCGCAAACAGTACGATTTGGGCCGACGTTAGTGCCCGGCGGCGGGCCTAGCGCCCTCTTTGAGGATGAACATCCGATCGCAGTAGGGGCATTCGACCCGGCCATCTTCAAGCGTCAGATAGACCTTGGGATGGCCGAGCGCGCCGCCGCCGTCGCACGCGACGTCGAGGGTTTCCACTTCGATTGTTTCTGGCGGTTCGGGCGTCTGCGCCATGGTTGTCTGCCCCTCAAGAGCCGTTGCCGTAAATCGTTGCGGATGATACCCAAAGCGGCTGTGCCGTCCAAGCAGCGCGCGCAGGCGAACGAAAGCGACATGGCAAGTATGACATGAATGGCGACAGGGACGACGCGCCCGCTGTGCGTACGGCGGGCCTGCGAAAGATTTACCGGAGTGTCGGCGGGCCGCCGAAGGAAGCGCTGAAATCCGTCGACCTCGATATCCCGCGCGGCTCGGTCTTCGGTCTTCTGGGCCCAAACGGCGCAGGCAAGTCGACTCTGATCAACATCCTTGCAGGCCTCGTGATCAAGACGTCTGGCCGCGCCTGGATTCAAGGCTGGGACATCGAGGAGCACATGCGCGAGGCGCGCTGCTCGATCGGCGTTGTCCCGCAGGAACTCAACCTCGACTCCTTCTTCTCGCCGCGCGAGATGATGGACATACAAGCGGGCTTCTACGGCGTGCCGAAAAAACAGCGCCGCACGATGGAAATCCTTCGCGCGCTAGCGCTCGACGACAAGGCGGACACCTATGCGCGGAATCTCTCGGGCGGCATGCGCCGCCGCCTGCTGGTCGCCAAGGCGCTGGTGCATGCGCCACCGGTCGTCGTACTGGACGAGCCGACCGCGGGCGTCGACGTCGAGCTGCGTCAGGCGTTATGGGACTACATGAAAGAGCTCAACGAGGCCGGCACTACGATCCTGCTGACCACGCACTATCTGGAGGAAGCAGAGGCGATGTGCGACCGGATCGCGATCATCAACCACGGCGAGATCGTCGCGGAGGACACGACGGCGGCGCTGCTGTCGCGGCTCGACCGCAAGGAAGCGCTGATCATCGTCGACCGCGACATCGACGTTGTGCCGCGGGGCCTTGCCGGGTTCGGCGTAGACGCGGAGCTGCAGGGCAGCCGCACGATCCTGATCCGCTTCCCGCCAAGCCGCCGCCGGATCGGCGCGCTTCTCGACGCCGTCAAGACGGCGGGTTACGCCATCATCGACATGTCGACGCGCGACACGGACCTCGAGGAGATCTTCGTAGCCCTTACGTCGGGATCGCAAGACGCGGCCGCCCACCATCCGGCCGACCGGCAGGCCGCCTCGATCCGCCGGACGCCGCCCGTCTCGTGATCCGCCATCTCGCCGTCCTCGGGTTGCTGTGCGCGCTCGCTGCCGCCTGTGCCCCGCGGCTCGAGCCTGCCGGACCGCCGGTCGCCGGACCCGCGATCACAACTGACGCCATCATCGCGGCCGACGGCACCCGCCTGCCGCTACGCGTCTGGCGACCCAAGGGCCCTGCCGCCGCCGTCATCCTCGCGCTGCACGGCTTCAATGACTATTCGCGGGCGTTCGAGATACCGGCGCCCTGGTGGGCCGGGAAACACCGGATCACCACCTACGCATACGACCAGCGGGGCTTCGGAGCCGCACCCAATCGCGGCCTGTGGGCCGGGCACGCGACGATGGCGGACGACGCCGTCGCAGCCGCCCGGCTGCTGCGGGAACGCCATCCCGGGACTCCGCTGATCGTCCTGGGCGAGAGCATGGGCGGCGCGATCGCAATGATCGCTGCCGCCAACCGCGGGCTCGCGGCGGACGCGCTCGTTCTCGTCGCCCCGGCGCTGCGCGGTCGTCCCTATCTCGGGGCGCTGCCACGCGCCGCCTTGTGGCTGGCGGCGCACACGGTTCCCTGGTATCGGCTAACCGGCCGGGGGCTCCAGATACAGGCATCGGACAATATCGAGATGCTGCGCGCACTGGGCCAGGACCCGCTTTATATTCGTAAGACGCGCATCGACGCGATCAAGGGGCTGGTTGATGCCATGGACGCCGCCATCGCCGCGACGCCGGGCGTGCGCATTCCCGCCCTTGTTCTATACGGCACCCGAGACGAGCTGATCCCATCCGAGCCGATGCGCGACCTGATACGCGATCTCCCTGCCGACTTGCCCCACCGGCCCGCTGTCTACCGGACGGGCTGGCACCTGCTGCTGCGCGACCTCAAGGCGGAAATCGTGCTACGCGACATCGCGGCCTGGATCGCGGACAGAAAATCACCGCTGCCATCTGGTGCGGATCGACAGGCGCTGGAAACGGTGCGGCAGGCGGAAGCGGCATATTGAGCCGGACCGCGGATTGAGATTGCCGCCCGAGTATGCAAGCGCTATGTTTCGCATCGTTTGCACCCGTAGCTCAGCTGGATAGAGCGCTGGCCTCCGAAGCCAGAGGTCGTGAGTTCGAATCTCGCCGGGTGCGCCATTTCCTTTCTGAAGCCACCCAAGGGTTTGAGACTGCTTGCCTCGGTAACGCAGCATGCCGTCAACTCTTGGATTCAACCTCTTGTCACACTCCTGTCACAGTGAGGTTGAAGATGGCTACGTTTCGGAAACGCAAAGGCCGTTGGGATGTCCAGATCCGAAAAACTGAATATCCAGCTATCAGTAAGAGCTTCTCACGCAAATCAGACGCTCACCTGTGGGCGTTAGAAACCGAAAGACAGATTGAGACGGGGCGTTACACCCCCTCTCAAATCAAACACGTGGATACGCTGTGCGCATTGCTGGCGCAGTATGGCGGGGTAATAAGCATCAAGAAGCGTGGCTATAAGGAAGAGATTGCACGCTTAGCAAAGATGCAGGCACGCGGTGACGTGCGTATCCATCTTTGTCTAATGCCCCTGTCCATCGCAAGCATGGATTGTCCGGTGTGAACAGGCCCAGCAGTTCCACAACAAAATTAAACATAGGAATTAATAACAAGTTGCAACTTAGGTCGTTCACTGGAACCGTGGCCGATTATGACAACAACCATCATAGGTATGGATGCAGAATGGCAGACACAGGGTGAGAGCAACCTTGTGCTGTCATATCAGGGGTACGGAATAGATGGATCCGACAGATGGTCAGGTATTCACTACCCGATCAAACGAACTTTCCAATGATGGCAGGAAATATCGATTAACCGAAATCAAGAGTATGAACTAATTTATATTTCGTTTATAAGCCACTCTCTTGTTTATTACTAAAACAGTAGGGCATGAAAAATGAATTTCTCTCATCGCACCCTTTTTCCATTAACAATTTTATTCCTATTTTCAACAATTCAGCATTCGAATGCTTTTTCAGATCAAGAGATACTCGACTTTAGGCTTAAAACGATCCAACAAATGAAAGTTGGTTTTAGCCAATTAGAAAAATCGAACGGAATATTAGTACCCCCACTTAGGTTAGACGGAAAAAGAGTTAATCTTGAATTCGACTTTGACAATAATTTAGCGCATGCATACGCGAGAAATGGATTTCTAGTCTCCGAAGAATATAAAAGGGGTTCTTATCAATGGACCACATTCTATGGATATTCAATGAAAAAATCTCTTATTGGTATGCTGATTATCATAAATTACTGTGAGAATAAAATAGAAGATAATGAACTCATGGGCATGAGATCAAAGCGCCTCCGGCAGACTGCATGGAGTGATGTAAAAGCTAGCAACACAGCTAATATGGCAAGCGGAGTGGTTAATGATTTTGTTGAAAACTATCAAATCAGCTATTTTAGAGAAAATCTAAGGCGGAAAATCACACCACTCGAAAAACTTAAAAAAATTTCGTCACGGTATGGAAGCCCCGGCGTTTTTCACTATAGCGGCTTTGATACTAATGCTCTTGGTATTTGGCTGGAAGATATCTATGGGGAAAAAATATCAGATATATTTAGAAAGAAAATATGGACTAAAATAAGCTCCCAAAAAGAGTCTTACTGGCAAAGAACGAAAAACTTAGAGAATATTTCTGCGTACGGTTTCATGGCAACGGCTCGTGACTGGATTCAAATAGGCAGATATTTTATCCATCTATACAACTCTGATAACTGCTTTAAAGATAAATTTAATAAAGTTCATTCATCGAAATTAGAATCGAAAGAAAATACGTTTTATGGAAATCAATTTTGGCTTACCAAAGATTTAAATAGGCTTAGATTTCGCGGTTACGGAGGCCAAAGAACATTAATAGATTTAAAAGAAAAAAAAGTACTTTTTATTTATAGTGTCAAAAACCAATACGGGAATTTTGAAGAGCCGGCAGATTTTGGATGGAGAATAATGAAGAATAATTAGATATTTTTGATTAAAAATTCTTCCATCTATTCCCTTTCACTCAAACGACTCAACAACAGCAGCAAGATATTGGCTGTTGGCTACATTGAGGTGACGACCAGCGTATCCAGTGCCGACGTTCTTATGCGTGAGAGGTTTCCCCGCTACACCGGAAAGGCGCTGAAGAGCCGGATCAGGTTGATTGGCGATAGCGAAGACGTTTGAGCAAAACCGTGACAAACGTATTTATGGGGCTTCCCTATACGGAATTATGTCACGGTTTTTAAACCGCAGAATTCTGCGGGATACAGAAGGTTTTGGAGAGAGCTTGCTACGAAAAGAGGGTGTCGTTCGTAGATGACAGTCAAATGGTGAGAAAGGCTTTCTGATTCATCACCCAAGCTTTAATCAGACTGGGTATGGAAGCTCGCCAAAAATCGCCTGTAACGATATCAACCATCTCCGACCTCGCACGTAACGAAATGACGTTGGGTCTGTTCTGTTTGGAATGCAACCGGTGGGGTGAGATCATTCCTCAGGAATGGTTGGATGCAGGTCAACCCGACGTGAACTACGTCGAGCAGCGGTTCAAATGTAGCGAGTGCGGTGGAAAAGCCGAGAAGCAGGTTAGACCGCCACCGTCAGGGTTCAGCGTCAAGACTGCGTACAAAGGTTTAGGTCGTTGAATAAGACGACCAAACGCATCCTTTGGGTCGTGATCGCCGCGTTATCTCTGATACTCGCCCTCAGGATTTGGGTTGGGTACTAACCCCGCTTGCTAGGCACGATGAGCAAGCCTTGTCTCAACTCGACCAACAAGGTGGCTTATATCTATCGATAAATAGTCCGGGGTGTTTTCTTGGGTGGGGGCTAGGTTCTTTGCACCACCCCGTATGACCAAACTGCGAGTGGATACCTTGTCACACTCTTGTCACAGTGACCGACGAAGAAAGATTGATATTTCTTATCTTCGGCAATTGGGCGTGATATAGTCTTATCGTTGAATCCGTTAGCTTTTTTCGGCACATCGCACTTAACCAGCAACCTTAGTTCAGGTTAAGACATTGCTCTCCGAACCCAGGAGTCGTGACCTCAAATTTTACCGGGCGCGGCATTTTTCTCCCTGGTTCATTTCAATTCAAGCCTCGGGCGGGATCCGCGCTCGGTTCGCTCCCGGGGAAACGCGTCGGTCGACAGAGGCGGCGTCAGCTGTCATTGCGCAGTAGCTACTTGTAGCGGCAGCAAGCCGTCGATCGTGGCGGTCTTGCTGCCCAGCGCGACGAAACTAAGCGCCACCGGCTCCCCAGGATCCGTCACGAGACGGCCGTTATGACTACGCAGCACCTCAACACGCCGCTTGAGGGAGGCGGCCTCGTCGCTAAGCCGCGCTACCTCGCGTTCAGCGGGGACGGACCCGTTTCCGGAAGCCGCCATACCCAGCCCGGCGAGCAATCCAACGAACGAGATCAACTTCATCAAGCGCAGCCAGCGGTAGCGGCTTTCCACCGCTCAGCCTTGACCAAAGCTCATAGACATATCAGTCAGCGAAATGTACTTGCATGACAGTTCAACACCCCATTTGCAGGTCACGGCGGAAAATGCGCATCGCTCACTCTGGCAACGATCCAGCCAATAATCATATTGGCCAGGTCTTCGGAATTTTCCTCCATCATCAGCATGTGGCCGTTGCCATCGACCCCCCGGTCGGGCAGCCACCAGAAATCGACCTCAGCGCCCGCCGCCCGCAGCCAGTCGACGACGGCGGCATCGACTTCCTTCGGGTGATCAGTGTCGTGCGAGCCGGTAAGCACCATGATCGGCAGCCCGTCGAAAACCGACGTATCGGCGATCTTGATCTGGCTGCCGCCGACGTTCTGGCGCTCGATCAACAGGCGCGGCGGAACTCCAGCGACATGACCGGCATACATGCCAAGCGTGCCCTCAGGCCAGCGCTGCGACTTACCGATCAGCTTGTGCATCACGAATTCCACGCCGCCAGCATAGGCCCTGTCGCGCGAAAGACGCCGGACCATGCCGAAACTGCGAACGACGATCTCGTCGTCGGTCTCCTCCACCACATCCGCTTCGGGCTGGATGTTTCCGGGCGGTCCAGGCGCAACCGCGACGACTTTTTCGATTATGTCGCGCCGCAGCTCGATCAGCCGCCAGCCCAGCGCACCTCCCATCGAGTGGCCCATCAGAATCACATTGCCCTCGGGCGACGCAGCAGCCGCCTCTTCGATCACCGCGGCGAGCGCCTGGGCGACGCGCTCGCCAGTCAGTTTCTCGAACGGGACGTCGCCGCTCCGCCCGCAGCCTGGCCAGTCAGGCAGCCAGACGTCGTACCCCGCGCCCGCGAACTGGTAGGCCCAGCCCGGCCGATTGTCGGCGGTGAGCAGGTAACAAGCGCCCGAATGGCCACCGCCATGCACGGCGACGATCTGCGGGCGAGCGCCGTCACTGTCGCCGCGCGAGAGGATATCAGTATAGACGGTCATCCCGTCATGGTGGACAAACTTGGCGGCATGTTTCATCCCGCTCTCCCCTCTATTTTGCGGCCCCGAAGGCGGCCGGCAGGGCATTGCAGCCTAAACCCCGCCTAGCGTGCGGCTGCGGCAGTTAAAGCGCAAGCTTTACCGACGGCGGCGGAGCAATTATGCCTGGCGCGAACGAAACCAATTCATGGAGGCACCATGCTTTACATGATTTACGGCGTCGACGGACCGGATGCGGATCGGATCCGCGCCGAGAACCGTGAAGCACATTTCGCTTATCTGGCCGAGAACGAAGACATTCTGGTGCTCGGCGGCGCGACGCTAGCCGACGAAAACGATGCGCGCACAGGGAGCCTCCTTGTCGTCAACGTACCATCGCGCGCGGACGCGGACCGGTTCGCTTCGGGTGAGCCGTTCAACAAGGCGGGGCTATTCCGCACTTATACAGTGTCGCGCATGCGCCGCGGCCAGTGGAATCCTGCGGCGGCACCGTCTAGCGCGGAAGGAAATTAGGGAAACGGGATTCCGGCAGCTTAAATTACGCGGCCCAATACGCGCGAGCATTCCGCGACGATGACCCAGTATTTCCGCGCCATTCAAGCGTTCGGCTACGGCGACCTGCATCCTGCGGTCACGTTGGAGGTCGATAGGCTTGTGCTCGACCCACTTTACTTCCTCGTAAGAAAGGTCGAGTTCGGCTGCCGCCTCTTCGATGAGATGGTGGCGCCGGACGTCCATCAAAGCGCCGACAGCTCGACCAGATGGCGCCCGTCTCAGCGAACTTGGACTGGATTATGTAGCGGTCGGGCCGCCTCATGATTTATTTGTTCGCACAGGCGGCGATGCCCTTGTAGATGTGGAAAAGATCGTTTTTCGTGGTGCAGAAGATCGCGATAGGCCGCCCGAAAGTCGTCAGAGCCGTTCCAGAAGGGTGATATAGCCTCGGACGGGTTCGCCGTATTCGGTCCTGAGCGAATCCTCGACGCCCTTCACTTCGAGGAACCCGGCCGCCGTGGCCGCTTTTCTGACATAGGCAGGCTTATGCGCGTAGCGGCCCGAGCTCGTGAGCGAGTAGCCCCGTTTAGCTTGGGACTCGACCGAAAAGACGAGGTGGCCGCCTGGGCGCAGGGCAACCGCGGCGGCCGCCAGCGTCTCGGACAGTTCGCCGATGTAGCAGAACACGTCGGCAGCGACGATCAGGTCGAAGGCCTTCGGGCGAGAGCGGAAACAAGCTGAAATCTCGTCTTCGATCAGCTCGTCATAAATGTCACGCTCCTTCGCCCGCCTGAGCATTTCCGTCGATAGATCAACGCCAACGAGCTGGCGGGCGTGATCTCGAAAATCTATGCCGGCCAGCCCGGTGCCGCACCCAGCATCCAGTATATCCAGGCCCTCGTGCGGCTCCGAGCAGGCGTATAGAAACAGGTCGTAGATCAACTTGGGCGCGCAGTAGTCAAGATCGTCGAGAAGCTGGCGATCGAAATCTTCAGCGAAGTGATCGAACGTCTCGCGCACATACGCGTCACTCGCCTTCAACGGCTTTGGACCGTCACCCAGCGCTGCCACCATGTGACGAGCCTCGGCGTCGCCAGGGTAACGGTCGAGATACGCACGGTACCAATATAGAGATTCGGCGACATCGTCATTTCCATGGCAGGACTCCGCGAGGCCCCAGATTGCATCGCTATGGTTGGGATCAAGATCCAGTACTCGCAGGTAGCAGCGCTTAGCGACGTCGTAGTGGCCGGCCATCAGCGCCGTGCGAGCGACCTTGTAGGCGCTCTCTGCCTCAATGGCGCAGGCCCGTTTCCGTTCCTTCACGGCGTCGCCGGACGCCGCTCCGCTCTCCACGAGGTAAGCAAGCGCCTGAGCCGCGGCGAGATGCTTAGGCTGGTCCCTCAGGATTTCTCGATAGAGTTTTGCGGCGTCCGCTGATCGGCCTTCCGCCCCCAGGAAGTTGGCAGTTTCGAAGCGCTGCGGTTTGTCAGCCATGGTGGATATTGGGAAACGCCTCTCGCGCTGGAGGGAACCGCACCAACAATGCGGACGGTTGCTTTCGGACAGCTGGCTCGCCTTGCATTAGAGGTTTCCCTCGCCTTGCCCCTTAACGCCGCAGGACGGCTGTACGGCGTTTACTGACCGGTCCAGACGCAAAACCGCAGGCGTGCTGTAAAAGACTTCGTCGTCGAGGCTCAGCCTGGCGAGTTCCGCGCGCTGGTCGAGGTTGTCGGAAACGCCGTTATGTACGTCGTTCGTTTTACTAGGCCATAAAAGAGCAGCACCTTGCCGCCTTTTTCGAACTAACATTTGCGCGTCCATCAAATACGCGACGTATCAACATGATCAACCGCTCATATCATGGCACGTCTATACAGTTTTTAAAGCGACGAAATCTGGTAAAGCTGGGCCTTTTTGTTTACGATCTGTTCTCATGAACACCGCTGTACAATCGCTTGATGCGACGGAGACGACGGAACTGCTAACGCGGGGCGTCTGCCGGCTGTTCCAACGCCTCGGCTGCGGCACGCTGACCGAATTCAAGCTGTCGAACGGCCGGCGGGTCGACGTCATGGCGATCGACCGAAACGGCGATTTCGTAATCATCGAAGTCAAAAGCACGGTCAGCGACTATCGCGGCGACCGGAAGTGGCATGAATACCTCCCTTTCAGCGAACGGTTTTACTTTGCTGTGCCGCAAGGATTTCCGCTGCACCTCCTGCCCGACGACTGCGGGCTGATCGTGGCCGACCCTTTCGAGGCGGCCGTTCGGCGGGAGAGTCTGTCTCGGAAAATCAACCCCAGCCGCAAACGCCGCCAGCTTGTCCGCTTCGCGCTCACGGCCAGCGACCGCCTTGGAAATATAGATTAATAGAAATTAGACCACTTCTACGAATTTAGGATCTATTTCATGATCTTTTTATTTTTAGGTTTCATTAATAACAATTAATTATTCTAAAATTAGAAATAAAATAAAAAATCATTGGCCCCAAATATACGGAATAGGCAGCATGTTGTTGACGGCCGCTATGGCCGCTGGATGCACTGCGAACCCGGGCTCGCGCGCTTCCCTTGCCCCGAAAAGTATCACCGTGTTGGAGATGGAGCGGACGACGCTCCTCCTGAAGAAAGGGGACATAGCATCGCCCAGCTGCTGCAAATTCGAATATGGCCGGCAGTAGCCCGAACATCTCCAGTACATCAGCACGTTTCTGGCACGCGATCTACAGCGGATGAACGAGCGCATCGTTCATATTACACGGCGTCACAACATGTGCATGTCGCATAACACACTGTCGATCAGCTGCTGAATTGAAACACAGCGGCTCAAACGCTTCTCGATCAATAGTAGAGGCTTCCCCAGAGCGCCGTTGCGACGGCGAAATTCGTCTGCGCGCTACCGGAGCAGTAGAAAGAGACCGCCTAGTCGTGATGGCGGACATAGGGTTTATGGCGTCGTCCGCAGAACCTCCGCGGCCTCGTCGCCCCGCCCGCGCAGCTGCGGAAGGCCGACGAAAAAGCCCGGTCATAATGGGCAAAGGCGGCGGGAGGTGAGAAAATACTGAGGGAAGCCGAACAGCGCCGAAGCCAGCAGGCACCACACATGTTCGGGGTTCCATAGCCTTGATTTTCCGGGCGGGAAACCTACTCAGGCTTCATCCGCGCGATCGTCGCCGTCGTGCTGAACCCAGGGACGAGATCGGCGAGCACAACCTCGCCGCCGTAGGACTGAACGAAGTCCGCGCCAACAACGTTCTCGACGGTATAGTCCGCACCCTTGACCAACACGTCGGGCCGGACCGCGTGCAGCAGCCGTTCGGGCGTATCCTCCTCGAACACGATGACGAGGTCGACGGATTCGAGCGAGCGAAGCACCGCGGAACGCGCCGCTTCGGTCTGAACAGGGCGGCTCTCGCCCTTGATGCGTTTCACGGACGCGTCGGAATTGAGCCCTACCACCAGCCGATCGCAGGCCGCGCGGGCTCGGGCAAGCAGCGAGACATGGCCGGGATGCAGTAGGTCGAAGCAGCCGTTGGTGAAGCCAACCCTTTCACCACGTGCCTGCCAGTCGCGAATCCGCCCGAGCGCCGCCTCAAGCAACGGCGGCGTCTTCGACGCAGCCGGATTGCCGCCTAGCTCGTCCAGCAAATCCTCTGGATATACAACGGCGGTTCCCATCTTCCCGACGACGACCCCCGCGGCAACATTGGCGAGACGCGCCGCGTCGAGCATCGGCATGCCGGCGGCAATTCCGACGGCCAGCGTCGCGACGACGGTGTCGCCCGCACCGGACACGTCGAATACCTCGCGCGCTTCGGAGCTGAAATGCGTCGCATTTTCACCGGTCACCAAAGACATTCCCTGCGCGCCGCGCGTCACCAGCATGGCGCCGTTGCCAGCCGCGGCGATCTGACTGCGCGCGGCGGCAACAATGGCGACCTCAGTACCGAGGTCGCTGTCAGAGGCTTCCGCAAGCTCCTTCAGGTTCGGCGTGATAAGCGTGGCGCCAGCATAGCGCTTAAAGTTGCGCGATTTCGGATCAACGATCACTGGAACGTTTGCCCTCGCTGCTGCCACCGCGACCCGCCTCATCAGCCCGTCGGTCACAACGCCCTTGGCGTAGTCGGAAACGATCAGCACCGTGGCAGTGCCGAGCGCGGCTTCTACAGCGTCGGCCAGCATACCGGCGGTTACGTCGTCGACCTCTTCGACGGTTTCGCGGTCCGCCCGCAGAAGCTGCTGGCCGCCGGCGACAAAGCGCGTCTTGCTGGTAGTAGTACGGCCCGGAAGCCGCAATATCGTCGCGGTGACGCCCTTGAGATTCTCGATGAGGAGATCAACGTCGCGTGCAATGTCGTCGTCTCCGGTCGCGGTGACGAAGCTTACCTCGGCGCCGAGCGACACGAGGTTACGCACGACATTTCCTGCGCCGCCGAGCATGGCCGTCTCGCAGGACACACGGCAGACGGGGATCGGCGCCTCTGGCGACAGGCGAACGACATCACCGTAGACGAACCGGTCGAGCATCACGTCACCGACGCAGATGACCCTCGTCCCGGCGAGCGAGGGAACGGCAACGGCGAGCTTAGAAGCCTTATCTCCCATCATAGGCTCAGCCGCACCGCTGCTCGAGCACGTCGCATAGCATCTGGCAGAGCATGATGTTCATTTCCTGGATCCGCGCGGTCGTCTGCGAGGGCACGATTAGCGGGGGATCAGCGAGGTCGAGAAGCGCGCCGCCCGACTTGCCCGATAGGGCCGCAGCAGTAACGCCCATTTTCCGCGCAACCTTTAGCGCTTCGGTGACGTTCGGGCTCTTGCCGGAGGTGATGAGATGCTGGGCGTCGCCTGCACTGCCGCCGTTTCCGAAGAACGCAATCTTATTGCCGCGCTTGACCGCTTCCGTACAGATGTCGCACAGACGCATGAACTCACCCTTTAGCGCGCGCGTCGCCTGCACAACCCCTTCATGCTTGTTCAGTTCCGAGTCGAAATAAGCGCTCAGATCCACGTTGCGTTTCCCTCCGTCAGCCATGCGACGGAATTTAAGCCACCGCTCACGGGGCCAGTTCCGCGTCAATGTATATGATATCGCCTCGAACCTTTCGCCGATATCCTTAATCCAGAACCAGGATTTAGCGTAGGTCCTTGCGTTGCACCCCAGCGCCGCGCGTAGGTCTAGATCTACCGTCCGCACCTCGGCACGGGTGGTGACTGCTCCAACGTAGCGCGAAGACGCGACGCGGCCCGCACCGACCCCGCCCACTAAACGCGACATGGCTTCGGCGCCGGCGACGCCGCTGCCGGTAGGGGGGGGCTTAACCGGCCCAAAACGGGCTTCGTCGTGCCTATGCGTCAGTGGCTGCTGCGGGACTACCCGTCGGCGACGGAGCGCAACATTACCTGAGCAAGCCCCTTGGCGATTAGTCGGGCGTCAGACTCTTCCCGACAGTAATGCGTCGAAATAGTCGATGGTCCGGCGGAGGCCAGTATCCAGATCTATCGTTGGGTTCCAGCCGAGCTCCTTTACCGCCAGCGAGATATCGGGACACCGACGGGCCGGGTCATCCATCGGCAGGCCCTGGAATACGACTTTGCTGCCGCTACCCACCATCTCGATAACCTTCTCGGCTAGATCAAGGATCGTGAACTCGCTGGGATTGCCTAGATTGACCGGACCAGTGAAATCGTCTCCGGCATCCATTAGCCTCAGAAATCCCTCAACGAGGTCGTCGACATAGCAAAAAGCCCGAGTTTGCAAACCGTCGCCGTAAACAGTGATATCCTCGCCGCGAATAGCCTGAACAATAAAGTTCGACACTACACGGCCGTCGTTCGGGTGCATACGCGGTCCGTAGGTATTGAAGATCCGCGCAACCTTGATATTGAGCCCGTGCTGGCGGTGGTAGTCGAAGAAGAGAGTCTCTGCGCAGCGCTTCCCTTCGTCGTAGCAGGCGCGGAGCCCGATGGGGTTGGTATTACCCCAATAGGCCTCGTGCTGGGGATGGATCTTGGGATCTCCATAGACCTCGCTAGTCGACGCCTGGAAGACCTTCGCGCGTAAGCGCTTCGCGAGGCCCAGCATGTTTATTGCGCCGTGGACGCTAGTTTTCGTGGTCTGGACCGGATCGTGCTGGTAATGCACTGGCGAGGCAGGACAGGCGAGATTGTAAATCTCATCGACCTCGACATAGAGCGGGAAGGTCACGTCATGACGCATTATCTCGAAACGCGGGTTGTCATGCAAATGCGCGATATTATCCTTCGAGCCGGTGAAATAGTTGTCGACGCACAGCACGTCGCACCCCTGTTCGAGCAGACGTTCGCACAAATGCGAGCCGATGAACCCGGCACCGCCGGTTATCAAGACTTTCTTTGCGATCGACATGGGAAATTCTCAGAAGGCTTATCCAAAGTCGGCAAAATCTACCATCGTTGTCGGCCGATTGCGACTTACCGATTGCCCCGTGCGGGTTTCGTTCAGGACTGAGCCCAGCAGCCCTCCGGGATGCCGACGTGCAGCCCCAAAAAGCCTCAAAAGCGAAGCAGCGCTTTGTGAAGAGGGATATTTAGCTGCGTGCCGCGCAATAGTTCGCGCGCCAGTACCTTCCTCGTCAGCGGGTCGGCCGCGAACAGCGAACGGTAATCCCGAACGAACTTCTCAAAGGCGCGGCCGCGCAGGCCCAATCGCGCCGCGCGTAGGCCTGTGGGAATCAAAGGGTTCAAAAAATTGAGAAACACTAGCATGAAGAACGGCGTCCAAACCTGTGGTTGGAAGCCACTCGCCGAGAGCAAAATACGGATCCCGGTTCAATCGATCGCATCGATAGCAACTCCTTTGATCCTGCGAGATCAGTAGGTCAGTCGGATAAGGCGCGCGGCCTATGGCGGTTATGTAGTCGACGCCGGAGGAAAAATCGATGTCGATGATCTCATCGAGCGCTCATTGGCTAGAAAGATAGTTGCTCAATCCCTGCGTATTCGGAACACTCAGACTCACGTGTACGCCAGGGATACGGAGTTCGTAATCGATGATGATTATCCGCTGCTCGGTCCGGGCCGACAGCGCCGCACTTGATAGCAAGATCTATTTATAATGCCGAAAAAAGCCAAATACTGCGCGTTCATCGAGGACGGCGTCCACAAGGCTCTGATTCAGAAAAAATTCCAAGTTAAGGCCGGCCACTGGCAAGGCGGGCGACGGCGCTGGAAACTGCGATCTTGCCTTCCCGCACATACGCTTCGTGGTTAGAAACGATCTCGTGGGAGTCATAAAGGTAGTTGACCATCATGCCGACAGACTGATCCAGCCCCTTGTCGGACAGATCCGCCATCCAGTGTAGCCGCTCGATGCTGGCGCCGTTGCCGAGATGGAAGCGCGCCACAGAATCGAGCGGACGACTCTTGCGCTTCTCCTCGATCAGATAAATGGCGCAAAGGCGCATTAGAGCCGCTTTAAGCTGTTGGCGCATCACGTCGTTTTTGCGCCAGCCACTCAGATGTAGCAATTCGAGTTCGTCTTCAGTAAGGAATTCTGGCGTTTCGCACATAAGCTTATGATCGAGCCACTTCCTGAAGCCGGGAATCGGCGAAAGGGTAGCGAATCTTTTTACGTGCGGTAGCTCACGCTGCACCGCATCGACGACCTGCTTGATCAAGAAATTGCCAAAGCTAATCCCCGCGAGACCTTCCTGACAGTTGCTGATGGAATAGAAAATCGCGGTGTCCGCCCTCCCGTCCTTCCCGTATTTGGGCGATTCCGCGAGCAGGTCCTGGATCTGGCCAGCGAGACCGTTCGTCAGAGCAACCTGAACGAAAATCAGCGGCTCGTCAGGCAATGCCGGGTGGAAGAATGCGAAACAGCGTCGGTCTGCTTCGAGACGGCGGCGAAGATCGTCCCAGCCCGCGATCTCATGGACAGCTTCGTATTGAATAAGTTTCTCGAGAATGACCGCCGGCGTCCGCCAGTCGATCTGTTCGAACATCAAGAACCCACGATTGAACCAGGACGACAGCAAAAGCTTTAGGTCGCGTTCGAGCGGCGCGAGCTGCGGATGACCCGCCAGCGCCGCCAGCAGCCGCGCGCGCATTTTGACGATCGATTCCGTTCCACTGGGCGCCATGTTCAGGCGGCGAAAGAGTTCCTGACGAGGCGCCTCCGTCGCAGCAGACAAAGTGAGATAGGCTTCGTTGGATGGCTCGTCGGCATAGGCTCGGGCCGCGGCCTGCAGAACCTTCTCGTCAAGCGAAAAGGCGCGGTTTAGCTCGATCAACAGCTCTAGGCTCTTGTCTTCGTCGAGCGCTTCGCAGCGCTCGACGATCTCGCTGGCCAACGCGGTACCGGAAGCCTCGCCGCGCGCAGACACTAAATCTCGGCACTGTTCAACGATCGAGGCGACCGACCCGCTCTGACCGGGCCGGTCGAGATAATGCCGGCCGAGCTCGACCAGTGCGCTCAACATGCTGCTGACACTTACCCGTGCCATGTTTTCTCCGTTTCGCAGCTCTGCGTGCACGCACGCCACTGCGCACTTTTTACCGCGGGATTTCAAAAACAGGATGTCAGGCAACCGCCTGTAACGTCTGAGACTTTCGCTAACCCGATTTACCTGGTCAACAGATCATCGATTTTTGGGCGTCTATAAGCATTAATTTATGTTTTAGAACTCACCAACGAGCGCGGACCGTCTCCAAGAGGATGGGGCAGACCACGCGCCGCTTCGGAGCCTGAGACGAGTAATAAATGTCGGCGAAACCGGGCACAGGTAAAAACTCGAGCGAACATTCGGGCACGATAGCGACGGGCGTTTACGAGTGCGTTTGCCGCCGGGCACAAAATTGCGCGTCGAGTGCATGCGCGAAAGGTGCAACGTCGGTGCAAGCCCGATACGCGAAGCGCTCAGCCAGCTGTCTGTCGGAGGCGTCATCCGGCGCGAGGACCCGAAGGGCTTTCGGATGGCCTTAGTCAGCGTGGAAGAGCTCATCAAGACTCGATTCTGGTTCAAGTGAACGGCCGTCCGCGAATCTATCGCTAACGGCGATGGCTTAAGGGAGGAGGAATGGCTGCTCGCATTCCGTCGCCTGTCCAAGACACCGCGCGCGGCCGACGCAACCTCGTACTCGGTCCACTCTCATTGGAAAACGATGCATCGTGCATATCACATAGAGCTGATCGGCGCCTGCGGATCCCGATGGCTGACCGCCTATTGCGAGCATCTAAACGACCTCGCCCACCGGCACCGGCAACTGGCGATTAGCGCCGCCTATCAGCAGCGGAACGAGCTAGACGAGCACCGCGAGATCATGGATTCGGCGATCACGGGCGATGCCGACGCCGCGGTATCGGCGCTGGCAGCGCACTACCGCCGGACGGCGGGTATCATCCTCACTACGTCGACGGCCCTCGGCTGACAGCACTCGGCGAACAAGGACCCTATGGGTTCAGAAATCCAGATCAGCATAGTGCTTGGGCGGCGGCTCACCCGGAATGCGATCGGCAAGCACGCCGCGGAACGAAGGCCGGGATTTGATCCGAGCATACCAGTCCTTCGCCGGTTCGTGATCGGCCCACGGCACATCGTTTATGTAGTCGAGACAAGAGATGTGTGCGGCCGCCGCAATATCGGCCATCGAGAATTCCTCGCCGGCGAGCCAGTTGCGACGTTCGGTCAACCACGCGATGTAATCGAGATGGATATGCAGGTTCTCGCGCCCCGCCCTGATTGCGCGGGAGTCAGGGGCGCCGCTCCGCATTAACCGCTTCATCAGCTTCTCGCCGACAAGATTGACCGTCACTTCGCTGTTGAACTTAAGGTCGAACCAGGCAACCAACCGGCGGATTTCCGCTCGCTCTATTGGCGCGCCAGGAAACAGCGGCGCTCCGGAGAACATCTCTTCCAGATATTCGGTGATGGCGGCGGAGTCGGATACCACCGGACCGCCGTCCTCGACCAACACCGGCACTTCGCAGGCAGGATTGAGGGCGAGGAACTCGGGTCTTCTCTCAGCAGGATTTTCGGCTTTCAGCTCGAAATCGAGCTTTTTCTCGGAAAGGCAGATTCTCACCTTGCGGCAGAATGGCGAAAGCCAAAGATGATAGAGCGTGCGCATTCAGCAGGAACTCCGGAAGGGCCTGCCGTCGGCGAGCCTCGGATGATGTGGGGTAAGCCTCTTAGAGTTTTCCAATAAAATTGGCCGTTGCAAAATATAGCACCGTAGCTCTCTGAGTAGTTGGCGGATCTGCACCAGGAACGTGTCGCCGCCACTTTAGCCGACGGCTTATCGGTCACAAAATAGTCTACCGACAGTCTCAGCGCATAGTCATTATCAACTCGCGCCTGATCCTAATTGTCTTTCAGTGTATAGATCTTTTCGATGCCGAAGACGATTTTCTCGAGAAACGCATAGTCGAGTCCCCACGAACAAGAACACCGAATTCTAAGGGCACGCTTGATTATGCCGTGGGACTACCGACATTCGCCTGGCAGCTAGTAGATTGGTCCGGTTCCAGTCCAACTCAGCCACGAAATCGATAATAGTCCGCGATTTTAAGGACGACTCTCCGTAGTTTTGGGTTCTTCAGGTCACCCCGAACTGCATAAACGTCAGATTACTCGCATCGAACTGTAGCCTATGGAGTGCTACGAATGAATCATTGTCCTGCGTAAGCCAGGTGGCTCCGATATTGTGGTCGGAACACCTGAAATCGCCTCGGGCGCGACGAGGAAGGTCTCGCCGGCATGACGGAGATAGGCGAGGTTGTCCCTCACGGATCACTCCGGAAACGCGCCGACAGCAGGCTCGCGGCTTCCCGGCTGCTCGAGAAGGTCAGCCGGTAGAGCTCTACATCTTCGGCGAGCGCGGCGAGCCCGCGAAGAAGGGCTGCGGCTCCGATATGCGGCGCGAAGGCCGTTGACGCCACTGTCCTCACCAGGTCCGAGCCGGTAGCCGGCACGAGATCACAACGAGCCTCGATCCTGCGATCGAGCAGTATCAGGGAGCGCACCGGCGCCGTTTCGCCGAATGTTCCGGATTCGCGGTCCCAAAGCTTTAGATAGGCGACCCCATCTCCACCCAGCGCTGTAAAGCCGTCAACGAAATCGCGGAAAGCGTCGCCGCAGTCTTTTGGCGGCGGCATGTGCACCTTGGGCATCAGGCCAAGGCAGGTTCCGACGGGGGGAGAATCGAGCGTGAGCGCGATCTGGTCATCGGCAAAAAACCGGTGTCCCAGAACGGCGAGATGAAGCGCAACGCTCGATTTTCCAGCTAAGGAATTGCCAATCACTACGACAAGACCGCTTCCGATAAGGGCAGCGCCCGCATGCAGGCAGACCGTATCTGGCCGGCGGGCGACATGGATGCTAACCAGTGCGTCAGCGACGCCGTTCGCGGCATCGTAGGGATTGTCAAACGCAAAATCGGTGCCGCCCAGCACGCTGCTCCAGATGCGAAACGTCGCAGCGCCCGCCTCCGATATCCGGACATCCGGGGAGTCGCCGGCGCCGGCCCAGCCGAACGGCCAGCCGGAAATGTAGTAAGGCAGATAGGGCAAAAGAAGGTCTGCGTTCTCGACAAATATAGGGGCATCTTCAGGGCCGAAGCGCCAGAGCCCGTCCGGCACCTCAATGGGACCGGCGCGATCAATCATCTCCAGCCGGAGTTTCCCGTGGCGCTCGCTTCGATAAGATCCGCTGCAGCGTGCGTCGGTGCATGTTTAGACGGCGAGCCGTTTCCGAGACGTTACGGTCGCACTGCTCATAGACGCGCTGGATATGCTCCCACCGCACCCTATCGGCGGACATCGGGTTGTCCGGCGGCGGTGGCAACGTACCGCCCCTCGCCAGCAGAGCGGCTACGATCGCGTCGGCATCTGCTGGCTTCGCGAGATAGTCGACAGCGCCCGCCTTTACGGCTGCTACCGCAGTGGCGATATTACCGTAGCCTGTCAGCATCACGATCCGCGAATCGGGCCGTTTCTCGCGGATAACGGAGACTACATCGAGACCGTTGCCGTCTTGGAGGCGAAGATCGAGGACCGCGAACGCTGGCGGTTTCTCGCGCGCGAGCTTTTTTCCGTTGGCCACGGAACCGGCCGTGCTGACGTCGAACCCGCGCGTTTCCATCGCGCGTGCCAGCCGGTTGAGGAATGGCGCGTCGTCGTCGACGACCAGCAGCGTCCTGTCTTCGAAGTTTTCGATCGATCCGTCGTTCATACGTTCCCTTCCCGTTCGAGGACGTCTACGCTGTCGTTGCGCCACACCACCGTTACCCGCGCACCGCCGCGCGGGTCGTTCTCGAAGCCGAGCGCTGCGCCGGAGCGCTGCAGCAGCGTTCGCGCGATGAAGATGCCGAGCCCCATATGGCCGCGACTGTCTGCCCTCATGGAAACATAGGGTTCTCCGAGACGTTCGAGTAGCCCCGCCGGAAATCCGGGCCCGTCATCCGCGATTTCGACCGAGATAAACGACCCGTCCCAACGGACGCGGAGGTCGACCCGGCTCGCCGCGAACTGGATGGCGTTCTGGATCAGGTTGCCGATGCCATGGACAATCTCAGGTCGTCGGACGAATACCGGCTCGGAGACCGGTGCCGAAACATCGGCCGCGTGGGCGGGCGCCGCGTCGATACAGCTGGACGCGCTCGTCGAGATGGCGGTCGGCGGACGCCTGGACCAGCGCGCTGATTGGAAGCCGTGCGAAGGGAGAGCCCTCGTCATCCTCGCCTGACCGGTTGGACAGTTCCGCGAGGATATCGCGGCACCGCGCGGTCTCGCTGATGAGAAGGTCGATATCCTCGCGGATTGGACTGTCAGCGGACAGGTCGCGGGCGATTTCGCGTGAGACGACAGCGATGGTGCCCAACGGACTGCCGAGTTCGTGCGCCGCCGCTGCAGCGAGCCCGCCGAGGGCGGCGAGCTGCTGTTCGCGCGCCAGCGCCAGCTGGCTGGCGGCGAGCGCATTCGACATGCGCCGCGCCTCCTCGGCGACCCGCCAAGTATAGATGGCAAAGAAGAGGATGCCGATCGCGAGCGCCGCCCAGATGCCGAGCACATAGACTCGCGGAACGCTGAAGCCTCCTTCTCCCCACGGCAGCGGGTAGTGCTCAATCGCGAGACCGGAAATGCAGAGGATCGTCAGGACGCACAGCGCGACTGTGCTGCGGACCGACAGGATCGTCGCGGACACGGCTACCGGCGCGAGCAGCAGGATCGCGAATGGGTTTTCGAGCCCGCCCGTCAGATAGAGGAGCGCCGCGAGCTGCAGGATATCGAAGCCGAGGAATCCTGTCGCCGCGAAGCCGACGAGCTGGACTGCCGTGGGGCGAGCGGCAGTGGCGATGACGTTCAGCAGGAACGAGGCACCAACGATCGCAAGGGCGGGCGCCAGCGGCAGCGCGTAGCCGAATCCGAAATGGACGACCATGAGCGCCGCGGCCTGACCGGCGATCGCGACCCAGCGGATGAGCGTCAGGGTGCGCAGGCGGACCGAATCGACGGCGGCGGGAAGCGCATCCGCCGAGACGGCCGGCCAGGCCGGCCCAACGTCGGGCGGCGCGCCGGAAAATGAAGACATGGGGTGTCCCTGCTCGTTGTCCGTTCAGCGGCGACTATACAATCGGCGGCGGAATCTCGCTATTCCGCTGGCTCTTTCCGCATGCCCGCGCCATATTTCACCCATGACCCCGCTATCCCCTGACGCCGCGATCCGCGTCGACCGTCTCGCCAAGCGTTTCGACAACATCGTGGCCGTCGACTCCATCAGTTTCCATGTTGCGCGCGGCGCCGTCGTGGCGCTGCTCGGCGGCAACGGCGCCGGCAAGACGACGACCATCTCGATGCTGCTCGGTCTGCTGGTGCCAACGTCGGGTGAGCTCGAAGTCCTCGGCGTCGACATGCTGCGCCACCGCTACGCCGTGCTGCCCCAGATAAACTTCTCGTCGCCCTACGTGGACCTGCCAAAACGCCTGACATCGCGCGAGAACCTGCGCGTCTACGCGACGCTTTACGGGTTGAAGAACGCGCGCGCGCGCATTGCCGAGATCGCATCCGATCTGTCGATCGAGAAACTCCTCGACCGGCCCTACGGCGAGCTGTCTTCGGGCCAGAAGACCCGCGTGTCGCTCGCCAAGTCGTTGCTCAACGAGCCGACGTTGCTTCTGCTGGACGAACCAACCGCGTCTCTCGACCCGGATACGGCGGACTGGATCCGCACCTATCTCAAGGCCTATCAGCAGGAACGCAAAGCAACGATCCTGTTGGCGTCGCACAACATGACGGAAGTCGAACGGCTGTGCGACGACGTGCTGATGATGAAGGAAGGCCGGATCGTCGACCATGACAGCCCTCGCGGCCTGATCGCCCGCTACGGTCGGCAGAACCTCGAAGAGGTTTTCCTTGACATCGCCCGCGGCCAGACCGCGGCGGCGACGCAATAGAAATGGCGCCGCTGACACCTGCCGGCCGGGCCGGCGGCGTCTACTTCTCTCCGCGGCGGGTGGGCGCGATGGTCCTCCGTTACTTCTACCTGATCCGCGGCTCGCTGCCTCGCATTGTCGAGCTGGCGTACTGGCCGACCATGCAGATGATGATCTGGGGATTCCTCTCGCAGTTCCTCTATCAGCATTCGGAATGGTTCGTCCGCGCCGGCGGGGTTCTAATCGCCGCGGTACTGCTGTGGGACATCATGTTCCGATCCAACATCGGCGTATCGATCTCGTTTCTCGAGGAGATGTGGTCGCGCAATCTCGGCCAGTTGTTTGCGTCTCCGCTGCGGCCCTACGAATGGGCGATCTCGCTGCTGACCATCTCGGCGCTGCGGACGCTGATCGGCGTGCTGCCGGCAGCGCTGCTGGCGATTCCGCTCTATCACTATTCGATCTTCGACATGGGGCTACCGCTGATCGCATTCTTCGCGAATCTATTGATTTTCGGTGCGTCGGTGGGCCTTGCCGTGTCGGGACTGGTATTGCTGTTCGGGCTCGGCGCGGAAAGCCTCGCCTGGGCGGCGATCTTCGCCATCGCGCCGATCAGCGGCATCTATTATCCCATCGAGGTGCTGCCCGCCTGGCTTCAGGCGGTCGCATTCGCACTGCCGTCGGCTCACGTCTTCGAAGGCATGCGGGCGGCCGCCATCAACGGGGTCTTCCTTTTCGACAGGTTCTTCTGGTCGGTCGGTCTGAACGGCGTCTATCTGATTCTGGGTATGGGCGCGTTCCTGCTGGCCTTCCGCACCGCTCGACGGCGCGGCAAGCTGCTGCTGATGGGCGAGTAAAACCGCCCGCTCCGGCGACGCGATCTCAGACGCGCTGGACCAGAAACGCCAGCAAAGCCGCCGCAATCAATGCGATGAACACCGTTATCACATAGAGCCATATCGCGCTGGCGATATCCGTCGGCGTTGCGGGCGCGCCGGTCGCCGATCTACGCCGCCGGCGAACCGGCGCAGCACCGCAAAGCCAAGGCCGAGGGCGCCCGAGACTGCCCCCATTGCCCAGCTCCCGCGCGCCAGACGGGCCAGCCCGGCGGCGGCGCGCATGCCGAGAAGCGCGGCAGCCGGATGCGCTGTCGGGGCAAACAACGCGCCCAGAAGATCAGAAAGCCGGTCAACGTCGCCGGGACCACATTTAACAGCCGGTCGAGCGCGGCGGCAGTGTCCGTCTCGGCGCCGGAAGCGCCCGGCCAGCACCTCTCGGGCGCGTTCGAGCCCAGCGCGGACGAGGGCGCCGAGGATCGCCGCGCTCGCGACGAGAGGCCGGCGCAGACCCTCGCACAGCGAAACGAGAGAGGCCTCGACCGCCCAGCCGTCGGGAAGCGTCAGGCAACCCGTAGCCCAGGCATAGCCCGCCAGCGCCACAACTGGGGGCGGAAACAGGAGAACGATCGCGCCTCGAACGCGGCGACTGCGCGCGCACTGCATGGGCCGGTTGAGCCGGCGATTGGCGAACCGGGCAACTACCCGGACGAAAATCGCAGGAAAATCGAAAATGCAGCTTAGACCGGGGAGCCCACCGGCGATCGCCTCGCCGAGAAAGACGGCGGCCAGCGTGCCGAAGACGGCATTGCTGCCGAAGGCCCAGTCCAGAACAAACGGCATGAGCCCGCCCGGCTAGTTAACGACCGGGGAGTTTTATCGGCTTATGGTGAACGAGAACCTAAGGCCTGATGCCGCGCCGGTCGAAGACGTTGAGTACGGCTCGCCGATTGTTCGACTCGGCCCAGTCGCGAGCCGTCCTGCCAGTAAAATCCGTCTCGGCGGGGCTTGCGCCGAGATCGAGAAGGATCTGGACGGCAGCGGTTCGGCCTGCCGCCGCCGCGGCCATCATCGGCGTCGTCCCACCGCGGTTCTTTATGTTCACGTCAGCACCAGCGCCCTTCAGAATTTCGACGATACCGGTATGATCGTTGGCCGCCGCATAGAACAGAGCCGAATTGCCAAGCTCGTCGACGGCGTCGACGCTAGCCTGGAAGCGGATGAGCATATCGACGAAATCCTCGTAGCCGCGGGACGCCGCGATAATCAGCGGCGTCTGTCTTTTGTCGTCGGTCACATCGACGAAATGCTTTCGGTTGAGCATAGCCTCCGCGCCATCAAGATCGTTTGAATTGGCCGCCTCGATCAGCCGGTCGTTTTCGAGCAGGTTGATATCCGCCCGCACCGGCACCGACAGCAACAGGCCGGCGAAGGCTAGCTGGAAAAGAGCCAACAAAAGTCGTTTCATGACTAAAAAGTGCGTAACGCGGCCGGTTTCGTCAAGGCCGATGCTGGCCAAACCAGCGCCTACCGCTTATATGTGTTGCCGGTTTGGACGGAAAATTCGGTATGCGACGGTTTCAGTTCGCCCTCATCGCGGTGACAGGCGTCGTCATTGCCGCGATTGCGGCTTATGTGCTCTATGGTGGCTCAGCCGGCGCCCCGGGCGGGACGCTAGTGGGCGGTCCCTTCCTGCTGACCGACCAAGACGGCAAGCCGCGCTCGGACAAGGATTTCCGGGGCAAGCATATGCTGATATATTTCGGCTACACCTATTGCCCTGACGTCTGCCCAACTGCCTTGCAGGTCATGGCGCGCGCGGTCGACAGCCTGCCGGCCGACGAACAGAAGCGTGTTGCACTGATCTTCATCACCATCGATCCTGAGCGCGATACAGCCGCGCACCTAAAGTCGTACGTCGAGAACTTTCATACCGATCTCGTAGGTCTCACCGGTACGGCCGAGCAGATCAGCGAAGTTGCGCGCCACTATCGGGTCTATTTCGCCAAGGCGAAAGACGGCGGGTCGTCGACAGACTACCTGATGGATCACAGTTCGATCGTGTTCCTGATGGCTTCCGACGGGGGCTATATCACGCATTTCACCCACGCGACGCCGCCCGAAAAGATGGCCGAGACCCTTCATAAGCGGCTGGGGGGTTGATCGGTTGACGGACGCCGAGCCTTTCTGGGAGGCGAAATCTCTCGACGAGATGACGCGCGAGGAATGGGAGTCTCTCTGCGACGGCTGCGCAAAGTGCTGCCTGATCAAGCTGGAAGACGCGGACACCGGGGAACTTGCCTATACCGACGTCGCCTGCCGCCTGCTCGACCTAGGGGAATGCACCTGCACCGACTACCCTAAGCGGTCAATCCGCATCCCTGACTGCCTGCAGGTGACACCGGAGCTGGCACGCACCGCGGATTGGCTGCCATCCACCTGCGCTTACCGTCTTCTCGCTGAAGGCAAGGAACTGTTCTGGTGGCATCCGCTGGTATCGGGCGAGCGCGAGACGGTTCACAGCGCGGGCATATCCGTGCGGAACAGGGTCATCCACGAATCGCGGCGCATCGATCCGGAAGACCGGATCGTCGACTGGCCCGCATGAAGCACGAATGATCGACCAAAAACAGAAGGATCGAGAGATGAACGCGGGTTCCCCGATCGAGGGCGGCGTGATGGCCGCTGTACTGACCCCTATGAAGGACGACCTCAGCCCGGACGCGGCGCTGTGGCTGGCGCACTGCCGGTCGCTTCTGGCGCAGGGCTGCACCGGGCTCGCGGTTCTCGGCACGACCAGCGAGGCGAACTCCTTCACGCTCGCGGAACGGCTGTCCCTGCTCGATGCGCTCGGCGAGAGCGACATCGATGCGGGCCTCGCCGTACCGGGGGTCGGCTGCTGCGCGCTGCCCGACACCGTTGAATTGTGTCGCATGTCGGTCGAGATCGGCGCCGCAGGCGTCCTGATGCTTCCGCCTTTCTATTACAAGCCGGTCACGGACGACGGCCTGTTCGCCGCCTATTCAGAGATCATCCAGCGGGTCGGCGATGATCGGCTGAAGATACTGCTCTATCACATCCCGCAGAATTCGGGCGTCCCGATCACTATGGAGTTGATCGACAAGCTGACCGCCGCCTATCCCGGCACGGTTGTCGGCATAAAGGATTCGGCTGGCGATTTCGCAAACATGCAGGCCATGGTCGGGCGTTTCCCCGGCTTCAGAGTCTTCTCCGGTTCTGACGCATTCCTGCTTGACCTGCTGCGCCTTGGCGGCGCGGGCTCGATCACGGCCTGCAACAACGTCGCCGCGCGCCAATCGGCCGACGTCCTCGCCCATTGGCAGGACGCCGATGCCGACGCCAGGCAGTCGGCGCTGGGTGCAATCCGCGGGACCATTCAGAAGTATCCGCTGGTCGAAGCGCTGAAGGAGATCATGGCGCGCTCGACCGGTAACCATTTCTGGCGCACGTTGCGCCCGCCGCTGAAGCCGCTCGACGCGGCGTCGGGCGACGCGTTGTGGGCTGATCTCGCCGCGATCGGGTTCGACGCGGACCTCACTGACTGAAAACCCAGCGGGGTTGCTCAGGGATATAAGCCAACCAGTGCCGCTTTTTATAAATAGTGCCATCCCATAATCGGAATTGGAGAGCGCGCGGCTCGGCCGCAAGACGCGATCTCCCGGCCTGTCCTGATCATCCTCGTCTACGCCCTGGTTATGCTGGGGCCGTTTACAAACAACATCGCCGTTCCGTCACTGCCAGCGATCGCGGACGCCATGAGGGCGGATTTCGGAGCGGTTCAGCTCGCCTTCAGCGACCATATGGCGGGTTCGCGGCGGGCCAACTCTTCATCGGACCGATGTCTGAGAATTACAGGCGCAAGCCCGTCCTGATCGTCTCGCTGATGATCTAAGATGCTCGCCTCGGCGGCGTCGGCTTTTGCGCCGGACCTTCAGCCGCACGACCATGCGCGACAGTTTAGGGCCGGCCGGGTCGCCCAGTTCTACGCCTATGTCGGAACCGACCTCGCCCTCGGTCCGATCGCCGGACCGAGCTTCGGCGGAATCATCCAGGTCGCTGCGGTGCTCGACGCAATGACCGCCCGGTCCCTCGATGGCACGATGATGCCGATTGCCTGGGCCGTCTTCCTGATGGGCCCGACGATGCTGATCTCGTTTTACCTGCTGGCGCTGCGCCCGAGGCGCGTGGCTAACAGGGCGGCCTGAGAAAATCGCGCTTCTCCCCTCAATCGCCCCGGTTGTAGTCCTCAAGGCCGCCGGCGGAGGACTTGGTCGCGGCCGACGATACGGCCGGCGGCGGCGCGGTCACGCGGACCGGGGCAAGCGGACGGACCGGCCGGCCGGCAGAGGCCGACCGCATCACCTGGCCCCACAGACGCGCCGGAAGACTGCCGCCGGTAACCGATTTCATCGGCGAGGAGTCGTCGTTTCCGACCCACACGCCCGCGACCAGATCGGCTGTGTAGCCGACAAACCACGCATCGCGCGAATCTTGGCTCGTACCGGTCTTGCCAGCGGCGGGGCGACCGGGATCTGCAGCCCTGCCGGTTCCCCATGCGACAACGGAGCGCAGCAGATCGTTGACTGCGCGAACCGTCTTCGGCTCCACGACCTGGGGCGCGGCGCCATCGGTCCGCCGATAGAGGACGTTACCGCGGCGGTCGGCGATCTCGAAGATCGCATGCGGCCACACCGCGACCCCGCCATTAGCGATGACGCCGTAAGCCGCGGTGAGCTCCATCAGCGAGACCTCGCTAACCCCAAGGGCGAGGCTGGGATGCGATTTCAGCGGCGACGTGATGCCGAGCCGGCGCGCGGCATTGATGACCTTCTGTCGGCCAATGCGCTCGGAGACCTGGACGGCAACGGTATTGACCGAGCGCGCGACCGCCTCGCGCAGCGTCACGGTACCGAGGTAGTCGCCGTCGTAGTTACGCGGGCTCCAGTTACCGACCTTGACCGGCCCGTCGACGAACCGGCTGTCGGGATCGAAGCCGTTTTCCATCGCCGCCAGATAGACGAAGAGCTTGAAGGCCGAGCCGGGCTGGCGCTGCGCCTGCGTGGCGCGGTTGAACTGGCTATCAACGTAGTCGCCGCCGCCGACGAGTGCGCGCACTGCGCCGTCCGGCGACATAGCGACAAACGCGCCCTGCGTCACCTTGCGTGCGCCAGCGGCCGCTAGCGCGGCACTCATCCGTTTGGCTGCATCCGTCTGGAGGCGGGTGTCGAGCGTCGTGCGAACGACCAGATCGACGCCCTGTCGGCCGACAAAGCCGTTCACCTGTTCGAGCGCCCAGTCGGCGAAATAGCGGGACGACGGGCTACCGCGCCGGTTCCCTGCGACGCGCAGCTTCTGCGCACGGGTTCGTTTGGCGGTCTCTGCGTCAAGGAAGCCCGCGTCGACCATAGCGCCGAGAACGATATGCGCGCGCGTCATCGCTGCCTCAGCATCGCGGAACGGAGAATAACGCGTCGGCGCCTTCAGGAGCCCGGCTATGACGGCGGATTCCAGCAGCGACAGCCGGCGCGCCGGCTTGCCGAAATAGCGCCGCGCCGCGGCGTCGACGCCGTAGGTGCCGGAGCCGAGATAAACTCGGTTCAGGTAGAGGGCGAATATCTCTTCCTTGGTGAAGTTCGCCTCCAGCCAGAACGCAAGGAGAAGTTCCTGCACCTTGCGCCGTAATGTCCGGTCGGGCTGGAGGAAGATGTTCTTGGCTACCTGTTGGGTCAGCGTGCTGCCGCCCTGGCGCACGCGGCCGGCGCGGATGTTAGCGGCCGTCGCGCGCAGCAGGGCCCACGGATCGAAGCCCGAATGCTCGAAGAACCGGCGGTCCTCCGTGGCCACGATCGCCTGCACGAGATGGGGCGGGACGTCTGCGACGCTCACCGGATCGCCGTACAGCTCCCCGAAGGACGCGAAAGTACGGCCGTCCACATCGAGCAGCGTGATCCCCGTCTTGCGGGTGGACACGTCAAGAGTGTCGATATCGGGCAAGTCATAGGCGTACCAGGCGACAAGCACGCCTAGCGCCAGCGCCACCCAGACCCCGGCGACGGCGCTCCATTTAAGCGCCCGGACGATCAGCCATCCACCCCAGCGGACGGGTGGCGCCCCCGGCTTGGCAGCCGATTTGCCGGCCTCGTTGGCGCCTGCCCGAGATCCTGTTTTGGATTTCGGCGCGGATTTTGGTTTGGATTTGGTTTTGCGCTCAGCCATAACGCTATATGTAATATGTTGAGAGTCGCATCAATCTCAATGCGCTTATGGCAATATCTCGGCCAGATGACCTCTTCTGCCCTTCCCCGAATCGATGTTTGGCCTGCGACGCAGGACCACGCAGACTCGATCGCCGAGATGGCGCGCGCGCTTAGCCTGTCGGACGGCGGGAAGCCGTCGCGCTTCTCGGCCGAGGCCTTTCGGCGGGATGGATTCGGCGACCGCCCGGCCTTCCAGGCCATGATTGCTTATGTCGACGGCGAGCCGGCAGGCTATGCCGTCTATTACTGGGGTTACGATACGGACAGCGCAACGCGCGGGGTCTATCTCGCAGATCTCTACGTCGCCAAGGACAGCCGGCGCCTGGGCGCCGGCCGGGCGCTGGTACGCAGCGTCTCCGCCGCCGCGCAGAAAGATGGTGGCCGCTGGATTTTCTGGTCGGTTCTGAAACGCAACAAGGGCGCTCGCCGGTTCTATCAGCGGATCGCGCCGGAATTGCGTGACGTGATCATCTGCGCCGCGTTCGGCTCCAACTTTGACCGGATCGCGCGGATGTAATGGTATTTCGGGAAGAAAGCACCCCCCGTCAATCGCTCACACGTCGAGGTTCGTGACCTTCAGGGCGTTGTCCTGGATGAAGTCGCGCCGCGGCTCGACAACGTCGCCCATCAGCGTGGAGAACACATCCTCGGCCTGATCGCCGTGCTCAATGCGCACGCGAAGGAGCGTGCGCGCATTGGGGTCGAGGGTCGTTTCCCACAGCTGTTCGGGGTTCATTTCACCAAGGCCCTTGTAGCGCTGTACGCTGATACCCTTGCGTCCGATCGAGAGGATGGTGTCAATCAAGCCGGCAGGGCCTGTGATTCGCTGCTCGAAATCCTTGGCGGTAAGCTTAGCGGGCCGCGCGTAGAGCAGCTGCAGGTCGGGCGCCATCTCGTCGAGGCGCCGCGCCTCGCCGGAACGCATGAGCGCACCGTCGATCACCTGGCGCTCGGCAACGCCGCGCCGCGTGCGGCTGAAGGCGATTCCGCCGCCGTCGACGATCTCCGCGGTCCAGCCGCGGTCGTTCTCGTCCGCGAGCCCGTCGAGCCGCCGCGCGAGCGCCTCGGCGACGAGCTGGGATTGTTCTTCGGAATCAAGCAGGATCTGGTTGAACGCACCGAGCACGGCCGCCTGTTCGGCGACCTCGGCATTGGACAGGCGCACCGACAGGGGTTGCAGCAGCCGTTTGGCGCGCTGCGCCTGCTTGACTCGGTCGTAGAGATCATTGCCCGCAATCTGGCCCCCGTCGGCCAGGGTAAGCACCGCATCTCGGAGGCCGGCGTCGATGAGGTACTCCTCCATCTCGCCGTCGTCCTTCAGGTAGCGTTCGCTGTCGCCCTTCTTGGCGCGATAGAGCGGCGGCTGGGCAATGTAGAGATAGCCGCGCTCGATGATCTGCGGCATCTGGCGGTAGAAGAACGTGAGCAGCAACGTGCGGATATGGCTGCCGTCGACGTCGGCGTCCGTCATGATGATGATCTTGTGGTAGCGCGCCTTCTCGATGTTGAAGTCCTCGGCGCCGACGCCTGTACCTAGCGCCGTGATCAACGTGCCGAGTTCGACAGACGACAGCACCTTGTCGAAACGAGCGCGTTCGACGTTCAGGATTTTGCCGCGGAGCGGCAGCACCGCCTGGTTGGCGCGGAGCCGCGCCTGCTTGGCGGAACCGCCCGCCGAGTCACCCTCAACGATGAACAGTTCGGCCTTCGATGGGTCGCGCTCCTGGCAGTCTGCGAGTTTGCCAGGCAGCGACGAGATGTCGAGCGCTCCCTTTCGGCGGGTAAGATCGCGCGCCTTGCGCGCCGCTTCGCGCGCCACGGCGGCCTCAATCACTTTGCCGATGACGCGCTTCGCCTCGTTCGGGTGTTCCTCGAACCACTGGCCGATCTTCTCGGCAGCGATGCTCTCGACAATTGGGCGCACCTCCGACGAGACCAGCTTGTCCTTGGTCTGCGAGGAGAACTTCGGATCGGGCACCTTTACCGACAGGACGCAGGTCAGACCTTCGCGCGCGTCGTCGCCAGACAGCGAGACTTTGGCCTTCTTAGCGATGCCGCTCTCGTTGGCATAGCCGTTGACGGTGCGCGTCAGCGCCGCGCGGAAACCAGCAAGATGCGTGCCTCCATCCGACTGCGGGATCGTGTTGGTGAAGCACAGCGTTGTCTCGTGATAGCTGTCCGCCCATTCGAGCGCGATGTCGACGCTGATGCCTTCCTGCTCGCCGGAGATGACGATGGGCGTTTCCATCATTGCGGTCTTGCCGCGGTTGAGATGCTTCACAAACGCCTCGATGCCGCCCTCGTACTCCATCTCGACGGTAATCGGCTCTACGCCGCGCGCGTCAGTCAGAACCAGCCGCACGCCGGAATTGAGAAAGGCCAGCTCGCGCAGGCGGTGTTCCAGAGTCGAGAAATTGAACTCGATCATAGTGAAAGTGTCGGTGGACGGCAGGAACGTCACCGCCGTTCCCTTCTTACCGTCGGCAGGCCCGACGACTTCGAGCGGGCTGTCCGCCTCACCGAGGCTGAACCGCATCATGTGCTCGTTGCCGTTCCGCCAGATGCGGAGCTCCAGCCACTCCGACAGCGCGTTGACGACGGACACGCCGACGCCGTGCAGACCACCGGAGACCTTATAGGAATTCTGGTCGAATTTACCACCGGCATGGAGCTGGGTCATGATGACTTCGGCGGCGGAGACACCTTCCTCCTCGTGGATCTCGACGGGAATGCCGCGGCCGTCGTCTGTCACCGAGACCGAGCCGTCACCGTTAAGTGTCACCGTGACTTCGTTGCAGTGACCGGCCAGCGCCTCGTCGATGGCGTTGTCGACGACTTCATAGACCATGTGGTGCAGGCCGGAGCCGTCATCGGTGTCGCCGATATACATGCCAGGGCGCTTACGGACGGCTTCGAGGCCGCGCAATACTTGGATCGAACCGGCGCCGTAGTCGTTTTCGACGCCCTCGACTGGGGGAAGTTCGGCTGGTGGGGTCATGCTTTCCTCAAACGCTGCACACGGTTGCGCTCTCTATCCTAAAATACTGAGCCCGGCCGTCGAACGCTTCGAACAACGACTGGTCGGTGCCGGTCATCCAGGCCTGCGCGCCGAGCGCACAAATCTCGTCGAACAACGCCGCGCGGCGCTGGGGATCGAGGTGCGCAACTATTTCGTCCAAGAGCAGCAGCGGCGCGGCGCCGCGATCGAGCGCGACAAGCCGCGCATGCGCGAGCACGATGCTGATCAGCAGCGCCTTTTGTTCGCCGGTAGAGCAGACGGCGGCGCGGGCGTCTTTCTGACGATGCACCACCTCGATATCCGAACGGTGCGGCCCGACTAGCGCGCGGCCAGCTTCTCTATCTATTGCACGCGATTCAGCTAGGCCCTCGCATAGCCGCTCCTCGGCATCGAGCGCCGACATGCCGTCGAGCCACGTTTCCACGTCGCCCACCAGCGTCACGCGGGCGGCCGGAAACGGTCCGAGGTCACGCTCACAGGCCGCTGCGAGGCGGCGGATGAAGGCACGTCTCGCCGCAGCCAGGGCAACCCCGCTCTCTGCCATGCGCTTTTCTAGCACACCTACCCAGCCTTGGTCGGCAGTGCGCTCACCATAGCGTTCGGCGCGCAGTAGTCTGGTGCGTTCGCGCATCGCCTGCTCGTAGAGGTTTAGCCGAGCGGTATGGGCCGGATCGAACGCGGCGGCGAGACGGTCGAGGAAACGGCGGCGAGCCGATGCACCGTCCATGAACAGCCGATCCATGTCGGGGACGAGCCACACGGCGGCCAACAGCTCGCCGAGCGACGCCTGGCTTTTCGCCGGCGCGCCGTTGATGCGGACGACCCGGCGCCCGCCGCCGGCGTCCGCCGCGGAGGCCTCAAAGCCGGTGCCGATATCGACGGGCCCCGTATCCGTGTCGATGGTGCCTGCCACGGCCCAGCGCAACGAAGCCGCAGGCACCGCGGTGTGCCGGGTGACGTCTTCCATCCGCGCGCGCCGGAGCCCGCGGCCCGGTGCAAAGAACGACAGCGCCTCCAGCAGGTTTGTCTTGCCAGCGCCGTTTGGGCCGGTCAATACGACCGGACGCGTGTCGGCATCGAGCCGGAGCGACTCGTAGCACCGGAAATCGGTGAGCGAGAGGCGGACGACCGCATTGCGTTCGGACGCCGTCACCGGCGCCAGGGCCGATCCGGTCGACAGGAGCTCTCTCCTCAGACCCGCATCGGCATCAGGACGTAGAGAGCGCTCGCGTCGCCCATGTCCTGGACCAGCGTCGGGGATGCGCCGTCCGACAGCTGGAATTTGGCGTCGTCGCCGTCGATCTGTTGGGTGATGTCGAGCAGATAACGAGAATTGAAACCGATCTCGAGTGGGCCGTCGGCATAATCGACGTCAAGCTCCTCGCGGGCGCTGCCCGCTTCGGGGCTAGTCGCCGTCAAGACGAGACTGCCCTGGTCGAGCGACAGCTTGATCGCTCGTGACTTCTCGGTCGAGATGGTAGAGACGAGATCAACCGCTTTCACGAATTCGGTGCGTTTGACCTCGAGTGTCTTATCGTTGCCGAAGGGAATGACGCGGTTGTAGTCGGGGAAGGTGCCGTCGATAAGCTTTGACGTCAGCACGATGTCTGAGAACGAAAAACGGATCTTGGTATCGGACAGCGCGATGTCGACGTCATCCTCGACCTCCTCGATCAGCTTTCGAATTTCGCCAACGGCTTTGCGCGGCACAATCACACCGGTCATGTCTGCGGCGCCGGCGGGCAGCGGCACCTCGACACGCGCCAGGCGATGACCATCCGTGGCCACCACGCGGAGCACCGGTGAGCCATCGGTTTCCGCCGCGTGCAGATACAGGCCATTCAGGTAGTAGCGGGTCTCTTCGGTCGACATCGCGAAACGGGTCCGGTCGATGAGCCGACGCAGCGTCTCCGCCGAGACGGTGAACTGATGCGGTAGGGCACCGTCAGACATGACCGGGAAATCCTCGCTCGGCAGGGTAGTTAGATTGAGCTTAGAGCGGCCGGAATGAATTTCAAGCTGGCCCTGCTCGCCACCGGAGCGCACTTCGATCTGCGAGCCTTCCGGCAGCTTGCGCACGATGTCGTACAGCGTATGCGCCGGCACCGTCGTCGCACCGTCCTGCGACACTTCGGCGGAAACACCTTCAATGATGGCGAGGTCCATGTCGGTCGCGGCAAGGCCAAGCTTGCCGCCGCTCGCCTGGACCAGAACGTTTGAAAGGATAGGTATCGTGGTCCGGCGCTCGACAACGCCCTGAACGTGGTTAAGTGACCGGAGAAGCGCGCTGCGTTCGATGGTGAATTGCATGGTTGCGGACGGCTTTCGAACAGGTTTATGCCATTCGGCCCGACCTGCCGCAGACTACCCGGGACGCCTTAGCGCCTCCTCGTCGGCAGAACGACCGGAAAAGAGATGTCAGTATACTACAACCCTTTGAAATTCCAAGAAATTTGGGGGAAATAAGGGCGCGGGACGCGCATTAAAAGGCCAGCGTTATCAGAGAGTTATTAAGACCACCGTGGAACCGGCGTGCGACCAGCGAATCAAATCGCCGGCGTGCGAGTTTTTCGGGGTGCTATTCGATCGGGAAAGGGCCTCGCGGGAAGGTCTCAGTTCTCGAGCATGCGTCGCAGGAGATCGACGTCCTCGGCAAAAGAGTTGTCAAACGTACGCAGCTCCTCGACCTTCTTAACGGCGTGCATTACGGTCGTATGGTCGCGACCGCCGAACTTGCGGCCAATCTCGGGCAGCGACCGAGAGGTGAGCTGCTTCGAGAGGTACATCGCTACCTGGCGCGGCCGGGCAACAGCGCGGGAACGGCGCGCCGAGTGCATGTCGGCCACGCGGATGTTGAAATGCTCCGCGACCCGCTTCTGAATCTCCTCGATTGTGATCCGGCGATCGCTCGCCCGAAGAAGATCATGCAAGACCTCCTGGCAAGTCTCGACCGTAACGTCACGGCCGACCAGCGTCGCCTGCGCCGCCACGCGGTTCAGCGCTCCCTCAAGCTCGCGCACCGACGAGGTGATCTTATGGGCGAGAAATTCTATCACTTTGTCGGGCACCGCGACCTCGAGCTCCTCGGCCTTCGATTGCAGAATGCCAAGCCGCAGCTCGTAGGTGGTGGCGTGAATGTCTGCAACGAGCCCCCAGCCAAGGCGCGAACGTAGCCGTTCCTCCATGCCTTCGAGATCGGACGGCGACTTGTCGGCCGACACGACAACCTGGCGGTTGTTGTCCACGAGGTCGTTAAAGGTGTGAAAGAACTCTTCCTGCGTCGATTCCTTGCCGTTGATGAACTGCACGTCGTCGATCATCAGCACGTCGACCGAGCGGAACTTCTCCTTGAACGCCATGGTGTCCTGGAACCGCAGCGCCCGGATGAAGTAGTACATGAACTTCTCGGCTGAGAGATATACGACCTTGCGGCCCGGCTGATGCGTCCGGATGTGCCAGGCAATGGCGTGCATCAGATGCGTCTTGCCAAGGCCGACGCCGCCGTAGAGGAACAGAGGGTTATATGTCGCCGTCGGCGAGTCCGCGACACGGCGGGCGGCGGCATACGCGAGCTCGTTCGGCTGGCCAACCACAAAATTATCGAACTTGAAGCGCGGGTCGAGCGCGGCTCCAACATCCCGTTCGGTGTGTTCGGGCGTACGACGCACGGTCTCCGCCTCGAGCGCAGCCGCGGCTATCGGCTCCTCGACAGACACCCCGCCATCAGCGAGAACAAAAATCTCAACGTCGGTCACGGGCGACCCGTCACCGCCCCAGAGCTCTTTAAGGCGCGCGCCATAATGGTTTGCGACCCAGTCGCGCATGAACCGGGTCGGCACCGACAAACGGACCTTTCCGTCCGCGTAGTCGATCAAATTGAGCGGCTTGAGCCAGCTCTTGTAGGCGGAATCGCCGACTTCTGCGCGTAGCACGCCTCGCACGCGAGTCCACCGTGCAGAAACGTCCTTGCTAATCGTAGCCCCTGACATCTTTTTATCCTTGCACCCAGGGGAGGTCTTGAGCCTTCCAGCCTTCCGTCGTTCCGCGATGCTTCTTTCCGTCGTGTGGTCCTTCAAAGCCGCCGCTGACGTTGAAGCAGGTTTCGTAGCCCGCCGCAGTCAGGGCCATGGCCGCGGATCTGGACCGCGCACCCGACCGGCACAGCAGATAGACAGGTGACGACTTGTCGGCGATACGCGCCGACACCTCCTCGATGAAGGCCCCGTTCTCCTCCATCGTCGGGAAGGACTGCCACTCGACGAGCTCTACTTCCTTACCGGCTTCCGCCAAATCGGGAATTCCGACGAAGGTCCACTCGGCCCTCGTCCGCACGTCCACCATTCTCGCATCGGGATTGCGCCGCAGCTCTTCCCAAGTCGCGACGACGTCCACATCCCCGGCATAGCCTGCGCTGTTTGCATGACCCGCAGCCGCCACACTGGATGCGGTTGACTGGTTCATCAATTACCCCCCCTGCACACGGCGCCCGGGCGGGCACCTTGCCTTGAAAATATTACACAGCAACGTTTTTTGCCGTTACTTTTCAGTCCCGCGCTCAACAGTAATAATAAAAAATAATTACTGCTCACCCGTCCGGCTATTACTTAAAAGAAGCTCTATATTGCCGATTACTGCTTAATCTTTACGAGACCCCCGTCGGCCCGCAATATTACTGTAACGGGACGGTGTGAAAGGCGCAACGCCGAGACCGTCGGAATCAACGAAAAAAAAGAGCCGTGCAGAAAATTTTCGGGTTGACACGCGGGCGCTCGGGATAACCCTGTGGAAGAATCGAATTGGCGTTCGAAAGCTATTGAACCGGCTAAACACACCCACGAAAAAGGCCGGCACGATGGCCGGCCTTGCGTCGAGTCTCCAAGACGTATGAATCTATAGCGCTTTTATCCGGCGCGACAGGCGCGAGACTTTCCGGGCTGCAGTGTTCTTCGGCACGACGCCGCGGGTGACGCCCCGCATGATCTCAGGCTGGGCCGCTCTCAGGGCCGCGGTCGCCGCATCCTTGTCGCCGGCCACGATGGCGGCCTCTACCTTCTTCACAAAGGTGCGAATGCGGTTGCGGCGATCGCTGTTGACGCGGGTCTGCCGCAGATCGCGACGCACGCGCTTTTTTGCGGAAGTGGTGTTTGCCATATCGAATCCTCTAAGTCGGTCGCCGTTTTAAGGGCCGGCGACCATAGCGTCAAGCGTTTAGAACGGGCTTTGGCTAGTTTACGTCCCCGCTCGTCGCGAGGCGGATCCGCATCGTCAGACGGTCCCCGTCCCGGCTGTACGTAAAGGCCAGCGTCGCGCCCTCCCGGACGTACGCATCGGCGTATTGCGGATCCCACCCCAACGCTGGAAGGGCGGAACGATAATACGCCCTGAGAACCGCCAAACGTGCGTTCCCGATCGCAACCACGGTAACTATCCTGCCGGCCGGGCTGTCAAAAACGACGCTGGCGTTCTCGTCCTCGGCCATACCGGGGGCGACCGGCAGGTCATCGATCGCCGCGAAATAGTCGTCGGCACGCACGGCCGGCGGCGCGAGGACTAGCAGGGTCGCGAGCAGTGCCGGTATGAACCTGTTTGCCATGTTTGCCTCCGTGGCTTCTTTATTTCTGCCGCGCACTGCAAAAAAAGGAGGACCGTCCCGACTGTACTATGCGGCGGACGGCGCTACCGCAAGTGCAGCCGGGGCAAGGCTCGCCCGTTCGGCCGTACACCTTGAAACTGTGCTGGAAATAGCCCAGCTCGCCGGTCGGTGCTAAATGATCGCGGAGCGACGAGCCTCCCGCCGCGATCGCATCCGCCAGAACGGCGCGCACCGCGTCCGCCAGCCGGGCGGCGCGAACGCCCTGGACGGTCGCTGCTTTGCGTTTCGGCGACAGGCCGGCGACAAACAACGCCTCGCAGGCATAGATGTTGCCGAGCCCGGCAACCACGCGCTGGTCCAGAAGGGCGGATTTGATCGGCGTGTTCCGTCCCGCCAGCAGTGCGGCGAGCGCCGGCCCCGTGAAGTTTTCGCCGGTCGGTTCGGGGCCAAGATGGCGGATCAGTGGATGGTCCGGATAGGACGCGCGGTCGGTCAGGGTCATCAGGCCGAAGCGGCGCGGATCCGAGAACCGGATCACCGTTCCGTTGCCCACGTGAAAGACGACATGCTCGTGCTTCGAGTGCCGGCCCGGGTCGTGGACGAACTCGCCCACCTGCCGGACGCGCGATCTGTCGTCGGGCGTTTCGATCACCATGCGGCCCGACATGCCGAGGTGGGCGAGCAGCACCGTGCCGTCGTCGAAACCGCCGACCAGATACTTCGCCCTTCGCCCGAGGCTCGTAAGCGTTCGCCCTTCGAGCCGTTCCTCGAAATCTTCGGGCAGCGGAATCCGGAGGTCGCGGCGCCGCACCTCGATCCGTTCTACGCGGCGGCCTTCCATGGTGGCGGCAAGGCCGCGCCGGACGGTCTCTACTTCGGGCAATTCGGGCATGTCGATAAGGTAGCGGCAAGCACAGGAGCGCGCTATCCTCAAACGCATGGAATCAAAAGAAAAACACAGCGTGGCCCCAGGCGACGACGAGATCGATTTCGGCTACCGCCGGGTCGCCGCCGACGACCACACGGGCCTTGTCCGCGGCGTCTTCGATTCGGTCGCGCGACGCTACGACCTTATGAACGACCTGATGTCGGGCGGGCTGCACCGACTCTGGAAGACGGCGCTACTAGACCGTGTCGCACCGCGGCCCGGGATGCGGCTTGTCGATGTGGCCGGGGGCACGGGCGACATCGCCGGCGGCTTCCTGCGCCGCGGCGGCGGCAGCGCCGTCATCTGCGACATCAATGAAGAAATGATGCGCGCCGGTATTGATCGCGATCTCGACCGCGGCATCGCCGACGGCGCCACGCGGGTATGCGGCGACGCGGCGGCGCTGCCGCTGGCGACCGCGTGCGCGGAGGCATGCACCATCGCCTTCGGCCTACGTAACGTCACTCAGCGGCAGGAGGCGCTCGCCGAAATGCGTCGGATCGTCGACATCGGCGGCCATTTCTTGTGCCTCGAATTCAGCCCGGCGGTCCTGCCGCAGCTCAAGCCGATCTACGACGCCTATTCGTTCCGCGTCCTGCCGTGGCTGGGCGCGCACGTCGCGAACGACGCCGCCTCATACGAATATCTGGCGGAAAGCATCCGGCGGTTTCCTGAGCCGGAAATCCTGGCCGACGAAATGAAGACGGCGGGTTTCGGAAACGTCACCTGCACGTCGCTCAGCGGCGGAATCGTCTGGCTCCATTCGGGCTGGCGCGTTTAGGCCATGCGGACCGGGCTTCGGCACATCCGGCGACTTGTCGGCGTCTTTCGGACGCTTGCGCGCCACGATGCGCTGTTCATTTTCACCCGGCTAGGACTGCCGCGGACGCCGCTCGCACTCGCAACGCTCCTTCTCCTCGTCCGCCGGGATCGCGAATTCGGGAACACTAGTGAAGGCGAACGACTGTCGGCAGCGCTGACGGCGCTGGGCCCCGCTTACATCAAGGTCGGCCAGGCGCTGTCCGTGCGGCCCGATCTGATCGGGGACACACTCGCCGACGCGCTGACCAGTCTTCAGGACAGGCTGCCGCCTTTCGACGGCAAGGAAGCGCGGGCGGCCATCGAGGCGGAACTGGGCGACACTGTCGACGCGCTATACGCCTCTTTCGAGAACGACGCCGTCGCCGCGGCGTCGATCGCGCAGGTGCACCGGGCGACGACGCTCGACGGCGACACGGTCGCGGTTAAGGTGCTTCGTCCGGGAATCGAGGCGGCCTTCGCCCTCGACCTTGAGCTCGCCCGCTGGGGCGCCGGCCTAGTCGAACGGCACCGGCCCGATCTGCGCCGGCTGCGACCGGTGGCCGCGATCGAGACGATCATCCGATCCGTCGAGATGGAGATGGACCTCCGCTTCGAGGCGGCGGCCGCGGACGAGCTTCGCCAGAACTTCGCCGGCGAGCCGCTTTTCTCCGTTCCTGCGGTCGACTGGCAGAGGACCGGCCGCCGCGCCATGACGCTCGAATGGGTCGAGGCGATGCCGATCAACGAGATCGGCACTGGCGACGAGGACGACCTGGACCGCGAAGAGATTGTCGCCAATTTCGCCAAGGTCTTCTTCCTGCAGGTCTTCCGCGACGGCTTCTTCCATGCCGACCTTCATCCCGGAAACATCTTCATCGACAGGGACGGCGCGGTGCACGTCGTCGATTTCGGCATCATGGGCCGGCTCGACAAGCGTACGCGGCAGTATCTAGCGGAAATGCTGCACAGCTTCCTGAAGGGCGACTACAGGCGCGTTGCCGACGTGCATATCCGCGCGGGCTACGTCCCCGCCGATCAGTCGGCCGACGAATTCGCGCAGGCAGCGCGCTCGATCGCCGAGCCGATCCTCGGCCTGCCGCTCGGCGAGATTTCGCTCGCCCGGCTGCTGCAGCAGCTTTTCGCCATCACCGAGAAGTTCGAGATGGAGGCGCAGCCGCAACTGCTGCTGCTGCAGAAAACGATGCTGGTGGCCGAAGGTGTTGGCCGCCGCCTGTTCCCGGGCGTCAATATGTGGGAGCTCGCGCGGCCGCTGATCGAGAACTGGATGCGCGAGAACATGGGGGTGGAAGCGCGCATTCGAGATGCGGTCGACGATCTGCTCGACGGGCTCGAATGCCTGCCGCAGCTGATCGGGGAGATTGGCGACTCGCTCGGCTCGATGTCGCGCAACGGCCTGAAGATCGACCCGGCTTCACTCGAAAGCTTCGCCTCGGCGCAACGCGCGGGTCGGTCGCGATGGCTGGTGTGGGCGCTGGGCGCCGCGGCGGTCGTAATTCTGACGATCCTGCTCGACTGACAGGATTTCTTGCAGAAACCTTTGAGAATCATTAGGTTACGCGGGGCTGGAAGAATATCCGGCGAACCGGAGACGCGGCATGCTTCACGGCAAACGCATTCTGCTGATCATCACGGGCGGCATCGCCGCCTATAAGAGCCTGGAACTGATCCGTCGCCTGCGCGAACGCGGCGCCGCGGTCCGCTGCGTGCTGACAGAAGCGGCGACACAGTTCGTCACGCCCCTGTCCGTTTCCGCGCTGAGCGAGGACAAGGTATACAGCGACATCTTCTCGCTGACCGACGAAGCCGAGATGGGCCACATCCAGCTGTCGCGCGACGCCGACCTGCTGGTCGTCGCGCCGGCAACAGCCAACATCATGGCGAAGATGGCGCAGGGCATCTCCGACGACCTTGCCAGCACCGTGCTGCTGGCGACAGACAAGGACACTCTGGTCGCCCCGGCGATGAATGTCCGCATGTGGGAACACCCGGCGACGCGCGACAACATCTCGACGCTAAAGACCCGTGGCATCCTGTTCGCCGGCCCGACCGTAGGCACGATGGCCTGCAGCGAATTCGGCGAGGGCCGCATGGTTGAGCCGACAGAGATTGCCGACGCGGTCGACACATATTTTGCGGCATCCGCGCCGCTGGCGGGCCGACGCGCCATCGTCACGAGCGGGCCGACGCACGAGGCCATCGACCCCGTCCGCTATATCGCCAACCGGTCGTCCGGCAAGCAGGGCCACGCCATCGCGGCGGCGCTCGCCGGCCTCGGAGCCGAGACGGTGCTCGTCACCGGCCCGACGGCGGAACCCAACCCACCGGGCGTTACCGTGGTGCGCATCGAATCCGCCCGCGACATGATGGCGGCGTGCGAGTCGGCGCTGCCGGCCGACGTCGCGGTCTGCGCCGCTGCCGTCGCCGACTGGCGCCCCACCGAGGCGGGCGACCGAAAGATCAAGAAGCAGCCCGGCAGCGCGCCCGCGCCGCTCGAGCTGGTGGAAAACCCGGACATCCTCGCCGGCCTGTCGCATGCCGGGAACGCACGCCCGCTGCTCGTCGTCGGCTTCGCCGCCGAGACCGACAACGTCGTCGCCAACGCGACCGAGAAGCGCAAGCGCAAGGGCTGCGACTGGATCGTCGCCAACGACGTCTCGCCGGAGATGGGCACGTTCGGCGGCGACGACAACACCGTCCAACTGGTGACGGAGAGCGGCAGCGAGGACTGGCCCGCGATGAGGAAGTCGGAGGTCGCCGCGCGGCTCGCAGAACGGATCGCCGCGCATTTCACGAGCCTGCCGGAAGCCGCCGAGTAATCTGCGACAGTTGTTTCCGAAGAGAAACGATAGGGGCGTCATTCACAGCCGTGTTCACAAGTTGTTGTGCATAACGCGGAATTTAATGCCCATGTATGGTGGTCAATCCGGCGCGATTCCGGCATGATCCAGCCGTTCGTCAACCGAAATTTCGCGTCTGCCCTCGCAATCAAGGTACCGGATCCGTGGCCCATTCCATCGCCGACACCGATCTCCCCGAAACCGATGCGCCGTCACGCGTCCGTATTTCGGTGCAGCGCCTGGCGCACAATGCCGATTTGCCGCTGCCAACATACGAGACCGAACAGTCCGCGGGCATGGATCTCGCAGCCGCGATCGACGAGGCGATGACGCTGGCGCCGGGCGAACGCACGCTGGTGCCGACCGGCCTCGCCATCGCCCTGCCGGCAGGATACGAGGCGCAGGTCCGCCCGCGCTCCGGCCTCGCCGCGCGCGACGGCGTTACCGTGCTCAACACGCCAGGGACGGTCGATGCCGACTATCGCGGCGAGGTGAGGGTCATCCTGATCAATCTCGGCGACGCGCCGTTCACCGTCGAACGCGGCATGCGGATCGCCCAGATGGTCATCGCCCCGGTCACGCAGGGAATATTCGAGGAAGTCGATGCGTTGCCGGAGACGGCGCGGGGCGCAGGCGGGTTCGGCTCGACTGGTCGATAGACAACCACCGCCCTTAGGGCCATTTTAGGCGCATGGACTACACTGAAGATCAACTCCACCGCTACGCGCGGCACATCGTGCTGCCAGAGGTGGGCGGCGTCGGCCAGACGAAGTTGCTGGAGGCGCGCGTGCTGGTCGTCGGCGCAGGCGGGCTGGGCGCGCCGCTGCTGCTCTATCTGGCGGCGGCCGGCGTCGGCACCATCGGCGTGGTCGACGACGACGTGGTCGATCTCTCCAACCTTCAACGCCAGGTCATCCACAGCACCAGCCGCATCGGCATGCCGAAGGTCGACAGCGCCGAGAAGACCGTCGCCGACGTCAATCCCGACGTGACGCTGAAGACCCATCGGACGCGGCTCAACGCCTCCAACGTGAATGCCCTGATCGCCGACTACGACATAATCGCCGACGGCAGCGACAACTTCGAAACGCGGTTCCTGGTCAACGATGCCTGCCACCTGGCGGGTAAGACGCTAGTCTCGGCGGCGATCCTCCGCTTCGAGGGCCAGATCGCGACCTTCCGATCCGGGCTCGGCGACGGCGAGCCGTGCTACCGCTGCCTTTACCGGGGGGCGCCGCCGGCCGGCATGGTGCCGAGCTGCTCGGAAGGCGGCGTCCTCGGCGCGCTCGCCGGCATGATGGGCTCTCTGCAGGCGATCGAGGTGATGAAGGAAATCATGGGGATTGGCGACAGCCTCGCCGGGTCTTTCCTGATATACGACGCGCTATCGACGACCGTCCGCAGGATGAAGCTGCCGCGCGATCCGGCCTGTCCGCTGTGCGGGGACGCGCCATCAATCACCGACCTGTCGGCATACGCGGTATAGCGGACCCGGCTGTCATGACCTCCCCGGAGAAACTCTCGCTGATCGTCCAGTCGGACGACTTCGACCGCATCCATTACGCGCTCGTGCTGGCCAGCGCCGCGCTAGCCACGGGAAAGCCGGTTACTCTGCTGTTCGCAATGGCAGCGACGCGAGCGCTTACGCCGGCATGGGCGAACGCCGCGCGGGACGTCGATCTTTCCGACAAGGGTTTGGCGACGTTCGAGGAGCTGCTCGGCGCCTGCGTCGAACTCGACGCCGTCTTCATGGTCTGCGAGATGGGCCTCCGCGATTGCGGGCTCACCCGAGGCGAATTGCGGACCGACGTCCCTGTCACCGAGGGAAGCGCCGTCAGCTTTTTGGCGGATGCGTCGGATAAAGGCGCGATGCTCTACGTCTGAACACCGGGCGCAGGTTCAAATCTCGAATACCCTGTCGGGCGGGCTGTGCTGGTCGACAAAACTGCGGATGTTAACGATGACCTTCTCGCCCATCGCGATGCGGCCTTCGTGCGTCGCCGAGCCGAGATGCGGCGCGAGCACGACATTGTCAAGCTTAAGGAGCCCGGGATCGACTTCGGGCTCGCGCTCGTAGACGTCGAGGCCGGCGCCCGCGAGCCGCCGCTCCGCCAACATTTTCACAAGCGCCACCTCGTCGACGATTTCCCCGCGCGCGGTGTTCACGAGGAACGCATGGGGCTTCAGAAGTTCGAGCCGCCTCGCATCCAGGAGATGATGCGTTTCCTTCGTATGCGGGCAGTTGATCGAGATGAAGTCCATATGCGCCAGCATCTGGTCGAGACTTTCCCAGTAGGTCGCCTTCAGCTCGGACTCTATATCTGCATGGACCCGTTTGCGGTTGTGATAGTGGACGGTCATGCCGAAACCGCGCAACCGTCGCGCCACCGCCTGTCCGATCCGGCCCATGCCGATGATCCCGAGCCGCTTGCCCGAGATCCGGTGCCCGATCATGAAGGTCGGCGACCAGCCTTCCCAGCCGCCGCCGCGCACCAGCCGGTCGCCCTCGACCAGCCGCCGGGGCGCGGCGAGAAGCAGACAGGCCGTCATATCGGCGGTATCGTCGGTCAATACGCCGGGCGTATTGGTTACCGCGATCTTGCGCGCCGCGGTCGCCTCGAGATCAATGTGGTTCACGCCTACGCCGAAATTGGCGATGAGCCGCACGGAGTCGGGCAGACGTTCGATGAGATCGGCGTCAATGCGGTCGGTCACGGTGGTGACGAGGACGTCGGCGCCGTCCGCAGCAGCCACGATTTCATCGGCGCTCATCGGCGAGTCGAAAGCGTTGAGGCGCGCCTCGAAAAGTTCCATCATCCGCGTCTCGACATCGCCGGGCAATCGTCGCGTCACGACGACGACCGGCTTGCTACGCTCCATCCTAGTCGCTCCTTCTTTTGCCTCTAAACGGGGTATCAGGCCGAAATTGGGTTGTCCAGAGATGTTACCGGACATGTTAAGGCTGTGGAGCCGAGTCACCCGAGTGCCTATAGTTGTGTTATGCTGCGTGCTGGAAAATTCACCCCCGCGGTCGCCCTGATTCTTCTGGTAGCGTCCAGCATTACGCAGGTCTCAACAGCACAGACCGGCCTGCCCTTGCCTCGGTTCGCCTCGCTGCGGGCCGACAAGGTCCATATGCGGACCGGCCCCGGCGTCCGCTATCCCGTCGAGTGGGTTTACGTCTTCCGCGGTATGCCGGTCGAAATTCTAGCCGAGTTCGAGAACTGGCGACGCGTCCGCGACTGGCAAGGCTCAGAGGGGTGGGTTCACCGGACGATGCTCTCCGGCCGCCGAACAGCGCTGATAACGGGCGGGCTCCAGCCGCTGCGGTCGGATCCCTATTCGGAAGCCTCTATTTTCGCTCGGATCGAGGAAAAGGTTCTCGTGCGAATACTTAAATGCGAAAAAGAATGGTGTCGGGTCGAAACTTCAGGAAAGCGGGGCTGGATGCGCCGGTCTCACGTCTGGGGCGTTTATTCTACGGAGAGCATAGAATAGTATTCAAACGCATTCGATAAATTCGAATATCTACGCATTTCTAGATCAAACTAGCGTTTTTTCGCTCGTGACAAGTCCCGCCCCTCGCGGAGGGTTGATCGACATTGTTACGGGCGGCCATGAGGGCAAGGTTGTGACGGAGTCGGTGAACAGCGGAAAGTAAATGGAAGTGACATCCAAGACCGCATGGGGCATAGACCGACCTCGTCGGGAAGCCTCGACCAAGCCGATCTCGCCGGTAAAATTGCGGAAAGCGGTCGCCGGCAGCTGAACCGGGTCAAGCGTCGAAATCTTGAGCCAGAGCTGCGCGAACGGCCTCGGGCATGCCCGCCATGTGCGAATAGTTCTCGTGCGAGATGCCGACCACGACCTCGGCGTCCCCGCTCTTAAAAGCCGCGATCTGCGCATCGCCGAAGGCGAAATGCACGAACTGCACCGATGACGCCTTGCCGGCGGCATTAGTTCGGTCGACGTCTTCCTCGGCAATGCCCAGAACGCGTTCGCTGTTGACGGAAATCCACATATGCTCCTCGACACCACCAAGCTGCGACAGGATCATTGCCCGCCGGTCCGGATCTCCGATCTCGAACATAACCGTCGCGACCAGCTCCTTGCCCTGCGGGATCAGCGGGTTGTAGGCGTGCAGTTCGTCTGCGATCTGCTGCTCGCCGCCGCGCTCGATATGGAGCATCTCGTGTACCTGATGCCACATCGTCTCATAGTTTTCAAAATAGAAGGTCGCGTGCGGTCCGACCTCGATACGTCGGTTCTTCTTCTTCCCGGTCAGCGCCTGCTTGCGCTCGCGCCGCGTCGCCGCGTAGTCGTCGAACGGAAGGATGTCTTGACGGGTGATCTCTTTCTGTATCGTCATCTCATTTTCCATTATTGACGGTAAGCCTGCGCCAGCAACTGAATCGGATGCGGTGCGCGTTCCGGGACGGCTGGCTTGTCGTTCTCCTTCTCGGCGAGCTTATCCATGCCCTGCAGGATATGCATACCGGCGAGCGGGCATTCGGAGACCACATATTTCTTCGCATTCTCGACCGCCCGACGCGCGGCGGGGCGACCCACCTTGATTGCGGTCTCGAAGTTTTCCTTCATCATGCCCCACGACCCGCCATGGCCGGAGCAGCGCTCGATCACGTCGATGTCGGACTCCGGGATAAGCCGCAGCAGCTCGGCTGCCTTCTGGCCCATGTTCTGCGCCCGCGCGTGGCAGGCGAGGTGTACGGTGACGCCGCCGTCGAGCGGCTTCAACCCGTCGGCAAGCCCTTCGTTCTTGGCAATGTCGACGATGTATTCGCTGATGTCGCGGGTCGCCGCTGAGAGTTTCGCGATGCTCTCGTCTTCCGGCAGGATCAGCGGCCACTCGAACTTGAGCATCAGCGAACAACTCGGCGTCAACGCGACGACGTCGTAGCCTTTCTCGACGTAAGGCATCAGCGCAGCGGCCACCTTCCGGGCGTTTTTCGCCACGCCGTCAATGTCGCCATGCTCTAGCTTCGGCATGCCGCAGCAGGCGGGATGAACCACCTCTGTCTCGACGCCGTTACGTGCGAGAACCTCCAGCGCGTCTGCGCCGATGTCGGGGTCGTTGTAGTTCACGAAGCAGGTTGCGTAGACCACTGCCTTGCGGCCGGCGGCCGGCGCTTCCGCATTGCGGGCGGGCGCATTGCTCTTCGCGCGGGCGGTCAGCGTCTTGCCGTGGAATTTCGGAACCGCCGCCGCGCGGTCGATGCCGGTGACGGTTTCCATAACCGGGCGGGTCAGGCCGTTGCCGTCGCGCGTCACCCAGTTCGCCAGCGGTGCGACAGCGCCGGCGAGCTTGCCGTTACGATCGGTTTCGGAAATCTGTTTCTCGAGGAAGCCGACCCGACCTTTCCTGAATTCGACCGCGCGGTAGCGCAGCAGCAGGTGGGGAAGGTCCAGATTGAATTCGTGCGGCGGCACGTAGGGACACTTCGTGAGGAAGCACATGTCGCAGAGGGTGCAGGCGTCCACGACGCCCTTGAAGTCCTTCGAATCGACGGTGTCGAGCTCCATGCTCTCCGCCTCGTCGATCAGGTCAAACAGCCTGGGAAACGAGTCGCAGAGATTGTGGCAGCGGCGGCAGCCGTGACAGATGTCGAACTGTCGGCGCATTTCCGCGTCGAGCTTTTCTTCGTGGTAGAAATCCGGATTCTGCCAGGGAATAGGTTGGCGCTCCGGGGCTCCGAGACTGCCTTCCGACATGGCGATCTTCCTCGCGATTTGACAAGAGTGGAATGGGCCCGGCCCCAGCGGCCGGGCCCATTCCGAAGATCTGCCGCCCGCGCAGGCGGCAAATGGCCGTGATCAGGGGAGCTCGTCGAGCGCCTTCTGGAAGCGGCCGGCATGCGAACGTTCCGCCTTGGCGAGCGTCTCGAACCAGTCGGCTATTTCGTCGAAGCCCTCGTCGCGGGCTTCGCGCGCCATGCCGGGATACATGTCGGTGTACTCATGGGTCTCACCGGCAACCGAGGCCTTCAGGTTCTGGGCGGTGGAGCCGATCGGCTCGCCGGTCGCCGGATCGCCGACCTCCTCGAGATATTCCAGATGGCCGTGCGCATGGCCGGTCTCGCCTTCGGCGGTCGACCGGAAAACGGCGGCAACGTCATTGTAGCCCTCGACGTCGGCCTTCTGTGCGAAATACAGATAGCGGCGGTTGGCCTGGGATTCGCCGGCAAAGGCCTCCTTCAGGTTATTCTCGGTCTTGGTTCCTGCTAGTGACGGCATATCGGGCTCCTTGTTTCCTTCGTGGTGTAGCGTGACTGTTTGCGTCGTTCAGGCGGGATCAATTTCGGGCGGCCGGTGTCCCGTGGCACGCCTAACCCCGTCGATTGCTCCGTTAGAACAACGGTTATATAGGCACGCTGCGGCGTGCCGTCAATAGATTAGAATTATTCCAGGAAAATGGTCAGGAATCGCTGCTTCCGACGCGGACGATGACGTCCACGCGGCGAACCGCCGTGCCCGCCGGCGCCGTGGGCAGCGCGTCGACCCGGATCTGGTCGCTAGGGATATCCTCGAGATGACCCGATTCCTCATGGAAGAAATGATGATGATCGCCGGTATTCGTGTCGAAATAGGATCGGCCGGCTTCCACGACGACTTCGCGCATCAGGCCGGCATCGGTGAACTGATGAAGGGCGTTGTAGACGGTCGCCAACGAGACGCTGGCGCCGGCGCCGCGCGCCTCGTCGTGCAGCTCCTCGGCGGTCACGTGACGGTTCTCGCCCTCGAACAGCAGTTTGCCGAGCGCGATACGCTGGCGCGTCGGCCGCAGGCCGGCCGTCTTGAGACGCGCGATAACGCCGGAATAGGGGCGTGTCGATACAGAATTTCTCATCATGCGGCGGTTATAGGTCATTTTAGAATCGATTTAAAGTCCCGATTGCGAGCCAGCCGCAACTGGGCGGCGGCACTCGGGATCTTCCCGCCCCGGCGCCTAGTCGCCCGAGTGAAGCTGATCGATTAGCTGTTTCACCGTCGGGATGAAGCCGTTGGAGTAGAACGGGTCTTCGGCGAACCGGTAGGCGTTGTGACCGGCGAACATAAGTTGGTCGTCGACCTCGCCGCCATGGGCGATGTCCTGCAGCGTCTTCTGAATGCAGAAGGACCGCGGGTCGGGTCGGCGCCCAGTGGTGCCGGTTTCGTTCTGCGCCCAGTTCGAGAACTGGCATTGCGACAGGCAGCCCATGCATTCGGCCTGGTCCGTGCGGATTTCCCTCGACTTGTCGGCGGAAACGAAGATGACCGTCGAATCCGGCGTCCGCATACCATCCGTCAGCCCCTTCGAGATCCATTTCTCGGCACGCTCGCGGTCCGCGGGCGCGACGAAGACCGGACGGCCGCGCGGACCGATCTTGAACTCCGCGTTTAGCTCGCCCATGGGCTCTTCGGCATAGGCGATCTGGTGATCCGACCTCGACTTGAGTTCGTCGAGAAATGCATTGTGCACGGCGGACGAATAGAAGCCGGTCGGGCTGAACTTGTTCAGATAGACGTCGCCTTCCCGAAGATTGAGAAGCCGCTGCTTCCACTCCTCGGAGATCGGGCTTTCCTGCGTCAGCAACGGCCGCGTGCCGAACTGGAAGGCGACGGGCGCCAGCTCGGGGTCTTCGAACCAGTCGGCCCAGTCGCGCAGGTACCAGACGCCGCCCGCCATGATGATCGGAACCGTATCGAGTCCCATCTCGTTCATCGTCGCGCGCAGCTCCACGACGCGCGGGCGCGGATCTTCCGGATTCTGCGGATCCTCGCTGTTCGACAGGCCGTTATGGCCTCCCGCGCGCCACGGATCCTCGTACACGACGCCGCCGAGCCATTCGGGGAACTTGTGATAGGAGCGCTTCCACAGCGCCCGGAACGCACGGGCCGACGACACGATCGGATAGTAGTAAACGCCGTACTGCGCCGAAATCTGCGCGATCTTGTAGGGCATGCCCGCGCCGCAAGTGACTCCGTGGATGAGCCCCCGCGCACCGGCCAGAACACCATTGAGCACGCGTTCGGCGCCCGCCATCTCCCACAGCACGTTCATATGGATGCGGCCTTCGCCGCCCGACATGTCGTGGCAGATCCGCGCCTGGGCGATGCCGCCCTGTATCGCGTAAGCGAGCAGTTCCTCGTGACGGTCGCGCCGGGTCCGGCCCAGATAGACGACGGGAATAAGGTTACCGTCCTCGTCGTAGGCATCGGCATTGACGCCGGAGAATGTGCCGACGCCGCCTGCGGCGGCCCACGCGCCCGAGCTCTCGCCGTTTGACACGGCGATACCCTTGCCACCCTCGACGAGGGGGGCGACCTCCTTGCCAGAGATCATCAGGGGCTTGAGCGGTTTCAGGTCGGTCCTCCCGTTCAGGCCTAGACGCCAAGCGAAAGATTGATAGGCGGCACGCTATCTCGCGACGCCCGCTTCATTTCCCACATATTGGTATATGAAGCGATTCGAAAACCGCCAGTCCGGGGGGGGCAATGCCCGGACTGGCCGCATTACGCCTTTGATCAGGAAGCCGTTTCGGCTTCCTGATCGCCTTCGTCGGCGTCCTTACCGGACAGGTCTTCGCCCGTCGCCTGGTCGACGACCTTCATCGACAGGCGGACCTTGCCGCGGTCGTCGACCGCGAGGACCTTGACCTTTACCTCGTCGCCCTCGTTGACAACTTCGGTCACCTTGCCCACCCGCCGGTTCTCGAGTTCGGAGATGTGGACGAGACCGTCGCGCGAGCCCATGAAGTTCACGAACGCGCCGAAGTCGACCACCTTTACCACCTTACCAGTGTAGATGTGGCCGATCTCCGGTTCTGCGACGATGCCCTTAATCCAGTCGATCGCCGCCTGGCTAGCTTCGTTGTCGGCCGACGCGACCTTGATCGTGCCGTCGTCCTCGATATCTATCTTTGCTCCGGTGGTCTCGCAGATTTCTCGAATGACCTTGCCGCCGGTGCCGATGACTTCGCGGATCTTGTCCTTCGGAATCGTGAAGGTCATGATTCGAGGCGCGAAGTCGCTGACCGCATCGCGGGCATCGGTGAGCGCCTTCGCCATTTCGCCGAGGATGTGCATCCGGCCGCCTTTCGCCTGGTTGAGCGCGACCTTCATGATCTCCTCGGTGATGCCGACGATCTTTATGTCCATCTGGAGCGCGGTGACGCCCTCTTTGGTTCCGGCGACCTTGAAGTCCATATCCCCGAGATGGTCCTCGTCGCCGAGGATGTCGGACAGAACCGCGAAGCGTTCACCTTCGAGGATCAGCCCCATGGCGATACCCGCGCACGGCCGCTTGAGCGGAACCCCTGCGTCCATAAGCGACAGCGACGAGCCGCAGACCGTGGCCATTGAGGATGAACCGTTCGATTCGGTAATCTCGGAGACCACGCGCATCGTGTAAGGGAAGTCCTCCTTGGTAGGCAGCAGCGGCCGGATCGCCCGCCAGGCAAGCTTACCGTGACCGATTTCGCGCCGGCCCGGCGAGCGCAGGAAGCTCGCCTCGCCGACCGAGTAGGGCGGGAAGTTGTAGTGGAGCAGGAAGTGCTCGCGGTATTCGCCCTCGAGCGCGTCGATGATCTGCTCGTCCTGGCCGGTGCCCAGCGTCGCGGTGACGATCGCCTGGGTTTCGCCGCGGGTGAACAGTGCCGAACCGTGAGCGCGCGGCAGGATGCCGACCTCGGCCTCGATCGGGCGAACCGTCTCGAGATCGCGACCGTCGATCCGCTGCTTGGTGTCGAGGATCGAGTTGCGGACGATGTCCTTCTCGACCGACTTCAGCATCCCCTTGGCGCGCTCGGCGTCGGCCTCGTCATCGAATGCGAGGGCTTCCATGGCTGCCACCTTCGCGGCGCCGATCTTTTCGACGCGGGCCTGCTTGACGGTCTCGCTGTAGGCGTCGCGGAGACCGGCTTCAGCCGCCGCCCTGACCTTGGCGTAGAACGCCTCTTGGTCTTCGGGGGCCGCGACGACTTCCCACGGTTCCTTCGCGCATTGCTCAGCCAGACCGATGATCATGTCGATCACGGGCTGGAATTCGCGGTGCGCGAACATCACGGCGCCGAGCATGATTTCCTCGGACAGCTCCTTGGCCTCCGATTCGACCATGTTGACGGCGCTCGCGGTGCCGGCGACGACCATGTCGAGCTCGGTATCGGGCAGCTGGTCCATCAGCGGGTTCAGCACGTAGTTGCCGTCGATATAGGCGACGCGCGCGGCGCCGATCGGGCCCATGAAGGGAATGCCGGAAATCGTGAGCGCGGCGGACGCGCCGACCAGTGAGACGATATCGGGATCGTTCTCAAGATCATGCGCCAGCACGGTGCAGATGACCTGGGTTTCGTTACGGAACCCGTCCGCGAAAAGCGGGCGGATCGGACGGTCGATCAGGCGAGAGGTCAACGTCTCCTTTTCCGACGGACGGCCTTCGCGCTTGAAGAACCCCCCGGGGATCTTCCCGGCAGCGAATGTCTTTTCCTGATAGTTGACGGTCAACGGGAAAAAGTCGACGCCAGGCTTGGGCGCTTTCTGCGCAACCGCAGTGCACAGAACCGTGGTGCCGCCGTAGGTCACCATAACGGCGCCGTCGGCCTGCCGGGCGATCTTGCCTGTTTCAATGGACAGCATGCGGCCGCCCCATTCGATTTCCTTACGATATACGGTGAACATATCTATCGTTCCTTCCTATGGCCCGCCGCCCTATGCGGCCCAACCATGTTGCGCGGAACCATTGAGCGGCTCCACCGCCGCTGGGCAACATGGCCCGGCGGACTTCTTCGCGGCCCCCATGGCCACTTCTTGCTCCCGAGTCGCCACGCGTTAGCCGGCCCGCGGTGCGTAGGCCGGTTCAGCAGCGTCAACGGCGAATGCGGGAGACGATCAGCGCCGAAGTCCCAGGCGCGCGATCAACGTCTCGTAACGAGACGAATTCTTCGTTTTAAGGTAATCCAGAAGCCGACGCCGCTGGCCAACCATCATCAGGAGACCGCGCCGGGAATGAAAATCTTTCTTGTGCTCTTTCAGGTGTTCGGTGAGGTTGCTGATGCGCTCCGACAGGATCGCGACTTGGACCTCGGGCGAGCCGGTATCGTGCTCGCCAGTGGAATACTCAGTAATGAGCTCCGCCTTACGCTCGTGCGTAATCGACATCATCTACTCCGTTTCTGCGCTTTTGCGCCTTAGAGATTTAGAACCCGTAACGGCCTAATTTCCTCTCCTTCAAGACGGGCGAGCGCGACGGGAAGTTCCCCGCAAACGGCAAAAAGCAGACCATCGTCACAAACTGTCCCCAACTGGGTCGCATCGACGAAAAGGCTGCTGCCGCTTCGCACCCGAACCGCGCGTCCATGTCGCAGGTAGTCGGCCTGGGTTTCCGTCAGGGCCAGCGCCGGGATGTCGTCCAGCGCGGTCGCAACGGGTAGCAAGCAATCTTGCGGGGCGGCATGTACCACAGTTTCCGCAAGCTGATCCAGTGAAATCGCATCGTTTTCGGTGAATGGCCCAGCGGCGGTCCGACGCAGTTCGGTGACGTGGGCGACAGTGCCTAGCACCCCGCCGAGATCACGCGCAAGACTTCTAATATAGGTGCCCTTGCCGCACTCGACCTCGAACACCGCTAGATCTGGGTCGGGGCGCGCGACGAGACGGAATTCGTACACATTCACTTCTCGGGCAGGCGGGAGCTCTCCTTCGCCGACCCGGGCCTTCTTATAGGCACGTTCACCTGCGATCTTGACCGCGGAGTAGAGCGGCGGCACCTGTAAGATTTTGCCGGTAAAGCCGGCCAGGGCCGCTTGGATCTCCTCGTCGGCGGGCCGGAAGTCGCTTCGGGCGACGATTTTTCCCTCGCGGTCGTCGGTATCGCGAGCCTCGCCAAAACGGGCCGTAAATCGGTAAGCCTTCTCGCCGCCCATGACGTAGGAGACGGTCTTGGTCGCCTCTCCCAGCGCGATCGGCAAAACGCCGGTCGCCAACGGATCGAGCGTGCCAGCATGGCCGGCCTTCTGTGCATTGAGGAGGCGTTTGACGCGCCCGACCGCGCGGTTGGACGAGAGCTCGAGCGGCTTGTCAAGGACGAGCCAGCCGTGAACTGGCTCCCCCGTGCGTTTACGCGCCATCGTCCCCGGAATCCTCCCGGCGGGAACGAATATCGGCTGAAACCGAGGGCTTCCTCAGAAGTTCATCGATATAATTGGCGTTGTCGAAGCTGGAATCGAGTGCGAATACGAGGTTGGGAAGCCGTCGAAGGTCGACCTCTTTGCCTATACGCCGGCGAAAGAACGGCGCCGCGCGATTGAGGCTCTGGAGAACCTCCTCGGCATCGTCTCCGCCCAGCGGCATCACGAACGCCGTCGCGTTTCGGAGGTCGGGGCTGACCCTTACTTCGGTAACGGTGATCGATGCCTTCGCAAGCCCGGGATCGTGCGCCTCGCCGCGCTCGAGCGATTGCGCCAGCGCGTGGCGGATCAGCTCGCCGACGCGCAATTTCCGCTGGCCGCGGGATCTGATGTCGCCTCTGCCCATGGGAATGCCTTCATGGCGTATCTTCATTCGATGCCCGGAAGCCGGGCGCGCGCGTCATCCGAGACCGGCCCCAACCCGCCTAGAGCGCGCGGGCGATCTCCTCGACCTCAAAGCACTCGATCACGTCACCGTCCTTGAGGTCCTGGTAATTTTCGAACGCCATGCCGCATTCGAAACCCTGGGTCACCTCCCGAACTTCGTCCTTGAACCGCTTCAGGGTCGAGAGTTTGCCTTCGTGAATTACCACGTTGTCGCGCAGAAGACGCACACTCGCACCGCGGCGCACGACCCCCTCGGTCACCTCGCAGCCGGCGACGCGGCCGACCTTAGTGATGTTGAAGACTTCCTTGATCGCCGCGTTCCCAAGGAACGTCTCCCGGATCTGCGGCGCCAGCATGCCGCTCAGCATCGCCCTCAGATCGTCTACTAGGTCGTAGATGATCGCGTAGTATCTGATATCCACGCCCTCGCTCTCGGCGAGCTGGCGCGCCTGCGCGTTTGCCCGGACGTTGAAGCCCACGAGCATCGCGTTGGAAGCCTGCGCCAGCGTAACGTCGGATTCGTTTATCGCGCCGACGCCGGTATGAAGCACGCGAACGGACACCTCGTCGGTGCCAAGGTTGTTGGCGCTCTGGACGATCGCCTCGACCGAACCTTGAACATCCCCCTTGACCACGACCGGGATCTCCTTGACCTCGCCCGCCTGGATCTTGCTGAACATTTCATCCAGCGTGCCGCGCGCGCCCGCCTGCACCTTGGCCTCGCGGTCGCGGCGCTGGCGGAATTCGGTGATTTCACGGGCCCGCGCCTCACTGTCGACGACGGAAAATTCGTCGCCGGCGTTCGGCGTGCCGTTCAGACCGAGAATCTCTACCGGGGCGGACGGCGCCGCATAATCGACGCGCTCGCCGGTGTCGTCGAGTAGCGCGCGCACCTTGCCCCATTCGGCGCCTGCGACAAGGATGTCGCCGACATTCAGCGTACCGCGCTGGACGAGAACCGTCGCAACGGAACCTCGGCCGGTCTCCATCTTCGCCTCGACCACGACGCCTTCGGCGTTGCGGTCGGGATTCGACCTGATTTCGAGAATTTCCGCCTGAAGGACGATCGCTTCCTCGAGCTTGTCGAGCCCGGTTTTTTCAATTGCCGATACCTCGACGTCCTGCACGTCGCCGCCGAGGGTTTCAACGACGATCTCGTGCGCGAGAAGTTCGTTGCGCACGCGGTCAGGATTGGCGTCCGGACGATCGATCTTGTTGATTGCCACGATTATGGGCACCCCCGCCGCTTTCGCGTGATCGATCGCCTCGATCGTCTGCGGCATGACGCCGTCGTCCGCCGCAACGACCAGGACGACGATGTCCGTCACTGTCGCGCCGCGCGAGCGCATGGCCGTAAACGCCTCGTGACCGGGGGTGTCGAGGAAGGTGATCTTGTCGCCGCTGGCCATCCGGACCTGGTAGGCGCCGATATGCTGGGTGATGCCGCCCGCCTCGCCGGCCGCAACATCGGTCGCGCGCAGCGCGTCGAGCAGCGAGGTTTTGCCGTGATCGACATGGCCCATGACCGTGACGACCGGCGGGCGCGACTTCAGCAGAGCCTCGTCGTCGTCCTCGACCCTAAGGCCGATCTCGACGTCCGCCTCGGACACGCGCTTCGGCGTGTGTCCGAACTCGGTCACGATCAGCTCCGCTGTATCCGCGTCGATCGTCTGGGTGATGGTCGCCATGATGCCGCTGTTGATCAACGCCTTGACTACATCGCCGGAGCGCTCGGTCATGCGGTTGGCGAGCTCCTGGACTGTGATCGTGTCTGGGATAGTCACCTCGCGGAACACCTTGGTCGTCTCCTTCGGCCCGGAAGACGCGCGCTTCTCTCGCTCGCGCTGACGGCGGACGGAGGCAAGCGAACGCACACGTTCTTCTTCGTTGAGGGCCTGCGAGATCGTCAGCTTGCCGCCCCGGCGGCGCGAGTCGCCGCGCCGCGGCGCGGGCTTGCGGACTTCGGTCTTGCCGGCACGCTTGCCGCTATCGCCGGACTCGGCGTCAGGCCCGTCTTCCGCATCGCGCTCCGCCGGTTTGACCCTTGGCTTCGCCTTAGCGGTATCTTCGGGCGCCGCCTGGCGGGTCTGGAGTCGAGCCGCCTGTTCCGCGGCGTTCTTGGCGGCCTCTCGCTCGACGCGGCGGCGCTCCTCTTCTTCGGTTCGGCGGCGCTCTTCCTCATCCTTGCGTCGCGCATCTTCCGCATCGCGGCGAAGGCGTTCCTCGTCACGCCGGCGGACCTCCATTGCCTCGCGCTCGGCGCGGCTCTCGGCGATCTCGTTCTCGGTCTGACGCGCGCCTTCGAGTGCCCGCAACCGGGCGGCGCGCTCCGAGTCGGTGAGCGTACGGACCGCCGGTTCCAGCTTAACCTCGGGCTTGACGATCTCCGCAACTGGCGCGGCCTCGACGGTCTCCTCGACCTTGGGCAGGTCTCGGACCTCCGTCATGGCTCCGTCGCCACCTTGCTTGAACGTCCGCTTTCGGCGCACCTCGACGGCGACCGACTTAGTGCGGCCATGAGAGAAGCTCTGGCGAACCTGGCCGGCGTCGACCGTCTTGTTCAGCTCGAGCTTTCCTGGACGCGAGAGCGTGAGCTTCTTTTTGTTGCCGTCGTCGTTATTATCCGTCATCTCTCGTCAGCTTTCCTACAAAACCGGTTGCACGCCGTCTTAAGCACGCGTCCCCCGTACGGCCTCCAGCCGCGCAGCGTCCCGAACCAGCCGCTCGGCCAGCCCGCCCGCGAAAACGGCGGCATGAACCGCCCTATCGCGGCCGAAAGGCTCGCCCAGCGCTTTTGCCGTCCAAAGCGACAGCATCGGGCCGTCAAAGGGCAGACGCTCCAGCTTTTCACGGCCGTCCGCAGCGCCGTCGGACGCTTCCAGCAGTACGGCGACTTCGCCGCCCCTCAAGGCGCCCCGCACCTTCTCAAACCCTGCTACCGCCTTTCCGGATCGCCGTGCCAGACCGATATGGTCAAGACACCGCCGGCCCAGAAGGCCTGCAAGCCGGTCAGGAAGATCGCCCGGGACCATCACGTTTCGCCGTGCCGCCCTCGAAAAGGCGTTCTCGGCGCAGGCGCGTTCTACTATATCCCGCGACGCCCCCAACCACAATCCGCGGCCCAGCAGCTTCTCCGCAAGATCGGGCACCGCCTCGCCGCTCGGCGAGACGACGAACCGGATCAAGCCGCCGCGCGGCCCGGTTTCCCGGGTCACAATGCAGCGCCGTTCCGGTACGTGGGCGTATTTATGGGGTGAAGGCGGGGTCATGGCGAAGGCTTAGTTCTCCTTCACCGCTTCCGCGGGCTCGTCGTCTTCGGCCAGGGCCTCTTCCGAGACCGGTCCGTCCTCGAACCAGTGCGCGCGAGCCGCCATGATGATGGCGTTGGCCTCGTTCTCGTCCAGCCCGTAGTCGGCAAGTAGCCCGCGGCCTTCGCCTTCGCGGTTGCCCGGATCGATCAGCTCGTCGGTCGCGAGGTCGCCAAGATCGTCGATCGTCTTGATACCGGCTTCGCCTAGGGTCACCAGCATCGCCGCCGACACTCCCTCGATCGCCGCGACATCGTCGCTGACGCCGAGTTCGCGCCGCGCTTCGGTCAGGCGCTCCTCCTCCTCAGTTAGGAAGTTCTGAGCGCGGGTGCGAAGCTCCTCGGCGATGTCCTCGTCGAAGCCTTCGATCGATAGCAGGTCCTCGATCGGCACGAAGGCGACCTCCTCGATCGACGAGAAGCCCTCAGTGACTAGCAGGTGCGCAAGCACGTCGTCGACGTCGAGTCCGTCCATGAACATCTGCGAGCGCTGGCGAAATTCCTCCTGGCGGCGCTCCGATTCCTCTTCCTCGGTGAGGATCATAATGTCCCACTGGGTAAGCTGGGACGCCAGCCGCACGTTCTGGCCGCGCCGGCCGATCGCGAGGCTGAGCTGATCGTCGGGCACGACGACCTCGATCTTTTGCTGTTCCTCATCTAGCACCACCTTAGTCACCTCGGCGGGCGCGAGACCGTTGACGATTAAGGTCGCCGGGTCGGGCGACCACTGGATGATGTCGATCTTCTCGCCCTGCAGCTCGCCGACGACGGCCTGAACGCGGCTGCCGCGCATACCGACGCAGGCGCCCACCGGATCGATGCTCGAATCGTTGGACAGGACCGCGATCTTTGCGCGGCTGCCGGGGTCGCGCGCCACTGACTTGATCTCGATAATGCCGTCGTAGATTTCCGGCACTTCCTGGGCGAACAGCTTAGCCATGAACTGCGGATGGCTACGCGACAGGAAGATCTGCGGGCCGCGCATTTCCTCGCGGACATCGTAGATATAAGCGCGGACGCGGTCTCCGGGCCGTAGCGATTCGCGCGGAATGGACTCGTCGCGGCGGATGACCGCCTCGGCGCGGCCCAGATCGACGGTGACGTTGCCATATTCGGTCCGCTTCACGATACCGTTTACGATCTCACTGACGCGGTCCTTGTATTCCTCGTACTGGCGCTTGCGCTCTGCCTCGCGGACCTTTTGGACGATGACCTGCTTCGCGGTCTGGGCGGCAATGCGGCCGAAATCGATCGGCGGAAGCGGGTCGATGATGAAATCGCCGACCTGTGCGCCGGGTTTCATGCTCTGAGCCTCCCTCGGCGTGACCTGGGTGATCTCGTTCTCGATTTCATCCGTCACTTCGAGATAGCGCGCCAGCTTGATATCGCCGCTTTTGCGGTCGATCTCGGCGCGCACATCATGTTCCTGCCCGTACTTGGATCGCGCCGCTTTCTGGATCGCCATTTCCATGGCGACCAGCACCTCTTCTGCCTCGATCGATTTTTCCCGCGCGACGGCATCCGCGATCTGCAGAAGCTCGAGCCGGTCGTAACCGGCAACGGGGATGTTCTCCATATCAACCATGATCGTTCTTCCGTTCTGTCCCGGCGCCCAGCCGGTCGGTTGCGTCGTGCCCTCAGGCGTTGTGATCGTTCTGGCTTGCCGCTATTAGCTCGTCCGTCAGGACGAGCTTCGCGCGGTGAACATTTTCGAAGGGGATCGAATAGCTCGTCCCCTCCATGTCGATGCGGACGTGATTGGCTTCCACACCGAGAAGTTTTCCGCGGAACCGCTTGCGCCCGTCCACAGGCAGCTCGCTCTCCACCCGCGCCTCGAAACCGGCATAGCGGCTGAAGTCGTCCAGCCGAACCAGCGGCCGGTCTATGCCGGGCGAAGAAACCTCGAGTGTGTAGGCACTTTTGATCGGATCTCCGACGTCGAGGATGGCCGATATGTTGCGACTGATATCGGCACAATCGTTGACCGTCATTTCCACGCGGTCGGCGCGTTCCGCCATGATCTGCAGCCGCAGATTTTCTCCGCCGCTTAATTGCACGCGGACGAGATCGTAGCCCATCGCATTGAGCGAAGGCTCGACGAGTTCGCCTATTCGTGCCGCCTGATCCATGCCTACCGAGTACTTCCGCCGCCTACGTCCCGTCTCCGTCCGTCGTTCGCCACGCGCCGAGACACTCAATCGAAAGCCAATAAAAAAAGCGGGCCGGGCCCACTTTAAAATCTTTTTGTTCCGCCCGGGAGGGCGAGTGGTGATTTAAGTGCATCGTAGTGCCGCAACCGGCGATTGGCAAGCCCTTATGCGGCCGTGCAGCGCGGCCGCCGCCGGTAAGTCAAAAAGGCGCATAGGCGACCCGCCGCGACGGCCTTCGCCTCGTAGCGCGTTTGGGGCCAGTCGTCGGGCCGCTCGCGCCAGTCCGCCGGCCGGCGCGCCTGCCAGTCGAAATCGGCCTGCCGGCGCATTTGCATGAGGATCCACTCGAGATAGCCGGGATCGTCGGTCGCGATCCGAAGCTCGGCACCGTCGACCAGCGCATCGGCGAGTTGACCCAGCATCGCATCCGAAACGATCCGCCGCTTGTGATGCCGCGCCTTGGGCCATGGGTCGGGGAATAGGATGAAAACGCGCTCGAGAGATGCCGGCGGCAGCCGCTCGACCAGCAGCCGGGCGTCGTCGCGAAACAGCCGGACGTTGTCGAGCCCGTCGGCATCAATCGTCCCGAGAAGCTTCACCACCCCGTTCATGAACGGCTCGCACCCGATAATGCTGACATCCGTATGAGCCAACGCCTGCCAGGCAAGATGCTCTCCTCCGCCGAAGCCGATTTCAAGCCACAATGGCCGGCCGACGCCGAACAACGCTTCAATATCGAGATTCTCGACGTCGATTTCGAGCGCAGGCAGAAGTTCTTCCACGCGCGCTTTCTGGCCTTTGCGCAAACTTCGACCTCTTCGCCGGCCATAGAGGATTCGGCTTCGCTCCGGCATCGTGCGGTCAGACGGAAATGGCGATCAGGTCGCGGCGGACTTCAGCGCCTCGACGAGGTCGGTTTTTTCCCACGAGAAGCCGCCATCGGCCTCTGCCTCCCGGCCGAAGTGGCCGTAAGCAGCGGTACGTGCGTAGATCGGCCTGCTTAGCTTGAGGCCTTCGCGGATGCCGCGGGGTGACAGATCCACTACTTCCTGAATGATGCCGCCGAGCTTTTCCTCGTCCATCGTGCCTGTGCCGTAGGTGTCGACATAGACCGACAGCGGCTTGGCGACGCCGATCGCGTAGGCAAGCTGGATGACGCACTTCTCCGCGAAACCCGCAGCAACGACATTCTTCGCGACCCAGCGCGCGGCATAGGCGGCGGAGCGGTCGACCTTGGACGGATCCTTTCCGGAGAACGCGCCCCCGCCGTGCGGCGCCGCGCCACCGTAGGTGTCTACGATGATCTTGCGGCCGGTTAAACCGCAATCGCCATCGGGACCGCCGATCACGAAGCGGCCGGTCGGGTTCACATAGAACTCTTCCTCAGGGCACATCCACCCGGCGGGCAGGATCTTCTCCACATGCGGGCGCACCACTTCGCGTACCTGATCCTGATCGAGCTCCTCGTCGTGCTGCGTCGAAACTACGACCGACGTCGCGCGCACCGGCTTGCCGTTTTCGTAGAGCAGTGTCACCTGACTCTTTGAGTCGGGACCAAGGCCGCAGCTCGGGTCGGCGTGCCGCGCGTCGGCGAGCGAGCGCAGAATTTCATGAGAATACTGTATAGGGGCAGGCATCAGAACGCCGGTCTCGGTGCAGGCATAACCGAACATGATGCCCTGATCCCCAGCGCCTTCGTCCTTGTTGCCTGCGGAGTCGACACCCTGTGCTATGTCCGCGGACTGCTTGTGCAGATAGACCTGAACGTCGGCGTCTTTCCAGTGGAAACCGTCTTGCTCGTAGCCGATGTCCTTTACGGCGGCGCGCGCGACTTCCTCGATCTTTTCAGGCGTAATTGATTCGGGCCCACGAACCTCGCCGGCTATGACGATACGGTTGGTCGTCGTAAGTGTCTCGCAAGCGACACGCGACAGGGGGTCGCCTGCCAGGAAAAGATCGACGATTTCATCTGAAATGCGGTCCGAAACTTTGTCTGGATGACCCTCGGAAACCGATTCGCTAGTAAAAAGGTAGTTGCCTCGTGGCACAGTCAGCCTCCTGTAAATTGCTGTATTGGACCAGCTAGCCCGCTCCCGAACGGCGGATTTGAACTTCGTTTCTCAGCTGGCACTGCCCGGATCTAATGGTGCTCGGCAGTATTCTCAATTCGACATCCCAACGTCAAGTCAATCGAATTGAACGGGGATTCGATTGGGACGTCGTTTGGCGCGCTCAACGCATTCGCGCAACTGGGCATCCGATAAGGAGAATACAGCCTTTCGGCCGCAATCAGTTCTGCGAAAAGCTTTTGCCAAGTTGTTTGGTCAGTTCGAATATTCGACGCCTGACGTTTGGATCATTGATCTTGTAATAGGATCGAACGAGCTCTAGCGTCTCGCGCTGCATCATGGTTTCGCGATCGTATTCCGCCTGCGCCTCCTCGAGCGCGACGCCCCCCTTCCTTATCGAATAGTTGGGGGGGAGCCCTTCAAAGAAATACGAAATTGGAACGTCGAGTACTTCGGAAATATGATGTAATCGGCTTGCACCGATACGGTTCGCGCCTCGCTCGTACTTCTGAACCTGCTGAAACGTCAGACCGAGCGCTTTGCCGAGTTTTTCCTGGCTCACGCCGAGCATCGTCCGCCTCTGACGCAACCTGCTGCCGACGTGAACGTCAACCGCCTCCGATCCGCCGCGGCTCCCCACAGATTTTATGGGTGTCTTCGCTTTTCCAACATTATCCGACATATGAGAAATGTCTTTTATTGTAAGAATTCATCTTAATCAAATTACTTAATTCGGCGACGTCATGGGAGTATTCACTGCCATAAACGCTTAGAACCTAATCCGAGAGGGCCGATGTACACACTCCGTTATTTCCGTCGGACGAATGTTTCAGATTGTTTCTTTGCTGTCTAGCGCTTTGATTCTGTTGAAGATCAGAGAGGCTATCACGAGCAGGAGCAAAAGGGTCGCACCGCTCGCGTTTCCGATCTGAGCAAAAAGAGGTCGCTCCGTTAAAGATTGCGGCAAAACTCCATCAATAATTCCCCTCCGACCTAGATCGAGCCGCGCCGTCACCCGTCCGTAAGCATCGACGATCGCCGAAATACCAGTATTCGCGGACCGCACGAGCGGCAAACCTTCCTCAACTGCGCGCAACCGGGCCGACGCAAAATGCTGATAGGGTCCGGCGCTGCGGCCAAACCATCCATCGTTCGTGAGCTGGAGCAAAAACGCCGGACGCTCTCCGGGCGCCACGACCTCGCCAGGAAAAATCGCCTCATAGCAGATCATCGGGCTGAACGGCGGCAGGCCAGGCACCGTTAGCGTAACGGGCCCAGAGCCCGGAGAAAAATCGATCGCCCCTGCCGTGATTTTTTCGAGCGGGAGGAGGTCGCGAAATGGCACGTACTCGCCGAATGGCACCAGATGATGCTTGTCGTAAGTCGCTGTCACCGCACCGCTGCCGTCGACGGCGACGAGACCGTTCCAGATCCGCACGAGGCGGCCGGCGTCGAAGCGATATCGCGGGGCGCCCGTTATCAGTACGCCGCCGGGCGGAACCACCTCGCGCATCAGACTCCGGCGCTCGGGATCCGTCGTCACCCCGAACGGCGCCGCGGTCTCGGGCCAGATCACGTGCGTGATACCCCCGCTGGGCGACTGGAGACTCATTTCGAGCTGCTGCGCATAGTTTTCCGCCCGCCGATCGCTGCGCCACTTGTCTCGCTGGTCGATATTTGCCTGCACGAGCCGCAGCTTCACTCCGGGGACTGAACCCGTTTCGGCTGCGGACAGGCGGACCGTGCCGGCAGCCGCCAAGGCAGCGAGAACCGCAGACCCGGCAAGCGCCGCGACCCATCGCCGCGCAAACGCCCGCGTGCCGGGGGCAGCGAGCTGCGCAAAACCTGCCGCAGCCCAGACGGTCAACGTCGACAATCCGTACACCCCGACCCAGGCCGCGCCTTGCAAAACAGGTTCGAAAGCAATCCAGACATTGCCGACTGGATTCCAAGGGAAACCCGTCAGAACGGAACCGCGTAACCACTCGCACACCGTCCAGGCGGCGGCAAGGACCAACCCATCGGAAACCCCACGGCAGCGGCACCGGTACACGATCCAAACGGCAACGCCGGTAAAGAGCGCGAGACCGAGGGACAAACCGACAACCGCGAATGGGATCATCCAGGCGAAACGGGCGGCATCCACAAGGAAGGCATTCGCGATCCAGTAGAGACCTGCCGCGAAATAGCCGGCCCCGAAAAGCCATCCGTCAGCGAACGCCCGCCGGCCGGTTTGCGCACCCGCAAGCAGAATCGAGAGGCCGGAAAAACTGACGATCAGAACGGGAAGAGCGTGAACTGGCGGCTGCGCCGTCGCGGCTAACGCACCGAGCAGAAGGACCGCGAGCCAGCGTCGCCACCCCCGAAGGTCGGCGAGACCTGCTGCGATGCGAGCGAGGGGAGCGAGCGCGCGGCCGTCGCCCCCCGTAATCATTCCTCGGGCCGGCTCGGAAGTTTCGAAGCCCGCACCCGACGGATCCGTCGCGGGTCGGCGTCGAGAATTTCGAACTCGAGGCCGGAATCATGCTGAATTACTTCCCCGCGACCCGGCACTCGGCCAGCGACGTAGAAGACGAGCCCGCCGACCGTATCGATATCCTCTTCGCGTTCTTCATCCATGAGCAACGGTCCGATTTCGGACTCCAGGTCTTCGATCTCAACCCGCGCGTCGATGTCGAGAATGTCGTCGCCCTTGCGGATAATCTTGGGCTTTGTTTCATCGTCGTGCTCGTCCTCGATCTCGCCGACGATCTCCTCGACGATGTCTTCGATCGTGACTAGACCGTCGATACCACCGAATTCGTCAACGACCATGGCCATATGGATGCGCTGGCTCCGCATCTGGAGGAGAAGCTGGAGGGCCGGCATCGAGGGAGCGACGAACAGGGCCTTGCGCGCGATCTTGTCGATCGGCGACCCAGTGTCGTCTTCCCAGCATGCCAGAAGGTCTTTGATGTGGACCATGCCCATCACGTCGTCGAGTTGGCCGCGGAAGACCGGCAACCGCGAGTGCCCGCTGTCGCTCATAAGCTTGGCCACGTCGGCAAGACTGGACGATGCATCGACGGCGATGATATCCGCACGCGGCACCATGACGTCGTAGACGGTGACATCGCGCACCGCGAGCACGTTGCGGAACAGCGTAAGGTCGACGGATTCGCCGTCCATGTCCCCGTCTTTTTGCTCGATCAGTCCCTCGATCGTATCGCGTAGGTTCTCGTTTGCGTTGCGTCCACCCAGCAAGCCGCGAAACCGGGACACAAGGCTGCCGCCGACATTAGGCGTGCCTTCTTCACCCAGTTTTGAATTCTCTTTTTCATCGATCATTTTTATAGGAATCCATTATTTCAGCGTCCTCGCGATACGGATCGGGAATTCCCAACCCGGCGAGCAGTTCGATTTCGAGCGCCTCCATTTCGGCCGCCTCTTCATCAGTTTCGTGGTCGTAGCCGCGCAGATGAAGGACGCCGTGAACGACGAGGTGGCTGAGATGATCCCAAAAGGGCTTGCCGTCACCAGCCGCCTCCCGCTCCAGCGTCTCGAACGCAAGCACAATGTCGCCCAGAAATACCGGGTCGCAGTGAGCGGCCGAGCCATCATCGCCCGAAAACGACAGGACGTTCGTCGGGCCTTCCTTGCCGCGCCATTTCTTGTTGAGCGCCGCCACCGCCTTATCGTCGGTCAGCAGCACGCTTATTTCGGCACCCCCGTCGAGACCGGCAAGTGCCGCCTCCGCGGCACGCGCGATCTGCGGTTCCGCCGCTTCGCGGTCCCAAAGGGCCGTATCGGCACGTATGTTGATCTCCAGCGCTGCGTCAGCCATCTTTTTCAGCTGCGTCGTAGGCACTGACGATGCGCGATACGAGTTCGTGCCGGACGACGTCGTCTACGTGCAACGAAACGACTCGAACGCCGGGGACACCCTCGATGGTACGAACTGCATGACGCAGCCCCGAAACGACGCCACCGGGCAGATCGATCTGGCTCAGATCGCCCGTCACAACCATGCGCGCATTTTCGCCGAGCCGCGTCAGGAACATCTTCATCTGCACCGGCGTCGCATTCTGCGCCTCATCAAGGATGACGTAGGCGTTCGAGAGAGTGCGACCGCGCATGAACGCGAGCGGCGCGACCTCTATCTCGCCGGTCAACAGCCGACGGTCTACCTGGTCGCGAGGCAGCATGTCATAGAGCGCGTCGTACAAGGGCCGGAGATAGGGATCAATCTTGTCTTTCATATCGCCGGGCAGGAAGCCGAGCCGTTCGCCCGCCTCTACCGCAGGACGCGATAGGATGATCCTGTCGACCCGACCGGAGGCCAGCATGGAAACGGCCATTCCCACCGCGAGGTAGGTCTTGCCGGTGCCCGCGGGGCCGAGCCCAAACACGAGCTCTGCGTCGAGCAGCGCACGAATGTAGCGCTGCTGGCCGGGCGAGCGGGGCGAGATTTGGCGCTTGGGCGTTCGGACAAGGAGCTTTCCGTTCCCGAGCGGAGCAACTCCCGCCTGCTCGGCGCTGCGGGCCAGACGGACTGCCGCGTCCACCTCCGCCATGCCGACGTCTCGACCTTCGCGAAGGTCGTCGTAAAGGCTTTCCAGAACCCGGCGCGCCAAGTCAACGGAGCCCGTGTCGCCGTCGATCGCGACGCTGTTGCCCCGCGACGCCAGCGTGACGTTGAGCCCCTGCTCGATCCGGGCCAGGTGTCGGTCGAAATCCCCGAACAGGATCGGTAGCAACCGGTTGTCGTCGAATTCGAGGACCATCGGCCGCGCGCCGCCACCCGATGTTGCAAACTGGCTCAGGCCGCGGTCTCCCCTCCTACGCCATCGCGCCGGCCACGGCGGGAACGCCAGCCAGCGAATTCGGGTGCGCAGACACAATATCGACGGATCCGATCGTGCCGAATGCCGCGTGAGCGGCCTCACTGCTTTCGAAATCGACATGGACTGCGTGCATCCACGGGCTGCGACCGACGAGCTGGCGACTCGAGCGCCCGCGGCGGTCGAAGAGCACGGGCATGCGGCGCCCCACGAAAGTCCCGTTGAAACGGATTTGCTGTTCGTTGAGGAGCGCCTGCAGCGCAGCCAACCGTTCCGTCTTCACCGGTTCCTCAACGGCGCCCTCCATCGCCGCTGCGGGCGTTCCCGGCCTCGGGCTATATTTGAAGGAGTATGCTTGGGCGTATCCGACCGCCCGGACGAGGTCGAGCGTCGCATCGAAATCGGCTTCAGTCTCGCCGGGATGCCCGACGATGAAATCGGACGACAGGGCGAGGTCGGGCCGGGCGGCCCGTAGATCGTCGACGATACGCAGGTAATCGTCGGCGACGTGCTGGCGGTTCATCGCCGCGAGGATCGAATCCGATCCGGACTGCACCGGAAGATGCAGGTACGGCATCAGCGCGTGGATATCGCGGTGCGCCGCGATAAGATCCGACGACATGTCGCGCGGATGCGACGTGGTATAGCGGATCCGATCTAGGCCGGGCAGGGCGGCCAGCGCTTCGATCAGCCCGGCGAGCCTCGTCTCGCCGCCCGCGGGGGCCGCGCCGTGATAGGCGTTGACGTTCTGGCCGAGCAGCGTGATATCGCGCGCACCGGCGTCGATCAGCCCTTTCGCCTCACGCAGGACATCTGCGACAGGCCGCGAGTATTCAGCGCCGCGTGTATAGGGCACCACGCAAAAGGCGCAGAACCTGTCGCATCCCTCCTGAACGGTAAGAAAGGCCGCGGGCCCCAGAGATCGGGCGTCAGGCAGATGATCAAACTTCGCCTCGGCAGGAAATTCAGTATCGAGAACACCGTGGCCAGGTCCCGAAGAGTCCGAAGCGTAGCGTTGCGCGCGGGCGATCATCTCGGGTAGGCGATGATAAGTCTGCGGGCCAAACACCATGTCAACGTAAGGCGCGCGGCGCATCATTTCAGCGCCCTCGGCCTGCGCGACGCAGCCGGCGACGCCAATCATCATGGGCGCCTCGCCATCCGGCCGTGCGGACTTGAGAGATCGCAGCCGGCCGAGTTCCGAATAGACCTTCTCGGCCGCCTTCTCGCGGATATGACAAGTGTTCAGAATGACCAGGTCTGCGTCGTCAGGCTCCTGTACCTCAGCGTATCCAAGGGGCGCCAGAACGTCTGCCATTCGGCGGGCGTCATACACGTTCATCTGGCAGCCGTAATTCTTTATATGGAGCTTTTTTGCCAACTGGCCTTCCTAAAAGCACCGGCAAGCGCGACGCTGTTAACCCGCTGCCCCAACTGGATTTTCGCAAATTATCATCGCGAGGCCGGGAGTCAAGAATGCAATGATTCAGTTGGCCGGTACCAGTTCGTCTAACCGTCCCGCATTCGCAGCCGATACGCCGCGCGCGACGACCTCAAAACAGGCTCGGGCAAGCTGCTTGCGGTTCCCGAACGCTTCGATGGTTAACGGCGGGTGGAATACGACGTCGACCGTCGCATGGCCAAGGCCCGCCAATGCCCACAAATGCGGCGCGAGCTTCATCCCACCGTACCACGCGAAATAGGGCCTCAATGCACGACCGATCGGCATACCATCGAGCCGCGTGTAGGCCACGGAGACCGGCTGGACGCGCAGCGGCGTGCCGTTGGGCCGCACTTGCGCAACGCTGAACAGAGCGCTCTTGAATTGCAGGACTGCGTTGCCATCGGAGCTCGTGCCCTCCGGAAACAGGATGAGATTGTGGCCGCATTCTAGCCGCCGGATCAACTCGTCACGCTGCACTGCCGCTTTGGGTCCGCGCCGCGCGACGAAAACGGTCCGCTGCAGCTTGGCAAGAACGCCGAATAGCGGCCAGCTCGCGACTTCCGCCTTGGCGACGAACGAGGCGGGGAGGATAGACCCGAGAATCGCGATATCGGTATAAGAGGTGTGGTTGCATGCAAACAGGACCGGTCCCTTTTGCTCTATCGTCCCCTGAATGCGGATTTGGAAGCCGAGGATGCGTGCGCAGAGCCGATGATAGAACATTGGCAGCTTCATCGCCGCCTCGCTTGCCAGCGCCAGCACAACTAGCTGAACGGGCACGAGGGCGAAGGTCAAGGTCAGATAAGCACTGATCCGAATGAACGCGCGCAGCGGAGATCCCACGGGGTCAGGCTCCGCCCTGCCCATTCACCTCCTCCTCTGCGTCGTCGTCCCGTCTGCTCCTGCGTTCATAGTGCTTTGCATATTTGTCGGTGACGAGATCAGTCTTCACGACGATGCTTACATCAGTACTGTTGAAGTCATAGTCGATCACGGCGCCATCCCCGACGAACCCGCCGAGACGCAGGTAGCCCTTGATCAGCGGTGGAAGGGCGGCTAGGGCCTTCCGCGTGTCGATTTCATCCTCTGAAAGGAGACGCATGTCGACGTAGCGTTCCTCGAGGGCGCGGGGCCGAAGCGCAGGCGGCGCTAGGTGGTAATGGTAGAGATAGGACAGCGGAAGCGAGAGCGCCGCCGGGTCGGTGCCCTGCATGCTGGCGCAGCCGAACATGATCCCAATCTCGTGCTGAAACACGTACTGAGCGATGCTCTGCCACAACAACTGCATAGTCGGGCGATTACGATGATCGACTTCGACGCAGGATCGACCGAGCTCCAGTGTCTCGCCGGGGTAGGCGTCAATCCGCCGGATATCGAACTCATCGGCGGTGTAGAAGCCGCCATAATGCCCAGCCACGGAGCTCCGCAGCAGACGATAGGTCCCGACAACGCCGCAGGACAGGTCCGTTCGCGATTCGTCTATCACCAGGAGGTGGTCACAGATCTCATCAAACTTGTCGAAATCGCGCTTCTTCTCCGCGACTTCAGGAGACGGCTTGGCCGACATCTCTTCGAAGAAGACGCGATAGCGCAGCGCCTGCGCCGCTTCGACCTCTTCCTCTGTCCGCGCGAGCCGAGCTTCAAGTTTGCCGACGATTATCGGTTCGAACGCATCGGCTGCAATTTTGGCGTCATCCATTTTAGGTCACCCGTTGCGCGGCACGCTGCTGCCCTCGAAGAAGACGGCCGTCGTCAAGCTCGTTCCTCCCGTTGTCGTCGACAGGGACGCAATATAGCTCCAGACGCTCGCCAACGATCTTGAAACCGAGATCGGCAGCGATCTTCTGCTTTAGCTCTTCGAGCCCCTGGTGTTCGAATTCGATAACGTCGCCGGTGTTTATGTTGATGATGTGGTGGTGGTGCGCGCCGTTATCCTGCGCCGTTTCGTACCGCGCACGCCCATCCCCGAAATCGTGGCGATCGAGAATTTCCGACTCCTCGAAAAGTCGCACTGTTCGGTACACAGTCGCCATGCTTATCTTGTCGTCGAGCGCGGAGGCGCGACGGTAGACTTCCTCAGCGTCGGGATGGTCCTCCGCATCTGAGAGCACTTGCGCGATGATTTTGCGCTGGCCCGTCATCTTCAACCCGCGCTCCCGGCAAAGCTCTTCAATTCGTGACGGCATATGCGCTCCCGGTATCTGAGACCGAAATATTTATTTACGAAGAAAGGTAAGCGACGCCGTTATTATAGTCAAAAAAGAAGGCATCCGCACGCAGATGCCTTCTAACCGCATCGCTTAGCCGACGGTAAACAGCCGCGGTATTCCCCTGGCGTCTTGCCACACGCCTTCCGGAGATGGCGCTCGAGCATTTCAAGCACATGCCCTCCTCAAGAAAACGATGTAATCTGGCGGCACGGAGTTGTGAAACGACACCGCGGGCAGAGGCTTCTCAGCCGATGCAGCGTCGGACATGCTCGTAAGCAACTCGCGCGCAGTCCAGATCAGCTGCGACAGGTTGCTGATCGAGACGCTGTTGTTTTGTACGTAAGAAACGATTATATCCGCTATTATTAAAGTGGCTTCTTACTTGTTATCCGAAGAACAATGTTCACTCATTTGCCGAATCGATAATCAAACAAACGGCGGATCAGCGGGTATGTGACGCGCAACGCAGTTTATTTTTTATCATTCAATAGGCAAAAAATTCCATGATTTCAGCTGACTATTATTTGGATATAAGTTACGAAGTCTGCCCGATGACGTTCGTCAAAACCCGTCTGAGCATTGAAAAGATGAGCGCGGGCCAAGTGCTGGAGGTCAGATTGCGCGGCGAAGAACCGCTTCAGAATGTCCCTGACTCGCTTCTCGAGCTCGGCCACAGAATCGTCTCACTGACCGCTGAAGAGGGAACCACCGACACCTGGCGTCTGATCGTCGAAAAAACGCATGAAAAATGCCGGTGAGGGCCGTTCAGGCGCGAGCTTCCGCTACCGCCGCCGTCAGGTCGCAGGACATGGTCACGGCCGAGGCCTTGCTGCCGTCGGCGCGGACGTAATAGTCGGGTCGGCAACCAACCGGCACGAATCCAAATCCTTTATATAGGTTCCGCGCCACGAAATTGTCTTCGGCAACTTCGAGAAATAGTTTGCGGGCGCCGGCAGCGTGAGACTGCTGGATAACCCCAGCAAGCAGTAGCGAGCCGACGCCGGCGCCTCGCTCATCGGCGGCAACGGCAAGCGACAAGAGCTCGCATTCGTCGGCGACGCCGCGGACAATAGCGAATCCGTTAACGGACCAGAGCCTGTTTCGGCGGGCAACCAGACCGAAACTGCCGGGCGTCGACAGGATCCGGCGTATCATCGCTACACTCCACGCATCGTCGAACGACAAGGCGTGAATACGCGCCATCTTAGTCAGATCGTTTTCGTGTACGGGTGCGAGAGTGTATCCGCTCATTCTCTGAGCCGTCCTCCGTTGAGAGGCCGTTTAGCCGCCGCAAGCCGAAGATATAAGGGAGAAAGCGTCCGTTCCAGTTCCTTTTCCCCCACAGCCGCGCCGTGCGACCGGCTTGCGAGCCGGGCCACTTCGGCCGCGCCGAAATTGGCGCCGACAAAAGCCATGCTTCCCGCGCCGCCGCCTATCTCGCGGCGGAATCGTTCCACGCCGTTGCCGGCAAGAAGGTCTTCATCATTCAACTTCGCCCACAGCTCGGCAGCCGCGAGAACCGCCGGTGGGCTTAGCGCCTCGAAGCCGCGCGCAAAGATCTGGAGGAAATAATCGGCCCGGCGAGTCTCCAAAATACAAGCCGTACGCGCGGCATCAGGCCGCGCCGCGAATGCCGCGAATGCCGTCGCCTCGAACGAAGAGACGCCCACCGCGCAAGCGCTCGACGCGAGCGCGAACCCCCGCGCCGCCGCGATCCCTGTGCGAATGCCGGTGAACGATCCTGGGCCGACCGCGACGCCTACGACGGTAATGTCGTTGACGGCGACATCCGCTGCACTGACTGCGTCCATAATCATGGGAACAAGCGCCGCGGCATGGCCTCGGGTGACCTCCCGGCCGCGTTCCGCGAGAACGTCGTCCCCGTGGAGCACCGCGACAGCACAGGCGTCTCCGCTCGTATCGATACCGAGGACGACCGTCACAGCGCGACGTCCGCCTGCTTCCGATTCGGGTGCGCCGTGCTAGCGTCACGTCGGTTCATCTGCGCTGGGAACAGGCGCGCCGCAAATGGATACATGACGTTATGAGCCTCGTAGAGATCGCCGCACCGGCATTTGACGTCGACATCGATATCGCTTACGCGACCGACAACAACTTCACCGGCGCACCGGTCTACGCTCGCGCCGTCTGCTATCTTCATCAGGACGCTGCCGAGGCCCTTGGGACTGCGATCGATCTTGCGGCCCTGCACGGACTTCGATTCCGCATCTACGATGCCTTCCGACCGTCGGAGGCGCAGTGGGCGCTGTGGAACCATACGCCCGACCCTGAATTCGTGGCGGATCCGCGGCGCGGCTCGCCGCATTCGCGCGGTGTCGCTGTCGACCTTACCTTGATTAATGCGGCCGGCGCGGCGCTCAACATGGGCACAGATTTTGACGCCTTCACGCCCATGTCGCACCACGGCAATCGGGAGCTCGACCCCGCCGCTCATCGGAACCGACATACATTGCTCGGCATTATGACAGATGCAGGCTGGGATTTTTACCGAAACGAGTGGTGGCACTATCAGCTCTTCAATTCCCGCGATTACGCGCTTCTCAGTGATTCGGACCTGCCGGAGCGGATGATGCCCGTAGCGTAATTCAGACGGCGAAATCCCTAATACACCGCAACGACACAGGGGTGTTGCCCGAATCATTTAAGCATTACTTTAGCAAATTCCGGGTCAGGCGGAAAAACTACATGAAAAAATTACTTTTTTCAGGACTGGTTGCAGTCGCCGCAGGCACTGCGGGCCTGCTCGAACCCATGCCCGCGGCAGCAGCCGATTCGGCCGTCGTGATCATGTATCACCGGTTCGGGGAAGACGCTTACCCCTCGACCAACATCCGGCTCGACCAGTTCGAAGCGCACCTGGCGGAGCTCGCCAACTCTCAATACACGATCCTACCGATACCGGAAATCGTCGACCGGCTTAGGAAGGGAGGGTCCCTGCCAGATCGAACGGTTGCGCTGTCTATCGACGACGCCTTCATCTCCGTCTACCGGGAAGCTTGGCCCAGGCTCAAGGCAGCGAGGCTCCCCTTTACCCTGTTCGTGGCGACAGAACCTGTAAGCCGGGGTCAGTCTGGCTATATGAACTGGGACCAGATCCGCGAGCTCAAGAAAGCGGGCGTCACCATCGGCAGCCAGACGCACTCGCACCCCCACATGGCGTTGTCTAGCGCCGAGCGCAACCGCGGCGAGCTAAAGGAGTCGAATTCCCGCTTCCGGACTGAACTGGGCGAAGCGCCGACGATCATCGCCTACCCATACGGCGAGTACAGTCTCGCGGTCCAGGAGGTCGCGAAAGAAGCAGGCTTCACCGCCGGCTTCGGGCAGCACTCGGGCGTCCTCTTTTCGGGCGCCGACATATACTACTTGCCGCGGTTCGCGATGAACGAGAAGTTTGGAGATTTAAGCCGTTTTAAATTGGCCGCTAACGCCTTGCCCCTTCGAGTAAAGGAGATCTCACCCGCCGATCCCCTGCTGTCGCCGGCGAACAACCCGCCGTTGCTTGGCTTCACGGTTGTGGGCGATGGGGCATTGCACCTATCGCGGCTGAGCTGCTATCCGTCCAACCAGGGCGGAACGCGTCTCGAAAGGCTCGGCTCGCGCGTCGAGGTCCGGCTAGATACCGCGTTTCCGGCGGGTCGCGCACGGATCAACTGCACCATGCCTGCTCCGTCCGGCCGCTGGCACTGGTACGGATTGCAGTTCCTCGTTCCCCGTCCTTGACCAGGCCGCCTTCGCCGTCAGACCTCAGGCGTCGGGCGGAACAGCGACTTAACCGGAACGATCGCGCAGCCGGGCGCGATCTAGAACCTGAAGTTTGTTGCCCCGCATAATCAGCTTGATCGTCTCTATATAGGCCTCGCCACGCTCGGAATAGCGCTCAAGCGTGTCGACGAGCGGGTAGCCTTCGATGACACCGCCGTCCCTGCGCATGCGGGCGCGGGCTTCCCGGAAAGCGTCATAGGCGAAATGGCTGTTCAGATTGTGAACGTACGCCGTCACGCACTGGAGCAGATGGTCGAATGCCCGAACCTTGTAGCTTTCCCCCTCGGCGCGCTCGGTCGGCACGATTCCTGGCCGGTTGTCCCTGTAGATCCGCTGGCCGAACAGGGCGTTACCCTCACGCGCGAAACGCGACGTGCCCCAGCCGCTCTCCTCGGCCGCCTGCGCGATCGCGAGCGACGGCGGCACGATATCGACCCGCTTAAGCAGCGACGCGAAATCGACCTTCTCGAGCCCGTAGCGGTCGGTGACCCCGGCAAGCCATGCCTCCTCAGCGCCGGTTAGTTTTTTGTTGCTCATTACGCGATCCTGCAGCTCGAGAATGCGAAGTCGCTCACGCGCGACGCGCCCATTCACCTGTAGGACGAGGGGCAGAACGGACCTGATAAAGCCGAGCTTGCGTTGCGCCGGCCGCGACAGGTTCGCGAAATTCTTGGTCAGGGACGCGAGAAGCACGCGCGGAACGTTGCCGGTCCTCTGGACACCGTCGATCTCATCGCCCACGCGGCGGAATAGATTGCTGAGCTTGCCGGAGGAGCTGACAGTAAAAACCTTCAGCGGCTCCGCCAAACTGTCACCGACTGAAGCAGACGTGCCCTGCCTGGCCTCGGCGGCACCACCGTGCGCGTCGGGCGGCAACCCGCCGGCCGACGCACTCGTGAGATCGTGGATGCTAAGCGCTATCAGACCGCCGAAGGCAAGGCCGAGCCCACCGAGATAGATTCGGTGGACTCTCAACGCACCGGCGGCTCGCGTGCCGTGCCGCGTCGTCGACTTCCTCTTTGCTGCCATTTCAATCTCACTCTGCATACGTCGCACATCTTGTCTGGACAGTCGCGGTCAGCATCCGGCCGCACCGGACGAACTGGCGCTCCCCTACTGAACCACTTCAATGCCCGTGACGTCGGGCACGTAAAATTTCAATAGATTTTCTACGCCCATCTTCAGGGTCGCGGAAGAACTCGGGCAGCCGACGCAGGCGCCCTGCAGGCTCACGCGGACGATGCCGTCCTCAAAACCGCGAAAGACGATGTCGCCGCCGTCCTGTGCGACTGACGGCCGGATCCGCGTGTCGATCAGCTCGCGAATATGCGTCGAAACGGGATTGCAGACGGCGTCATCTTCGGCGGCAACTTCTTGTTCAACGGCCGGCGCGCCCGATTCGAAATGCGCCTCGATCTCGCGCGCGACCAGTGGCGCCAGGCGATCCCAGTTATCCTCCGCACGCTTAGCGACGGAGACGAAATCGGCGCCGAGAAAGACACCTATTACGCCCTCGATCACGAACAACCGGGCCGCAAGCGGCGAACGGTTGGCGGTGTCGGGCAGCGGAAAATCGGCAGTGCCGTCGACCATCACGGCACAGCCCGGCAGGAATTTCATGGTAGCCGGATTGGGCGTCGGTTGGGTAACGACGTTAATCACTTCTGTAATGTCTCTTTTAGTCAGACCCGACGATAACCGTTGGCCGGAAGGCCGTCGTTAAAGGGAAGGTGCTTGAACCCAAGGTTAAGATCAACGCCAATCTGCGTCCTCGGGAATCGCGCCCTAACAAGCCTTTGAAAAAACATTTGGATTGAAACCGTTCCGGGTGCGGAAAGTGTTTCGTCTGCGTACAAACCGTGCTGGTGTTAATTATGCGATCCAAAAAATTCATCTGGAAGTGGTTCGGCCAGCGCCGGAACCAATTAAACTCGATGTCTGGGCTTCGCCCGCGATCAGGTCAGAAGATTGATCTGTTCCTGGCTCAGATTTCCGGGTACGACGGTGATCGGGATGGGGAATTCGCCGGACATCTTCCCGGCAATCGCAGTGACCAGCGGGCCGGGGCCCTTCTTCTCCGTGCCCGCGCCGAGCACGAGAATGGAAATTCGCGGCTCTTCGGCGATAAGAGAAATAATTGCCGCCGCCGGCTTTCCCTCGCGAACGTAGAGCGTCGGCATCTCATTGGTCCATTCCGTGACCCTCGTCGCATATTGGTTAAGGAAACTCTCTGCTTCCTGGCGCGCTTCCTCCCGCATCTTTTCTTCGACCGACATCCAGTGCTGGAACTCCGCCGGTTCCATTACGTAGAGAAGCGCCAGCCGGCCTCCCGTCCTGACCGCGCGGCGCGCCGCGAAATAGATCGCGTTGTTGCACTCTTCGGTTGAGTCGACGACACATAGGAAAAGACGGTCGCTGCGGGAGGTCTCCTCTCCCGCCGCATCCGGCGCCTCATTCTGGGCTCTCGGGGCCACGGTCTCGTCGTTCATGGTCAATTTCTCCTGAAGACGGCGCCTGCCAGCCATCCTGCAAGCAACGCGAGCGCGATGGCAATCGCGCCGTACCACGGCGGATACTCGTTCGCAAAAGAAAATATCTGCGCTTCGAGGCCAACTTTCCGCACCTGCAGCGGCGTCGTTTCCAGGCTCACGAGGCGGCCCTGCTTGAACAAAAAAACCGCGACCTGGTATTCGCCTGTCGGAACGTTGGCGGGAAACAAAATGCTAGTCCGGAAAAGTCTTCCGCTGTTGATGCTGATATGGCCCGTTTCGGACCCGTACAGATCGAGCTGCTGCTTGTTTCTGATGAATGCGCGCCGAAACTCTGCGACCGCATTACTGTCCACGGGCAGCCGCGCTTCGAGCGCCAAACTTTCGGACCCGATGCGCAATCTTCGAAGGTCTTTTTCATCTGCGATTTCGAAGAGCGGGCGCGACGCAGCAACCCGGTAGTAGGCGGGCGCGTCGGGAAACGTAATCGATGCGCCATTAACCCAGATGCCGGCCACTCGCTCTTTGCGACGAACCACCTCTTCGCGGCGCGGGCCGGTCACGGTTACGACGATGTCGGCTGCCCCTTCCGTCGCTCCGAACAGTAGTAATTTAGCGCCGATGAATCCGGTAGAAATCTCGACCTCGCGATGGGACAGATCAACCACGAGGCTCTGCGCCAGCGCCGGCGGCGCGCCAGCGTAAAGGGTGGCCGCGGCAACTAACTTGAGCAGAGCCCGCGCGCCCATCAGTGACGCCCGCCAAGTCCTGTGGAAAACAGGTCGTCCGGTGTCCCGACCAGCGTCCATGCCACGCGCACGCACACCGCGAGCACGATGAGGCCGAGCGCAATGCGTACCTCTTCGCCGCGCAGCCGGGCCCCGACCCGCGCGCCGATCTGCGCGCCGATAACGCTGCCGGCGACGAGTAGCAGCGCAAGAACGATGTCAACTGTCTGGTTGTTAACCGCTTGAAGAAAGGTAACGTTCGCGGTGACGAACACGATCTGGAACAGCGATGTGCCGACCACCACCGCCGTCGGCATACCGAGCAGGTAGATCATCGCCGGCACCATCACAAAGCCGCCGCCGACGCCCATAATCGCTGCAAGAATGCCGACAAAGATTCCGACGCCTAGAGGGAGTAGCGCACTTATGTAGAGCTTAGAACGCCGGAACCGCATTTTGAACGGCAGTCCGTGCATCCAGTTGTGGTAGTGCAGCTTGCGCCGAGGTGCCATCGGGTTTCGGCTGCGGACCCAAGCCCGCGTGCTCTCGACAACCATCAAGATGCCAACAATCCCAAGAAACACGACATAGGAAATCGCGATGACCAGATCAATCTGGCCAATTCCGCGCAGAAAGGTGAATAGCCAGACGCCCAACGTGGAGCCTATGAAGCCGCCGATCATGAGGACGAGGCCCATCTTTATATCGACGTTTCCGCGTCGCCAATGCGCGAGTGCGCCCGAGACGGACGCCGCGACGACCTGATTGGCCTCGGTGCCGACGGCAACCGCCGGGGGAACGCCGATGAAGATGAGAAGCGGAGTCATCAGAAACCCTCCGCCGACGCCGAACATGCCAGAGAGAAATCCGACGAGACCGCCGAGCCCGAGCAAGAGAAGCGCGTCGAGCGACATTTCTGCTATCGGCAGATAGATCTGCATTGATTTGCCGGTTTGCTCCGGTCGGTGTCATTACGCAGCAGGCGTGCAGCCGCTTTCAGCCGTTGCACGCGGGGTGCCTTTTTGCGCCGTTCCGACCGAAGGCGCAAGTGGCGCGCGACAATTCGGCCGAAGCGTCGCCCCTTCAAGTGGATATTAGGCCGACGATGTCGTGAATTTCTCGCAGGATGGGCTCGGCAACGGCCCCGGCGCGCTCGGCCCCCCTCGCCAGGATCGCATCGATGTGGGACGGATCGGCCATCAGCCGGTTCATCTCGTCTGAAATCGGCGACAGCTTATGGATAGCGAGATCCGCAAGCGCCGGCTTGAAATCGGCGAAGCCGCGGCCGCCGAACTCGCAGAGAACATCCGCGGAGGTTATCTCGGAAAGAGCGGCGAAGATACCGACCAGATTGGCCGCCTCGGGTCGCCCCTCGAGCCCCTCGATCTCAGACGGCAGTGCTTCTGGGTCTGTCTTGGCGCGACGAATTTTCTTCAGGATCTCGTCGGCGCTATCGGTGAAGGTGATACGCGAGGCGTCGGACGGATCGGACTTAGACATCTTCTTCGAGCCGTCTCGCAGGCTCATTACCCGCGTCGCCTCGCCAAAGATCAACGGCTCTGTAAGCGGGAAGAATTCGACGCCAAAATCGTTGTTGAATTTCTGCGCGATGTCGCGCGTCAGTTCCAGATGCTGCTTCTGGTCTTCGCCTACGGGCACGTGAGTCGCCTTGTATGCAAGAATGTCTGCCGCCATCAGGTTGGGATAGGCATACAGCCCGACCGAGGCGTTCTCACGGTTCTTACCCGCCTTTTCCTTGAATTGCGTCATCCGGTTCAGCCAGCCCAGGCGCGCGACGCAGTTAAAAATCCAGGCGAGCTGCGCATGCGCGGGCACCTGGCTCTGGTTGAAGATGATGCTGCCCTCCGGATCGATGCCGGCCGCGATAAAGGCCGCAGTAACTTCCCGCGTGTTCGCGGCAAGTTCATTCGGGTCCTGCCAGACGGTAATCGCGTGAAGGTCAACGACGCAGTAGATGCAGTCGTAGTCATGTTGTAACGAGACGAAGTTGCGGATTGCGCCCAAATAATTTCCGAGGTGGAGATTGCCGGTCGGCTGCACGCCGGAGAAGATCCGGTTCATTGCGAATGTCCTGTCCGTATCTGCAGGGTGGTCGAAAGCGCGGAGGTTATCTCCTCAACCCAGCGACCGGTCAAGCATGCGCTTGGCGTCGGCGATCGACACCACTCCGGTGACGACGGTCAGAATCGCGTAGGTACCTAGCCCTACGGCAATCAGTATCGCGAGCTCCAAGCCCTCCTGAGCAGTTCCCGCCGCGGCGAACCCCGCGAGCGCGTCGCGCGCAAGCCACAGAACCGCGGCCATGCCGAGCGCAGCTGCAACCGTCCGCGGAAGCGCTCGCCGGAGCCGAACATCGAGCGTCAGATGGTCGCGGCGGCGCAGCAGCGCATAGAGGAGCGCGGCGTTGATCCAGGCCGAGGTCGCAGTCGCCAGCGCGATACCGACATGTTTGAGTGGATCCATCAGAGCGAGGTTTAAGGCCAGATTGATACCGACGCAGAGCGCCGCAATCTTGACAGGCGTCGCCGTGTCCTCGCGCGCGAAGAAGCCGGTAACGAGCACCTTTATCATCACATAGGCAGGCAGACCGATCGCATAGGCGCCGAGCGCAAGCGCCGTAGCATTCGTGTCGGTAACGCCGAATTCTCCGCGTTGGAAGAGTACGCGGACGATCGGATCGGGAATAGCCATCAGCGCCAGCGCAGCGGGAATAGTCAGCAGCAAGGCGAATTCGAGTGCCCGGTTCATGCTCGTCTCGGCGTCGGCCGTCTGCCCCGCCCGGATCTGGCGCGACAATAGGGGCAGAAGCGCAGTTCCGATGGCGACGCCAATCACTCCGAGCGGCAACTGGTTCACGCGGTCGGCGTAATAGAGGAACGAGACCGAGCCCGCCGGCAACAGCGAAGCGATGACGACGTCGATCAGCAAGTTGACCTGAACCACGCCCGCGCCGATCGCGCCGGGCATTATCAGCCACAGCAAACGGCGGACGCGGGGCGTCAGACGCGGTCGGCGCAGCCGGAGCGAAAACTGGGCCCGGTGGCAGGCGCTCATAAGCCATATGAACTGCGCCGCGCCAGCTACCGCCACGCCCCAGGCGAGCGCATGGCCCGGCGTCTCGACCAGCGGCGTGACGCCGAGCAGTGCGGCTATCAGGCAAATATTGAGGATGATGGGCGTCGCCGCGGCTGCGGCGAACCGGCCGAGTGCGTTAAGAACGCCACCGAGCTGCGAGACAAGCGATATGAACAGGAGATAGGGAAATGTGATCTGCGCCAGCGCCACCGCAAGATCAAAGCGTTCCGGATCGCCGATGAAACCCGGCGCGAAACCGTGCATCACCAATGGCATCGCGATCTGCAGCGCGGTGACGAAGAATAGCAGCGCTATGACGAAGACCGCGATCACCTCCTCCGCGAAGACCCGGGCAGTGTTGCGTCCACCTTCTGAAATGTGATGCGTGAACAGCGGCACGAAGGCGGCGTTGAACGCTCCTTCCGCGAACAATCGCCGAAAGAAGTTCGGAAGCTTGAAGGCGACGAAGAAGGCATCCGCTACTGGTCCCGCGCCGAGCATCGCCGCGGTCAGAATGTCGCGCGCGAAACCCAGGATGCGGCTGAACATCGTAAGGCCGCCGACAGTGGCGATGGAGCGGAGGAGGGCCATCGGATCGTTGTTTTAACAGGATTGCAAACGGACAAATTTCCAAAATAACGGCAATTGTGTCGAATCTGTGGCGGCAATTACATTCATCGGGGTGCGCCCGTACCGCAGCTATTCTAAGGCAGTAGGCTCGCCCGAGATAGCAACGACGGGCGTATCGACGTCGCGGAGCGCGGGCCCGCCGTCCGCATTGACGCCGGAGTTGTCGTACAGAACCTGGAGCAGGGCCGCCCGAATCTGCTCGAGTTTGCTGTCGTGCGCTATCTTCAGTCCGAAAACATCCTTCACGTAAAAGACGTCGACGGCCGTTTCGCCGAACGTGGTGATCAGCGCCGTGCCGATCTGGAGATTGAGCGATGTTAGCACCCGCGTCAGGTCGTAGACCAAACCGCGGCGATCACGGCCGTTGATCTCGATTACGGTATGCGTCCGGCTCGCCTCGTTGTCGAACAAGACGCGCGGCGCGACCTTAAACACGTGGTATCGGCTTGGCATACCGTCGTCGCTGTTCTTTAGCACCTCGCGCGGCCGAAGCTCGCCCTGGAGCGTGTGGTTAATCCTCGTATAGAGACGCGCTAGCTTATCCGGCCGGTCGAACGGATCGCCGTTGTCGTCCTGCACCCAGAATGTATCGAGCGCCATGCCGTCCTTGGTCGTGAAGATCTTGGCGTCGACGATGTTCGCACCGCTGACCGCCATCGCGCCGGCGATCCGCGCGAACAAGCCGGGATGGTCGTGCGCGAGGATGGTAATCTCGGTCACGCCCTTGAAGCTGTCGATCCGGTTCTTGATGGTCAGCGGCTCTTGGCGCGATTCCGCCTCATGGGCAATCCGCGCATGCCAGGCGAGCGTCTCGGCGTCGAACGAGACCCAATAGGAGGGGTAGCCGCGCGCGATGTGCCGGTCGACGGATTCCACGGGCAGGTCAGAAATGAGCACGCGCATCGCTTCTTGGGCCCGGACGACGCGCTCCTCGCGTTTTTCCGAGGACTGTCCGCCCGTCAGCCTGTCCTCCGCGGCCTCATAGAGATCGCTAAGAAGCGCGCCCTTCCAGGCATTCCAGACGTTGGGGCCGACCGCGCGTATGTCGGCGGCGGTAAGCACGAGCAGCAGCCGCAGCCGTTCGACCGACTGCACCACGTCGCAAAAATCGCTGATCGTCTTGGGGTCGCCGATATCGCGGCGGAAGGCTGTATTGCTCATTAGCAGATGGTAGCGGACCAGCCAGGAAACGGTCTCCGTCTCCTCCTCGGTCAGCCCGAAGCGCGGGCAGAGTTCGAGAGCAACTTCTGCGCCAAGCTCCGAGTGATCGCCACCGCGGCCTTTTGCAATGTCGTGCAACAGCACCGCCACAAATAGCGCCCGCCGTGACCTCACCTTGTGGATGACCTCGGTCGAGACAGGCATCTCCCGGGCATAATTGCCGTTCTCGATGCTGTCGAGGATGCCGATGGCAAAGACCGTGTGCTCGTCGACCGTATAGACGTGATACATGTCGTGCTGCATCTGGGCAACGACACGCCCGAAATCCGGCACGAACCGGCCGAAGACGCCGGCCTCGTTCAACCGCCGGAGCGTTTTTTCGGGATCTTTCTTCGACGTCAGCATTTCAATGAACAGTTGGTTTGCCTCCGCATCTTCGCGGATGCCGTCGATCTCGTGGAGGTTCCGTGTGATTGCGCGCAACGCCCTTGGATGAATGTCGAGATCGTGCTTTTGCGCCGCGTGGAACAGACGCAGCACCTTGACCGGCGCGGTCCTGAGGTCGGAACCGCGTTCGACAGACAAACGGCCGCCGTCGAGGACGAAACCCTCCGGCGCCCTCTGGAAGAGGCCGAGCGACGACAGCTTAAACATGGGCTTCCGCTGGTGTTCCGCCTCGAGCGCCGCGCAGAAGATGCGCGTTAGGTCCCCGATCTCCTTGGCGACCAGATAATAGTGCTTCATAAAGCGCTCGACACCCCGCGCGCCGGCCCGGTCTCGGTAACCCAGCTTGACGGCAATCTCGGGCTGCAGGTCGAAGGTGAGTCGGTCTTCTCCGCGGCCGGTCAGATAGTGAAGATGGCAGCGCACGTCCCACATGAAGCGGTGGGCGCGCGCGAACCGGCCGGACTCCTTCTTGGTCAGCACGCCGCGATCGACGACGTTGGCGACCTCGTCGACCTTGTAGAGATACTTGGCGATCCAGAAGAGCGTCTGCAGATCGCGCAAGCCTCCTTTTCCCTCTTTGATGTTCGGCTCAAGGACGTAGCGCGAATCGCCCATGCGCTTGTGGCGGGCGTCACGCTCGGCCAACTTGTCCTCAACGAACTCGGGTCCGGTCTTGTCAGCGACCTCGCTATAGAAGCGTCGGCGAAGCTCGTTGTAGATCTTCTTGTCACCCCATAGGTACCGAGACTCCAGCATCGCGGTTCGGATGGTCACATCCGTTCCTGCGAGCCGGATGCATTCGCTGACCGACCGCACGGACTGGCCAACCTTCAGCTTCAGGTCCCAAAGCATGTAGAGCATGTACTCGATGACCTGCTCCTGCCGCGCGGTTTCCTTGTAGGGTAAGACAAAAAGCAGATCGATGTCGGAGAACGGCGCGAGCTCGCCGCGGCCATAGCCGCCAACAGCGGCGACGCAGAGCTTTTCCCCCTCTGTCGGATTCGCCGCCGGATAGACATGGTCCGCCGCGAAGTCGTAGATCAGCCTGATGATCTGGTCCGCAAGAAACGACAAGGCCCTGGAAACTTCCTCGCCGCTCGCCTCGCCCTCGTCAAAACGGCGGCGCACTTCCGCGCGGCCAGCCGCCAACGCATCCTTCAGCAGCTGCAGCAGTTCGCCCCGCACGTCAGACGGCGATCGACCCCGTGCGATCAGCGTATCGAGCTCGCCGACGATGGCGGCGCGATCAATAATTCGCCGTTGTCTAGGAATGGCTGCCATCAGGTATCCGCCTGTCCTACGCTCCCGCCTGGGGCCAATGCCCCAGATTCTATGCGTTTCTACAAGACGTTATAGCTAAAAGTAGAAAACCATGCGAACCGGTCTGCGACGTCGTGCGCTACTCAGCGATGATCGCCTTCAATCGATAAAGAACCTCCAACGCCTCGCGCGGAGTCAACTCGTCGGGATTAACGTTCCCGAGCGCCGTCTCGACGGCGGACCCGTCCTTAGGCGCAGGGCGCGCCACGTGCGCCGAGAAAAGCGGCAGGTCCTCGGCAAGGCGGGCGAGGGCGCCAGACTGCTCTCCCGCCTCAAGCATTCGCAGCACATCCTGAGCGCGTCCGACGACGGTTTCCGGAAGGCCGGCGAGGCGCGCGACATGGATGCCATAGGACTGATCCGCTGCGCCGGCGACAACCTCGTGCAGAAACACGACGTCGTCCTTCCACTCTTTCACTCGCATAGTGTGGCAGGCGAGCGCGCCAAGCCGAGCCGTCAGAGAGGTAAGCTCGTGGAAGTGCGTCGCGAAAAGGGCGCGGCAGCAGTTTACTTCGTGCAGGTGCTCAAGCGCGGCCCAAGCGATTGAGAGTCCGTCGAACGTCGCCGTGCCACGGCCAATTTCGTCCAGGATGACGAGCGACCTCGCGGTCGCCTGGTTGAGGATGGTCGCCGTCTCGACCATCTCGACCATGAAGGTCGACCGGCCGCGCGCGAGATCATCGGACGCGCCGACCCGGCTGAACAGACGGTCCACGATGCCGATATGCGCCCGGTCCGCCGGCACGAACGAGCCGGCCTGAGCCAGCACCGCGATCAGCGCATTCTGCCGCAGGAAGGTCGACTTGCCCGCCATGTTGGGACCCGTGACCAGCCAAAGCCGGTTCGCCGACGCAAGGTCGCAATCGTTGGCGACGAACCCGCCGGAGACGCCCAGCGCCGCCTCGACAACAGGATGCCGCCCGCCGGCGATCTCGAACGCATCGGTTTCGTCGACCTCAGGGCGCACATAGCGCCGCTCGACGGCAAGCGCGGCCAGACCGGAAGAGACGTCGAGCGTCGCCAGCGCGCTGGCCGATCTAGAAACCCGGTCGGCGGCGCTGGAAACCACCCTTATCAGTTCATCAAAGAGTTCGAGCTCTAGCGCCAGTGCGCGTTCGCCGGCCTGGGCAAGCTTGCCCTCCAATTCTCCGAGCTCGACGGTCGTGAAGCGAGCAGCACTTGCCAGCGTCTGGCGGTGAATGAACGGGTGGTCGCCGCCGGTCTGAACGCGATCGGCGTTCGCCGCCGTCACCTCGATAAAATAACCGAGCACGTTGTTGTGCCGGATCTTTAGGGAATTGATCCCCGTCTCGTCGGCGTAGCGCGCCTGCAACGTTGCGATGTGCTTGCGGCTCCGGTCGCGCAGCGTGCGGAGCTGGTCGAGGTCGGCCGTATAGCCTGAGCGGATAAATCCGCCGTCGCGCGCAATGAACGGCAGATCGTCAGCGAGCGCGTGCGCCAGCCGGTCGATAAGCGCCTCCTGGCCTCCAAGCTCGTCGATGGCAGCAGCTATTTCTTCGGGTGGGCTCGAACCGGCCAGCCGCGCGTGCAAATCGCGTCCCGTGGCAAGGCCGTCCCGGATGCTGGCAAGATCCCTCGGCCCGCCGCGACCGAGCGTGAGGCGCGAAAGCGCGCGCTCCATGTCAGGCGCCTCTCGCAGGCGGGCACGCACGTCGTCCCGCATCCGGCCGGCGTCGACGAAGTAGGCGACGGCATCTTGCCGCGCGCGAATGTCGGCGGCATCGGTCAACGGCGCGGCGATGCGCGCTGCGAGCAGCCGGCCGCCGGGGCCTGTTACGGTTCGGTCGACCACCGCGAGCAGCGAGCCTTCCCGCGCGCCGGTCAGCGTCTGGACGATTTCTAGATTGCGGCGTGTAGCCATATCAATCGTCATTGCCGCTCCGGCGGCCATTCTCCGGGGGCGCTGCAACCGCGGCAAACGGCCTCTCTGGGTGAGCTCGACGTAGCCGACCACCACGCCCGAGGCAGACAGCTCTGCCCGGCCAAAATCGCCGAACGCATCTAGCGATTTTACGGCGAAGATCTCCTTGAGCCGCCGCTGCGCAGCATCGCTGTCGAAGCGGCTGCTGGGAAGCGGCACGAGACAGTCTCCGAATTCGGCTAGCACGGGCGCGAAATCGGGTGCGCCGACGAGACGATCGGGGGCGAGAAGCTCTCCCGGCGCGATTCGCGCGAGCGCCGACGCAAGGGCGCCGGGTTCAATCGGCTGCGCGGCAAAGGCGCCCGTCGACATGTCGAGCCACGCTAGGCCGAGTGCGCCGCCTGCATCGGCAATGGCGGCGAGATAGTTGTGGCGGCGCGAATCCAGCAGCGCGTCCTCGGTGATCGTGCCGGGCGTAACGACGCGGATCACCTCGCGCCGAACGACGGATTTCGAACCGCGCTTCTTCGCCTCGGCCGGATCTTCCGTCTGTTCGCAAACGGCGACCCTGAAGCCCTTTCTGATCAGACGGGAAAGATAGGATTCCGAGGCATGAACGGGCACGCCACACATGGGAATGTCTTCGCCCAGATGCTTGCCGCGCTTGGTCAGCGTGATGTCGAGCGCCTCGGCGGCCTTCTTGGCGTCATCGAAGAACATCTCGTAGAAGTCGCCCATCCGATAGAATAGAAGCGCGTCCGGGTGCGCACGCTTGATATCCAGATACTGCGCCATCATGGGCGTCAGCGCGGCCGCCGCCGTCGCGCCGCTACCTTCAGGCGCCTCTTTCTCCGCCACGATGTCCGATGCCTGTCCCACGGCGAAAGCCTATCACAGCGGTATTCAAGTTCGAACCGGCTAGCCGCGAATCGGCGACATCGGTTTCATGAAACTGTCAACATTGAGCAGTTGGAGCGGAGCGGTTTCATCATTATCCTGAAGTCGTCATCAGACGAACAGGGACCGGCATGGCCAAGCGCAAATACAGCGATCTCGACAAGGACTCACTCGCGATGCACCGGGCGGGACGGCCCGGCAAGGTCGAGGTCGTCGCCACGAAGCCGCTGACGACGCAACGCGACCTCTCGCTTGCATATTCGCCGGGCGTCGCCGCGCCCTGTCTCGAGATCGCCGACGACCCGTCGACCGCCTACGACTACACCGCAAAAGGCAACATGGTCGCGGTCATTTCAAACGGCACCGCAGTGCTCGGGCTCGGCAATCTCGGCGGCCTCGCCTCGAAGCCGGTGATGGAAGGCAAGGCCGTGCTGTTCAAACGGTTCGCCGATGTCGACGCGATCGACCTAGAACTCGATACTGAGGACGTCGACGAATTCGTCAACTGCGTCCGCTATCTTGGCCCGTCTTTCGGGGGCATCAATCTGGAAGACATCAAGGCACCCGACTGTTTCGTGATCGAAAGCCGGCTTCGGGAGCTGATGGACATCCCAATCTTCCACGACGACCAGCATGGCACCGCGATTATCGCTGCCGCAGGGTTTGTCAACGCCTTGGAGCTATCGGGCCGCGACATCAGAACAACGACGCTCGTTGTAAACGGGGCTGGTTCCGCCGGCATCGCCTGCATCGAACTGCTCAAAGCCTTCGGCATGCAGCACGATAACATCATCCTGTGTGATACCCGGGGCGTCATCTATCAGGGCCGCGAGGACGGCATGAACCAGTGGAAATCGGCGCACGCCGTCGATACCAAGGCCCGCACGCTGGAAGAGGCGATTAAGGGCGCAGACGCGTTCTTCGGACTGTCGGTCGCCGGCGCGGTGACGAAGGACATGGTGAAATCCATGGCCAACAAGCCGATCATTTTCGCGATGGCCAATCCCGATCCGGAAATTACGCCCGAGGAAGCGCGCGAGGTCCGAACGGACGTCATCTTCGCGACCGGTCGGTCGGACTATCCGAACCAAGTGAACAACGTTCTCGGCTTCCCGTATATCTTCCGCGGCGCGCTCGACGTCCGCGCACGCACGATCAATGACGACATGAAGATCGCGGCGGCGCGCGCGCTGGCGGCACTTGCCCGAGAGGACGTCCCAGACGAGGTCGCAGCCGCCTATTCAGGCCGGCGGCTGCGTTACGGACCCGAATACATTATTCCGGTGCCGTTCGATCCGCGGCTGATATCCGCGATCCCGCCGGCGGTGGCGCAAGCCGCCGTCGATTCTGGCGTCGCCGGGAGGGATATGCCCGAACTTGGCAGTTACCGTATTCAGCTTTCCGCGCGGCTCGACCCAACCGTCGCCATGCTGCAAGCGATTCACGAGGAAGTCCGCGCTAACCCGCGCCGCGTCGGCTTCGCCGAGGGAGAGGAAGAAACCTCGATCCGCGCCGCAATCGCGTTCGCCCAGTCTGGTCTAGGAACACCGGTCCTAATTGGCCGCGAGGAGCAGGTGCGCGAGACGATCAAGCGCCTCGGCCTGACGGGCGCAGAAAACATCGAGATTCACAACGCGCGGCTGTCGCGCGGCAACCGCCACTACACCGAATATCTATACATGCGTCTTCAGCGCGAAGGACATCTCTACCGCGACTGCCAGCGCCTGGTTCATCAGAACCGAAATGTTTTTTCCGCCTGCATGTTAGTCCACGGCGACATCGACGCGATGGTAACCGGCCTGTCGCGCAGCTACTCGGTCTGCTTCGAGGACATACGCCGCGCGATCGACCCTGTGCCGGGCCAGGCGGTCTTCGGTAAGACGATGGTCATGTCTCGCGGACGGACCGTCTTCATCGCCGATACGACCATCCACGAACGCCCGACCGGCGAGCAGCTCGCCCGAATCGCACGGCAGTGCGCCTCAGAAGCCCGCGACATGGGCCACGAGCCGCGGGTCGCGTTCCTTTCCTATTCCAACTTCGGCAACCCACCGGGTGCGCTTGCGACCCAGGTCCGGGACGCGGTGCGCATTCTCGACGAGGAGAGCGCGGACTTCGAGTACGATGGCGAGATGTCGCCAGACGTCGCGCTCGATATGGATCTTCGCGTTGTCTACCCGTTCTGCCGCCTGTCGGGGCCCGCGAATATCTTGATCATGCCGGGCCTGCACGCAGCAGCGATCTCGTCGCAGATTCTCCAACAGCTCGGCGGAGGAACCGTGATCGGCCCGCTGCTTACTGGGCTGACGCGGTCGGTTCAGATCGTGCCGATCAGCGCCAACGATGCCGACATGGTGAACTTCGCTACGATCGCCGCGCACGATTCGCTGGTGCTGGCCGCCCGCGAAAAAGAAAAGGGAGAACGGCGAACCGAGCGCGTCAACAAACCGGCGCCGACGACTACGTCACCAAACCGTTCGCCCCGGAAGAGCTGATCGCCCGCATCCATGCGGTGATGCGTCGGGCACGCCCGGCCCTCGCGGAGGAACGCCTGACCTATGACGACATCGAGATGAATCTGGCGGAATACAAGGTCGCACGCGGCGACAGGCCGGTGGTTCTGGGCCCGACGGAGTTTCGGCTGCTGCGTCATTTCCTTGAACACCCGGGCCGCGTCTTTTCTAGGGATCAGCTTATCAATTCGGTCTGGGGATACGACATCGATATTGATCCCCGCACAGTCGACGTCCATATCCGGCGCCTGCGGAGGGCTCTAAACGAGGCGGGGGAAACGGACATTATCCGCACGGTTCGTTCCGCCGGCTATGCACTCGATGCGCAAGTGACAACCCTGTAGACAGCCGCGGTTCAAAGCCGCGTTAAGTGAACATACCCTTGAACATGAAAAAGAAAAAAGCGGCGAGTATGCCGCCGGCCGGCAGCGTCACAACCCACGAAAGGACGATGCTGCCGATCACCCCCAGGTTAAGGGCGGCGATGCCCCGCGCCATGCCGACACCCATGACTGCACCGACCGCAATGTGCGTCGTCGAAACAGGCATTGCCGTCCGTGATGCTAGAACCACGACAATGGCCGCCGCAACCGTCGCGCAGAAGCCACTTGTCGGCGTCAGCGCCGTAATCCGACTGCCGATCGTCTGCATTACCCGATAACCGAAAGTCGCGAGACCAAGCACGATCCCGGCACCGCCTAACGCCAGAATCCAAAAAGGCATCGGCAGCTTTCGTGTTACGGCGCCGCCGGTTTCGATGATGCCGTAGATGGCCGCTAAGGGGCCAACGCCGTTGGCAACGTCGTTCGAACCGTGCGCAAAAGCCATCGCGCAGGCGGTGAAAATGATCATTGGCGCGAAGACCTGCTCAACGCCGGCAAAATGTTCGGTTCTGTCTTTTTCCTCGTCAAGCTTTACTCGGTTGACGGACCATTTGCCGATAAGTGCGACTATGACACCGATGATCACAGCAATACCCGTGCTCTCGAACCCGTCGAGTTCTATTTTTAAGTGCTTGAGGCCCTTAAATATCGTCACCAACGAAACAACGAATCCCACTAGAAATAGATAGAAGGGGGCATAACGCACCGCACTGGCGGTCGGCGACGGCGAATTCATGATCAGCTTGCGAATACTCATCATGAGTAAGAATGCAATCACGCCGCCCAACGCCGGCGAGATGACCCAGCTGGCGGCGATCTGCCCAATCTTGCCCCAGCTGACAGCATCAATCCCGATTCCCGCGACAGCGAATCCAACGATCGCGCCAACGATGGAATGAGTTGTGGATACGGGCCAGCCGCGAACGGACGCGAGCGCAAGCCAGCAGCCCGCCGCGAGCAGAGCGGCTAGCATTCCAAAGACCAGTAACTCCGGCTGGTCAGCTACCTGGGCAGGATCGACAATCCCCTTTCGGATCGTGCTGGTAACGCTACCACCGGCGAGGCTCGCGCCCGCGAACTCGAAAATGGCGGCAATAATTATTGCCGTTTTAACAGTAAGCGCGCCCGAACCGACGGATGTACCAAGCGCGTTCGCTACATCGTTGGCGCCGATCCCCCAGGTCATGAAGAGGCCAAAGGCTATGGCAAGTACCAGCAGCGTGGGACCAAATTCGGCAATTACATTCATATAAACTACTTACTCGAGAGCTACAGAGAGAGGCGCGAGGTTGCCTTAGCGTGCCAGTAATAGACGGTGCCTGTTACCGGCTCTCTCCGCGAAATTGGCGAGATCGCCGATCCAGTGAATTACGCGATCCCACATGACGGTCGATACCGCGCCAATCTCATTTTCGTTCGCGAACAGGACCCGCATCAGTTTGACGGCGTGCTCGTCGGTGTCCGTTTCGATCTTGTTCAGCTCGTCGATCATGTACATGACCTTGTCCGCTTCCGGCCCCCGGAAGCCGGTTCCAACAAGCTCGTCCAGCTCTTCCATGATCTTCCCGAGCTGGTTGCAGGCATCCACGCAGCGACGGGTAAGCGCCATCACCGGTTCATGAACGTTTGGCGGGAGCTGCATATCGCGCACGACCATCATGCCCGCGATATCCTGCGCCGTGTCGGCAATGGAGTCTTGCATGTCGAGGATAACAAGCAATTCCCGCCGATCAACGGGAAGAAACAGGGTTTTAGGAAGATGCGACCGAAGTTCGTTCTTAATTGAATCAGCCTCACCTTCCTGCTGAAAAATCCTGTCCCGGATCTTTGAAACGGTCCCAGCGTCCGCCTCTTGAGCGGCGATCAGCAAACCTGGCACTTCGTTCGCACATTGAAGAACTATGCGAAAATGTTCTTGCAGCGGTTTGAACGGCGACTGACCAAACAGCTGCATCAGCGGATTTTTTAGAACCACGGTAAATCAACCCTCTGCCTAAGTCGTTCGTAGTAAAAGGCCATATTTCCCGTCAGGGTTCAACCAAACTGGTTCGATTTATCGGGTTTTTATGGTTTTCGGCGATGGTCAAATTATTGAAAGGCAGAAATTTCATACCTTAGTCAGCGACGGTGTCATTCGAAAACATTCAGATCTCTGCACCGACAACCTGCCGGCCGCCTTCATGATCGCCCCCCGAAGGGGACCTCGCGTTCGGCCCCCTCATTCTGCAACCGCGCCGTGATCACCAATAGTAGCCATAAGAGGCCGATCGCCGGCAGCGAAACGCCGCCAACAAGCACGAAGAACATCGTCCAGTCGCCGCCAAGCGCATCAACGGCCCAGCCTGAAACTGAGCCCAACTGTATCCGCGCAAAATTGCCGAGCGAGGCGAGCAGGGCATACTGGGTCGCCGTGAACGCCACGTTGCACAACCCCGACAGGTAGGCCACGAACGCCGTCGTGGCCAAGCCGCCGGTCAGGTTGTCGAAGAAGACCACCGTCGCCAACAGTTCGAAATCGCGCCCGGCATGCGCCAACAGCGCAAATGATAGGTTTGTCCCCATCATGAGAAACGCGCCGACGAACATCGCGGGCATCACGCCTAGCCGCACCGTCACCCAGCCGCCGACGGCAACCCCCAGCAGTGTCGCGGCGAGCCCAACCGTCTTGGTGTAATTCGCGATGTCCAGCTTCGAAAAACCAAGATCGACGTAGAAGACCCCCGACATTCGCCCCAGCATAGCGTCGCCGAATTTGTAGAAAACGATGACCGCGAGCACGAGCACGGCGATCCACCTCAATCGCCGGAAGAATTCGGCAAGCGGCTCAATCGCCGCCCTTCGGAGCCAGTCAGCGACGTTTTCCGCAGGCGCTTCCCGTTCCGCCGGATGGTCGGGCTCGCGCGCGAATAAGACAGCCATCGCGACAAGGCCGATCACACACGCGGCCGCCGCATAGGCAAGAGACCAGCCGCCGCTGCTCGCAATGTAAAGCGCGCCGGCGCCAGTAAGGAACGCACCAGTATGCCAGCCGTAAATCGCCACGGCCGCGCCGGCACCGTATTCGTCGTGCTTCAGGATCTCGATACGGTAGGCGTCGATCGCCACGTCCTGCGTCGCCGACAGGAGGGTCAAGGCCACGGCGAATGCCGCCATCGCCACAGCCGACGTGCCGGGGTCCTGGCGTCCCATTAGCAGGACGGCCGGCACGATCAGGATTTGGCAGAGAAGGATCCATGACCGTCGCTGGCCAAGCCGGCGGCCGAGATACGGCAGGCGGAACCGGTCGACGAGTGGCGCCCAAAGGAAATTGATGGCATACGGCGTCGCTACAGCGCCGAACAGCCCGATAGAGGTTCGCGATATGCCCTCTTCGCGGAGCCAAATAGACAGCGTCGCGAATACCAGAGAAGACGGCAGTCCACTCGCCATGCCGAACAGGAAGATCGTGCGAAAGCGCGGATCGCGGAGCCGCGCTGACCACGGTGCCGTCGCGCCATTCGCCCCGCCCGCTCTCATGGATGGATCCTAGACGGCACGGGCGGGGGTTGGCTAGGATCTCCGAAAGACCGAGAGGAAAAACCATGTCGGAACATCGGCGAGGCAGGACCGCGGCGGAACTGCCAGGCGCGGCGCTTGCGGAGCATACGCTGTTGCATGAGGACGCGCGGACGCGGATCACCCAATGGGTGTTCGCTCCCGGAGACCAGACCGGCTGGCACTGCCATGAATGGGATTATGTGACGATCCAGCAATCGGGCGGCGCGCTGCTGCTGCAGGGCGCGGACGGTAAGCAAACCGAAGTGCCCTACACGGACGGCCGCGCCATGGCCTGGAGCGCCCCAATCGAACACAACGCGATCAATATCTCCGATGGCGAGGTCCGAGTGCTGGAAATTGAATACAAAGATTGCGCCTCAGAATAGTCCCGCTGCCATCAGCATTCTAACTTTGCCAAACTGAGACGCTGTGCTAGCGTCTAGTCAAGAAGCGGGCAAAATCAAAAATTCCCGCGCTTTAAGAAAAGAAACAACCGCCCCGTCGAGGTCGGCGGGCAATTAATATGGGGAGAAACTTATGAAACGCACTGTAATGACATGTGTCGCAGCAGCGGCAGGATTGTTTCTGGCTTCCGGCGCCGCGAACGCCGAGAAAACTTATACTATGAAAATCGGTTTCGTTACGGTGAACGACTCAAACCATCTTCAGGCCAACTGGCTGAAGAAGGAAATCGAAGCAAAATCAAATGGCCGCATCAAGGTCGGGGTCTATCCCGCCGCGCAGCTCGGTAAAATTCCGCGTCAGATTGAAGGCATTCAGCTCGGTACGCAGGAAGCGTTTAATATTCCCCCGGGTTTCTTCATCGGGATCAACCGCTCCTTTATGGTCACGGACGCGCCCGGAATGTTCCAGGACGTTATGCACCAGTACCGGGCGGTCAACCACGAGCCGTTTCGCTCCAAGTTTCTGAACCTTGCCGCGGACAAAGGCATCGTCGGCGGATCGATTTGGTCGTGCGGGGACACCTCTGTCAATACCGTCAAACCCTTCAAAACGCTCGCCGATATCAGAGGCAAAAAGATTCGGGTGTTAGCAACACCGCTTGAGCGTGCGGTGATGGAAAAGATGGGCGCAACCGGGGTGCCAATGCCCTATACAGAGGTTCTTCCCGGGATGCAGCGTGGAACAATCGACGGGGTTCGGACGGGAATCATCGTGATGTATCCCTCCAAGTTCTACACCGTTGCAAAGCATGTCACTCTGATCGGGTCTGGTCACATTGCGTGCGCCCAATTTTTGAGCGGTGCATGGCTGAAGTCGCTGCCCAATGACCTCCGCAAAGTAGTAATGCAGGCACAGCGTGATGTGACCCCGCTCGTTGGCAAATGGGGTGAAGAATTGACCCGCGCCAATGAAAAGAAGTGGGAAAAAGTGGGAACCGTTCACCGTCTCCCCGCCTCCGAACGTGCCGAGTTAATCAAAAAGATTTCGACAATTGGCGATGAAATTCTCGGAAAAGACAAACGCACGAATGAGATGTATGCCCTCTTAAAAGAAGCTGTAAAGGCAACGCGCAAATAGAAAGAAGGGGAATCCCCCTAAGTAAAATTAAATATGAATGGCAAAAAAAGAACTGGGAGAAGTCAAATGAAAACGAAAATTTTGTTGGCGTCAATAGCTGCGGGGGCACTGATCTGTAGTGGTGCAAGCGCCAAAACATACACGATGAAGATTGGCATGCCGACCATTAATGACTCGAATCATTTTTCGGCTTTAAAAGTCAAAGAAATACTTGAGAAAAGATCCAACGGCAGGATCAAAGTGGGCGTTTATCCAGCGAGTCAGCTTGGCAAAATTCCGCGTCAAATAGAAGGAATACAGTTCGGCACCCAAGAGGCATTTAACATCCCTCCCGGTTTTTTTGTGGGAATTAATAAAGCTTTTATGGTTACGGACTCCCCGGGGCTATTCGATGGCCTTCGGCACGCCCACAAAGCAATTAATTATCCAGAATTCAAAGAGAAGTTCTCCCGGTTGGGCGAAGCAAAAGGGTTCGTGGCGAATTATCTCTGGTCTTGCGGAGATACATCTATCGCCACAACCAAGCCTTTCAGGACTCTCAAAGATATTGAAGGTAGAAAAATACGCGTTCTAGCGACGCCTCTAGAGCGCGCCGTAATGGACAAGATGGGGGCAACAGGCGTTCCGATGCCCTACAGTGAAGTTCTCCCGGCGATGCAGCGAAAAGTCATTGACGGAGTCCGCAGTGCCATCATTGTCATGCATCCTTCGAAGTTTTGGACCGTCGCCAAATACATAACTCTCACTGGCATGGGTCAGATTACTTGCGGCCAATTCTTGAGCAATGCATGGCTTAAAACGCTACCGAATGATCTCAAGCAAATGGTTTTTGATGCCGGCAAAGAGGTCACGAAAGCTGCGGGCGACTGGGGATACGACTTAACTCAAAAAGCGACCGAGAATTGGGCCAAAGATGCAGAGGTCATCCGTCTTTCGAAAGCAGACAGCGCGGAATTGCGACGGCGCGTTGCTCCGATCGCCGACGACATTTTGGCTAAAGATCCCAAGACGAAAGACATGTATGCCCTCTTAAAAAAGGCGGTAGCGGCAACTCGGTAGGGTCAAAACCAATTTCAAGCCGCCCCCCCCCGATTCTAGGTATAAAGAATCGGGGGGCTAACTGTTGTTCCGCACAGAAATTCGCGGAATTTGGCTAAAGTAAGTGAATTTGGTATAAGATCTAACGTCATCGTTGAAACAGGAATGGATTTAATGAAGAACTCTCTCTTAGTAGGTTCAGTGGTTTTAGCTGCCGCTTTCATGGCTTCGGGAGCTAATGCGAAAACAATCAACATGAAAATTGGTATGGTCACCATCAATGACTCGAACCACTTTTCAGCCAAATGGCAAAAAGAATATATTGAGGAAAAATCGGGCGGCCGCATCAAAGTTGGTGTGTTTCCGGCAGCGCAATTAGGGAAAATCCCGCGCCAAATCGAAGCGATACAGCTTGGCACTCAAGAACAATTCAATATTCCGCCAGGGTTCTTCATTGGCATCGATAAACGTTTCATGGTGACGGATGCTCCTGGAATGTTCACCGATGAAAACCACGCAACCAGAGCGATAAACGTTCCTGAGTTTTTCGATAAATTCACTCGAATGGGTGAGACAAAAGGCTTTGTCGTTACATCCCTCTGGGGTTGCGGCGGCACGTCTATTGCGACGCTAAAGCCGTTTAAAACGCTCGATGACCTGAAAGGTCGAAAGATCCGCGTGCTGGCCACGCCGCTTGAGCGTGAAGTTATCGCCTCGTTGGGGGCGACGGGTGTTCCAATCCCCTACTCGGAGGTCTTACCGGGCCTGCAGCGCAAAACGATCGATGGCGTCCGAAGCTCAATTGGGGTCATGCATCCATCAAAATTTTGGACCGTCGCTAAGAACATTACGTTGACTGGAATGGCCCAAATCACATGCGGGTCATTCACCAGCACTGCTTGGCTGAATAAGCTGCCGGCGGACTTAAAAAAGATTGTGATAGATTCCGCTAAGCTAGTTACGCCAAAGGCTGGAAAGTGGGGGCATGATTTGACGCGTGCCGCGGAGAAGAACTGGGCGGGAGAAAAAGGCGCCGTTGTTCATCGGCTGAGCGCGTCCGATAAGGCCGAGCTTATAAAAAGGGTTACGCCTATCGCTGATAGAATTTTGGGAGACGATCCCAAAACCAAAAACATCTACGCACTTTTGAAAAAAGTTTCTGCAGCTACAAAGCAGTAACTTAGAAATTCTGGAAACGGCCCCGGCCCCAAACCGGGGCCGTTTTCATTTCTGGATGACCAAACTTGTGGAGGTCCGAATGGATGGTAACCCCACACTCGACTGGATGGAAAGATACCGCGACGCAGTGAACGCCGATGCGGAACTGGGCGTCATCGGCGACTGGTTCACGCTCGACTTCAAGCTCTCCTTCGAAGGCAACGATTTTCTGATCGCCGTCCGCCAGGGCAAGATTGCGGAGATCGCGCAGAACCCACGCTTCGACCGACCCGTAGAGTTTACCCTGCGCGCGCCGATGTCGGTCTGGACCAAATTCATCAACCCCGACCCGCCGCCGCTCTATCACGATTTCTTCGCCATGCTGATGCGCATTGACGAGTTCCAGCTCGACGGTAATTCGCTGGCGACGATGCAAAACGCCCGAGCGCTGCATCGCATGATGAACATCCTGCGCGAAATGGAGCCGATCGATGCCGCAGCTTGAACCCGTCATCGGCCGCTACCTGACGCTCGAAAGCGGCGGCAGGACCTATCGCATCTTCTACGAGGAGGCGGGCGAGGGCCGGCCGCTAGTCTGCCTGCACACGGCGGGCGCAGACAGCCGCCAGTTCCGTCAAGTGCTCAACGACCCCGAAGTCACCTCAAAGTGCCGCGTTATCGCCTTTGACCTGCCGTTCCACGGCCGGTCCAACCCGCCCGACGGCTGGTGGCTGGAGAAGTACCAGCTAACGACCGCGATGTATGTCGGCCTGATCCACGATTTCTGGACGGCACTGGAGCTAGACGCGCCCATCGTCATGGGTTGCTCAATGGGCGGGGCCGTTGTCCTCAAAGTCGCCGCCGACTACCAGGAAGAGATCACCGGCATCATCGGGCTTGAAAGCGCCGCGTTCGCCGAGGGCCGCGACAACGACTTCCTGCACCACCCAGCGATCCATGGTGGAGAACTTGCCGCCAGCTACACCTACGGCCTTAACGCGCCGTCCTCACCCGAGTCGGGCCGCCGCGAGAACTGGTGGTACTACAGCCAGTCGGGGCCCGGGGTGTACAAGGGCGACGTCTATTTCTACTGCGTCGACCACGACGCGCGAGAGGACATCAAGCGCATCGACACCAACCGCTGCAAGGTCTCGCTGCTGACGGGCGAGTACGACTATTCGGCGACTCCCGACATGTCGCGTGCGGCAGCCGAGGCGATAGAGGGCTCGCGCTTCACGATCATGGAAGACATCGGGCATTTCCCAATGGTCGAGAATTACGAGCGCTTCCGCCCCTACCTGCTCGCAGAACTCGAGACAATGGTCTGAGGGAAAGGCATCAAGCGCCTGTCGGGGGACGCCTCAGAGGCGCCGATCTCATCGATCCTCTTCTGCAGCGCCAGGCGGTCGAGCTCGTCCATCGGCAGGTTGACGAGGGTCGAAATACGGTTGCTCATCAGCCGTATCGTCTCGGCGAACGCCGCGCGCCTGACCACCTCGGTTCCCTCGACCACGGCCGGATCAGAGATTCCCCAGTGCGCTGTCATCGGATGTCCCGGCCACACCGGGCAGACCTCGTCGCGGGCGTTGTCGCAGACAGTGAAGACGAAATCCATTTTCGGCGCACCCAGCGTCGCAAACTCGTCCCAGCTCTTCGACCGCAGCGCCGCAGTCGGGTAATCCCGGCGCTTCAGAATATCGATAACGTAGGGATGCACGTCGCCCTTCGGCTGGCTGCCGGCGCTGAAGGCAGCGAACCGGCCGGCGCCTTCGCGGGCAAGAATGCATTCTGCGATGATGCTCCGCGCGGAATTACCAGTGCACAGAAACAGGACGTTATAAATCTTGTCGGTCATGGCCCCCTCGACACTTTTTCCGAAACGGATAGCGCGGGTTCATGACAAATGCTTGACGCTTTTATGAAAGTACTCGGTGAGGCCGCAGAAAAGAACACTCAGGCGCTTTCGGCGCGCCGGGATTCCTTCTTGCGGGCATGCGGGTCGAGCAGGCGCTTGCGCAGCCTGATGTGGTGCGGCGTCACCTCGACGAGCTCATCGTCATCGACGTAGCTGATCGCCTCTTCGAGCCGCAGCGTCTGAGGCGTCGTAAGTCGGACTGCCTCATCGCTTCCCGCTGCGCGGATGTTGGTCAGCTTCTTCGTCTTGAGCGGATTGACCTCAAGATCGTTTCCGCGGCTGTGCTCGCCGATAATCATACCCTCGTAAACATCTACGCCGCCGCCTATGAAGAGAACCCCGCGCTCCTCCAGGTTCCACAGCGCAAACGGCACCGACCGGCCGGTCGCGTTCGAGATCAGCACGCCGTTGCGGCGGCCGGCAATCGGGCCCTTGAAAGGCGCGTAGGAATGGAACAGTCGGCTCATGACGCCAGTGCCACGCGTCTCGTTAAGAAACTGTCCGTGATAGCCGATCAGACCGCGCGACGGGGCAAGGAAAGTTAGTCGCGTCTTCCCGCCGCCCGACGGGCGCATGTCCGTCATCTCGGCCTTGCGCTCGCCGAGCGCCTCGACGACGGGGCCCACGAAAGCGTCGTCGACATCAATGACGACTTCCTCGATCGGCTCCTCCCGCGCGCCGGTCTCAGGATTGTTCCGGTAGAGCACGCGCGGCCGCGACACGGACAGCTCGAAGCCCTCTCGGCGCAGCGTCTCGATCAGCACGCCAAGCTGCAGTTCGCCACGGCCTTTCACCTCGAACACATTCTCGTCACCGGTCCGCTCGACCGAAATGGCGACGTTGCCCTCCGCCTCGCGCTCAAGCCGCGCGGCGAGCAGGCGCGACGTGACCTTATCCCCGTCCTGGCCCGCAAAGGGCGAATCGTTGATCGTGAAGCTCATCGACAGCGTCGGCGGGTCGACCGGCAGCGCCTGCACGGGCTGGGAGTTCTCCGGATCGCCGATGGTGTCCGCGACGTTTGTCTCCTTGAGGCCGGCGATGGCGATGATGTCGCCGGCACGCGCCTCGTCGACCGGCACGCGCTCGATGCCCCGGAACGACAGGAGCTTAGTGAGACGCGCGCTCTCGATGCGCTTGCCATCGCGGCTAAGCGCGACCACAGGCGCGTTGATTCGCGCGGTGCCGCGCTCGACGCGTCCGGTCAGCACGCGGCCGAGATAGGTGTCGTATTCGAGGATGGTGGCGAGCATCGCAAACGGGGCGTCAGCCTCGGCCACCGGCGGCGCGAAGTGGGAGACGATGAGCTCGAACAGAGGCACCATGGACTCACGCGGCGCATCGAGGTCGAGGGCCGCCCAGCCTTCCTTAGCGGAAGCGTAAAGCGCCGGAAAATCGAGCTGTTCATCGGTCGCGCCGAGGGCGGCGAACAGGTCGAAAACCTCTTCCTGCACCTCGTAGGCGCGCTGGTCGGGCCGGTCGGCCTTGTTGATCACGACGATCGGTTTCAGCCCGAGGGCCAGCGCCTTTGCTGTTACGAACTTGGTCTGCGGCATCGGCCCCTCGGCCGCGTCGACTAGCACGAGAGCGCCGTCGACCATGGAGAGGATTCGCTCCACCTCACCACCGAAATCGGCGTGGCCAGGCGTGTCGACGATGTTTATCCGCGTGCCCTTCCAGGCGACCGATGCGCACTTCGCAAGAATGGTGATGCCGCGCTCGCGCTCCAGGTCATTCGAGTCCATGACCCGCTCCGCGACCCTCTGGTTCTCCCGAAAGCTGCCAGACTGACGCAGTAACTGGTCGACCAGGGTCGTCTTGCCATGGTCGACATGGGCGATGATCGCGATGTTACGAAGGTCTGACACGGCGGAAATCCTGGAAATACGGGCATGAACGAAGGTCGGTGGCCCCAATCATTTGAAGGCCGCCGTCGTGCGATGCGCTTGATATGGCTTTCCGCGTGCCGGCGTCAACAGGCAAGTTTGCCTAGGGCAGGGCCCCCTTGACCAAGTCGGCGAGTGGAATCCGCGGTCGGGCGCCGTAATGCGAGATGATCTCCGCTGCGCATACGGACCCGATTTTACCCGCTGTCGCAAGGTCGTAGCCGTGGGTAATGCCGTAAAGCACGCCTGACGCGTATAGGTCGCCGGCGCCGGTCGTGTCGACGACCTTCTCGACGGGCTGCGCCGGGACCTCCGCGATCTCATCGGCGGTCACGATCACCGAGCCTTTGGCGCCTCGGGTAACGGCACCGATCTCGACATGGCCGACAAGATGGCCGACCGCCTCGTTAAACGAGTCAGTCTGGTAAAGCGAGGTAATCTCGTCGTGATTCGCGAACAAAATGTCGACATGCCCCTCCACGAGATGGCGGAACGCCGCCCGGTGGCGGTCAACGCAGAATGGATCAGACAGCGACAGCGCCACCTTGCGGTTGGCGGCGTGGGCGAGCTCGGCGGCCTTCACGAAAGCCTCTTTCGCCTCCTCGCGGTCAAAAAGATAACCCTCGAGATAGGTTATCTGGGAATCGCCGATCGCCTGGGGATCGATATCCTCAGGCCCGAGCATGACGCTGACGCCCAGATAGGTCTGCATCGTCCGATCGGCGTCGGGCGTAACGAAAATCAAGCAGCGCGCCGTCGATGGACCTTCCGACGCGGGCCGCAACCGGTAGTCCACGCCGACGGCCTGGATATCATGCGCGAACACCTTGCCGAGCTGGTCGTCACGGACCTTGCCGATATAGGCGCCCTTGCCGCCGAGCGAGGCGATGCCGGCGAGCGTGTTCGCCGCGGAACCTCCCGACGTCTCCATCGCAGCGCCCATCTCGGCGTACAACCTGTCCGCGTCTTGGGAATCGATCAGGGTCATCGTGCCCTTGCTCAACTTGAGACGCTCGACGAGCTCGGATTCGGCCTGCGCGATGACATCGACGATGGCGTTTCCGACGCCCACGACGTCGAGCGACGCATCTGACATGATGTTCTCCTGAATGGTACTCTTGAATTCCGGTGGCGCAGTATAACGACGAGCGTGCGGACATCAATGTTCGGAGTAGGCTGGCGACGGCACTTGGCGGCAAAGCGGGCGGCGAGTAAACAGGCGGCATGATCTCTGGGCTCGTCCTTGCATTTGAACAGATCGGCGACCCACGCGTCCGCAGCATCATCCTGCGCGCCGTTTTAATCGGCATGGCGGTCTTCATAGGGCTGATGTTGCTGATCAACTGGCTGCTCGCCGGCCAATCCGTGGTCGACATCGGCTGGATGGATGCCGTCATCCGGTTTCTGGGCGGCAGCGCGGCCTTTGTCCTTGGCCTGCTTTTTTTTCCCGCCTTTGCCGGACTCGTTTTGTCGCTCAACCTAGAGCCGATCGCTCGCGCGGTTGAAGCCCGCCACTATCCAAACCTGCCACCGCCGCGCAAGGAGCCGGTCGTGGAGATCATCGTAAACGCACTACGGTTCACCTGCGTCACAATCGCCCTTAACCTTCTGATCTTATTGATCATAGTGCCGGTGCTGATTGTCCCGATCTTGACTATTCCATTGATTCCATTTGTTTTTTACGTCCTGAACGGCTATCTGCTGGGACGCGAGCATTTCGAGTTTGCTGCGACCCGCCGCTTGTCGCCAGGTGCTGTGAGGGCGCTTCGGAAACAGCATCGGACCCGGATCCTCCTATGCGGCTTAGCGATTTCCGTACTGTTGACGATTCCGGTGGTAAACTTGTTGATGCCGGTGGTAGCTGCGGCATATATGATCCACGTATTCGAGGGGGTGCGGTCAGACACCGAGAGGGCCTGATCTAGGCAGCCCCAACGAAGACAATCGAAAGTGAATGACATGGCGAATATCGAAGATGGCCAGCCAGAAGCGCCTCAGGGGCTTCCCATGAAAACCGGCGCGCCGGCGATGCGGCCGGCAGAAATGCCACGCCCTGTCGCGCGAGACATAAGCACCATCTCGCCGCCAGTCAGCATCAGCGATCCGGTCAGCAAGAAGCTGATCGTCGGCCGAGAGATCGAGTTGAGCGGCAATATTAGCGCCTGTGACAAGCTCGTCGTCGAAGGCACGGTCGAGGCGAATATCAGCGACTGCCGAGATATCGAAGTGGCCACATCCGGCACCTTCAAGGGCGAAGCAGAAATCAACTTTGCCGAAATCAGCGGCGTCTTTGAAGGCAACCTAACAGCGCGGGATCTCCTATTCGTCCGCTCCACGGGACGCGTGACCGGCAAGGTCCGGTTCGGCAAGCTCGAGATCGAGCGCGGCGGCGAGATCGTCGGAGACGTGGGAACATACGCTGCTGCGGACGCCGAGACGGCGGAAACGAAAAACGTTTGAGCGAAATGAGCCTGCCCTGCTGAAGAACTTCCTCAAGGGAATCGGGCTCGCGGGCCTGTTAGCTGTGCAAGCTTGCGGCGGGACCGCGACCGCGCCGTCTGGCCTTCAGGCCCTGGAAGCGCCGGCGCGGCAATTGGCTTCCCTACCCGAGCTGCAGCCGTTTGCGCCCAAGCCGAAGCCGTTTGCGCCCAAGCTGCCGCCGTTTGCGCCTAAGCCCGCCGATCTTGTCAGCCAGTCACGCGAGAGGATCGCCGAATGGCTGGGACATCCGAACTTCGTCCGGCGCGACCAGACGGCAGAATTCTGGCGCTATCGGCACACGGCCTGTGATTTGGAACTATTTTTTTACGAGACCTCAGGCGCAATCCGGCTCGATCACTTCGAAATGCGCCTCGGCGACAAGTTAGAGGTTACGGACGTAGACTGCCTTCAGTCGCTAGCCCGCCGGGCAGCTCGCAAGTGACCAGCTAAGGCAAAACCCCGGCCTAGCGCGGCCCAAGCCTACCGCGATCGGGCGGGGCCGGATCAACCTCCTCATAATCGCCGTCGATCACTGTACCGTTGCCGCTGTAGGGGTCCCGAGAACCGTTTGCGCCGCGTTGTCCGCCTAATCCCGGCGCCTTAACCGGTACGCGGCCCGACCGGACAAGCCAGCGCCAAATGATGAGGCCGGCATTTTGTCGGAACATCGGGATAAAAATAAGAAATCCTAGAGCATCGGTAAAGAAACCGGGTGTCAGGAGCAAAACACCGGCAACCAACAGGCACAGCCCGTTATAGATCTCAGCGACCGGCAATTCGTTGCGCGCGGCGCTTTCCTGCGCCCGCTGAAGCACGGCAAGGCCCTGAAGACGCAGCAGTGTCGTGCCGGCGAACGCGGTCACCACGACGATCGCGATCGTCGGCCACAGTCCGATCTGGCCGCCCACTTCTATGAAGAGGGCAATTTCGATGACCGGTACGGCGATAAACACCGCTAGCAGAAAGAGAGCCATGCTTGCGATTTCCTAAAGGAGTCCCTATTTACTGAAGTGGAAGTGCTGTCAGCGACGATCAAGTCAATTTGGTTCAAGAATTGCTGCCAGGCGCTTGAATGGGTATAGCGAAGGGTCAACCGCGCGTCCAATCGCCCACCAGGGGGTAGCTGCGGCTGCCGGCGCTAGGCGCGCTCAAAAGCGCGGGGAAGCGAAATTATGGGTGACGGTTTCCAGTTCTTAGACATCATACTGTTCGCCATGGTGGCGGCGTTTCTCGTTCTGCGCCTGCGGAGCGTTCTCGGCCGGCGCACGGGCCACGAGCAGCCACGCCACGATCCGGTTTCCCGTCGTTCGGCGGATTCGCAAGCCGAGAGCAACGTCCTTGAGCTTCCGAACAGGCGCGAAGACGCGGAAAAGGATGTCGAAATTGACCCCAACGACCCTCTATCGGCCGGCCTTGTCCGCGTTCGGATCGCGGACAATTCATTCGAACCAAGCGGCTTCGTAGACGGCGCTCAGGCAGCATTCGAGATGATCGTCCAGGCCTTTGCGGAAGGCGATAAAGAAACGCTCCGCAATCTCCTTGCCGACGAAATTTACGACGGCTTCGAGGAGGCGATCGACGCCCGGGCGAAAGCGGAAAACACGCTCGACACAACGATTATCGGCATCAAGTCCGCCGAAATTGTCGAAGCGGATATGGACGGCCAAAACGCGATGGTGACGGTCAAGTTCGTCTCCGAACAGGTCAATGTAACACTGGATTCGCAGGACCGCATCATCGAAGGTGACCCGAACCAGATTACCGAAATTATCGATATCTGGACCTTCAGCCGCGATACGGCCTCGCGCGACCCGAATTGGAAACTAGTCGAAACTCGCAGCCAGTTATAATTTTCCGCCTGCGGCGCCTCGCATAACGCATCAGCCCATGCCCGGATCTATCCGCCGCGCTGCCCCCGCAATATTCCGCGGCCTTGCCGCCGTCGCGGCGCTCGTCAGCGCCCTCGCCGGCTGCACGCCACGCGAGAAAGTCTCCGACGACGAGGCACGCTTTACCCCCGCCTCCTTCGCCGACCTGCCGGGATGGGCGAGCGACGATCACGCCGCAGCGCTGTCCACGTTCGTGCTCTCCTGCCCACGCCTGACGCGCATTCGGCCGGGCCCGCTCGGCAGCGCGGCCGACTGGAAACGGGTATGCGACGCGGCTGGTTCCGTCCACCCGCCGTCCTCACAAACGGCGCGCGCCTATTTTGAACGCCATTTCGAGCCGTTGCAGGTCTCGGCCACGGACGGAGAGGCCAAGGGGCTGATTACCGGTTACTACGAGCCCGAACTTAATGGTTCGCTTCAGCGCAGCGGCCCATATAACGTGCCGCTTTATCGCCGCCCGCCGGAGCTAGTGGCCGTCGACCTCGGCCTATTCGGCGAGGCGCTGAAGGGAAAGCGGATCGCCGGCCGGGTCATCGGTGGCAGGCTGGTGCCGTACCACGATCGCGCCGGGATGGACCAGGGCATCCTGAAAGGCCGCGACCTTGAGCTGGTCTGGGTCGATAGCGCGGTGGACGCGTTCTTCCTGCACATACAGGGCTCCGGCCGCGTGCGGCTTCGTGACGGAACCCTTGTCCGCGTCGGCTATGACGGCACCAACGGGCACCCCTATTCGTCCATCGGCAGAGAACTACTCGACCGAGGAGAGATTCCGCCGGAGGAAATGTCAATGCAGGCGATCCGCAAGTGGCTCGCCGCGCATCCAGTGGATGGCGTGCAACTGATGCGCACCAACAAGTCATACGTATTCTTTCGCGAGCTTGAGGGGCCGGGGCCGCTGGGCGCCCTTGGCGCCCCGCTTACGCCCGGCCGCAGCCTCGCGATCGACCGGCGGCGGTTTCCGCTCGGCATGCCGGTCTGGCTGGCAACTGTTCTGCCGGGCGCAGCCGCCCAACCCTTTAGGCGGCTTATGATCGCCCAGGATACTGGCGGCGCGATCCGTGGTTCAGTACGAGCCGATATTTTCTGGGGGGGCGGGTCGGAAGCAGCAGCGCGCGCTGGCGCGATGCAGTCCCCTGGCCGCTACTGGTTCCTGCGGCCGCGCCCGTCCGCCGCGAACTGACAGCCGCATATCCCGTTGCGCTTCGCACGCCTCCTCGCTGCCATTCTCCCTGTTATCAGGTCCCCTCGGGACAGGAGGCAGCGAGTCCGTCGGAATCCACGCCCGCCAGCTCGGGATGTCTCTCGATAATCCCAATGTGAAGAGGGTCGACAGGCTGGCCTACTTATTGTCCGACGACAACTTCATCGACCTTCAGCGCGCCTAGCTGCTGATGTTCGCCCTTGCGAAGTAAGGGCAGCGCCGCCATCTTCACCCGACACCGTTACGGGAACGCCGCATGAAGCAATCACAAACGCCGATCGTCGGCCTATTCGCTACGTGCCTCGTCGACCTCTACCGGCCGACAGTGGGTTTCGCCACCGCCGCGTTGCTCGAACGGGCTGGCTGCAGTGTCGAGGTGCCGCCCCGCCAGGTCTGCTGCGGACAACCGGCCTATAATTCCGGCAACCGGGAGACGGCTGAGGAAATCGCTCGCCAGACCATCGCCCTATTTGAACCGGTCGACTACGTCGTCGTGCCCTCGGGCTCTTGTGCGGGCATGCTCAAGTGCCACTATCCCGACCTGCTCGCAGGTGACGAGGCGTGGGCCGACCGCGCCGCTCGCTTCGCTGAGAAATGCTGGGAGCTTACCTCTTTTCTCGTCGACGTCCGCAGCTGGACGCCTGATGGCGTGAGCTGGCAGGGGACGGCAGCCTATCACGACAGCTGCTCGAGCCTGCGCGAATGCGATGTCTCAGATCAGCCGCGCGCGCTTTTGGCGAACGTCCAGGGCACCGACGTTCGGAAGCTCGATTCCGCAGACGTCTGCTGCGGGTTCGGTGGCACGTTCTGCGTAAAGTATCCCGAGGTCTCCGTCGCGATGGTCGATCGGAAGGTCGACGACATCGCCGCCACCGGCGCGGATACAGTGCTTGCCGGCGATCTGGGCTGCCTGATGAATATTTCGGGACGGCTGTCGCGTCGAGGCCTCGACATCCGTGCGCGCCACGTCGCTGAAGTCCTTGCAGGTATGGCGGACGGGCCCGCCATCGGCTACGGACCGGGTCGGCCCCGCAGCGGGGATAGCTGATGGTCGCGCATCTCGACAGCCTGAAATTCGCCGACAACGCGGCGCGCGCGCGCGCGGACGCCAGCCTGCAGGCGGCACTCGCCAAACTGCAGCGCGATACGCGCCTTGCACGGCCGGGAATCATCAGCCGCCTGCCGGAGTTCGAAGCGCTACGCGACCGCGCCGTGGAAATTAAGGACCACACTCTAGCCTACCTCGACCATTACCTGGAGGCTTTCGAGGCCAATCTCGCGGACGCGGGCGGCGAAATGCACTGGTGCCGCGACGCGGACGAGGCGCGCGCAACGATCCTAGACATTTGCCGCACAGCGGGCGCGAAGACGATCGCCAAGGGCAAGTCGATGGTGTCGGAAGAAATCGCGCTTAACGACCATCTAATCGCCAATGGCTTCGACGTCGTCGAGACAGACCTCGGCGAGTACATCCTGCAGCTCCGAGAGGAAACGCCCAGCCATCTGGTGATGCCCGCGATCCATCTGAAGAAGGAACAGGTCGCCCAGACTTTCCGCGACTTCCATACCGACCTGCCAGCCGACCGGCTGCTTGAAGAGCCCGCCGCGATGACCGAAGAAGCGCGCCACAAGCTGCGCGAGAAATTTCTCGCGGCCGACGTCGGAATCACAGGCGCGAACATGCTAGTAGCGGAAACAGGCTCCATCGTCGTCGTCACCAACGAGGGCAATGGCGATCTGACCCAGACGCTTCCGCGGGTCCATATCGCGATCGCCACTATCGAGAAGGTCGTCCCCCGCATCGAAGACGCACTGACGATCCTACGTATCCTCGCGCGCTCTGCTACCGGCCAAGAGATCACCTGCTATACGACGACGGCCACCGGCCCGCGGCGCGCAGGCGACCCGGACGGGCCAGAGGAATTCCACCTCGTCTTGCTGGATAATGGCCGTACGGGCCTGCTCGACGATGCATGCCGTGATGTTCTGCGCTGCATCCGTTGCGGCGCCTGCCAGTCGGCATGCCCCGTATACGGAGCGGCGGGCGGACATGCCTATGGCGGCGTCTACAGCGGGCCGATCGGAGCCGTGCTCGGCCCGGCGCTGGCGGGTCTCGACAAGGCCTGGCCGCTGCCGGAGGCATCGTCCTTCTGCGGCAACTGCCAGGCTGTTTGCCCGATGCGCATTCCACTGCCGAGCCTGATGCGTAGATGGCGCGAGGCGGCGCATGACCGCCATCTCAACAAGGCGCGCGGTCGAATCGCGGTCGGCCTGTGGGGCTGGGCGGCGCGGCGGCCCGGGCTTTATCGTCTGGGCGCGCGGATCGGCATCGAACTTCTTGCACGGCTGGGCGGCAAGCGTGGGCGCTTCCGCTTGCTGCCATTCGCGGGCGGATGGACGGCCGAACGCGACCTGCCGGCACCCGAGGGTGGCACCTTCATTGACCTCTGGAAACGGGAACAGAAGCCGGGGTCATGAGCCCACGCGACGACATCCTTGCGCGCATCCGCCGCGCAACCGGACGCGCGGAAGACGCCCCCGCACCGACGCCCACCTATGCTGCAAAGCCGTTGATTCCGGCGCGCGGTCGCGGAACGCCGGCTGAGCTGATTGCTCGTTTCATCGAGATGGCCGAAGAAGGATCAGCGACTATTTCCCGCGTCAAGTCGACCGACGACGTGCCGGAAGCGATTGCCTTCTACCTGGCGCGGGAGAACCTGCCGAGCGAAGCGGTAATCGCGCCCAGTGCGGAGATGACGGCGCTGCCGTGGGAACGCACCGCCCTAACCTTGCGGCAGGGCGCGGCGACGGACGACGACCTCGTCTCGATCTCACCGGCATATGCGGGCATTTCGGAGACCGGCTCGCTGATGGTGCGGTCGGGCCGCACCACCCCATACACACTCAACTTTCTACCCGACACTCACATCGCGGTGCTTGAGGCATCAGATATAGTAGGCGCCTATGAGGACGCCTGGACCAAGCTCCGTCCCGACAATGAGGCTGGGGCCGCACTGCCACGCACGGTGACGCTCATCACTGGCCCGTCTCGGTCGTCAGATATCGAGCGCACGGTCACCATCGGCGTCCACGGACCCCGGCGCCTTCATATCGTTCTCGTCGAAGATGAGAATGGCGAAGCGGCCTGACCATCGTCCGACGGCCGAGGAACGCCAGCTGTTCCGGCGTGCCATGGCGGACGCCGAACCGCTCGGCGCTTCTGCGGTGCGGCGGGATGACGAGACCGGACCGGGGCAGTCGCCCGCGCCTTCAAAGCCGCCCCGTAGCCGCGGAATTCCCGCCGCCATGCCGAGCGCCCCGCCGCCTAGCAAACAGCTCGCGACGCTAGCAGCCGGCATTCCCGCAGGCGTTGACCGGCGCACCATGGACCGGCTGCGCAAGGGGCGGCTGCGGCCGGAGGCGCACATCGACCTGCACGGCATGACGGCCGATGCAGCCCAAGCGGCGCTATCGGGATTTCTCGCGAGCGCTCAGGCCTCGGGCAAACGCTGCGTCCTCGTCATTACAGGCAAGGGATCACTCAAGCCGGGTGGCGGGGTGATCCGCCGCGAGCTGCCTGCCTGGCTCAACTCAGCAGGGACCCGGAGCCGCGTGCTCGGTTTCGCCCAAGCACAGTCTGGGGACGGCGGCGGCGGCGCGTTCTACGTGCTGCTGAAACGGAAGCGATAGTGACTTAAAGAATGAATTTCGATAGATCCGCATCCTTGGCGAGATCGGCGACCTTTTCCTTCACGTAATCCGCGTCGATCATAATACTTTCGCCGCTACGGTCGGACGCGGTGAACGAGACCTCCTCCAGCAGACGCTCCATTACCGTCTGCAAGCGCCGCGCGCCGATGTTCTCGACCGTCCGGTTCACCTCGGCTGCGAGCTTCGCCAGCACATCGATCGCATCGTCCGTAAAGGATAGCGTCACTTCCTCGGTTTCTATCAGCGCAATGTACTGGCGGATTAGGTTAGCCTCCGGCTCGGTCAGGATCCGGCGGAAGTCTTCCTCGGTCAGCGCCTTGAGCTCGACCCGGATCGGCAGTCGGCCCTGCAGTTCAGGCAACAAATCCGACGGTTTCGCAAGGTGGAACGCACCCGAGGCGATGAACAGGATATGGTCGGTCTTCACCGCGCCGTGCTTGGTCGCGACGGTCGTCCCCTCAATTAGCGGCAGCAAGTCTCGCTGCACCCCCTCTCGGCTGACGTCGGCGCCGACGCGGGTGTCCGCGCGCGCACAGATCTTATCTATCTCGTCGAGGAAGACGATGCCGTTCTGTTCGACTGAGTCGATCGCAGATCGCACGACGCTATCGTCGTCGAGCAGCTTGTCGCTCTCCTCCGCGACGAGCACCTCGTGACTCTCTCTAATAGTTATGCGCCGGGGCTTGGTATGGTTGCCGAACGCTTTACCGAGCATATCGTTGAGATTGATCATGCCCATCTGCGCGCCGGGCATGCCCGGAATTTCGAATGTAGGCAGGCCACCGCCCGCATCCTGGACGTCGATCTCGATCTCCTTGTCGTCGAGTTCGCCCTGGCGCAGCATCGTGCGGAATTTCTGGCGTGTATCGGCGCTCGCCGTATCGCCGACCAGAGCATCCAGCACCCGCTCCTCGGCGGCAAGTTCCGCCTTGGCAACGACGTCCTTGCGCATCTTCTCGCGCGTCATGTAGATAGCGATCTCGACAAGGTCGCGCACGATGGATTCGACGTCGCGACCCACATAGCCGACCTCGGTGAACTTCGTTGCCTCGACCTTGAGGAACGGCGCCTCTGCAAGCCGCGCCAGACGGCGTGCGATTTCTGTCTTGCCGACGCCGGTCGGCCCAATCATCAGGATGTTCTTGGGCAGGACCTCTTCGCGCAGGTCGTCGGGCAGCTGCTGTCGCCGCCAGCGGTTGCGCAACGCGACGGCCACGGCGCGCTTGGCGTCGTTCTGGCCAACTATGAACCGGTCGAGTTCGGAAACGATTTCTCGGGGGGAAAAATTGGTCACGGTCTAGAGGCTTTCAAGGACAACGTTTTCGTTGGTGTAGATGCAGATATCGGCGGCAATCTTCATTGCGCGTCGCGCGATGTTCTCGGCGTCGAGCCCGTCCTGGTCGAACAGGCCGCGCGCCGCTGCAAGCGCGTAAGCGCCGCCGGAACCGATGCCGATCAGCCCGTCCTCGGGCTCAAGCACGTCGCCTGTACCGGTGAGGACGAGCGAGACGTCGCAATCGGCGACGGCCATCATCGCCTCGAGCCGGCGCAGGTAGCGGTCGGTCCGCCAATCTTTAGCAAGTTCGACGCAGGCCCGCGTCAGCTGGCCAGGATGCTGCTCGAGCTTGGCCTCGAGCCGTTCGAACAGGGTGAACGCATCCGCAGTCGCGCCGGCGAACCCAGCAATCACAGAGCCGGCTCCGAGCAGCCGGACCTTCCGCGCGTTGGATTTCATCACCGTATTGCCGAAAGTCACCTGCCCATCGCCAGCGACCACAACCTTGCCGCCCTTACGCACCGAGAGGATTGTAGTGCCGTGCCAAGTCTCGAAATTTGTATCTAACATGTGTCTCCGGAGAAGATTGTGACGCCGAGAGGCGTCGCTATCCTTAAAATGGCCGCTTGGTAGGGATCGTCAAGAGCGCAGTCAACATCGGCCGCACGCGAGCCGCCGACAAAGCGGAGGCGAAATGGCGGTTCCGCCTTGCCGGCGATGAGGACCTATACGCTATCCGAACAGTGTTGCTCTACCATAGCTCTGCTTTCCTCTTCCCACCTCGACCGTAGCGGCACGCGTCCTCGCACCGGCACGGGGTTTATTCTCGACGCGTCTATTAATACGCAAACGGACAGCCGGCGAATTTAATTTCGCTTTTGTTGGCGTCTGAAACACGATCCTGATACAAGTCCTGCGATTGCAGCGCCTTACGGCGAATTTCCGCGCGCCGGAAAGGTAAATTGTGCGCCGACGGCGCATTGTAATTACTGAACGGGTGCCAAAATGCGCAAAGCAAGCGTGGCAAGGAAAACAAAGGAAACCGACATCGAGGTCAGCGTCAACCTCGACGGGACAGGCTCGTACGACGTGGAGACCGGAATTGGCTTCCTCGATCACATGCTCGAGCAGCTCTCGCGACACAGCCTGATGGATCTGACCGTCCTCGCAAAAGGCGACCTGCATATCGATTGCCACCACACAACCGAAGACACGGGGATCGCGATTGGCGACGCCGTGCATAAGGCTCTGGGCGACCGGCGGGGCATCGTACGCTACGCCTCTGCGACGATCCCGATGGACGAGACGCTTACGCGCGTTTCGATTGACGTCTCCGACAGGCCGTACCTGATCTGGAAGGTGGATTTCTCGAAGCCAAAACTGGGCGAGATGGATACGGAACTTTTCAAGGAATGGTTCCAGGCCTTCGCCCAGAACGCTCGGGTGACGCTCCACATCGAAAATCTTTACGGCGAGAACAATCACCACATCGTCGAATCATGCTTCAAGGCGCTGGCCCGTAGCCTGCGGGCAGCGACCGAGACGGATGCTCGCGCCGCCGATTCCGTTCCCTCCACTAAGGGAACGCTGGGCGGCTAACCGACGACGAACGCGCGGACATGAAAATCTACACCGTCTATCAGGACCCGGGAACGCTAAGCCCGGACTACGGCGCGACGGCGATTAAGGAAGGCTTCTGCTGGCCGGCGTTCTTTTTCGGCCCTCTGTGGGCGCTGTGGCACCGAATGTGGTTCGCCGCGCTGGGCCTGCTCGCCGGTCTCGTACTCGTCAAAATCGTGGTCGACCTCATTGGTGCCGATCCTGTGAGCACGGGTGCGATCACGTTGGGCGTCATGACCCTCGTCGGGTTCGGCGCCAACGATGCGCGCGGCCAGGCACTTCGCGCGCACGGATGGCGTCAGGCGGGCATAGCCGCGGGGCGCGACCGCGAGGGCGCTCTTTTGCGCTTCTTCGACGCACAGACGGGCCAGGTCGCCGGACGGCCGTCATGAAGATCGCGGTCATCGATTACGGCTCGGGCAATCTGCGGTCGGCCGCGAAGGCGCTCGAACGCGCAGCGCGCGAAGCCGGACTCGACGCTGAGGTTCTGGTGACGGGCGACGCATCAGTCGTCGATGACGCCGACCGAATCGTGCTGCCGGGTGTCGGTGCCTTCGGCGATTGTGCCGCCGGGTTGCGCGCGCTGGGCGGCATGATACACGCTCTGGAACACAACGTCCGCGATTCTGGAAAGCCGTTCCTCGGCATCTGCGTTGGCATGCAGCTGATGGCGACGCGCGGCATCGAGCACGGCGCGCACGAGGGGCTTGGCTGGATCGAAGGGGAGGTCGCGCCGTTAGAGCCGTTGGACTCGTCACTCAAGATTCCACATATGGGTTGGAACGAGATCGCCGTGCAAGCGCCGGCGCATCCTCTCCTCGCCGGGTTCACTCCCGGCGACCACGCCTATTTTGTGCACAGCTACACCTTCCGATGCGAATACGGCGATGACGTGCTGGCAACAGCGGATTACGGCGGACCCTTTTCCGCGATCGTTGCACGCGGCAATATGATCGGCACCCAGTTCCACCCCGAGAAAAGCCAATTAGCTGGCTTGCGGCTTCTCAGAAATTTTATGGCATGGGACGGCACCTGGGACGGGAAACGGGCCTGATGGCTGGTGCTGCAGACATCCTGATCGAACCACTCGACGAAATCGCCGACGAGGACTTGGAGGATCTCTGCGACGCGGCGGAATCCGCTATTCTCGACGGAGGTGGATTCGGCTGGCTCAATCCCCCGCCCCGCACGGTCTTCAGCCGGTATTTCCGCGGCGTCACGCTGGTCCCCGAACGGCATCTTTTCGTCGGCCGTCTCGACGGGCGTATCATTTCGGCAGCGCAGCTTCAGGAGCCGCCGCGGAACAACGAGGCGCAATCCCACATGGCGACGCTGACGACGCTGTTCGTCGCGCCTTGGGCCCGCGGACACGGCTCCGCCGCGATGCTTGCGACCGCGGTAGAGAATAAAGCGCGCGATCTAGGCTACCTGATCTTACAACTCGACGTCCGCGCCACCCAGGCCGCCGCCATCAAACTCTACGAGGAAACACTCGGCTTCGAGCGTTGGGGGACCAACCCCAACTATGCATTCGTCGACGGCAAAATGATTGCCGGCCACTACTTCACTAAGCAACTCCGCCCACTTCCCAGACGCGGTAAGAAAAAGCGCGGCAGCAAAAAAGGTGGAAAAAGCGAGTGATCCTGTTCCCCGCCATCGATCTCAAGAACGGCACGTGCGTGCGCCTCGTCCGCGGCGATATGAATCAGGTGACGATCTTCAACGATGACCCAGCCGCGCAGGCGCGCGATTTCGAGGCGGCGGGATTCGAATGGCTGCACATCGTCGATCTGAACGGCGCGTTCGAGGGCCGGCCAGTAAACGCCGAGGCAGTTTCCGCCATCGTCGACGCCATCGACATGCCGGTGCAACTAGGCGGCGGCATCCGTGATCTTGCAACGATCGAAAGCTGGCTCAAAGTTGGCGTGCATCGCGTGATACTCGGGACCGTAGCGCTCAAGGAGCCTGAGCTGGTTCGAGATGCTTGCGCCAAGTTCCCCGGTCGCATCGTCGTCGGCATCGACGCCCGCGGCGGCAAGGTTGCCGTCGAAGGCTGGGCGGAAACCACTGAAGTGCGGGCGGTGGAACTCGCCCTCCGGTTCGAGGACGCAGGCGTCGCAGCCATCGTCTACACTGATATCGACCGCGACGGCGCGATGCAGGGTGTCAACGTTGATGCGACGGTCGATCTTGCCTTCGCACTGACGACGCCGGTCATCGCGTCGGGCGGCGTACGCGGCATGGCTGATCTAATCGAACTCAAGGAGCACGAGAAAGCTGGCATCGAGGGCGTGATCTCGGGCCGGGCGATCTACGACGGCCGCCTCGACGCCACCGAGGCCCTGGCGCTTCTCAGAGCATAGGAAATGCTGAAAGCACGCGTCATCCCCTGTCTTGACGTCAAGGACGGCCGCACCGTCAAGGGCATCAATTTCGTCGACCTGATCGACGCGGGCGACCCCGTCGAGCAGGCGAAAATCTACGACGAGCAGGGCGCGGATGAGCTCTGCTTCCTGGACATCACGGCGAGCCACGAAAACCGCGATACCATCTTCGACGTCGTCAACCGAACCGCCGAGCAGTGCTTCATGCCACTGACCGTCGGCGGCGGCGTGCGCACGGTAGAAAACATCCGTAAACTCTTGCTGGCCGGCGCCGACAAGGTCTCAATTAACACGGCCGCCGTCCACCGCCCAGAATTCGTTCGCGAGGCGGCTGAGAAATTCGGCACGCAATGCATCGTCGTCGCCATAGACGCCAAGTCCACCGGGCCGAGCAAATGGGAAATCTTCACCCACGGCGGGCGCGAGTCGACCGGCATCGACGCCGTTGAGTGGGCGAAACAAATGACATCGCTGGGCGCCGGCGAGATTCTGCTGACGTCTATGGACCGCGACGGTACGCGGCAGGGATTCGACATTCCACTCACGCGCACCATTGCCGATGCGGTGACCGTGCCGGTGATCGCCTCGGGCGGGGTTGGCACGCTCGACCACCTCGCCGCGGGCATATGCGAAGGCCACGCCACCGCCGTCTTAGCTGCGAGCATCTTCCATTTCGGCGAGTTCAGCATCGGCGAGGCGAAGTCGCACATGGCGCAGGCCGGCGTGGACATCCGCCCGGCCTAAAGCGCCGCGTGACACTGCCGCGCCGATCTGATATCGGGGACACATGGCGGATCAGAAACTCACCGGCACGCTGATCGACGAGCTGTTCGAGGTCGTTTCGTCTCGCAAGGGAGCCGACCCCGGGTCCTCGTATACGGCGAATCTGTATGCGCGGGGCACCGAGAAGATCGCGCAGAAACTTGGCGAGGAAGCGGTGGAAGCCGTTATCGCGGCGGTGGGCCGAAATCGCGCGGAGACGATCAAAGAAAGTGCCGACGTCGTATACCACCTACTGGTGGTGCTCTCCGACGCGGGACTGACGCCGGAGGACTTATACCAGGAGTTGGCGCGCCGTCAGGGCTTGTCGGGCCTCGATGAAAAAGCGAGCAGGGAGGACACTTAAGATGGCCTACGATTACCAGAACGTGTTCGCAAAGATCCTGCGCGGCGAAATCCCCTGCACCAAGGTGCACGAGACCGAGCACGCGCTGGCGTTTCAGGACATCAACCCGCAGGCCGCAGTCCACGTGCTGGTTATCCCGAAGGGACCATACGTCTCGTGGGCCGACTTTTCGAGCAATGCGTCCGCCACCGAGCAGGCCGACTATGTCGCCGCCATTGGCGCGACGGCACGCGCATTAGGCGTAGAGGAGAACGGCTACCGACTAATCGCCAACCACGGCGGCCATTCACACCAGGAAGTCTTCCACCTCCACACACATATTCTTGCAGGGGAACCACTGGGCGCGATGCTCGAAGGCGGCCACCTGCCACCCGGAGTCGCCCGGCGACCGATCAAAGAATAGGGATCAGACAGCCGGCCGCCAGCGGTCGATTGCCGAATTGATGCCAGACAGCGCTCGCTCGAGCCGCCCTAGCAGATGCGAGAGTTCCGCGTGGTCAGAAGCGGCAAGCGTGGGGCCGGGCGCGCGCACCGCCGCTGTTGCCAGAACGCCCCGGCGCCGCAGCGTTTCCTTGCGGATCGCGAGCCCGATGCCGACCTGCTGCTCGTAGCGGATCAACGGCAGATAGGCGTCGAACAAATCCTCGGCCCCAGCGGCGTCTCCCGAATGGTGTCGGTCGCAGACCTCGACCAGCATTTCGGGAAATGCGAAACCCGTCATCGCGCCATCGGCGCCGCGCGCAAGCTCCAGCGGCAGGAAAAGCCCGCCGTTGCCGACCAATATTGAGACCCGGCGATGCGCGAGCGCCTCCTCCTTGGCACGGAATGCCGACAGCTTGGCGAGGCCGGGCCAGTCCTCGTGCTTGAGGACCTTGAGCTGGTCGAGTTCGGCGAAAAGCCGATTGAGAAGACCGATCGAGAAGTTGACGCCGGTCGACGGCGGATAGTCCTGCAAAACGATCGGCACGCCCGGCAGCGTCTTGCAGACCGCATGGAAATAGCGCTCAATCTTCTCGTCGGTGTTGAGCCCATCCGCGGGCGCGACCATCACCCCCGCCGCGCCGCGTTCCATCGCCGCGCCAGTCAGTGCCTTCATCGAGTTAAACGCCGGGGACGACACGCCGACAATCACCGGCACCTTGCCGCCAACCGCGTCGAGCACCGTCCGAGTAAATGTTAGCGATTCTTCCGCCGACAGCTTGGGCGCCTCGCCCATTACGCCCAGTATCGTCAGGCCCGCCACACCGCAATCGAGATAGAACTCCACCATGCGCCGGGTGCTGTCGAGGTCGAGCGCCCCGCTTTCCGTGAACGGCGTGGCGGCGATTGCATAGACGCCACGAGCGGTTTCGTCGATTAGAGCGGACATGTGTTTCCCCTACTATTGGCGGTATTCTAGAAGGCCAACGCTACAATTAGTATGCTCAACCGCGCAAAGGAAAGGCGGGGGCGATATGGCTGAATACGATCTTGTGGTGCGCGGCGGCCGGGTCGCAACGGCGAGCGACGTGTTCGACGCAGATATCGGCATCCGCAGCGGGCGTATCGCGGCGCTGGGCGCGGGCCTGGATACGGGCGCGGACGAAATCGACGCAGCGGGCCTTCTGATAACCCCGGGCGGTGTCGACAGCCACTGCCACGTCGAGCAGGTCTCATCGTTCGGCACGTGGACGGCCGACGACTGGTTCACCGCGACGCGCTCCGCGGCCTGCGGCGGAACGACGACGATCATGCCGTTCGCCTGTCAGCATCGCGGCCAGTCTCTTCGCGAGGTCGTCCAAGATTATCACGACCGCGCCAGGCCCAAGGCCTGCGTCGACTACGCCTTCCACCTCATCGTGTCCGATCCGACGGCGCAAATTCTAGGCCAAGACCTGCCAGCGTTAATCAAGGACGGCTACACCAGCTTCAAAATCTATCTCACCTACGACGCGCTCAAGCTGTCGGACCGTCAGTTCCTTGACGTGCTTGCGGTGGCGAAGCGCGACGGCGCGATGGTCATGGTGCATGCAGAAAACAACGACATGATCATGTGGATGGCTGAGCGGCTCATCGCGGCTGGGCTGACAGCGCCGAAATATCACGCCACCTCTAGGCCTATGCTGGTCGAACGCGAGGCGACGCATCGGACCATCGCGCTGGCGGAACTCGTTGACGTGCCGGTTTTGATCGTCCACGTCTCGGGCGCCGAGGCGATTGAGCAAATCCGCTGGGCCCGCTCGCGCGGCCTCAAGATCTTCGCGGAGACCTGCCCGCAATATCTGTTCCTGACGGAGGCAGATATCGACAAACCGGGCATGGAGGGCGCCAAGTACATGTGCAGTCCGCCGCCGCGCGACGAGGCCAACCAGGAAATCGTCTGGGACGCGCTGGTCGAGGGCGTTTTCGACGTCTTCTCATCGGATCACGCGCCCTACCGCTACGACGACCCGGAGGGAAAGCTGAAAGCTGGTCCCGACGCGCATTTCAAGCAGATCGCCAACGGCGTCCCGGGGCTCGAAGTCCGCCTGCCGCTGCTGATGTCAGAAGGTGTAAGAAAAGGCCGCATCGATCTCTGCGAATTCGTAGCACTAACGGCGACCAACGCCGCGAAGCTCTACGGCCTATATCCGAAAAAAGGCACCCTCGCCGTCGGCGCTGATGCCGACCTGGTGCTATGGGACACGGAAAAAGAGGTGACCATCACGCAGGACCTTATGCACGACGCGATGGACTACACGCCCTACGAAGGCCGCACTGTCACCGGGTGGCCAATCACTACGCTGCTGCGTGGCCGAACAGTATGGAAAGACGGGGCCTTCAGTGGCGAGGCCGGCAGTGGCAAGTTCTACCCGTGCGGGCGTCCACCAGCACTCGATTTACCTGCGCGCCGTCCTACTCCATTCGAGCCAATTACGGGAGATTTTAAATCCTGACTGCGAACACTTTTAAGGCAAAGCCGCGGCCTGAATCCTCGACCAGGTTTTCTCAGCCCAGAAGAATACGGACAAAGCATGAGAGGTAACGCCACGCTTATCGCCCTGATACGGCACGGGCCAACCGACTGGAATACGGAAAACCGGCTTCAAGGCCACGCTGACAGACCCTTGTCGGATGAAGGTCGGGCGGAAGTATCGAAATGGCGCGTTCCTGTGGGCTTTCATTGCTACGACTGGGTATCAAGCCCGCTTACGCGCGCGCGCGAAACTGCCGATCTACTTCGGCTTCCGGTCACGCGCGTAGAGCCTTCGATCATCGAGATGGATTGGGGGGACTGGGAAGGCCTAAACCGCGCCGAACTCGATGAAATCTATGGCGACGAAGTCTCAGCACGAGCGGCGAAGGGACTCGACCTCCGGCCACACAACGGCGAAAGCCCGCGCGAAGTGCGTAAGCGGTTTCACAACTGGACCCGGTCTCTCGCTGCGAACGGTCGACCCACAGGAGCTGTCTGCCACCAGGGCATCATCCGTGCAGCACTGTCGCTCGCTACCGGCTGGGGCATGGTCGGAAAGCCACCCGCTAAATTCGACTGGGCGGCGCTGCATCTGTTCAGCGCTGACACGGACGGCCACTTCGAGATAGAGACGCTCAATATCAGCCTGACGGACGGCGTTGATTGAATCTGGCGAAGCTCTGTTTCCATTAGCGGCGCCTGCTTTAAATCAGCTCTGGCGTGCTTAAGAACCGCTTTTCAGCGTCAAAAACGGGCTACCTCGGGCGAATGCCTTCAGGTGATCAACGCAGATATCGATGTTTTTTCGGCCGCATGGAAATGAGCGCGTTCTCGGTCAATGCCGCGCATTCGTCGTAGTATAAACCCTCGGCAACCCATTCCGATAAGCGTCAATCCGCTTAAGCATCATCTACCGCACAGCTAGGAATTATCAAATTTCACCGAGCCCTTCAGCATGGCGATGGTTCTACAAGAGGTCGACGGCGCGAGTTTTTTCGAGCTCTGTTTCGGCCATCGGCGTTACAGCCAAGCGGCATGGGCTGAACCGGCTGGCCGACCATAAATCCAAACCTGCTCTCATAGTTTCTGTGGCCACCGAGTTCTCGGTCGCAGGAGCGGCGGGTGGCAAGCGCGAGCTCCGCACCCCACGGGCAACGATCGTGCTGCTGCGCAATGCTTAAATCCGGTATGTGATCCAATCATCGTCGGCGCTTTTTGTTCCGTTGACAGTTGGAGCGTCCGCGGAATTTACGAAGCCCAACGCCCGCATCGAAAACCATCGGGGTCATGTAGCATTGGGTTTAGGCGCGGGCCGTATTGCCACCGTAACGGACCGAATTAGAAGCATAAGAACCGATAGAGCCGCGCACTCGACATAAGCGAACGAAAAAGTAGCTTTACACACCAATACGACAAGACTTCATTAACAAGAGTTTAAAGACGCGCCCCCCCGATCCGCCGGTTTTGATCGTAAGACAACACTCGACGAGCGCTATGAGATTCTGCATTTTTACGGCCGCGGAGAGGAAATTCTGATAATGCAGCAGAGTTATAGGGAAAACAGGTGGGCGAGCGACAGCGACCGGCCATCAGAGATAGGCACGAAAGCGGCGACTCGGGTAGGGTCGCTTTGAACTTCAACCAAGACTTCTATGGGCGCGTCGTGTTGGTTACCGGCGCATCGTCCGGCATTGGCTTCGAAACCTCTCGGCAGTTTGCGGACGCCGGTGCGACTGTCGTTGCGACAGGCAGAGACAAGTTACGGCTCGCAGCACTGACCAGTGCCACGAGCGGCAACGTGAGGGCGCTGGAAGGCGACTTGACCGAAGACGATTTCGTTGCGCAGCTCTCTGACATCGCCGGCGAGGTCGACATTCTCGTCAATTCTGCGGGAGCGACGGCTCATGCACCTTTCCTCGACTCAGATCCAAGCATGTGGGACCGAGCCTGGCGCATAAACGTCGATGCGCCGCTACGTCTAACACAGCTCGTCGCCCGCGGTATGGCGGAACGTAGACGGGGTCACATCATCAATATTACATCCGTCCTCGCGCGCGACATTTATCCGTTGACGATGTTCTACGCGGCAACCAAGCACGCGACCGCCGCGATTACGCGTGGCTTGCGCCTCGAGCTCGCAGAGCACGGAATCCGTGTCACCGAAATCGCGCCGGGACTAGTCGACACGGGGATGATGGACAAACCAGACCATCCCGAGGTCAGAGCGACCTACGCGGCCCGCAGAGCAGACAGGCTTTCAGTCGGGGAAGTCGCCCGTGCAATCCTCTATTCAGCCGCAGCTGCACCGGGAACCGTGCCGGAACTAATTGCGCTCAACCCCCACAATCAGCTTTGACCCTATAACAACCAGACAGAGAGGCAGAAGATGGATTTAGGGCTAGACGGAAAAACGGTCTGGGTCACAGGCGCCACAGGCGCTATCGGGAGAGAGATTGCACTGCGATTCGCAGGTGAGGGTGCTCGATTAGCAATCTCGGCGCGCAGTAAGGAGAAACTCATCGCCTTGGTTGAAGAGCTTCGAGCAAGCGGCGCGCATGCAGATCCCTATCCAATGGATGTGACTGACCCAGAGGCCGTCAAGAAGACAGCGAATTCGATTGTGGAGGCAAACGGCTCCATCAACGTGCTTGCCGCTACGGTCGCCGTCCCCGCCTTTGGCCCTTTTCTGGAGATCGACGAGGATACTTTTCGGGCTGCACTTGAGGTAAAATATCTTGGTTACATTAATTGTTTCCAGGCCGCCATTGCTCACATGGTTGACGCAGGTCAAGGCGCTATCGTCGCGATCACCGGGACCGGGGGCAAAATGCCGATCAACATTCATTTACCTGGCGGCAGCGTAAACGCCGCGCTAAACCTTGTTCTGAAGGGGCTGGCGAACGAATTTGGGCCGCGAGGTGTCCGCGTCAACGCAGTGTCTCCGGGTCCGATTATGTCAGAACGACAGCAGCAAATGATCGATGCCGGCATGGGGGATCCCGCGCTGGGCGTGCCGCTCGGCAGGCTGGGCGAGGCAAGCGAGGTGGCTGACGCAGTTGTCTTCATGGCAAGCGAGCGCGCCATTTATATTACAGGGCAAACACTCAATGTCGACGGTGGGGGAATTCTGTCACTATAGAAGTGGCAGAACGGCTCAGGCCACTAACCGGTAGCCACCCGGCTCAGTCACAAGGAGCTCAGCTTTCGACGGATCGCGCTCAATCTTTTGCCGGAGCCGGTAAATGTGGGTCTCAAGCGTGTGCGTCGTAACGCCAGAACCGTAACCCCATACCTGGTTAAGTAATGTAGCGCGGTCGATGCTCCGCCCTTCGGCGCGCGCGAGAGCCTCAAGAATGGCGGCCTCTTTCTCAGTCAGACGTATTTTACGGTCGCGGTTCTCCGTGTCGGTTATAGTTTTTATATCCGGCCGAAAAGAGTAGGGGCCGACAGTCAGCATCTCGGCTTCACTGTGTTTGCGTTGATGCAGCTGCGCAATGATCCGGGCAAGCAAAACGCTAAACTTAAAAGGCTTAGTTACGTAGTCGTTTGGGGGATAGCTACTGCTCAGAATGGCGTCAGCTTCGGTATCAGCTCCGATCATCATTATGATGGGAGCGCCCAAACCGGCTTCGCGCATGAGCCTGCAAGCTTCTCGACCATCCATATCCGGCATGCCGGCGTCTAATATGATCAGATCATACTGACCTTCTTTGGCCTCCCTAACTCCCTCAACCCCGCTGCACGCCTCATTTATTGTGAATTTTTCATTTAGCAAGAGCTGCGCCCGCAAGGCTTCTCGAATTGCGTCATCGTCCTCAATCAGTAGAAGTTTCTCACGGTCGCCCATTAGATCGTTTCTATCAACGGTGATCGCATCGATTTCCTGTCGGGGATTCGTCAGTTAAGAACGAGCATAGTTTGAGAGGATTTGAAGGCTTCCGCAAATGTATAAAAGTCTCATATCAAAAGTCTGGCCGCGAGCGGCACCATAATTTTAATTAGCCCGAAGACAGCCTTTAACGGCCCAAAATTCAAACATCGGTTTGCACGCGAAGCATGGATTTAATCATTTCTGAAAATGGGCGAGCGGTATATGGCGATAACATCTACCGCTGCGCAATCGGCCGCAATGGAATCAGATCGAACAAACGCGAGGGTGATGGAGCGACGCCATCGGGGTGCTATAGCCTGATAGAAATCCGCCTTCGCATCGATAGGATCGGCTCGTTCAAAAGCGCCTTGCCCATTTATCCCATCCTCGAAGACAGCGGATGGTGCGATGACCCAGCGCATCCTGACTATAATAGGTTGGTTAAACGCCCACATCCCGCGCGGCACGAAGAACTCTGGCGGGAAGACAATCGTTACGACATAGTGGTCATAACCGACTTCAACAGCGCTCCGGTGACCCCGGGGTTAGGCAGCGCGATTTTTATGCATTTAATTGGTTCGCCAGATTATCCGCCGACAGAGGGGTGCGTGGCTTTGTCTGGCCCTGACCTACAGTGCATCTTGGCTCGTTGGGCAGACAGTGATCGATTGGTGATCGTTGGCAATGCCTGATTTAGGGTGGTGACGCCGATCGATCGCCAAAGATTGCCGCGCCGACCCGTACTTCGGTCGCACCAAGACGGATCGCCGCCTCGAAATCTGCAGACATGCCCATGCTGAGACGCCCCAACCCATTACGATCTGCAATGTCACCAAGCAGCGCGAAATGAAGTGCCGGGTTTTCTTCTAGCGGCGGAATACACATTAGGCCAACGACGGGGAGACCAAATTCATCGCGGCAAGAGCGAATAAATGCGTCAGCCTCGAGTGGCAGGACCCCGCCCTTTTGAGGCTCTTCGCCGGTATTAACCTGAACAAAGACGTCCGGCCGTCGGGCCTGCTTTTCCATCTCTATTGCGAGTGCTCGAGCTAGGCGTCCACGATCAACCGTCTGAATGACGTCAAATAAGGCAACCGCCTCTCTAGCCTTGTTTGTCTGCAAAGATCCGATTAAGTGGAGCAGGATCTCCGGAAAACGTTCCCTCAGGCTAGGCCATTTTTCCTCTGCCTCTTGAACACGGTTCTCGCCAAAAACTCTGTGGCCTGCCTCTAGCACACTGCGCGCAGCTGATTGAGGGTGCGACTTCGAGACCGCTATCAAAGAGACGTCTGCTGGGTCGCGGCCAACCGACGTGGCGGCTATTTCGACGCGCTTTGTGACCTCAGCCAGCCTTTCCGGAACGCCAATTTCATTCTCGATTTTCATACTGACCATGATCTGAATGTTTCATAGTTTCGCATGCGGCCCCAGACATCGGCCAAAAATTATTACTGGAAAATTTTAGTTGCTGCATACCAGATAAGATTTGGTCTGCTGGATTGTATAAAATTTTTCAAACAAAAAAGGGGCGGCCAAGGCCGCCCCTTTCTTTCTTCTTCAGCAAGAAGCCTTAGAAGGAGACCTTGATACCAGTGGTGAGGGCATAGCCATCATTGCTGGTCGAGGCAGCCGCACCGGCATCGCCATTGTCATAGTTGGCAATGTGCAGGGTGTTGTGCCACTTCACGCCCGGACCAAGCGTCCGCGCCCATGCGATCGAATACGCCTGGGTTTCATCATTTTTGCGGGCAGCGTCGCTGGAGTCCAGCGTGCTCCAAGCGCCAACAACACTGAACGCGTTCGCGCCAGCTTTGTAGGTGACGCCGGCTTCAATGATGTCTTCCTCATTGGCTTGAGAGCCAGTGGCCGCCGAGGCCTCATTATGCTGGGTCGAGAGACCGACCGTGATGTTGCCCACGGAGACACGGCCACCAATAGCCCACTGTTTGGGGTCCGAGTTTCCGGAAGAAGCGGTCGCGGTGGTATAACCAGCCGCTACGGAAACAGAAGAACCGCCAAACTTACCAGACCACTGAACGGCACCATCCATAATTTTAGTGCTGGCTGCGGTGTCAAAGTTCAGACCGTCGTAGTCTTCGCTCGTGGCTGCAGCATAGCCAACACCAAACTTGAAGCCACCGATGGTGGGCGACATGTAGGAAATGCCCTCGCCGTCGCTGGAGAGGTCCATCTGGCTGATAACCGAGTTAGATACGGTTGAGGGCTTCGCAATCACCTTGGTGATGTTGAAGCGCGTGTTTTCACCAACGTTTCGGGTGAAGGTGGCCTGGTGACCGGTCGTCATACGCTTGCCGATCAGGTCCTGAGAGCCAAGACGGATCGAACCAAACGAACCCGAGATGTCCATGAAGGACTCGTCGATCTGGTCGGGGAAGCCGTTAGTTCTGTTGGCGGGATCGCCAGCTTCGGCACCAGCCAGCATACCTTCAAGCTCAACTCGGGTCTTGATGGTAATACCATTGTCGAGCGTCACCGAGCCGAGGAAGTAAATCTCGGTATCATTGCGCTGATCGATGGCGATCGTATTGCCGTTAGCGGCTTCGTAGGCACCAGACTGCGAATTAACCGTAATCTTCTGGTCCATGTAGCCGCCAACCTTCAGCGTCGGCTTATCTGCCGCGACCGCACCGGCGGAAGCAGCAAAAAGTGCCGCGGTGGAGACCGCGGTAAGCTTTGCAAGCTTGTTCATGTAAGAACTCCTAAAACAATTGAGTTGTTGACTTTCAACAACCGTTTTTTGAGCGCTTCTATCAGTTAAATCAATCGCTCAGCACGAATCGTTGCGAGAAAGTCACGGGAGCGTTGCATTTTAAACACACTCTCGGCGGGCGTGTATCAGGGTCGCTGCCGTGATAATCCCATCATAATATTTTGCCGGAGGCCCTCTTTAGGGTGGCGGCGGCCCCTTAATTTGTGGCAAGGATGTGTCTCGCGAGAGAGGCGGGGGGATCTAGCATTCTGTCTGCATCTTTTGTTAAGAACGGGTGCGCCTGTTCATCAGCCCTCAGGCGCTTGGCCCTCATATTGTTGTGGATCATGGTCTTGGTAACGCAGCCGCTAAAAAACTATTTGATCGCGAAAATTCGGGTCTATTTGAACTTTATGGTTCTTCCGATTGCTGCTCTCGGCGTGATCTCCTGTGGGAGTATCCAGCCTGCAGAGGAAGCATATGTTCCGGAAACTGCTAGATCCGTTGGAAATGAGGACAATGGCTCCATACTCGGGGGAGGCAACCTCTTAGATCTTTTTGGAAATAGCAAAAAGGACCCTGGCGAGGGCAGTGGAATCGGCGTCAACGCATATCTTTGGCGTGCCACGCTAGACACGGTATCATTCATGCCGCTGGCATCGGCGGATCCTTTCGGTGGAGTCATTATTACGGACTGGTTTACGCCGCCAGAGACCCCTGACGAGCGGCTCAAATTGAATATCTTCATTCTAGGTCGAGAGCTGCGAGCAGATGGTGTGCGTGTCTCTGTATTCCGCCAAAACCGAAAAGACCCACAAAACTGGTCCGACGCGCCAGTAGCCGCAAAGACATCGACTAATCTCGAAAACAAAATTCTGACGCGGGCGCGCCAGCTCCGATTTGCGGCTAACGCGAAAACTAACTGATCCACCCGAGACAGGCGGTCGCAAACAGTTTGAATCACCAAAAAAGTCGCCTATAAGGCCGCAAAGCGCTCTCGCCTCGGGTTAGAGGCTTCCCGGCGGACAGATAGACAATCAAATGGCCCCCAACGACACACCCGCGCGATACGCCTTCAAGGAAGCGGAAAGCCGCTGGCAGACGAGATGGGAATCCGCCGGCACCTTCCGTGCCAAAGACGTCTCCGATCTGCCCAAATACTATGTCCTCGAAATGTTCCCGTATCCATCCGGTCGCATTCATATGGGCCACGTCCGCAACTACACAATGGGAGATGTAGTGGCGCGCTATAAGCGCGCCCGAGGATACAACGTGCTGCACCCGATGGGGTGGGATGCGTTCGGCATGCCCGCGGAAAACGCCGCGATGGAGAAGAAGGTCCACCCGGCCGCCTGGACATACGAAAACATCGATACCATGCGCCGCCAGCTCAAAATGATGGGCCTGTCGATCGACTGGGCCCGCGAAATCGCGACCTGCCATCCCGACTATTACGGGCACGAGCAGAAAATGTTCCTCGACATGCTCGAGGCTGGCCTGATCTACCGACGCGAAGCGTGGGTGAATTGGGACCCGGTGGATCGCACCGTGCTCGCGAACGAGCAGGTGATCGACGGCCGCGGCTGGCGATCAGGCGCACCGGTTGAGAAGCGGCTTCTATCGCAGTGGTTCTTCCGCATAACCGAATATGCGCAGGAGCTCCTGGACGCTTTGTCGACGCTTGAGCGGTGGCCCGAGAAAGTACGGCTGATGCAAGCGAACTGGATCGGCCGGTCGGAAGGCCTTCGGTTCGCCTTTGACGTCGTGGGGAAGGATGCCGCGCAGCCCCCGGCCAGTTCGGAGAGGATAGAGGTCTACACGACACGGCCAGACACAATATTCGGCGCAAGCTTCTGCGCCATCTCGCCAGAGCATGCACTGGCCGGCAAACTCGCCGCAAACGACCCAGAACTCAGCGTCTTTATCGAGGAATGCGGCCGGATGGGCACGTCCGAGGCCGCGATCGAACAGGCCGAGAAGAGGGGGCACGATACCGGCCTTCGGGTCCGGCACCCTTTCATCGAGGGCCGTACGCTGCCGGTCTACGTCGCGAACTTCGTCCTTATGGAATACGGCACCGGCGCGATCTTCGGCTGCCCTGCGCACGACCAGCGCGACTTGGACTTTGCCCGCAAATACGGGCTAGACGTGCTGCCCGTGGTGGTCCCCGATGACGAGCCGGACTTCGCCATCGGCGAGACCGCCTATACCGGACCGGGCCGGCTCGCGAATTCGGAATTCCTAGACGGGCTAACAGTCGATGCCGCGAAGGCCGCGATCGCGAAACGCATGGAAGCCGTCGGCACTGGCCAGCGGGAAGTGAACTTCCGGCTGCGCGACTGGGGTATTTCGCGCCAGCGCTATTGGGGCTGTCCGATCCCCGTCATCCATTGCGACGATTGCGGCGTGGTGTCGGTCCCAGCGTCTGAACTGCCGGTCGTCCTGCCCGACGACGTTACTTTCGACACGCCCGGCAATCCTCTTGAACGTCACCCGACTTGGAAGAACGTCGACTGTCCGACCTGCGGCAAGCCGGCGCACCGCGAGACTGACACGTTCGATACGTTCGTGGATTCTTCGTGGTATTTCGCCCGCTTCTGCTCGCCGATGGCCGAAACGCCCGCCGACAGGCGCGCCTCAGATTACTGGCTGCCGGTCGACCAATATATTGGCGGTATCGAACACGCGATCTTGCATCTTCTCTATTCACGCTTTTTCTCGCGTGCCATGAAACGAACCGGCCACGCAGGTATCGACGAGCCATTCGCTGGGCTGTTTACCCAGGGCATGGTCTGTCACGAGACCTATCGCACCGAGGCGGGTCAGTGGGTGGAGCCTGCCGACGTCGTCGCGGGAGACGACGGCACACTCTTGCACGCCGGAACCGGCGCGCCGGTGAAGGCCGGTCGCTCGGAGAAGATGTCGAAATCGAAGAAAAACGTCATCGATCCGGAAGACATCATCACGACCTACGGCGCCGATACCGCGAGATGGTTCATGCTGTCGGACAGCCCACCGGATCGCGATCTCGACTGGACGGAGGCCGGCATCACGGGCGCTTGGCGCTTCGTCAATCGCCTGTGGCGGCTGGTAACATCGCGTGCTGCTGCGTTACCGCCCCCAGGCACCGCCCCGGAGGCAGACGCGGCCGAGCTCCGGCGCGCCGTCCACGCGGCGATCGCCGGGGTGACGGAAGATCTGGAGGCGTTTCATTTCAACCGTTCTGTCGCCCGGATCCACGAGCTAGCGAACACACTGTCGGATGCCGGGGCCGATGCGCCGGATGGCGCCCTCCGCGAGGGGCTGGAGGTGATAACGCTTCTGGCGGCGCCGATGATGCCGCATCTGGCGGAGGAGCTTTGGAAAGTGCTAGGCCATACAACGCTCATCGCCGAAACCCCATGGCCGGACTCAGACCCCGCGCTTCTGGTACAGGAATCCGTCGAGATAGCCGTCCAGGTGCGCGGAAAGATGCGGGGAACGATCGAGGTCACGCGGGACGCCGATCAGACGACGGCCCAAGAACTGGCGCTCGCGCTGCCGACCGTCATGGCTGCTCTCAATGGCGATACGGTGAAGCGGATCATCTACGTCCCCAACCGGATTATCAATGTCATTCATTAACGGCCTCGCCGGAAGACAGGTTGCCCGCATCGCGGTCGCCGCGGTGGTCGCCGCAGCGCCGGCCGGATGCGGTTTCCAGCCGATCCACTCTGCCCGGTCCTATGCCTCGGCGGCGAACCTGTCGCTCGTCGAGATCGCGCTGATACCCGACCGTCTCGGCCAGATGCTGCGGAACGAGCTTCTTGATCAGTTCAGGCCGCGCGCTAAGGGTACCCAGTTCGTGCTCAGCGTTCAGGTCACGGAATCGATCCAGAATCTGGGCGTTCAGTTGAACTCTATCGCCACGCGCTCAAACATGCGGGTCAGCGCCTCTTACAGCGTGAAACGGATTGCGGACAATCAAAGGATGACGCAGGGCTCTATTTTATCGATCAACAGCTACAATATCCTGAGCTCGGATTTTGCAACGCTGGCGGCGGAGGCGGATGCACGTCGGCAAGCCGTTCGCGAGATCGCAAGAAGTCTGCAGAACCGCGTGTCGGTCTGGCTTGTGCAGACCGGCGGGCAGCCGCCCGATCGCCGCACCGAGACAACCAAGTGAAAATCTCGGCCGGCCAGGCCGACGGGATCGTCAGCGCCCCGCCCGCTCAGCTTCGCGCTTTGCTGATCTACGGTCCCGACTCCGGCCTCGTGCGCGAGCGGGCTGAAGCCGTGACGAAGGCCGTTGCGGGCAATCTGTCTGACCCCTTCCTCGTTGCGGAATTCACGCCGGCAGCGCTCAAGGACAACCCGTCACGTATCGCGGACGAAGCGGCCGCCCTGGCGCTGGGCGGTGGACGACGGGTCGTGCGGCTCCGGGAAGCCACCGACTCTGTAGCTAAACCCGTCGAGGACGCCCTGTTGTTGGACTTCGACGCGATGATCGTCGTCGAAGCCGGCGAGCTCGCGACACGGTCCAAACTGCGGGTGCTTTTCGAGGGGCGGGACGATACGGCAGCCGTTGCCTGCTATCTCGACGAAGGCCGGACCCTGGATGAGCTGATCCAGCAGACGCTGGAGGCCGCCGGCCTGCGAGCGACGCGCGAGGTCGTTAACTGGATCGCAGCCAATCTGGGGGCAGATCGCCAGGTGAGCCGAATGGAGCTCGAGAAGCTCGTTCTTTATGCAGCCGGCAAGACCAAAGTCGCCCTAGAAGATGCGCAAGCCATCATAGGCGACTCTTCTGCGGTAGCGCTTGACGACGTCATATTCGCCGCGATGGGCGGCCAGCTCACCTCGCTAACGGTTGCGCTAGCGCGGGCCCGTTTTGAGGGGATCGCCGCTATATCAATTTTGCGAGCGGCAGCGCGCCATCTGACTCGGATCGAGGAGGCGGTCACCGCGATGAGCGCCGGGGCTAGCGCCGACCAAGCAATGAAGGGTTTGCGGCCCCCAATTTTCTTTAAGGAACAGGATCGCTTTCGGTCGCAGATCCAGCGCTGGCGACCACAGACCCTGATGCGCGCACGAGACGAGCTGATCCGCGCGGAATTAGACTGCAAGTCCACAGGCCTGCCCGATGACGCGGTTTGCGAGCGAGCAATGATGCGGCTTGCTGTAATGGCGGGGGCTCGGGTTCCGCGCTGAAGGTGTGGCAGACTTCACTCGGACTTATAGAGGAAGTACTCGAGTTCTCTCAAGAACGCGTCGGATTCGTGTGGAGGCATGCTCTTGCGACCGGGGCGCTCTGAGAGATCGGGTGATTATCGGGGTTTGGGGGCGGGCGCTTTTGGCCTGTGACCCATGACAACATCTATGCCGATAGAAATCGCCATCTGGGCCAGAGGTACGCTGCCATGACTTGGTTTACCGACGAGCGCCGTCATGCCCGCCTCGACATCCCATTTAGAGAGCAAGCTATCGAACATGTGGTCAAGTGCCGGTACCTGCGCATCTATTTTGAAACGAGATTACACGTAAACGGTCAATAACCGGTTAACCCACGCCGCCAGTTTCCATAAGTTGGGAAGGAGCCGGCTGAGCGCGCGTTTCAAGCCGAAAATGGGCCGTCCTCGCCAAAGGGATGCTAAGGATTGTTATCTTCATCCGGCTCGTAGTCGTGATCCGGACCCAGCTGCGGGCGACGACCAGTCAAGCGATCAATCAGGTCGTCGAGCTGTTCGAGCGAGGTGTACTCGAACGTCAGCCGTCCACCCTTGCCGTCGAATTCTACGCCTACCTTTAGGCCGAGCATGTTCCCGAGTTCTCGTTCGAGCGCGAGCGTATCGGCATCCTTGGACAGCCTTTTTATGCCAGCCGCCTTGCCGCGGCCCGAGTTTGCCGAGGGCGCCCCCCCCTCCCGGCCAAGTTTCTCGGCGGCCCGCACGCTTAGCCCTTCGGTTACGATCCGCTTGGCAAGGGCCAGCGGATCAGCGGCAGTGAGAATTGCCCGGGCATGGCCTGCCGTCAGGCTACCGTCCGCCAGCAGGTCCTGCACTTCAGCCGGCAAGGCGAGTAGCCGAATCATGTTGGCGACGTGGCTCCGGCTCTTTCCAACAGCTTCAGCGACCTGCTCCTGGGTCTTGGAGAAGTCGCCGGCAAGCCGCGCATATGCCTGGGCCTCCTCAAGCGGCGACAATTCGTCCCGCTGAATATTCTCGATCAGCGCGACCGCCAGCGCTTCTGCGTCGGTGAAATCGCGCACGATGACGGGCGCTTCGTGGAGCTGTGCCCGCTGTGCTGCCCGCCAGCGCCGCTCCCCGGCCACGATCTCGAATGAGTCCGGATCGTGCCGGGTCGGCCGCACGATGAGCGGCTGAAGGATTCCATTTTCCCTGATCGATGCAGCGAGGTCTCGAAGCGCCGCGTCGTCGAAGTAGCGTCGGGGCTGCAGCGGATTCGGGATCAGCCTCGAGATCGCGACTCGACGAAGACCGGCTACCGCCACAGGCTCCGAGGCCTGCGCAACCACAGCAGCGCGGTCGTCACCGAAAAGCGCCTCCAGTCCGCGCCCAAGCTGTCTCGGACGGGCCTTATCATCGCTCATGACGCCTCTCCCTGATTGTCCACCGGCGAAATTTCGCCAGACAAAGCACCCGCATGAGTAGTACCCTCTATTCGCTTTCTGGCTGCCTCGCGCCTGAGAACTTCGCCGGCGAGATGAACATATGCCTGCGACCCCGCGCAGGATAAATCGTAGAGCAATACTGGTTTCCCGTGCGATGGCGCCTCGGAAACCTTAACGTTTCTAGGGATCACCGTCTCATAGACTTTGTCGCCAAAATAACTGCGCACATCTTCCTCGACAAGGCCGCTCAACTTGTTCCGGACGTCGTACATGGTCAGAACGATCCCATGGAGATGCAACCTTGGGTTGAATTTCTTTGACACTCGGTCGATCGTCCGAATGAGCTGGCTCAACCCCTCCAGCGCCAGAAACTCACACTGGAGCGGCACCAGAACGGAATCTGCCGCCACCAGCCCGTTCAACGTCAGCAAGCCAAGCGCTGGCGGACTATCGATTAGAATATAGTCGAACCTGCCGGCATGCCGGCGGACTGTCGAACGCAAACGATTTTCTCTATCCTCGACATCGACCAGCTCGAGCTCGGCCGCCGAGAGATCAATGGTCGATGGCACAATCGACAGACCGGGCACCGCGGTTGCCAGAATCGCTGCATCGAGATCATTGGCCCCGATCAAAAGATCGTAGGTGCCGACGGTCCGCCGCGCCGCGTCAATCCCCAGACCAGTCGAGGCGTTCCCCTGGGGGTCGAGATCAATTACAAGAATACGCCGGCCTACGGCGGCGAGCGCTGTGGCGAGATTTATTGTCGTTGTCGTTTTCCCGACGCCACCCTTCTGGTTGGCCACTGCAATGATCCGACCGCATCGGTTAGCTGACGTCGGCTCTGCAGAGGCGTCGCAGACATAGATTTCGGATGGGTCTGACATATACAGGATCCTCGCGGAGCCAGTGTCAAAACCCTTCCTATCAACTTCAGCAGTTGCGGGCCGCCAGATTGGTGATCCGAAGAATGCGGGCGTCGGGCTCTGTCAAGCTCTCAAACATTTCTACACTCATTTTCCAGGCTTTTTCAGCCTCGGTCAATTCGTCTTGCCACCTGCTGCCCTTAAGAAATACACAGGTTGTTGCCCTCAGCGAATTGGCCATTTCGCACAAGTTAGAGAGGGGCGCAAGCGCCCGGGCGACGATTATATCCACAGGATTTTTTTCATCGGCAGCCCCTATCGATTCGATTCGCGCATTGACAACCTCTACGTCGGCATTGGTAAGGCGCGCCGCTTCGCGCAGGAACGCGCACTTACGCGCGTCAGAATCGACGAGCCGAACGGAACGCTTCGCGGCAAGCGAAACTGGCAGGCCCGGAAAGCCAGCACCCGCGCCGATATCGACTATCTTCCCAGTTTCAGGCAGATGCGGAACGAGCTGGACGGAATCCAGCATATGCCGGCGCCACAGATCATCGAGGCTTCGGCGCGAGACAAGATTCAGCGATTCTTGCCATTTCACGAGGTGGTCGGCATAGGAGAGAAAGGCCAGCATTGTTTCACGTGAAACACTCGCAGCGCGCGCGAATCCCTCGGAGCTCAGGCGGGCTGTTTCCACGCGCCGCCGTCAAGCCGCTAGTCGGACATAGCGCAACAGCGCCGTCAGTGCTGCAGGCGTAACGCCGGGAATCCTGCCTGCGGCACCAAGCGTCACCGGCCGCGCCGCCGACAGTTTCTCGCGCATCTCGTTGGACAGGCCCCCGATCGCCCCATAGTCGAGGTCAGCTGGTAAGGTCAGCGACTCGTCGCGCTTGAACGCTGCGATATCGGCCCGCTGCCGAACCAAGTAGCCTTCGTAGCGGCAATCGTTCGACAATTGGCGCAAAATCCCCCTGTCGATCGCGGCCAGGGTTGGCCAAACAGCGCAAAGCGCATCCATTGGGATCGCTGACTGCCCCAGCATTTTTAGGGCGGACCGAGGCACGCCGTCCTGGGAAACAGCAATACCCGCCGATGCCAGCGCGTGCGGCGGAGCCTTCAATTCCTCCAGCTGCGCTCGCACCGTATTGATCTGCGCCATTTTATCCGAGAAAACCCGCGCGCGGGCAGATTGGACGCAGCCCACCTCAATGCCCGTGGACGTAAGCCGCTGATCGGCATTGTCCGCCCGCAGCGAGAGCCGGTATTCCGCGCGAGACGTAAACATCCGATAGGGCTCCGCCGTGCCGCGCGTGATCAAATCATCGATCATAACGCCGATATAGGCTTGGGACCGATCGAGCGTGAAACCAGATGACGACCCCGAGGATGCGCGCGCCGCGTTCACACCAGCAATGAGGCCCTGTGCTGCGGCTTCTTCGTATCCGGTCGTTCCGTTGATCTGCCCCGCTAGATAAAGCCCAACGACGCGACGCGTTTCCAGCGTGGGCGTCAGCTCCCGGGGATCTACGAAATCGTATTCAATGGCGTACCCGGGCCTTAGAATGACAGAACTCTCCAGCCCAGGAATCGAGGCTATCAGGGCTTTCTGGACGTCCTGCGGCAACGAAGTCGAAATACCGTTGGGATAGACCGTGTCATCGTCAAGCCCTTCGGGCTCCAAAAAGATCTGGTGCCTGTTTTTGTCGGCAAACCGCACAACCTTGTCCTCGATCGACGGACAATAACGCGGGCCAGTCGAGTCGATCTGACCCGAATACATCGGTGCGCGATGGATATTCCGGCGGATGAGCTCATGGCTTTCCGGCGTCGTATAAGTGATGTGACAAGCAACCTGAGGGGTTTCGATCCGCTTGGTCAGCATCGAAAACGGCTCCGGCGGATCGTCCCCGGGCTGGGTTTCGAGCACGCCCCAGTCGATCGTCCGCCCGTCGAGCCTCGGCGGCGTACCGGTCTTAAGCCGGCCCAGCGCAAAGCCGCACCCCTCCAAAGTCGCCGACAACCCCATTGCCGGCGCCTCGCCCACGCGTCCGGCGGGGATCTTCGTCTCACCGATATGGATCAAACCCCGAAGAAACGTGCCGGTCGTCAGGACGATCCGCGCCGCCCGAACCATCCTTCCGTCTGCAAGAACCACACCAGACACCGACCGCTCACCCCCCGAGCCAGTCAGCGCCAAATCCTCGACCGCCGCCTCCAAAATGTCGAGCCCCGCCTGATCTGCAAGTAACCGCTGGATTTCCATGCGGTAAAGTTTCCGATCGGCCTGGGCCCGCGGCCCCTGAACTGCCGGACCCTTACTGCGGTTCAAGACCCGAAACTGGATACCCGCCGTGTCGATAACACGGCCCATCAAGCCGTCGAGCGCGTCGATCTCGCGGACCAGGTGGCCCTTACCGAGACCGCCGATAGCCGGGTTGCAGGACATCTCGCCGATAGTCGCCGCCGCATGTGTGACAAGCAGCGTCCGAGCACCAACGCGCGCCGCGGCCGCTGCCGCCTCGCAGCCAGCATGGCCGCCGCCGACAACTATGACGTCATATGTCACATCCAGATCGAGCATTGCGCGGAATTTAACACTGGGTGGAACGAAGTAAAGGCGAAAGGCTCCGACGTTTCACGTGAAACCGCTTTAGAATCGTTCTCGTTTTTTTCTTTTAGATTGTTTTACTTACCAATACAGAAGTCGCAAAAGATCACGTCGAGAAGGTCTTCGACATCCACTCGGCCGGTAATCCGGCCTAAGGCCCGCACTGCCAGCCGCACATCTTCTGCCGCAAGCTCCGGTTCGAAGACCCCGCGGGCCCGTTCCAGCGCGTCGGCGCATTCGAGAAGCGCGGACCGGTGACGGGCGCGGGTTAAGGGCGCATCGGCTCCGTCAAGCGCTTCGGAAACAGCGTTTTGAATGCGGCGTAGAAGATCTGCCATCCCCGCGCCCGTCAGCGCCGACACGGCTATTGGCATCACTCCACCGATCTCATCCGGGGCATCGGCCAGGTCGATCTTGTTAACTACGGCGAGCGCGCCGCGGGAGACCTGATCAAGCGTCGCAGAATCGGGCGGCCGATCGGCAGCGAACACTGAGAGCCGAAGATCGGCATCTGCCGCGCGATCGAGCGCCCGGCGCACGCCTTCGCGTTCGATTTCGTCTGCAGTCTCGCGGAGCCCCGCCGTATCGGCGAGCGTCACCGGCCAGCCGCCGAGATCGAGATGAACCTCGATCACATCGCGCGTGGTTCCCGCCGTTTCCGAGACGATCGCAGCGTCGCGAGCCGCGATCGCGTTCAGAAGCGACGATTTTCCCGCATTCGGCGCCCCCAGAATTGCGATCCGAAAACCTGAGCGCAGCCGTTCGCCGCGACGCGCGTCGTCGAGGAAAGCACGCATCTCGGCTTCGAGCGAGGCGAGTCGACCCCACGCCAAATCCGACACTCCGTCCGGTAGATCCTCATCGGAAAAGTCGATATCGACCTCGAGATGCGCCATCAGCCCGATTAGGTCCGTTCGCCAACCGTCGAGGCGCGCGACGAGCCCACCATCAAGCTGGCGCAGTGCTTGGCGCCGCTGGGCGTCCGTCTCGGCGTCGACGAGGTCCGCAATCGCCTCGACCGCCGTCAGGTCGAGTTTGCCGGCCAGAAATACCCGACGGGAGAACTCGCCCGGTTCGGCGGGACGAAGCCCCGGTTGCGCGGCCAGTGTGCCGGCAACCGCCTCGACCGTCGCGCGCCCGCCGTGAATATGGAACTCAACAACGTCTTCGCCGGTAAAGCTGCGCGGTGCGGGAAACCAGAGCATGAGCCCATCATCCAGCGCCTTGCCATTCTCCGGATCGACCATACGGCAGCGTATGGCTTTTCGTGGCCGTTCAGGCGCGATACCGGTCAACGCTTCGGCTGCGGCAGCGGCAGCGGGGCCGGACACACGGAATACCGCGACCCCCGCCCGGCCCGCGGCGGTGGCTAGCGCAAATATCGTATCGGATGATATGTACTTATACCCTGTCATCAGGCTGACAGATGCGCACGAACCGCTAGCGGGTCAACCAGTAACGCACCTCTCAGGCGCCGGAGCTCTCGGAAGTAATCCACAGCGGCTCCGACAGGGTCGCCACGAAAGATTCGTGCAGCGCCAATTCCTCCGCGGTTGGCGCATGCGGCCGAGGGGCGCGGTCTTTTTTCTCAATCGCAATCGGTACAGCAAGCGTAGCTTCGTCTTCCGCCGCCGCGCTCGCCTCCACCGCGCTGAGCCCGAGGCCGGGTTGCCGACCGCCGCGCAGTTCGAGATAGACCTCTGCCAGCAATTCAGCATCGAGCAACGCGCCATGTTTCGTCCGCGCAGAGTTGTCGATATCGAACCGCCGACAAAGGGCATCGAGGGACGCTGGCGCGCCTGGATGCCGCCGCCGCGCCATAGATACGGTATCGACCGACTGTTTAATCGGCAGCGGTTCCCTACCGCAACGCTTCAGCTCAGCATTGAGGAAGCCCATGTCGAAGACAGCGTTATGAATTACGAGGGGAGAATCGCCCACGAAGACCAGAAAGGCGTCCGCCACCTCCTCGAATTTGGGAAAACCGGACAGGAACTCCTCGCTCAGCCCATGCACCTCGAACGCACCCGTGGGCATGTCGCGCTCGGGATTTATGTACTGGTGATAGGTCTTACCCGTAGCAATATGATTGAACAGTTCGATACAGCCGATCTCGACGAGACGATGCCCGTCCTTCGGATCAAGCCCGGTGGTTTCTGTATCGAGAACAATTTCTCGCATCGGTGCTCCGGCGTTTCACGGTGCGTTCGGCATAAAGATCGGGTGGCCAATGTAGTGCCGGCTCAGTCCGAACGATCCTGACGATTCTGGTGAGTCGACGCAAGGTTTCCCGGCGTCCGCGATTGCTCGGCACGACAAAATCAGCGCGACGGCGTTTCTCGCGGTCGGGCATCTGCCGTTCGAGAATGCCAACGAACTTCTCCTGGGTCATCCCGTCGCGCGCCAGCACCCGCGCCGCTTGGATAAAGGCGGGTGCCGACACAACGATGGTAAAATCGCACCTAACGTCGAGATTTACCTCAAACAGCAACGGGATATCGAGCGCCACCACAGGCGCATGGCGTCCCGCCCAGTGGCGCAGGAAATCGTCCTGACGCCGGCGCACGAGCGGATGAACAATCGATTCGAGTGTCTTCAGCGCGACGGGGTCGCCGAAAACGACCCGCCCGAGCGCATCCCGATCCACCGCGGAGTTCCGCACCACGCCCGGGAACGCTCTATCGATCGGTCCGACCGCTTCACCGCCACGCCCCAACACCACATGAACCGTTGCGTCGGAATCGTAAACCGGAACGCTCATGCGCCGAAACATCTTTGCGGCCGTCGATTTGCCCATGCCGATAGAGCCGGTGACACCGAGAATGATCATCGCTCAGAGATCCGCAAGAACGTGGTTACGCAACCTCTCGTCGACCTCGGGATCGGTGCCAAACCACGCGCGAAAACCAGGCCGCGCCTGATGAAGCAACATCCCGAGACCATCGACGACTGGATTGCCGCGCGCGCCAGCAGCTGCCAGCAAAGGTGTCTCCAGCGGAACGTAAACAATATCGCAAACGACCGCAGCGACCGGCAACGCCGATAAGTCGATCTCTAGTCGCGACTCCCCGTTCATGCCAAGGATGGTAGTATTTACAAGAAGAGAGGCGCCGTTGAGCGCGTCCGAGCGTTCGCCCCAGTCGACGCAGCTGACCGGGCCGCCGAATACATCTCGGATCGCCTCGGCCCGCTCCGCCGTCCGATTGCCGATCCTGATCTCCGGGACGCCCGCATCGATGAGCCCGGCAACGATGGCCCGCGCCGCGCCGCCAGCGCCAAGAATTACGGCGGGCCCTCCGGATGCCGACCAGTCCGGCCGGGATTCCTGAAGCGACTCCAGGAACCCGAACGCGTCGGTGTTGCTGCCTGAGAGCCTTCCATCCTCGCCGACGACGATGGTGTTCACCGCCTGCATCCGTTCCGCCATCGGGTCGACCTCATCCATGGCGCGATAGGCTGCTTCCTTATTCGGCACGGTCACGTTCATGCCGCGCAGACCAATTGACGGGAGAGAGCGAAACGCTTGCTCCGCAGTCTCCGGATTGATGGCAAAAGGCACATAGACCCCGTCAATCCCATATTTCCTCAGCCAGTAATTGTGAATGCGCGGCGAGCGCGAATGCTTCACCGGCCAGCCAGCAACACCTGCTACCCTCGCCGCACCCGAAAAAATCATGACATCAGTATTCCGTTGTCTCGTAGGTACTGGAGTAGCGCCAGAAACGGCAGCCCCAGGATCGTATAGTGGCTACCTTCGATCCGCCGGAAGAGCTGCACACCAAGCCCTTCGACGCGATATCCACCAGGGCCGTTATAAGCGTCGTTGCCGACTGTATCGAGATAGGCTTCAAGGAACGCATCCGACGTTTCGCGCATATCTAGCCGCGCACGATCGACCCCTTGCCATATTCGGCTGCCGTCGCGCACAATGACGGCATAGCTAATCAGCTCATGGCGCCGCCCCCGCAGCATGCGTAGCTGACCCAGCGCATCCTCACGATCGACCGGCTTGTCGAGCGTTTCGCCGTCGCATTCAAGAGTCTGGTCGGCGCCCAGCACCATCCGGCCGCCAAACTTTCGGGACACATACGTCGCCTTCGCCTCGGCGAGCACTTCGGCGATCTCGATACCGGACGCACATTCGGCGCGCAGCCCGCGTTTAAATTCGTCCTCATCGACATTCGCCGGCTCAACATCGAACGGGACTCCCGCGGCATCCAGTAGAAGCCGGCGCGTGACGCTACCGGACGCCAATATAAGCCGCTCACCGCTGCCGCTCATCGTCCCAGCAGCTGTCTCCCCCGAAGTCACGAGTCAGAAACCGCGCTTTCGCGCTCGTCTTGGAATTTTATGTACAGCTGGAAGATCGCAGCTGCGGTTTCCTCGATTGATCGACGGGTGACGTCGATCACCGGCCACATATTCTTAGCAAACAGTTTCCGCGCCTCGCCAATTTCCGCTTTCACGGTTTCGCGGTCGATGTAATCCGTCACCCCTTGCTGCTTGAGCATCAGCAGTCGATTTCGGCGGATCTGAACGAGCCGGTCCGCCGACGCCGTCAGTCCAATCACAACCATGTCGTTCGGTTCAAAAAGCTCGTTGGGCATCCGAATTCCGGGCACAAACGGCACATTCGCAGTTTTCAACCCGTAATGGTTCGCCAAATAGATCGACGTAGGCGTCTTAGACGTCCGCGATACGCCCACGAGAACGAGATCCGCATCCGATATGTCGCGCGCCGCCTGGCCGTCGTCATGCGCCATGACGAAGTGGAGCGCGTCGATCCGGTCGAAATACTCGGCGTTTAGCGTGTGCTGTCCGCCAGGCCGGTTGACGGTCTCGCGATTGAAGTAGTTCGCGAAGGATTCGATCACCGGATCCAGCACCGATATGCAGGGCACGTTGAGCCGCGCGCACACCTCGACCAGCGGCTGGCGCGTCCGGGAGCTGACCAAGGTAAAGATCACCGGGCCGGGATTTTCTCTCAAAGCTTCGATCACTAAATCAATTTGCGCGGTGGACCGCACCATCGGCCAGATATGTTCCTGAGCCTTGACGTCTTCAAATTGGGCGATAGAGGCTCGAAACACGCCCTGCGTGGTCTCGCCAGTCGAGTCCGACACGAGATGAATATGAAAAACGTCGTTCATACCGATTCGCTCACAATTCTTCGATTCGGGCTCAATCTATGGGGATAAGTGGAGCTTTTCGGGCCCGGACGGAATTCGCTCCCCGCTTCGCCAGATTCTATCCGCGCGGTTACATCCTGAAAACGATTTTTACCACAGCTATGGACAAAAGAGGTTATTCACAGAATTCAGGTTAATCCGATGCAACGCTAATCGACCGAGTAACTTCACACTTCACCGTATTATAATTGATCCGCTTCCAATCGGTTCACATCCTATGATGGTCTGTTGATAACTCTGGGGTAATAGGAAATCCCCGATTTTCACAGCTATAAACTACTACTACTACCCAATTATTATTGAATAATACTCGATTGGGACTTCGCCGCAACGATGCTTCGTGGGATATTCCCGACATCGTGACCGACAATTCCAAGCCTCTGATATCCGCGCTTCTCGGCGAACGGATCAATCCTCCTCCCGTCTGGCTAATGCGCCAGGCAGGTCGGTACCTGCCTGAATACCGGGCTGTCCGGGAGCAAGCGGGGGGGTTCCTCGGCCTTTGTTACGATCCGGAAATGGCGGCCGAGGTAACGCTGCAGCCCATTAGGCGCTTCGGGTTCGATGCCGCGATTCTTTTTTCAGATATTCTCGTGATCCCGCATGCACTCGGCCAGGGTGTGCGGTTCGAAGCGGGGGAGGGTCCGAAGCTCGATCCGATCCGCACGGCTAACGATCTCGTATCACTGCGTATGGATCGTCTTCACGAACGTCTGGATCCGATCTACAAGACGGTAGCGCGCGTCGCCAGCGAGCTGCCCGACAGGAGCGCCCTGATAGGCTTTGCCGGCGCACCGTGGACCGTTGCGACCTATATGATCGAAGGAGGCAGCAGCCGCGACTATCCCAATTCAAAGGGCTGGGCCCTAGGCGATCCGGACGGTTTCGATAACCTCGTCGGTATTCTAATCGAGGCAACGTCTGCGTACGTACTACGGCAGATCGAGGCGGGCGCTGAAGCGATCCAGCTTTTCGATACCTGGGCTGGTGTTCTTCCCGCACCAGCGTTCGAACGTTTCTCGGCAGAACCGATCCGCGAAATAGCGCGGCGCGTGAAAGCCGCACATCCAAACATTCCAGTTATCGCATTTCCGCGTGGAGCCGCGATCTATCTGCCGGAGCTGGCGCGCACACCTGAAATAGATGCAATTGGTATTGATTACAGCACTGACCCGGCATGGGCGGCGCGCGAGATCCAGCCTTATGCATGCGTCCAGGGCAATTTCGATCCGATTCTCCTGATGGCGGGCGGCCCGGAACTTGAAAAATCGGCGAAATCCATCGTCGAAGCGTTGTCGGGAGGCCCTCACATCTTCAATCTCGGTCACGGCATTCTGCCGCAGACCCCGATCACGCATGTCGAGCAGCTTCTCAAGGCCGTCCGGGATTAGTCTGTGATGAGAAGAACCGCGGTCGTTCTCTACAATCTAGGCGGGCCCGACAGTTCGGCGGCGGTACGGCCGTTTTTGAAAAACCTGTTTTCCGATCCGATGATTCTTCGCGTGCCCGCGCCAGTGCGCTGGTTACTGGCACGGTTAATCGCCTGGCGCCGCGCGCCGGTCGCGCGGGATATCTACGATCAAATAGGTGGAGCGTCCCCGATCCTGCAGGAGACGGAAAAACAAGCGGCAGCGTTGCAGGAAAGGCTCGGCGATGGATATCGGACTTTCGTCTCGATGCGCTATTGGCACCCGTTCGCTACCGAAACGGTCCGCAAAGTTGTCGAATGGGGCCCTGACCGGGTAATTTTATTGCCTCTTTACCCACAATTTTCGACTACTACTACTAAATCTTTCTCGCAGACCTGGAAAAATGCCGCTAAATCGGCAAAATTCGAGGTTTCGATGGCTGAATTATGCTGCTGGCCTGAAGAAAAAGGGTTTGTAACGGCTATTATTGGCCGAATTCAGGCGTCATTGACCAAATTACCCGAAGATCAGCCATTTCGGATCCTGTTTTCCGCACACGGTTTGCCAAAAAAGATCGTCGCGGCGGGTGATCCCTATGCCGATCAGGTCGAGAGGACCGCGGCGGCCGTTCGAGAGGGGCTGGATATCGACAGCTTAGACTCCGCAGTCTGTTATCAGAGCCGTGTTGGACCGATGGAATGGCTGCGGCCCTATACCGAGGACGAGATCCGCCGCGCCGGCGCGGACGGAAAAGCGCTCGTCGTCGTTCCTATTGCTTTCGTCAGCGAGCATTCAGAAACTCTAGTCGAACTCGATATCGAATACGCGGAGCTTGCCGCGGATAGCGGCGTGCCGGCTTACGTCCGCGTGCCGACCGTGAATGACGATCCGGCTTTCATCGACGGTTTGGCACGTCTCGTCGCGGCCGCTCCCGAAACCGGAACAGCGGCTGGAGGAGCACGCTGTGGCGGCGGATTTGCCGATTGTCCATGCCGTACGGCTATGGGCTGAGTGAAACAGCGATGGCTGATTATTATCTCTGGTTCAAGGCACTCCATGTTTTCAGCTTCATTGCTTGGATGGCAGGGATGCTCTATCTGCCACGGCTATTTGTCTATCACGCGGATACCAAGCCATTCTCCGTCCAGTCTGAAACCTTCAAGGTGATGGAGCGCCGCCTGTTGCGGGCGATTACCAATCCGGCGATGGTAGCGACGTTCCTTTTCGGTGGGCTCATGCTGGGAACGCCGGGGATTGTCGACTGGTCAATGGGCTGGATTTGGGTCAAGCTCGCCATGGTATTTATCATGTTGGGAATACACGGCTTCTTCGCCCGCTGGCGCAGGGATTTCGAGGCGGACCGCAACATCCGAGCGGCGCGGTTCTACCGACTATGGAATGAGGCGCCGACGATTCCGCTTATTGTGATCATCGTAATGGCGGTGGTGAAGCCGTTCTGATGGCGAGCCACTTCCGGCAGGAGTTCAATAAACGCCCGAAACGAAAAACTTTGTTATTCATTCTTCATTTGACTTGATGTCGGAGAGACAGTACCTATCACCCCGTTGTTGGGGTCGGCGGCCAGCCGTTCTCCCTTGTTATCTCCCAAAAAATACAAACGCCCTGTACCTTCCGCCCGGTTTTCGGACGAATAATCTCCCAGTATCCCGGCGGGCACCCCGCGCTGCATTCCAATTATCACCTGGTTCGGAACATGAAACTCCAGGAACTCAAAAAGAAATCACCTGCTGACCTGATCGCCTATGCCGAGGAGCTCGAGATCGAGAACGCCTCGAACCTGCGCAAGCAGGACATCATGTTCGCGATTCTCAAGCAGCTTGCCGAAAACGACGTAGCGATCTTCGGCGACGGTGTGCTCGAAGTGCTGCAGGACGGTTTCGGCTTTCTCCGCTCTCCGGAGGCTAACTACCTTCCCGGACCCGACGACATCTACGTGTCACCGAGCCAAATCCGACGCTTTGGCCTACGGACCGGCGACACCGTCGAGGGGGAAATTCGAGCGCCCAAAGACGGCGAGCGTTACTTCGCGCTGCTGAAGGTCGGCCAGATCAACTTCGACGATCCTGACAAGGTACGGCTGCGGATCAATTTCGACAATTTGACACCTCTTTACCCAGAAGAGAAGCTCAAGCTCGAACTCGAAGATCCGACTAAGAAAGACATGACGCCCCGGATCGTCGACTTGATCACCCCGCTCGGAAAAGGCCAGCGCGGCCTAATCGTCGCGCCGCCGAGGACCGGCAAGACCATGATGCTGCAGTCGATCGCACATGCGATCACGACTAACCACCCAGAGGTCTACCTGATCGTCTTGTTGATCGACGAGCGTCCCGAAGAAGTGACCGACATGCAGCGATCAGTGAACGGCGAGGTAATTTCGTCGACCTTCGACGAGCCGGCGTCTCGCCACGTCACGGTCTCCGAGATGGTGATCGAGAAGGCCAAGCGCCTTGTCGAACAAAAGCATGACGTCGTCATCCTGCTAGATTCGATCACGCGTCTCGCGCGCGCCTACAATACCGTCGTCCCCTCGTCCGGCAAGGTGCTGACGGGAGGCGTCGACGCCAATGCACTGCAGCGGCCGAAGCGTTTCTTCGGCGCCGCGCGGAACATTGAGGAGGGTGGCTCGATGACCATCATCGGCACCGCGCTCATTGATACTGGATCGCGCATGGACGAGGTAATCTTTGAAGAGTTTAAGGGCACCGGTAACTCCGAAATTATTCTCGACCGCAAGCTTGCCGACAAACGTACCTTCCCCGCGATGGATATCACCAAGTCCGGCACGCGAAAGGAAGAATTGCTCGTTGATAAGGGTGTGCTCGCCAAGATGTGGGTGTTGCGGCGCATCCTCACGCCCATGGGCACAGTCGATGCGATGGAGTTTCTGCTCGACAAGCTTAAGGGTACCAAGTCGAACCACGACTTCTTCGATTCGATGAACCAGTAGGCTTTCCGGAGCCGGCTGCGAAAAGGCGTCCCGAACCTCTAAAGCCCCACTTTTCTGTCCGCTCACGTCTACGGTTCGAGAACGATCGAGCCAGTCGTCTTGCGGGCGGCGAGATCGCGGTGGGCGCGCGCGGCTTCGCGGAGAGAATATTTGTGGTTCACTTCAATCTTGACCGCGCCGGACCTGACCATCTTTATCACCTCGCCCGCGGTTTTCTGCAGCTCGGCCGGGGTTCTGACGAAATCGAACAGCGTTGGGCGCGTCATCACGAGAGATCCCTTCTGCATCAGGATTAGTGGGTTGATGTCTCCGATCGGACCCGAAGCGTTGCCGAAGCTGACGAACATGCCACGTTTCTGAAGGCAGTCGAGAGAAGCTGGCCACGTGGCCTTTCCAATGGAGTCGTAGACAACAGGGACCATCACGCCCCTGGTAATCTTGCGCACGCGGTCGACGAAGTTCTCGCGCGAATAGATGATCGGATAGTCGCAGCCATGCGCCTTCGCGAGGCGTGCTTTTGCCGGAGAGCCAACTGTGCCGATGACTGTCGCGCCGAGCGCCTTGGCCCACTGGCAGACGATCAGTCCAACGCCGCCGGCGGCCGCATGGATCAGGATCGTGTCGCCCTTCGACACCTTGTAAACCTGTCGAATTAGGAATTGCGCAGTCATGCCCTGAAGCATCATCGACGCCGCGACGTCGTCGGAAATCTCCCGCGGCACCTTGACCAGCTTGCCCGCGTCGATGTTGCGGCGCTCGGTATAGCAACCGGTGCCAACCGTCCCGCACGCGACTCGGTCGCCAATCTTGAGCCCGGAAACGCCGGCACCCACTGCTTCGATCTCGCCGCACATCTCACCACCTGGAATGAAGGGCAGCCCCATCGGATATAGGCCCGAACGCATGTAGATATCGATGAAATTCACCCCAATCGCCTTGGCTCGGATCGTTACTTCCCCTTTGGCGGGGCGCCCGATCTCGACGTCCCGCCACTTCAGGGCCGAGGGTGATCCGGTTTTCTCGACGATAATTGCTTTGGGCATCTGTGTTTCCTTTGCTAGGTCGACCATGCGGGGGCCGAAATCGATAGGACTGGGCGGTAAAGCGCACTGCGCTGGAGATCTCCCGCTGGAAGACGGGGATTCGGCGTTCGCATTAGGAAAAGAGACCGAGCCCCAAATTCGTCGCGCAGACGACGCAACCTTGCCGTGCAACGTTCCTCCTCTTTTTCCCTCGCGAACTGACGAATCTGGTTAAATGCTTCTTATTGAAGGAAGAATAGCGCCCACGGGCCGAATTGTCACCGGCCAATTGCGGCCGGGCGTTGCATTCAGAGCAAACGTGAAAAACCAGATTCGATATCGAGCAGTACCCGCTTCGTCGCAAGTCCACCGGCGCCGGAATACCCTCTAAGCCCGCCGCCTGCAGCCAGAACTCGGTGGCAGGGAAGGAGAATAGGCAGGGGATTAGCGCCACAAGCACCCCCGACTGCCCGTGGACTGCCTCCCGCCACCCGGGCGAGATCTCCGTATGTTCGAGTCTCCCCATAGGGTATGCCCACCATCGCTTGCCAGACGCGCTGCCGGAAATCGCTTCCCTCGGGTCGCATCGGCAGATCGAACATTCGGAGTTTCCCTTCGAAATAGGCGTCGAGCTGACGCACGGCTTCAGCGAGCAGAGGTGAATAGCCGGTTTCCGGACGTGCCGACCAGTCGAGGCTGACGAGAGCGCCATCCCTCTCTTCAAGATATAGGCGCCCCACGGGCGAGGCGAAGGAGTTGATGGTCATGGCAAGAGGATGCGGCAGCCCCTCGAACCGGTCAAGGTGCAGAGGCCGTGGCGGGCATCCTCTTTCAAGAAACGTCGTCTGGCGTTTCTGCGTAGACGGTGGTCACGCTCCGCCCTAAGCTCTTAGGGCAATGGAACGCGGGTATATCGACATCTACTGCGAACGCACTGGCCCAGAATTGTGGTCCGAACCCGCAAATGCGGCAACCAACCTCGCGTTTCTTGTAGCCGCTGCGGCCCTGGTGCGGCTCCTGTGCCGGGATGCCGGCGACAACCGCGCCATCGGCTGGTTCCTGGCCGGCATGATCCTAGTAATAGGCATCGGCAGCGGGCTGTTCCACACTTTTGCTCAGCGCTGGTCGGCGATTGCCGACGTTATCCCAATCGCCATCTTTATCCTCGTGTATACCTGGTTTGCGCTGCGTCGGTTTGTCGGTTTGCCGCGCTGGGCGTGCTGGGTGGGCCCGGCAGCGCTGGTCGGGATAGCGTCGGTAGTGCCGGCGCTAACCGGCTTTCGTGGCGGCTCGTACATCGCGGCGCTGATAGCGATGACGGTGATTGGTGGATGGCTCGTTGCGGTGCAGTGCCACCCTGCTGGCCGCGCGCTGCTCCTGGCCGCCGCGATTTTCGTCGTGTCTCTTACATTCCGTACGATAGACGAGCCCTTGTGCGGCGATTTTGCGCTTGGCACCCATTTTGTGTGGCACATCCTGAACGCGATTGTTCTTTATTTGGTGGCGCGGGCGATGATCCAGCAGGGGCGCCGCGCCGCCGCTCGCTGACGGCGTGAGGTGGTTTTCCTGGGTCGCCGTCTGGTGCGGACTTCTCATTTTCATTCAGCTCACTGGCATATCTCGAGGTCAAACCGAACCGCTCTCGACATTAAAAGGCAATGCCCCGCCCAACGCGCCGACCGCCACCTCAACGAGACCAAGCGTCTCCTGGATGCGCTCGATTGCGGGCCTCAGAATATCATGGGGGACGACTACACCATCGCCTACAGTGCTACCTGTCCGGGGGTACGCACGCGTACCAACACTGACGACGCGAGCGAGACTTGGGCCTCGGTGGTTTCGCAAACGTGGTCGACTGGCGGGCCCGCGGCCTTGCCTACGCGCCGGCCTTGCAGCGCTTCAAAATGCTGCCGCGATGCTGGCGGGTCGGCGGGTAAGAGAGCACCGCAGTTCCGCCGGGTCGGTGATCGGCAGCGAGCAGGTTCGCCCCTTGCAGACATAGGCGGCGGGCTGTCCGTCGACTAGTCCTTTACCCGCGGCGGGATGCGCGTCGGGAAGGGCGTCCCCGTCCGCGACCCGGAAGATAAGCTTGTTCATGTCGGGTGCTTGGCGCGCCGCCGCCAGAAGACCGGCCGCTGCTGGGTCGTCTTCCGCGCCTGCGATCACGATCAGCGTGCAGCGCTGCAGCGTCTCGTTGCCGCAGAGAAGCGCTGCCAGAGGAAAGAAGTTCCGCTCGACCTCGCCCGCAAACGCTTGAAGCAAGGCTTCCGCACGTCGGCGATATGTGTCCTTGCCAGTGAGGTAGTATAGCCGAGCGAGGGCGCCGCAGATCACGCCGTTGCCGGACGGCGTCGCATTATCGGCGGCGGTCTTCGTCCGGACGATCAGTGCTTCCGCATCGTCCGCAGTGAAGAAATAGCCCCCGCCCTTGACGTCCCAGTAACGCGCTTCGAGAACGCTGACCCAGCCTTCCGCGGTGTCGATATAGGCCTGCTCGCCGGTCGCTTCGAAAAGCGCGATCGCCGCCCGCGTCATGTTTGCGTAGTCGTCGAGGGTGGCTGCATGGCGCGCGCGGCCGTCGCGGTACGAATGCATCAATCGCCCTTCGATCTGCATTCGCGTACGTACGAAGTCGAACGCCTCGCGCGCGGCCTCTAGCCAACGCGGCTTGTGAAAGGCGCCCGCCGCGTGCGCCAGCGCGGCAATCATCAGGCCATTCCAGTCGGCCAGCACCTTATCGTCCCAGCCTGGCCAGACGCGGCCATTGCGCGCCGCCAGAAGCTTTTCGCAGCATGCCGCGAGGCTTTTTTCCTGGGTATCCTCGAGCAGGTCGGGATGCGCCGTCCGGTTCAGTATGTTGCGCCCTTCCCAGTTTCCGGTGGGGGAGACGTCGTAGACGGTGCGGAATAGCACAGCATCCGCGCCGTCCCCGAGAACTTTGGCAATCTCCTCCGCCGACCAGACGTAGAACTTGCCTTCGACGCCTTCGGAGTCCGCATCGTAGGTTGCGGCGAAGCCGCCTTCCGGCGCAATCATTTCGCGCAGGCACCACTCGACGGTCTCTTCGACGCGCGCGGCGAAAAGCGGCGAGTGCGTATCGAGCCAGGCCCATGTCAACAGATCGACGAGCTGGGCGTTGTCGTAGAGCATCTTCTCGAAATGTGGCACCAGCCAGACGGAATCGGTCGAATAGCGTGCGAAGCCGCCGCCGAGGTGATCGTATATGCCGCCTTGGGACATTTTGGTGAGCGACAGCAGAGCTGCGTCGCGGCAGGCCTCGGTCCCTTCGTGGATCCAGCTGCGCCAGAGCAGTTCGTGGATCGATGGATTGGGGAATTTGGGCGCCTGGCCGAGTCCGCCGTTGACCATGTCGAATTCTTGGACGAGCCGGCTGGCCGCGCGGGCATTGATCTCAACCGGGATTTCGTCTGCGCCTGACGATTGCTGCGAAGAGATTTTCGCGAGACCGTCGTTTAGGGCTGCCGCGTTCTCCATTGCCTTGTCGCGCTTTTCCTTCCAGTAATCCGAGATCGCGTCGAGAACCTGAACGAAACCCGGGCGGCCGTATCGCGACTCCGGTGGAAAGTACGTGCCGCCCCAGAACGGCTCTCCGTCTGGAGTTAGGAACATCGTGAGCGGCCAGCCGCCTTGCTCTCCCAACAGGTGGAGCGCGTTCATGTAAATGGTGTCGATGTCCGGCCGTTCCTCGCGGTCAACCTTTACGTTGATGAAGAGGTCGTTCATGCGCGCAGCGATGGTCTCGTTTTCGAAGCTCTCATGCGCCATTACGTGGCACCAGTGGCAGGCAGCATAGCCGATCGATAGCAGGATCGGCCTGTCGGCCTCCCGCGCTGCGGCCAGCGCCTCCGGACCCCAGGCATACCAATGAACCGGGTTTTCCGCATGTTGCAGCAGATAGGGGCTGGTTTCGTCAGACAGGCGGTTTCGTGGCATGAAGATCTTTCGGGGAGACGATTAGCAGGACTTGCTGCGTCGCCGCGGCGACGGCACCATTCAAACCAAAGTTGCAACGCAAACGAGGAGAGTCAATCGTGAAAGTATCAATCGATATCGATTGCACGCCGGAGGAGGCGCGTAGTTTTCTCGGCCTACCCGACGTGACGCCCGTCAACGAGGCGATCATCTCGGAGCTGAAGAAGCACGTTACTGAGATGGACGCAGACAAAATAATGCAGCAGTGGATGACTACCGGCGTCCAGGGGATCGGCGATCTTCAGAGAGCGTTCTTCGAGCAATTCGCCACAAGCGCTGGCGGCAAGGACTAAACGGTGGGTCCGGGGCCTCGGTCCGCGAGCTTCAGATATCGGCGCCTTCGGCATCGACATGCTGCTCGACATAGAGCGCTGCGAAATCTATCGGATTGATCAGAAGCGGCGGGAAGCCGCCGTCTCGCACGGCGGTCGACACGATCGACCGAGCAAAAGGGAACAAATGCCGCGGCCCCTCGATCATGACAAGCGGCTTTACCTCTTCTTCAGGGACGCCGGAAACCTGCACGACCCCACCATAGGTAAGCTCGACAATGAATACCGGGCGATCGTCGACTGCAGCCTCGGCGCGGATGAAGAGCGAGATCTCGAACATACCCTCATCGCCGATCTGGACGCCATTGGTGCTGACGTCGACGCTGATGCTGGGGTTCTGATTAATGGCGGATAGCGTTTCGAACCCGCGTGGGTTCTCGAAGGACAGATCCTTAATGTACTGAGCGCCGATCAGGAACGGTACGCCACTCTGCGCGTCATCCGCGCTTGCACCAATTGGGGTTTCGGCCATTTCGTCCTCCGGTGAAAGTGTTGATGGTGGCTATCATGGCGAACCGCGCAAGTCCATGTGCGTGAGCAAAAACGCGCCGTTCCAGCTCAGAATACTCTATCTCGCGACCTGCTATGGCCAAGTGAGCTCGAGCGGCGGGTGCGGGTCGTTGGGATCGAAACGCACCGTCTCAGCGTTGCCAACCCGACGGCCCGTCAGCGAGCGGATAACGCCCCAGTGTGTAATGACCGCGGTTTCCAACCATCCGTCCTGCGCCGCTGCGCTGCGGCGGAAACCGGCGCACCGTTCATGAAAGTTGGGGACGGTCTCCTCGACATGGTTCCACCAGATATTAGGCAGGTGAGAAAAGTCGAGATTTGGCCAGTTGCGCGCGAGATCGAGCGCCTGGGTTCCGATGTCGCAATAGAAGGCCCTGCGCTCGCGCACGTTCGCCTCAACCGTAAAGGTCAGCCCGAGCGCACCGCCGACGATCTCGGCGGTTTCCAGCGCGCGCGTGTATGGGCTGCAGATTAATCGAGCTACGCCCAGGCCGCGCAACTCCGCCGCGAGGGTCTCCGCCTGGTATTTGCCTTTGTCGGTCAGCGGCGGATCGATGAGCCCCGGATCCTTTCGGGTCTCGCCGTAGATGACGTTGAACATTGTCTGGCCATGGCGGGCAAGCAGCATTCCTATTTCTTTCCCTCCCGCCTGTCCGCCTAACTAATGGTCTTCGCCCTGAAACGGCAGAGGTCGCGCACGACGCAATCGGGACACTCAGGCTTGCGGGCTTTGCAGACGTATCGGCCGTGTAGGATCAGCCAGTGGTGTGCGTGCAGCATCCAGCGCTTCGGGATGCGCTTCACCAGCTTTTCCTCCACCTGCTCGACGTTTTCCCCCGGCGCCATGCCGGTCCGGTTGCCGAGCCGGAAGATGTGAGTGTCGACCGCCATCGTCGGCTGCCCGAAGGCGATGTTGAGGACGACGTTCGCGGTCTTGCGCCCGACGCCCGGCAGTTCGACCAGCGCGTCGCGATCTGCCGGCACCACGCCGCCGTGATCGGCGATTAGTTTCTCGCTCAGCGCGATCACGTTCTTCGACTTGTTGCGGTACAGGCCGATCGTCTTGATGTAATCGCGCACCTTTTCTTCGCCCAGCGCCAGCATTTTTTCGGGGGTGTCGGCGATGCTGAACAGCTTCTCGGTTGCCCTGTTGACGCCTGCGTCCGTCGCCTGCGCCGAAAGGACGACGGCGACGAGCAGCGTAAACTCGTTGACGTAGTTTAGCTCGCCCTTCGGGTCGGGGTTCTGGGCGGATAGACGCCGAAAGAATTCGTCGACGTCCCCGCTCGGCATGGTCGCTCGCATGGTGTTGTTTTACTCGGCGCCGTTTCGGCGCGAAAGGGGTGGGCTGCTAGGCGGCACCCAAAACGCCCTCGGAGAGTGGCGGATTTCCTATGCCGTTAACCAAGCGTTTATCAAATTTTGACTCCCGGCAGCGTCCTCCTATGATCGCGCTCGTGAATGAGTTGCGTAGCACCCCGCCCAACGCCGACAGCAAGAAGGATTACCTTTTCGACGCCGTGCTCCGGCCGAATGTGAGCCTCAACCCCCGCGGCTTCATGCTGCTGATGCTCGCGATCGTCTCGGTGAGCTTTATTGCTGGACTAGCGTTCATGCTGGCGGGGGCCTGGCCCGTCTTGGCGTTCTTCGGGCTCGATTGTGCGCTGGTCTATCTCGCGTTTCGCGCTAACTACCGGTGCGCACGCGTTTATGAGACTATCCGGCTGACCGAGGATACACTTCTCGTTGAACGGGTCAGCCCGTCCGGGCGCGTCCAGCGCTGGCGGTTACAGCCTCACTGGCTCAAGGTTGATATCGACCGGCCCGCCCGCCATGAGAGCGAGCTCGTGATTTCCAGCCACGGCCGGCGCCTTACAGTCGGCGCTTTCCTCACACTCGACGAGCGGGCCGAGCTTGCCGATGCCCTCCGCGATGCGCTCGACCGGATGCGCCGGCCGTACTATTCGCATGAACTCTCGCAAAACGCGGTTTGAGCGGCGCTCAGTTTGTCCGTTCTTTAAAGTCAGCAAGTTTTTGGTATCGGCGGCAGATGTTGCCTTCTCCAACTTTGCCGTTGGCGGCGCTTCCCTCGAACCTGCTGCTGGGATGCAGTTTCTGTGGATGGCACCGCGACGATCACTAAAGATTAATCGGAGAAGGTCGCCCAGATACCCGCTCCAGCCAGAGCGGCTTTGCTGCTCTTCGGCCCCGTGCTTTTGCAGTGGCGGCGCGCCTAGTATTCGATCTCGAGCACGTCGAACATCGTGTAGAAGCCGGGCTTCTTGCCCGCCGACCACAGCGCCGCATGCACCGCGCCGCGTGCGAAGATCTGGCGCGACTGCGCCTTGTGGGAGAGCTCGAGTCGCTCGTCATCGGCCGCGAAGGTCGCGGTGTGGTCGCCGACCACTGTGCCGCCGCGTAGCACGGCGAAACCGATATCGCCGCGCTTGCGTTCGCCAGCAATGCCGTGCCTCGCCCATTGGGCCACATCGTCGAGCGCCACGCCGCGACCCTCGGCAGCTGCCCGGCCGATGCCGAGGGCGGTTCCAGACGGGGCGTCGACCTTGTAGCGGTGGTGCATTTCGACGATCTCGATGTCGAAATCCTCGTTGAGTGTTTCCGCGACCTTTTTGGTCAGCGCGAACAGCAGATTGACTGCGAGGCTCATGTTGGGGGCGTGCATCACGACCGTCTTTTCGCCCGCCTCGCGAAGCGCGGCCTCCTGCTCCGACCCGAGGCCGGTGGTTCCGATGATGTGCGCGACGCCGGCGTCGGCGGCGAGTTTTGCGTGCTCCACGGTCGGCCCGGGAAGCGTGAATTCGATCACCGCGTCGGAAGCTGCGATCACCGCCGCCGCATCGTCCCCGATCGAGACCCTCAGTGTGCCAGCGCCCGCAGCTTCGCCCGCGTCGCGTCCGATAAGGGGAGATCCAGGAACGTCCGCCGCCGCGACGACCGCGCAGCCCGGGGTGGCCGTTACCTGGCGGATATTCGCCTGGCCCATGCGTCCGCCAGCGCCGATGATTCCGATCTTCATTTCGGACATGATTTTTCCCACGCTCTCATTGTTCGTTCCGCGCAACCGATAGTCCGGCGCTTATCGGATAGCAACCCGCAAGATCCCTGACGAGAATCAGCGCTGTCGGCACCGCCCCGCGTATGATTGCCTGTTATGATTGATTCGACCCGCCCAGCCATCTGCTCAAGGCGCCGCCAAAAATAAGGCGGACTTGTTGTTCTGCGTGCTGATGCTATACGGCTTGGGCAAAACGATCGGCGCGGGTATTTTAGTTCTCGTTGGCTAGGTAGCGAAGTGTCGCTGGTGGCTATGCACCGCTTGCATTCTTCGCCGCGTCAGCTGGGCTTCTCGGTTTTTAGCTCTGGGGAGAGGCGCGCACGGGAGGCTGATCGCCGCCCGACCGTCAATCCGTAAGGTCGTCCCACAACTCCTTCACGCGGGCGAAGAAGCCTTCCGACTCGGGGTTGTTGTTCTCTTTGCCCTTCGCCGGTTTCTCTCCGGCGAATTCGCGCAGTAGATCCTCCTGCTTCTTCGAGAGATTGACGGGCGTCTCGACGGTGACGTCGATGTACATGTCTCCGCGCGCCTGGCTCCGCAGCACCGACATCCCCTTGGAGCGCATGCGGAACTGATGGCCGGACTGCGTCCCGGCCGGGATCGTCACTTTGGCGCGCTTTCCGTCGATGCTCGGCACCTCCACCGTGCCGCCGAGCGCCGCGGTAGTCATCGGGATCGGCACCCGAATGTGGAGATCTGCGACCTCGCGGCGGAACAGCCGGTGCGGAGCCACCGCGACGAAGATATAGAGGTCGCCGGCCGAGCCACCCTGCGAGCCCACCTCGCCCTCTCCTGACAGGCGGATCCGCGTGCCGTCCTCGACGCCCGCCGGGATTGTCACCTTGAGGTTCTTTTCCCTGCGGACCCGTCCAGCGCCGCCGCAAGACCTGCAGGGGTCTTCGATCACCCGGCCTGCTCCCTGACAGGTCGGGCATGTGCGTTCGATGGTGAAGAAGCCTTGCTGGGCGCGCACCTTGCCGTGCCCACCGCAGTCGCCGCAGTTCGATGGGTGCGACCCCTTTGCCGCGCCAGACCCTTCGCAGTCGTCGCAGCTCACGGCGGTTGGTACGCGGATCTGCGTTTCGCGCCCGGTATAAGCTTCTTCGAGGCTGATTTGCATGTTGTATCGGAGGTCGTTGCCGCGCGCCGCGCGGCTGCGCCCGCCACGTCCAGTCCGCCCGCCGCCGCCCACGAAATCGCCGAACATTTCGTCGAAGATATCGGCGAAACCTCCGCCGAAATCGAATCCGCCGCCGCGCCCAGCACCCTGCCCGCCGTTTTCGAACGCGGCATGGCCGAACTGGTCATAGGCGGCGCGCTGGTCGCTGTCCTTGAGAACGGCGTAAGCCTCGTTAACCTCCTTGAACTTCGACTCGGCTTCGGAATCGTCCGGATTGCGGTCCGGATGGAACTGCATCGCGAGCTTGCGGTAGGCGCTTTTGAGTGCCTTTTCGTCCGCACCGCGATCGACGCCGAGAACTTCGTAGAAATCGCGCTTCGACATACTGACTACTGCCCCCGGTCGACTGCCGGGTCCCGAGACTGTTCAGTTCGGGATCCGGCTGGCTTACCTCTCAGAAAAAGGCCGTTCAGGCGGTCTTGTCCTTGGGTTGGTCGTCGTCGACTTCCTCGAAGTCGGCGTCGACGACGGTGCCGCCGTCGTCCGCAGACCCCGCGGCCCCGTTGGCTGCGTTGCCTGTGTCGGGACCGGCAGCTTCTTCCTCCTGCTGCGCCTTGTAGAGCGCCTCGCCGAGCTTCTGAGCGGCCTGAGCCAGGGCTTCAGACTTGGCCTGGATCACGGCAACATCCTCGCCTTCGATCGCGGTCTTGAGGTCTGCGATCGCGGACTCGATGGCGCCCTTATCTTCGACGGATAGCGCATCGCCGTGCTCGGCCATGGTCTTCTCGGTCGAGTATATAAGGCCATCCGCCTGGTTACGGGCCTCAACCCCCTCGCGGCGCTTCTTGTCCGCCTCGGAGTTCGATTCGGCGTCCTTAACCATCTTGTCGATGTCCTCGTCGGACAGGCCGCCCGAGGCCTGAATGCGGATGGTCTGTGCCTTGTTGGTCGCCTTGTCCTTGGCGCCGACATTGACGATGCCGTTCGCGTCGATGTCGAAGGTGACCTCGATCTGCGGTACACCGCGCGGAGCTGGCGGGATGCCGACCAAGTCGAACTGACCGAGCAGCTTGTTGTCCGCTGCCATTTCGCGCTCGCCCTGGAAGACCCGGATGGTGACCGCGTTCTGACTGTCCTCGGCGGTCGAGAACACCTGGCTCTTCTTGGTGGGGATCGTCGTGTTGCGGTCGATCAAGCGGGTGAACACGCCGCCAAGCGTCTCAATGCCAAGCGACAGCGGCGTAACGTCTAGAAGAAGGACGTCCTTGACATCGCCCTTGAGCACGCCGGCCTGGATCGCGGCGCCGATAGCGACAACCTCGTCAGGGTTTACGCCACGGTGCGGCTCACGCCCAAAGAAACTCTTTACAGTATCGATGACCTTGGGCATGCGGGTCATGCCGCCAACCAAGATGACCTCGTCGATCTCGCCCGCCGACAGGCCGGCATCCTTGAGCGCCGACTTGCACGGCCCGATAGTCCGCTCGACCAGATCGTCAACCAGGGCCTCAAGCTTGGCGCGGGTCAGTTTGATGTTGAGATGCTTCGGACCGTTCTGGTCGGCCGTGATGAACGGAAGGTTCACCTCTGTCTGCGACGAGGATGACAGCTCGATCTTCGCCTTTTCGGCGGCCTCCTTGAGACGCTGCAGTGCGAGCTTGTCTTTGCGCAGGTCGATTGAGTTCTCTTTTTTGAACTCGTCCGCGAGGTATTCGATGATGCGGGCGTCGAAGTCCTCGCCGCCGAGGAACGTGTCGCCGTTCGTCGATTTCACTTCAAAGACGCCATCGCCGATCTCGAGGACCGAGACGTCGAACGTGCCACCGCCGAGGTCATACACTGCGATGGTTCCCGCCTCCTTCTTCTCAAGGCCGTAGGCAAGCGCGGCCGCTGTCGGCTCGTTGATGATGCGAAGGACTTCGAGGCCTGCGATCTTGCCGGCGTCTTTGGTCGCTTGGCGCTGGGCGTCGTTGAAGTAGGCCGGCACGGTGATAACCGCCTCGGTCACCTCCTCTCCGAGATGCGCCTCGGCAGTTTCCTTCATCTTCTGAAGGATAAAGGCTGAAATTTGGCTCGGGGAATATTTTTCGCCGTCTAACTCGACCCATGCGTCGCCGTTGTCAGCCTTAACAATCTTGTAAGGGACGAGGTCATCGTCTTTTTTCGTTGTCGGATCGTCAAACGGCCGGCCGATTAGCCGCTTGATCGCGAACAGCGTGTTTTCGGGGTTGGTGACGGCCTGCCGTTTGGCGGCCTGCCCGACAAGACGTTCGTCGCCCGCTGCGAAGGCGACCATCGAGGGCGTCGTGCGCGCGCCTTCGGAGTTTTCGATCACCCGGGCGTCCGAGCCGTCCATGACCGCCACGCAAGAATTCGTCGTGCCGAGGTCGATACCGATTGCTTTACCCATTTTACCTCGCTTTTAGCAGACTTCCGTGACCCGAGACGGCGTCGCCGGCAATCCCCCAAGGGTTTATATTAAGTTTTTTAAAAGCAGTGGCGCGTATATAGGTATGTCGCGCCGTCGATACAATAGGCAAGAGCGCGGTAAACGGCCGGCTTTTAGCCTTTTCGGGGGGCGCGCCGGCAGGCCGCACGCCAATTTTGCGCTTTGATTCGGCTGAATGATCTTTTTAGCTGATTAACGCACTGATACACCGCCACTTTGCGCCGACTGGTTCCTGGCGCGCCTCGCTGCCGTATGGTGCGGGGCGCGCAATCCCACGAGAGGCATTTTCTTTAGAGTGCCGCTTGCCGCGCCCAACCGCGACGGGTTCGTGTTCTGGATGCCGACCGTGGCGCCGTCTCGGACGCGCTCCACGAAGCTCGATGACGCCGTCGCGGCCAGCCGACCCTCAGTGGGTCTGACGTCGTGCACCGACCGAACCTGCTGGTCCTTCGGGGGCAGCGGCGCGATGATCACTCGGGTGGACGCACAGGCGTCCGAGTACCCACTCTCCAAAGCGCCAAGGGTGGTGGCCGGGATTTGAATCAGGTCATCGGGCTCGGTCGGTGCCGGGCCCTCCGAGCGCCGCACGCGGATCCTGAAAAGAGCTGGGTAGAGTGCGGGGATTCATGTGTCGATTTCGGATGGCGGGAAACCTGGCCAGGCGCGCTAAGATCATGACCGATGCTTCGGGTTTTTTCGAAGCGCCCGCTCAGGCTTTAGTGTCGACCTGTTCGCTGGGCTCAGTCGGTTCGGGCGCCGCTTTGGCGACGCCGACCTTGGCCGGTCTCAGTAAGCGACCGTGGATCAGATAGCCGGTCTCCACGACCTGGAACACTATACCGTTCTCCGCGCCGGGCATGGGCGCTTCGAACATGGCCTCGTGAAATTGCGGATCAAACTTCTGGCCCATCGGATCAATCTTTTCGATGCCGTGACGTTCCAGTGTGGAGAGCAATTCCTTTTCTGTAAGCGATACGCCCTCGATAAAGGCGACTAGCGCGGCGCCGTCGGGGTCGCCGTTCTCGGGAATAGAATCGATGGCGCGCTTCAGATTGTCGGCAACAGTGAGCATATCGCGTGCGAAATTCGACGCTGCGAATTTTAGCGCATCCTCGCGCTCCTTCTGCGAGCGGCGGCGCATATTTTCTGTTTCCGCAAGCGCGCGCAGAAGCTTGTCCTTCAGTTCCGCGATCTCCGCCTGAGAATCGGGCTCGTCTTCTGCCCTTCCCGGTCCCGGAGCATCGTTCGCTGCGGCTTCTGGGCCCGACGCGCCCGCGGCGACGGTCTCCGCTTCGGCCGTCTCGGAGGAAATGTCTTCTGGCTTGCTTTCGTTCTGATCGGTCACGTTTGCAATTTCCGTTTTTTGCTTCTGGGGGCCCGGTCAGCCGATGATTCGGTCGATGACGCGAGCGGTATAGTCAACCATGGGAATGATCCGTGCATAATTCAACCGCGTCGGGCCAATAACCCCGATCGCGCCGACAATTGTCTGGCGCTCGCCCTTGAACGGCGCGACGATCAGCGAGCAGCCGGCCTGATCGAACAGAGTGTTCTCGGCGCCGATGAAAATCTGCACCCCGTCGGCCGTGTCTGTCATGTCGAGCAGCTTAACGAGGAGCTCTTCGGTCTCCAGTGCATGGAACAACCCGCGGACGCGCTCGAGGTCTTGGATTGCCGAAACTTCGTCGAGGAGCCGAGACTGGCCTTTGACGATGAGCGAGGCGCCGGGTCCGTCGCCGCCTGCCCAGGCAGCGAGACCGGCCTCCACAAGGCCGGCGGTAATTTCGTCGATCGCCGCGCGCCTGGTTGCGATCTCCTCCGAGACTGAACGCCGCGCAGCGTCGATGGTCTTGCCGCTGAGCCGCGCGTTCAGATAGTTAGAAGCTTGCAAAAGCGCAGACGGCGGCGTGCCCGCCGGCAGGTCTATCAGCCGGTTCTCAACGAAACCGTCGTCGGTGACGAGAACGGCGAGCGCGCGGCCGTCCCCGATATTGACGAACTCGACATGCTTTAGGGGCCGACCCATCTTAGGCGCGATGACGACCCCGGCGCATTGGGCGAGCCCCGACAGCAGCGTGGTCGCCTCACCCAGCGCCTCGGCCAGGTTTATGCCATGAGGCCGGCAGCGCGCCTCGATGCTCTCGCGCTCTTCGCTCGATAGGTCGCCGATCTCTAGCAGCCCGTCGACGAACAGGCGCAATCCCGCGTCGGTCGGCAGGCGCCCTGCCGACGTATGCGGCGAATAGAGCAGGCCCATATCCTCGAGATCTGACATAACGTTTCGGATCGTCGCGGGTGACAACGGATTGTCGAGTCGCCGCGACAGCGTCCGCGAGCCGACCGGCTCGCCGACTTCGACGTATGCTTCGACGATCTCGCGAAAAATATCGCGCGACCGTTCGTTCAATTCTCCTATAATACTTGACGTCGGACGGCCCATTTCCAACTCCGAAACGCCTTCGAAATGTAGTTTAGGAGGCCGGTTTGTCAACGATGTCGGGCAGTCGCCTTTTCGGCCCCAAGATCCGCGTGTCGCGCAGTGGACTTTACCTTACGCCGGGCGTTGGATAGCTTGCGCGAAACCTCCAGAGGAGATTTCCATGCGCCCTTCCGGCCGATCCCCTGATCAGATGAGGGCTATCACGCTTGAAACGGGCTTCACACCCTATGCGGAGGGTTCTTGTCTGGCGAAATTTGGGGATACCCACGTTCTTTGTAACGCCACCGTCGAAGAACGCGTGCCGCCGTGGATGCGAAATTCGGGCCGCGGATGGGTAACCGCTGAATACGGGATGTTGCCTCGCTCAACCCATGAACGTACTGACCGCGAGGCGGCGCGCGGCAAGCAGTCCGGCCGGACGCAGGAGATCCAGCGGCTGATTGGCCGGGCGCTCCGCGCAGTAGTCGATTTGGAAATGCTAGGCGAGCGCCAGATTCGGGTCGATTGCGACGTGATTCAGGCCGATGGCGGCACCCGAACCGCGTCGATCACCGGCGCCTGGGTGGCGCTGAAGATAGCGACCGACGGCCTGCTCCGGTCAGGAGCTCTCGCCAAGGATCCGATAACCGGTTCGATCGCCGCTGTTTCGTGCGGACTCTATGAAGGGGCGGCGATGCTGGACCTCGATTATGCTGAGGATTCCAACGCCGAGGCAGACGCGAACTTTGTTCTAACAGGAGAGGGCGGCATAGTTGAGATTCAGGGCACTGCGGAAAAGGACCCGTTCTCGGAGACTGCATTCCTCGAATTGCTGGAGCTCGCCAAAAAAGGTGTCGGCGAACTAACGACGGCTCAACGAATGGCGCTCGCGGCTATTTAATGGCGCGTTGCTTTTCCGAGGTTCGCTTGGTAATCGCCAGCCATAATCCCGGCAAGGTGCGGGAGATCAGTGAGCTACTGGCGCCCTGGAATATTGAGATCGTCTCGGCGGCAGAACTGAATTTGGCTGAACCCGAGGAAACCGGCGACAGTTTCGTTGCAAATGCGAAACTAAAGTCGGAGGCTGCGGCCTTGGCTTCAAAACTTCCGTCGCTGGCCGACGACTCAGGCCTCGCAGTAAACGCTCTGGGTGGTGCACCCGGAATCTACTCCGCGCGCTGGGGCGGGCCTGAAAAAGACTTCGACGCGGCAATGTCCCGGGTCCACATAGAGCTGGGCGAATCCAACAATCGGCGGGCCCGTTTCGTCTGCGCGCTTTCGCTCACCTGGCCAGACGGACATTACGAGGTTTTCGAGGGCGAGGTTTGGGGCGATCTCGTCTGGCCTCCGCGCGGCGACCGCGGATTCGGCTATGATCCGATGTTCCGTGCCGACGGCGACGAAGGTACATTCGGGGAAATCGAACCGGCCGAAAAGCATGCTAAGAGCCACCGGGCGGATGCATTCAACAAGCTTATCGCCGCCTGTTTCCCGCCGCCAGGAGGGAGATGACCGAGCCGTCCTCCCCCGCTTTCCCGGACGTGCGTTCGGGCCTCGAACGGTTCGGGTTGTACGTGCACTGGCCGTTCTGCATCTCGAAATGCCCCTACTGCGATTTCAACAGCCACGTCGCCGAGTCCATCGACGTAGGCCAGTGGGCCGCCGCGCTCTGCGCAGAGCTCGAACATTTTGCAATCGAAACGAAAGGCCGTCGCTTGGGCAGCGTTTTCTTCGGCGGCGGTACGCCATCGCTGATGCCCCCCGAGACGGTCGCCTGTATACTCGATCGCGTGGCAATTCATTGGGAGCTCGAAGAGGACATCGAAATAACGCTTGAGGCCAACCCGTCATCGGTAGAGGCCGGAAAATTTAGGGCCTTTCGCACCGCGGGGATCAACCGCGTATCCATAGGCGTTCAGGCATTCGACGACGACGCGCTAAACTTCCTGGGCCGTGCACATGATTCGGTCGCGGCCAGGTATGCAGTCTCGGTTGCCGAACGAGCCTTCGAGCGCATGTCTTTTGACTTGATATATGGACTGCCCGGCCAGAGTCTCGTGGCATGGCGCAATGCGCTCGGCGACGCCCTAGCCATTGCCGGAGACCACCTATCACTCTACCAGCTCACGATTGAAAAGGGTACGCCGTTCTTCGCTGCGCACCGTGCCGGTGCGTTCGTTCTGCCCGACGAGGATTCGTCCGCCGATCTTTTCGAAGTCACAGCCGAAGCAACCGAAAAGGCAGGGCTTCCTGCCTATGAGATATCTAATCACGCGCGGCCCGGGTCGGCCTGTAGGCACAATCTCGTCTACTGGCAGGGCGGTGACTACGCCGGCGTTGGGCCGGGCGCGCATGGCCGGCTGCGAAGCGGCGGCATTCGTCGGGCGATCCGGCAGATCGCGGCGCCCGGAAACTGGCTTGCCGCCGTGGCGGCGAAAGGCCACGGAACGCAAGAGTCAACGATAATTACGATCCCGGAACAAATAGAGGAGCTTTTGCTCACAGGGTTGCGCCTGGCAGACGGCATAAATCGTACCGATTTCGAAATCATCGCCGAAAACGAGTTAGAATCGGTCCTGCCGCCGGAAAAGCTCGACCGCCTCGAGGCGGCCGAGTTTCTCGTGTGCGATGCACGCGGGCTGCGCTTGACCGCCCAGGGAAGGTTGCGCCATGACGCGATCGTCGCCACGCTCATACCGTCCTCCGGCCCGGCGAACCGCGCCGTTATTTGACCGTTGGCGGCCCAGGAAAGGCGGCCGGCGCAGGTTCGATGACGCGGCTGCCGTCAAGTGTGATCTCGCGAACCTCTAGCGCCCGCTCTGGCATGCCGCTTGGGAGCAGCCGGAATAGCCCTCCGGATCCTGCGAAGCCGCTCGGACTGGTCAGTGTTCCGATCGAAAAGCGCGCTGCCGGCGCCCGCGACCCCAGGATCGCGGCGAGGGCTGTAATATCGTATGCGTCGATCGCGAGCGGATGCGGCTCGCGTTCGTACACCGACCTGTAATTGCGAATGAAATCGCCATTGCCTGCGGCTGGGGAGTCCGCGTACCAGGCGCCGACGAGCGCTGGCTCGCGGCCGATGCCCGCCACGCGCCAGCTCGAAAGTCCCAACAGGCGCACCTGCTTGGTGTCTAGGTCGAAATTACCCAGCTGCGCCGCGACCTCAGTCAATTTCTCGCCGCTTGCGCCCACGACGAGGGCGTCGAACGGCAGCGGACCGAATGTTTCCAGTTTCTGCAGTTTCTCCAACGTCTGCTTCGATACCTCGTCCGTCGCGCCCTGAAGCGCATTTATCTGGTCTTTCAGTTTCTGACGCCGAAGATCGAAATCGCTTATGCGGCGGACTGCGTCTGCCGTCTGAGAGGCTTCGTCCGAAAAATATTCGACCTTGACGATATCGAGGTCCAGCCTGGTTGCATTTGCCCGAACGGCGGCCAGAGCGCGTTCGCCGAAGGCGCCCGCCGGGATGAGGGCCCCGACGCGCCGAATGCCCTGTTTGGCAGCGTAGCCGATAACCCGGTCGATCTGAGTTTCGGGCAGCAGCCCGGCGAGGAAAACCCCCGGTTCCGCGACAATCCGGTTGTTAGAAAATGCGATCATATTGAGACCTGCGCGCCTGACAACGGGCGCGGCCGCCGAGACCGAAGTCGACAAAAGCGGTCCGAGAACAATTTCCGCCTTTTTGTCCACCGCACCCTGGGCAGCAAGAGAGGCGCCCCGCTTCGAGCCCTTGGTATCGAGCGGCAGAAGGACGAAGTTTCCGTCCGCAACGTCGTTCAGGGCCAGCATCGCCGCGTCCAGCATCGACTGTCCGATCCCGCTGCGGGCCCCGCTGAGCGGCAGCAGCATGGCGACGCGCACCGCGGAATTGATCATCGAGGCCGGAATGCCATGCGCCGCGCCGGGTATCAATACCTCGGGCGTCGGCGGTGCAGCCAGTTCCGACGTCATCGTAGGCAGGGGCTGCGCCGTCATCGTCGTTGGCATAGGCGCGGACCCGAGCGGCCCTGTCGCTGTCAGCCTCATCGAGGGCGCTGGCGGAGATGAGGTTTGGACCGCCGACGCATTTCCCCTATTCTCGCATCCGGCCAAAAACAGAGAGGCAGCGAGAGCCGCAATGCCTGCCATCCGAGCGACGAACCGGCAACAGGTCAGAGAATTTATCCTTGAAATTGAACCAGCCATTCATTCAGTCTCCGCCGCACGGCAAACTATCGACGACTGCCGATTATGTAAACGCGGGCGCGCCATGACGATTAACGGCCTCTGCATCGTCGCGACGCCGATCGGGAATCTTCTCGACCTGACGCTGCGCGCCATCGAAATCCTTCGCAAAGCCGATTTCGTCGCCTGCGAGGATACTCGGGTTACCGGCAAACTCCTCAGAGCAAACGGCATTTCCGCCCGCATGATCGCCTACCATGATCATAGCAGCGAACAGGACCGCGCCCGCCTAATGACTCTTCTTAAAAATGGCAATTCCGTGGCGCTTGTCTCCGACGCCGGAACGCCCCTGATATCCGATCCCGGCTACAAGCTGGTCCGTGCCGCCGTGGAGGCCGGCATTCCCGTGAGCTGCGCGCCCGGGCCATCATCGCCGGTCGCCGCATTGGTCGTCTCCGGGCTGCCTTCAGACCGTTTTCTGTTCGCCGGCTATCTTCCCGCCAAGTCCGGTCAGCGGTGCGCCGAGCTGGCTTCGCTCGCCAGCATTCGCGCGACATTGATTTTTCTCGAATCAACGCGGCGGCTGGCCGAGAGCCTTGCCGACATGTCCGAAACGCTCGGTGCGCGGGATGCCGCCGTTGTTCGGGAACTGACCAAGCTGCACGAAGACGTTCGCCGCTCATCGCTCGCCGATCTCGCTGGGCAATATGCAGCCGAACCGGCCCCGCGCGGCGAGGCCGTCGTGGTCGTTGGGCCGCCAGGAGCAGACCCGCCTGCTGAGGCTGACCTCGGCGCGCTTCTCGACCGCGCGCTATCCACGATGTCCGTCCGCGACGCCGCCGCGACGGTCGCGGTGGCGACGGGCCGCTCGCGCAAGGAGGTCTATGCCCTCGCGCTCGAACGTTGCGGTAACGGCTGAGCTTCTTGGCGGGTGGGCGCCGCAAGCTGAAATGTCGCGATCGCCGAGTAGAGCCGCTCTCAGCGGTGCCCCTTAGTTGATAGACCGCCCTACTGCCGCGCGTCGCTACCTGACCCCTTCCGGGGAAATCGATCTCGACGTGGGCCAGGACGGAACCGTTGCAGTCGTCGAGGTCAAGGTGCGGGCCGATCGAGGCACCGCCGCCGCGGCATGTAATCGAGGCTTGGCGCGAATCGGAGAGTTGGCCAGAATCCCGCCGTATAAAGGCCACATTGAGGCGATCTGATTCGCCGAAGAAACAGATTGGAAGCGGTCGTATGACAGCTATTTTCGCGCGTGCCGCCTGCTTACTAGCACTCTGCTCTATGGCGCTCCTGCCCGGGTGTGTCGGCGCTTTCGTAGGGGCCGGGGCGACATTGGGAACTGCCGCGCTGGAAGAGCGTGGCCTTGAAGGCGCGGCGGACGATACGTTGATCCGGGTGCGCATAAATGAGCTGTGGTCCGGTGCGGACGAGCGCATGTGGCGCAAGGTGGGCCTTCAGGTCCACGGCGGCCGGGCCCTGCTCACCGGCCATGTCGATACGCCTGAGATGAGAATGAAAGCCGTCCGCCTTGCGTGGCGGGCAAAGGGCGTCCGCGAGGTTATCAACGAGATCCAGATTGCTGACGGCACGGGCGTAAGCGGTTTTGCCCGCGACACCATTATTTCCACCGAGCTCAAGACCAAGCTGCTGCTCGACAGCAAGGTCTCGTCGATCAACTATTCGATCGAGACCGTCGCCTGCGTCGTCTATCTGATCGGCGTCGCGCAGAACCGCGAGGAGCTCAACCGCGTGACCAACTACGCGCGCAATCTCAAATACGTGAAGAGAGTGGTAAGCTACGTCACGATCAAGAAACCGGGGCCACCGAAGCCGTCATCGTGAGTGGGTCGCACAACGCAGAAGAGCTCCTGAGAGATATCGCCGGCCAGGAAGACTCCCTTATCGATCTTGCGGCCGCCGCGCTGGCCCTCGCCGCGCTGGAAAAGCCGGGAAGCGACCTTGGTGCCTATCGCGATCATCTCGCGCGGCTTTGCAGCGACGTCCATGCGTCTCTGGATGCCGGCGCGACCGTCATAGAAGCCCTTAATCTCGTGATCCTGCATAGCCACGGATACGCCGGTGATACGCTGACTTACGACGACATTCAGAACGCAAACTTGATGCGGGTGATCGACAGGCGAAAGGGGCTGCCCGTTGCGCTGGGAATCCTGTTTCTCCATACCGCGCGCGCCCAGGGCATAGTCGCGGACGGATTGAGCTTTCCCGGTCATTTCCTCATTCGCATTGATGACGCCTGCGGCCGCCACATCGTCGATCCGTTCAACGAGGGCCAGGTCCGGAGCGCCGCTGACCTGCGAGATATGCTGAAAGCAACCGCTGGCCTTGAGGCGGAGCTGACCCCCGACCATTATGAGGCCGTGAGCAACCGCGATATTCTCATTCGCCTTCAGAATAACATAAAGGCCCGGCACGAACGCGCGGGCCGCTCGGAAGAAGCGCTCCGCTGTATCGACCGGATGCTGCTGTTCGCCCCGGACATGATGTCCCTATGGTGGGAAGCCGGCGTTATCCACGCGCGCGGCGGCAATCTGTCTTCCGCGATCGAGGCTTTCAAAACGATCGTCGAACGAGCCGCTGACGAGACGGTGCGGCACGATGCGGCGAAGATCATCCAGAGATTGCGGCGGCGCCTGAATTGATCCCGTGGTCGGTGTGGACGCGCGCCGACGTTGGCTCTAAACAGTCGTTTTGAGCCGATAAATTTTCTTAGTCGCGCAGCCCTCGCGCCGGAGAAACGGAAATGAGCCTCGCCGTCGCCATCCAGATGGATCACGTCTCGACGATCAATATCGACGCCGACTCCACCTTCATGCTGGCGATGGAGGCGCAGTCGCGCGGCCATGCCTTGTTCCATTATCAGCCGGGCGATCTATCGTTCCGCGACGGCCGCGTCTATGCGCGCGCGCAGGCGATGACGGTGCGGCGAGAAAAGGGGAACCATTTTGGCCTTGGCGATCTGGAGATGCTCGACCTGGCGACCGTTGACGTCGTGCTGATGCGCCAGGACCCGCCGTTCGACATGGCCTACATCACGGCGACCCACCTTCTGGAGCACATTCACCCGGATACGTTGGTTGTTAATGACCCCAAGGAAGTGCGTAACGCGCCGGAAAAGCTGTTCGTCACCCACTTCGACGGGCTTCTGCCGGAGACGTTGATCACGACTGACCGCCATGAGGTCGAGGCGTTCCGGCGTGAATTCAATGACATCATCGTCAAGCCGCTATTCGGCAACGGTGGCGCCGACGTCTTTCACATCAAGCCCGAAGATGAGAATCTCGGCTCGCTGCTTGAGATGTTCGCCTCCAAGTACCGCGAGCCGATCATAATCCAGCGCTACCTGCCCGAGATCCGCCAGGGCGACAAGCGAATTATTCTCGTTGACGGTGAGCCCGCCGGCGCTGTTGCGCGGATTCCAGTCGAAGGCGATGCGCGCGCCAACTTTCATGCAGGCGGCGGTGCGCAGAAGACCGAACTGACCGAACGCGAGCGCGAGATCTGCGACCGTATCGGTCCGGCGCTGTCCGAACGCGGCCTGATCTTCGTCGGCATCGACGTGATTGGAGATTATCTCACCGAGATCAACGTCACCTCACCGACCGGCATCCAGGAGATTAATAGGCTCGACGGCGTACAAGTCGAAAATCTTTTGTGGGACGCGATCGAGCGCCGATTTGGGGAGCGCCACGTCCGACGCGAAGTGTAGCGGATGGTGGCGTGCCATCGCGTCCTGCCGGTAGGCTCTGCACGGCAAGCACAGGCAGCGTGCCCGAAGACAAAAGCGCCGAAATCACGGGGGCCCCGCCGCCGCGTCGCACGGGTCTGAAATCCATTATTTTTGGCTAGGGTATACAGCTTAATTTTCGGCAAACGCCCGCCTGAATTCGAGCGTTGCAAAACAGCCTGCAGATGTGTAGCAGTCTCGCGGTTTTAATCATCAAAACGGTCTTGGCATGAGCGACGATACGAAAACGAACACGACTTCCTCCGAAAGCTCGTCTTCCTCCTCCACGGCGGAGTCGTCGTCGACTGGCGGCAAGTCAAACCGGGAGTCCGTCGGCGGCAAGTCCGCCGTGCATTACGGTTACTTCAGCAACATCAAGACGCCCGAGTACAAATCCGGCTGGGATGATATCTGGGGGAAGAAGAAGTCCCGTAGTCGGAAAGCTGTGGTTGGGGAGATTAGAGAAGCGAAGCAGCGCGAGTTCGTCTCGGTCGACATCGATTTCGCTGCCCTTCCCGCGGGCGCGCGGACGGCGCTCGCCGCCGCCGCGGCGGAACAGCTCAAGAAGAAGCGCGTCAGCTACGCCGCGCGCGACAAGAAGGGCGATATAATCTGGAGGATAGCCTGCGAGGCTAAGTGCTAGACGAGAGCGATCGTCTCCGCGCCGTTGCGCGTTAGGCTGCCAGGATCGCCTTTGCGCGATCCGCGGTGCTGTCCTCGATGGCGCTGAACTGGGCAGCATCCTTATCCGTGAAATAATCGGTAACCGCCGCCTTAAAGGACGGGCGCGCTTCGATGCGGGCCAGCCAGTCGGCGATGCGCGGATAGCGGTCGCTCCAGACCGGCAGCAGCTTCAGGTCGCGCAGCCGGTTGGCGTAGGGCGTCGCGGCGGCGTCGGCAAGGCTGTAGGCCGGTCCTGCCAGCCAGTCGTTCTGTGACAGCGCCGCGTCCATGTCGGCGAACAGCCTGTCGAAGCGCCGCACCGCGTCGGCAACGATCGGCGCGTCCAGCCCGTCTCGATAGACGGCCTCCTGCCGCGCGCGCCGCGCCGGGTCCGGCATCTTGTGGAAATGCGCCTCCTGCTCCGCCGGCGTCTTGGCGAGGAAGGACGGCCGGAACGCCGTCGCATGGGTCAGGATGCCGGTCGAAGGGTGGACTGGATCGTCGATGCGCTTCAGCCATATCCGCATCCGCGCGCCGTCGGCGGGCCGGTCGGGCAGCAGCGTCGGCTGCGGCGCGATGTCCTCGAGGTACTGCATGATCACCGAGGACTCGAGGATGATCTCGTCGTGGCCGCCCGAATTGTCGATCAACGTCGGGACTACCGCGCCGGGGTTAAGCTTCACGTAGCTCGGGTCGAACTGGTCGCCCTTCCGTAAATCGAGCGTTCGGCTTTCCCAGGAAAGCCCCTTTTCCGCAAGCACCAGCCGAACCTTGATGGCGCAGACCGACGTGGTGCCGTCATAGAGGATGAGCATCGGAGACTTCCCTGTCTTTATCGGCGTGAAGTCTAGCGCGCGGGCGCCCGGAGTTTAAGGCCGCGCCTCAAGGTAGATAGCCGAGGAGCTGCCACCAAAAGAACTGCAGCGGCACCATCACGATCCATTGTAACACGAACAGCGGCAGCAGCAGACGCAGGAACGGCCTCAGCCCGATGCCCGACATCGCGAACGTCACTAAGAGTGGCGGCGCCTGGTAAGGAAACAGCGTCATCGCCCAGCCGGGCACCTGCGCCATCAGGACGGTCAGGAGCGGCAGGCCCGTCGCCTGCGACAGGGTCTCGGCCAGCGCCGACATGATCGCAGGCTGGCCGGGGAGCGTGGTGAACCAGCCCATGACGACACTAAGGCCGATCAGCGATGCGAAATTCTGGAACGTCTCGCCCTCCCGGAAGGGCAGGGCGGCGATCAGCGCCTCTCCAATCTCGCGGCCGAGACCCGTCTGCGTCACCACGGCGCCGATGCCGATCACGCCGGCGAGAAAGAGCATTGGCCCTAGGTTGAGCCGGTTCATGACAGTCCTCGACTCGAGGACACCTACGCCCGGCAGCGCACACAGGATGGCTGCGCCGAGCGAGACCCAGGCAGGCGAGATGCCGTGCAGCGTGTCGGTGACCCAGAGCGCCAGCGCGCATATCATGATCGCGGCCAGCCGCCGCTGGCGGGGGTCGGGATCGGGGATCGCGTCGGCTTCGCCCGCGGCGACCGGCTCGGCGCGGAACAGCACCAGGATCAGCGTCGGGATCGCCAGCGCGGCGGCCACGCCCAGCACCGGAAAATGCAGCAGGAAATATTCTCCGTAGAGAATCTGGATGCCGTATAGCGTTTCCGCCGCGCCAGACATCACCATGTTCGGCACGTTGCTCGGCAGCACCCCGAAGCTCGGGATCGTCGTGCCCGCGACCATCGCCATGACGATGCCGGCCCGCCCGCGGCTGCCTTCGGCGAATCCCATGCGTTTCGCCAAAGCCATCAGGATCGGTAGCAGGATGACGATGCGCCCGACGGCTGCCGGAACTAGGAACGACAGGCCCACCGCAAGCCACACCGTCCCGAAGATCACCTGCGGATAGCCGCCGCCGATGCCGCGCATCAGCCGCGCCGCCAACCGCTTGCCGAGTCCGGTCTCCTCGACAGCGAGGCCGATCACCAGTCCGCCGAACAGCATCCACGTCGCCTTCGACAGGAAGCCGGAGAACACCACCTCGGGTGGCGCGATCGCCAGCGCGACGCATCCGAGGAAGAAGATCAGCGCGCCGAGAAATTCCGGCAGCCGTGCGGTTGCAAGAATGGCAATGGTCACCAGCACAACCGCGCCGGCATGCATCACGCCTGCCGGCGCCCCCTCGGGGTCGGGCGTCAGGAAAACGACGATGCCCGCGATTGCGGCAAGGGCGAGGATCAGGTCGGTGGCGGATAGTTTGCGGGGCATTTGGTTCGGCCGGCCCGGCGGGGCCGGCGCGCAAGAAGCGGGATGTCAACGATGCGGGCGGCTTTCCGCCCTTGTCCTGCATAAAATCACGCAGGCGAAGCACCGACAAGGGGCGTGTCGAGGCGCGTTTTCAGGGGAAGTCAGTCGCGGCGGACGTTCCGTCGACGCGCGAGGCCGAGACCCAGAAGCCTGAGGCCGAAAAGCGCCTTCACCTGTTAGCTCGCGGCTCGCACCGCATCCTCCGGTCGACCGCACCATTGCCGACCTCGATGGATCGGACGGCGTGTGCCGGGTGCATGCCGCGGAAGCGCTGAGCTGCCGCTGGGTTGCGCTGGGGCGGTGAGCGCGCCACTTTGATCATTCACGCTGACGGGGAGGATGACAGTGGATCTCGGACTGACCGGCAAGAATGCGCTCGTGATGGGCTCGACCAAGGGGATGGGTTTCGGCATCGCATGCCGGCTCGCGGCGGAGGGCACGAATGTCGCCGTGTGTGGGCGCAAGTCAGAAGATGCTGCGGGCGCGGCGGAGAGCATCGGCGCATCGGCGAAGGGCTATGCGCTCGACCTGTCGGACCCGGAGTCCGTCGTGGCGCTTATCGCGAACGTCGAAGCCGACATGGGAAACGTCGATATCGTCGTTTGCAACGGCGGCGGCCCGCCGCCTGGGGATATTGCAGACGTTGGGCCGGAGCTGTGGGCTAAGCAGTTTGAGACCATGTTCGTGAACCAGCTTCGGATCGTGAACGCCTTCCTGCCGGGCATGCGGTCGCGCGGCTGGGGCCGTATCGTCGCCGTGTCATCGTCGGGCATCCAGCAGCCGATTCCGGGCCTCGGCATCTCCAATGCTTTGAGATCGGCGCAGGTCGGCTGGGCCAAGACGCTGGCGTCGGAGGTTGCGAAGGATGGGGTGACGATTAACATCGTCGCTCCGGGGCGGATCCACACAGAACGCGTCGACCAAATCGACAATGCCAATGCCCAACGTCAGGGAAAGTCGGTCGGCGATATTGTAAAGGCCTCGCTCGCGCAGATCCCGGCGGGCCGCTACGGCTCTGTAGAGGAGTTCGCCGACACGGCCGTCTACCTGTGCAGCGCCAACGCCGGCTACGTCACCGGTGGTGTGATCCGAGTCGACGGCGGTTACATCCGGGGGGTATAGCGCGCAGGCGCACCGCCTATTGGTGAGAGACGCGCGCAATCGACGTGGTCGTCAAGAGCTGCGCCTCGAAGCGTCGTCTGCCGTCGGCCCCATAACATCATCGACCCGTTGGTGTACGGCGCGCCCGAGGCGGAGATTGCGCGGAGGGTGCGCCGCGCTGGACGCGAGCGAAAACGATTGTAGCGGAACCGCCCACGAACACTACGGCGCCCCGCCGCAGTCGTAGGCCGTGCTAACAGCGCCATCTTCCGCTAAGGGCAGGGAAGAGTGCGGTGCACAGGCCGCAACCCTTTCTATGCATACCGCGACCGCCAGCGCAGACTCCAGCGCGATCAGATGTCGATATCGATCCATACGGGGACATGGTCTGACGGTTTCTCCCAACCGCGCGGGTCGGCGAATACGCCGGCGCCGGTCACCTTGCTGGCTAACGCCGGGCTGATCCATATGTGATCCAACCGGCGCCCGCGGTTGTTGCCGGGCCATTCGCGGTTACGATAACTCCACCAGGAATAGAGCTGTTGGTCCTCCGGTATGATCGCGCGAACGGCGTCAATCCAGCCGTGCGCCGACATCCATTTCCCCAGCCCTTCGACCTCGACGGGCGTGTGGCTGACGACGCCCAAGAGCTGCTTGTGCGACCACACGTCGGATTCGAGTGGCGCGATGTTGAGATCGCCGACGAGAATATGCTTGCCGTCGGCCGACAGTCCCCGCGACCAGGCGGCGGCCTCCTTAAGGAAATCAAGCTTGTGCGCGAACTTGTCGTTAATCGCCGGGTCGGGTTCGTCGCCTCCGGCGGGGACGTAGAAATTATGGAGCTCGGCGCCGCCGATATCGCCGGCGACGTGGCGCGCGTCATCTTTGCCGCACCAGTCGCGGGCCCTCGATTCCAAGAGGGGTGTCCGGCTAAGAATGGCGACGCCGTTGTAGGCCTTCATGCCGCGTACCAGCATGTGGGCATAGCCCAAAGCCTCTAAGTCCTTCGCAGGGAAGGCCTCCGTCTGAACCTTGATCTCCTGCAGGCAAATGACGTCTGGATTGAGTTCTTCGCACACCCTCTTAAGTGACGGTAATCTAATGCGAATTGAGTTTATGTTCCAGGTAACGATTCTCATCGAAAACCCTCGAGCTAGTTTTAAACCAAGTTTGTCAACGCGGGGCGCCCCGAAGACTTCGTAAAATCTAGCTTAGTTTATTTGCACCTTGTCTGTCGCCGGCCGGTTTTAGGCAAAGGTGTAGAGAGGGCCGCGAAGCGCTTCCTGGTGCCCCCCCCAGCATTACGCTGACGCTGAATGGCTGCCATTGAAATCGCGCGGGGGCCAAGCGTTTGGTGCTGTCTATATTTCAAAACTCTTTAACAGCGCATAAATATAGGATCTCGGCTAAGGGTGGCCGAATAAACAGAGGACTTTGCCGGAAGAGATTGTTTTCGGCGGCCAGGCCTTGGCCGCCCCTTCCTGCCCCAATTATATTAGAAAGCTGCAAGCTTCGCCCCTTGAGGAGACTCGGAAGCCTGACTTTCGGTTGCGAAGCATTTTTGTTGTAGCCGGCCTGTATACGGGCCTAAGCTTTTGTCTTCGGTGACAAGTAAAGCGCCATGCGATGCCGAACAGCCCCGTTCGCCGCAGAACACTTCTTGGCCACTTCCCTAATATTGCCACACTTCGAAAAAAAGGGCGTTCGGTCAATGAAAAGAGAACTAAAGAGGATTCTCATAAGAGCCGCGAATGCCCATGCGGCTGGTCAACTGGGTAAGGCCGAAAAATTATATCAGCAGGTTCTCAGAGGAGACCCCGACGCCGCGGACGCCAACTTCAACTTAGGACTTCTCTTGTCGAGCCGACAAGATTTTGAGGAAGCGCTGCCCTTTTTGCGGCGTGCTATTGCGCGCCAATCAAATGTTGGGCGGTATTGGAGGGTATATGCAGAAAGTCTTATAGCGCTTGGCAAAGTTAATGAGGCAATCGAGGCCCTATCCATAGAGAGATCCAATGGCTTAAGTGAGCGGCTATTCCGGGAACTACTCGAGTCGATAAGGTTATTAGAGCTCTCAGGGTTGATAAGAGATGGGAGCCTAGTAGAAGCCCTTAACGTCGCGAACGCGGCTCTCGTTGCGCTTCCCGAGTCTGCGGCTTTAACGAACATTCTAGGAATGATTTTTGTCGCAATGGGAGAATACGGCCGTGGGGCGGAGATTTTCCGTGATGCCCTAACCATCGATCCCAATTTTTATCAGGCGATGAATAACTGGGGTATCGTCGAACGCGAATTAGGAAACACGGAAAATGCGCTCGATTGCTTTAGCGCATGCATAAATATTAAATCGGACTACGGAGATGCATATCAAAACCTCGGGAATCTTTACTTTAGTTCAGGTGATTTTCAGAAGGCTTTCGTAATTTATAAATTGGCAATCGAGAATTGCGCTGACGGCTATGATTTCTACGCGTCGGCCGCCCAGTGCCTAACCCATTTCAGATTCTCAGAGCAAATATATGGATCCGAACAAATAATAATAAGTTTATTCGAAAATAAAAATATAATTAATCCCGACGACATTGCGGGCGCAGCCATTAGTATTCTAAGATTTGATCCAAGAGTACAGGCATTTTTGGCAATAAAAAATTTTGAAGACATTATTTCTGTAATCAATATTATTAATGAGCTTTCGTGTTGTGATTTGTTATTAAAGCTTATGAGCGTTTGCTCGATCCCAGACGTTGATATCGAAAAATCATTAAAAGAAGTTCGTACGTTTTTCCTATTTAATTACAGTCAAATAATCGAAACACAGCAAACTCTTCTGTTTATGCAGCACCTTGCATTGCAATGCTATATTAATGAATACATTTACGAACAATCGGAGGACGAGACAAATGCTATCGTTGTTTTGGAGGGGCTGGTCCAGGGCCATCTTTTAACTGGCCATAGTCCCGATTCAAAACTTGTGAATTGTCTCGGGGCTTATAAGGCAATTAATTTTTTAAAATGGGATGAGAAGATTAAACCAGCGGCGGGAAGCGAGGAAGTATTCCGTCAACAAATAACCGAGTATCAAAAACTCAAGAAAATGCATCAAAATATTCCGCTCCTGCGGCAGATTTCGGACGATGTCTCTATTCGTGTTGGGCAACAGTACGAGGAAAACCCTTACCCGCGCTGGTCTTCAATCGCGATGCTCGGGAAAGAATACACAATCGAAGAAATGTCCTCGTTATTGAGCTTGAAAGTTGAGGACGAGAGTGTTTTGGGCACGGCAGCGCCAAATGTTCTCATCGCGGGGTGCGGAACGGGACAACAAGCCATCAGCCTAGCAGCGGGGTTGGCAAACGCACAAGTTCTAGCGATCGACTTAAGCTCTGAGAGCATTGCCTATGCAAAAATGAAGGCTCAAGAGTGTGAGGTGAAAAACATCGACTTTATCCAGGGCGATCTGCTCGATGTTGCATTGCTGAACCGTAGATTCGATATCGTGCAGTGTGGCGGTGTGCTGCACCATATGGCCGATCCATTTCATGGTTGGCAGGTTTTGACGGAAGCTTTGGTGCCGGGCGGCCTAATGAATATTTGCCTGTATAGCTCACTAGCCAGAGCTGGAATCACTCGCATCCGAGAAGAAGCGAAACGGCTAGGTTTTGGTGATTCGCCAGCAGAATTAAAAAAATATCGACAAAAAATGATCTCTAATTCAGGAAATTATCCTGATTATATATTTAGTTCTTTTGAATTTTATTATCTTAGTATGTACAGAGATCTATTTTTTCACACCCAAGAAAAATGTTTTTCTCTCGACGAAATTGGCGATTGCCTGAATGCGTTGAACTTACATTTTTGTGGATTTGATATTGAAGATGACGTTCGAAGAGGTTTTAGAGCAGAAAACAAGTCACGAGAGGATGAATACGACCTTTCGAGGTGGCGTGAGTTCGAACTAAATCACCCTTTAACTTTTATACAGATGTATCAGTTCTGGTGTCAGAAGTCATAAGCCGGATCTAATGTGACTCCAAGGGCCGCTTTATAACGGCGATGTCTAATTGTCTGTCGGCCATGTTTAAGTTTCGAGGAAATCGTATGCCCGGACGCATAAAATGTTCGGCGCGAGTGCTTCGGTGACGCTTCCGATCAGCCTCGGGTACAGCCGATCCAGTTTTAATATCTCAGGTGATGACCCGCATCGGCAGCGGATTATTCGGCGGCGAACGCGCGGCCCGCACGGCGGCGGGCGCGTTCGCGAGCGGCGTCTCCGAACTCTCGCCACAGCGCGTGCGAGAGCGCGTTCTCGTCGAACCGCCACTCTGCATGCCACTGAACGCCGACGCAGAATAGGTTCTTTTCGACGTAGCGAATGCCCTCGATTACGCCGTCCGGCGAAACGCATTCGACCTCAAACCCGGGCGCGACCTCGTCGACGCATTGACCGTGCAGCGAGTTGACCATGATCTCGCGGTGGCCGATCAGCCCGTGGAAATAGCCTTCCTTTGCCATCACGACCAGGTGCCGCGGGCTGAACTTGTGCTCCATGTCGCCTTCGCGCGGCATGCGGTGGTCGTTGAAACCGGGCACGAGGTGGCAGCGGTAATGCAGCGTGCCGCCCATCGCGACGTTAATTTCTTGGATGCCGCGGCATGATCCGAAGACAGGCACGCCGCGCGAGAGGCACTCGCGGATCAGGGGCAGCACCGTGTAGTCGCGCGGCGGGTCGCGCACTTCGTCGTCGGGAAAGGGGGGGCCGCCGTAGTGGTGCGGCTCCACGTTGGCGCGCCCGCCAGTCAGCATCAGACCGTCGAGGCGGTCGGCAAGCTCGCCGAAATCGTAAAAATCGGCGAGCGCCGGAATGATCATCGGCACCGCGCCCGCGCCCTCGGCTACGGCCCTGATGTACCGCTCGCCTGAGCCGTGCTGCGCGAGAGAATAATTGGGCATGAAGATCTGGCTCGCGGGAATGCCGACCAGCGGCTTCGGAATCTCACTCATTTTCAATGGCTATCACGTTGCGCCCCTGCGGACAATTGCCGCCCGCGCACGGCTGAATTTCGTGACGTCTTTTTCTCGGCTCCCGCCCTATCTTCCTCCGGGTCGCCCATCAGGACGTTAGCATTGGGCGGCCGGAGGAGGCACTTTTCTGCGCAGCAGATCAATATGTCCGCCTCTATTGGAGCTCGCGTTCGTACCTTGTCTTGTCGAACGCGAAGACGTCAGGCGGGATTGCAACGTTGAACGCAGCGCCGACCAGCGTGACATTTGTTGTCACGCCCTGGGCATCCACCACCGTCCAGCGGCGAAGCTGCAGCGGATTGTCTGAAAAGGTTAGGGTAAAGCTGCCTGCAGCAGGCGATCCCTTCTCGCCGATTACGATGGATATCGTTTGCTTCTCGCGGACCAAACGCTGTATTTCCACTCGTCCGGAGAAGCGAATGTCGTTTCCTAGCAGGAAGCTAACCGGGGTCGACGAGATCGGTATGTGCGTCACCGTCTCGAGCTCGGTATCGACGTGCAGTAGCCAGCTGCCGTCGGTGTAGACCTGGACTGTTGCCGGCGGCTTATAGTCGAGCCGGAGCTGCCGGGGCCGCTCGATGTAGATCGTGCCCTCAGCGAACTGCCCGATCGAGGCGATCTGTAAGAACGGGCTCTTGAGCGTCTCTATGTTATTGAGGTAGGCCTCGATCCGCGCGACGTCAGCCTTGTCCTTGTCCGACAGGCGGACCTCCGACGCGGCCGGGGGAGCGAGGGAGGCCGCGAGCGCAAGCGCCGCCGCGAGTCTGGCGAATGGCCGGATCATAAGACCATATAAAAGGGAAAGGGGACGAGGGAAAGGCAGGCCCTCCGATCCGCTCAATTCTCTAGACTGTCGATGTCGCGGGCGAGGACCGCGCGCTTGCCGACATGGTTCGCCTTAGAAATTACGCCCTCGGCTTCCATTCGCTCGATGATGCGTGCCGCCCGGTTGTAGCCGATCTGCAAGTGACGCTGGACGAAGCTTGTCGAGGCCTTGCGTTCGCGGCAGACGATGGCGACTGCTTGGTCGTAGAGCTGATCCTCAGCGCTGCCAGCGCCGGAACCGCCCGCGGCCGCGCCGTCGGGGCCTGGAATGAACGGAGATTCGTACTCGCCCTCGGTCACCTCCTCGATATAGTCCGGGCCCGACTGGCCGCGAAGGAAATTGACCACGCGTTCCACCGCCTCGTCCGAGACGAATGGGCCGTGTACGCGGCTGATACGACCGCCACCCGCCATGTAGAGCATGTCACCTTGGCCGAGGAGCTGCTCCGCTCCGCCCTCGCCGAGGATGGTGCGGCTATCGATCTTGGAGGTGACCTGGAACGAGATGCGGGTTGGGAAGTTCGCCTTGATAGTGCCAGTAATGACGTCGACCGACGGCCGCTGAGTAGCCATGATCAGGTGAATACCCGCGGCGCGCGCCATTTGGGCGAGGCGCTGGACGGCTGCCTCTACCTCTTTGCCGGCAACCAGCATCAGGTCGGCCATCTCGTCGACAATGACGACGATGTAGGGCAGCGGGCTCATGTCGTACTGCTGCTCTTCGTATACCGGTTCGCCCGATTCGGGATCGAAGCCGGTCTGCACGGTGCGCGTCAGTACCTCGCCCTTCTTCGCCGCGTCGGAGATGCGTTGATTGTAGCCTTGGATGTTGCGCACACCGAGGCTCGACATGGCGCGGTAGCGGTTCTCCATCTCACGCACCGCCCAGCGCAGCGCGACGACGGCCTTGGCCGGATCGGTGACAACTGGCGATAGTAGGTGCGGAATGTCGTCGTAGACAGACAGCTCCAGCATCTTGGGGTCGATCATGATGAACTTGCACTGGTCTGGCGTGAGGCGATAAAGGATTGACAGAATCATCGTGTTGACCGCGACTGACTTACCGGAGCCGGTCGTACCCGCAATCAGCAGATGTGGCATGCGGGAGAGGTCGACCATGGTGGGCGCGCCGCCGATGTCCTTGCCAAGAACCAGAGTCAGCGCGCCTGAATGTCTCTCGAAATCGCGCGCGGAGACGAGCTCCCGCAGCGCGACCAGCTCGCGCGTAGAGTTCGGCAGTTCTATGCCGATTACGTTCTTGCCCGGTACCACGGCGACGCGGACCGACACTGCGCTCATCGAGCGCGCGATGTCATCGGCGAGGCCGATCACGCGCGACGATTTTGTTCCCGGCGCGGGCTCGAGCTCGTAGAGCGTGACGACGGGGCCGGGGCGAACCTTCACGATACGGCCGCGCACGCCGAAGTCCTCCAGTACGGATTCCAGCAGGCGAGCGTTTTCGGCCAGCGCTTCCTCGTCGAGCTTGTCGGCCGGGCTGTCCCCGGGCGGCTCGTCGAGCGCATCAAGCGGCGGGAGCGAGTATTCGCCGGTGCCAAGATCAAAACTTGACTGTGCAGCTTCCTCGGCGCGTTTGCCGCTTGCTGCCTTGCGCCGCTTGGGGGCGACGATCTTCTTCTGAGATGCCGCATCCCGTTCTGTCGCCGACGTGTCGTAGGCTGAGCCGTCACGCTGTGGTTTTCGGCGGCCGAGGGTCGGCTCGCGGCGTCCATCGCCGAGATCGGAGACCGGGTCGGGCTCTGTTTCTATTTCGTGCCCGCTCTTAGGAATGTCGTCTTCCCATGGGCCATCTTTGGTCCGCCTGCGGACTGGCAGACGCGCGCGCCGCAGAAGCGACCATGCGGAGGCGCCGACGCGGCCCGCGGACCGCGCGATTAAATGCCCGACGGCCGTGCCGTATCGGGCAGAAGAACCGCTCATGCGGCCCGCGCCTCTAACGAGAGAAAGCCATTCGTCTCGACTGAGGCCAAGCGCCGCGCCGAACGCCGCCGCGCCGAAAAAGCCGCTTGCGAGAGCGAGTGCCAATTGCGGCACGGCGCCTGCGGCGAGCGTATTGAGTTCGGCCAGCAGTATGCCGCCTGTTAAGCCGCCGAGGCCCGACCTAACCGGCCAACCCGTCCACGCGGGCACGGCCGCAAGCGCGATGGACGTCAGGAGCAGGAGGGCCAGCAGCGCGGCGACGCGGATCCACAGACGGCCAAGCCTCCGGTGCCTGCCCGTTCGCCATCCCCAGACCATCAGTACGACTCCGAGGAGGGTGGCGGTGGCCCCGATGCTCTGGACGATGGCGTCGGCGACGACCGCGCCGGTACCGCCCAGCGGGTTGAGCGCCTCGCGTGTGACCGAATGGTTCCACGAAGGATCGGACGAATCGTAGCCGAGCAGCGCGACTATGAGCGTGAGGCCGCAGAGGAACAGGGCAAGGCCGCCGAGTTCGCTCAGGCGGCGGCCCAGGAATGCTGTCGTTTCCGGCGGGAAGAAGGTGGTGCGTCCAGCGTTTCGGGCTCTGCTGGCCATGTAAGTCTCCGTTTTCCTTTACGCTCTAATCAGAGGATAGAAGCGATGCGCGCCAGCGCTTCGCGGGTGGTTTCGATATCGTGCACCAGCGCGAGCCGGATATATCCAGCGCCGGGGTTATAGCCATCGACATTGCGCGCGAGATATGCGCCTGGGATCACTCGGATCCCGCCTTCGCTCCATAGCCGTCGCGCAGCTTGCTCGCCATCGCCCACATCAAGCCAGAGATAGAAACCGCCTTCCGGCTTGTAATAACCGAACCGGCCCTCGAGGATTTCCGTGGCGACGTCGTATTTCGCCGCGTAGGTCGCGCGGTTGGTCTCCACGTGTGTCTCGTCGTTCCATAGCGCTGTCGCGGCGGCGAGCAGGGGCAGCGGCGGTGGGGCGCCACCGTAGTCGCGCAGCCGGGCGAAACGGCGAATGAGTTTGGGATCGCCGGCGGCGAAGCCTGCCCGCAGGCCGGGCGCGCTCGAGCGCTTCGACAGCGAATTCATGATGCAGACGTTCGTCAGGCTGCCGCCGAGCGCGGCGCAGGCTTCCGCCGCGCCTGCCGGCGGCGCATCGTAGTAAAGCTCGCTGTAGCATTCGTCGCTCAGCAGTATGAAATCATACGCGCGCGCGAGCTCGACTAGGCTTTTCATCGTCTCCAGCTGAGCGATGCGGCCCTGCGGGTTCGCCGGGGAGCAGTAATAGGCCAGCGCCGTGCGCGCCAGCGTCTCTTCCGGCACTGACGTAAAATCGGGGAGGAATCCGTGCTCCTTGCCGGCTGGTACCAGAACCGGCTCGGCGCCGGCCATGACGGCGGCTCCCATATAGACCTGGTAGAACGGGTTGGGCATCAGGACAACAGGTTTCCTGCCGTTTTTATCTTCGGGCACGGCAGCGAGCGCGATCATGAAAAGCGCTTCGCGGGTGCCAGAAACCGGTACCACCATGGTTTCGGGATCGATCATCGCGCCCGGCAGACCGTAGCGGCGAACTAGCCAGGCCGCGATCGCAGCGCGGGCGGTCTCGGTGCCGCGCATCGGCGGGTATTTGGACCAGCCCGCCGATTCGTCTGCCACGATTTCTGCGACGAAGTCGGGCGGCGCATGCTGGGGCTCGCCAAGTGACAGCGGGATCGCCGTCATGCCGGCCGGCGGCTCCACCCCCCGTAGGAGGGCGCGCAGTCGGTCGAACGGATAGTCGACCAACGCGTCGAGGCGAGCATTTAAAGACATGCTGCCTCCTGCAGACCGCACGTGTTGCTAAATCTGAATGCCCGCATGATCCCCAAATTACCCAGAGTTGACCCCGATAGAGAACAAAGCAGAAAAACCCAGACTCTTCGGGCGCTGCGCGTTTCTGCGCTATCGCTTAGATTCTACATGATCTTGATGAGCTAAGCCACTGGTCTACAATGGGGAGCGTGATTCGGTTGGTTCCGGGTCCGGAACGAACATTTGAGGAACAAAATTGCAGCTAGGTGAGGACGTTCCGCCATATTCGGGGCGGGGTCCCTCCCTGGGGCAGATGGAGGGCCTGGTAATGTGTGTCGGTCGTAAAAGTGCCGACTTTGAGTGCCGAAGAGAGAGCGGACGTCAGTACGCCCTCTCCCAGCTCCGCACCCTCCCGGCGCGGCGCGCCGGGAGGGTGATGCACGCCAACGAGCGCGGTCAGCCGATCTGCGAACCGCGGCCGAACTCGGGGTAGGCCTCGAGGCCCAACTCGGCCTGGTCAAGACCGTTGATCTCCTCCTCTTCGTCCACCCGGATGCCGACCGTGACCTTGAGGATCAGCCAAATCACTAGGCTGCTCACGAACACAAAGGCGCCTATGGAGACGATACCAATGAACTGTGTGACGATCGACCCGTTGCCAAAAATGCCGACGGCGAGCGTGCCCCAGATACCGCACACGAGGTGGGCCGAGATGGCGCCAACGACATCGTCGATCTTCATCTTGTCGATCAGCGGGACCGCGAAGACGACCAGTGCGCCGCCGATGCCGCCGACGACGATCGCCCAAAGGTGCTGCTGAAGGTCGGGGCCAGCGGTGATGGCTACAAGGCCGCCGATGGCACCGTTGAGCACTATGGTTAGGTCGATCTTCTTGTACAGCAGCTGAGTGAGGGCCATAGCAACCACGACGCCCGCGGCTGCGGCAAGGTTCGTGTTCACGTAAACGATCGACATGGCCGCAACGTCTAGGGCTGAGCCAAGGGCCAGCTGTGAGCCACCATTGAAGCCAAACCAGCCAAACCAGAGGACGAACGTTCCCAAAGTGGCTAGCGGCAGGTTGGCGCCCGGCATTGGATTGACCCGGCCATCGCGACCAAACTTGCCTTTCCGCGCGCCCAGGACGATGGCGCCCGCGAGAGCCGCCCAGCCGCCCGTCGAGTGAACCAGGGTCGAGCCCGCGAAGTCAGAGAAGCCCAGCTTGCTAAGCCAGCCAGTGCCCCAGACCCAGGAGCCCTGGATCGGGTAGATGATCGCCGTAAGAACGACGACGAAGATCATGAAAGGCCAGATCTTGATGCGCTCTGCCAGCGTGCCCGAGACGATGGACGCCGCCGTCGCCACAAACACCATTTGGAAGAACCAGTCGGACATCGAAGCGTAGGTGGAGTCCTTGAGAACCGCCGCGGCTGCCGCGGCTGCGCCGCTTTTGTCCGCATTGATGAGCGTGAGCTCGGCCGGTGCCGGGTTGTACAGGAAGCTGAACGAACCGATCCACCCGGCGTTCACGTCCGTGTACATCAGCGAGTAGCCGATGACGTAGTACATCAGGCCCGCGATCGAGTAGAGCGCGATGTTCTTGAGGCAGATCGCGGCCGTGTTCTTGGCGCGGACAAGGCCCGACTCGAGCATCGCGAACCCCGCCGCCATGAACATCACAAGAAAGCCGTGCACGAGGAACGAGAACGAGTTGAAAACGAATACCGTCTCTGCGTCGATGGCCGCGACGGCATCGCTGGTCGCGTAGACGCCCATTGCCGCTATTGCGACGGCGACAACGCTAAATTTAAGAATCTTCTGCATGGTAATGCTCATGTTGCTCTCCTGTGCCCTAAAGTGCTTCGTCGCCAGACTCGCCGGTGCGGATGCGCACCGCGTCATCCAGCGTCTGGACGAAAATCTTGCCGTCACCAATCTTGCCGGTATTCGCCGAACTCTGAATAGCCTCGACCACCTTCTCGGCAGCAGCGTCACCGACGGCAATTTCGATCTTTACCTTTGGAAGAAACGATACCGTGTATTCAGCGCCGCGATATATCTCGGCGTGACCCTTCTGACGCCCGAAGCCTTTGACCTCTGAGACGGTCATTCCCTCAACGCCAACTTCGGTAAGCGCTTCGCGCACTTCGTCGAGCTTGAATGGCTTAAATATTGCCGTGACTAATTTCACAGGAAATCCTCCTTTGAGGTTTAAGAGACCCTGCTAAGGGGGCTATACAGCGCCCTGAGCAGGGAATTCGAACCATAAATGAGCTAAAATGAGCGTGAGACGCTCAACAAAAGTGCGCCGCATGCGTCGGAACATTCACTGGCGCTCATATCCGTGTCCGAATACGTCAGGTTTACGTCAAAGCCAGCTAGAGCGACCGTCGCGCCGATCGACCAATCGACATAGTCGGGAAAACCAAAAACGGCGTTTTTCTCTATGTACTGCTTGCCAACATGAGCTGATAAAGTCACTCCCTCGCCAGCTGGAATATCTAGCGCAAGTTTGGGATAGTAAGCCTCACCGCTCTTTCCGAAATATTCGGGCGAGTAGTTGCCGCTAAGCGCCAAAGACGCGGCCCCAAAATCGTATGAGAGGGAGAGGGCCGCTTCCCAAAAGTCATAGTTCAGATTACTGGCAGCGCCAGGATATGAATAATAGATGGCGCCTATATCCCAACCGAATTTGCCATCTGAACCACTAAAACCGGCGTAGATGTCTGCCTCAAGGCTCGCACCGTCTGAGCTCGCATTCTCATTGAAATCAACGCTCGAGCCCCAGACGCCCGCGTAGAAACTCGTGCCGTCTTTGCCTAACGGCAACGAATAATCAAATCCACCTTGAAGTGCCGGCGCATCGTCGTTCTGAGAAATGCCGCGGAAATAGTATTCCGAAACAAACGAAACATTTGCCGAAAATTCACCAGGGAATGAGTTTTTGTTTTTATTTTCCTCGGCCGCTTGGGCCACAGAAGCTCCTACCAATATGATGGCTAAACCAAGGCCAATTTTTTTAACCGTTGTAAATATCATCTTGATCGTCCTTCTCTCATTTTGAATTAAAATTCATGCAACTGTGCCAGATACGCAAAAAGCGTGCCACACGCGGCGACATGAAGAAGCCACCCCCTAAGTAGCTGTTTTTAATTAATTATTTTTTTGTGCTGTATTAGCTCGCGCCGGCGTTCCGGATACAGGGCAGATATATGCACAAAAAAAGGGCACCTTTCAGAACTTGATGATTTTTTAATCTCTATTCGAGCGTCTCGGGACAGTTTGTCTCGCTGTCTGGACAGCGCCGCCCTTCGACGCCATTTTCGCTTCAATGGAAAAGCGACCGGCAGATGTGGTGATCGTAGGGGGCGGCATAACCGGTTTGTGCTTAGCCGCAGGGCTCGCTCGTGCCGGCGTCACTGTTGCGCTTGTCGAACGGGCGCGGCTTGCGGACCTCTCGACCGATGCGTTCGATGGCCGAGGAACCGCGATCTCTGCCGGGTCCAGGCGCATCCTTGAGGGGCTCGGCTTATGGTCGGACCTTAAGGATGAGGCGGAGCCTATCCGCGAGATCCGTATTGCAGACGGAGTATCCCCGCTGTGCCTTCATTACGATCATGCCGATCTCGACGAGGGTTATCTCGGTTGGATCGTCGAGAATGCAGTGATACGCCGCGCGTTCGCGCGGGCCGTCGTTGAGTCAGGCGCGGCGGTGATCGACGGCACGAGCGTAACGGATGGCGTGTTCGATGGCGTCGCGGCGCGCCTTGCGCTCGACAACGGCGAGACGCTCTCTGCGTCGCTCGTCATCGCCGCCGACGGACGCGAGTCGCCGCTCCGGGACATGGCCGGGATTACAGCTGTCCGCTGGCGCTATCCGCAGGACGGCATAGTTTGCTCGGTGACGCACGAACTGAATCACAGGGGCATCGCCCACGAACATTTCTTCCCGGCCGGTCCGTTTGCCATCCTGCCGATGACCGGCAACCGGTCTTCGATCGTTTGGACTGAACGATCCGATCTCGCGCCCGAGATGATGGCGCTCGACGATGCGGCGTTCGCGGCTGAGCTGCGCCAAAGGTTCGGTGATTTCCTGGGAGACGTCGTGCTGGGCCCCCGGCGCTGGCGGTATCCGCTCTCGGTCGTCCACGCGCGTGCGTACGTCGCGCCCCGGCTTGCACTGGCGGGCGACGCGGCCCATGCGATCCATCCGATCGCGGGACAGGGCTTCAATATCGGTCTGAGAGACGTGGCCGCGCTGTCGGAAATCACTGTTGATACACTGCGGCTCGGTCTCGACCCAGGCGCGCCAGGTACGCTTGCGCGTTACGAGCGCTGGCGGAGGCCCGATAACATGCTGATGCTTGCCGTGACGGACTCACTGAACCGTTTGTTCTCGAACGATATCGCGCCGTTGCGCTATGCGCGCGATCTCGGCCTCGCGGCGGTCGATCGCGCCGGACCTTTGAAGCGGTTCTTCATGCGCCAAGCAATGGGACTGACCGGCCGGCTGCCCCGGCTCGCCCGAGGCGAGCCGCTATAGGCCCGACCCACTCTGATCTGTTCGAGGAGCCGATCGGGTGTTTTCAGGGATCACGGCTCAGACTTGCGGCATCGAGGGCGGCAAGGTAGTCGCGCCAGCGGTCGTCCCGCTCCCGGCCGAGCTGATGCAGGTAGCGCCAGGAAAAAATCCCGGAGTCGTGCAGGTCATCGAAAATGATACGGATTGCGTAGTTTCCGACGCGCTCGAGGTCTGCGATCCCGACGTGCCGGCGGCCGGCCACCAGCACTTTCTCGCTAGGCCCATGGCCCTGTACCTCGGCTGACGGGCTCTCGACCCTGAGGTACTCGGCCGGCAGCGTCCACGCAGTTCCGTCGTCGAACCTCACCTCCAGCACCTTCTCGGCCCGCTTGACCCTGAATTCCGTCGGGCGCGGGCCGCCGTCCGCTGTACCGTTCATCCGGCGCTGTCGAGCTGCCGCGCCTCGTCGACCAGCATGATTGGGATACCGTCGCGAATCGGGTAGGCAAGGCCCGCGTTCTTGCTGATTAGCTCCTGCGCGTCGCGGTCGAGGGTCAGCGGTCCCTTAGTCAGAGGGCATACCAGGATTTCGAGGAGCTTGGGGTCAATTCCGGATTTGGCGTCGGTCATAATCAGGGCCTTTCGCTGAATAATTCAGGCGGGTCAGTTGCGGAGAGGCGGGGCGGCATAGTCATTGGCCGCGACCGACATCTCTAAAAGCGCAATCAGCGTTTCAGCCCGCCGCGCGAGCGATGGTGCTTCGAGAAGCGCCTGTTTTTCGCTTGGCTGGAAAGGACACATCATGGAAAGCGCGTTCACCAGCCGGGCGGTTCCCGTTTCCCTGATCGCTTCCCAATTCGCATCGACATTGGTCGCCGCGAAATACGCCTTCAAGGCGCCGACGATACGATCGCGATTGATATCGTTCGCGGGAAGGTCGGCGAAATCGTCGCGATAGGGAGACCAATCGGGAACTACGGTCCTGAAGCCGTCGCGCAGGGGTTTTTCCTCGACAATGTCGAAGCGAACAAGCCCGTTGAGCGAAATCAGGTAACGGCCGTCGTCAGTTTCGCTGAAGGACGTGATGCGGCCTGCGCAACCCGTCTTGTAGACTTCCGGCCGCTCGCCCTCGTTAGCGCCGCGCGGCTGGATCATGCCGATCAGGCGCGTGTTTGATAGTGCCCATGCAATCATATTGAGATAGCGGGGCTCGAAAATATTCAGTGGCACCGTGGCGTCCGGCAGCAGCAGCACGCCGGTAAGTGGGAAGATGGCCAGCTCGTCCGGGAGGTCATCGAACGCCAAATCGAAGACGCTCGGCATTAGGAGAAAAGCACCGCCGACATCTTGCGACGTCCGGCGATCGTGACTTCGTCGGCCGGGTTCATCGTCTCGAAGAACTGAATGAGCTGTTTTCGGGCGGCTTCGTCGTTCCACGTCCGGTCGATCTTGACGCTCTCAACCAGATGGTCGATGGCCGCCTCGCGCTGGCCGCTGCCGAACAAGCCGATGGCGAGATCGAGCCGGGACTGGTGATCCTTAGGATTTGTCGCGACCGCCGCTTCAAGAGGCGCCAGATCGCCCACGGCCTCGCTCTGCGTTGCAAGATCGAGCGCGCTTTGTGCGGCGACGACGTCGACGTTATCTTTGCCATCGTCGGGAACCCTCTCTAGCGCCTGGCGGGCCTCGTCGTTGCGGCCCATCGCGACAAGCGCGCGCGCGAGACCGGCGAGAGCCTCTACGTTGTCGGGCGCGTGGTTCACTACCTGCATGAAGACGCCCGCCGCGGTCTCATAATCCTCGGCCTCGAGCGAGCCGCGTGCGAGCGCGATCGAGTCCGCAATCGGATCCTCCTGCGTCGTTCCCGCCATTTCGGAGAGCTTCTGGACGAACGCTTTGATCTGGCTCTCCGGTTGTGCGCCCTGAAAGGCGTCAACCGGCCTACCGCCCACGAAGGCGAAGACAGTCGGCACCGACTGGATGCGCATCTGCTGGGCAAGGGCCTGGTTCTGGTCGATATCGATCTTGACCAGCTTCACGGCGCCCCGCGCTTCCGTGACCACCTTCTCGAGCACTGGCGTCAGCTGTTTGCAAGGGCCGCACCAAGTCGCCCAGAAATCGACGATGACGGGGGTAGCCATCGATGCTTCTAGAACGTCCTGCTGGAACGACTCGATGGTCGCGTCTTTGATGAGGCCTTCCAGCACCGTGCCGCCGGCATCCGAATTTATAAGTTCTTCCATAGTCACCGTCCCGTCCGGGCGGGCCTTGTCCCACCTTCAGTCTCAAAATGGCGCGTCCGGGCGGCCCTGGCAAGGCCCGCCGACCCAATGCCGCCGCGCGTCATCCCAGCGGCTTCGTCACCGCGCCGAAATCGGCCTTTTGGGCGGCGTGAGCGCAGTCTGCGATAAACCGTTCGAGGGCAGCCGGTCGGATTGAGGCCGTTCGATCGTTAACCAGCGGGTGGAAATTTGCACGCTTCCGACGCGATGACCGCGACGTCGAGAACAACGTTAAAACCCTGGGCTTCCTCGCCGATCAACGCGAACCGCGTGACCGCGCCCGGTTCGACGCCGAGATACTGCCGCACCCGTTCACGGTTCGCGAAGCTGAGCCAAGGCTATCGAAGAAGGTCCGAGATTCCCCTCATGTCGGGGCACCGCGCCTTTTCCACGGCGCACAGCCGGAGGACGTCTTTCTTGCCCTCTGAAAACAGCGTTTTGCAATACGCGTGCCGAAGAGCGCCGCACACGTTCGGCACTCATCGGCGGTGAATACTGAAGCATGCTCGAAGGTCTTGGTTTATGCGCCTCGCGCCGCGAGACGGGTGAACAGGTCTTCGTGCCGCGCTATCTCGGGGATGTTGACAGCGGCGTATCTGGGAACGCCGATCATGGCCGGACCCTGTCCTTTCCGGGCCGTTCCCGCGCCTCTCAATCAGCGCTTGCCATCAAATGCCCTCCCCCTTATAAACTGCCACGCGTCCTCAGGGTGCGGGTGTAGCTCAGGGGTAGAGCGCAACCTTGCCAAGGTTGATGTCGTGAGTTCGAATCTCATCACCCGCTCCAATTTCCCGTTTATCACCGGTCACTTAGCGATGGTGATAGCCTTCTAAGACATTTCTTTAAGCCCGCTTGGCACATGTGTGGCAGGCGGCTGGACTATGACTAATGGGGACCATTCGAAAAAGCGGTCAAAAATGGCACGCGCCGGCGCGGCAGTGCAGGGGAATCGTCCACCCGTTCCTTCTCTCCTATAGCGGACGGAGCGCAGTGGGCCCGTAAACGTGAACGCGAAACCGACATAGAAGAATTCAGATCCTCCTCGAATCAGCTCGCTAGCCTGACGCTTGGCGACGTACTCGATCGATATCAGCGAGAGGTTCTCCCCCGGAAAAGAAGCGCCGCCTCTAATGAGATCTAATTGATCAGACGCTACCCAACCATAGAATGTCGTTATTGAAGTTAGGTGATCTACGTCCCGAGATTTTGAAAAGATACGACGAGGAGAGACTTTCTGCGGTGCGAGAGGGCACTCTCCTGCGCGAGCCCGGTGTGCTAGGGCACTGCTTAGAGGTCGCTCGGACGGATTGGGGAATACCGCTCAGAGACAACCCGGCCTCTGTGATAAGAATGCCCGCCGGTTCAAGGTCTCTCATGAGGCGTCTCACAAGGGTGGAGCTATCAGCTCTGAAGCCGGCATCTGATAATTCAAAGCTGTGGCAGATCATCTTAATCGCCCACGTCATGGGGCCATCAGTACGTTCTTTGAAATGGGGCTATCAATGCCCGAGGTCGCACTCATAAGGAGCCACCGATATCCTCGCATGCTCTTCTGCTACACACACTTGAAGGTGCAGGGGGTCGGGAAAAAGCTCAGAAGTGCGGCCGCTGAGTCAGATAGCTCGCGACCTGTTTAAATAGATTAATAATCAATGAAGAAGCTGCGGCGGTATTAGCGACCACCGCAGTTCTTGGAGAGAGAAGTTAAATTTTGCCATCCTGGCGATTGTTTTCGGGCACGACAGATTCGTTGTCCTGGTTTGTATGGCGGCCCTCGCCCTTGATCTTTTCCAGGACTCCAAGAACGTTGCCGCCCTCCTCAACACTGAGACGTCCATAGGCGATTTTTCCATCTACCGTTCCTGTAGATTTGACAAATAAATCCCCAATCACGTCAGCTTCTCCGGTTAAGGTGCCAGCAACAATGAGATGCTCCGCTTTAACGCCGCCATTCAAAGAACCTGTCGGTAATATCTCAACAAAACGGGCATCAATCTCGCCGTCCGCAAAGCCGCCAATGAGAACTTTATCTGCCGCGATTACCTTACCTGAGAATGAAACGCCCTCTCCGACCTGCAATTCACCTATACCGACTGGAAATAGCGCAGGCGCCTTCTCATTAAGAGCAAATGTGGGTTTTGGCCGAGGCGGGAGAACAAAATCAGCATTTACTCCGTCTTTGGCCTCTAGCCTCGGCGTTTCAGCGGGCTCGGCAGAATCATCAACTTCTTTGTTGGCCAGAAGTGACATTCGCATCCCTTATTTCACCCAATCTTCGGATTTATTCGCGTCTGTCGCATACTTCATTCCGCTATTTATCTGCGCGTCTACAGAGGTCCCGGCTTCAGCGACGATCGCTGCACCTTTGCGGACGTCAGATATCGATTGGTTTTCAGATATCGGCGCGGATACCCGACTGGGCTGAGTGGTTTCATTTGGAGCTTTGGCCATTTGAGAAGGAGAATCCCCAGCATCTTTTGCGGAGAGTTTTTTGAGTTCCTCGCTTTGCCGAAGCGCGGCGACCCGGCGGTTTTCTGCCTTCAGTTTTTCTGCTTCGGCTCGAGTTTTTGCGTCACCGAAAGCACCCAACCTATTCAAGACGACCTCAGGGAGAAGGCCCTTCTGGGCGCATAGGCGCGCATGTTCCCAGCTGCCCCAGCTATGCTCAACACCATTTTCCATAAAATTGCCACTTACAGGGTCATACGAGCAGGTATCAGGCGATTGGTTTGCGATCACGCCGCCCGCAGTTACAGCCCCTACGCCAATTATTGAGGCGAGCCCGATCGAGAGAACTAAATTTCGTTTCATATGTTGCGCTCCTTTTTTTTGATCGCCCGACTATCCGGGACCCCAATAATGTGGAGCCCGATAACGGCGGAAATGAGCCTGAAATAAGGTCTTTTCTGGGCAATTATTTTAACCGCTTCCAAAAAAAGCTGCGGTGGCAGGAGGCGACCACCGCAGCTCTTGTGACGCGAGAGGGGCCTAGATCTCGCGTCTGGGGAACGGTTTATCTGAATGGGTCCCTTCCCGCTTAGGGCATGAATTCATGGGCGCTCTGAGTCCGATCGAGGGGCATACGGGGGACAGACACTTGCTCAAAAAATTGAACATGCGTGTGGGTGTGCCGCTTGAATATCTTTTGCCCATAAATCGACCGTACGGGAGGAATGTGACAGTAATTTGGAGGGAATGCGGCCATTCGGAGGCAAATAAAATCGCCGGGTTCGCCCTTCAGATACTTTAGAAGCAGGGTTTTGGGTCAAGGGCGAAAAACCAGCTGAGCTGTAATCGAAAAACAATTTATCGAGGATACGAAACGGGTCTTAAAATCGCAGGAAGCTCGAATTTTGGGGGTAATATCTATTAAGGGAGAAATTCCCTGCCGATATATCGTCGTGCGCTATCTTCGGCCATTATAGATCCCCTGGTAACAATTTAGGGATGCTGAATTACGAGAGGCCTGCGACGAGTTGGCGTCTAATCGAAGAGGAGGACACCGCTTTTTATATTCGCATCCTTTCTTTCAATAGCAGGGTAGTCTCGAATCGACATTTCAAGATATAGTAGTTTGGACTCGGGTTTTTTATATCGCCTGATGGGGGTGTTTTATGAAATCAGACAACGAAAACGAGGGCCCTGTCCAGAGTCACAATCCAGACGAGAGAGTCTGGGAATATGATGGGGATGGAAACAAGATTTATAAATTATCTGAGGGATATTCCCAAAAGACCTCGTATACAAATTTGCATTTTTTCGGAACGCATTTTTGGAGAGGCAGAGGTTAAATTTACCTCAATGCCTTCCAGCGCCAATTTTAACCGCTCGTAGGTGCATTAAAGATACCTTATGCCGGTTTTCACACTCGTATTTTCCCGGAGAAAACCTCTAGGTCTGCACTAAGACCTGAAGCGTATCGAACTTAACTCCATCTTCTTTTGCCGCCTCTTGAATTTCATCTGACTGCATCAACGATTGAAACTCGTCCAAATTGGGTACGTCAAAAAGTAACCCCGTAACGTTCGACCCGGTAGGGTCGGTAAATGTCGTAACTTTAATTCCCTTTGATTCAAATACGGACTGCCTGAGAGGCGATGAAACCCATTTAGCGAAGTCTTCGACTTCGTGGGTGCCAATAACAAGGGTCATTTTTGTCTCCATATTTGGGTGCTTCCGGTAGCGCAAGAAGCGACACCTCTGATTTTAGCAAATACTCTTTTATATCTTCATAAAAAAACGTGACTACCTATTTGGGGGGCAACATTGCTGTGTCTTTTCCCCTGCAATCCCCGATATGCAGTCTCGTTGAACATCTCTGACAATGGTGGACGCACCTGTTTATCCGCGTGCCTACCACACTGACTGCATTTGAACTTCTGTTCAACGTAGTTCACGTCAGGCTTACCTGCGCCCAACCATTCTTGAGGGATGACCTCTCCCCACCGTTTGCACTCGAGACAATAGAGGCCAAGTGTCATCTCGGACTTTGCGAGATCTGAGGTGGTCCGGATGACGATAGGTTGTTTGGAACTGGTCATGTGTCAACCGGCATTCCAAACCGATTTTAAAATTTTGGAAGCCCCCATCGGGTTGGTCTCAAAAGACCGCAGAAATCCACGATTCTGAAGGTGGTCTCTAAGAAGAGACGAAATTCTCTATGAAACCTCTTAGCTAGTCTCTCTTGGGCCCCCTATGGGTCTAGTTGTAGCGGTTTTGAGATTGCTCCTGGGCAAATTAGACGAGTACTTCGGCGGCAGATTCTCTTGACCTTGCCATTTCGGGCTGGTTAGGCGGCGATCTCATCGAGAATTAATTTGCTCAGTCATGGAGGGAGCAAGCGATCTTCTTTGAGAACATGCCGTCGGTATATTTCTGTGACCGACTCCCAACGCAACATACACGCCTCTTCGCAAACTATGGCGGCTCTGTTGGCCGCGATCGCGGAGTCTAAATATTTAGAACATAGCTCTAGCTGCCTTTGACTATGCTCTTCGTCTGCTTCGGCATGCTCAACAAAGAAAGCTATTTCTGGCGACGTCTTCGCAAAACCGTAGTGGGAGATGAAAGATGGAATAGTTATTTCTTTGTTAAGGGCGGGCTGCTGGCCTTCTTGAGTGGCCTGCATTGCAAGAATCACGCCCAAAGACTCATCGCGCAAAGTTTGAGCATAATGCAATCGCCGAGCGTGCCATGCAGGCCCTATTTCAAAAGTCTTCACATCGTCATCTGTTAAACCAGCAGCATTACAGAAGTCGAAAATCATCCGAGAGTGATCGTGCGCTTCGTGACCCTGGCGTGGAATCGATACGAGCCCTTCTTCTTCTGCTAGGTTTTCAATAACGGAGTGTCGGACATCATTGGTGCCTTTCCAAAGTAAAAACCCAAAAGCTGGTAATGCCATTTCAACAAATCGAAAATGGCTTGCCATATAGGCGCCTAGAGCACCCAAATCTAGGGAGCCGTCTACCATAAGCTGGAAAAACGGGTGATTCTTCGTGTGCCATTTGTCGCGGATTTTAGTTATTTCCGCTGCGAAATTTTCTAAGTCAGACATCTTTTTTCCAATTCATTTAATGGACGGCCGTCATGTTGGATGTTTCTCCATGATTTTCCGCGAAATTATTTAAGATCAAATCGCTTGACGGCATTTTGGTAGGCAACCTTTTTCAGCGTTTCTTCGCTTAAGTACGCTAAAAAATATTTGCGAATATCCTTAATTATAGCTGGAAAAAGTTTTACATAATCACAACACGGATCGCTCCCAACCATAAATTGAGTTGGGTATTTTTCGATAATTTCTTTCCATTGTTTTCGAATTCCGCCAGTGCCATACATGCGGCCCCAGCCAATACCATATAGCATTCTCGACCGTGGGATTCGATCCGAGATCGTCGGGCCGTTCGCGCCCGATATTTCGCACATAACGTTTGGCGAAATTTGAAGAATCTTCTCTAATTCAGTCTCACTACTTCCAGGAATGCAATCAGAGAAAATTATAATTGCCCTCGGATATTTCGATATAAAATACTTTGTTTGCGCGACAAGTCTGGAATCAAATTCCGTGTGAAATTGAACGAAACCATTATATTTATTTGCTAACCTCAACATTTCATCATTAAAATTATTTTTAAAAGCTAATTTCCTTCTCATAAAAGGGGGGCCGCTGTTTAAATTATTGGTATGGATTTCCCCGATCCCTTTAATCCGCCCGCGCGCGAATAATTTGTCTGCTTTATCAAGCATTTCTCGAAGCATTGGGTTATCTGGATTGCTCAGTTCATCGACAGATTCTCTCTTGAAAACCCGGAAAAATTCACGCTGTCCAATTGTCGCAATGTATCTGTCCCCTAATTGGTCAGATGCGCCGCGAAGGAGGTTGCCGACACCCCCGCCCCACCGAACGTTATTCTCATCCATCCTTTTCAAAAACCAACCAACGCCGACATTATTTATCTTTTCGCCGTAAATGTGCATGTGCATGTCGGCGATAGGAACCTTTTGAGCAAGTTCTCCGTTTGCTGGAATATCAGCAGAGGAAGAGCTAAAGCTCGCGAACCCTAAAGTCATAAAAAACGTAAAACCACAGCAGAGGCTGAGAGATTTTTTCATTAAATATTCTCTTCGCTATCGGCGAGCTTTTTTCTACGGCGGCAAGTTTGCCCGACAGTGCGGAGCCGATCCACGAAAAAAGCGTCCAGATTTGCCTTAGTCCGTCTTACCGATGGCCTTTTGACCGGGCATAGCAAACCGACAAGGACTTGTTACGGCGGACCTACAACGCGAAACTAAGCTCACCGGGACGCATTATTCTCGGCCGCAGCTGGGGAATAGCCAAGCCGCTCCTATGTTAGCGCGACCTTGGTGCCATCGGGTTAATCGCGCGCCTCACGCCCGTCGGTGCCGCAAGACACCTGACTCTCTCTGCGGCGAGCTTGATATATGAATCCCAGGCTTAGCCCAAATGAATAAAGCTCGACTTCATTCCCAATTAATACCAATACCGAACACCCCTCGCCTTCCCCGGAAACCGCTTATGTAATTGATCGAACAGCTGTGCTCGGAAAGATTTCGGGTACCGCTTGGAGTGGTTCCTTACGCAATTATCTCGGTTCTGATTTCCCTTGAAGCAATAAATCATTATCTTTAGCACCTTCGCCTCCAAAGGGTCTCTGACTTCTTTTTTCTTAAGAAGAAGTAGCGATCTATGAAATAATTCAATTGGAGTAACGCCATAACCATTCTCGGCTTCAGTGTCTTTGCATACACCGAGCCCTGACTCCCAAAGCGACAAGTTTGTTCCGCATCTATAAAATAGTCGGTTAGAATATAAAAAATAACCAACATTTATTAATGCCTCGACGTCATTCTTTTGCTTCGGCATATCTGACCGTCGCTTTCGAGGTGATCTAAACCGACATTCCTAGCGTAAACAAAAAATGAAAAAACTCACGCACATTGTCTATGAAATTTTGGCTAGCTCCTCAGTTTTGCTATTTTTCTTTTTCATAACGCTGATGCTGACCTATTTAAATATCAACGCTTTATGGGAGCCTTTTTTGCTAGAGCATATGACCCATCAAGACCTGACAACAGCACATTAGTGTGCCAGCCCTTAGTAATGGGACTTTAAGGCACTATTAACGCAGACCCTCTAATTCGAAGCCTCCTGTACATGTAGCAGCGCGACCGATGAGCGTCGGGACATTTCGGAAGTGAAAATTTGTAACTTTTTGGGCTGGGCAAGGCGTTACGTCGGGGGGGAGTGCTTACAATCGCCAGAAATTTACGCGGTGCACGTCCCCTTGAGAGGGAATCGCCGAAAAGCGATGGGCGCGGCTCTAAACGACCAAATACCCAACCGCGATAATTAAATTTTTGATTTTGGCTAATGCAACCGATCAATCAACACGGGGTCCGCGTTGATGGGCCTAATAATGTCTTAATTCTTGTGCCCTGCGAACAACTCTGGCTGACGAAGCGGGATTTCCGTCTCGATCCGGTCCATTAACCCTTTGCAATCGTCCACGTTGTTAACGCGCCATATGGATAAATAGCCGATCCACCGCAGCTCCAGCAGCTCTTTATCCGTGACGTGTTGGAAAGCTTCTAAGCTCCGGTCGATTGGGATGGTTTCTCAGAACTTGTCGTTTCAGAATGAGAACCACAACCGTCGGCAAATGCCGGCGCCGTTGCGAACGCCATCATAAGAGCAGCAAGAATTAACAAACGTTTCATGAATAACTCCTTTACACGCGATATCAATACGCGGCTATTGGGATATTCGGATCACCCGGCCGTTGGATTACGAACTATGGGCTAGATTGCCGAGACCGGTTAAAGGCCTCGCGCAGCCGAAGAGAACGTTGAGCTGAAGAGTTACGTTGCCACTGAGCTCGTACGCTCAAATCTGCCTACAAGATGTTGCCTATCGCTTGGAGCGTCTCCAACCTGCCGCCCTTGCTTCTTCCTCTGAGCAGAACATGCGCTCCCCGTTCGAGAGCTCAATCCGTGTTCGGTTATAAAAATGTCCGCCTGGAACATGATAAATTTTGTCGCCACTGCGATTAATGTTACCCTTGATTCGACATTCTGAACGACCAACCCGTTCTCCTGCACCCGCACCATTCAAAATGGGCTCTTTGAGAGCAAGTCGTTTGCCTTGCCTCCACTCCCAAGGCACGACGAACTGCCCTCGCCATATGCCGACTTTTTGAGCGGCCGCTGCTTTTTCATTAATGAGATAGTCGCGGGAATAGCGCTTATACGCGACCGCCCAACCCTGGGAGACCATCCAACCGTTTAGGTCGAGATCGTCCAGGCGGCAAACAGCGACAATCCGTCTGTAACGATCCCGTGCAATCTCGTCACACAGGACATTTTGCTGACCAATTTTCGCCGCCAACGCCAGCGCGGCTCGTTGGCCGCAGGGATATCTCTCAGCGTTTACTAAACACGTTTGCCGACTCTCTGGGGCATCAATCCCGTGTAAACGAATGCGCTTGCCTTGGACTTCCAGGGTGTCGCCGTCGATAACGCTCGCCTGACCAAACAACAACGGTGCAGCTGTTGAGGGTTTTATGAAAAATGTTCCGCGCAAATCTGTCGAACCCCCGTGAAACAAAATGATTCCTAATGAAGCGACAAAGCAGCGCGATCGTCGCATCAGCATCGCTCACCCCGCAAAAATCATGATTTTCACTGCCCCGGAATTCTTGTGGCTTTTCAATCAAAGTTAGTGGAAAAGCCAGCACTCCAGTAAAAAATCGAAATTTTAATATACTTTTAGCAACTTTGAATTCGCCCGACGGCGGCTCACCAAGAACTTCAAGAGCGAGATCATATTGAATCTCGCAGGTGCTGAGATGACAGCAGTGCCCGCACGGGTTTAATCCCGAAAGTAGATTATCTTTATCTAAGATACCGTGGGCTGCAGATTTTTGCGCGTTGGCTATGGGCGCGCACCGGTACAGGATCCCCGATATACCCTCACACGTTTCAGGGAACTTGGCGATTTTCGGGTGGTTGATCGAAGCAGCCCCGTAAAAAACCCCCGGCGAAAAACGCCGGGGGAAGTTTGTGCATTGTGATAGGGAGGAATTGCCATACAGGTGCAATGCACAAGTAACTACGCTGACGAGAGCGATTCGGATTTCAAAAATTAGACCTCACCTTGTATAAGGCCGAAAAAATCATTGTCTTGTTGCGGCAAACGCAGGGGGATCAAAAATCATTTTTAATCAATGCATTGGGGAACATAAGAGGATGTTCGTTTTTGGTTTAGCGGTGTCATCCAAGACGCGTCCAGCAGTCCGCGGCGAAGGGATGACTTAAAGATGCCAAGTTACCTGCTGAATGAGTATCTTTGCGCCGATGATGGCTGGTCAGGGCGTGAAGAATAAGGTGTTGACCGCCCACAGGACCGGTACGGAGAAAACTCCGTAGGCCATGACGAAGGCGAGATTGGGTCCGAAAATAAGCTGGCTTCGCGGCACTCCGAACATCGCGCTCGCCGTCGCCGTCGAGACCGCGGTGACGCCGACCATTGATGCGAAGGCCCAACCGATCAACGCCGCTTCCATCATCACGGTATCCGACACGCCGGTATCAAGCGGCATGAACACAACAAGGACGACGATGATCGAGACTAGCTGGTGGATTCCCGCGAGGGCCGCCAGCGTGATCGTGCCGATAACCGCGGCAAGCACCGCCCAGACGGGTAAGTGTAGGTCCGCGACGATGTCGCCGAGGCCGATCGACCGCACAGTTCCCTCGAGGATGCGGCCAAGGATGAGCGCGGTCGTCACCACGACGACCTCGTCCGCGACCCGTGATATCCCTCGCCAGGTCTCGCGCGCGACCCGGCCCGCCTGGGTCAGCCGGGCCCCGGTGAGCGCGGCTAGTGCCAGTAGGGGGACGGCCGCGATGAGTGCTTTAAGCGTGCTTAGCCCCGCGACGCTCGAAAGCACCGCGATCAGCGCGGCGCATGCCGCGACCGAAGGGACGATTGGTCCAAAACCCAGTACCGACCGCCAGAGGTCGTCGAGCCCGACGCCGCGGGCGTATATCAGGTGGGCGAGCACGAGCCCCGCCGCCGCCATGGCTATGCCAAGGGTCATTATTTCCCACGCCGGCACTCCTGGGATCTGCTGTGCGGCAAAGGCGGCGGCTACCCAGAAGGGCGACCAGAGGGGGGCAAGGCACATCCCGCGCTGGCTGACTTCGGCTGCCCGCCGCCTGGTTTCCGCGTCTGCGTCCCGGTCCAGGATCGGCGACAGGATAGCCATCACGCCGACCACCAGGACGGCGCCGATCAGATGCGCCCCGACGAGAAACGCGCTGTTGGTTTCTTCCTTGCGAAGGCCGCTGAACAGGTCGCGTGCTCGAGAGATTTCAGGCCGTGTGTCAGCCACGGCGCGCAGCAGGACGATCGAGCCGAAAAACGCCATAAATACGGTCGCGTTCTGGAAGCCGCGAAAAAAACCGTCCCACTGGTCGAACGATGCGGCCAGGAAAACTGAAAGGGCCAGGAGCGGCAGGCACAGATACCAGGTGCCGCGCCTGAGCCGAGGCGCGGCTAGCGCAGCGAAAAGAATCATAAGCCAGCCAGACACGGCTGAAAGCTGCGGTGCGTGCCAGACGAGACGGACGAGCTCAAGAGCCCACAGCGTCAGCAGAACCGGCTCTGGCCGCAAGTATCGGAGAAGCGATTGCATTGCAATCCCCAGGAGCGGGAACCGCGCCTAAATCCCACGCCCCGAGCCAGAGTTCAAGCGTGGAAGTAGTCGGTAACGCAGGAAGAGACCGGGAATGTGCTGATCGCGATCCCGTTTTTTCCCGAACCCTGCGGCTTCCCTGAATTTTTGTAGGCAGCCGGTCGAAGAGGGCGGCCTGGGCGTTGCTGTCGTATCAGTATCCGTTGGGCATCTTTTCTTTTTTCATTTGTGTGGGTTACCGTTGATTTCACGATAACGTAGTTAATTTTCCATGTATCGTCGGCCATATCGCGGGTGGGAGCCGGTGCGGGAGCGAAATCGTGCGCCGGGCGATGCACCATGGGGGCGGGAAATCAGATGTCGACAAACTCGAACCGACGCAAGATGAGCCTTGTCGATTCTATCGTGCGAAGGGCGAAGCGCGGCGCCGCCGTGGAGCGCTTTATCCGGACGTTCTTCGCCAATGTGTCGCCCACTGATTGCGCCGAATGCGGTGCCGAGCCGCTGTACGGCGCCGTCACGTCCATCTGGGAGTATGCGCAGTCCCGCAAGTCCGGTAACACGAAGGTTCGGGTCTTCAATCCGGAAGCGCAGAAGAATGGCTGGGATATCGGCCACACCGTCGTCGAGATTGTGAACGACGATATGCCGTTCCTAGTAGACTCCGTCACGGCCGAGCTGAAGCGCCGCAACCTGAAAGTCCACCTGGTGATTCACCCGATCATGACGGTCAGGCGTACGAAGGCTGGCCGGTTGAGCGACGTGGTCGAGGCGGTGGACTCGCCGGAACTCATCCGCGAATCGGTGATGCATATCCAGATCACTGAGCAGATCGACCCCGCGGTGCTCAAGGATCTGCAGGACGGGCTGACGCGCGTGCTCGACGACGTGCGCGCCGCGGTCGAAGACTGGCGCCCGATGCGCGTCATGCTGGCCGACGTCATTGCCGGGCTCGACCTCAAGGCGGGCATTGTCGCGCGCGACGAGATCACCGAGACCGCTGCCTTCCTGCACTGGCTCGAGGCGAACAACTTCACCTTCCTCGGCTACCGTGAGTACGAGATCTCCTCCGCCGGAAAGACGCAGAAGCTAAAGGTCGTGCCCCGGTCCGGGCTCGGCCTGCTGCGCGACAAGTCGGTGACCGTAATCGAGGGCATGGAGGACGGCGCTGTCCTGCCCGCCGACCTCGCCGCCTTTATGCAGCGCTCGGCGCTGATGCTGATAAATAAGGCCAATCGCCGCTCAACCGTTCATCGGGGTGTCCATCTCGACGCGGTGATGATCAAAAAGTTCGACGAGTCGGGCAATACCGTCGGCCAGCGGCAGTTCGTCGGCTTATTCACATCGACCGTTTACAACCAGCCGGTCGAGACGATCCCTGTCATCCGTAAGAAGGCGAAGCGCGTTATCGAGGGCGCCGGTTTCTCGCCGGTGAGCCACGATGGAAAGGCGTTGATCCATATTCTCGAGACGCTGCCGCGCGACGAGTTGTTCCAGATTGGCGAGCGCGAGTTGATCGACATGACGATGGGTATCCTGCTACTGCAGGAACGCCAGAAGGTCGCGATGTTCAGCCGGCACGACCCGTTCGGCCGCTATGTCTCGTGCCTCGTGTACATTCCGCGCGAGCGCTACGACACGCGCCTCCGTAAGCGCATTCAGGACGCGCTCGAGAACGGTTTCGCGGGAACGGTGACCGCTTTCTATACGCAGCTCTCGGACGCAGTCCTTGCGCGCCTACATTTAATCGTCAAGACAGGCACCCGCGACAGGAAGGCGAAGCCGCTATCGGAGATAGAGGCCGACGTTATCGAGGCGTCGCGCGACTGGGCCGACGATCTCGCGCAGGCGCTATCCAAAGATCACGGCGAGAGCGAAGGCCTGTCGCTCTTCGAGCGCTACCGCTACGCGTTCCCATCGTTCTACTGCGAGTGGTTCGATCCGGAACATGCGGTCGCCGACATCGAGAAGATCGAACGGGTTATCGAGACCGGCGAGATCGCCATGGACCTGTATCGCAAGCAGGCCGCGGACAGGACATCTGTGCGGTTCAAGGTTTTCAACCGCGACGCCCCGGTGCCGCTGTCGGACGTGCTGCCGATGCTCGAGAACATGGGCCTCCGGGTCATCGACGAAATCGGTCACGAAGTGACGCCGGGCGGCGCCCCGACTGTCTGGATTCACGATTTCGGCATGGAGGCGCGTGGCGGCGTGGCGGTCGACATCGAGGCGATCCAACATGCGTTCGAGCAGACGTTCGAGCGCGTCTGGGACGGCGAGGTCGAGGACGACGGCTTTAACGCCATGGTCATTTCGGCCGGCATGACTTGGCGCGAGATCGTCGTTCTGCGGGCGTTCAGCAAATATCTGCGCCAGGCCGCAATCCCGTTCAGCGAAACCTACATGATGGAGACGCTGGCGAAGAACGGCAAGATCGCGCGGGACATCATCTCGTTGTTCGAAGAGCGGTTCGAGCCCCGTACCGGAGACGAAAAGCGCAAGGACGCCCGCATTCGCAAACGCATTGTTGCCGCGCTGGACGCGGTTCAGAACCTGGACGAGGACAGGATTCTGCGCCGCTTCTTGAACCTGGTCGACGCGATGCTGCGGACGAATTTCTATCAGCCCGACGCTGACGGAAGGCACAAGTCGCACGTGTCGTTCAAGTTCGACAGCAGCGCCGTCGACGAGTTGCCGCTGCCGCGGCCCTTCCGGGAGATCTTCGTTTATTCGCCACGTATGGAAGGCGTGCACCTTCGTGGCGGCGCTGTCGCGCGCGGCGGCATCCGATGGTCAGACAGGCGGGAAGATTTCCGGACCGAGATCCTCGGCCTGATGAAGGCGCAGATGCCGAAGAACGCGGTGATCGTTCCGGTCGGTGCGAAGGGCGGCTTCGTTCTGAAGCGCCCGCCGACGGAAGGCGGACGCGAGGCGTTTCAGCAGGAGGGCGTCGCCTGCTACAAACTCCTGATATCCGGCATGTTAGACATCACCGACAACCTGTCGGGCGGCAAGGTCGTGCCGCCGGCGCATGTCGTCCGTCTCGACGGCGATGACCCGTACCTCGTGGTCGCCGCCGACAAGGGCACGGCGACGTTCTCGGACATCGCCAATGGCGTCGCGCGCGATTACGGCTTCTGGCTTGACGACGCGTTCGCATCGGGCGGCTCGGTCGGCTACGACCACAAAAAAATGGGCATCACCGCCCGCGGCGGGTGGGAATCCGTCAAACGCCATTTCCGCGAGAGCGGCGTCAACACGCAGACCGAAGATTTCACGGTCGTCGGCGTCGGCGATATGGCCGGCGACGTGTTCGGCAACGGGATGCTGCTGTCGAAACACATCAAATTGGTTGGCGCGTTCAATCACATGCACATCTTCGTCGACCCCGACCCGGATCCAGCGGCGAGTTTCAAGGAGCGGGAGCGCCTATTCAAGCTGCCGCGGTCGGCATGGACCGACTACGACGCGAAGCTGATCTCTTCCGGCGGCGGCATCTACGATCGGTCGGCGAAGTCGATCAAGCTCGGCGCACGGGTGCGCGAACTGTTCGGGATCTCAAAGGAAACGGTTACTCCGAACGAGCTGATCCGCGCGATGCTGCTCGCCGCCGTCGACCTGCTTTGGTTCGGTGGCATCGGGACCTACATCAAGTCGTCCGACGAATCGGACGGTGAGGTCGGCGACCGCGTCAATGACCCGCTCCGAATCAACGGGCGCGAGGTCCGCGCGAAGGTTCTGGGCGAGGGCGCCAACCTCGGGGTGACCCAGCTCGGCCGCATCGAATACGCGCTCGCGGGTGGGCGGATCAACACGGACTTTATCGACAATTCGGCGGGCGTCGCCTCGTCCGATTTTGAGGTGAACATCAAGATCCTGTTGAACGAGGTCGTCGCCGACGGCAAGCTCGATATAGAGACGCGCAACAAGCTGCTGTCATCCATGACCAAGGATGTCGCGGCGCACGTGCTGATGGATAACTACCGCCAGAGCATGGCACTGAGTCATGCCGAGGCGCTGGCGCCGTCGATGCTGGGCGAGGCCGGGCGTTTCATTCGCGCACTGGAGCGCGCAGGCGAGCTCGACCGCGCTGTCGAGTTCCTGCCCGACGACGAAGGGCTCGAGGAGCGCCGCGCGCGCAAGCAGGGGCTAACGCGTCCGGAACTCGCCGTCCTGCTCGCCTATTCGAAGATGACGCTGTATTCGGATCTTCTCGAAAGCGACGTGCCGGACGACCCGTGGCTCGTCCGCGATATCGGGCTCTACTTCCCCAAGGCGCTGACCAAGAAATACGGCGACTATCTCGAGCGTCACCGCTTGCGGCGCGAGATCAGCGCGACCTACATCACCAACAGCCTGCTTAATCGCGGCGGCCCAACGTTCGTGACCGATCTCGAGAACGAGACCGGCGCTGGGCCCGACCGGATCGCGCGGGCATATCTGATCTGCCGCCAGGTGTTCGGGCTGGCGGAATATTGGTCCGCGATTGAGGCGCTGGACAACGTTATCCCCGCGGAGACGCAGACGGCGCTTAATCTCGAAATTCTGGGTCTGCTCCGCCGAGCGACGATCTGGTTCGTCGAGCGCGGCGACCGCCGGCTAGACGTTGCCGCGATGGTTCGCAGGTTCGAGCCCGGCATTGCCGAGCTGACGCGGACGCTGGATGAGCATTTGTCGCCCGAACTTGCCGAGACGGTGGAACGCGAAGCGGCCCGGTTCCTCGATGCGGGCGTGCCAGAGAAATTCGCGCGCGGCGTTGCCAAGCTCGACGTCCTGTTCGCGGGCTGCGACATCGTCCGGATCGCACATCGCTGCAGCCAGCGCGTCGGTGGTACGGCGCGGATCTATTTCACGATCGGCACGCAGTTCGGTTTCGACTGGCTGCGCAATGCGGCGGCCCAAATTTCGGCCGACAACGACTGGCAGGCGATGGCGGTGTCGGCGATGATCGACGACCTCTACGACCAGCAGGCCCGGCTCACCGGGTTGATCGCCGACACATCGGGCGGTGCCAAGGCTGCGGGCGGCATGCTGGAAACCTGGCAGTCGTCGCGCCACCACGACATTACGCGGCTGGAGACGACGATGGCGGATCTGCGCCGCGCCGAGCATGTCGATCTTGCTATGCTCGCGGTGGCGACACGCTATACGCGGGCGCTCATCGACGGGTAGGGAGTTTGGTCGTTGCGGCGCCGGCCCAAGCCCATCAGGGGAGCGGGCAGGCGCCGCTGGAAAATTCAGTCGACGCTGACGCCCTCCGACTGGATGGTCTTCACCACGCCGCGCTTCAGGTCGAACGCCTGGCGGTCGATCGTATCGAGATCGACGCCTGTGACCCGGACGAAGCGGGCCTTGGGCGTGTAGTCGATCGAGTGAATTGCGCCAACGTCGAACATGCCGACGTCGCCCTTGCTCAGCGTGTATTCCTTGATTTTCTCGAGCTCAAACTCGTCGTTCTTGCCGTCGTCGGTACGCTGGTATTCGCGCATCACGGTCTGACCCGCGGCCTGGCCGTAGACCGCCCAAGATTTGCCGTGGTTGTGCGGCGGTGAGACATGCGCGTCTTCCATTACGTGGGCGAGGACGACCGCGCCGGTCGTCGGGTCTTCGTTCAGCTTGTATACGCCCGCCTTTTTGTCGGGTCCGCAGAACTGTTGGATGAAGGTTTCGTTCGCCAGCAGTATCTCCATCTGCTGCCGCACCTTTTCGAGGCTGGACGTGTTGTTCTCTTTCTTGAGAATCTCGTGAATGTCGGCGCAGAAGTCCTGAAGCGTATAACTCATGCTGTTTCTCCCTCTATCCGTAGTCCGGTGACTGGCCCCCATCTTAGGCCCGTTCGATTTCAATCGTAAGCGGTTCCCGAATTGAACTATCGTGCCGCCATGACCAGCCTTCCCGCACCTGAAGCGCCGCCGCCGCCGGAAGATGTGCCACGCCGCGCCCGTGTCGCGTGGTGCCTCTATGACTGGGCGAATTCCGCCTTCCCGACGGTTATCGTGACCTTCGTCTTCGCGTCGTATTTTACAGGGTCGGTCGCGCCCGATCCTGTGTCGGGAACGAGCTTGTGGGCGTACGCGGTTGCGGCATCGGGCGTTCTGATCGCGCTGCTGAGCCCGATCGTGGGCGCGATCGCGGATCAGACAGGGCGCCGGAAGCCTTGGCTCGCGGCCTCTTCCGTCGTTACCATCGTCGCCGCTGGGGCACTGTGGTTCGTCGAGCCGGTTCCCGCTTCCATCTTTTTCGCCCTCGTCGTCTTTGGGATCGCGAACGTCTTCTTCGAGGTCGGGCAGGTGTTTTACAACGCCATGCTGCCCACGATCGCGCCGCTGGACCGGATCGGGCGGCTGTCGGGCTGGGGCTGGGGGCTCGGCTATGCCGGCGGATTGAGCTGCCTGGTCGTTCTGCTGGTCTTCTTCGTACAACCGAAACCGCCGCCCTTCGGCCTGGACCCATTGATGGCAGAGAATGTCCGGACGGTCGGCCCGATCGTGGCGGCTTGGTTCGCCGTGTTCTGTGTTCCCCTGTTCCTGTTCGTTCCGGACGTCCGCCTCCGCTCCGTCGGCGCGCGTCAGGCTATCGTCGACGGCCTGACAACATTGATCGTCACTGTGAAAAGGGTGCGGGACTATCGCACAATCGGCTGGTTTCTGGCTGCCCGCCTGTTCTACGTCGACGGTATGAATACGATGTTCGCCTTCGGCGCGATCTACGCGTCCGGAACGTTAGGCTTTAGCCAGGAAGAGGTCATCCAGTTCGCGATCTCGATGAATGTCGCGGCGGGCGCCGGCGCGGCGGCCATGGGTTTCGTCGACGACCGGATCGGCTCGAAGCGTACGATCCTGATCGCGCTTGCGGGGCTGCTGGCGTTCGGGATCCCTCTGCTACTGGTAGAGACGAAGCTCTGGTTCTGGATCCTCGCGCTTCCGCTCGGCCTCTTCATGGGGCCGGCACAGGCTTCCAGCCGCACGTTGATGGCGCGGCTCGCGCCTGCGGGATACAGGACCGAGATGTTCGGCCTGTTCGCCTTCTCGGGACGGGCCACAGCCTATGTCGGGCCGTTCCTGCTGGGCGTTCTCACCGCCTATGCCGGCTCGCAGCGGATCGGGCTTGCGGTGGTTCCGGTGTTCCTGGCGATTGGCGCGGCAATCCTGCTGATCAAGGTGCGGGACTAGGCGCTATCCCCAGACTGCGCTGCAGCGTCGCCGGTTTCAGTGCCGGAAATGCCGCATGCCGGTGAACACCATGGCGAGACCGCGCTCGTCGGCCGCCGCGATCACCTCCTCGTCTCGGATCGAGCCGCCCGGCTGGATAACGGCGGTCGCGCCCGCTTCCGCTGCGGTGATCAGCCCGTCGGCGAACGGGAAGAACGCATCCGAGGCGACGACCGAGCCCCTCACGAGCGCTTCGCGTTCGCCGGCGGCTTCCGCCGCGTCCTCCGACTTGCGGGCGGCGATACGCGTCGAATCCACCCGGCTCATTTGGCCGGCGCCGACGCCGACCGTCGCGCCGTTCTTTGCATAAACGATGGCGTTAGACTTCACGTGCTTAGCGACCGTGAAGGCGAACAGCAGGTCCGCGATCTCGGCGTCGGTCGGCTGTCGCTTGGTGACGATTTTCAGCTCGTCGCGCGACACGCGGCCCGAATCCCGGTCCTGCAGCAGGAAGCCTCCCGACAGCAGCTTGGTCATGACGCCCGGCGCAGCGGGATCCGGCATTCCGCCGGTCTCGAGGAGGCGCAGGTTCTTCTTCGCCGTCATGATCTTGCGCGCCTCGTCCGTGACTGACGGCGCGATGACAACCTCGAGGAAGATGCTGCCGAACGCGCGGGCGATGTCCCCGTCGAGCGGCCGGTTGACTGCGACGATTCCGCCGAATGCGCTGACCGGGTCGCACTTGAGCGCGTGGCCGTAGGCGTCGGCTAGCGTGTCGCCGGTTGCAACGCCGCAGGGGTTCGCGTGCTTGATGATGGCGACGGCCGGTCTTTCGAACTCGGCGGCAAGCTCGAACGCGGCGTCGGTGTCGTTGAGGTTGTTGTAGCTCAGCTCCTTGCCCTGCAGCTGGGTCGCCGTCGCGACGCCCGGGCGCTTGTCGGCGGTGGCATAAAAGGCGGCGCTCTGGTGAGGATTCTCGCCGTAGCGCAGGCTCTGCTGCAGCTTGCCGGAGAGCGAAAAGCGCCGCGGGAACGGGTCCTCGTTCTGCTCGGCGAACCATTGTCCGATCGCCGCGTCATAGGCCGCGGTCCGCGCATAGGCCGTCCCGGCGAGTCGCCGCCGGAGCCCGGCCGACGTCGCGCCGCCGTTCGCTTCCATGTCTTCCATGACGGCGACGTAGTCCTCCGCGTCGGTGACGATGGTGACGCTTTCGTGGTTTTTGGCGGCTGCGCGGATCAGGGCAGGCCCGCCGATGTCGATATTTTCGACGCAGGTCTCGAAGTTGGCGCCGGCGGCGACCGTCGCCTCGAACGGGTAGAGATTGACGACCACAAGGTCGATCGGCGCGATATCGTGATCTGCCATCGCCTTCATGTGCGCGGGGTCCGGCCGGCGGCCGAGGATGCCGCCGTGGATCTTCGGATGCAGCGTCTTTACGCGGCCGTCCATGATCTCTGGGAACCCAGTGTGATCGCCGACCTCGGTGACGCCGACGCCGACGTCTTGCATCGCCTGCGCGGTGCCGCCGGTCGACAGTATCTCCACGCCGCGTCCTGCGAGAAACTTCGCGAAATCGACCAAGCCGGTCTTGTCGGAAACGGATATCAGAGCCCGCGCGATGGAGGGAGCCGCGTCGTTCATGGTGTATGCCTCTGTTCTTGAGCCGCTTAGCTGGATGCGGCGCTTTTCGGTGTTTGAGCAAGAGAAGGTTGGTATTCGGGGACGAGTCGCTCGATAATCGCCTTGGTCTCGGCGATGCGTCCAGCGGTCGCAGCTGCGGAAAGTTCCTCGAACGTGCTGCGCAGTAATTTCAGATCGACAGCGCGGGGCGCGGCGAGAAGGATCCCCGGGTGATCCGTTGCAAGGAGCGCTTCCGAGGCGTGAAGGATTTCCTCAAACAGCTTCTCGCCGGGGCGAACTCCGGTGATCTTTATCTTAACGTCCCTGTCCGGTTGCAGCCCGGCGAGGAGGATGATCTGGCGGGCGAGGTCGATGATCTTTACCGGCTCGCCCATGTCGAGGACGTAGATCTTGCCCTGGCCGGTGCCGACCGCGTTGCCCAGCACCGAGGCCTGCAGGACTAGCTCCACCGCCTCGCGGACCGTCATGAAATAACGCGTCATGTCGGGATGCGTCACCGTTAGCGGCCCGCCGGCAGCAAGCTGGCGCTGGAACAGCGGGACGACGGATCCTGTGGAGCCAAGCACGTTGCCGAACCTCACTGTCACGAAGCAGGTGCGCGGCCCGCTGCCCTCGTCGCGCGACAGGCCAAGCGCCTGGCAGTAGCTCTCGGCGACGCGCTTCGTCGCGCCCATCAGGCTCGACGGGTTGACCGCTTTATCCGTGGAAATCAGGACCATGACGTCAACGTCGTGCTCGCAGCACGCGTCCGCGATCACCCGCGTGCCGACGACGTTGGTCAGCGCGCCTTCCTCCGGGTGTTGCTCCACCATCGGGACGTGCTTGAGCGCTGCGGCGTGGAAAACAAGTTGGGGTTTAACGTCCGAGAAGATGCGGTCGATCCGTCCTGCGTCGCGAATGTCGGCAAGAACCATGTGGCGCTCTAGATCGGACACGCGTTCTCCGATTTCCAGATCGATCGAATAGAGCTGATATTCGGAACTATCGAGCAGCGCGATAGACGATGGGCCGAAAGCGGCGATCTGTCGGCACAATTCTGAGCCGATGGTGCCGCCGGCACCCGTGACCAAAACCCGTCTGCCGCTGATTAGTGCCGCCATGCCATCGCGGTCGAGCATCGCCTGCGACCGGCCCAGAAGGTCTTCAATGTTGATAGGGCGAATCTGCGGCGCGACGTCGATATTGTTGTGGAAATCATCCAGCCGCGGCATGCGGCCGAGACCCATGCCGAGCTTTTCGCAGATTTGCAGCAAGCGCTTGATATCGTCGCTGTCGATCGTTGTCTTGGTGACAATAATGCGCTGCGGGCGTCTGCCCTCATATCCCAGCCGTTCGACGATCTTGGGGATGTCGTCGACGGTTCCGAGCACTTCGATACCGTGAATCTTCCGCCCGACTCGACCTCCCTTTTCGTCAACCATACCTACGGCCTGATAAGCGGACTGGCGCGTGCGGTTAATGGCGCGAACGAACATTTCGGCGGCGTCGCCAGCGCCCACGAGGAGAACGGGAATGCGCCGTGCGCCATCCCGTTCCTTTGCCTCGGTGGCGCGCTGGTCTTTAAACATGCGATAGATGAACCGCGGTCCGCCAAGCATTACGAGGAGAACCAGCCAGTTGATCGCCAGAGTCGAACGCGGCACGAATTCGAGCCGCGAGATGAGGAACATCGCCGCAAGAAAGATCAGCACCGTCGCCGTTATGGCACGGACGATGGCGACCAGGTCTTCCATCGAGGCATACCGCCAGACGCTGCCGTAAAGGCGCATGGCCCAGAAAACGACGGCGGCGATTACCGCGAAAACCACCGTCGCCTGGATGACGAACCCCGTTTTGGAATAATCTAGGTCGTCGCCGACACGCAGATAGAGCGCAACAGGAAACGATATCGTCGCCATCACGACGTCGTGGGCGAACGCTCCTTTAGCGCGGCCGCCTTGCAATGAAAAATCAGAGAGCCGGAACAAACTTCGCATCTGCCAGAATCTGAGCGGAAAATAGCATACGCTGCCCGACTCGCATACAAGACGGTGATGAGTGTCACCTAGTGAGAACAAAGCTGCGTGGGAGAAAACCGAGCGCAGGTTCTCCGTTCGCCAGGATGGTGCGGGCAGGTTTCAGCCCGGCTATGCGCTCGCGCGGAAACGGCGTGCCGTTGCTGCAAGCCCCTAGCCTAATCTACACGGCAGGGGCCAGTCGAAGGTGCGTTGGACTATCAAGCCGCGATCGGCGCGGTGTCCGATGATGAGCAGGCAGGCTAAGCGGCCGATGACTTCGCGAGGCTGACGGTCGAGGAGGCCGTCGTCGCCGACATGAAAGGCTTTTGGCGTAGCGGGGCGCTGACCGGCAATTAACGGCTCTGTCGCCTTTAAGGCTTGGTCTCTGGCTGAATCGGTCCGCTTCCCAGAGAGAATTTTAGGCTTTCGCCAGGCGTGTCAACGCCCATTTTACCTGCGCGTTTCCCTGTGTAGTGGCGCCGTTAATAACGATCTGCTCGCTGCGCTTGGCCTCGGTCTGGTCGCCCAGATAGATGCTCTCCTGCAGGCTCGCGACGCCGCCGGCGCAGCGCATGCGCCAGCCGCTTCCGTCCGGCAGACGAAGCAGCACGGACGCCCCGTTCTTGACCAGAGATGCCTTCACGCTCGGGTGGAGGTGGAACCGGATGGCGAACTTGTGCTCGCCGTCCCCGGCCAGCGAATCCTCGCCGCGGACGTCCGTGCCCGCGGTGTTAACGTATATCCTACGCCGGTGAAGAAGGCCGTTCGACAGCATGTAGCCGTCGTGGCTGGCGTCGATCCAAGCGTTGCCGTCTGCCTCCTTGCGTTCGCAGGTAACGTTCTTTGGGCCTTGACCGATGCGGCCGTTGGGCAGAAGCGCTGTCGAATTGCGGTCGTCGACCGTCAGCGTCGAATGCGCTGCCGTCGACCGCTGGACGTGATGCCACGATTCTTCGCGGCCGCCGAATGCGCCGCAATTGAGGATTATGCGCTGCTTGCCGACGCTCATCTCGAAACTAAGGGTTCCCGCATGGCTCCGTGGAATGCGCGCCTGCGGCAGGCCGGTGTCCATGATCAAAAGAGTGCGGTTCGCGGCGATCCGCTCAAATCCGGTGTGCAGCGCGGACTCTATCGGCTTGCCGTGCGCCTCGGCCCGAGTGAGCACGAGGTCGATGAGCCGCGCCTCACCTTCGTCGGCGCCGTTGAACAGCGACAGTCCGCCGTCGCCGTGACGGAAAAATCGGAGCATCGGCGCCGCTCGGTCGATGGCGCGCTGCAGCGATTCGGGTGCGTTCACTGAACACGCCTGAAGCGCTGAGCGCAGGTCGATTAGATAACGCAGCGCATCCAGTTGGGCGGCGCCATTGCGCTGGATGTGCCCGCCGTCCGGCAAGATTTGGTGGTCGCAAGCGTTGCCCAGCTGGCGCACCAGCCGCGGCAGATGACGAATGCCGCCCGGCAGGCAGAGCGCGGCGTAGATCTGAGCGCGGAGCACGATGAGGTGGTCGAGCCCCGAGCCGACAAAGCGGCCGGCGCGACGCAGGTGCTTTACCTGCCGCGCAATGCTATCGAGGAAGGCGGCAGTGAAAGCGGAATCGGCACCAGCCGAGATAAATTCCGCATGGGTCAGCCAGCTGCATAGGCGTTCGGAAAGGATGTCCGGCCGCCATGACAGCGGATGCCACTTTTCATTTCGGCGGATCCACTCGAGAACGTTGTTGCGAGCTATGAGCCGCGCCGCCTCTGTGCCGACCGCGCACATGTCGCGGAGCCACGAGAATTTGTGGAACTCGCCCAGCCAGGCGATGCCCGGATCGACCGAGCCATTATGAATATCGGCGATTTTAACCGAATGGTTGAGGAATCGCAGCCGGCCGTCGAGCAATGCCTCTCCGCGCTCTGTGCTGCCCGGCCAGTTTTCCTGCGGAATAAAGGTCAGCGTACTTGGCCGCCGCGTACGCAGCGAATTGCCGTAGAACAGGCCGCGAAACCAAAGTCGGGCAACCCAGTAGGCCGCTTCGCGGGGCATCGACGGATTTAGTCTCTGGCGCAGTTCGATCATCAAGCGTCAGTCAGATGCGGCGGCGGCCAGGCTCGACGCGGCGTGCCCATCAACCTTCACGCAACTGCCGAATATTAGCAGCATATCTGCTCCGTCCGCCCATGAATGTTGCCGTACCCGCTACTAAAACGTCGGCGCCAGCGGCGATCGCCTTCTTAGCGGTCACGGGGTCGATGCCACCGTCGATCTCTAGGTCAATGTCGCGGCCAGACACATCGATCGCTTCGCGCAGCGCGCGAATTTTGTCGAGCGTGCTAGGAATGAATTTCTGCCCGCCGAAGCCGGGATTGACGCTCATCACTAGAACTAGATCGATGTCCCCCAGGACCGCTAGCGCTGTCTCCACTGGGGTCGCGGGATTGATCGAGACCCCTGCCTTCACGCCGAGGCGCTTGATTTCCTGGATCGTGCGATGGACATGCGGGCCCGCTTCCGGATGGACCGTGATGATGTCCGCGCCCGCGTCCACGAACCCTTCGATATAAGGGTCGACCGGCGAAATCATGAGATGGACGTCGAACGGCTTTTTTGACTTGCTGCGCAGCGCCTTTACGACGCCTGGCCCGATCGTGATGTTCGGAACGAAGTGGCCGTCCATCACGTCGATATGGATGTAGTCGGCGCCAGCGCGGTCGACTGCGCGCACCTCCTCCCCGAGCGACGCGAAGTCTGCGGAAAGAATGGAAGGAGCGATTCGGACGGGTTTTGGCACGGCGCTTAGGTATCAGCTTGGTTGAGTCTCGGCAAGCGCGCGGGTGCTTTACTTGGGGATTGGCCCAATTCTGATGCTTCCTTGTAGTCGAGCCTTAGCGCAGGGTTCTCGTCCTTCTTTTTTCAAGAAGCAGTCGCCGACGACCAGTACCTTGATGTCAGTCTAAGCGTATTTGGGCGCCAGGTAGGACCATCTTATCGCATCCGCCGCGCCACTTGGTTTTCACTTGCTGCCCGCGTGCCAGAGATAGTTGGCAAGTGCCGCGCCTAGCGTGCCGCCGCCGTCCCCCGTGGCGACGCTGTTGCCGTTCCGGCCCCTAGCGCCGGTCATGCCGCCTGAGCCGGGCGATAAAGAAACCGTCGAGCCCACCAGAGATAGTCGACTGCGGCAGGGTCACCAGATCGCCGTCGGCTGTAACGCAGTGATCGAATGCCGGTAATTCTCCGGGGAGAACCGGCTCTCGCTTAAAAAGATCGCAATTGGTCAGGAAATCGTCAACGCGTTCGATCCCTTCCTCCGCCTGTATCGAGCAGACGCTGTAGACCAGAACGCCGCCCGGCGCGACGAATTCTGGCATTCGCGCCAGCAATTTCTTCTGCAGGTCGGCCTGCCGCCGGACGTCACGGGGCCTTTTCAGATGCGGGATGTCCGGGTGCCGCCGCATCGTACCCGTTGCGGTGCATGGCGCATCGAGCAGGATACCGGCGAAAGGCGCGGGCGGGGTCCAGGTCGTCAGATCGGCTTCGACCGCCGTAGCTGTAAGCGCCAGCCGGGCCATGTTTCCCCGAAGCGTCTCCAGCCGGTCCGCAGATACGTCGATTGCCGTGACGTTGAACCCGGAGGCGGCTAGCTGCGCCGTCTTGCCGCCCGGCGCTGCGCAGAGATCCGCAACCTGCGCGTCGGAGTGACCCGCCAGCGCTAAGGCGAGGAGTCTCGCCGGCAACGCGGCGGCCGCGTCTTGGACCCACCAAGCCCCATCCGCGAATCCTTTGAGCGCGGCGACGTCGCCGGCGCGTTCGAGCCGGACGGTCTCCTGTGATATAGCTGTTCCACCCAGCGTCTCCGCCCACCGCTCAGCTTCCGACTTGACAGTTATGTCAGTCGGAGGCACCTCGAGATACTGGCAGATGATTGCCGCTGTCGTTGCCGCGCCGTATCGCGCGGTCCATCCCTGCGTCAGCCAGTCGGGCATGTTCAGCGATACCGGATAAGTGTTGTCAATGGATGCGCGGTCGATCTTCGCGATGCGCCGTAGGATGGCGTTGACCACGCCGCGGAAACGTTCCGGGCTCCGGCGTGCCGCCAGCGTCACCGAGGTATCGACGGCGGCATGCGTAAGTGTGTTGAGAAACAGAAGCTGGCAGGCGCCGAGGCGCAGCGCGTTGCGCGCCGCTGCCGCGGAACGGGGCAGCGGCCGGTCAAGAAGTCCATCAACAATTGCATCGATCTGTCCGAGACGCCGCAGTGTCGTGGAGACGAGATTGCGGGCGAACGCGCGGTCGCGATCCGCTAGCCGTGCGAAACGGCGGTCGGTTTGGAGCACCTCGTCAAGTGGCCGGCGGCGGTCGAGAACTTCGTGAAGGATGGTAAGGGCGCGTTCGCGCGGTGCGAGCCCGGTGGCGGCAGAAGACATGTGCGGAAAATATCCGATCGCAGACGAAAGGCCACCGGAATATCGTGGCCCAGCTAGCGACTTGCGCGGTCAGCCCTTAGCCCCACGGTCCGCGGCGGAAGGCGCCAGCGAGTTCGTGCAGGCGGCGGACGCGGTTTTCCATCGCGGGGTGGGTCGAGAACAAATTGTCGATGGAGTGAGAATGCAGCGGATTGACGATGAACATGTGTGCCGTCGCGGGGTTTGCTTCCGCCGCGTTGTTGTCGATCTGCGCCGCGCCGCTGTGGAGCTTCTCAAGCGCCGAGGCGAGCCACATCGGGTGGCCGCAGATCTCCGCGCCGGCCCGGTCGGCCGAATATTCCCGCGTCCGCGAGATCGCCATCTGGACCAACATCGCCGCGACGGGCGCAAGGAACATCACCAGCAGCGTGCCGACGATGCCGAGCGGATTGTTCCGATTGCCGCCGAAGAACATTGAAAAAGATGCTAACATCGAAATTGCGCCAGCGATTGTCGCCGTCACCGTCATGATCAGCGTATCGCGGTTCTTAATATGGGCAAGCTCATGCGCCATAACGCCAGCGATTTCCTCGCTGGTGAGAGAGTGCATCAGGCCCGTAGTCGCCGCGACGGCGGCATTCCAGGGGTTCCGCCCAGTAGCGAAGGCATTTGGCTGGTCGTTCTCGATGATGTAGACCCGCGGCATTGGCAGCCCGGCGCGGGCGGCAAGCTGCTCTACCGTGCAGTAGAGCGATGGTGCGCTGAGCACATCGACCTCGCGTGCGCCGAACATCGATAGCATCATCCGGTCGGAGTTCCAGTAGGCGAAAGCATTCATCGCCACCGCGAATCCAAGCGCGATTAGCATGCCCGTCGGCCCACCGACGATGTAGCCGATGCCGACGAACAACGCGGTCATGCCGGAGAGCAGGATGGCGGTCTTCAGATAGTTCATCTTTCGTCAAAAAGGTTCTCGATGATTAGGTTGAGAGGGATATGGGGATGCGGCAGGGCTGATCAAGGTCAGTCCGGCTCCGACGTCGATTGCCACGCGCAAGAGCTTCGCGGTTACTGCGGCCCACGTCAGCCGGTCGCGTCATAGTCGAGTATTTCCTGTCGCTGTCGGCGGGACAAATGATCGGCTTCGCCTTCGGGTTCGCGACCAAGATTCTGCCGGCGCGGACCCTCGGCCACTGAAAATTTTGCACCCCCGCGTTCGGCCAGGCGCTCGTCGCCTTCATCGGTATCTTGATCGTGATGGCTTCGGCGAGATCGCCTGACTAACAAAGAACGTGATTTTACTGGCCGTCGTGTTCGATGCAGCGTATTACCTGCCCCTGCTCGGCTTCTGTTGTCGTCAGAAGCGTCGCGTGCGCTAGTGGCCGCCGCGTTTGGCGGCTGATGAGTGGTGACGATTTTCCGCCGCGACGGCAGACCGGTTGATCGATGCCGGCAGGCTAGTGGCTCGGCTGGCTGCCAAAGACCAATAGACGCGAGATGAGAGAGACGCACGCATGCCCGATCCCGACGCAACACGTAAGGAAGAAAAAACCGACGGCGCGCTGGCGTTAGGCTCCGCCGAAGAGCGGCCAGCGGAAGAAACGGGCGATGGCGAGAATGCGAGTGTGGCCGATGTGTTGGGGAGGGAAGTCGGCGGCCGCGGCGGTCTCGATCCGACGCGCTACGGCGACTGGGAAATTAACGGCCGCTGCGTCGATTTCTAGGCCCTGTTTGACGCCCATTCTATCTATTGTCGCCGCCCCGCCGGGAGACTCAAGCCAATGGGTAAGTGACCCGGTTCCTCACGATGTCTGGTAAGAAAGTCGCCATATTTGCGCAATTTTTTTTGTATTCGATGTGGTTGGCTCGAAATATTTGCAGATTTATCTAACGATTAAGTGCGAAAAGGGCGAGCCGTTCGGAACGGCTGGACCCTAGGTTTTCAACGTCGCGGTCAGCGGTTCTGCCGGTTGTCCACCAGGTCATCGACCACGGTGGGGTCAGCGAGCGTGGTGGTGTCGCCAAGCTGGTCGTGTTCATTGGCGGCGATCTTGCGCAAAATGCGGCGCATGATCTTGCCTGAGCGCGTCTTGGGCAAGCCGGGCGCCCACTGGATGAGATCCGGCGACGCAATAGGGCCGATCTCCTTGCGCACCCACTGGACCAGCTCCTTGCGGAGATCCTCTGTCGGTTCTTCTCCGACGATTAGGGTGACGTAGGCGTAGATGCCCTGCCCTTTGATGTCGTGTGGGTAGCCCACGACGGCCGCTTCGGCGACCTTCGGGTGGGCGACCAGCGCGCTCTCTATCTCCGCTGTCCCCATACGATGGCCGGAGACGTTGATAACGTCGTCAACCCTGCCGGTGATCCAATAGTAACCGTCGGCGTCGCGCTGACAGCCGTCGCCGGAGAAGTATTTGTCCGGAAACTGTGAGAAATAGGTCTCGAAGAAACGATCATGGTCGCCGTAGACCGTGCGCATCTGGCCGGGCCACGAATCGACGATGCACAGATTGCCAGCGCCTTCGCCTTTGATGGGCTCCCCGTCGTTATTGCAGAGTTCCAACGCTACGCCGAAGAACGGTTTCGTCGCCGAACCGGGCTTGAGATCCGTGGCGCCAGGCAGAGGGGTGATCATAATGCCGCCGGTCTCGGTCTGCCACCAGGTGTCGACGATGGGACACCGTTCATTGCCGACCACTTGGTGGTACCATAGCCAGGCTTCTGGATTGATCGGCTCGCCGACAGTGCCCAGCAGACGCAGGCTGTCGCGGCTTGTCGCCTCGACAGGCCCGTTACCCTCGCGCATCAGCGCGCGGATAGCAGTCGGTGCTGTATAGAAGATGTTGACCTTGTGCTTGTCACATACCTGCCAGAAGCGCGAGAAGTCCGGATAGTTCGGGACGCCCTCGAACATCAACGTGGTGGCGCCGTTGGCGAGAGGGCCGTAAACGATGTAGCTGTGGCCGGTGACCCAGCCAACGTCGGCGGTGCACCAGTAGATGTCACCGTCATGATAGTCGAAGACGTACTGATGCGTCATCGACGCGTAGACCATGTAGCCGCCGGTGGTGTGCAGGACCCCCTTCGGCTTTCCGGTCGAGCCCGACGTGTAGAGGATAAAAAGAGGGTCCTCGGCGTCCATCTCCGTGGGCGGACAGTCGGTCGAGGCTTCCGCCATTGCCTCGTGGTACCAGACGTCGCGGCCGTCCTTCCAGCCGATTTCGTTGCCTGTGCGCTGGACAACGATGCATTTGTGGATCATTGGGCAACTCTCCAGCGCCTCGTCGACATTGGCCTTGAGTGGAATGGGGCGGCCGCCGCGGACGCCCTCGTCTGCGGTAACGATGACTGAGGAGTTGGAGTCGTGAATGCGCCCAGCGATGGAGTCGGGCGAGAAGCCGCCGAACACGACGGAATGGATGGCGCCGACTCGGGCGCACGCCAACACGGCGACTGCTATTTCCGGGATCATCGGCAGGTAGATCGTGACGCGGTCGCCCTTGGAGACGCCGTTCGTCTTGAGGACGTTGGCGAACTTGCAGACTTCTTCATGGAGTTCGCGGTAGGTAAGCGTCTTGGATTCGGTCGGCTCGTCGCCCTCCCAGATGATTGCGGCCTGATCGCTCCGGGTGCTCAGATGACGGTCGAGACAGTTGGCAGAGGCATTAAGTGTGCCGTCGTAAAACCAGCGGATATGAAGGTCGCCCTTTGAGAAAGACGTGTCTTTTACCTTCGTGTAAGGCTTGATCCAATCGATCCGCTTTCCGTGCTCACCCCAGAACGCTTCGGGGTCGTCGATGGACCGCTTATACATCTCGTCATACTTCGCCTTATCGGCAAAGGTACGGTCTGCTGATTCGGCGGGAACCGGAAAAATATCGTGTTCAGACATGTCTGACCCTCCCGTTTCGTGCGTTCAGTTGCACGGCTCGTATATGAACGAATTATTGTTGTTTATGAATTACAGGGCAAGGAACCGGCAATTACTCAGATCAGGAATATGGTGCCCTCGGTGATTTCCAGCGCCACCTTCTCCAGTCCATAACCCGGACAGGGGCCCGCAATGCAGACGCCGTCCTCGATATTGAACAGGGCGGCGTGCAAGGAACACAGAATTCGCGTCTTGTCGTGAGACAGGAAGGCGTCAGGCTTCCAGTCGAGCGGCGCTCCATAATGTGGGCATGAATTGCGGTAGGCGAAAGCTTCGTTGCCGCGGCGGACGACGAAGAAAGGCGCCTCGCCGTCTAGGTCCTCGAAACCGCGGCTGCCGGGATCCTCGATATCGTTGAGGCGGCAGAGCAGGACGCGGCCGCTCAGGGTTTGACCCCCGCCATCTTGCAGAGCAGTTTCCACTCGTCCTTGCCCACCGGCACGACGGACAGGCGAGACTGGCGAACTAGCGCGAGGTCAGCGAGCTTTGACTCGGCTTTAATGTCGGCGAGAGTCACTGGCGTCTTCACCGAATAAAGAGCCTTGATGTCGACCATGCCGAACCGCTCCGACTTGTCGGTGTAATCCGGATAATGCTCCTTCACCACCTCGACGACGCCGACGATCTGCTTCTCGTTGACCGAATGGTAGAAGAACCCTTTATCGCCCCTCTTCATGGCCTTCATGTTGTTGTTGGCCTGGTAGTTGCGAACCCCGTCCCAGTGCTCGACGCCCTTTTTGACCTGGTCGTCCCAAGACCACGCGCCGGGTTCGGATTTGAACAGCCAGTACTGCATGTCTGTTACCCCTGAGTTCCGTCTATGTATGCGTCCTGAATACAGGACCGCAGCGACGAAGAAAATGCGCTCACTCGGTTTCCGAACGTAGCGGCCGGGCGAGTAGCACCTCGATAGCATCTTCGATGCTGCCGCTGCGATTGAGAATGGCGTCGACCGCCGCGACGATCGGCATGTCAATACCAAGCGTTTCTGCTAACTGTACGGTGGCGCTGGCCGTAAAGACGCCTTCCGCGACCGAGCGGCGGCTACCGAGAATTTCGTCCAGCGCTCGCCCCTCGCCCAGCGCGATGCCGAGCGAAAAGTTGCGCGACTGATTACTAGTGCAAGTCAAGACCAGATCGCCCAGACCCGAGAGACCCATAACGGTCTCGGCGCGGCCGCCCTTGGCGATGCAGAGCCGCTTAAGCTCTGTTAGCCCGCGCGTGATCAGGGCGGCACGCGCGTTGTCTCCGAAGCCGCGCCCTTCCGCGATGCCGCAGGCGATGGCGAGCACGTTTTTGACCGCGCCGCCAATCTGCGCCCCGATGACGTCGTTGGAGGCGTAAGGTCGGAATCGGGCGGAGCCAATCGTCTCCGCCAGCGTCGAAGCCGCGTCAAGATCGCTGCCGGCCAAAGTAATTGCGGTAGGCAGGCCGGCAGCCACTTCGGCGGCGAAGGTTGGGCCCGACAGGACGAAGAGCGGATTATGAGGAAACAGCGGCGCAACGACCTCGCTCATCAGCGCTAGCGTTTCCTGTTCGATGCCTTTCGAGCATATCACGAGGGAGGTCTCGGTGTAGACGGATCCTACAAGCTCCGAGACGGTGCGCCGGAGATGCTGCGCCGGGGAGGCCAGGAGAAGTATGTCGGACGATGCGAGCTCTCCGAGATCCCTGGTCGCGCGAATGCCGTTGTCAATCTCCGCGTCGGGAAGGTAAAGCGGGTTGCCGCGCCCATCATTGATGGCTTCCGCTACTTCCGCCTCGAATGCCCAAAGCTTCGCCTCGCCGCCGCCGCGACGCGCCGCTATGGCGAGCGCCGTTCCCCAGGCGCCCGCGCCGACGATTCCGATTGTCGCCAAGGTCGAGGTCAAGACTCCCTCGCGCCGGCCGATGCGCCGTCCGGCCCCGCGCACGCGAGGGTCCGCATGCTGGGCAGGCTCGTGATAACGGCCTTCGCGATCGCGGCGTCCGCCATTGATCAACCTGCCTTGTGACGGCGAAGGAAATCGCCAATCGCAGCGTTGTACTCTTCGGTAAGGATGTGCATGAGGAAATGCCCGCCCGTTTTGAGGACCACCTGTTCCGAGTCGGGGATATTCGCGGCCAGCTCGTCCGACAGATAGCGCGGCGTGACCATGTCGTCCTCGGCGACAATCACAAGCGTCGGTGCTGCTATGTCCTTCATTCGGTCGCGCCGGTCGAAGCGGCAGATCGCGTCTATCCGGCTCTCCATGATCTCGACTGGCTGGTCAGAGCTGGCCAAATAGCTTTCCTGTTGGCCCATCAGGTTCTCATTTTCCGTGATGTACCACGGAGGATGAAGCGTCAGGACCGAGTGCCGGGCGTATTCTGTGGCTCCCATGGCTGTCAGAACCGATTTGCGTGCAGCGAACGCTCGGTTGAAATAGGCGTCTTGGCCAGGCCAGGTGGCGCTGAGGACTAGCGAGATGATTCGGTCCGGATGATCCTGCGCGACGATTTGGCCCATCGCCCCGCCCGTCGAATGGCCGATCCAGTGCGCGCGCTCGATGCCGAGCGTATCCATAACTCGGACCGCGTCGTCAGCCATCTGGTCGACCGAGTAGTCGATCATCGAGTAGGTGCTGCGGCCGCAGCCCCGGTGATCGTGGGCAATGGTGCGGAAGTCGCCGGACAGCGCCGGGATCTGCTTGTGCCAGATGCCCGCTCCGCCGCCGAGCCCCGGCACTAGCATCACCGGCTCGCCGTTGCCTTTGTCCTCCAGGAAAATCTCGGCATCGCCGATGTCGACCAGTGGCACGTTTTCTTCCTCCTGAAAATCCGTTCCGTACAGCTTATTTTGCGACGTTGGCCGTATCGTTCGTGCCGAACGAACGTTCGAGCGCGACGATATCCGTTTGCCGGGCGAAGGGCTCCGCGGCGACCGTCTGGTAGCGCGTCGACAATGTCTCGAAGTTAGTGTTGCCGGAAAACAGCTTGGGATCTGCGTGTCCGTTTGCCGGAATCGGCTGCCGGATGGTCAGACCGTCGTCCGGCTGCCTCATCACTGCCTGTCCGTGAGCCGCCTCCGAAACGCTCATGCGTCATCTCCCGAAATCGCGTTATCCAACCGTTCGAATATCTTACGACGAAGTTGCCGAATGCGAAATCGCTGCGCTTGCAAGCCCAAATTTCCGCCTGGCAGTTCACCTCGCGGGGCTCGTCCAAAACAATGTCGGCAGTATTTCGGTCCCCGATTCTGAGGGCGAAACGGTGCTGCCGACCGCGCGGCACAGGAAGAAGAGGAACACAATATGATCCGTAAAAATCTGATACGCGTCGATATTTCGGGCGATAATCTGGGCACGGAAGCGATGGCGCTCGCGAGGGAACTCGCCGCTAGCGACCACGCCAAGCTCTCCCTGCTCGCCGTTCGTGTGTCCATGCCCGGATTTGTCTCGGGTCACCTGCATGAAAATTTGAAGGAAAAGATTCTAACCGGCATCGCCTAGCGACTCGATTGTAACGCACACATGAACCGTTTGCCCGACAGTAGCGAGAAAATAGTCCAGAGCGTAAATCCTGCAGCCTAGTTCTTCCCGCCATAAAAGACACCGACGCAGGCATAATCGTCATCTCGTCGCATGACCCGAACGTCGCCCGTTATTTCATCGGATCCGTCACGGCGCGCGTCTCCCGACACGCAAATTGGTCGGTTCTGGTGGTCAGGTGGAGCCAGCAGCATTCAGTTCCGCTAGCGGCCACCTTGGGCGCGGCGCAAAGTCCAGCCCATCTGCTAGGCCGAGGCGCAGCCGTTCAATGCCGGCCCATGCGATCATCGCTCCGTTGTCGGTGCAGAGCGCTGGCGGCGGCGCGACGAAGCGGAATTCGGTCAGCGCGCAAAGACCGGTCAACGCCTCGCGCAGGGTAAGGTTCGCAGCGACCCCACCTGCAACGACCAGTGTCCTTCCGTCCGGGTGCGTCTCGGCGAAGGCGGTGATCGCGTTGGCGCACCGGTCGATGATCACGTCGGCGACCGCCGCCTGAAACGCGGCAGCCAGATCCGACCGGTCGCGATCCGACACTGGCCCGTCCGGCAGCGCCAGCAGCGTGTGCCTGACGGCGGTCTTGAGGCCCGAGAACGAGAAATCGCATCCCGGGCGGCCTTTCATCGGGCGCGGCAGGTCAAAGCGTCCCGCGTCGCCGGTCCGCGCGGCGGCTTCCACCGCGGGGCCGCCGGGAAAGCCTAGACCCATCATTTTCGCCGTTTTGTCGAAAGCCTCGCCGATAGCATCGTCGACCGTCGTGCCCAGCGGCGCGTATCGTCCCGGCCCTTCGACCGACAAAAGCTGGCAGTGCCCGCCGGAGATGAGCAGCAACAGATAGGGAAACGGCACGTCGTCAGTCAGCCGTGCGGTCAGTGCGTGGCCTTCGAGGTGGTTCACCGCGATGAACGGCTTGCCGGCTGCTGCTGCCATGCCTTTCGCAGTCATAACGCCGACGATCACGCCGCCGATCAGGCCGGGGCCGGCGGTCGCGGCGATTCCGTCTAGCTCATTCGGCGCGACTTTGGCATCGTGGAGTGCGCGTCTGACCACCCCGTCAACAATGTCGAGATGGGCGCGCGCGGCGATCTCAGGCACCACGCCGCCATAGGGTCGGTGATCTTCGAGTTGCGAATGCACGACATTGGCGCGAACCGTGCGCGCATCGTCGACGACGGCGGCCGCCGTCTCGTCGCAGCTCGTTTCTATGCCAAGTACAATCATCGGATCATTTCCATCCTCGACCATATAAGGAATGCGGGCGGACAAATCACGTTTTCAGAATTATTCTGCTGCCTTAGAGTCCCCGTATGGATTCTCATCACGTCCGAATAGGTACGCGTGGCAGTCCGCTGGCGCTTGCGCAAGCGAATGAGGTGCGCCGCCGTTTGATGGCGGCGCATTCGACGCTCGCCGTGGACGGTGCCGTCGAGATCGTCGTCATCCGTACCACCGGCGACCGGCTGCAGCATGGCACATTGGCCGATGCGGGCGGCAAAGGTCTGTTCACCAAGGAGATCGAGGAGGCGCTGCACGAAGATCGCATCGACATCGCCGTGCATTCGATGAAGGACGTGCCGACTTGGTTTCCCGACGGGCTTGTCGTCGATTGCTTGCTGCCGCGCGAGGACCCACGGGACGCGCTTATCTCGCGCCGCGCAACGTCGATTTCTGACATCCCGAAGGGCGTCGTCGTCGGGACCGCATCGCTCCGCCGTAAGGCGATGCTGCTTCACCGCCGACCCGATCTAATCGTGGTTCCGTTCCGCGGCAATGTCGACACGAGGATTGCGAGACTCGATGCCGATGAGGCGGACGCAACATTTCTTGCCGTTGCCGGTCTGAACCGGCTCGGCCGCGAAAATGTCGCCGCGACGCCCATTGAACCCGAGGAGATGCTACCGGCGGTCTGCCAGGGAACGGTGGGCATCGAGCGGCGGATTGCCGACAGCCGGACAGCTGAATTGCTGCTGCCCCTGAACGATGCCGAAACAGCTTTTCGCGCCGCGGCGGAGCGGGCGCTTCTCGCCGGTCTTGACGGTTCCTGCCGGACGCCGATTGCGGCGCTGGCGACGCTCGACGGTGATGCGCTGTCGCTTGCGGCGGCGATCGTCCGGCCCGACGGCTCAGAACTGATCGAAACGCACCGCGACGGCCCGATCACGGATGCGACGGCGATGGGCGCGGACGCCGCCGAGGAATTGCGCGGCCGGGCTGGTCCCGGGTTTTTTAATGGCTGATGGTCGGCCAAGGCGAGCGCTCGTCACCCGGCCGGCCGACGATGCGGCGGAGATCGTCGCGGCACTTCGAGAGTGGGGGGTCGAGCCAGTGCTCGCGCCCATGATGCGCGTCGTTCATCTTGATCCCGATATCGACGAGGACACGGCACGCGCCCAGGCTGTGCTATTCACCAGCCGCAACGGCGTCCGCGCCTTTCGCGCGATCTGCGACCGACGGGACATCCCCATCCTCGCAGTCGGAGATTCGACCGCTCGGCTGGCCGCGGAGTCCGGCTTCGGCTCGGTGGAAAGCGCCGGGGGCGACAGCGCCGATCTCGCCCGTCTAGTAACCGCGCGGTTGCGTCCTGCCGACGGGCCGCTTCTTCACGCGTCCGGTGACACCTTTATGGGCACCTTGGCGGAAACGCTGTCTGAGGTGGGTTTCCAGGTAATCCGCCGGTCGATCTACGCGGCGGAACCTGTCGAGTCACTGAGTCCAGAGGCCATCGAGGCCTTGAGGCGCGATCAGCTGGGTTTCGTGCTGCTGTTTTCTCCCAGGACCGCCCGCATCTTTGCGGAGAGAGTTTGGGAGGCAGGGCTGGGGTCCTGCCTCGGCACGCTTACGGCGATATGCCTGTCGCCAGCGGTCGCCGCGGAAGTGGCGGCAGACGAATGGGCCAGCTGCGCGATTGCCACCCGCCCGACCACACAGTCCTTGCTCGAGGCGTTCGTTGCGGACCTCGGCGCTGCCGAAAATCGAGGTTGAGACGAAAGTGGAATCGGCGCACAACCGTAATATGGATGACGAGAATAAAGCGACAGACGAAAACTTTGAAACTGATGGCACCGACGTCGCGCCGGAGGGAAAAACGCCGTCTGACGCCGCGGATAACGTACAGAAGAGCTCAGGAGCCGGGCTTGCATGGACGCTAGTCGCTGTTCTCGCCATCGCCGCGGGGGGTCTGCTGACACTGCCGTACTGGCGCGACAGCCTGCCGCCGTCCGTACGCGAGGTCTTGTCTCCCGACGGGGCTGACGAGATAGCCTTCGCTGCGCTCAAGAGCGAGTTGGCGACCGTCACTGCTGCAGCGAAAGTGCGTGCCGACGCGCTGGCGGACCTCCGGGAAGCGAATAAAACACTCGCCGCGACCGTGCGGCGTTTCGAGCGCCGACTCGAGGAAAATACCGTCGCGGTCGTAGCGCTGCGCGAAAAGCAGACCAGGGCGGGCGTCGATCCCGCATTGTCGGCGCGGATCGAGAAGATCGAGCAGAGCCTCTTGGCATCCGCTGGCGCCGCTGCCTACGGACAGTCTCGAAGCGCCGACGAGATCGCAAAGCTCACCAGCGCCGTATCGACCTATGAGGACCGCATCTCTCGGTTGGAGAGCAGTCTTGTCGAATCGCGCCGGACGGCAATGGCTGTCGGAAAGGCGGACGCGTTCGCGCTCGCAGTGGGCCAGTTGCGCGACGCCCTTGCGGGGGGTGCGCCTTTTTCCTTGGAGCTCTCGACTGTGCAGCGGCTTGCAGGTACCGATCCGCGGCTATCGGCCGTGCTGGGTCGGGTTGCTCCACGCGCGGCTGACGGCATCCCGACGCGGGCGCAGCTCGTTGCGCGGCTTCCCGCAGCGATCGATGCGGCCCTCGCCGCCCGGCCCGCAGCCGCCAAGGGGGATTGGATCGACCGGTCGCTAGGCGCGCTGAAGCGTTGGGCCGGAATCAGACGGATTGACGGGCGCGGCGAAGACGTCGAAGCCATAGTCGCCCGGACCGAAATCGCTGGGCGCCGTGATGACCTGGCGACAGCCGTTAAGGAGCTGTCGCAGCTCGAAGGTGTTGCCGGTCCAGCCGTCGGGGGGTGGCTTGCCGCTGCTCGGCAGCGCCTCGCGGCGGAGGCCGCGCGTGCAGAAATAAGCAGAATCGTTCTCTCCGGATTGGCCGGCGGCGGCTGATATGATCCGCTTCACGTTATCGTTGATCGTCTCGCTCGCGTTGGTCGTCATGGCGGCGGTATGGTTCAGCGACAGGCCAGGATCGGTTGCCATTCAGTGGCAGGGTTACCTGATCGAACTGTCGATCGGGCGCTTCGTGCTCGTCGCCGCGACTCTCATCGTGCTCATGACAGTCGCGGTCGGGGCGATGCGGGCTCTCGGGCGGACGCCGGGGCGGTTCCGCGAGGGGCGGCGCGCATCGAGGCGCGAACGCGGCTACCGGGCACTCACCCACGGTATGGTTGCGGTCGCAGCGGGCGACGCCGCGGAAGCAGGCCGCCAGGCGCGGCGCGCGGACGTGCTCCTCGATGAACCACCCCTGACGATGCTGCTTTCGGCGCAGGCCGCCCAGCTTAATGGTGACGAGGAAGCCGCTAAGAGATATTTCACCGCCATGCTCGACCGCGAGGAAACGGCCTTTCTTGGACTGAGGGGCCTCCTGATTCAGGCGCAGCGCAAGGGCGATCGGCCGGCGGCCCTTCACTACGCCATCCGGGCTTACCAACTCCAGCCCAAGACTCCGTGGGTGCTCAGCACGATGTTCGACCTGCAAGTCAGGCAGGGCGAGTGGCGAGCCGCGCTCACAACGCTGGACACGGCGGTCAAGAGCAAGGCGCTGGGGGCTGAAGAGGTACGCAATCGCCGTGCCGCGGTGCTGCTGGGCTGCAGCGACGCCGCGGGGCAATCGCACGATGCGGCCGAAGCGCTGAAATACGCCAAACGTGCCAGCTCGCTTGCCCCGGATTACCTGCCTGCGACGATCCGCACCGTTGAGCTGTTGGTGGGCAATGGGAAGGAGGGCCAGGCTGCGCGCCAGATCGAAGCGGCATGGGCACGGACCCCGCATCCGCGGCTCGCGCATCTTTACGGCGAGGTAGATTCCGCCACAGATCCTCTCAACCGGGTGAAGCGGTTCGAAAAGCTGTTGGCGGCCAATTCCGATCATGACGAGAGCCACCTGGCACTCGCCCGAGCGGCGCTTGACGCGGGCCTGTGGGGCGAGGCGCGCAACCACCTCGAAAAGGTCGCCGAGAACGATCCGCCGGTCCGCGTGTGCCGACTGATGGCGGAGCTCGAGGAGCGGGAGTTCGGCGACGGTGCGGCGACGCGTGAATGGTTGGTTCGGGCCGCGGCGGCGCCGTCCGATCCCGCGTGGTTGTGCCGCGAATGCGGTACGCAGAGTGATGCGTGGAGTCCGCTATGCCCGGCCTGCGGCGCGCTCGGCACGTTGTACTGGGCGACACCCACGCGCAGCCGCGCTCTGGAAATGTCGTTCAATGCCCGCTCGCCGGAGGAGGGCGGTTCCGGAATTTCCGGCGCTATGCATTCCTCTCTAGTCCGCGGCCCTGCCATAAATGCTGGCAAAGAAGACGACCTTTTCGTCGTACCGCCCGATGTCCAGCCGCCAGGGTCGCCGCGCGCTTAGATTTTCGGCCACACGTTTCAGATACTTGTCTGTGCCTAAGTTAGGCGCTATCTCTTCGCGCGCAGTAATTGCCCCGGTGCCGCTGTAGCTCAGTTGGTAGAGCAACGCATTCGTAATGCGTGGGTCAGGTGTTCGAGTCACCTCAGCGGCACCATTCTTGTTCCAGGATCGACACCAAAATCCTCACCGGCGTTATGCGCGAAAACACAACACCCAGTCTTGCAGTTGCACAGCACATGCGCGCGCTGATAGCCGCATTTTGCGTTCTCTGCGCGGCGGCGTGCGGGACGGCGCGTGCTGCCGGCTCTTCCGCCAGCCTCGATCTTGCCTCGCAGTATTTCGAAAAGCCCGCGTGGGTGGGTGCCGCAACCTACAACTATCTCTTCTGGGCGCTCTACGACGCCCAGCTCGTCGCGCCCGGTGGCGTTTTTCGGCACGACGCCCCGCTGATGCTGACGCTCACCTACCGGCGCGATATCAAATCTTCCGCCATTGTTGACGCCACCGCCGGTGAGCTTGGACGTCTCGGCGCACCCGAAAAAGCCATCGCGGGATGGCGCTCGTTGCTTAGTGCGATCGTTCCCGACGTCGGCGCCGGCGATTCGATCGCCGGCATCCGAACGGATGATGGACGGACCCTTTTCTATGTAAACGGCGCCCTTGCCGGGCGCATCGATGACCCGATCTTCGGTCGCTTCTTCTTCGATATCTGGGTTGGCCCACAGTCGCGGGATCGGCAGTTTACGGCACGGCTGACCGGCGCCGCCGATTAGGACGCCGTCATGCGGCTCTGGTCGTTTGCCGTCGAGATTGTGCCGCTGGGCGTTTTTTTTACTGTCAACACACTATACGGGTTATTTGCGGCTGCCGGCGCCTCGGCCTCGGTTGCCGCGATCATTCTGGTCGCGACGGCGATATTCGAGCGTCGCATCGCTGTCTTTCCGGCCTATTCAGTCGTTCTTTCGGCGGCTTTCACGATTGCCGCCATCGCGCTTTCGGAAAAGATATTCATCAAGGTCCAGCCGACGGTATTTAACGGGCTTTTCGCGGTTACTCTGCTGGGTGGGCTGGCGATGGGCGTTCCGGTTATGCGTGCTTTCTTTGGCGCGCAGTTCGGCCTGACAGAACGGACTTGGCGGTTACTGAGCCTTCGCTGGGGCCTTTTCTTCGCGCTATTAGCCGTCGGCAACGAAATTGCCTGGCGGTCGCTCTCGGACGATGGCTGGGTCGCGTTGAAGGTGTTCGTTTTCGCGCCGGCGACTGGTTTGTTCGCCCTGTCACAGCTGCCACTCACCCTGCGCGGCCAGTCGTCGCGCGCCGACTGATTTATCGGTCGGTAAAGGGAAATCCCGCTAGCGCGCCAATACCGCCCCCAGGCTCAGCGTCATAAAAATGTAATTTAAACGTCACATTACTAACGCATTCAGTTCTTAGGTTATCGATGTCGGCGATTGGCGCCGACCAGTATGGCGGGGTCGCAAAATATCCCGTCTCCTGAGACTTTTCTAATTCTCCACTGGAGGCTTTATGAAAGCGATTCGAATTCTAGCGATTGCGGCGACGGCGTCCCTTGCGATGGCAGCATCGGCGCAGGCCCGCGACCAAATCCGTATCGTCGGGTCCTCGACCGTGTTCCCGTTCTCGACTACCGTTGCCGAACAGTTTGGCAAGGCCACCAATTTTAAGACCCCCGTTGTCGAGAGCACCGGCTCCGGCGGGGGCCTCAAGCTGTTCTGCAGCGGCGTCGGCATCCAGCATCCCGATATCACTAATGCTTCGCGCCGGATCAAGAAGTCCGAGGTCGAACGTTGCGCCAAAAACGGCGTTAGCAAAATCACCGAGGTGAAGATCGGCTTCGACGGCATCGTCATCGCCAATTCGAAAGCCTCCAAGCAAATGAAGATCACGCTGAAGCAGCTGTTCCTCGCGCTTGCCAAGGACGTGCCGGCTAATGCCGATGGCTCGCAGCTCAAGGCGAACCCCTACAAGATGTGGAACGAGATTGACGCGTCTCTTCCTGCGCAGAAGATCGAGGTTCTCGGCCCGCCGCCGACGTCCGGCACACGCGACGCGTTCGTCGAGCTCGCCATGGAAGGCGGCTGCAAGGCGTTCCCCGGTATCAAGGCCATGAAGAAGTCGGAAAAGAAGAAGTACAAGGCGGTCTGTCACGGCATCCGTGAAGACGGCGCCTTTATCGAGGCCGGCGAGAACGATGTCCTGATCATCCAGAAGCTCGTTGCCAGCAAGAACGCCTTTGGCATCTTCGGCTTCTCGTTCCTCGATTCGAACGCCGACAAGATCCAAGGCAGCATCGTGAACGGCACCGCGCCCGAATTCGAGACGATCGCCGCCGGCAAGTATCCCGTATCCCGCTCAATGTACTTCTACGTCAAGAACGCGCATGTCGGGGTCATTCCCGGCATCAAAGAATACGTCGCCGAGTTCACCGCCGAAAAGGCGTGGGGTCCGGAGGGCTACCTCGCGGATAAAGGCCTGATACCGCTTCCCGATGCGGCCCGTAAGGATTCAGCCGCTGCGGCTAAAAGCTTAAGCCCGCTGAGCATGTAATTCGTTTGATGGCGACAGGTCAAAAGAAAGCGGCGCCTTTGGGCGCCGCTTTTTCATTGCGGTACCGGTCCGTTAGCCTTCCATCTCGCGGTTCACCAGCGCCGCCCCCAGGGCGAGCGCGTTAAGCTTGCCCGCGGCCGAGGACCGGCTGCGAGGAACCATCCCGCAGTCGGTACAGGCGATCAGGTTGTCAGCCTTCACATGCTCCATCGCGTGGCGGATGCGGTCCGCCACCACGTCGGCAGTCTCGACCGTTTCCGTGCCGACGTCGATGACGCCCACCATTACTTCTTTGTCGGCGAGACAATCGAGCACAGATAGGTCTACGCCCGAGGCAGCACATTCGATGCTGACCTGGTCGATGGAACTTTCCGCGATCAGTGGCAGCGTCGCGTTGTAATGTCGCCAATCCTGGTTCGCGTTCTTCCAGTTGAGGACGACCTCGGTGCCGTAGCCGTAACAGATATGTACGGCGCGTTTCGCGGTGACGCCCTCGAATGCCTGTTCGAGAACGGCTAGGCCCCAGTCCTTTACCTCGTCGGTGTATATGTTGAAACACGGCTCGTCGATCTGGATGACGTCGGCGCCAGCTGCCGACAACGCACGGGCCTCCTTATTGAGCAGCTTGGCGTAGTCTGCGGCGAAATTCGCGTCTGACCGACCGCCGACCTCGTCATAGACCGAATCCGCGACCGTCATCGGGCCGGGCAGCGTCACCTTCAACTGACGGTCGGTGCGGCCCTTGGCGTAACGCAGCGCTTCCAGCAGGACTGGTTGCGACCAGGTCCATTCCTCTAGCACCTTCGGCGCGGGCGTCTCGGCCGCGTAGCGTTGGCCACGACTGCGCTTCATGCCCGGGTTGTCGAAATCAATCCGACCTAGATGCTCAATGAAGCCCCATATGTAATGGCGGCGGCGCTGTTCGCCATCGGTGACGATGTCGATACCAGCTTCGTCCTGTGCGTCCATCCACAGCGCCACTGCATCGTCCAGGCCTTCGGCCAGCGCTGCGCCCTCGAGCCGCCACGGCGCGCGCAGCTTCTCCGGCTCGGCCAGCCATTGCGGTTTCGGCAGGCTGCCGGCGATTGTAGTTCTCACGCGGGCCATAGTTTCTCCCTCGGGGTCGTCGGGTGTCAGTCCGGCGCAGCTTAGATCGGTTTTTTATTTGGCGGAACCAGCCCTCTCCCTTTTTGGCCACCCATCGCCAGGATCCTCGAGGGCGCAGAAGGCTTGAAAGGAACAAAGGCCGCCGCGGCTCTGTGTGAGCAGGCTATGATTGGGCGTCTTGCCGGATGGCGCGGAACAGCATGCCGCCCGCCGCCAGCGAAGGCACGCCGAGGATCGCGAAGGCCAAGCTGTAGCCGCCGCCGAGCGACAGGATAAGCCCACAGGCAGCTGGCATCAGGATCATGCCTGCGAAGGCGAAGAAGACCGTCCCGCCGGTCACCACGCCCGCCATCCCTGGCGGTGCAATGCGTGCGATCTCAGCCAGAAGAATGCCCTGATAGCCGATACCACTCAGTCCGAAACAGGCAGCGGCGGCCCATACGGCATATCGGCTCCAGCTCTGATCGACGAAGGCCATCGCACCCATCGTCAGCCCCATGAAAATGCCCAACCCGCCAAGCAGCGGCAGGGGCTCGACAATACGAGTGCCGACCCAGCCCCAGAGTATGCGGCCACCGATACCGAACACCATGGCGATCGAGTAGGCGAAACCCGCCTCCGCCAGTGTCCAGCCGAGCTTGATCGACAGAAATGAGACGAAGAACGACGCGAAGACAAGCTGTAGGCCGGTGAAGGCGAAGATCGAGAGGGCAAGTTCGCGAGTGCGTGGGTCTCGGAAGACCGTAGTCAGCGTTCCGCGCACGTCGCCCAACTTGAGCGGACGGCTCGGTTCGCGATCCGAATCGAATTCGGCGCGCAGCGGCTGGATAAGGATCACGAAGGCGAACGACATCAGTCCGGCGCAGATAAGCGCGCCGCGCCAGCCAAACGCGGAGGCGTAGATCGGCAACAGGATGCCTGCGAACATGCCGCCGACGGGGACACCCGTCTGCTTGATCGAGAAGATCAGCGGTGCTTTTCCCCGCGGGGTATAGCGAGAAAGAATCTGCGAACTGGCCGGTGTCGACGGTCCGCCCCCGAAGCCGGCGACGATAGCGCCAATCGCGAACCAGATCAGGTCGCCGCCCGTGTTGATCGTCAAGCCGAGCCCGGTCAGCAGCAGACATATTTGGCTGGTGCGCAGCGCGCCGAAGCGGAGCATGAACCCACCTGCCAGCACTGACGATAACATGGAGCCAGCATAGAGAATTGGAACGTAGAGCCCGATAAGACTCGGGCTGAGGCCGGTCTCTTTGGCGATCGGTGGCACGAGCACCGGCAGTGTGAGGCCCGCCATGGTCGACAGCGCCTGCTGCAGCAGCATGGTGCCCGTTGCAACGTATACGAGGGGAAGCTTCACGCCCAAGTCACCTGGGCGTCAGGCGCCCATCATGCCGAATACCTTCGCGCCGAGCATGCTATTCGGGTCGCACAGGTCGAAGACGATGTCGAAATGGTTGCGCGTCGGGTGCTCGAAGCAATCTGCCTGCCAGCCATACGCTGTCCAGGTGTTGGCCAGCAGGTTGCTCTGGCGTTTAAACTCCGACGTTTCCGAATGGCCGTAGGAAACGATCAGCGGGCAACCCGAATCCGGTAGGTGGCGCAAAGGGCTGTTGCGCAGTGCGCCGGCGACGTCGAGCTGAGCCCAGTCGTTTATGCAGGACAGCTGGAGCGGCTCAAGATCGTGGATGCCACTCAGCGGCACGGCCCCGCGAACGATGTCGGCCGGCACGCCGTATTCGTCGTGCCAGCCGCCCGCCACCATCATACCCGTAAGGTGCCCGCCTGCCGACGAGCCGCACACGAAGATGCGCGAAGGGTCACCGCCGAAGCTTTCGGCGTTTTTCCAGGTCCAGGCGAGGGCGCGGCGGCACTGATCGACGATCATGTCGATGGTCGCACCTGAGCCTGTCAGTGAATAGTTTACCGCGACGACCGAAACACCCTTTTCGACGCAGGCAGGCGCCATGAAGGAAGATTCTTTATGGCTGAGCATCCGCCAGTAGCCGCCGTGGATGAAGAAGAAGATCGGCGTCCCCTCGCCGGCGGGGAATATGTCGGTCACTTCGTCGGGGTGGTTGCCGTATGGGACGTCTTCGCGGCAGGTAAGCGCCGCCCGCGCCTCCTCGCTCAAACGGCCATAGTCCGCAATGAAGGGCCCGATATCTGGCACCGTTTTTGAGATCAGATACTCTTTGTCGAGCGTCGCCTGATCAAATTCTCCATAGACTTTCTTCATGCTTGGCGCCCTACACGGTGGTGTTTGGATCGAAATTGGGCCGGCGTTTCTCGCGCAGGCTTGCAAGGCCCTCCTTGGCTTCAGGTCCGGTGAAGCCAAGGAATTCGAGCGCCAGGGACGTATCAAAGTTCGGCCCCATCATGCGCAGCCAGTTGTTGAGCGCGTACTTAGTCCAGCGGATCGCCGCCGGCGCGCCGCGCGCGAGCTTCTGCGCCACCTCGACGGCGGTTTCCTGCAATTTTTCGTCGTCGACGCACATCGAGACCAGGCCGATGCGTTCCGCCTCCTCGCCTGACATCGGTTCGCACAACAGCAGGTAATATTTCGCCTTCGCCATGCCGCAAAGCAGCGGCCAGATGATGGCCGCATGATCGCCGGCCGCGACGCCCAGCCGCGTGTGCCCGTCGATGATCCGCGCCGTCTTCGAAGCGATAGAGATGTCCGCCAGCAGCCCGGCGACGAGACCCGCGCCGACGGCCGGGCCGTGCATTGCGCTGACGATCGGCTTCGAGCAGTTGATGACGTTGTAGACTAGGTCGCGTGCTTCCTTCCAGACACGTGCGCGGGCCTGGAAGTCGTCGATCATTTCTTCGATCATGTCGAAATCGCCGCCAGCGGAGAATGCCTCGCCCGAGCCGCGCAGGATGGCGGCCGAAATGTCGGGGTCGGCCTCGACGTCCTTCCAGATGCGGCCAAGCTCGTCGTGCATCACGGTGTCGGCGGCGTTCAGCCGGCCGGGCATCTCCATCGTGATGCGAAGGACGCGGTCGGCCGGCCGGTCGAATTTGAGCCGTTCGTATGACGCGTAATTGTCGCTCATATCCTTTTCCCCTTATCGGTGTCCGGGTCGTTTTCTATGGCCTAGGCTCCCCGACAAGCGCTTAGCGATCAAGGTCAACCCGCGGTTTAACGCGTTGCGGGAATGGCCTTGCCGGACCTTGCGCCATCGACAACAATGCCTGCCGCTGTCTGAGTAATTCGCTCCAGCCTGCTCCCACTACCGACCACCCACGAGATTATCAAAATGGGTGGGCGGTAGTGGGAGCAGGCTGGAGCTGACTTCTGCAAATATCAGGAATTCTGCCATGACCGAAGCTTTCATTTGCGACGCCGTCCGCACCCCCGTTGGCCGTTATGGCGGAGCGCTGTCTTCCGTGCGCACTGACGACCTCGGTGCGGTGCCGATAAAGGCGTTGATGGACCGGAACCGCTCTGTCGATTGGGCGCAGGTGGACGACGTCTATTACGGTAACGCCAACCAAGCGGGCGAAGACAACCGTAATGTCGCGCGGATGTCGGGCCTGCTGGCGGGCCTGCCGATAGAGGTCGGCGGGGCGACGGTAAATCGGCTCTGCGGTTCGGGCATGGAAGCAACCGCGCAGGGCGCGCGTGCCATACGAACTGGCGAGGCTGATCTCGTCGTTACCGGCGGCGTCGAGAGCATGTCGCGCGCGCCGTTCGTGATGGGCAAGGCGGATTCGGCGTTCTCACGCAAGGCGGAGATCTTCGACACCACCATCGGCTGGCGCTTCGTCAATCCGAAGATGGAAGAGATGTATGGCGTCGACGCGATGGGCGAGACGGCCGAGAACCTTGCGGAAGAACGCCAGATCACGCGAGAGGACCAGGACAGGTTCGCGCTATGGTCCCAGCACAAGGCCGAGGTCGCGCAGAAGGCGGGTCGCTTCAAGGGTGAAATCGTCGCCGTGACGATCCCGCAGCGACGCGGCGAAGAAGTCATTGTCGACACCGATGAGCACCCGCGACACGGCTCGACGATGGACGACCTCGCAAAGTTGCGCGCCGCCTTCCGAAAGGACGGCAGCGTGACGGCTGGCAATGCGTCGGGCGTCAATGACGGCGCAGCGGCACTTATCCTTGCGTCCGAGGAGGCTGCAAAAAAGCACGGTCTCATGCCACGCGCCCGCATCGTCGGCGCTGCGACCGCTGGTGTCCCGCCGCGCATAATGGGTATCGGCCCTGCGCCGGCGACCCGCAAGGTAATGGAGAAGACAGGTCTTTCCATCGACGATATGGACGTAATGGAATTCAACGAGGCATTCGCGGCTCAAGCGTTGGCGTGCACCCGAGACCTCGGCATCGCCGACGACGACCCTCGCATCAACCCCAACGGCGGCGCCATTGCGCTTGGCCACCCGCTCGGCATGTCGGGCGCCCGGCTGATTACCACAGCGCTCTATGAGCTGGAGCGCACCGGCGGCAAGCGTGCTCTTTGCACCATGTGCATTGGCGTCGGTCAGGGCATCGCGACGATCATCGAGAGGCTCTAACGATTTCGCGCGCCGTCCGGCGGCCGCCGGCTCCTATGGTCATTCCCGAGAACCTGCAGGCCGCCGTCGGAAGCATCGTGGCGGCGGAGGACGAAGTGACGGCAGCACCTGTGGCGGGGCTGATGGCGGCGTTCGGCTACGAGGGTCCGACGCCAGTGAAGGGTGATCCCCTGCCGCCGCTGTGGCACGGGCTGTTTTGCACCGCAAAGCTGCCGCCCAAGCGGCTTGGTGTCGACGGGCTCGCAAAGGACGAGGGGCTGCTGCCTGCGGCGACCGACTTTCCAAACAAGCTATTCGGCGGCGCGCGCTACGAGTTCCGCCTGCCGCTGCGGATCGGTGATGAGATCCGAAGGGAGTCCGAGGTCGTTTCCTTTGATCTGAAGAATGGCCGGACCGGCGTCTTTGTCATCGGCCTAGTCGAACATCGGATATCTAATGCGGCCGGCGTTGCCGTCATTGAGCAGAATGACATTATCTACCGCCCTAATATGACACTCTCGGCCGGAGGCGGTGCAACGCCCGAGCCTCTGCCCGTGCCGCCATCGGCGCCGCCCGCCGCCGCGGTCTGGTCAAGTACTGTCACGCCGGATCCGGTGTTGATGTTCCGGCATTCGGCGCTGACCTTCAATTCGCACCGCATCCACTACGACCGGGATTACGTGCGTGAGCGCGGTTACCCCGGGTTGTTGATCCAAGGCACGCTAATAGCGCGTCTGATGATGGAGATGGTGCGCGAGCGTCTTCCGAGCTTCGACGCCGCAGCGTTCTCGTTCCGCTCCGGCCAGCCGGTCTACGACGACGGCGAACTCACGCTTGCCGCCGAGCCTCTCGACGATGGCGAGATAAGGCTGTGGGCGCTGGATGCGGCCGGCAATATCGCGATGACTGCAACGGCGTTGTCGCGCCGCTAGGTGGGGAAGGAGTGATCGCCCTTCTCGGGGGGCGCGGCGAGAAAATTCAGCGCCTCCTCATAATTGCCGCGCTGAAAGCTGCGACGACCTCTCGACCCTAGAGGAGGGGCATCACGAACGCGACGCGGATTACCGTAATCCCATCCAATTAGTTCCTCACTTTAGGTGCTCCGTTGCGATTTCGCGATCGGGTACGACTACGCGCCACTGTCGCCCGCGGTCATGCCTGGTCGCCACAGCACATCCGTACTTCCGCCGTCGTTTGCCTCGCGGGCGAGCACAAATAGCAGGTCGGACAGGCGATTTACGTAGGCGAGCGCATGCGGATTTACGTTGTCCGTCTCTGCCAACGCACACATCGACCGCTCTGCCCTGCGGCAGACTGTGCAGGCGAAATGCAGCGCCGCGGCGAAATCCGTGCCACCGCGCAGAACGAAGGATTTAAGTGGCGCGAGCCCCTGGTTCGCTTTGTCGATCTCGCGCTCTAGTCGCACGACCTGCGCTGCTTGGATTCGCAGGTTTCCGTCAGCCGCGTCGCGGCCCGGGCGCGTGACGTCGGCGCCGAGATCGAACAGATCGTTCTGAACCCGCGCGAGACAGTCGTCCGCCGCGCCGGCCGGCGCATGCCGGCGGGCGAGGCCCACCGCCGCATTGGTTTCGTCCACATCGCCCTGAGCACGTATCCGGCGCGAATGCTTCGGGACCCGGCTTCCGTCGCCGAGGGACGTTTCGCCTAGGTCGCCACCCTTCGTGTAGATCTTGTCGAGTTTGACCATGGAATCTGTATAGCCGATCAGGGTTTGAGGATCATCGTGTTTTGGGTGACTTCGTATCCCGACAGTCGGTCGAGAAAGCTAAGTCCGAGCAGCGATTGCCGGAGCCCGTCGCGAATGACGACGGCTTCGACGTTGCGGACGCGGATATTGCCGACGGACATTGATGCGAGCCGTATCGGTGCTGCGTGTGCGATGCCGCTCGCGGTGTCAACCGGGATGCCGAACCGCAGCCTGTTGAGGTCGATGCCCAGGGCTTGAGCGTCCCGTGCGGTCAGTGCGACCATCGAGGCTCCAGTATCGACAAGCAGGCGGATCGCTGCGCCGTCGACGTCGGCAGTGACGTTGAAATGGCGGTTAAAGCCGCGCCAGATGGTGACGTTTCCGTCGCCGGTGACGAGAGCACTGTCGGGGCGAAGCTCGCCGTATATCCGGTCTCCAGCGTTCTCGAACTCGCTGCGGAAGCTGTAGGCGAGAATTGCAAGCGCGCCGATCGCGGTCCAGACCAGGGCGTAGCGCAGCATCTCTCCCGCCCGCATTCTGTAGCCAAAGAAGGCTGAGCCGCCTATCACTACCAGCAAGAGCGCCAGGTAGGTAAGCCGTGGCGCGCTCCACGCGCTTTCAAGTGCATCCGGAAATTCTGAAATCAGAAATAGGACGAGACCTACGACCGCCGTGGCGACGAGGGTATAGACGACGCAGCTGGCGGACCGGTTGCGGTTTGCGTTGTCGTTCATGACCGGAATGTAGGGTGCCGTGCGACCAAAAGCTATGTGATTCGTGGAAAATAGTGTAAGTACACTTTGTATGACCGATAAAAACACCCTCCAGAACCAGACCCATGTGCGAATTGCGTGGCATTGCACGTGCTTCAACGTGCGCCGCGCTGCCCGAGCGGTAACCCAATTCTACGACGACATCATGGCGCCCAGTGGCGTCAAGTCGACCCAGTTCACCATGCTGGGCGCCGTCGGCATGATGGGTCCGGCGTCCGTGACCCGGTTGGCTGAGCATCTGGCACTCGATCGCACAACGCTGACGCGCAACTTGAAGGTCTTGAAGCAGCAGGACCTGATCAGCATCGGACCCGGCGAGGACCGACGCGAGCGCGTCGTTTCTCTTACTCCGGACGGCGAAGCAGCGATTGAGCGCGCAACGCCGGTCTGGCGCGAGGCACAGGAACGACTGGCTGCCCAGTTCGGCGAGGCGCGCTGGCGCAACATGATCGAGGACATGAACTACCTCGGTGCTGTCGCGGTGGACGAGAGCGACGTTGACTGATGGAAGACCCAGGGGAGATTGTCGAGAGGATCACGGGCGACTAAGCTCTTGGTGCGCAGCCTAAGGAGCTCCCATGGAATTTGGAATTTTCTCGAACGGCTTCCGGCCTCACACCAGCGCCGGACAAACCTACGAAGAGGACATCCAGGAAATCGTCCTCGCCGACAAGCTCGGTTTCCGCGACGCTTATATCAGCGAACATCACGGCGAACCGCCCTATATCAACCGTGTCGACACCATACCGGCGCCGGAATTCATGATGTGCAAGGCCGCGGCGCTGACCAAGAACATTCGTATGGGCGCGGCCGTAAAGCTACTCCATATCCAACATCCCCTCGACGTAGCCATCCAGGCCGCTGTCACTGAGCACCTATTGGGCGAAGGGCGTTTCATCTTTGGTTTTGGATCGGGTTTTCCGTCGCCGCTGTTCTCCGCCGAACGCGGCTTCAGCTTCGACGACCGCCACGAGCGGTTGATGGAGTCGCTCGATTTCATCCTAAAGTGCTGGACGACAGACGAGATCTTCGATTGGGACGGCAAAAACTGGAAAGGCGAAGGCGTCGTCGCGCTGCCAAAGCCTGCATCCGCGCCGCATATGCCGATGGCCACCGCGACCGACTCGGAGGAGATGATCCGGATCTCCGGCGAACGCGGCTACACCCTGCTGTCCGCGTTCCTCGAGGCGCCGGCGCGCCTTAAGGCAAAGACGGCGATCTATTCGGAAGCGGCGCGTGCCGCGGGCAATACACGGCCGCTCGCCAACATCACCGCGTCGCGCATCGTCTATCTCGCGGACTCGGTCGAGCAGGCCATCGAAGACCTTCGTCCGTCGGTCACCTACGAGGTTTCCGTCCAGGCCGAGCGCGGTTTCCTCACGATGCTGAAGAACGTCTTCAAGGTAGATGTGCCCAACGACGAGCGTGCGATCGAGGCGCTGGTCGAGGCTGGCTTCTACGTGGTCGGCGATCCTGATACCGTCGCTGGCAAGATCCTAGATTTCTATAACGCGTCCGGCGGATTCGGGACGTTCTTGACAGTCTGCGGCAAGGACTGGGCGGACCGAGAAAAGCGGGCGCGCTCGATGACTATGTTCATGAATCACGTTGCGCCGCAGCTCCGCCATCTCGACCCCGACGCGACGGCGATCGCGGCGGAGTAGAGCGGTTTCGCCTCGGGCAAATAAACACTAGATTGCGGCGGCAGCATGGTCTGCCGCCGCTCTTAATTCATCCCGGTTTATCGCCTTGATCCTCAAGATCCTGTCTGTCGTTGCGCCTGTGTTTATCTGCGCGGGTATCGGATTCCTCTGGGCGCGCGCCGGCCGGCAGTTTGATACCAAGATGGTGGGCACGCTCGCTTTAAACATAGGCATGCCGTGTCTCGCCTTTTCGACACTGACGAGCCTGAAGGTCAGCCCAGAGGCATTCGGCACCATGGCGGGTGTCTACGGCCTTGCGCTGATGGGTTTCCTCGGGGTCGGTCTCGTGGTGATCAAAGTCCTGCGGCTTCCAGCGCACACCTATCTGCCCGTCTTTACCTCTTCCAACACGGGCAACATGGGCCTACCGCTTTGCCTGTTCGCGTTCGGGCCGGAGGGGCTCGCGCTTGGCATCGGCATTTTCGTGATGTCGTCGCTGTTCAGCTTTACCGTTGGCTGGAGCATCTATGCCGGCCGGTTCGCCGCCGACGTTTTCTACAACAACCCGCTGATCTATGCCGTCATCGCGGCGCTCGCCTTTATGATCCCGGGCGTTGAGCCGCCTGGCTGGCTCGCCAACACGACGAAGTTGATGGGGGGGCTCGCCATCCCGCTGATGATCATCTCGCTCGGCGTCGCCATCGCCAACATGCGGGCGGACGGTGCGGGGGCTATCGTTGCCATTTCGGTGGTCAAACTGTTGGCGGGGTTCGGTGTCGGCTATGGGCTGTCGCTGGCGCTCGGCCTCGAAGGTGCCGCCCGCGGTGTGTTGATCATTGAGTGCTCGATGCCGGTCGCCGTGCACAACTATATGTTCGCGCAGCGCTTTGGACGCAGCGCCTCAGACACGGCGAGCATGATCCTCATCTCGACGGTTATTGCGCTGGCGCTGCTACCCGCGCTGATGCTGGTGGTGCTCTGAGATGGAAATGACGTCCCAGCTCGCCGCTATCGTCGCCCCCGTCTTTCTCTGCATCGCCATCGGCATCGGATGGGCGAGGTTTGGCCCGCCCTTCGACGGCGATTTGATCACGTCGCTGGTCTACAACATCGGCGTCCCGTGCTTGATCATTGCGGTGTTCCACAAGGTCGAGATATCGCCCCGGGCGCTCGGAGAAATCGCGTTCGCGACGCTCGCCTGCTATGCTGGGTTCTTCGTATTCGCCTATGCTGCGGTGCGCCTGGCGCGGCTCGACGTGCCGTCCTATCTGCCGTCGCTAGTCTTTCCGCTGACCGGCAGCATGGGGATGCCGATCTGCTATTTCGCATACGGCGACGTAGGCCTGGCGCTAGCAATCGTCTTCTTCACGTTCGGCGCGATCGGCACCTTCACGGTCGGCGCCGCCATCGCAGAGGGCACATGGTCGCTCAGAAAGCTAGTTCGAACGCCCGTGATATACGCGGTGACGCTCGCTGTCGGGCTTCAGCTCGGCGGGCTCCGGGTGCCCGACTGGATATTCAACGCCACCAATCTCTTGGGTGCGATGGTGATTCCTGCCCAGCTGGTCGCACTCGGCGTCTCGCTGCTCCAGCTTCGAATCGGCGGCGCGGCCCGGAGCGTTGCACTCGCGCTGCTCCGTCTCGGCATGGGCGCGGCCGTCGGATTAGGGGTCGCGGCGCTGTTCGGACTCGACGGTGTGGCACGCGCCGTGGTCGTCTTGCAGTCGGCGATGCCGGTCGCGGTCTCCAGCTACCTGTTCGCGCAGCAATTCCGTCGCAAACCGGAGGAGGTCGCCGGCATGGTGGTGGTGTCGACTGCGTTCTCCGCGGTCACTCTCCCGCTTCTGCTGCTGGAGCTGCTGTGAGGCCGAGAACCAGCCGCGGCGGAATCAGCTTGTTCTCGCCCCCAACGACGTCGCGTTCTCTGGGTCTCATTCGACAACCAGCCCGCCACGAGCCTTCATGACCGCATGATACGCAGAAATACTGTTTGCTAACGCCATGAAGTTGCGCCCGAACGCTTCCGTCTACGATGCGCCGTTTGGGTGGAAATGGATCGTCAATGTCGCCGCGTTCGACGTGAACTGCCCGATGCAGATCACGCTGCTCGCGAGCGAGTTTTTTGCAAAAATTGTCTATCTCGAAGGGCGCCTTGGACTATCAGATTATTCGACACAGCCGCTGACGCTCGAGGGTTGACGGAATCCCGATGCACCCCTCGCAGCTGATCCTGTCGCCCGTGGCGATTCGCATGCTGATCATCATGGTAGTGGTACAGGCGATCCGCTACGTGCTTCCGCCCGGGCTAGACAGCGGGCTGGTCTATTTCCTTGGCTCGGACCTGTTCCGAGACGGCCGTTTCGACCCGATGTGGCTGTACGGGTCGGTGACGTCCGTCTTCGTGCATAGTGGCTGGCTACATCTTCTGTCGAACCTCATGTGGCTCCTGGTTCTGTCCCCGCAGATCACGCCGCACCTAACGGGCAGGGGCTTCGCACTGTTCTTCCTCGCCACTGGCACTGCCGGCGCGCTCGCGCATGCACTCTTAAACTGGGGTGGCAGCCAATTTCTCGTCGGCGCGTCCGGCGCGGTTTTGGCCTGCTGGGGGCGGGGGCCTACGTACTGATCCGCGGCGCAAACGGTTTCTCTATGCCGACGGGCAAGGACATCGCCAAATACGTCTTAATGATCATGGTGGTGAATGTTGCCTATGCGCTGGTCAGCGGCAGCGGGATCAGCTGGGAAGCGCACGCCGGCGGATTTTTCGCAGGTCTAGCTCTCTTTCCAATTCTGCGAAAGCGGCCACCGTTAGACCCCGACGAGCGCCCGCCGCATCTCCAAATTGTGGACTGACGCCGACCGCCCAGAGGGCGGTCGGCGTCGGACCTAGCTGCGTCAGTGCATTGCAGAGCCGCCGTCGACGACCAGGGTCTGGCCGGTGATGAAATCGGAGTCTGACGACGAAAAAAACACCACTGCGCCGAGCAGATCTTCGGGCACTTCCTCGCGCTTTATCGCTCGCGAATTCGTGTTGGCGTCCTTGGCGGCCTGCCACTGCTCGTCGTTGACGACCTTTTCGCTCATCGTTAGGCCAGGCGCGATGCAGTTGACGGTAATCCCGTCGTCGCCGACCTCGCGCGCCAGCGCGCGGGTGAAGGCGACCTGTGCTCCCTTGGAGCTGACGTAGTGCAGGAGCATCGGCGTTCCCTTGAAGACGGTCCCCGACGCGATGTTGATGATTTTGCCGTAGCCGTTCTTCTTCATTTCCGGCACGGCCGCTTTAACGCAGGTGAAAACGCCGCGCGTGTTGACCTGCATGACGCGGTCCCATTCCGCCTCGTCGATTTCCAGGAACGATTTCTGGTCCAGATCGGCGAATAGCGCCGCGTTGTTGACGATGATATCGAGCTTGCCGAATTTCTCGACCGTCTCCGCGACCATCGCCTTTACGTTTTCAGGATCGGTAATGTCGCAATGGATGCCGATGGCCTCTCCACCGGCTTGCTTGATGATGTTCACTGTGTTTTTGGTGTCGACGATGTCGGTGACTACGACCTTTGCACCTTCAGTTGCCAGCGCCTTTGCATAGTCTGCGCCGATGCCGCGGCCCGATCCCGTGACGATCGCGACCCGTCCCTCAAGTCTTGCCATCGTTTCTTCTCCCTTTCATTGCATCCCGATTGGTCTTCAATAGCACGGCGCGCGGCGGCGGTCAGTTCCCCGTTCCGTTCCATGTCGGCGCGGGATAGCGGTATTTCCCGGTGGCGCGTTCCGGCGGCCACACGATCACCGGCTTGCCGTTCTGGATCTGGAACGTGAGTGCGCCGTTGCCGGTCGCCACTCCGTCCTCGCCGAAGGCGATCTGGCCCGGCGGTGCGTCGAACCGCCCCTGCGTCAGCGCGGCGCGCACCTTCATGCGGTCGACCGCACCGGCGCGCTCCACCGCCTTCACCATGATCAGGTAGGCGGACAGCCGCGACATCGTCCACGGATAGTCGAACATATCGGTGCCCGAGCAGGACAGCACCGTTTGCGCCAGCGCCGCGTAGGGGCCTTTGACGCCGGGATACCATGTCAGCTCGCCGGTCATCCCCTCGACGGCCGCGCCCAGCTTGCGCGCCAGCGTGCCGGACAGCAGCGCGTGCTGGACGTCCTTCGCGCGGATCTTCACCTCGCGCATCCGCTGCAGCAGCGGCGCGGACGGCGCTTCGAAGGCCGAGATGTAGATGATGTCCGGCCGGCGCAGCCGCAGCTTCAGGACCAGCGCCATAATATCTGTCTGGCCCGCCTCGAAGGTCTCGTAGCCGATGACCTTGAAGCCCAGCCGTTCGGCGCCCTGTATCCAGTGGTCGGTGATGTTCCGGGTAATCGCGTTCGCCTGCGTGACGAACAGCACGGTCTCCGGCTTCGGCGTCTGTTTCGCCATCATGTCGAAATAGCGGGCCGACCAGTTGGCCATCGTCGGCATCGGCACCGCCCAGACGTTGCCGCGGCCGGCGCTCCGTGCCTGCGACGCGGCGACGTTCGCCATGACGGTCGGGATATTGTATTTCGCGGCGACGGCGGCGACCGGCACGCCCATCGACGACCAGTCGGGGCCGACGAAGAAGTCGACCTCGTCCTGCGTCGCCAGCCGCTCGAACATGCGGACCGACGTCTCGGCTTGCTCTCGTCGTCGTAGATGATGAACTGCAGCAGCGGCTTCTTGCGGCAGGACCGCGAAATATGCCCCCGTCGCGGTTGATCTCTGGCGAACTCCCGACCGTCATGTCGCGCCATTTCCTCGGCGGAAGGCTCATACGAATCGCCGTCGCCGACGAGGTGGTGCCGAGCGACCGGTCGCTGCGGCTGCTGACTTCGCGCCGGCGAGCGTCGGAGACCAGATCAGAACCGCCATTTACGGCGGTACTGACGCTCGTCAATCTGTTCATCCGTCGTTCCGTCCCGTCGCTGTCGGCCGCGTCCGCGGCGACGTGCAGCACCGCCGGCGACCGGGTGATATCGCCAGATCCCGCAGCAAACGGCGACCACGAACGCCGGCGGCGGCGAAAAGGGAGGAAGCGACGTGACGATCTCGGCGGCCGAGGCGGCCCGAGCGGAGATGGGACTATGTGGTGTGGTGTCGATCGGCGGCGGCTCCGCCGGCGCTGCGTGATGGCGTCGCGGCTGTGCGCGCGGCCCGAAAACCGGGTGCTGCTGATCGAGGCCGGGACGGACTATCCGCCCGACGCGCTGCCCGCCCAGCTCGAGGACGGCTTCGCCGGTGTCGCCTACAACGATCCTCAATATATCCGACCAAGCTCCGCGTCGTCGTGCCGCCGCGCCCCGGCAACGCGCCCGATACGCGGCCGGACAAGCTCTACCAGCAGGGACGGGTGATCGGCGGCGGCTCGTCGATCAACGGCATGATGGCGAACCGCGGGAGTCCGCTGGACTACGAAGAATGGGCCGCGCGCGGCGCACGGGGCTGGGGCTGGCAGGACGTGCTGCCCTATTTCCGGAAGCTCGAATCCGACCGCGACTTCGACGGGCCGTTGCACGGCGCCGACGGGCCGATCGGTATCCGCCGGCTGTTTCCCGAGGTCTGGCCCGGCTACACCCAGGCGGTGATGGATGCGGCCAAGGCGGCCGGCTTCGACTATATCGAAGACATGAACGGGGAGTTCGCCGACGGCTATTTTCCGGTCACGATCTCCAACATCGACGACAGGCGGGTCTCGGCCAATGTCGCCTATCGGCGCGCGAGTTCGGGCGCGCGGGAATTCGCATGATCCTGGACGAGACGAGTACGCGCACGCTCGACTTCGCCGGCCGCGTTCTCCAGGGGCGTTTTCCGCTCGCCGCCACGGCGAGGACGTTTCGATCCGCACGCGCGAAGCGGTCGTCTGCGGCGGCGCGCTCCATTCGCCCGCGATCCTGATGCGCTCCGGCGTCGGTTCCCACGCCGCGGCGCTGTCGCATCTGGGCATCAGCGTGGTCGCTGGACGGCCGGCGTCGGGCAGCACCTGATGGAACATCCCGGCGTCTCCATCGGCATTCCTACATGAAGCGTCCAGCCCGGCTGCCGGACGGCATACTCGCCAGATGATGGCCTGCGGTTCTCGTCAGGGCTTGAGGGTGCAGGCCCCGGCGACGTAATTCTGATCCCGACGAACAAGACCGCGTGGCACGCGCTTGGCGACCGCATCGGCGCGGTGATGGTGTGGGTCAACAAGTCGTACTCGACCGGTGAGGTGACGCTGGCCTCGCCCGATCCCGCCGTCGAGCCCGACGTCGATTTCGACATGTGTTCGGACGAGCGCGATCTCGCGCGGCTGGTCGCGGCCACGCGCACGGTCGCCGCCCTGCACGACGATCCCGCGATCCGCCGCGCCGTGCACGACGTCTTTCCCGTCGCCTATTCGGAGCGCGTCCGCCGCTACAACGAATTCAACGGCGCGAACCGCGTGCGTACCGCGGTTGCATCTTTGCTCATGGATCTCGGAGGGCCGATCCGCCGCGGGTTCATAAAGAACGTCATCCAGGACGGCCCGACAATGGCCGAACTGCTTGCCGACGATTCCGTCATTGCCGAGTGGGTGAAGAAGACCGTGACCGGGCACTGGCACGCGTCCTGCACCTGCCGGATGGGCGCGCCCGACGATCCGGGTGCCGTGACCGACCCGTCCGGGCGCGTCTACGGGGTCGAGGGGCTGCGCGTCTGCGACGCATCCATCATGCCGTGCGTGCCGCGCGCGAACACCAACATCCCGACGATCATGATGGCGGAGAAGGTGGCCGACGCGGCGCTGGCGGGCACGTGATTTCGCGCGGAATATCGCGCGATCTCGGCTGATTCGGGCGATTCGCGTTTGTAAGGCCCGGGTAAGGTGCGGGCGTTCTATTTGCCGCCACCTGTATCGGGATTCGACATGAAAATCTGCGAAAGCCTCCAGCGCGACGGGGCGTTTCTGTTTCGTTGGCGCAGTTACGTCCCGCTCGTGCTTCTCCCCCTGCTTTTCCTTGCGCTGAAAGATGCGGCGGATGTGGAACGCGCCGTCGGACAGTCGGGTCACGATCTGTGGGGCCTCGCGTGCTACGCGATCGCAATTTCCGGCCTGGCGATCCGATGGATTGTCGTGGCGACGGCGGCGCCGGGCACGTCCGGGCGCAACGTCAAGGCGCAGCGCGCCGACTCCCTCAACACGACGGGCATCTACTCCGTCGTCCGGCACCCGCTCTATCTCGGGAATTTCGTTGCCATCATGGGGATCGCGATGTCGCTGATGGTATGGTGGTTCGCCCTCGTTGCGGCATTGGCCTACTGGCTCTACATCGAGCGGATCATGGCGGCGGAGGAAAAGTTTCTCGCCGCCGAATTCGGCGCCGACTTCGATGCCTGGGCGTCCGCCACGCCGGCATTCCTTCCCAGGTTCTCGCTCTGGCGCCCGTCCCACCGCCGGGCTGCGATCCGGACCGTGTTCAAGCGCGAATATAACGGCGTTCTGGCGGTCGCCCTGTCGTTTCTGGCGATCGAGTTTCTCCTGGACGTGGTCGTGACCCATCAGGATGTCGTCGCGTGGGCCCGGGAAGATATCGCGTGGCCGATCGTCTTCGCCGCCTCGCTCGTCATATTTCTCTCGTTGCGGTGGCTCAAGAAGAACACCGGCATCCTGGACATCGCCTGACGTGGCATCGTCGTTATTCCCCGCTGCGGACCGCAGAAAATTGAACGATTCCGACTCCAGGCGCCGGCTGCGCAGCGTGCAGGGCAAGCGCAAATCGGTCCTCGTCTGGTTCCTCGTCTTCGTGATCGTGCTGATGTTCGTGACGCACTCGACGGCGCGGTCCGGGGCGCCGTTCCACGAATATCTGGAGTGGCTCGGAATCGCGCTCGTCGGCTTCTGCATTCTCGGCCGGACGTGGTGCTCGATCTATATCTCCGGCAACAAGCGCGAAGTGATCGTCGACAAGGGTCCCTATTCGGTGACCCGCAATCCGCTCTATCTCTTCTCCGCTGCGGGTGCCGCCGGCGTGGGGCTGACGAGCGGCAGTATCGTCGTCGGGCTTCTCTTCGCCGTCATTACGCTTGCCGTCTTTCACGTCGTCGTCCGTTCCGAAGAGAGTTTTCTCCGGACGGAATTTCCCGAGACCTATGAAGCCTATGCCGCGCGCGTGCCGCGCTGGCTGCCCCGGATGGCGAACTGGCAGGACGCCGACTGGGTCCGGACCCGGCCGGCCAACATCGTCACGACCTTCCGCGATTCGTGCTGGTTTCTCCTGGCGTTCCCGGTTTTCGAACTGATCGAGTATCTGCAGGATATCGGTTTCGTGAGCGTCCTTATCGTCCTGCCCTGACGGCGCGCATCGTGACGATCGCAACGCTCCTCAGATGGACCGCGTTTCTCGCGCCGGTCCTCGGGCTGATTTCCCCGCTCGCCCTCGCGCCGTTGCTCGCCGTTGCTACCGTCGGCGCCGTGGGGCTGCATGTTCGCCGGCACCGAAGCCTGCCGCCCCTCTCGCCGGTGCCGGCCGGCCTCGTCGTCGCGCTGGTTCTGTGGGGGGCGATTTCCCTTTTCTGGACGCCTTCGCCGGGCTACGGGCTGTTCGCGGTCGGCAGGGTCTCCTTCATCCTGCTCGGCGGCCTGGCGCTGGCGGGGCTGGTCGCCGATCTTCCGGCATCCGAACGCCGGCGCGTCGCGGCGGGGCTGTTCGCGGGGCTCGTTCCCGCCGCAATGATTTTCGGCGCGAACATATTCTTCGACGGCGCCGCGACCGAGTTCCTGCGCCGGTTCGCGGACCTCCCCGCCTACCATCCCAACCAGATGAAGCGGCCCGCGACGGTTCTCGCAATCCTCCTGTGGCCGGCGCTGCTGGCTTTGCCGCGACGGCAGCGCGTCGTGGCATTGCCTGCCGCGATGGCGGTGGGGCTGATCCTCGCGGTCAAGTCTCCCAGCGCAACGGCGGCGGTCGCGGTTGCCGCCGCCGCGCTCACTTTCGCGGCCCATGCGTTTTATGCGCGTCGCCCGGCGGTTATCCGGGCGGTTGCGTCGGCGATCGCGCTCGCGGTGCTCGCCGGCCCGCTGTTTTCCCTCGCGCCGGCGCTGACGCACGGACAGGCGATCGAAACCTATCTGCCGTCCTCGTTCCTGCACCGCCTCTATATCTGGTCCTTCGCCGCGCATGCGATCGAGCGCAAACCGGTCTTCGGCTGGGGGCTGGAAGGCGCACGGGCGATTCCCGGCGGCGCGGACCTGAAGCCGATCCCCGTAAACGCCGCGAACCCTGACGGGGCAGGCTCGGAAATCCAGATCCAGCAGCAGCCGAGCCTCCCGCTCCATCCGCATAATGCGGGCCTTCAGATATGGCTCGAACTCGGCCTCCCCGGGATCGCCCTCGCGCTTGCGCTGATCGTCTATACCGCGCTGAAGATCGGGCGGATGAACGTCCCGCCGCGGATTGCGGGCCTCTGTATCGCGCAGCTCGTGTGCACGTTTCTGATCGCGCAGTCGTCCTACGGCATCTGGCAGGGCTGGTGGTTGTCGGGGATCGTCCTGGGCGCCGTCTTCACGACGGCGTTCATTCCCCCATCCGGGCCTCAGCCCGACGCGCCCACGATCCGCCGGTAGATCGGCACCGCGACGAGCGGCAGCATGTAGATCGGGAACTGGCCGACGACGAAATAGACCAGCAGTTCGTACGGCGCGCCGTCGCCCAGCGCCGCGAGGACGATGGCGACGTTGGTGTTGCCCGTGACCAGGCCGACCGTCAGCGCCGCTTTCCGGCCGAGCCGCCAGAACGCGGCGGTGCCGGCGATCTGGAGCGCGATGTTCGTTGAGAACGTCGCCGCGGTGACGAGCGCCGTGTAGCCGGGGTTCGCAACGGCGAAGTCCGGCAGTCCCGACATCAGAGAGACGGCGACGCCGACCATGCCGATCACCATAATGCCGTCCATCCGCGCCGCCTGCCGCGCCAGAAACGCGGGGCCGAGCGTCTTCCGCACGACGAAGGCGATCAGGAAGCTCGCGCCGACGATCCGGCCCAGCCGCCACATCAGTTCCCACACCGTCACGTCGAGCTCGATCCCCAGCAGCAGCAGCGACAGCGGCGGCAGCGTGAACGGGACCAGCGCGTAGCACAGCACGGTGATGATCAGTGCCAGCGCCGCGTCGAGGCCGAACAGCACGCACAGCGCGGCAGCCGACATGATCGGGACGGTCAGCCCGTGGAACACCATTCCCGCGCCGAGCGGCCCGTCGATCCCCGCCGCGCGCACGAACAGCCAGACCGCCAGCGGCGCGATCCCCATCGCGAAGACGAAGATGAGCGCGATCAGCGCCGGGCGGCGAAGGTAATGTTTCAGGTCGTCGGGCTCGATCCGCATCATCGAGAGCGACAGGTTCATGACGATCAGCGCCTCGAGCCACGGTGCCAGCGCATCGGCGAGCGGCTGCCACGCAATGCCGCCGAACACGCCGGCGGCGAGCATCCACGTGGCGCGGCGTGCGATGAATTCGAGGGGCTGCAGGATCATCGCGGGCTCACGTGGGGCCGGCCCGCATCAGCTTGCGGTATAGCGGCAGCGCGACGACGGGCAGGAAATACATCGGCACCTGGCCGAGAACGAATACGGCGACGAGTTCGGGCGAGGCGCGGTCGGCGAGGGTGACCATGACGAGGCCGAGATTGGTATTGCCCGTGACCAGCCCGATGGTGAGCGCCTCGCGCCTGCCCAATCCCAGGAAGGGGAGCGCGCCGAAAACCTGCAGGCCGATATTGGCGGCAAAGGTCGCGATCAGGACGAGGACGACGTAGTCGGGCCGGCTGTCGACCAGTCCGGGCAGCCCGTCGACGATGCCGAGGCAGAAGGCGACGATGAACAGCACGCCGACCCCGTCGAGTGCGCGACCCTGGCGGGCGAGCGTTGCCGGCGTCACGAGCCATCGCCGCACGACGACAGCGATCAGGGCCGGAATGGCAATGGTCGCGAACAGCCGAAGGAACAGCTCGATGAAACCGACTCCGATATCGAGCCCGAGAAGCCACAGCGCAAGCGCCGGCAGCGTCACGGGAACGAAGGCGTAGCTCGCCACCATCACCGCGACGGTCAGCGCCGAATCGAGGCCCAGGATCGTCGCGATGGCGATGGCGGAGCTCACCATCGGCGCCGCGCCCATCAGCACGAGCCCCTGTTCGAGGCCCTGCGGGAGGCCGAGGGGCAGTATGACGAGCCAGATGACGATCGGCGCGGCGACGAGATTCACCGCGACCACAATCCCCAGCATCGCCGGCCGCCGCGCATAGGCGCGCAGCCGGACCACGTCGAGCCGGATCATCGCGACCGCCAGGATCACGACGATGGAATAGAGAATGAACGGCCGGAACAACGACGCGACACCGGGCAGCACGTAACCGACGACCAACGCGCCGGCCATCAGCCATGTCGCGGCGCCCGCGACGCGTTCGAGCGCCCCTAGGATCAATAGGGTGTGCCGTCGGCGTGACGGAAGCTGCGGTCGCCGTCCGGCGTCTTGTGCATCACCATGTCGGAGTCGGGGTAATGGACTTCATCGCCCTTCGACCGGTTGCCGACCTCGAGATAGCGCACCAGCGCGTCCGAGCGGTTCTCGAGCCTGTGGCCGTCGCCCGAGTTCGCCGGGAAGCAGGCGCACATGCCGGGCCGCAGCGCCTGCTCGCCCGCATCGGTCACCAGCGTCGGCGTGCCCTCGACGATATAGATGAATTCGTCCTCCGCCGTGTGCCAGTGGCGCAGCGCCGACACCGCACCCGGATCCATCTCGGTCAGGTTGACGCCGAAATGGGTCAGCCCGTGCGGATCGCCGAGCGCGCGGCGGTAGCGGCCGTCCATGACGGTGTCGTAGGGCGGCGGATAGATGTTCCGCTGCTGGCGCGGCAGCTCCAGCGGATCGAAGGCGGGCGGTTTCGGCGTGTCTGACATGTCTGTTTCCTCGTCCCTTTTGTGCCGGTCAATCGGGCAAAAAGTCGGCCAGATCGACCGTGTCGTGGTTCATCGGCATCGCCTTGGCGAAGCGTTCGCGTGCGTCCGCCTGCGTGACGGCGGGCTTGGTCGCGTCGATCAGGGTCTTGGTGCCGATGCGGTGCATCGGGCTTTGGCCCGGCACGATGTCGGAGACGTTGTCGAGCGACCACGTGCGTGCGTTCGGCACCTTGATCACGTCGCGGGACGCATCGACCCGCGTGGTCAGCGACCAGAACACCTGGCCCATGTCGGAGGCGTCGATGTCCTCGTCGACGGCGATGGCGAGCTTGGGGTGCATCTGCGGGCCGGACAGCGCGGCGAGCAATGCCGTCTTCGCCTGGCCTTCGACGCGCGGGCGCAGCTTGACGACGACAGCCATCATGCCCGCGAGCCCGAGACAGCGGAGGTCGAGCAGGTCGAGCCCGCCCTCGACGTTCTTCAGGTGCTCCCAAAGCAGCATGTCGATGGCGGTCGCGACCAGCGCCTGCGTGTCGGTCATCGGTGCGCCGCACTGCATCGCATAGAAGATCGGGTCGGCGCGGCGCGTGATTGCGGTCACGTCGAGATACTGGGTGAAGCCTTCCATCGCGTAGCCGCCGGAGCCTTCGCCGAACGGGCCTTCGGGCGTCAACGCATCGGGCGGGATGACGCCCTCGACGATCATCTCGGCTTCCGCGGGCACTTCGATGTCGACGGTCTCGCACTTCACCAGCCGCACCGGCTCGCCCATCAGCGCGCCGGCGATGGTCAGCTCGTCCGTGCCCCACGGCGCGGTGAAGGACGACGAGAAATAGATCGAGGGATGCGCGCCGACGACCATCGCGACCGGCATCGGCTCTCCGCGTTCCTGGTATTTCTGGTAGATGCGCAGCGCCTGGCGCGGGCATATCAGGTAACCGGTGCGGTTCCGGCCCATGATCTGCTGGCGGTGGATCGACATGTTGCGGATGCCGGTGTCGGGATCCTTGATGATCGCCATGCCCGACGCGATGAACGGGCCGGGGTCGAGCTCCGACGTCCAGGCGGCCGGAATGGCGGTGAGGTCGACGTCGTCGCCCGTCAGCACGACTTCTTTCACCGGCGCCTCGGCGCGCGGGACCTCGACCGGGTCGATGGGCGTCCTCACCCGCGTATTGAACGCCTCGATCACGTCGTTCTCTTCAACGCCGAGGCCGATCGCCCACTTGCGGCGGTCGGTGATGATCTGGTTGCAGGCGCGCCAGCCGGGAAACCCCGTCAGATTGTCGAACAGCGATGCCTTGCCGAGCCGGTCGTAAGTCTTCCAGCCGATCGCGGTGAGGTTCTCGTGCGGGTCGACCTTCTTCGCGAAGCGGACGAGTTCTCCCTGCTGTTCGAGGTTTGCGAGGTAGGTGCGTATCGACTGGTCCAAGACGATTTTCCGGTGGTGGTGTGCGTTACATACGGAGCCGCGATCATGGCATAATCGCCGGAACAGAGCCACGAGGGGAGAGCGCCATGCCGGACACCGTCATCCGCAAGATCGTTACCGTCGTCGAGGAAACCCTTACCGAGATCGGCCAGCCGGTCGATCCGCCGACGCGGCAATGCGCCGCCGTCGCGGTGATCGAGAATCCCTACGCGGGGAGATATTCCGAGGATCTTTCGGAGCTGGAAGCGGCCGGCGCGCTGCTCGGCGATCTGCTCGGCCGCCGGGCCATGGACGCGCTCGGCATCGGCTCGGAGCAGGTGGAGAGCTTCGGCAAGGCGGCGATCATCGGCGAACAAGGCGAGAAGGAGCACGGCGCCGCCGTCATGCACCCGACGATGGGCAAGCCGCTGCGCGCCGCGGTCGGTCCCGCGCCGTCGATCATCCCGTCGGCCAAGAAGATCGGCGGGCCGGGTACGACCATCGATTGCCCCCTGCACCACAAGGAAGAAGTCTGGACCTTTTCGCATTTCGACGCGATGGAGGTCTCGCTGCCCGACGCACCGCGCGCCGACGAGATCGTCGTGGTGATCGCGATCACGGATTCGGGCCGGCCGCTGCACCGGGTGGGGGAGGGTAAGAACTCCGCCGACGTCGGGGCGAAGTAGCGGTCGACAGCCTCAGTCTTTTATCTCGACGATCCGGTCGGGCGAGGTGTGGATGCCGTAGGTGACGAGCGGCATCTCGCCGGTTGCGCGGAAGCCGTGCGCCAGGCCTGCCGGAAAGACGACGGTCATGCCGGGCGCGAGACCGACGGTGCCCTCGCGCCCCTCCATCCAGGCTTCGCCTTCGCCGTCGAGCACGGTCAGAACCTCGTCGTAGGGGTGCGCATGGTTGGGCGTGGCGTAGCCCGGGGGAGAGGTCTGGATGCCGCAACGGACCGGCGTCGAGCCGGCGTCGTCGCCGACGATCGTGCGGTAGGTCGCGCCGCCGAGGAATTCTTCGAGCGTGACGTCGTCGTGGCGGACGATTTTCGCTTCGCGGGTCATCGCGGGTCTCCGATGCCGCCGAGCCGCACAAGGAGGATCGCGCCTTCGTCCGACCAGATGCGGTGGCCCGAGCCCGGCGGACTCCGAGTCCAGGTGCCGGCCGGGTAGACGCCGTCGTCGTCGGCGAACGCACCGTCGATGACGAAAACCTCTTCGCCGCCGGGGTGTGTGTGCGGCTGGCTCTCGCGCCCGGATCGAGCTTCAGCAGCATCGTCCACTCCTTGTATCCCCCTGCCGATAGAGAGGCTTCTGCCAGATCGTGCCTTCCGCGCGCTCCTGCCAGTCGAGGACGTTCGTGTCCATCTGGACCTGCATCCGTCCGGTGCCTGCATATTGGCGCAGTTTGACGAAAAGCGTGCAGCCGTCCTTCGAAAACGGCGCGTGCGACGTGCCGTCGGGGTTGAGCAGATAGCTGCCGGCGGGATAGTCGCCGTGCTCGTCGGAGAACGTGCCCTCGAGCACGAAGATCTCCTCGCCGCCCGGATGGCTGTGGGAGGGGAACGAACTGCCCGCGTCGTAGCGGACGACCGAGGTGACGATGCCCGCCTCGGCCGGCCCGTCGAGATAAAGCCGCTTGCGCCAGACCGTCGGCGACGGGCTCGGCTGCCAGTCCATGTCGGCGGTGCGTACGACGGCGCGCTGCGAAAGATCGGCGTTCAGGCTGATCTGCTGGTCCATACGATCGAAATGGGGTGCGATGCCCGCGGAGTCAAACGGCGCGCGCTATTCGGCCGGGGCGGGTTCGACGACCTTGATGCGCCGGGTGACGAGATAGACGACGCCCAGCCCGGCGAGACCCACGACGACGGCCAGCGGCGATTCCGGGCCAAGCCAGATCGTCGACGAGCCGACGACGAGGCTGCCGGCATACATTCCCATCGCCGAGAGCCAGCCGGTCGCCCCGCCGGCACCGAGTGCGGTGACGGAGTGCGCCAGCAGCATACCCGCCGCAAGGCAGGTGAAGACGCCGATCACGATCGCGACGGTGGTGCCCTCCATCACCAGGGCGGGATTGAAGGCCCAGAGATACGGGAGCAGGTAGGCGGTTGCCGCGAGTTGCATGCCGATCAGGCCTGTCTTCCACATGTCGGCGCCTGCCATTTCGGCGGCGACCATCGACGCGATGGCGACCGGCGGGGTCAGCATGCTGATCAGGCCGAAATAGAACAGGAAGAGGTGCGCGCCGATCGGCACGAGGCCCATCTTGATCAGTGCCGGGCCGATCACCGCGACGAGCACGATATAGACGGTCGCCGTCGGCATGCCCATGCCGAGGATGATGCATATCAGCGACGTCAGCAGGAGCATGACGAAGACACCGTATTCCTCGCCCAGATGGGCAAGCACGAGGCCCAGCTGGAAGGCGAGACCGGTCGAGTTCATGACGCCGAGAATGATGCCCGCGGCGCCCGCGATCAGGATCAGCGGAACCAAGATCTCGCCGCTGCCGAAGAAGAAACTTTTCCAGTGTTCCAGCGTCGGCGGCCGGCGGTCGCGGACGACCATCAGGACGACAAGACTCGCTGCCGAATAAAGCGCGGCGACGCCGGGCGGGTAGCCGAGCCAGAACAGGAAGTAGAGCAGGATCAGGATCGGAAGGATGAATATCCAGCCGGTCTTGAGGACGTCGAGGACAATCGGCAGCTCGTTCTTCGGGAGGCCGCGCAGGCGGAACCGGCGGGCGACCGCGTCGACCTGCATGAACAGGACGACGAAATAAATCAGAGCCGGGATCGCTGCGGCAATGACGACGTCCTGGTAGGGGATTTCGAGGAACTCGGCGATGATGAACGCCGTCGCGCCCATCACCGGCGGCGCGATCTGGCCGCCGTTGGACGCCACGGCTTCGATGGCGCCGGCATATTCCGGTTTGAACCCGGTCCGTTTCATCAGCGGGATGGTGACGATACCGGTCGACATGATGTTGCCGACGGTCGATCCGGAGATCGTGCCGAACGCGCTCGACGCTATAACGGCGACCTTCGCCGGTCCGCCGCGGCGATGGCCCATCCAGCCCATCGCGAGATCGGTGAGGAAGCCGGTGCCGCCGCTGACTTCCATCAGCTTGCCGAAGATGATGAAGGCGAGGACGAGGTTTACGACCACCTGCAGGACGAGGCCGGGCACGCCGTTATTGTCGGCATAGTAGTAGGTGATGGTCTTGGTCGGCGGGAAGACCGTCGCCTCGAGAACGCCCGGCAGCATGTCGCCCAGGAAAGCGTAGGCTACGAGGACCCAGACGAGAGCGGCGATGATCTTGCCGGCAGCCTTGCGCAGCCCCTCCATCAGGATGAGCAGCGCGATGAGGCCTGGAACCCACTTGTCGGGCGTGCGCTCGTGCGCCGTGACGATCCAGTCCTCGAAGTTGTAGGCCATCCAGAACCAGCACAGGAAGCCGGCGATGGACAGCACGAACTCGAGAAGCCCGGGCTTCTCGAAATAGGGATAGCGGAGAAGGCCCGCCATGCAGGCGAGACCGAGGATGACGGCGACGACCTGCTGGAAGGTCAGCGCGAAACCGAAATAGTCGGTGACGGCCAGAGTCCAGCCGATCCCGACGACGGGAATGGCGGCAAGACATACGCGCAGGAGAACCCCGTTGATGCGTTCCATCGGGTTTACTCCTGCGCGTCCAATTACGTGTCGTCAGCGATACAGGCTGGTTACTTCATCAGCCCCGCATCGTTCTTCATGTTGGCATCGGAGTAGATGCCGACTTCCTTGTAGTACTTGACCGCGCCCGGGTGATACGGGATCGGGTTGTTCGGCGGGGCCAGGTACTTCTGCTGCGTGCCGCGGAGCGGCGGATAGTCTTTCTGCAGCGCGGCCCAGTTGTCGTATATCGCCTTGGCCATTTGATAGGCGTCCTCGTCGGAGACGGCGGTGCCGGCGTTCAGGTAGGAATCGAACGCGGCGATCTTGGTCTCCTGGCGGACAAACGGCTTACGCTTCGACGGCTTTTCCACCGTGGTGTAGAGGCCGGACATGCCCTTGCCCATGAACTCGTCGGTGCCCTGCGGGCCGAGCGAGAGGATGCGCAGGCCGTTTGGCACGGTCGCGTGCGCCTTGCGCATCTGCGGCATGCCGGTCGCGATCGGCGCCGCGTCGACGCGGCCCTGGACGACCATGGCGATGCTGGCGACGACGCCGCCGGACTCGACCGGCGTGACGTCCTTGTCGGTCAGCCCCGCCGTTGCGAGGATCGTGCGGTTGGCCTGGCCGAGCGAGACGTTGGTCTTGAAATCGATGACCACGCGCTTGCCCTTGAGGTCGGCGACCGTCTTGATGCCCGAATCTTCCTTGGTCATGTACATGTAGGGAAGGATCCAGACGCGCGCGATGGAGCGCACCTTCTTGGTCGCCGCCTTGTACGGGGCCACGGCGTTCCACGCCATGCCCGAGTCAAGCGACGAGTTGAGGCCGAGCGTGATTTCGCCGGCTTCCATCAGCGGCAGGTAGACCGACGAGCCGGCGTGGGGCTGCGCGTTCGACCGTACGCCCATCTTCTCCTGGAGAAGCTTGGCGAAGCCGCTGCCCAGCAGGAAGTAGGTCGAACCCTGCGGGTTGGTGCCGATGGTGATGCGCTTGAGCTTCGCATCGGCGGAGCCGGCGCTGAACGTGAATGCGCCGACGGCGGCGGCAATGACGGCCGCCTTAAGTACGCGATGAGACATAACGTGCTCCCTAGCTCTATCTGTTGTTACAAGCGCTTTCGTTTCGGGTGCGCTTATGATCACCATAGCAGAGGAACCAAGCCCCGATAAACCGGGAATTTTGGGGGATTGCGGGAAGTCGGGCGCTCTCGGCCCTAGGGAAGCACCGGGCGGCAGCGCGACGTGGCGTCGTTGCGGAACGGGCCGACCGTCGCGCTCCCGATGTCGAAACGGTTGCCGCAGAAATCGGGTACGGGCGCGCTGAGCGGAACGCCCTTGCCGTTCAGTCCTCCCGGGTCGATCATCTGAAGATCGTTCGCGCCTGCGTCGGAGAACAAATCGGAAGACACATCGGCATTCAGAACGGCATCGAACCACGACAGGATATTTCCCCGTTCCGCTTAGGTGCCGTCGGCCCGCGCCAGGATGCGGCCGTCAATAACGTTGTTGAAGATGTCGGCGGTGCTCCCGGCGAACCGGACGTCGATCCCGCGCGTCTTCAGGATGAAATTGTTGTGGATTACCGATTCCGGGCTTTTGTTGACGTAAACGCCGACGTCGTTCGGGCAGTCCATGACGATGTTGCTTCGCATTGTGCCCCGGATGCTCTCGAACGCGCACTTGCCGCCGCGGCAGGCCTGGGACGTGGTGCCGCCGCCACCGAACGAAAATCCGATGCGGGCGCCGCCGCGATGCCGCCATTCGCAGCGCACAAGGTTACGTTCGAAGACATTGCCGTCGCCGCCTCCCTTGAAGAAAGCGCCGTAGCTGACCCGATTACCGAGGCCCTTGGCGAAATCGGCAATGAAATTTCCGGCTACCCGCCATCCGTTCACGGCCACGATATCCAGAACGGTCACGGGCGAATCCGTCTTGCGGGGAGCGTCGTTGACGAAGGCATTGTTGAGGATTTCGCCGTCGTCGGGATACTTGCCGTTGGCGCCGTTGACCTTGATCGTGGAATTGAAGTTGGAGACCCAGTTGTTGCGGATCACGGTTCCGCGCGCGCCGCCGACAACGTGGAAGGCATGATCGCAGGAACCGTCGTTTCCGCAGGCGCCCTCGATCAGCAGATTCTCGATGATCCAGTAGGCCCCCGTGACGTGGAGACCCTCCAGAGATATCAGTCGCAGTGTCACCGTGCCGAGCGCATCGGCGCGCAGGCGGACCGGGCGCCCTTTCGTACCGTTGGCGGAGAGCTCTATGGAATGCCTTTTGATTTCATAGGCGCCCGGCGCGATGGTGATAACCGTCCCGGGGCCGGCGGTGCCGATTTCACGGAGCAACTCCGTTGCCGACGTAACGACCGTCCCGGTTCCGGTCGCCGTTACGGGACGCGAGCCGCTCAAACGGGGTCCGACAGCCGTCGGGCGCCAGTTCGACGGCCGTGCCGGCGGGCGTGCCGGTCCGATGGGCCTGAAATCGTCCCTCGGATCGGTGTCGGTCAGCAGCTAGCCGATGATATCGAAGGCGGGCGACGCTGATGGGTACTTGCCCTTTTGCCATTCGATTTGCGGTTTGGCATAGCGGCTCCAGGTCACCATGAACGGTTCCTGGAAGGCGTATTGCGTAAAAAGTGCGAGACCGACGACGGTGAGCACTCCGAGCACGATCAGCCGGCGGATAATATTGCCAACCCACCACATGAATCAGATTACCGACCTGCGGTCAGGCCGACGCTCCACCGTCGGCTCCCGTCGCGGTGCGGACGGACGGCAACGCGAGATACGCCATCCGCTTCTGCTCCCAGCGCCCGCGGCTGACGCTCTCGAGCACCAGGCCGGCGGTCGCGCTGAGAAAGGCGAGCAGCATGACGCCGGTCGCGAGCACGGCGGTCGGCAGCCGCGGCACGAGGCCGGTTTCCATGTACGTCGCGACCACCGGCGCCGCGAGGATCAGCGAGGCCGCGCCGAACAGTACGGCAAGCGTTCCGTAGAACAGCACGGGCCGGAATTCGCGTACGAGCTTGAGGATGGTCAGCAGGATACGGAATCCGTCGGCCCACGTGTTGAGCTTGCTCTCCGAGCCTTCCGGCCGGGTCTTGTACGGCGTTTCGACCTCCGCCATCGGCGAGCGCAGCTCCAGCGCGTGGATGGTGAGCTCGGTTTCGGTCTCGAACCCCGTCGATAGCGCCGGGAAGGATTTGGCGAACCGGCGCGACATCACGCGGTATCCCGACAGGATGTCGACGAGGCGCGCCCGGAACAGCCGGTTGACCGCCGACGTCAGCAGAGCGTTGCCGAAACGGTGGCCGCTGCGGAAGGCTGCCTCGGCGTCCGACTGCAGCCGGGTGCCGACGACCATGTCGAGATCGTCGGCGACCAGCCGCTCGATCAGCGCCGGCGCGCTGGCGGCGTCGTAGGTATTGTCGCCGTCGACCATGACGATCACGTCGGCGTCGACGTCCGCGAACATGCGGCGGACCACGTTGCCCTTGCCCTGCCGGTACTCGGTCCGGACATGGGCACCCGCGGCCCGGGCGATCTCGATCGTGCGGTCGCTGGAATTGTTGTCGTAGATGAAGATGTCGGCGTCGGGCAGCGCGCGGCGGAAATCCGCGATCACGTCGCCGATGGCGACTTCCTCGTTGTAGCACGGAACGACCACGGCGACCGACGGCGGACGGCCGGTCCGCGGCATGGGCGCGGACGATGCGAGCGGTGACGGCGACGCGTTCATGGCGCGGCGATTATGCGCGAATCACGCCGGGGCGTCAGTTTTTATGCGGGTTTCCTCGCGGACCGACGCGCCGGTCTCGTATCCCGCGAGCAGGAAGAGAATCTCGATCGCGGTGGCGCGAAGCTCCGGCGGAACGGGTTCGAGAATGCGGTCCTGCGTGCGGTCGGCCCCGTCGAACGCCGCCGCCAGCATCTCTTCGCCGGCTTGCGTCAGCGTCAGCGCATTCGCGCGCTGGTCCTCCTTGACGCGCGTCCGCGAAACCAGGCCGCGGTCGATCATCCGCCGCAGGATCTCGGTGAGGGTGCTGCGGTCGATGCCGCTCGCCTGGACGAGAGCGGTCTGGCTCATGCCGGGGTTCTGGAAAACGTTCAGCAGAACCGCAAACTGGGTCGGCGTCGGCCCGTTCTCGCCCACCTCGGCGACGAAGACGTCGAGCGCGCGCTGCTGGCAGCGCCGGATGAGATGACCCGCGACCGTGTCGATCGCGTATGTTGCGATCCGCTCTCTGAGTTTTTCGTCCATGGATGCCATGCCGCCGTCAGGGTCGATGCGCGAGGCACAAGCCTATAAGACGACAGATCGTCTGTACACGGATTAATTGGCTCTGTATGGTGCCTGACCGCTGTGGCAAGCTTGCCCGGCGCACGACATAACAAGCGCGACAGAAAGCGAGAGGGCGGAAATGGAATTCGGAATGCAGTTCTTTCCGGCGGTGGGGCCGGATCGCAAATCCGGCGGGCAGTATTTCGACGAATGCCTGCGGCTGACCGAACTCTGCGACGTCTACGGCTACACGCATGTCCGCACCGTCGAGCACTATTTCCACCCCTACGGCGGCTACAGCCCGAACCCGATCGTGTTCCTCTCGGCTGCCTCGCAGCGGACGAAGAAGGCGCGGATCGTCACCGGCGCGGTGTTGCCGGTCTTCAACAACCCGCTCAAGCTCGCCGGCGAAATCGGCATGCTGGACGCGATCAGCGGCGGACGCGCCGAGATCGGTTTCGCGCGGGCCTTCCTGCCGCACGAATACGACCGGTTCGGCATCTCGCTGGACGAGTCCGTGTCGCGCTTCGACGAGGGCGTTCGCCAGATCGAGATGCTGCTGACCGGCGAGAACGTTTCCGACGACGGTCAGTTCCACTCCTTCTCCAACGTTACGTCGCTGCCACGGCCGACGCAGAAGCCGCGTCCCAAGTTCTGGACGGCGGCGTTCACGACGCCCGAATCCTTCGAAAAGGCGGGCCGCTCGGGCAACTGGATCATGGCCATTCCGATCGGCGGCAGCGCCATGGCGGAACTGATCGGCGTCTACCGCGAAGCGTGGAACTCGGCTGGGACATGAGGGCAACGGCCGCGTGATGCTGGCGTTCCACATGTACTGCCACGAGAACGACGCCGAGGCGCGGCGCATCGCGCGCGATCCGCTCAACCGGTACCTAAAATCGCTGGTCGACGCGGCGAAGGACTGGGTCGAGGGCGCGTCGTCCGACAACTACAAGAATTACGGCAAGATGATCGAGATGCTCGATCGCGAGACGTTCGAGTCCCAGGTCGACAAGGGCGCCGCCTGGGGCGGCACGCCCGACGCGCTGATCGAGCAGATCCGGGAATACGACGAGGCCGTCGGCGGCTTCGACGACGCCTCGCTCCAGGTCAATTTCAGCGATATGTCCTACGATGATGCCGAGCGGTCGGTGAAGCTGTTCGGCGAGAAGGTGATGCCCGCCTTCGCGGCGTCGCGCGCGGCCGCGGAATAGCCGGGCCGAGCGGGCGCAAACGGCCGGTCAGGGCTTTCCGGTCGGGAACTCCACCACGTAGGCGTTGAAAATATTTCTGACTGGCTGGACGCCTGCCATTTGAACCCCTCGGTGTCCGGCAGGTAGTAGACCGGCATGAAACCCAGATTGTTCTGGGTGCGGCAGCGCACCTTCGCGTTCCGGAACCATTGACGCGCCCAGGCCTTAAATTCCGAGCGCTTGTGTTCCGAACCGTCGATCCAGACCAGCTTGCGGACGCTGCACAGGAACCGCAGGCCGATCCACGTCACGCCGTCGAAATTGAAGTTGGCGCGCAGGAACGAATGGGTCTCCAGGTCGCGGACGACCGCAAGACGGCCGCGCACGCCCTTGTAGGTCAGCGACGCGGCCTTCTTCTTGGCCTTCAGCCAGCCGTGCCCCTCCAGATCGGGCATGTCGGTCCGGCGCTGGAAGTAGCTCTTGGTCGCCGGGTTGTAGACCGGTTGGGGCTGCTTGTCCGCCCCTTCGACCTGCTGGGCCCGGACCTGAGCGGGTGTCGCGGCAGACAGAACCGCCGCAAGGCAAGCTATCGCGACCGCACACGTCACGGAATGACGGGGTCTGAGAAGCATATTCGGGCTTTCGTGTCTCGTTACGGTTCCCGGTAAAGTGGGCTCGCGCAAGACTATAGCCTCTGGAATCCCGATTGTGTATGGTCCGCGACGTCTTCGCCCGCGGGCCCGACCGACAAGCGGAAATAATCGGAAATGAAAGTATTGGTAACCGGTGCCGCCGGTTTCATCGGGTTTCACACCTCCATGCGGCTGCTCGACCGGGGTGACGAGGTCGTCGGGCTCGACAACATCAACGACTATTACGACGTCGATCTGAAGAAGGCCCGCCTGGCGCAGCTCGAGGAGCGCCCCGGCTTCAGCTTTCTCAAGCTCGACCTCAGCGACCGCGAGACGTTCTTCGATAGGATGAAGGAGGCGGGGGATATCCGCCGCGTCGTGCATCTCGCGGCGCAGGCCGGCGTCCGCTACTCGCTCGACCATCCGTTCGCCTACGTCGACGCCAACCTGTACGGCCACATGGCGATCCTCGAATACTGCCGGCACCAGCCGAATTTCGAGCATCTGGTCTATGCCAGCTCGAGTTCCGTCTACGGCGGCAACACCAAGCTGCCGTTCTCGGTCGAGGACCGGACCGATACGCCGATTTCGCTCTACGCCGCGACGAAGAAGGCGAACGAGCACATGAGCTACTGCTACAGCCATCTCTACGGCATCCCGCAGACGGGCATGCGGTTCTTCACCGTCTACGGTCCGTGGGGACGTCCCGACATGGCACTCTATATCTTCGCCAAGGCGATCACCGAGGGCCGGCCGATTCACGTCTTCAACCACGGCGACATGATGCGCGACTTCACCTATGTCGACGATATCGTGACCGGCGTCGTCGCCTCGCTCGACAACCCGACGCCGGCCGGCGACGGCGCGCCGCACCGGGTCTACAACATCGGCAACAACAACTCCGAGCCGCTGATGCGGCTGATCTCGATCCTCGAGGACGCGCTCGGCCGCAAGGCGGAGACGATTATGGAGCCCATGCAGATGGGCGACGTGAAGGAGACCTACGCGGACATCACGGCGATCAACCGCGACCTGGGCTTCGAGCCGACGACCCCGATCGACGTCGGCGTGCCGCGCTTCGTCGAGTGGTTCAAGCGCTATCACGGGTTGAACTGACGCGACGAACCGGCGCGGCATTGCGGTTTCCCCGCCCGTTTCTCTCGAGCACTAACGCCGTTTTATGAGGTAGCCTGACGCGCCGCCGAGCAGCCGGATTATTCGGTGTTCGGAGGCGCGATCCGGCCCGAATGGCCCGTCGAGCCGCCGCAATGGATTCTCGACAGCGTGCCGCTGTCCACCGTCTACGCCGTTACCGATCCCGATTGGGAGGAGGGTCCGATCGAGCCGACCTGTATCTGGGGTCCGAACATGTGCATCCGCCATGCCGTATTTACGGATGGCGGGCTTCGATTCAACGAGGCGGTCGGCCCCTCCGGCGCCAACTACATCATGGGCAGCGAGACCGAATTCACGAAGCGCGCCTATGAAAAGGTGTAACGTGCATGGCACACGCGCCGGCCGGTCGTGCGCCACATGATCCGGGAGAACCAGCTCGATCCCGAGTGGATTATCGGTCGTGCGCGCCGCGCGGGACGTGCCTACGGCCGGAACGCGCGGCTCGCGCTCGAGGCCGGAGAGGCCTGCGACGTCCCGATGCTGCTCGGCTGGCCGCACTGGCACGTCAGGAGGCTGTTGCAGTTGAAGGCGGCGGCGCTCTTTTCCCGCCTGCTGGGCCGTGACCGCGACTGGCTGCGGAACGCCTACCAGGCGAGCCTGACGGCGGGTCTGCTGCAAGAGTTCAACCGGAAAGGCCGTCTCGCTTAAAGCGGACGGCGCGGACGCAGCTCTAGCCCAGCCGCGCTTTGAGGTCGGCGACGATGCGTCCCGCCGTCTTGCCGTCCCACAGGTCGGGGCGGATGCCGCTGCGCCATTTGCCGGCGAGAATTTCGTCGACGTAGGCCTGGAGGTCGCCGATCCGGGCGAGTCGGTTGGTGCCTTCGGTAACGGTGATCGGGCGCTCGGTGTTCACGCGCAGCGTGATGCACGGAATGTCGAGATAGGTGGTCTCTTCCTGGATGCCGCCCGAATCCGTGATCACGAGGCCTGCCTCGCGGACGAGGCCCATGAAGCGGATGTAGTTGATCGGCTCGCTGACGTGGATGCCCTCGGCAGCGAGGAAGCCGTCGAGCAGCCCGTGCGTCTCCAGGCTCTTGCGGGTGCGCGGATGCAGGGGAAACAGCAGCGGAATCTTCGCCGCGACCGCCTTCAGCGTGTCGACCAGCGGGCCGAGCGTCTCCTTGCGGTCGACGTTGCTCGGCCGGTGCAGCGTCACGATGCCGTAGCCGCCCGCCTCGAGCCCGAGGGCGGTGCGCGGGGATTCCGCCTCGATGCGCGGGCGCATCAGCTCGTAGGAATCCATCATCACGTTGCCGACGCGCGTGATGCGCTCCTTGGCGACGCCTTCGTTCTTGAGGTTCTCGTCGCCGTCGGGCGACGGCGTCCACAGGATGTCCGAGATCGAGTCCGTGACGATGCGGTTGATTTCCTCGGGCATTTCCCAGTCGCGGCTGCGCAGGCCCGCCTCGAGATGCGCGACCCTGAGGCACAGCTTCTTGGCGGCGAGCGTGCAGGCGATCGTCGAGTTGACGTCGCCGACGACGATGGTCGCGTCCGGCGGGCTGTCCATCAGGATCTTCTCGTAGGCGATCATCACGTTGCCGGTCTGCTCGGCATGGGTGCCGCTCCCGACGCCCAGGTGATAGTCCGGCTTCGGCAGCTGCAGGTCCTCGAAGAAGCTGTCGGACATGTTGGCGTCGTAATGCTGGCCGGTATGCACGATCACCGGTTCGCACCAGTCGTCCGCCGCCATCGCATGATAGACAGGGGCGATCTTCATGAAGTTCGGCCGGGCGGCGGCGATCAGATGGAAGGTGCGGGCCATGAAAATCTCGGGTTACGCGGACAGCGGTCTGGATAGGTTACTTTCGGGGCGCACGCAACGGCCCAAGGTAATTGCCGGACATTGTCGGTCATTCGGCCGCGCCTTCCGACAGGTCGGCGCGCTGGAAAAGATATTCGAGCGTGTAGATGCGGTTCAGGTGGTCGGCGTTGTGCACCCGGTCCATTCCGAAGAACCGGCGCATGAACGGAGTCTCCGGATCGATCGCCTTCCCGATGTAATCCGGCGTCAGCCAGTAGGGCAGGTCGGGCAGGTTCCGGTTCTTGATGCGGAAGGACAACCGGCGCAGCCGTGGCGGGCGCAGATAGACCATGGCGTCGTGCAGCCGCCGGGCGAGCGGCGGGTCGATATCGAAGCCGTGCCCGTAATCCGACATGTGTTTTGCGAGCGACGGGCTGATCTCCCTGATCATGCGGGCTTCGAACAATCCGGAATTCTTGTAGCGCAGCGGCAGCTTCAGCGCGTCCGGCACGACATTGGCGTCGATGAACGGGGTCAACGCCGGGCCGAGCCGGTTGTTGACGCTGTTGTTCTTGCCCATCCAGTAGCGGCAGCGGAACAGCGGGTAGACCGCCTCGATCTCGGCGCGGCTGAGGCGGTCGGATTCCGTCTCCAGCACGCCTTTGATCTTGCGCGCCATGTTGGCGAGGTAGACGCGCTCGTCGAACGCGCCGGTGCACCAGTCCGGGTCGTACGCGCCGTAGAACGACCACAACAGTTCGCGGACGTGGAAGGACCGGTTAGGCAGGTAGAAGAAATTCCGGAAGACCTCGCCGCCACCGCCGTTCAGTGCGACGCGCCCGCCGCGGCAGAGGTCGAGACGGGTCTCGATATCGGTGCAGTTGTCGAAGATGCCGTCCGGCGGGTGACCGTGGAACATCAGGTGGTTGCGCGCGATCGTCTCGGCGAACGCGTCCGGGTCGACGGGTGCGGCGGCGGACTTGTCGACATGCTCCAGCGAAAAGCCCTCGGCCGCGGCGATCGCCTTGGCGATGCGCACGTCGGCGTCTTCGTCGCGGCCGTAGACGTGGAGCGACGGCGCGACGCCTGCTTCGCGCAGCAGCGCGAGCGTCAGCCGCGAGTCGTAGCCGCCCGACAGCGCCGTATCGATGTTGTCCCCGAACGCGCTGGCGAGCGCCGCGTAAGTATCGCCGGAGGTTGGCGGATTGCGCTCGAGATGCTCGGCGAGCGGCGCCCGGTCGATGCCGGGGGTCAGCGGCGGGTGGCAATCGTCGACCTGAACGTCTGCGGCGAACGTTACCTTCTTGCGGCACCGGTGAAGCTGTACCTCGCGGAACAGGGTGCGGTCGCCGTAGGTCGCGCCCTGGAAGACGTACTCGTAGATCGACTGCGGATCGGGGTTGAGCGGCGACGTTGACCGGACCGTCGCGAGGAACGAGCTGGAGACGGCGGTGCGGTCGAGGTTGTACCAGACCGGGAAGGTGCCGAGAGCGTCGGTCTGCAGCGTCAGCGTTCCCCCGATGGAGGCGAGGATGGCAAACTGGCCGAATATCTCCGAACGGTCGATGCCGCCCGCCTTCAGGTCGGCGAGCAGTCAGGCAGCGCCGCGGCTCCCGTCGCGCCGCGGTAGATCGCCGTCCCGGTGACGGCGCAGAAATCGCCGCTGCCGTCCTCAAAGACGCTGCGCGCCGGCACGCCGATCCGCGGAAACACATAGAGCCGCCAGTGCTCCGTTTCCCGCACCTCGGGCGCGGCGAAGCCTTCCTCGGCGAACCAGGAGCGGATGGATCCGTCGTCCGGCGGCGCGGAACAGGTTTCCGGTCTCGCCGTCGCGGATCAACTCCTTGTGGCCGCCGACGTCGGACGCGACCATGATCTTGTTCTGCGCCATCGCCTCCAGCGGCTTCAGCGGCGTGACGATATCGGTCAGCCGGATATTGACCCGCGGATAGACCAGCAGGTCGACCAGGCTGTAGTAGCGCTGCACCTCCGAATGATGCACGCGGCCGGTGAAGATCACCGCGTCCGGGTCGGGCAGCGCGGCGGCCTGCTCGCGCAGCGCAGCGTCCTCCGGCCCGCCGCCGACCAGCAGCAGGCGGATGTTCGGGTCCGCGGCGAGTAGCCGCGGCATTGCGGCAACGAGAAGATGCAGCCCCTCGTATCCGTAGAACGACCCGAGGAACCCGAGGACCGTCTTGCCGTCGAGGCCGAGCTCGGCGGCCAGTGCGTCGTCGCGCGGGGTGTTCGCCGCGAATTCCGACGGATCGACCGCGTTGGCGATCACCGTCACCTTGTCCTCGGGAATGCCGCGCGCGGCGATGTCGGCACGGAGCCCCTCGCAGATGGTGCAGACCGCGTCGGCGCGCCTGATCGCGCGGGTCTCGAGCGCACGTGTCAGGCGGTAGCGCAGACTGCCCTCGGTGGTCGAGCCGTGGCTTGCCGCGGCATCCTCCCAAAAGGCGCGGATCTCGTAGACGACCGGGATGCCGTGGCGGCGGCCCGCGTGGATCGCCGGCAGCGCGTTGAGTACCGGCGAATGCGCGTGGATGATATCCGGCTTCACCTCGGGGACGATCTCGTTCAGACGCTTTTCCGTCGCCGCCATCTCGGGCGCTCGCGCAGGACCGGCAGGTTGGGCCCGCCGGGGCTGGGGTGCGGAAGAACCGCCAGCCGTCGACGGTTTCCTCCGGCACGAACGGCTCGGTGTGGCGCGGCGTGGTCAGGTGGAACGTTTCCCAGCCCATCGCCCGCTGCTCGGTCAGCAGCGATAGCGTGCGGAACGTGTAACCGCTCTGAAGCGGGATAGAATGATCGAGGACGTGGAGAATGCGCATATCGGACGTGCTTGTTTCCCGATCTATATCGCGTCCCGCGGGTTGCGACCACCGTTACAGCCCGAACGGTATTTCGTCCGTATACGAATTAAATGCTTGATTCGCTCCGTATACGGACTAAAACATTCCGAACTTCATGGCGTCGCGAATGATGCTATTCTCCGCGGCCGAAGGCGATCAGGAGGAAAGACAATGGCACGGGCCCTGCACGAAAAACCGGAACTCACCAACGCGCGCGCGGATTTCTACGGCCGCATGGCGGCGCAGAACATGACGCCCCTGTGGGAGGTGCTGCACACGCTGCTCGCGGTCGAGCCCGTGACCGACGCGACGCCGCACAAGTGGGACTACGACCTGTGCCGCCCCTACATCATGGAGTCGGCGGACATCATTTCGGCCGAGGAAGCCGAGCGCCGCGTGATGGTGCTCGAGAACCCGACGCTCGAGGGCCGTTCCTGCATCACCGAGGCGCTTTATGCCGGCCTCCAGCTCATCATGCCGGGCGAGATCGCGCCGGCGCACCGCCATTCGCCGGCGGCGCTGCGCTTCATCGTAGAGGGCACCGGCGCCTACACCGCCATCAACGGCGAGAAGGCCTACATGGAAGTGGGCGACCTGATCCTGACGCCCTCCTGGGTGTGGCACGACCACGGCCACGAGGGCGACGTGCCGGTCGTCTGGCTCGACGGGCTCGACATCCCGCTGATCCGCTATCTCGGTCCGGTCTTCGCCGAGCCCTATGCCGACAAGGAATTCCCGCCGGGCCGTCCCGTGGGCGACAACATGGCGCGCTACGGCGGCAACATGCTGCCCTTCGGCGAGACCTACAAGACGCAGAACTCGCCCGTCTTCCACTATCCCTACGTCCAGACCCGCGAGACGCTGGAGCAGCTGTCGAAGTCGCAGGACATCGACGCGCGCCACGGCATCAAGCTCGAATACATCAACCCGACCAACGGCGGCCCCGTGATGCCGACTATCGGCACCTACATGCAGAAGCTGCCCAAGGGCTTCTCGGGCGACAACTACCAGACGACCGCCGCCTGGGTGTATCACTGCGTCGAAGGCAGCGGGAAGACCGTGATCGGCGACCAGACCATCGAATGGAAGGCGCGCGACACCTTCGTGGTCCCCGCCTGGTACAAGCACCGCCACGAGGCTGCGGAGGATTCGTTCCTGTTCAGCTTCACCGACGCGCCGGTGCAGCAGAAACTCGGCGTGTTCCGCGAAGCGGCCTGACGGCGCCTTGGGCCCAACGAAAAACCCCCGCCATCCGGCGGGGGTTTCTTTTTTCCCAGAGAACCGGCGTCTCAGTCGTACAGCTTCTGCAGCAGCGCGATCAGCTCCGCCCGTTCCGCGTCGGTCAGGTTCGTCGCGACCTGTGCCTCGTGGGCCAGCGCGGTTTCCTTGAGCTCCTTCAGCGCCGCGACGCCCGCGTCGGTCAGCTCCAGCGCGTGGGACCGGCGGTCCTGCGCCGAGACCTTCCGGACGACATAACCGCGCCCTTCCAGCCGGTCGATGATCTGCACCAGCGTCGAACGGTCGAACCGGAGCGCTTCGGCCACCGCGCTCTGGCTGATGCCGGGATTGGCCTCGATCAGCAGCAGCGTGCCGAACTGCGGCGCCGAGATCTGGTCCTTGCCGACGGTTGCGTTGAAATGCTGGAAGACGGTGAGCTGGGCGCAGCGCAGGTTGAACCCGATCAGGTCGGGCAGCAGCCCCATGTCGATCGCCATCCCTCTATTCCCTACCCGAGCAGCTTCTTGAAATCGTCCGGGATTTCGCCCGCCATCAGCCGAGTGTCGTCGTCGGGATGGAACAGGCCCCAGATGCGCACCTCGCGCCCCTCGACCGCGACCGCGCCGCCGTTCCAGACATTATGGGTCACGGTGAAGCTCTTGGTGCCCCAGTCGGACACGAAGCTCTCGACCTCGACGTCGTCTGTCCAGCGGCAGCGGCCCTTGAAGGACGCCTGCGCGTCGACCAGCGGCAGCCCGGCGAGGCCGTACTTCTCGACGAGGACGGGATAGGACTCGCCCGCCGCGTCGAGCAGCGTGTGCGTGCCGATGTCGAACCAGCGGAAATAGTTCGGATAGAACATCTGGCCCAACGGGTCGCAATCCGCCCACTCGGCCCGGGTCTTGTACCTGTTCTTGAACGCCACCTTACGCTCCCGCTTTTATCAATGTCTGCTTGCGCAGACCGGCACCGGCCCTCTCCCCCTTCCGGCCACCCATTGAGGATACTGGCGTTGGGTTGCCGGAAGGGGAGGGCCGGTGCCGCGAGAAAAAGACGGCGGGAACCTATGCGCTGGTCATCGCCAAAACAAGTTTATTTGCCGATCATCGACCAGCCATCGATCGGCTCAGAAAACATAGAATATCCCGGCATAGACGCCGAGCGGCCAGCGGCCGGCCTCGAACAGACGGAACTTGGCCACGAAGGGGTGATCGGCAGAGGCGTCCGCGGCGGCCGCCAGCGCCGCCTGGTTGACGGCGATGGAGGCAGCGCCCGCCGCGCTCTTGGCGAGGCCCGCGTCGGCGAGCGCGTCGCGCGCCATGGCGACCGAGGCTGCGCCCTGAAGCCGGTCGGACGCGATCCGGGCGATCCGGGTGAGGCGGGTATGGAGCGCATCGGGCCGGTCCGCGCGCCGACGCTGTCCATCAGCGCGGCCCGCAGGCGTTCCTCGCCGTCCCACCAGTCCGGGTCGAAGTCGGGGCGCCGTACGACGTCTCCGCCGGCCGTCCAGTCGCCGACGGTGGCGATATCGGCCTCGAGGCCAAGCCCTTTCAGATAAACGTGCGATTCCTGCGTTTCCGACTCGTCGAGCGGCGATCCGGCCGCGGCGAACCAGGGAACGTCGTCGAGGCCGCGCTCGAACGCCGTGAGCGCGCGCCAGACCGCGTCGGCGGCGTCAGGCAGGTTGCGCCTCGACGTCGGGCAGGCGGAGGCCCAGCTTGCCCTCGCACAGCTCGCGCGCGCGGGCGATATAGTCGGCGCGCATCTCCTCGTTGGCGCGCAGCTTGATGCCCCACTTGCGGTAGATCTCGTTGTTGGCCGAGCCGGCGCGGCCGAAAAAGGCCGGCATCCACGGGAACACCTTGTCGAGCGCCGCCTGGACCTCGTCCTTGCGGCCCTGGTCGATCAGGTCGGCGCAGAAATCCTCGCCGAACTGAGCGTGGAAACGCTCCTCCGGCATGGTCATGCGCGCGAGATTGCGCAGCGGGTGGAACGTGCAGTGGACGAGGTCCTCGACCTGCAGGATTTCGGCGAGGTCGCCGACCGCCTTGATCACGCAGAACTCGACCCACGACTCCATCTCGTAGTCGAAGATGCTCAGCGGCCGCTTGTCGCTGGTCTGCGGGATCATGTCGCTTTCGGGAATGCCTATCTGCACGCCGAGCTCGAAGAAGCGCACGTGGTGGCCGTACTCTTCCATCGCGACGCGGCAGGTCAGCCACTTCGCGTAGGGCGTCGGTGCGAGGCCGATGGCAGGCTCGTCGAACACCTGCGAGCCGTACAGCTCGTTGATCGCGTGGCTGAGCACGATCTTGCGGATCGCGGTGCGGAATTCCTCCGGCTGCTCGGCGAATTCCTCGGGGGTTTTCACGTCGGGTCTGTGCGGGTCGTTCATCTCGAATTCTCCCTTTTCCTTGCGGCACCGGCCCTCTCCTCCTCCCGGCCACCCCAACGCCAGTATCCTCATGGGTGGCCGGGGAGGCCGCATTCGATCGTATTCGCAGGATCGTGGCTGAACAGTTCGAGGTCGGTCTGCATGTCGGCGAAATGCGGCCGGAATTTCTCGTTCACGAGATCCGTCAGGCCGTCCAGCGTCCAGTCCGACTTCTCGGCGATCGCGGTCTCGGCAGGCCGCGCCTGCGAAAGACCATCGCTTCCCGTCCCGAACGCCGAACAGCTGGCCGGTGACGTCCTGCGCCGCTTTGCTGCACAGCCAGGCGACGAAGGTCGCGACCGGCTCTGGCGGGATTGTCAGCGCCTTTTCCTTGTAGGCCGCCTGCTCGTCGTTGGCGGGCTGGATGATTTCCGTGACGCGCGACCGCGCGAACAGCGCCACGGCGTTCGACGTCACGCCCGTCCGTGCCATGTCGAGCGCGGCGATCCGCATCAACGAGATCAGCCCGCCCTTGGCAGCGGCGGCATAGGGTGCCTGGCCGTAATTGCCGACGATGCCGGCGGTCGACACGATATTGACGATGCGGCCCCACTCGTACTTTTCGCCGCCGCGTCCGGCCTTGGCGTGGTCGCGCATCACCGGCGTCGCCGCCGCGATCAGGTAGTAGGGGCCCGACAGGTTGTTGCGGATGACCGCGTTCCAGTCGTCAGGGCTGCCCTTGAACACGAAGGAATCGCGCAGGATCGCGGCGTTGTTGACGACGATGTCGATGCCGCCGAACGTCCCGACGGCAAGCTCGACGGCCTGTTTCGCGGCTTCCGCGACGCCCATGTCCTCGGTATAGGGGACGGCGGCGTCGCCGAGCGATCCGGCGAATGCCTGTGCGACCGACGGGTCCGAATCGTTGCCCGCGATGTCGACGCCGCTGTCCGCGACGACGACGGACGCGCCTTCGTCGACGAGACGCTTGCTGATTGCCGCGCCGATGCCGCGCGCACCGCCGGTGACGATGGCAACCCGGCCCGTCAGTGCTTTTTCGTCGGTCATCGGGGCTTCTCCAGTTCGGCTTTCTCAGCTTCGGTATAGAACGCATCGGCGTGAATGTCTTCCCGCCGGATGCCGCACCCTTCCAGCAGCGCGGAGGCGCTTCGACCATCGGCGGCGGGCCGGCGAGATAGGCCTTCATCCCGTCGGCGTCCGTCAACGTCGGCGGCGACGGCCTCGTGCAGCAGGCCGGTGCGATGCGTTGCGTCTCCCCCGACGGCGCGGACAGGACGGGAACGAACGTCAGGTTCGGGTGCGCTGCCGCCAGCGCCTCGAAATGCGCCGTCAGGTAGAGTCCATCGCGCGCGTCGCGGACGCCGAAATAGAGGCGGATGTCCTGTTCCATGTCCGTGGCCGAGCGCCTGCCCGACGATCGACTTGACCGGCGTCCGAGGCCGGAGCCCCGCCCGCCAGCGCGAGGATCGGCCCGCGATGACTCTCGCGCAGCCAGGCCGAGCCGTACGGACCCTCGACGCGGACCTCGTCGCCGCCCTCAGCGTGTCGACGCATGACCGCTGACCGTGCCCCCGGCACGCGCCGGATATCGATATTCCAAAGGTTGCTCGTCCGGCCGGTTGGCCATCGAATAGTCGCGGGCGGGCATTCCGGCGGCGTCACTTCCGACCGGCAGCCCGCGTACTGGCCTGGGCATCGTCCTTGGTCAGGATCGAGATCAGCTTGATGCCGTCGGCGGCGAAGGCTTCCTCCGCGCCGGCGAGGCGGTCGACGACGGTGATAACAATCGGCACCGTACAGTTACCTTCGCGCTTGGCTGCCTCAATTGCCTGCTTGGCGGAGCCGCCGGTAGTCGTGACGTCCTCGACAATTAGCACTTTGCCGCCTGAGACCATGTTGCCTTCTACCTGCTTTTCGGTCCCGCGTTCCATCACTTCCTTGCGAACGAGGAAGCCTGGCAACGGGCGTTTCGAGCCAGCGGAGGCCTGTGCCACTGCCGCTACTATGGGAACCGCGCCGACCGCCATTCCTCCGACGCAGTCGAGATCTTCGCTCTCGACGGCTTCCAGAATCAGCTCTGCGACCAGCTGCGCCCCGTCCGGGTCCATCACGGTCGGCTTCATGTCAAAATAGAAGCCGCTTGACTGGCCCGAGGCGAGCTTAAAGGTTCCGCTCCGCGAGAAGGATTTGGCGGCGATGATGTCGCGGAGTCGCTGTTTGCGTGCGTCCATGGGTCGTCCAGGTAGATTGTTATAGAACCGAATATAGCACCGCCCGCCCCCCGAATCGGGAGCGGGCGGGCAAGATTGGTCGTTTAGAGGGCGATAACCTGAACTAAGCCGCGGCCTTCGCCGAGTAGATTGCCTGCCACACCTTCAGCGGCGTCGCGGGCATGTTGATGTCGGTCACGCCGAGTTCCGAGAGCGCGTCGACAATGGCGTTCATCACCGCCGGCGTTGAGCCCACCGTGCCGGATTCACCTCCGCCCTTCACGCCTAGCGGATTGGTCTGGCAAGACTGTACGTAGTCAACCGTCTCGAAGTTCGGCAGGTCGTCGGCGCGCGGCATGGTGTAGTCCATGAACGAGCCCGACAGGATCTGACCGCCATCGTCATAGGCGATGTCTTCGAAAAGCGCCTGGCCGACACCCTGCGCGACGCCTCCGTGCACCTGGCCTTCGAGCAGCAGCGGGTTGATCACTTCGCCCGAATCGTTGACTGCCAGGTGGCGGACCAGATCGACTTTCCCCGTATCCGGATCGACCTCCACCTCGGCAAAATGCGTACCATTGGGCCAGTTCGGGCCGCGCTCTGGTGCCCATGTCGCCTCGGCTTCGAGGCCCATGCCGAGCACGGCGGGCCAGCCCATCGGCATATAGGTCTGCTGGACCATGTCGCAGATGTGGATCGATTTGTCAGTGCCGGCGACCGTCAGGTTGCCATCCTCGAAGGCGATATCTTCTTCTGCCGCCTCGAGAATATGGGCGGCGATCTTCTTCGCCTTCTCAATGATCTTGTCGGCCGCCGCGCGGAGCGCAGATCCGCCGACTGTCATCGAGCGCGAACCGTAGGTGCCGCGGCCATAAGTGACCTTGTCGGTATCGCCCTGCACGAAGCTAATGCGCTCGAAAGGAACGCCGAGCCAGCTGTGGATCATCTGCGCGTAGGATGTCTGATGGCCCTGCCCATGGCTATGCGTGCCGGCGACGATCGTCACCGAGCCGGTGTCGTCGAAACGGATTTCCATTCGGTCGTTGAACGGCGAGGCGAAGTCGATGAAGGAGCACACGCCGATGCCGCGCAGCTTTCCCGTCTTGGCAGACTCGGCCTTACGAGCGGCGAAGCCGGCGATGTCGGCTGTCTTGGCGGCATGTTCCGACAGGCCAGTGAAGTCTCCCGAATCGTAGACCGTCTGCACCAACGTCGTAAACGGCATCTGGTCCTGTGGAATGTAATTCCGCTTGCGGATCTCGACCGGATCGATGCCCATCTCGTCCGCGGCGATGTCGAGCAGCCGCTCGATCGTGTAGACTGCCTCCGGCCGGCCGGCGCCGCGATAGGGCCCCGTCCAGGTGGTGTGGCTGAACACGACGCGGATGCGAATGTGCATGGTGTCGAGATTGTAGACGTTGGGGTAGACCATCGAGCCGATGCAGGCGGGCACCGGTGCTGAGGCCGAGAGATACGCGCCGAGGCCGTAATCGGCGACGACGCGCAGCCCCAGGATCTTCCCGTTGGCGTCGAGGGCAAGCTCGCTCGCGCATTCTGCGTCACGGCCGTGCGTGTCGCTTACAAGCGATTCGGTGCGCTCGCCGGTCCACTTGACCGGTCGGGCGAGCTTCATAGCCGCCCACGCTACCAGCGCGTCCTCGGGGAAAACGCCGTTTTTCATGCCGAAGCCGCCGCCGACGTCGGGCGCGATGATGCGGAACGCCGTCGCCGGGCGGTGGAAGATTTCGGCGTAGGACGTGCGGTGCTGGTGCGGGCCCTGGCTCGACATCCAGATTGTCCACTGCTTGCGGCTGCGGTGATAGTCGGCGAGTGCAGCGCGCGGCTCCATCGCGTTGGCCGAGATGCGGTTGTGATGGACGTCGGCCTTGACGACATGCGCGGCCTTAGAGAACGCGGCCTCGGTCGCGGCCGCGTCGCCGCGCGCCATCTCGAACCAAAGATTGCCCTTGTTCTCTTCCCATACCAGCGGCGCGCCGTCCTGGACGGCCGACCTCGTCGACGGTACCGCCGGCAGGATCTCGTAGTCGACCTCTATCAGCTCGGCGGCGTCCTTCGCCTGGGCTAGCGTATCGGCGACGACGAATGCGACGCAATCGCCGACGCAACGGACGCGGTCGGACACCAGAATCGGGTGCGCCGGTGTCGGCGAGGGCGGTCCGCCAAAAGCCATCGGCGGCACATGACAGTGGATGGTTCCCAGCCCCTCGGCTTCGCGGTCCTCGCCGGTCAGCACGAGCTGGACACCTGGCGCGCTCTCCGCGCGCGACGTGTCGATGGATTTGATCGCCGCGTGCGCGTGCGGCGAGCGCAGCACGAAGCCGTAGGCCATATGGGGGAGAACGATGTCGTCGACATACTCGCCCTCGCCCATGAGGAATTTCGGGTCTTCCGTGCGTGGCACGGGCTGTCCAATACCGAACTGCATGGTCTGCCTTTCTGTTTTTGGCGTTCCCTTTTGTGTGAAAGAGTTTTAACCAAACGGGGTGGCGAGTCGAGAGGGCCGAGTGGATAGCCGGCGCAAAAGTGCAAGATCTCGAAGTTATCCACAGACCCTTTCTCCTAGACTTCCCTCAAGTTCCGGCCATAGTACGCGCATTATGACAGGATTTCCGTTCACCAAGATGCACGGGCTCGGCAACGACTTCGTGGTGCTTGATCTGCGCGGCGAGGCGAAGGCGGCCTCGGCGCTTGGACCGGCTGTCGCGGAAGCAATCGCCGACCGTCGGAAAGGCGTCGGCTGCGACCAGCTTATCGTGCTCGAAACCGTGCCAGCGGGGGAAACGGACGGAGCGGAGGCGTTCATGCGCATCCGAAACGCTGACGGTGGAGAGGTCGATGCCTGCGGCAACGCCACGCGCTGCATCGGCGCGCTGCTGATGGCCGAAACCGGGCGGGAAACCGCCGTCATCCGCACTGCCGCGGACCTGCTGACAGCCAAGCGGGCCGGAGACGCTCTAGTGACCGTAGACATGGGCGAGCCGCGGTTTGGGTGGTGCGATATTCCGCTCTCGATCGAGACCGACACGCAGCATCTTGATCTGGAGCGCGGGCCGCTGTCAGACCCAGCCGCGGCCAGCATGGGCAACCCGCACGCGACTTTCTTCGTCGAAGATGCCGAGACTGCGCCGATCGAGGTTGTCGGTCCGGAACTGGAGGTCGACCCGATTTTCCCTGAGCGCGCTAACATCGCCGTTGCCCAGATCATCGCGCCCGACCGGATGCGCCTACGCGTCTGGGAACGCGGCGTCGGTATTACCCCTGCCTGCGGTACCGGTGCATGCGCTGCGGTCGCTAACGCCAGCCGCCGCGAGATCGGCAACCGCCGCATGACGGTCGAGACCGACGGGGGGCTTCTCGACATCGACTGGCGCGACGACGGGCGCATCTACATGACTGGCCCGGCCGTCACCAGCTATACTGGCGTACTCGACGATTCGTTGATGGCGGGCTGGACCGTGCCAGCATGAGTGCGCCGGAAATCCTGACATTCGGCTGCCGGCTGAACGCGTTCGAGTCCGAGGTGATGCGGGGCCACGCCGCCGATGCGGGGCTGGAAAATGCGGTGATCGTCAACAGCTGCGCGGTGACTGCGGAGGCCGAGCGCCAGGTACGCCAAGCGATTCGCCGCGCGCGCCGCGCGAACCCGGACGCTACTATCCTCGTGACCGGCTGCGCTGCCCAGATCGACCCACAAAAATACGCCGCCATGCAAGAGGTAGACCGCGTCATCGGCAACGAGGAAAAGCTTCGCGCCGAAACGTGGTCCCTTAAAGAGGGCACACCCCACATCTCCGTCAACGACATCATGACCGTGCGAGAGACTGCGCCGCACCTGATCTCGGGCTTCGAGGGCAGGGCGCGCGCATTTGTAGAGATCCAGCAGGGCTGCAACCATCGTTGCACCTTTTGCATTATCCCGTTCGGGCGCGGCAACAACCGGTCGGTCCCCGTAGGCGTGATCGTCGAGCAAGTTCGCCGGCTGGTAGCGGAAGGTTACGCAGAGATCGTGCTGACCGGCGTCGACATCACCGATTATGGCCGCGACCTGCCAGGGACGCCCGCGTTGGGCGAGATGATAAAGCGCCTGGTGGCGCTAGTACCGGAGCTGCCGCGTCTTCGGCTATCATCGGTCGACCCGGCGGAGATCGATGACGCGTTATTTGGCCTCATCGCCGACGAGCCACGCCTGATGCCGCATTTCCACATTTCGGTGCAGTCGGGCGACGACCTGATCCTGAAGCGGATGAAGCGCCGCCATAGCCGCGCCGATATCGAGGCGTTCGTGGCGCGCGTCCGGGATTTGCGCCCCGACGCTGCCTTTGGTGCGGACATGATTGCCGGCTTTCCGACCGAGAGCGAGGCGGCCTTCGCTAACTCGCTGTCGCTGGTCCACGAGTGCGGCCTTACCTGGCTCCACGTGTTTCCCTATTCCGAGCGCCCCGGCACGCCGGCGGCGAAGATGCCGCAGCTCCGGGGCGATGTGCGTAAGGCGCGGGCCGCTGAATTACGTGACGCCGGGGCGACGCAGGCGAAGCTGTTCCTCGATGCCCGCATTGGCGCGACCGACGACGTGTTAATCGAGCAGGGTGTGGAGGGGCATACGCCGCACTTCGCACAGGTGCGGCTCGACGCCGTGGACGACCAAAATCAACTCAGACCGGGCACTATCGTGGCGGCGCGAATCGTCGGCCGTGACAATGATGTGCTGATAGCGCAAAAAGCGGCATGAGCGAACAACCTGAAAAGAAAGGCTGGCTCGCGCGCCTGCGGGCGGGCCTCAGCTGCACGTCGTCTCGCCTGTCGGACGGCATCGGCAGCATCTTTAAGGCGCGCCGTCTCGATGATGCGGCGCTGGAGGAGCTCGAAGAACTGCTAATCGCGGCCGATCTTGGCGTGGAGACTTCAATGAAGCTGTCCGCCGCGCTCTCAAAGAGCCGCTTCGACAAGGAAGTCACGCCCGACGAGATCCGCGGCGCACTGGCGGACGAGATGACGCGCATCCTTGAACCCGTCGTTAGGCCGCTCTCGGCGGACCCGGCGCACAAGCCGCATATCATTCTGGTGACAGGCGTCAACGGCTCGGGCAAGACGACGACCATCGGCAAGCTTGCTAAGCGGCTTAAGGAGGATGGCAAGTCCGTCATGCTCGCCGCCGGCGACACATTCCGCGCCGCTGCCATCGAACAGCTTAGGATCTGGGGAGAGCGCACGGGCTGCCCCGTCGTTTTCAGCTCCCAGGGCGCCGACGCGGCGAGCCTCGCCTTCGAGGCGATCGAACGTGCTCGGGCTGAGGCCGCGGACGTGCTCATCATCGACACGGCGGGCCGCTTGCAGAACCGCGACGACCTGATGCAGCAACTTCAGAAGGTCGTTCGCGTGATCGCGAAGCAGGACGAAACCGCGCCGCACGATACGCTGCTGGTTCTCGACGCCACAACCGGCCAGAACGCGCACTCGCAGGTCGAGACGTTCCGCCAGATGTGCAGCGTCAGCGGCCTCGTCGTTACCAAGCTCGACGGCTCTGCCCGCGGTGGCGTGCTAGTAGCGCTTGCCGAGAAGTTTGGCCTGCCAGTGCATGCCGTCGGCGTCGGGGAAGGCGAGAACGACCTGCGCGCCTTCGAAGCGCAGGTCTTCGCGCGGTCGCTGGTGGGGTTGGATTAAGGCGCGCGCGATAAGTGGATTGCCAATCGATATTTGCGGCCGCGGCGTTGGCGGGCTGGTAGCATCCAAGCCCACGATCTCGATTTCTATAGCCTTGACATACGACCGTCGGGCGACACCGCGTCATTCTTTAAAATTGGCATCTACCGGAAGATTGGCATCTACCGGATTGACAGAATCCGCAATGACAGTTCTTACGAGGCTCCAATTATCCTTAGCGATCGCATAGCCGACCAAATAATCGGACGCGAAAGCCGCCCCTACGGCGCGCCCGGCCCTTTAGAGCGCTGCCTCACTCGTATTGATGCGAAGCCAAACCCCATCGAGCCACCGCGCAAGCGAGAGGACTAATATTGATTTTCATGTTCTTGGAAATCCGCCGAAGACGACAAGAGCGCATCCTTCTTGGGGCAGACGCTTGCCGTGAAGACGGGCTTAAGCCGCCCGGTTTCCTTGTTTCAGCCAGTCGAGCCGCAGATCGAGCTTTTCGCCCATCCAGAGCGGGTACCAGGCGTGGTCGCGGAAAGCGTCTTCCGCTTCGGGGTGGACGAGGATTGTCAGGCCGTCGCGGTTGTACATCAGCCACGGCACGATCTCGGGGAACAGCTCCTTGTCGAACTCGATCTGGTACATCGCCAGTGGGTGTGGGCCCACCGCGCGATCGCGGAAACGGCCCATGCGGACGTCGGCCGGCCATTTTGCCCACGCACGCTCGCGCAGCCGCGCCGCCCTCTCGCGCAGCTCGTCGCTGTCCCCGTAGTAGATGTGCGCGTGGTAGTACGTGATCTTCGTTTCGTCGCCGTTCTCGTAGTTGTTTGCCATGTCTCGGCTCCGCGGTCGCTATAGGGTCGATTATGTATATCAGAAACGGGGCGGCTTGGCGCGGCTGGTGCAGCATTCGGGCAATTCCACGCTGAGCCGAAAATCTGAGCCCCGACTGGAATTTATGATTTTCTTTGATAGCGTTTCACCCGAAATAATAGGGGGGAGAGGTGGCGACACCGGGACACATTCCTTTTGGCTGCATGGGATTGTTCTATGGCTTTTGCGTTTCGTTACCGGCGACGCCGATTGACACCTCTCGGCGCGGGGCGTTCAATCTTTTGTTAGACACCGAACGAAAACCAGCGGGAGGGAACGATGGCGGTACACGGCTTCAGGGTATTCGACGGCGACGGGCACGTGCTCGAGAACGACGAAGAGATCTCGTCCTATTTCGAGGGCGATTTCGCAAACTTGCAGCGCTTCCCGACCTTCGGCGTGTGGCCGAGCCTCGACGGCTGGGCGCGTGGCTTCATCATGAGCTCAAACGATACCGCCGTTCGGCGCTACACCCATACCGATGCCGATGTGTGGGGGGAGATGCTCGACATCATTGGCGCGGAAGCGACCGTGCTCTACCCCACGGCTGGCCTTGCGGCAGGTCTGATCTCGGATCCTAAGTGGGCGGTTGCCACGATCGTCGCCTACAACAACTGGTTGGAGGACCGATACACCTCAAAGGATGTACGGCTCTACGGCGCCGGTCTGATCCCGGTGCAGGACCCGGAGGCAGCTGCGAAGGAGATCGAGCGCTGTGCGACGAAGCGCGTGCGGTTCCCGGCGATGATGCTGCCATCGCAGACCTATCTCGGGAAGACCTACGGCGACGAATTCTTCCGGCCTATCTTCGCGGCCGCCGAGAAGCATGACATGCCGCTCGCCATCCACGGTGGGCCGAGCCGCGGCATGGGCTTCGATCATTTCCGAGAGTTCGTGAAGGTGCACACGCTGGAGCATCCGTTCCCGCTTATGATTCAGCTCACCGATATCGTGTTTTCGGGGCTCTGGGACGAGTTCCCCAAGCTCAAAATCGCTTTCCTCGAGGGTGGCGCGACTTGGGTACCGTTCATGATGGACCGGCTCGACTACGAGTACGAATCTGTTTTCGGTGCAGCGAGCCGGGAAAAGCTGAAGAAAAAGCCGTCCGACTATATGCGCGAGGGCAACAATTTCTGGGTCGCGATGGAACTCGGCGAGCGAAACCTGAAATACACCATCGACGCCATCGGTCCGGACCGCATTCTGTATGCCTCGGACTATCCGCACGAGCCGACGGAGGAGGACCTGACGACCGAGCTACCCGAATTCCTCGAGGGCAGCGACTTCCCTGATGAGATCAAGCAGAAGCTGGTCTACGACAATATGGCGCGGTTCTACGGGGTGAGTCCTTAGTGTGTACGTGAGAATTTTCATAGGGAGCGCTATAAGCTTGCCTCTCGGGCCGCCCTTCTACCCGCCCTAAGTTTGGTCTCGCTTCGGGTATTTACCCAGCGGCCATCAGGCGGCCAAACCCCTTCGGCCGGTCCGCGATGCCGAGCTTGCGAAGCGCGTGCCAAAGCATTGCCTGGTTGGAGGTGACGACTGGCTTGCCGATATCCGTTTCGATCGGCTCGATGGCCTCGACGGCGCGGACGGCGGTGCAGCTCAGAAAGGCGGCCTCAGAGGCGGTCTCGTCCTGCTCGTTGACCCGGCGGCGCCACTCTTCTGGCTCGATGGCGAGCATTGCGCCGCCGTCGCCCGAGATGCCGGCGCCGGTTTCCGACAACACGTCGATCCCATGCGACTTGAGGAACGCGACCTCGCGGTCGTTGACTGCCTGAGTGTAGGGTGTCGTCAGTGTGATACGCGTCGCGCCGATCGCCTCGAACGCCTCGAGGCAGGCCTTCGACGTCGAGGTGGCTGGCAGGCCCGACGCCTTCTGAAGCCGCGCGATGACGTCGTCGTCAAAACCCGGAGCCGACATCGAGGCTGCCGTGCAGTGGAAGACGACGAGGTCGACCTTGGCGTCGGCGAGCAGCTCTGCGCCGCGCTCGGCCTCCTTAACGGTCTCCTCGAGGTCGGGCTGGAGGCGCATCCGCGTGGTGTGGAGTGAGACGCCGTTCGGCATCATCACGGAAATCTGTGGCTCGGCGGCCTGGTTGACTGAGGGAAGGATCATGCCTAGGCGCGCGCGAGTGCCGTAATGGATACCATGGGTCATGGTTCGCTACCTTGTTTGATTTGGGGGTTCGAGGCCGCTAGTTGCCGATATACATGGACATGTCCGGCTGGCCCGGCTCGTCGGGAAGCGACGGATCGAGATAGACCCACGGCAGGGCGCTCTTGGTCCAGATGTTCAGCTTCACCGGCACCCAGGCCGGGTCGTCGAGGCTGCCGCAGTACATCACGCGGATGTTGGGGCGCGCGTGCGGCGCTGAGAACAGCGTGGTGCCGCAGTCGCCGCAGAAATTGATAGTCAGCTCGTTTCCGCTGTCGCCCTTGCGCGTCCGTTCCTTCGGCGTACCCTTGTCTATAATCAAGTTGTCGGAGGTGATCTGTAGGTTAAGGCCGAATGCGCTGGCGGTCCGCTTTTGGCATTCGGTGCAGTGGCACAGGTAAGAGATCAGCGGTTCGGACTTGATCGTGTAGCGGATCGCGCCGCAGGCGCAGCCACCCGTGTAAGGTGCGGGCATATTGGGTTCCTCCCTTGCTTCCGCTCATGTTAGGCCACCCGAATTTAAGAGGCGAGAGGCCCGCGAAAAATTTGCATCGCCGCTGGCTAGCGCTAGGATGAGGTGATAATTTCGAAATTCATTAGATAGCTAAGGAATAGGGAGAGCCGCCATGTTTCTGCGCAATGCCTGGTATGTCGGGGCGTGGGGAACGGAGGTTGGGCGCCAAAACCTTCTGCGCCGCACGTTGCTGAACGAGCCGGTTGTGTTCTACCGCAAGGAGGACGGCACGCCCGTCGCGCTCCAAGACAAGTGCGCACACCGCCACGCGCCGCTGTCGGAGGGCAAGCTCAAGGGCGACAATATAGAGTGCCCCTATCACGGCCTGCAGTACGACAGGACTGGCGCTTGCGTCTACGTACCCGGCCAGTCGACCGTGCCGCCGGGCTGCGCCGTGCGCTCCTATCCTGTTGTCGAAAAGTACCAGTGGGTATGGATCTGGATGGGCGATCCCGAAAAGGCCAATCCAGACGACATCGAGGATTTTCACTGGATGGACCATCCGGACTGGCGCGCCAAGGGCGAGCTACTGCATCTAGAGGCGAACTACAAGTTGCTGGTCGAGAACCTACTCGACCTGTCGCACCTGTCGTTTATCCATCCGACAACGCTGGGCACCGATGCCGTTGCCGAGACGCCGATGAAACACACGCGGACTGACCGCTCAGTAACGGTGACGCGCTGGGTTATGGACTCGCCGCCCCCGCCGTTCTTCCAGCGGGCGGGAGGCTTCGCACCCGACGAGAGAGTCGACCGCTGGCAGAACATCACCTGGACACCGCCGGCCTTCGTCAGACTCGACGTGGGCGCCGCGAAGGCGGGCACCGGCGCGGTCGACGGCGACCGGTCGCAGGGCATCACCATGCGCAATCTCAACGCCATCACGCCCGAGACCGACAAGACGACCCACTACTTCTGGGGGCAGGCGCACGATTTCCGCACCGACGAGCCGTGGATCACCGATCTACTTGTACAGAACGTCCACACCGCCTTCATGGAAGACCTGTGGATCATCAAGTTGCAGCAGGAGAACATCGACAGCGGCTCGACGCCGCCGCGAATCGACATCAATCACGACGGCGGCGGCCTGCAAGCGATCCGCATGCTGGATGCGATGATCGAGGCGGACAACATGCCGCCTACGGCGCAGGCGGCTGAATAGCCGTTCGCCGATAGCACAAACGAAAACGGGCGCCCCGCGGGGCGCCCGTTTCTTTTCCGAATTATGATGTTAGCTATTCGCGGTTGCCGAATAGGTGGAGAAGCATCACGAACAAGTTGATGAAGTCGAGATAGAGCCGCAGCGCGCCGGAGATGGCGAGCTTGCCTTGGCTCTCCTCATCAAGATGCTCGGCATACTCGTTCTTAATGTTCTGCGTGTCGTAGGCGGTGAGGCCCGCGAATACAAGAACGCCGATCACCGAGATTGCGAACTGCAGAGCCGAACTGGCGATGAAGATGTTGACAATGGCCGCGATGATGATCCCAATCAGGCCCATGATCAGGAACGAGCCCCACCCCGACAGGTCTTTCTTCGTGGTATAGCCGAAAAGGCTCAACCCGGCGAAGGCGCCCGCGGTGATGAAGAATACCCGTGCGATGCTCTGGCCGGTGAAGGTGGCGAAGATTGTCGCCAATGATACACCCATCAGAGCCGCGAAAAGCCAGAACACGCCCTGCGCCGTCGACGCCTTCATGGCGTGCAGTCGGGCGCTGAAGAGGAATACGATGGCAAGCGGCGCCAGCATGACCACCCATTTGAGGCCTGTCGCGAAAAGCGTTTGTCCGAGTTCGGTCAGACCGACCGTCTGGCCGGCATCGTTGGTAACGAACGACATTTGCGCGATCACGACCGCGAAGATGCCCGTCAGCGCCACGCCCGAAGCCATGTAGTTGTATACGCGCAACATGTGAGCGCGCAGGCCGGCGTCGTAGGCTGCCTGATCGATCGTGCCGGTGCGGCCAAAAACTTGTCTTTGAGTGTCGAAAGCCATTGAGACCCTCTCCATACGGATTGTTAGACCTGCAGGAAATATGGAGTACTAGCGAGTCGAATTCAACCCGCGCCCCTTGAAGTCGAACTATTTTCTGAGAGAAAAGGGCGGAAATCTCTGGTTCTTGCCGGGAAGCTGAAACTTTTCGGCAAATTCGCCTTTCTTCTACCCGGAATGATACTCTCACCGAGACATTCCGGAGATGACAGCTTGACCGTTTTTCGCACCGGCGTCGGCGACAGCGCGGCTCTGATAGACAGCCCCTATGCGTGGGGCCGCCTGGCCGTTTCCATGCTGCTCGGCACTCTCGGCAGCGTCGGTTTCTGGGGCGTCGTGGTGGTCCTACCCGCCGTCCAGGCGGAGTTCTCCGTTGACCGAGCCGACGCATCTATCCCTTATACGTTGACGATGGCGGGCTTCGCCGCCGGCAATGTCCTGATCGGGCGCTACGTGGATCGCGTGGGGATTGTCTTGCCCATCGTCGTCACGGCCTTCGGCCTCGGCCTCGGGTTTGTTGGCGCGGCATATTCAGGGGCGCTTTGGCAGTTCGCGCTGATGCAGGGCGTGCTTATCGGGGTAGGGACGGCCGCGACCTTTGGTCCGCTTATCGCCGACGTCTCCCACTGGTTCCGCCGACGTCGCGGGTTCGCGGTTGCTATCGCAGCGTCAGGTAACTATGTCGGCGGCGCGATCTGGCCGCTCGCCATGCAGGCGCTGATGGACAGCTCCGGATGGCGGACGACGTATATCGTAGTCGGCTTCGTGTGCATCGCCTGCATGGTCCCGCTAGCGCTTGCGCTGAAGCGTCCGGCCCCCAAGGAGGACCCGGAGACGACGGCGGCTGCGCTGGCCGCCCACGCGCCGAGAGCCGCCGCGGGCGCGCGCACTGTGCCATTCTCCAACCGCACGCTGATGCTACTGCTGTCAATCGCCGGCATCGCCTGCTGCGTCGCCATGTCGATGCCGCAGGTCCATATCGTCGCCTATTGCAGAGACCTCGGCTACGGTGTCGCGCGCGGCGCAGATATGCTGGCGCTGATGCTGGCAGGGGGCGTTGTCAGCCGTATCGCGTCGGGTTTCGTCGCCGACCATATCGGCGGCGTGAAGACGCTATTGCTAGGCTCGGTGCTGCAGGGCCTCGCACTGTTGTTCTATCTTCCATTCGACGGGCTGATGTCGCTCTACGTCATCTCGCTCATGTTCGGCCTCGCGCAGGGTGGGATCGTGCCGTCCTATGCGATCATCGTCCGAGAATACATGCCCGCCCGCATAGCCGCCGAGCGGGTTGGTGTCCTGATCATGATGACGCTGGTCGGCATGGCGTTCGGCGGCTGGGTGTCAGGCTGGATCTATGATGTGACAGGCTCCTACTTTGCCGCCTTCCTGAATGGCATCGGTTGGAATGTCCTCAACGTCTCGATCATGTCCCTGATTTTGTTCCGATCGCGCGACCGCAGGACGCCGCAAGCGGCGTAAACGCCTCCCTTCCAGCCCGCTCCCGCTGAAGCTAGCGCGTTATGAAGAGAAACGCGCCGCCGGCGAGCTTCGGCAGCAGGCGGGCGACATGGCGCCGCTGGATCGCCGGGCATCCCCAGCTGCGCCCCAACTTCGCGAGGTCCGATGCAACGTAATCCGCGCCGTGCATCACGATGGCGCGCTTCAGCGCGCGGTCGTTTGACGCATCGAGACCGATGAGGCGAAGCGACATACCGTGCTTTCCGTAATAAACGTCGCGGGTAAGGTAGGATCCGAGGGATGTCATCTTCGAGCCCTCGACGTTCGAAAACCGGTCCGCCCATCCGTCGTGGTCCGGGTCTGAACCTCGCCCGTGCGAAACCAGAAGGGCTTCCTGCGTGCCGTGTTCGACATCGATAAGGAAAAGCCGCGGTTTCGAGGAATGCATACCGTAGTCGATGATCGAGACGATGCGCGTGTTGCGTACGCGGTCGCCGGCGGCGAGATAAGCGTTCCGAGCCTTTTCAAGCGTCTCGACACGGAGGCCCTTTTCTAACAACAGCGACGTGTTCCAGTCTGACGCCGCGGCGGCGCCTCCCGCGACAGCCATAAGGCACGCGTATACCGTGAAGGTGCTGATCGCCTCGATCGTTATTTTCATCGCAGCCCTCGGGTCGCGCAGCAATCGCTTCGTGCGGCAGCTTCCGCCAGGGGTCGCCGCGCTGTCAATTACCGAATGCGCGCCATGCTGGCGGCTTGCGTCGCCATCGTTTCGCTGGAAAACTGGCGCTCAGCGAAACCAACCGATCGGGAACCGTCCCCATGGCCGAAACGACAGCGTCTCTCAAACTCACGCACGAAGGCGCCGTCAAGGCGCTTCAGGCAGGAATTGCCAAGGCGACCGATATGAAACAGCCGCAATGCATTTCGATCGTCGATGCGGGAGGTCATCTGCTCGCGTTTGTGCGAATGGACGGCGCTTTCCACATGTCCCTTGAGACGGCCCTCAGAAAGGCGCGCACCGCGGCATGCTATGGCCAGCCCACGGGGGGGCTCGAGGCGGGTATCGACATGAAGCTGGCCATCGGTACCGACGGCCAGCGCATAAACCTGCCGGGCGGACTTCCCATCGTAGTCGACGGCCACTGCATCGGCGGCGTGGGCGTGGGCTCGGGCACCGGCGAGCAGGACCGCCAGGTTGCCGCAGCAGCAATCGCGGTGATCCCGGGGGCCCAGGCCTTCTGATCCCGCTGCTCTTGGGCGCTCGAGCCGGGCTGATTTCCTTACGGGAACGATACAAATTGCCGCGCAGCGTCTGCGCCTGATCGAATAGCTTTTGAGACGCGGCTTCGATTTGGCCGGTGGATCTGCCCGTTCGCCTGCTGCTTCGACTAAGTAAGAGACGTTCACCGAATAACTCCTGCGTGCCCAAAGCGGCGCGCCGGACGCTCTGTGAGATTTCGTTGGTGGCCTTCGCGGCCTGATCGGCGAGGGTCGTCTCCTCGGCGACGACGAGCGCGAAGCCCTTACCTGCCTTGCTCGGACGCGCCTCCTCGATGGCGGCGTTGAGCGCGCGCCGGTCGGTCTCCAGTGTGATGTCGGTGAGTAGGCCGATGTCTTAACCGGTCCGGTTGGCGGCATCGGCGAGATCATGGACCTCGGCATTGGTCTTTTTGGCTTCGGTCAACGCCTCGCCGCCGATGCCGGCCACGGTCGTCGTGCTCAAACGCTGGCCCGGCACCATTTGAGATGCCTGCCTGCGGAGAAATAGCTTTGCTCGCTTACCGCAAGGCACGTCACCAGGACGGAGCGCGTCACTATCTTAGTCAGCCTATAAGTAATGCGGTTTGAAGAAAGGCGGTTCGTCAGGAAACCAGAGTGATAGGTTTCTGCGTGTTTTCCGACATGTGAGAGGCGCTTCGAAGTAAGCTGAAACCAGAATGCGAACCAGTAAACGAAGGTGCTTTAACTCGGGTTAAAAAGCTCCGATTTCGGCCCAAGTCGGGCCACCCCCATGAGGAGAGAACTATTTCTTAAAAATATAGATGTACTTGGCGTCAAAGGCGCTCTATCTATCGTTCACGCTCCGCACGCGCGAAGGCGGGCCTATCCCGCCGAGGGAGAAAGCGCGGGCTAAAAGAGAGCGCCGGAACTGTTTGGATGGGAGTGCCGACACACTGTCGGTACTAATAAAACGGGACATATCAATGACTGAGTCTGAAACGGAAATTCTCGAGAATGACGACCTCGCCGATTATCGTGCGCCTCACAATGTGCCTTCAGATCGGAAATGTATGTCGTGCGGCGAAGTATTCCATAGTGAAGGCTGGCACAACCGTCTCTGCCTCAGGTGTCGTAAACGCAGTGAGCCCGACTTCGTCTAGGCTTGCAGCCATTTTTCTGGCCGGTCTGGTGTTAGACTGGCTCGGCAACTGATAACACGGAGATACCTGAATGGTAATGATCGACAAAGGGGTCGTCGCACCCGATTTCGACCTACCCAACCAGGACGGTTCGGCGGTCAAGAAGGACGACTTCGCCGGCCGCTATGTTCTTTTGTGGTGGTACCCTAAAGCCGATACACCCGGCTGAACGATCGAAGGCAACGGGTTCCGTGATAGAATCCAAGACTTCGAAGACAGAAACTGTGCGGTCGTCGGCATCAGCTATGATAGCCCGCCAGAAAACAAAGCGTTTCGGACTAAATTCGACTTTCCGTACGACTTGTTGAGCGACCAGGACGGCGCGGTGTCGATTTCCTATGGCGTATCCGACGCCGACAGCCCGCGGTCACCCCGGAAATCGGTGCTGGTGGGGCCTGATGGCGCGGTAGCCGTCGCCTACAATGAAGTAAAGCCGGCCGATCATCCAGACCAGGTGCTCGCGGACCTTGACGGTCTGACATAGCGGAAGTTCATGTCGCGTTATGGGCCCGGACGGCTTGCCGGCCGGGCCTTTTCCGTTCTAACTCCGGCTCCGCTGCACCCCGAGGCTTATGGTCGCCTGCCAAAGTGCGGCGGGCCGCATCAACAGGACAATTTCCGCCGGCAGGCATTCAGGGACGCCTAGGTCATCGAGCCTTTCGGCCACCCTCGGAAAGGCCCGATACCAGGACGGTCCGCGAGCTTTCCCGGACGATTTCGAAGAGCTCTCCCGCTGCGCTCGCGGCGCTGGTGGCAATATGGCATGCGGTACGAACCGCCTGACGTCTAGTAGATCGTTTCCTTCATGTAGTTGCCGTAGTTGGCGTCGTAGGACTTGCCGTCGAACGAGCCGTCCGACAGCGCCTGCAGGATGTCGCCTGCGCTCGGCAGAGTCCCGCGGTCGCGCCGTGCTTCGGGATCCCATAGCCGCGACCGAACGAGGGCCTTCTGGCATTGGAAATAGACCGTGTCGACGGTCGTCGAAATCACACTGCGCGGCGTCTTGCCGTCCACTGCGAAGGAGTCGAGCAACTTTGGTTCAACCAGGATTTCTGCTCGCCCGTTGATGCGCAGCGTCTCGCCAATTCCAGGAATAAGGAATAGCAGCGAAATGCGCGCATCCCGCAATATGTTGCGCAGCGTATCGGCGCGGTTGTTACCGCGGCGATCCGGCATCAGCACGGTCTTCGGGTTTGCTACGCGGACAAACCCTGCAGGGTCGCCGCGGGGCGAGCAGTCGAGCCCTTCCGGCCCAGCGCTGCCCACGATGACGAACGGCGATGCCTCGATGAACGCGCGGTAATGGTCAGAGATATGATCGATCTCCTTGATCAGGGCGCGCTCCGAAGGCGCGCCGTACAACGCTTCGAGCTGTTCGACGGATGTGATGCGTTGCGGTTGCGAGCTGGGCATGGCGGCGTTCCGTGTTTTGTGATCTTGATCGAACACTACATTAGATTTTCGGGGCCGTCCCGCGTGGCCCGACGTGCGCGGCTTGGCTACTTGCTTTATCCGCTGCACCCATTGATTCAGATCAAGCGGACCGGTCTAATCCGCTTGGTATGACCGCAGCGGCGCCGAGGAAAACAGGGATAAGAGACATGGAATTCGGCATTCAGTTCTTTCCGGATATCGGGCCCGACGAGAAGGACGCCCAAACCTATTTTAACGAATGCCTAAACTTGGTGTCGCTGTGCGACGAGCTCGGCTATACGCACGTGCGGACGGTTGAGCATTATTTCGAGAGCTACGGCGGTTACAGCCCCAACCCCATCGTGTTCCTGTCGGCTTGCGCACAGCGTAGCCGAAACGCGCGGCTAGTGACCGGCGCCGTGCTGCCGGTGTTCAATAACCCGCTGAAACTCGCCGGCGAGGCCGGCATGCTCGATGGCATTTCGAATGGGCGGCTCGAACTCGGTTTCGCGCGCGCCTTCCTGCCGCACGAATTCGAACGCTTCGGCGTTTCCATCGACGAGAGCGTCGATCGCTTTGACGAGGGCGTCGCCCAGATCATGCAGCTGCTTGAGAAGGACAAGGCAACCAGCGAGGGGAAATTCCACAGCTTCAAGGACGTTACCTCGCTTCCGCGCCCGGTGCAGAAGCCGGTGCCGTACTGGACGGCGGCGATCACGACCTCGGCGTCGTTCGAGAAGGCGGGCCGGCTTGGACATTCGGTCATGGCGATCCCGCTAGCGGGCGGCAAGATGAAGGAACTGCTCGGCGCCTATCGCGACGCTTGGAAATCAGCGGGGCACCCTGGCGAAGGCCGAGTGATGCTTGCCTTCCACATGTTCTGCGACGAGGACCACGACATCGCTGAGGAAAAAGCGAAGCAGCCGCTAAATCGCTATCTCAAGTCGCTAGTGAATTCGGCCCGGGCGTGGCTCGACGGGGGAACATCGACGTCAGCCTATCCGAACTATGACAAGATCATCGCCCAACTTGACGCCGAGAATTTCGACACGCAAACCGAAAAGGGTGGCGCCTGGGTCGGCACGCCCGACGAGATTGCGGAGACGATAAAGGATTACAGCGATTCCGTCGGGAAGTTCGAGATTGCGTCGCTGCAGGTGAACTTCAACACCATCGGTTACGATGACGCCGCAAAGTCGATGCGTCTATTCAGCGAGAAGGTTATGCCGCGGGTAAGGAATTTATGACGGCCGGTTCAGGAACGAATTTGAAAATTCTTGACGTTTTTTAACAACGCCCCGGCTGGGAGTTTTGAGATGAAACGCATGCATGTCCACGTCACTGTCCAGAACGTCGATCAGGCGGTGGCCTTCTATTCCGGTCTGTTTGGCCAGGATCCGACGATCCGCCAGAATGACTACGCCAAATGGATGGTCGACGACCCTTGCGTCAATTTCGCGATCTCGACGCGCGAGGCGAACACAGGTTTCGATCATCTCGGCATCCAGGTAGAGACAGAAGCCGAGCTCGTCGAAATCGAAGACCGTCTGCGCAAGGCCGAGGCGGACGTGCAGGAACAGCGCGGCGCCGCATGCTGCTATGCGGTCGGCGAGAAATCCTGGGCTTTCGATTCTGAAGGTATCGCGTGGGAGACTTTCCTGACCACGGGCACCTACGACGAATATGGCCCCGACCGGCGGCCGACGGCGAAGGGTTAAGCATCCCGTCTTCTGCGTTCGATCCGGAGGAAATATCGCCTGTTGTGTGGCTTGAAATGTGGATAGGGATATCTACCCCACCCAAGTGATTGATAAATTGTATAAAAATGAAAAATTTGGTGGAGCCGAGGGGAATCGAACCCCTGACCTCAGCATTGCGAACGCTGCGCTCTCCCAACTGAGCTACGGCCCCACTGATGCCGGACCTCCGAGGGCCAAGCGCGCGGATAATGTGGATGCAGGGGGTTTCTGTCAAGCATTCGGGATGGCAGATCCCGCATATTTTCGCTGTCGGATTCGGCACTGACAGCGAGCTTGCTTGCGACTCGGGCCGTCGTTAGGCTGACACAGGCTTTCCACTTTTTGGACGTTCGATGCAGTTCATTGCAACCCTCTTCTGGATCATTCGCGAGATCCTGAGCCTGTATATGTGGTGTTTTGTGATCTCGGCTGTCCTGAGCTGGCTGGTCGCATTCAACGTGATAAACACGAATAACCGCTTCGTCTACGCGATCGGCGATTTTTTGTACCGGATCACGGAACCCCTCCTGCGCCCAATGCGCAACTTCCTGCCTAATTTCGGTAGCATCGACTTCTCTCCGCTGATCGCAATCTTCGCCATCATTCTTGTCAAGGACGGCGTCGTTCCTCAGATCTATATCTGGATGGCGAACTAGGCCCGCTCGTGTCTGCCAGTCCGGTCATCCCCGCGCCGGATGGCATTCGCGTCGCGCTGCGGCGGGCGCCGACGTCCTCGCGCAACGCAATAGACGGGTTGGCGGTTGAGGCCGACGGATCCCGCATTCTTAGGATGCAGTTGACGGCCGCGTCGGAGGGCGGCCACGCTAATTCCACCGTAATCAAGCTGCTGGCGAAGATGCGAAAGCTGCTGCGCGATGCTTTCCGGATTGCCTCGGGCGACACGTTGCGGCGAAAGGTGATAGAGATTGCCGGCGTGACGGAAGAGCTTCGAGCGCACCTTAGGAAATGGATGGAGATGGCGTCGTATGGATGACAGCAGGATCATAGACGGCAAGGGGTTTGCGGAAGGGCTGCGCGCCCGTGTCGCCGAAGCGGCGGCCAAGATCAAGTCTGATCACGGCCTCGTGCCCGGCCTTGCTGCGGTGCTGGTGGGCGAGGACCCGGCAAGCCAAGTCTATGTTCGGAATAAGAACAAGCAGACCGTCGAATGCGGCATGAACTCGCTGGGCGAGACGCTGCCCGCTGAAACATCCGAGGCCGATCTGCTGGCGGTCGTCGACCGGTTGAACGGGGATCCCGCCGTCAACGGTATCCTCGTCCAGCTGCCGCTGCCCGGACATATCGACGAGAACAAGGTGATCGACGCCATCGACCCGGCCAAGGATGTCGACGGGTTTCACCTGACCAACGTGGGCCTGCTGTCGACTGGGCGTGGCGGCATGGTGCCGTGCACGCCGCTAGGCTGCATGATGCTTCTCGAGGACCGTCTCAGAGATCTGACTGGGCTAAACGCTGTGGTCGTCGGGCGCTCGAATATCGTCGGTAAGCCGATGGCGCAGCTCTTGCTGGCCGCTAACTGCACCGTGACCATCGCGCATTCCCGCACGAAAGACCTGCCTGCCGTCTGCCGAGGAGCCGACATCCTTGTCGCCGCCGTCGGACGGCCGCGGATGATCGGCGGCGACTGGATCAAGCCGGGTGCCACGGTAATCGACGTCGGCATCAATCGGGTGCCGGCTGAGGAGGATGGCAAGTACCGCCTCGTCGGAGACGTGAACTATCCGGAAGCGTTCGAGATCGCGGGCGCTATCACGCCGGTCCCCGGCGGCGTCGGCCCGATGACCATCGCCTGCCTGCTGCGCAACACACTGGTCGCCGCCTGCTGCCAGAATGGGATCGAGCCGCCGGCGCTATGACGTCGATTGGCCTTCTGGCTGAGATAAGCGGAATTTTTCCGCCCTGAGAGTATGCCCCGGATCCAGAGCTCGAAATACTTGCCCTCGCACTGTTCGTCCTCGTCTCTGTTGTTTTCGTCCCGTCCGCCGTCGGCATGGCGCAAATCAATGCGCGTTTTGGTGCGGCTAACCGGGCGCAATGCGCGGTCTCGAGGAGGCGAAGTCGCGGATGGTGTTCCGTGTCGCGGCGGTGGGCGGGCGAAGATCAGTCTAGCTGCTGTAGGTTGGGGTCAGGTGGTCGCGGGGATCATCATGTTCGCCGCGCAGATTTTCGCATAGGCTTTTCGTCGGGCTTTATCTGACGCTGATCTAGGAGACTTTTCCCGCTAACGCTGCCTGTCGTTTCTTTCGGCTTTCGCGCAGTGTGATGTAATAGCCGGCCGCGAATATGATCGCGCCGCCCGCCCACGTGTATACATCGACCACCTCGTAGAATAGAAACCAGCCGAGCACGGCGGCGATCGGCAAGCGCAGGAAATCGAACGGCATCACTGCGCTCGCATCGGCATGCTCGAAGGTGCGGGCCTGGCAGAAATGCGCTGACCAACCAGCCAGCGCCATGATCAGAAGTGGCGGCACGTCGGCCCACGTCGGAGTCACCCACACGAAGAACAGCGGAACTGCGGTCAACGGGACCATCAGAACGTTCATCCAGAAGACGGTAACGGCGGCCGAGTCCGTTCGCGTCAGCACCTTCACGCTCGACCATGCGCCCGCGTAAAGCAGGGATGACAAGACGGCGAGCATAACGGGGATCGAGACCTCGACGAGGCCCGGTCGGATGATGATCAGCGCACCGCCGAAGCCGACGAGAGTAGCGGTCCACCGGTGGATGCCCACGCGCTCGCGCAGCACTGTGCCGGCCGCAATGGTCGTGAACAGTGGGATAAGGAAGGTGAGGACAGTCGCCTGCGCGATGGGGACCTCGACCAGCGCATAGTAGAGGGTCGCCATGGCGAACAGCCCGAAGAGAGTGCGGACTACGTGCATTGGCATCCGGGTCGTCTTAAGCGCAGCGATACCGGAGTGGGAGATCAGCGGGATGACGAGGAACAGCCCGACGATCGCCCGCACGAAAACGAGTTCAAAGGCGTCGAATTTTCCGCCCAAGTAGTGGATTGTCGTCATCATTACGGCGAAGCTGATCGCCGTCATGACCGCCCAGAAGGCGGCGCGCAGGAAGGAGGGCGCCGCCGCCAAGGGTCGCGTCAGCCCCGCTGGGCGCGCATCAGCCGCAGGCGGAGCGCGTTGAGCTTGATGAAGCCCTCGGCGTCGCGCTGGTCGTAAACCGAATCCGCTTCGAACGTGACGTGCTGTTCGGAATAAAGGCTGATCGGTGACTTGCGTCCGACAACGTTGACCGACCCCTTAAATAGCTTGAGCCGTACCGTGCCCTCGACGTGCTTTTGGCTTTCGTCGACGGCGGCTTGAATCATCTCGCGCTCGGGCGAAACCAGAAGCCGTTATAGATGAGCTCGGCATAGCGAGGCATCAGTTCGTCTTTCAGATGCGCCGCCCCACGGTCGAGTGTGATGGACTCAATACCACGATGAGCTGCGGCCAGGATAGTCCCGCCGGGCGTCTCGTAGACGCCGCGCGACTTCATGCCGACGTAGCGGTTCTCGACGATGTCGATCCGGCCGATACCGTTGGCGCCGGCAAGCTGGTTGAGCTTCGTCAGCAACGCGGCCGGGCTCAACATCTCGCCATCTACGGCGATCGGGTCACCTGCCTTGAAATCAATCTCGATATAGGTCGGCGTATCGGGAGCCTTCTCTGGCGAGACCGACCGCGTATACATCGCGTCTTCCGCCTCGTTCCACGGATCTTCCAACACACGCCCTTCGTATGAAATATGAAGCAGGTTGGCATCGGTGGAATAGGGTGGCTCGTCCATCTTGTCGCGGGAAATAGGAATCTGGTGCTCGCGCGCGAATTCCAAAAGCTTTGTGCGGGAGTCGAGGTCCCATTCGCGCCACGGCGCGATTACCTTAATATCGGGTTCGAGCGCGTAGTAGCCAAGCTCGAACCGGACCTGGTCGTTTCCCTTGCCGGTGGCGCCGTGGCTGACGGCATCGGCGCCGGTCAGCTTTGCGATCTCGATTTGGCGCTTGGCGATCAGCGGCCGAGCGATCGATGTGCCAAGCAGGTAGATTCCCTCGTAAAGCGCGTTGGCGCGAAACATCGGGAAGACAAAGTCGCGGACAAATTCCTCGCGCAAGTCGTCGATGTAGATTTCCTTCACGCCTGCTGCCTGTGCTTTCTCGCGCGCAGGCTCCACTTCCTCGCCCTGGCCGAGATCGGCGGTGAAGGTTACCACCTCGCAATCATATGTCTGCTGTAACCATTTGAGGATAACGGAGGTGTCAAGCCCGCCGGAGTAGGCGAGCACGATCTTGTTAACGTCACCGGGTTTTGGTCCGGCCATCGGGTGCCCCTGTCTTGTCAGACTTTGTCTTCAGCCGCGCGGAGTATAGGGAATGCGCGCCGTGCGGCAAGCGGTCAGGCCGCCGCAGGTTACTCTGCCGCTGCCTGGTGCACCCAAGTGACGTTCATCCGCCTGGAATTCTTGACGAACAACTGCAGAAACCATCCGCCAAGCCCGTAATATTCGTTCTGGGCTGCCTCTTTCGCCGAGAGGTCTTTCCATTCGATCGGTCGTTACCCGGCACGCGGCGCTCAGGCGCGCGTCGATCTCCGTTCACGTTCGCTGGCGGTCTTGAGTTGGCCGCAGGCGGCGGCGATATCGCGGCCGCGCGGCGTTCGGACTGGTGATGAATAACCGGCCCGGTTGACGATGTCCGCGAAGGCGGCGATGACCTTGTCAGTGGAGCATTCGTAAGGCGCGCCAGGCCATGGGTTAAAGGGGATTAAGTTCACCTTGGCGGGAATGCCAGAAATCAACCGCACGAGTTCACGCGCGTCCGCCGGGCTATCGTTGACGTCCTTCAGCATGACGTATTCGAAGGTGATACGCCGGGAATTGCGCGCCGTCGGATAGGCGCGGCAGGCATCCAGAAGCGTGGCGATGGGGTACTTCTTGTTGATCGGGACGATTTCATCGCGTAAATCGTCGCGCACCGCATGAAAGAGATCGCAAGCTGGACGCCAAGATCGACGCCCACCTGCGGGATCATCGGCACCACGCCCGCCGTCGACAGAGTGATGCGCCGCCGCGACACGCCGATGCCTTCCTCGTCCATGATGATGCGGAGCGCCTTCACGACGTTGTCGTAATTGTAGAGCGGCTCGCCCATGCCCATCATGACGATGTTGGTGAGCTGGCGAGGCTCCAGGGACGACGGCCATTCGCCGTATGAATCGCGTGCCAGCATGAACTGACCGACTATCTCCCCTGCGGTCAGGTTGCGCACCATCACCTGGGTGCCGGTATGGCAGAACCGGCAGTTCAGCGTGCAGCCGACCTGCGAGGAGATGCAGACCGCGCCGCGGTCCTCCTCCGGAATGTGGACCGCCTCGGCCATTTTTCCATCGTTGAATGACATCAGCCATTTGCGCGTGCGGTCCATAGAGGTCTGCTCGGTTACGACACCCGGACGCGAAATAAAAAATTTTTCGGCGAGATCGTAACGCAATCCCTTGGCCAGTGTGCTCATCTCAGCAAAATCGCGAACGCCGTGATGATAGATCCAGTGCCAGACCTGCTTCACGCGAAAGACTGGCAGGCCCATCTCGGCGAAGGCCGCTGCCATCTCGTCGCGCGACATGCCGACGAGGTCTGTCTTATCGTCGTTCGTTCGAGAGGCGGCGGGGCGAGGCCCGTTTCGGACGGGCTCCGGGGCGCGTCTGGCATGATGTTACTATCGGCCGGCATGGCCACAATATAAGGCCGAATGCCAGGCGGGTCGATTGAGACCGTCCCCGCCTCACTCAGGGCGGGGGACGGGCGGTGTCGGATACTTGATCCAGGCCGATGCAATTTCCTGTGAAGGGATTTTGCTTATTTGGCGCGGAGGCGCGCCGCGACGCGTTTGACCGTGTTGTAGACCTCGAGAACCTTGGGCTGGTCCTTTAGCACGGCGGGAGCGACCCCAGCGAACCGCTTCAACAGTTCCTGATGCTCTTCGTCGTTGAGGCGCGTCAGTACTCCTCCGGTCTTCGTCCAGACGCCGTAGAACGTCTTCACAAGGTTCACGCTGAAATCGATGATCTTGTCATCAGCCTTGGCGGCTTCCTCCTCGATCGCTGTCTGCGTCGCCTTCGGCAGCTTGTCGAACCAAACCTTGCTAACGACGCGGTTGATGCAGATCAGCGACTCCCTCGCTTGGAAGACTTATTTCGCAATGGTCTGGTACTTGAACGGCACAAAAACGACGATGGCTGCCTTGTTGCCGTCGATCACCTTCTGCTGGATCGCCGGGATGACCTCGCTCAGCGGCATCGGGGGCACCGGTCGCGCCGAGGCGTCGCAGCGATCTGATTTCGAATTTGCTGCCGAACACCCGGAGTTTCAGCCCCTGAAGTCTGCCAGAGTGCGGATCGGCCGGGTGGTCGCGTAGTCGGAGGGAGCGTCGCAGGACATAGCGATCATCTTCAAACCCTTGCTTTCCCCAATGGACCAGAAGACCTTCTTGAACTCGGGGTCGTGCAGCACCGCGTGTCCATGCCGAAGGTCGTCGAAGAGGCCAGGAGCGGCTAGGACGGAATAGCGCTGGTCGATGCCCGTAAAGAAACCCGGCGGAATAGTCGCCATCTCGATCGTGCCGAGTTGACCTCTATCATGCGGGGATCGCCCTAGCTGGCTTGCTGGATAGATCTTTACTTCGCCGAAGCCTCGCTTCGCTTTTCGATGCCTTCCTTGAAAAATACGTCCCATTTGCAACGCGCTTTTTCGGTTGCAACGGATGGCCGATCTTGATCAGGGTCGTGGCATTGGCAGACCCGGCAGCTAGGCCGGCGGCGAATGCGCCGGCTACGATGGCCGGCACGATTTTATGGGCAGAACGGTAATCATTATCTCCTCCCGCTTATTACTGCGTTTTTATTACGAGAAGAGTATGCCCCCCTTCTGGTGCCGCGCAAAGGCCAGTTTATTCGGCGGCTGCCATACGAATTTGAACCGAGCGCATCCACCACACTGCAGCGCCGACTACGACCACCTGCGGCACTATAGCGATCATGACCGCGTTCCACCCGACCTCGACGGTAGATAGCCGGCGAAAATGACGAAATCGCGGCGAGCAGATACGCGATCGTGTCGTTTGCGCCTTGGACCTTGCCTTTTTCCGCCTCCGTGTGACACGTGACCAGTAGCGCTGTCGAGCCGATCAGCATCAGGTTCCAGCCCGCGCCGATAGCAATGTTGGTAAGGAAAAAATGCGCGACGGAAATGCCGGAGAGGCCCGCCGCGATACCTACGAAGAACAGGGCAAAACCCATTAGGATCACATTGAGGTTGCCGAACCGAGCGATCAGCCAGCCGGCTATGAAGGACGCGCGAACATCGCGAACATGTGCCACTGGATAACGAATGTGACGTCGCCGAAGGCGAGCCCGCAATATTTCATCGACAGGGCGTCGCTGCCATCATCAGGATCATGCCTGCCCAGGAGACGGCCGTGCCGATGGCCGCGACCACGAAGGCGGGCTGTTTCATAATTTGCGGCAGCGGCCGGGCGTGCGCAGCTTCTGCCGCTGGCGGCGGACTTCGACATCTCCGGCATCCGGATGAACTGGATCGTGATGGCTAGAAGAATGGGGCAACTGCTAGAACTACGTATGTGCCGGCGAACTCGACCGGGGCAAGCAGGTCCTTGGTGCCGTTGGCGATAGCGCCGCCGACGAACGCCGTGACTACGCCGCCGCCAATCACGAGCGCGATAGCCGTCGGCCGGAATTTTTCGTCGGCCGTTTCAGCTGCGGCAAAACGGAGATACTGGTTGAACGAATTGAAGGCGCCCATGCAGGCAGTCCCGCAGATGAATATCCAGAGATTGATTCATAAACCCCGAGCGTGCACAGTGCGCAGCCGAGCATCCCAAGCGTGGAGCCCATCGCGAAGCTGGCCCGCCGCCGGCCGAACCGTTTCATCAGAAGCGAGGCCGGCAGCGCCGCCGCCGCGGTCGCCAGCCACATGAAGGCATGCGGCAGGGTCGCCAGCGCCTTTCCTCTGCGATGATCGCGCCCGCGAGAGCGGAAACGGTGATTACGATCGTGACAGACGTCTGCGCATAGCCCTGGCACAGCGCTAGCAGCGATACATTTCGCTTCATGTGGAGAACAGCTGCCATCGCCGGAAGTGTATGTGATTTTCGGGGTGTAAGAAAACGCCCTTTCGCAGGGAGTGCTCCGGGCCGGCAGTACGGCTGCGTGCAGATGGCGTTCCTGGGCAGAACTGCAGCAACATTTTTAGAACCAGATCTTAGGAATCGTCGTCGAACCGCTCGCCTGTTCCGCGCGCTAAAGGTCGCAACGGCCAAGCTGGCATGAAGCAGTCGAGAAAGATTGGGCGTCGTAAAGGGCGGAAAACGTCAACGAAATCCTTAATTTCTCCCGCCGCCTGTTTAGTTTTTCTTTAAATTCGAGCGCTTCCGCGACCTATTTTACGTTGCAGGTCTTGCCGATCGCGGCATGGGCGGCGCTGATGCCCGACAGCGAGTAGGTGTCCCAGGTTGCCGTGCCGCGCGACGAGGTTCCTGTGACGATCATAGACGCGCCGCGGCGCATTGCGGCTACGATCGCCCTGTCGTCCTTGGCGTTTCGCGCCCATGGTGTCGCCGCTGGTGAAAAGCTCGAATTTCGATTTTCCGATCTTTACTACTACTTCGCTGCCCTTCTTAAAGGTGTATCCGGCCGTGAACTGACCTGGTTTTGATCACCTTGTCGGCAGGACGGTGGGTGACCAGCGCGTAGATTTCGCCCCGCGCGTGTATTTACCTCGTCCTTCGTCGGTTTGCTGTAAATCCAGCAGACTTTCTTGGGCGCCGCGGCCTCGGCATGCGCGGCCCAGTCCTTGAATTCGCCGATGGACGCCGTCACGCGCCGCCGCGGCGCCTGCGCTCAGCATGAATATGGTCGCGATAAGCGTAGGAGTGCGCATTCGATAGGTCATAACTCTCCTGATTTTTTATCCCGATTTCGCTGCCCTGCGGATGACTGGCATACCGAATTGATGTTCAGGCAAAGGTAGCGGCTCGCCGCCCGCCATGAGGGCGCGGTTCGCGAAATTCCGCATCGATAACATCCGGTCATACATCACTATTCCGCCCGTGGTCGCAAGGTTGAGCGAGAATTGCGTCGGAATTTTGACGAGATGGTCGCAGCAGGCCGATAGTTCCGGCGACAAGCCGGCGCGTTCCATTCCTAGCACGTAGGCGGCGCATCGCGGGTGGCGGAAGCTCGGCAGTTCGACGGCGCGTTCTTCGATTTCACCTGACCAGCGCGCAGCCCTCCCTTGGCAGCCGCATCGACTCCAGCGAACTGAATGGGTAGACGGGAACCTGCGCCGCCATATTCGACGTGTCGGCTGGGCTGTCGGTCAGGTCGCAACTGGCGGAGACGGTGAAGACGAAGCTGGCGCCGAAGGCATGGGCGGATCGGGTAAGGTTCCCGACATTGATCGGTTTGCTCACCCTTCGACGCCTATACCGAAATACCTGCGCATAAGGGCAGATCTCTACAGCCGGGGTGAATCGCGCAAAGGTTCGGGAACAGGGTATGTGGATGAACGACGACCTTCGCGCACAATACTAGAATTATCCTGATCCGCGGCGAACCCGCCACCGCATGAGGCAACCCGGCGCCGATCGTCGGCTAGCCTGGCTACATTCTCGAGATCGATCACCATATTTTCGCCGGCCGGCGCTGATTGCGCACGCCAGTTCCGGGCGCCTGTCGCCGGCGGCGGCACGGGAGATGCGACCGTGATGCCGCCCAGCAGCACGCGGACGCCGGGATCGAGGCGGAAGTCGTCCAGCTGATATTTCCGAGGCGTCCATCGCGGTCGCCAGAGCGCGCATCGAGGCGCGCGGCCTGTCCAACGCGCGTTTGGTGCGCGGTGCTAACGGCGCGATCGAGTGACATCGCTTCGCTCGATCCTCGGGACCTTCGACTACATCGACCGTTGCGGCGTGTTGCATCATCTCGCCGACCTGACCGCCGGTCTCTCCGCGCGCTGAGGGACAGTCTTGCGCCCGACGGCGGCATGGGCATCATGGTCTACGCGCCGCTCGGCCGGATGGGCGTCATAATCACGCCCAGGCGATGCTGGCATGGTCGTCGGCGATGCGCCCGATCCCGAACGCATCGACATTGCGAAACGGCTTTTGGGCGATCTGCCAGAGACCAACTGGCTGCGCCGCAATCCGCATGTGCGCGACCATCTCGACCAGGGCGATGCGGGTATATACGACCTGCTGCTGCACCGGCGCGATCGCGCCTATTCGGTCACCGAGCCGGCGGCGTTGTTCCGCGACGGCGGTATGCGGCCGGGTGAATTTCACTGAACCGGTGCGCTACGACCTAAGCGTCTATCTGAAGGATGCCCGTTAGCGGATAGGATGCGGGTATGGAGTGGCCTGAACGTTGCGCTTCGCTGAGCTGCTCGCCGGCAACATCAAGACCCACATCCTTTACGCCGTCCGTGCGGACAACGATATCGATACCGCCGCGCCGCACTCACGGCCTGCATTCCGCTCCTTCGGGACGGCGAGGGGGCGAGTCGTCCGCCAGTCTAAGCCGGGCATGTCGCTTGCCATCAATGCCGACGGCGTGAAGATCTCGCTTGCCCTTCCGCCGCTCGCCCGGGAAATCCTGGCGCGGATCGACGGAGGCGCAGCCTGAAGCAGATCCACGCGGCGATCGCTGCCGAGGACAACCCGGCCTGACTGGATCACCTTCATGAACCAGTTCGACCAGCTCTACGGAACGTTCTACGGGGTCGGCCGGATGTTCATCCGCACGGCGGCCTGACCGAAACGGGCCCGCCGTTTCCCGTGGCTAGTTCACGTTCGCGGCTTCGCCCAGCGTCGGGCCGATCTCGCGATTGAGGACGAGGTCGGCGATGCCGTCGAGATCGCGTCGGCTTTTCCAGGGTTGATGATGATTAATAAGCCGTTGCGCTTGGCCATCGCCGGAAGCCCGATAAGGGGTAGACTACCAGCGACGAGCCGATGGCGGGGAGGAAGAGGTCGCAGCGTCTCGTCGCGGGCGCGTTCCATTTCCGCTTCCGGCATTGTCAGCTCAACGAGATCGTCGCCGTCTTCACGATGCCGCCGCAGAAATGGCAGACCGGCAGCGTGCCGTCCGCCTCGAAAGCGGCCTTGATCGGGTCCAGCGCGCGTAGCGCGTCGCGCAGGTGAGGCAGGTCGCGTAGGTGCCGTTACCGTGCAGCTCGATTATGTTCCCGTCCGGCACGCCTGATTCCTGGTGCAGGCCGTCGATGTTCTGCGTGATCACCGATGTAACCTTGCCGACGCGTACCAGCTTGGCGACGGCGCGGTGGCCGCGGTTGGGTTCGGCGCCGATCATGTCGCGGTCGATCTCGAACTTGCGCCGCCACGCCTCGATACGCGCCTCTTCCGAGCGCACGTACTCTTCGAAATAGATCGGCGTCGTCTTCGACCAGATGCCGCTCGGGCTGCGGAAGTCGGGAATGCCGGATTCGGTGGAGATGCCTGCGCCGGTGAAGACGACATGCGCACGGTTCGCTCCCTCGATCAACCGTGCAAGTTCCTGAAGATCGCTGTCCATGCCGGGATTTTAAAGCGCGAACGGGGGCAATCGGGGTTCCAGCCCTTCCCTTGAGCCAATTATTCCGCCGGCTGGCCGAGCGCGGCCGCTTCCTTGCGCTGCTTGCGGTTTTCGATGACGCCCACCGTGATCGACATCATCGGCGGCACCAGCGCCATCGTGAGGACAGCGGACAGCGACAGGCCGCCGGACCACATCGCCGGGAGCCTAGGCCGCGGTACAGCTCCGAGCCGGCGCCGGGCACGATGACCAGCGGCAGCATGCCGAACACCGACGTCAGCGTGGACATGAAGATCGGCCGGATTCGGTTCTGCGTTGCCGTCTCGATGGCGAGCCCGACCTCCATGCGGTCTTCGCGGATGTGGTAAAGCGTCTGGTGTACCAGCAGGATCGCGTTATTGACTACGATGCCGATCAGGATGACGAAGCCCAGCATGGTCAGCATGTCGAGCGATTGCGTGACGTAGAGATTGAGCAGCGCGAGGCCGCCGAGGCCGCCCGCCGCGGCGACCGGCACCGACAGCAGAACGACGAACGGGTACAGGAAGCTCTCGAAAAAGGACGGCCATGACCAGATAGACGATGACCAGCGCGAGCAGCAGGTCGAGAACCATGTGGTCCCAGGTTTCGGCCAGCTTGTCGGCGCTGCCCGCGATGCGGATGCGCACGCCGTCGGGCAGGCCGCGCTCCACGATGGGGCCGATGACCTTTTCGCGCAGCACGTCGATAGCGGCCTGAAGCGGCATCTCGTCGCTCGGGCTCACCTGTACCGTCATGGTGCGCGAACGGTCGATGCGCATGATCTCGGTCGGCCCGTTGGTCTCGACGATATTGGCGAGGTTCTCGACCGGCACGATGCGCCCGTCGGACGTCACCACGGGGAGAGAGCGGATGGACTGGGTGGATTCGTTCCCGCGGTCGGGCCCCTTGAGGGTCAGGTCGATCCGCTTGCCCTCGTACGTTACCTCGGCGACGCGGACGCCGTCGTTGAAGGCATCGACGGCTTCGCCGAGATCTCGGGCCGACAGTCCGTTGTCGGACAGGCGTATGCGGTCCGGCGTAATGCGCACCTCCGGTTCGCCCAGCGTCAGCGAGGGCAGCGGACGAACCCGGTTTCCTTGGCTGCGCGGCATCGCGCTGTTGGCCGAGAAGAAGATATCCCGCCCCACGGCGTAGATCGTCTCCAGGTCCGGGCCCGAAATCTCGACGTCGATCGATCGGCCCGAACCGATGGAGCGGCCGAACAGCGACGGCTGGAACATGAAGGCGAGGACGCCCGGTTCGGCGCTGGCCGGCTCCTGGATCAGCTTTGATCAGGTCCCGCGCCTTGCCCGGTTCTCGACGTGGGTTGCGGCGATGAACATCCGGCCGATCAGCGGTACGATGAAGAACCGGTCGACGACCCGGTCTTCCTCGGCGTTCTTCTGGCCCTGCTCGCCGCGCGACCAGTAGCGCCGCATCGCGGTCTCCACGTTGATCGCGATCTGTTCGTTGGTGTCGAGGTTGTAGCCGGCCGGCGGCAGGATGAAACCGATCACGAAATTGCGGTTTCCCGTCGGCAGGTAGTCGAGCTTCGGGATGATCGCGATGGAAATCAGGATCGCCAGGGCCGTAATGCCGCTCACGAGGCCGATCGCGAGCGCCTTCCAGCGAAAGACCATCCGCGCGTAGTTGACCCAGAAGCGCGAAAATGCGGCCGCGAAATCGTCGAGGAAGGGGATGCGGAGTGTCTTTTCCTGCTTGGCGGGATCGCGGGTGAGCAGATTGCGCGCCAGTGCGGGTATCAGCGTGATCGACACCAGCAGCGACAGCATGACGGACACCGAGATCGCGACCGCGATGTCGCGGAACAGCTGGCCGACCTCGAGATCCATGATCAGGATCGGGATGAACACCATCACCGTCGTCAGCGCGGAGACGAGGACCGCCGGCCACACCTGCTGCGCGCCGAGATACGCGGCCTCGGCCCGCGATTTGCCCTCCTGCCGGAGCCGGTAGATGTTTTCCAGCACGACGATGGCGGCGTCGACGACCATGCCGACGGCGAACGCGATGCCGGCGAGGCTGATGACGTTCAACGACCGGCCGAGCGCCGCCATGGCGACGAACGAGCCGATGACCGAGACCGGGATCGACATTGCGACGACCGCCGTCGGCCGCCACGACCGCAGGAACAGCATCAGGATGATGATCGCCAGCGTGCCGCCGACGTAGATGTTCTGCATCACGAGGTCGATCGACGAGTTGATGTAGACCGTCTCGTCGTAGACCTGCTCGATCTTCAGTCCCTGCTGCTTTGGAGCGGGCCGTCGGCAAGCTCCTTTCATGACGTCCTGCGCCGCCGCGATGGTGCGGATGACGTTGGCGCCCTGCTCGCGCGTAATGTTGAAGCCGAGGGCGGATTCGCCGAGCTGGCGCGGCCGGGCGCGCGGCTTCTTGTAGCCTATCTCGACCGTCGCGATGTCGCGCACGGTGACGCGGCCGACGCTCGAACCGCGCTCGGCGCTGCGCAGGACGACGTTCTCGACCAGCTGGGTCGTGTTTGAGGTCGCCGTCGGTGCGGACGACGTAGCGGCGCTTGCCTTCCTCGACGTCGCCGCCGGTGATGGAGGCGTTGGCCGCAGCGTTTGGAGAACCTCGCTCACCGTCATGCCGTAGCGGGCGAGCGCCTGCGGCGTGATGTTGATGGCGCATCTCGCGCTCGGTGTCGCCGAAGATGTTGACGCCGGCGACGCCCGGCACGCGCTCGAGCCGTTCCTGGATGACGTCGACGATGAAGTCGCCGTAGGTGACCATTTGCCGGTGTTGCCGGGCAGCCGGGTCAGCACGAACCACGCGATCGCGTTGTCTTCCGTGCCGGACGTAGACAGCGTCGGCTCGTCGGCCTCTTCCGGATAGCCGGAGACCCGGTCGAGCCTGTTCGCGACGAGCAGCAGGGCGGTCGAAATTGATGCCCGGGCCGAATTCGAGCGTGATTTCCGCCCTGGTTGTGCTGGGCGCGGCTCGACATCTTGCGCAGGCCTTCGAGGCCCTTCAGCTCGTCTTCCTGCTTCTGGACGATCTCGCGCTCGACTTCCTGCGGTGCGGCGCCCGGCCAGCTCGTCTTCACGATGATGACGGGCTGGCGCACGTCCGGCGCCATCTGGATCGGGATACGATCCATCGCGACCGCGCCGAATAGGATGATCATCAGCACCATCGCCACCACGGCGATGGGCCGTTCGATCGAAAGCCGGATGATGTTCATTGTCCGACGGGCTTTCCGTTGGCGTCCTTGTAGATCTCGACGCGCGACGCGGGCGGCAGCGTTTCGTTGCCGTGGGTGACGACGATGTTCCCGGGCTCGACGCGGGAGACGACGATATAGCGGTTGCCCACCGCCTCGCCGATCACGACGTCGCGCGGGAAAGCCCGGTCGTTACGGACGATATAGACGACCGTCTTGTTGCCGCGGCGGACGATCGCGTCCTTGTGCACCGTGGCGACGTTGCGCACGCGGCCGACCGGAATCTCGAGCGTCACGCTCTGGTTGATCGCGAACGGCTTGGTGGCGTCGCCGAACTGCGGCGTGAAGCGGACCGGACGGGTGCGGGTGCGCACGTTCTCCTGCGGGATCACCGCGCGGACCGTCGCGGAATGCCGCGTGCCGTCGTCGAGCCGGAACCGGACGAGCGTGCCGGGTTCGAGCCCGGCTACGCGGTCGGTCGGCACCTCGGCCTCGATCTCGATGTTCATGTCGCTGATCATCGAGACGACCGGCGCGCCGACGCTGACGTAGGCGCCGACCTCGGTGTGCTTGTCGGAAATGATGCCGCTGTAGGGCGCGCGGATCGTCGCGTTGTACAAATCGATCTCGGCGCGTTTGAGCTCGGCCTCCGCTTCGCCCGCCTGCGTCCGGCGTTCCGTCAGCGTCGCCTTGCGCGTTTCCACGTCGCGCTGGAGGTCCTCGAACTTCGCCCGGGAAAAGGCCGCGGAATTCTTGAGGCCTTCGATGCGCCGCAGCTCCTGCTGCACCTTGGCGAGTTCGGCTTCCGCGGTCGCGATCGTGGCCCGGCGGGAGCGATACGCCGCCTGGTACTTGTCCCGCTCCGCCGCCAGCCGTTCCTGGGCGAGCATGGCGATGACGTCGCCTTCCTTGACGCGGTCGCCTTCGTTGACGCGCATTTCCGAAACGGCGCCGTTGATCCGCGCCGCGACCTGACCGCCGCGGCGGGCGGCGAGGCGTCCGATCACGGGGTAGGTCTGCGACAGCGGCTCGATGACGATCTTGTCGACGCGCACCGCCCGCGACCGCTCTCCGCCGCCGGGCCCGCGCTGGGCGGCCGGTTTCGCCGGGGCGGTTGAAGGCGCGGCAGGCTGCGCGGCCTGGGCCGACGCGGCGGCAGGCTTGGGGCATCCTTCGCCCGAGAAGAAGCCGCGGATTTCGTTGCCGTCGAGCGCGCCTGACTTGTCGCAGTCGATCTCGTCGAAGCTTGCGGCCAGCGGGCCGCCCGCTTCGTCGCGGTCGATCACGCCGTTCTTGTTCTTGTCGCGCTCCTTGGCGCGGTCGGAAAGCGGCGGCAAGGCCGCCGCCGGCGCGGCGGCCTGGGGAGCGGGTACGACCGCGGCCGCCGTCGCGGGGCAGCCCTCGCCCGAAAAGAACCCGCGGATCTCGGCGCCGTCGAGCGCGCCGGACTTGTCGCAGTCGATCTCGTCGAAGCTCGCGGCCAGCGGTCCGCCCGCCTCGTCGCGGTCGATCACGCCGTTCTTGTTGGCGTCGCGCGCCTTCGCACGGTCCGACAGTTCCTTGCCGCCGCTCTGTGCGAGGGCGGGAAGGGCGGCGGGTGCGGCAAGGACGGAAAGCACTACCACGGCCCGAACGAGGCCGTTCGTAAAGCGACTGATCATATTGCGGCGGCGCCTCCAAGCGCGGCGCGGTGTCCGGCGGCCCATTGCGGCCGGCACTAGTCCGATACGGCGGATAAATGATATCGGATCGGGTCTACGTCAAAGTATAATTCGATCCGGGAAAAAATAAAAATTTCCCCGGAAATCAGGGCGTTCAGGCCGAAAGCTGGTCGAAGGCATCCAGCGCCTGGGCGCCGTAGACCGCCGCCGGCCCGCCGCCCATTTCGATGGCGACGGCGGCAGTCTCCGCGATCTCCTCGCGCGTTGCGCCTTTCCGGATCGACTCCCGGACGTGATAGTTGATGCAGCCCTCGCAATGAACCGCGATCCGACCGCCAAAGCCATGAGTTTCCTTGGTCTTGGGATCGAGCGCGCCGTCCTTGCCGACGGTTTCCATCAGCCCGCGATAGGCCCGCATCGTCTCCGGCGCGGCCTTGAACAGGGTTGGCCGCGCGGCCGTCGACTTCTTGGCAAACGCCTTGTGGTCGCTGACGTCATGATTTTCTCCCGTTAGACCAGCGTCGTTTTCGGTCGAGCGCCTTCACCTCGTCCTCGGTCACGCCCTCGGCCGTCTCGACCAGCCTGAGGCCGCCGTCGACGACGTCGAAGACGCCCAGATTGGTGATGATGCGGTCGACCACCGCCTTGCCGGTGAGCGGCAGCGTGCATTCCTTGAGAAGCTTGGATTCGCCCGCCTTGTTGGTGTGGTCCATCACGACGATGACGCGGCCGACGCCGGCGACGAGGTCCATCGCGCCGCCCATGCCCTTGACCAGCTTGCCCGGGATCATCCAGTTGGCGAGATCGCCGTTTTCGGCGACTTCCATCGCGCCGAGGATCGCCATGTTGATCTTGCCGCCGCGGATCATCGCGAAGGACTGGTCGGACGAGAAATAGGACGTGCGGTCCATCGCCGTGACCGTCTGCTTGCCGGCGTTGATGAGGTCGGCGTCGATCTCGTTCTCGGTCGGGAACGGACCGATGCCGAGCATGCCGTTTTCCGACTGAAGCGTGACGTCGACGCCGTCCGGGATGTAGTTGCTGACCAGCGTCGGAATGCCGATGCCGAGATTGACGTACCAGCCGTCCTGCAGCTCCTGCGCCGCGCGTTCGGCCATCTGGTTTCGGTCCCACATGACTCGGTCTCCTGTTAGTCGATTTTCTGTTCCGGCCCTCTCCCCCTCCCGGCCACCGCAAGATCCTTTGGGGGATCATCCTTATGGGTGGCCGGCGTGCGTCCACGCGTAAGCGGAAATTGCTGACCGTGCGCTGCTCGATGCGCTTTTCGTGCTCGCCCTGGATCAGGCGGTGAACGTAGATGCCCGGCGTGTGGATCGTGTCCGGATCGAGGCTGCCGGTCGGCACGATCTGCTCGACCTCGGCGATACAGACCTTGCCGCAGGTCGCGGCCGGCGGATTGAAGTTCCGCGCCGTCTTCCGGTAGATCAGGTTGCCCTGCTCGTCGCCCTTCCACGCCTTGACGATCGAGAGATCGGCGACGAAGCCGCGCTCGAGGATATAGGTCTCGCCGTCGAAGACCTTCTCCTCCTTGCCGTCGGCGATCACGGTGCCGACGCCGGTCTTGGTGTAGAAGGCCGGGATGCCCGCGCCGCCTGCCCGCATCCGCTCCGCCAGCGTGCCCTGCGGGTTGAACTCGAGCTCGAGCTCGCCCGCGAGGTACTGGCGCATGAATTCCGCGTTCTCGCCGACATAGGACGAGACCATTTTCTTCACCTGCCGGGTCTGGAGCAGGAGGCCGAGGCCGAAATCGTCGACGCCCGCATTGTTCGAGGCGATCGTGAGGTTCTTGGTCCCGGCGTCGCGGATCGCCGCGATCAGAAGCTCCGGAATGCCGCAGGCCGAAACCCGCCGGCGGCGATGGTCATCCGTCTTCCAACAGCCCGTCGAGCGCTTCCGCGGCGGGAGCCGTATATCTTGTTCATCTCAAGGTCCCTTTTGATAGCCCTGCGTTCTTCTCGGTTTGCGGCGTCGTCTTAGCACACCGATGTCCCCATATCCGCGGGTCGCCGTCTTGCGGTGAGACAAGCCGGCCAGAGGCGCAGCGCGGCGACAGCCCGTCAGCGTTGCCCCGTCCGCGTTTTCCCGGCGCATCGTCCGCGACAGCAGCCAGGGCGCCCAGCGTTTCAGGACCACGTTGCGGCGGGCGACCCCCTCGGCGATCAGCGCCTCCGGCGTGCCCGCATCGATCGCGTCCAGGATCTTCGCGGCACAGACCTCGGGCGGCATGCCGTTTTCGAGAAACGGGTCCATGCGGCCGTAGCGCGAGCCGTCCCCCGTGAGCGCGTTGATCGAAACGTCGGTTCTGATCGCCCCGGGTACCGCAATCGTGACGCCGATCCCGCTGTCGCGAACTTCCTCGCGCAGGGAATCGAAAAATCCGTGCATCGCGTGCTTTGCGCCGCAGTATCCGGACCGCATTGGCGAGCCGTACTTTCCGGCGACGCTGCTGATGCAGGCGATGCGCCCGGAGCCCCGTTCGAGCATCGACGGCAGGACCGCCTTGGTGAGCATGACGGCCCCGAAATAATCGACCTCCATCACGCGGCGGATGACGGAGATATCCGTCTGCGACGCGGCCGCGATGGGTGATCCCGGCATTGTTGACCAGAATGTCGATGCATCCGAACCGGCCGAGAACGGCCGATGCCGGCCGCGTGATGGCCGCCTGGTCGGTAACGTCCAGCGGACAGATCATGATCTCCCCGCGCCCGGTGCAGCGCGCGGCGGTTTCCTGCAAGACGTCCTCGCGCCGCGCCGACAGCACGACATGGGCTCCTTCGGCATGGAATTGCGGGCCCAGCGCCGCGCCGATGCCCGACGACGCGCCGGTGACCCAGACGACCGAGTCCCTAAAACGCATCGACATGCCGCTCTCCCATGCTGTACTTCGTTACGATCCGACCATGCTCCAGCCGATCGCCACCACTTTCGCCCGTCTCCCGCCGTCGCTGCAAGGCGCGATCTGGATGACGTCGAGCGCCGTGCTGTTCGCGAGCCAGGCGGGCATCGTCCGTTACATGGCGAAAGACTTCCATTTCATCGAAATCTCGTTCTTCCGGGCGTTGTTCGGCGTGATCGTCATGGCGCCGTGGCTGATCAGCAACGGGATCGCGATCCTCAGGACGCCGCACACGAAGATGTACGTCGCGCGCGGCGCCTTCTCGACGGCGGCGATGTACGGCTGGTTCGGCAGCCTGACGCTCATACCCCTCGCCGATGCGACCGCGATCTCGTTCACGTTTCCGCTTTTCATCGCGCTCGCCGGCGTGCTGATCCTGAAGGAGAGGGCACACGCCACGCGGTGGATCGCGCTCGCCGTCGGATTTGCGGGCACGCTGATCGTCATCCGCCCGGGATTTACGGAGGTGAATGCCGGCGTCTTTCTCGTCATCGGCAGCGGCGTCTGCATCGCTTTCTCCGCGATGATCCTGAAGATCATGCTGCGCACCGATCACCCGGACAAGGCGGCGATCTACCAGTCGATCTACATGCTGCCGTTCGCGCTCGTCGGCGCGCTGTTCGTCTGGCAGTGGCCCACCTGGGAGCAGTGGCTGTGGGCGTTCGCGCTGGGCGCTGCATCGACGACGGCGCAGCGGCTCTACTCGCGCGCCTTTGCGACCGGCGACGTGGGCTCGATCGCGCCGTTCGACTTCACGCGCCTGCCGTTCGCGATCGCCATCGGGTTCGTCTTCTTTTCGCAGCTGCCGGATGTCTGGACGGTGCTCGGCGGCACGGTCATCTTCGTTTCCTCGATCTATGCCGGGCGCACGGAATCGCGCCGGCAGCGAGAGGACGCGGCATGACGGCGACGACGCGCGCCATCGGCACATGGTTCGACGGCCTGCCCGGGCCACTCCGCGGTACCGCCTGGATGCTGATGAGCGCCGTGTCGCTGACGCTGATGGCGGCGATCATCCGGCACCTGTCGAAGGATCTGCATACGTTCGAGATCGTGCTGTTCCGTACCGCACTCGGCTTCGTGTTCATGGCGCCGTGGCTCGCCTCGCACGGGCTGTCGGTCCTCAAGACCGAGAAGATCGGCTGGTACATGCTGCGCGCGGTCATGACCGCCATCGCCGCGACCGGGTATTTCTATGCGCTGGCCAAGATTCCGCTGGCGGACGCGGTGGCGATCATGTTCTCGCGGCCGCTCTACGGCACCATCTTCGCGATGGTCTTCCTCGGCGAGCTCGTCGGCCTCCGACGCTGGACCGCGACGGCGATCGGCTTCGCCGGCGTGCTCGTGATGGTGCGTCCGGGATTCGAGACGTTCAATCTCGGGCTCGTCTCGGCGCTGCTCGCTTCCGTCGCCGGCGCGGTCTCGGCGGTGCTGATCCGCTACCTGTCGCGGACCGAGCCGCCCGACACCATCACCATGTATTTCGTGATCTTCACGACGCCGATCATCCTCGTGCCGGCGCTGTTCGTCTGGGTGACGCCGAGCTGGGAACAGCTTGGCTGGCTCGTCCTGATGGGCTTTCTCGGCACGCTCGGACAGCGGACCATGAGCCGCGGGTTTGCCTCCGCCGACGCCTCGATCATGCTGCCCGTCGATTTCTCGCGGCTGATCTTCGCCGCCTTGTTCGGCTTTCTGCTGTTCGCCGAGATACCGTCGGCCTACACCGCGATCGGCGCGCTGCTGATCTTCTGCGCCACCGTCTATAACGCGCGCCGGGAAGCCCGCCGGTCGGCCGCGTCGGACGACCAGATGCCGCCGCGGACCTGAGCGGATGGCCGAAGGCGCGATTTCCTCCCGTTTTGCAGCCCTTCCCGGCCCGGTGCGTTCGGGTATCTGGATGTCGCTGTCGGCGTTCACCTACGTCATCTCGATTTCCATCGGCCGGTATCTCGCGCCAGATATTCCAGTCTTCGAAATAGCCTTTCTGCGCAACGCCTTCGCCATCCTCTTCATGATGCCGTGGCTGATGAAGGTCGGGCTCGGCGCCATGCGGACCCAGCGGCTCGGACGCCATATCCTGCGCGGCGCCGATGTCGTCGACCAACGTGACGCTGCTGTTTGCCGCTGTGGCGCTGATCCCGATCGCCGACATGTCGGCGATCAACTTCCTGCAGCCCATCATCGGCGCGGCCATTGCCGGGCTTCTGCTCGGCGAGACCGTCGGCACGCGGCGCTGGGGCGCGATCCTGGTCGGCTTCGCCGGCGCGCTGATCGTCATCCGGCCGGGGTTCGGCGACTTCAACATCGGTATCGCCTTCGCGCTCGGCTCGGCGCTGGCCGGCGCGCTGGTCTCGATCATGATCAAGACGCTGGTGCGCACCGACCCGCCGGATACCATCGCCGCCTGGCTGTTCGTCACCCAGACGATCATCCTCGCCGTCCCGACGCTGTTCGTCTGGGTCACGCCCAACCTGGGAGCAATGGGGCCTGTTCGCCGTGATCGGGCTTGCTAGCGTGTTCCTGCAGCGGACCTACAATCGCGGCATGCAGGCGGCCGACGTCTCCATCGCGCTGCCGTTCAACTTCACGCGGCTCGTCTGGGCGGCGCTATTCGGCTGGGTCGTCTTCGCGGAATTCCCGGACGTCTGGACATGGGTCGGCGGAACGGTGATCTTCGCCTCGTCTATCTGGCTGACCCGTCTCGGGGGCGGGAAGGGCCGGCCGACCGCCAAAGAACCGGAGCCTTAACGATGATGTGTGGGCGATGAGGTGTGGGCCATGAGGCGTGCGCGATGACGGGAATGCTGGGCGCTTTCAATGCGCTGCCGCCCAATCTCAAGGGGGCGGTCTTCGTCGTGCTCGGCACGATCTTCTTCGTGCTGACCGATGTCACCGTGAAATTCACCGGCGACAATATCCACCCGGCCCAGATGGCGCTGTTCCGCTACGTCATCGGTTTCGTTCTGATGATTCCGCTGTTCGTCCGCACGGGGCGCGAAAGGCTCAAGACAAAGCGGATCAAGCTCCACTTCTTCCGCGCGATCATCGCGTCGTGCGGCCAGGCCGGTCTGTATTACGCGGTCATCCACCTACTCTCGCCGACGCGACGGCGATCATCTTCACGCGCCCGCTGTTCCTGACCCTGCTCGCGATCTTCGTGTTGAAGGAGGTCGTCGGGCTCCACCGATGGGGCGCGACGATCGTCGGCTTCATGGGCGTCCTCGTGATGGTGCGGCCGTTCGGCGGCGACGTGAACATCGCCTGGGGCGTCGCAATCACCGCCGTGTTCCTGTTCTCGTGGGGCCTGGTCATCATCCGGCTGCTCGGCCGCGAGGAGCCGCCGGGAACGATCCTGTTCTGGTATCACATCTTCGGCTCGCTGATCTTTGTCGGCCCGGCGATCTACGTCTGGGTCGACCCGACGCCGCTCGAATACCTTCAACTCTTCCTGATCGCGGCGTTGACGGCGGCAGGCATGAACTTCTTCGTGCGCGGTTTCGCCATCGGCGAATCCAGCCTGATGGGGCCGATGGAATACATCCGGATCGTGTTCGCGGCGATGGCCGGCTATTTCATCTTCTCGGAACTGCCCGACATCTGGACGTGGGTCGGCGCCGCGATCATCGTTTCGTCGACGCTCTACATTACCCGGCGCGAAGCGAAGCTCGGCAAGCCCGCGCAAACGGGCGGCGGATAGGGTCTATTTCCGTTTGGCCGGCTTGCCGCGCGCCTTGCGCGCCTTTTCGGCCTTGGCGAGCTCCGCGACCGCCTTCTTGCCCGCGATCCTGTCGATGAACTTGGCGAGCGCCACGTCGCGTTCGGTGACGCCGCCCGCCTCGTGCGTCGCCAGCGTGATCAGCACCTGGTTGTAGACGTTGAACCATTCGGGATGGTGGTCGGTCTTCTCGGCCTGCTGCGCGACGCGCGCCATAAAGCCGAATGCCTCGTTGAAGTCGGTGAACTTGTACGCTTTCTGGATCGCGTCGCGATCCTGGACCTTCTTCCAGTGCTTGAGCGGGCCCATCGCCTTTTGCCGCGCTTTCCCCGTCAGCTTTTCGACCATCGTCGTCTCCTGTTGCGTCCGGCAAGCATGAAGGGCCTTTGACCCGCGATCAAGCGACGCCTATTTACGAAAGATGACCAACCCGATGGAACCGTCCCGCTTTTTCGGTTGCGCCTTCGCTCGACGATCTCGAGGAGATCGCGCGGGCGGCGTTCGACAGTCTCCCAGCCGAATTCCGCGCGCTGACGGAGGGTGTCGTGTTTCGCATCGACGACTTTCCCGACGCCGAGACCGAACGCGACATGGGTCTGCAGAGCCCCTTCGATCTCATGGGACTCTACCAGGGCATTCCGATCGGTGAGAAGGAGCAGGGATCGCAAAGCGCGCCCGACATGGTGTTTCTTTATCGCCGCCCGTTGCTCGACTACTGGTGCGAGGTCGAGGAAGATCTGACCCATCTGGTCCGACACGTCCTGATCCACGAAATCGGCCATCACTTCGGCCTGTCCGACGAGGACATGGAACGGATCGAAGCGGAAATCGCTGGCAACGGATCCTTTTGAACGCGAGGCCCCCGGCCTATCCGGATCAGCGCTGTCCGACCATCAATTCGGCGCGGAACTCGGCGTCGGCGTCGACGCCGAATTCGTCGAAAAAGTCTTTCCAGCGAACCCGGGACGGCGCCCCTTTGTCCCCGCCGTAAAGCGACGGCAGGTCTGCCGTGTCCGAGACGATTTTGGCCGCCTCGCGGAGAGAGTCCCTGGATGCAGCGCTCCGGCCCGCATTCCGTTCGGCAATGCCGCGGGCGAAATACGCGATCGCATGATCGGGCACGAACTTGATCACGTAATCGAAGTCGCGTATTGCCCGAAGCGGATCGAGCGAGAGATTACGGTTTTCGAGGAAATTGTACCTGAGGTTCGCCGCGTAATTGAGATGGCTCACCTTTTCCGCCGTGAAGTTTTCGGTGTTCAGATTCCTCAGCCGGCCGACGACACCGTCCGCCCAGATCTGCTCCCCGGAAATATATCCGTGCTCGACGCAGGATTCGAAGTCTTCCGCTCCCGGCAACGGTATGAACGAGAAGAAGTTTCGCCAGTCGAGGTCCAGCGATCCGCCATACGCATGGTTTTCAAGAATGTCGTCGATCGTCTCGAAATAGAATCCACTGACGAAGTTGCTGCTGATCCAAACGCCTTCGTATTTGCGGATCAGCGCGATGATCTCATCCGCCTGGCCGTCGCGTCCGCTGAGGGGCTTCATGATGCGCCGAAGGGTCTCCGCCTTGCCCGTTTCCAGAGACATCTGGAATATCCGAACGCCGGAAGCGTGCAGCGCTTCGACGACGTCCGGCTTCATCGAGGAGGCTTGAATTCCACCGCCTGACATCCACCGGATGTTCAGATTCTGGCGCAGGATTTCGTTGCAGAAATCCAGCAGCCATTTCCGATGAAACATGATGTTGTCGTCGTTGAAGACGTAGTAGTTGATTCCGTATTCTTCATGAAGGTGCTTCATCTCGCGAACGACGTCGACGTGATCGCGGTAACGGATTTGCGCACCCCAGAAATTCTTCGACGAACAGAACGTGCATTTGAACGGACACCCGCGCGACGCTGTCATGTGCGCGACGCGAAACTCCTCCGGCCCTGTGTCGTGCTGGATCATGCTCCGTGAGTAGGTCGCGTATAGCTCCATGTTGAAACCCGAGCGGTCGGGCCATGGGTAATCGTCCAGCGATTCCGGATAGTTCGTTTTTGGCGAACGGTGCAGCGGCGTGGCGTTCGGCAGACCGTCGAATTCGAAACCGGCAAGCGGATGCGCGAGGTCGACCAAGCCGTCCGGTCCCTTGTCGCTTTCCGAGAAAATGCGCCGAACGCGGTCAAGCGCGTCGATTCTGCACACAAGCCCGTCGACGGCGATGGCCGGGTCGGTGCCTTTTCGAAGGCAGTCGAGCAGGTGGGTGAACGCCAGTTCGCCCTCCGAGAGGACGACGAACTCCACGTTTTCGTCGGCAAGCGCTATCTGCGGCGAAGCTTCGGGATAGTTGCCGCCCATCACGCCGATCGAGACGGGCGCCGCCTGGCGCGCCGCCGCCATCGTTCGATGGGCGATGCCAGCGATTTCATGAAACAGGCTGCTGACTCCGATCACGTCTGGCGCAAAGTCGGCGACCCTTTCGGCGAGCATGGACCAGAGCTCATCCATGTCGACGACGTCCGTCTCGAGAATATGTTCGATTGCCATCGCATTGGCGTCGAAAACCTCGATCTCGATATCAGAGGCATGTGCCCGTACGTACGATGCGATATGAGCAAGCCCGATCGGCGCCTGGCAGAACTGTCCCCGCTTCCGGACGACATCGAGGCTGTATTCCGCCTGAACGGCAAATGGATAGATCAGAAGGACACGTTTGATGTCCAAGCAGCCTGCAGCCGAGTTAGAAGCCGACTCTGTCTTGAAATTGGATGTCATTCGTTACCCTCTGGTGGGTCTGCTTTTGATTTGAGAGGTTTGAACAATCAAGGCGACGGAGCGGCATCCATTAAGTCCAACGCGCGCAAGCCCGACCACTAGCCGCCAGATTAAACCATGTATCCAGTACATTAAACTATGATGCCGATTCGAAGCGTCAATGCGCCAACCACTTTACCGGCCGCAAATTTCAGCGTTGGCGGCGGGCGTCGGCGGCTTGCGCCGCCCGGCGTTCCCTGAGAGCCGTGTAATACGCGCTGCCGGCGATGACGTAGATCGACGGCACTTCCGCGAGGATCAGGAAAGCGAGGCCGGCGGCGAACGGCATCTGCAGGTAGTGTGCCGGCAGGACGACGCTGGTATCCGCCGCCCTGAACGCGCGCGCCATGCAGTATTGCGACAGCATCGTCAGCAGTCCGAGCAACAGGATGTAGGGCACGTGGCGCCAGTCCGGCGTCGTCCAGGTGGCGGCCGCCGCCGGCAGCGCGATCGGCGTGATCAGCGCGTACATCCAGAACGCCACGGCGTCCGGGTGGTCGGTCCCGGTTAGCGCCTTGGTGCTCGCGTTCGCGATGCCGTAGCCGAAGGCCGCGAACAGGCCGGCGAAGCTCGCGAACGCCAGCTCCTCGAAGCCGGGCCGGATGATCAGCAGCGCGCCGAGCGCGCCGGTCGCCAGCGCCACCCAGCGGTGGACGCCAACCCGCTCGCCCAGGAACAGCACCGCAAACAGGACTGTGAACAGCGGCGAGGCAAGCAGCAGAGCCGTGACGTCGGCGATCGGCACATGCGCGATGCCGTAGACAGTGCACATCATGGCGCCGTAGGTGACGACGGAACGGATACCGTAGAGCTTCCAGCGCGTCACACGGATCGCTTGCGGCCGCGTCGCCAGAATCCAGGGGCCGAGGAAGACACAGGCGACCACGGCACGTAGGAACGTCAGCTCGTAGATCGACAGGTCTTCCGACATCAGCCGCAGGACGACGTAGCTGACCGAATAGCAGGCCGCCGTTGCGGTCATCCACAAAAGGCCCGTGACGGCGGCGCTCCTGTTCATCGGTCCGCTTCTGCAGGGGCTGCCCCGGCCCGTTTCCGCTTTCGCGCTTCCGCGCGAACCGAGAGATAGCTGCCGCCGATGATCAGCGTTGCGCCGGGTACCAGCCAGATATCTGGCAGTTGATCGAACATCGCGAAGCCGAGCAGCGCAACGAGCGGTAGCTGCAGATAGTACGCCGGCATAACGACAGCGGCCTCGGCGAGCGCCAGGGATTTCGTCATGAATGTCTGCGAATAGAGGCTTAAGACGCCGAAGACGACGATCCAGGGAAGATCGATCCAGCCGGGCGTCGTCCAGTGAACGAAGCCGGGCACCGCCGAGACGGGCAGGTTGATGGCGAACATGTAGAACACCACCGCATTGTGATTGTCCGTCTGGGTAAGCGACCGTGTCCAGGCCATCGAGGCGCCGTAAGCGACCGCGGTGTAGACCATGCCGATCGTGGCGATATGTATCTCCGCGAAGCCGGGCCGGATGATCACTACGCCGCCGGCAAGTCCGAGTAGGATAGCAGTGATGCGCCAGGCATCGAGCTTCTCGCGCAGCCAGACGGCGAGGATGAGGACGGAGAACAGTGGCGCCATGAATGACAGCGTCGTCGCATCCGCCAGCGTGATGTGGGACAGCGCGTAGAACCAGCATAGATTGCCGGTGTAGACCGCGACGGCGCGCAATCCGTATGCCTTCCAGCGACGGGTCCGGAGCCTGCTGCCCCCCGTACGGAGCGCCCACGGCAGCATGACGGCGGTGCCGAGCGCCGTGCGGAACAGGACGAGCTGGTAGACCGAGAACGTCTCGCCGAGATGACGGATCGTCACGTAAGTAAATGCGTAGCACATCGCCGACAGGAACATCAGCGCGATGCCGCGGCTGGCGGCGGGGAGCGCGTCGAAGGCGGCGAGAGGGTTCATGCGCGGCCCTCGCCTATGATCCGACCAGCGCATGAACGCGGGCCCGCAGTTCGGGCAGGAGGTCGTCTTCGAACCACGGGTTCTTCCTCTGCCAGCCGGTCGTCCGCCAGCTCGGATGCGGCGTCGGCAGGAACCGGGGCAGGTATTCCCGGAAGGCGCGGACCGTCTCGGTCATGTTCTTCTTACGCTCGCGGCCGAGATAGAAAGCCTGTGCGTAGGTCCCGACCAGCAGCGTCAGCTCGACGTTTTTCAGCGCATCGAAGAGCGGCGGGTGCCATTTCGGCGCGCATTCCTGTCGCGGCGGGAAGTCGCCGCCGTTCTCCATCGTGCCGGGATAACAGAAACCGATCGGCATGATGGCGATCCGGCCTTCGTCGTAGAATGTCTCGTCGTCCATCTGCAGCCATTCCCGCAGGCGTTTTCCGCTCGGATCGTTCCAGGGAATCCCCGAACCGTGTACCCGCACGCCGGGCGCCTGGCCGACGATGCAAAGCCGCGCCGACTCGGATCCGTGCACCACCGGCCGCGGGCCGCGCGGCAGGTCGCCGCAATGGGTGCAGGCGCGGATTTCGCTGAACAGGTCTGACAGGGCGTCGGCCATGGAACTCCGGATCGGCGGGACTGCTGCTGCCGAGGCGGCAAAGCTTTATAGTAATGGCCCCGCAAGACAAGGGTCGAAAGAAAGGGAGGAGACGCCGAGTGTTAAGGGTGCTGTTCGTCTGTACCGGAAATATCTGTCGTTCGCCGACGGCTGAAGGCGTGATGCGGGCTCTCGTCGAGGATCGCGGCCTTGCGGCCCAGATTGAGATCGACTCCGCCGGGATAGGCGGGTGGCATGTCGGCGAGCCTCCCGACGAGCGGTCGCAGGAAACCGCCCGGCGGCGCGGCGTCGAGATTGGGACCCAGCGTGCACGGACCGTCCGCCCCGGCGACTTCGAACACTTCGACCTCATCATTGCCATGGACGGCGGCCACTACCGTAGCCTCGCCGGTGCCTGTCCCGACGGGCGCCACGACCGTATACGGATGTTCATGGACTACGCGCCGGACTACGGCATCGAGGACGTGCCCGATCCCTATTACGGCGCGGGCGACGGGTTCGAGCGCGTTTTTGACATGATTGAAGCGGGCGCGGCGGCGATCCTCGCCGAGATCGAGGCCGACCATCTCGACTGACGAGCGCCGTGGGCTGCCTCTGCGGATGGAGACAAAAGTCCCCTATTTATACTCGACACTCTGGCCGTTTTCGGTCAGTTTTTGCGCTGTTTGGCGATTTACAGAAAAATCTTTTTCGTTTTGCCTCGTTGACGCCTGGCCGCGACCGGCACATGTCTGGCGAACGAAGAAGACGCATATCTGGGGCGGGCCTTGGCGATGGCGCTTTTCGAACGGACGGCCGAGACGATCCGCGTGATCATGGAAAAGGATCCGGCGGCGCGATCGCGCCTCGAGGTCTTCTTCTGCTATCCCGGCTTTCACGCCGTCCTGTTTCACCGGCTCTCCCACGTAGCCTGGAACGTCGGTCTTCATTTCATCGCCCGGTTCATTTCCTATTTTTCGCGCATCCTGACTGGGATCGAGATTCATCCCGCCGCCACGATCGGCCGGCGGGTCTTCATCGATCACGGCATGGGCTGCGTCATCGGCGGCACGGCCGAGGTCGGCGACGACGTCACGCTCTATCAGGGTGTCACGCTCGGCGGCGTGTCGCTGAAGAGAGAGAAACGCCATCCGACCATCGGCGACCGGGTCGTGGTCGGCGCGGGCGCCCAGGTGCTCGGGCCGGTGACGGTGGGCGAGGGCGCGAATATTGGCGCGAACGCCGTTGTCCTCGCCGATGTTCCGCCCGGCGTCACGATGGTCGGCATACCAGCCAGGCAGGTGATCCCGCGCGACCTCACGGAGGAACCGGAGTTCGTCGCCTACGGCACGCCGCTGGGCGGCTTGCCCGATCCAGTGGCCAAGGTGATCGACGGGCTAATGGGCGAGATCCAGACGCTCCGGGCCCGGCTCGACGAATTCGAGGAAGCGCATGCAGCGCGGCCGTTCGCCGACGACGAGGACGACCCCTTCATCGGCGAGTCGCGCTAACCACACAAGAACGGACGGAGGCAGGATGGACATCCGCAATGGCTTTTCGGGTACGGTCGGCAACACGCCGCTCATCCGGCTCAAGAAGGCGTCCGAGATCACCGGATGCGAGATTCTCGGCAAGGCGGAATTCCTGAACCCTGGCGGATCGGTCAAGGACCGCGCCGCCCTCTACATGATCCTCGACGCCGAGCGCGCCGGCACGTTGAAGCCGGGCGGCGTCATCGTCGAGGGGACGGCGGGAAACACCGGCATCGGCCTTGCGCTGGTAGGCAACGCGCGCGGCTACCGCACCGTAATCGTCATCCCCGAGACGCAAAGCCGCGAAAAGATGGACATGCTGCGGCTGTGCGGCGCCCAGCTGATGCCCGTGCCGGCCAAGCCGTACAAGGACCCCGGTAACTACGTTCGGGTCTCCGAGCGCGTCGCCGCGGAATATGCCGAGAAGGAGCCCAACGGCGCGTTATGGGCCAACCAGTGGGACAATCCTGCCAACTGGAAGGGGCACTACGAATCCACCGGTCCCGAAATCTGGGCGCAGACCCACGGCAAGATCGATGGCTTCGTCTGCGCGATCGGCACCGGCGGCACGCTCGCCGGCATATCGACCTACCTCAAGGAGGTTAATCCCGGCATCAAGATCGGGCTGGCCGACCCCGAAGGCGCGGCGATGTACAGCTATTTCAAGACCGGCGAGCTGGCCGGCGAGGGGTCGTCGATCACCGAGGGGATCGGGCAGGGCCGGATCACCGACAACGTCGCGCAGGCCAAGGTCGACCTGCCGTTCCGGATTCCCGATTCGGAGGCGCTGCCGGTCATCTTCGGCCTGCTGAAGGAAGAAGGGCTCTGCCTCGGCGGGTCTTCGGGCATCAATGTCGCCGGCGCGATCCGGCTGGGGCAGGAACTCGGCCCCGGCCACACCATCGTCACCATCCTGTGCGACGGCGGACAGCGCTACCAGTCCAAGCTGTTCAATCCCGACTTCCTGCGCGAGGCGAACCTGCCGGTTCCCGACTGGTTGTAGGCGCGGCGGCGAATTAGTATCCGGGGAAACCAAACCCGGAAAGCCTCCCGATGTCTGATTACATTCTCCACTCGCGTCTCGCGTCGCCGTTCGGCCGCAAGGTCTTGTTCGCCGCCGCCGTGCTCGGCCTGTCCGACGCGGTCGAATTCATGAAGGCCGACGACGAGGAGTTGCTCCGCACCCAGAACCCGCTCGGTAAGATCCCCGCACTGATTCTTTCTGACGGACGCGCGCTTTTCGACAGCCCGGTCATTCTCGAATATCTCGACGGCGAAACCGGCGGCGGCAAGATCCTGCCGGCGGCCGGCGAAGCCCGGTTCGATGCGCTGCGCCAGGAGGCGATGGCGGACGGCATTCTCGATGCTGCGCTGCTCGTGCTGTACGAGCGCCGCTACCGCCCAGATGAGGAGCCGTACGAGCCGTGGCTCGATTTCCAGCGCGGCAAGATTGCCCGCGCGCTCGCCGCGTTCGCGCAAGTTCCGCCGGCGCTGTCGCCGATAACGGTCGGGGGCATCACGCTCGCCTGCGCGCTCGAATATCTGGATTTCCGGAAAGGCTACGACTGGCGGCCGGAATTTCCGGCGCTTGTCGACTGGCTCAGCGAAGTGCACGCGGCCTATCCGGCCTTTGCGAACTCCACCCCCAGGGACTGATACCTGCTTACTTGTCCTCCATCGGCGTAGTCACGACGATGAAGACGAGATCGGTCAGGCCGGTATTCACCAGCCCGTGCTCGATCCCCGGCGGTATAAAAATGACGTCGTGGCGGCGGACGACCCGCTTCTCGCCGTCGATCTCCATCAGACCCTCGCCCTCCAGCACGTGATAGACCTGTTCCTGTACCGCGTGGGTGTGCGGCTCGACATAGGCCATCGGCTGGTAGCAGGAGATGCGATGGTCGATCAGCCGCGCGTCCGACGTCTCGGCGGCGACCAGTGGTTTCGACAGCGCGCCGCCGTAGTGGCCGGGATATTGTTTCCACTCCACCTCGGCGATGTTGCGGACGAACGCCTGTTTCTTCTTGGCCATGTGTCGTTTCCTCAAGCCACGTAGGGTTTGCCGAAAGCGGGTTCGGTGTGCGGCGTCGGCGGCAACTGCCACGTGCCGGTGGACGGCGGCTTCACCTCGGCGTCGACATGGACGTCTATCAGGCAGGGCCGGTTCGATGCGATGGCGGCTTCGAGTGCGCCGGCGAAATCCTCCGACTTGGTGACCGTGACGCCGTCGGCGCCGGCCGCTCGCGCCCATGCTGCGAAGTCGGGGTTGTAGGGCTCGCGGTTCTCGGACTGCCGCCGAAACGCGGTGCCGAGCTCGCGGCCGCCGAACATGCCGTACTGGATGTCGCGGATCGCACTCCACGCGAAATTGTTCCACACCACCCAGACGGCCGGGATGTCGTATTCGACCGCCGTGCACAGGACGTGCGGCACCATCGTGAAGCCGCCGTCGCCGCACACCGCGACGCAGGGCCGGTCGGGCGCGGCGAGCTTGGCGCCCAGGATGCCGCTCGGCCCAAAGCCCATGCCGGAGAAGCCCCAGGTGTTAAGCATCGTCTGCGGCTGGCGCGCCTCCCAGAACTGCATGTACCAGTTGTGGTGGACGCCCGAATCGAGCGACAGGATTGCATCGTCGGGCAGCACCTTGCGGCAGTCCGCGACGACGCGCTCCGGCCGGATCGGCGAGGTGTGCATGTCGAAGCCTGGCGCGACGAACGCGTCCCACTCGCTTTTCCATTTTTCGATATCCGCGTGCCAGGCAGTGAGCCGGCCCGCGTTTTGCGTCCCGCGCGTCCCGATTTCCGCCAGAAGCTGGCGCAGGAACGTCTGCGCGTCGGCGAGAATGCCGATGTCCGGCGGGTAGTTGCGGCCCAGTTCCGCGTGATCGACATCGACATGGATCAGCCGGGTGCGCGGGAAGTTCCACGAATAGCCGTCGATCCACGACGACGACGACCGGTCGTCGAACCGCGCACCGATGGCGATGACGACGTCGGCGTGACGGCCGGCCTGGTTCGCGGGATAGACGCCGTTGCGGCCGATGAAGCCGAGCGACAAGGGGTCCGACATGTCGAGACAGCCCATGCCGTTGGGCGACGAAAGCACGGGAATTCGGAGCGTGCGCGCGAGCTCGCTCAGCTCGGCAGACGCTTCCGAAAGCGTCACGCCGTGGCCGATAAAAAGAACAGGCCGTTCGGCGCCGAGTATCACGTCGGCGGCGGCGCGGACGTCGTCGGGCGATGCGCCGCTGCGCCTGAGGTTGAGCCCGCCCGACGGTGGCGGCACGTCGACGTCGGCTTCTTCTTGGAACAGGTTGAACGGAATATCCACGTTCACCGGTCCCGGCCGCCCGGACAGCATCGTCGTCGTCGCCTGGCGCAGCGCCAGCGGCAGCATGTCGACGCGGCTCGGCTGGTAGCTGTGCTTAACGACGGGGCGAATGATGCTGGGGAAATCCGCCTGGTTGTGCCGGTTGATCTCCTGAAATGGCGCGCGGTTGAACTGGGACGTCGGCACGTTCGCCGTGATCGCGAGGAAGGCCGACGAATCCGTCTGCGCCAGCGCTAGCGCCATCACAAGGTTGGCCGAGCCCGGTCCGCAGGACGTCAGCGTCGCGACCGGTTCGTGTTTCACGCGGAAATAGGCGTCCGCCATGTGGCCCGCGACCTGCTCGTGGCGCGGCGAGACGAGCTTGATGTCGTCCTGCGCCTCGTAGAGCGCATCCAGCAGCCCCACGTTTCCGTGCCCGCAGATGCCGAAGATGTAGGGGATTTTTTCCTTTTTCAGGAACTCGACGATCAGTTCGCCACCCTTCATTAGCGCCAATACGGTTTCCTCCCTTTTCCGAATGACCGCACTGTGCGCGATGGTGCGGCGTCAGGAAAGGGGGAACTCCGCGACCGGGTTGTAGACCGGCCCGCCCCGGCCCATGCGGCTCTCGTAGAGAACGAAGGCGCGAGCGTCGAACGGCGTCGCGAAGAAGCCGGCGGTCGCCTCGAGCCAGTTCGTGACTCGGCCGCCGCGTGCGCCGCGCAGCCGCGCGACCGTGATATGAGGCGTGTATTTACGGCCTTCCGGCGGGAGGCCCGTGCGGCCCAGCGCATGGTCGATCGCCTGATGAAGCGCCTCGATCTCCCGCGATTTACGAACGCCCACCCAGATCGCGCGCGCCTTGTTGGCGGTGCCGAACCGCCCCGTGTCGCCGGGCTCGACGAGAAGCGACGGCGGGTGGACGCGATCGAGCGCACCTACGATGTCCTCCAGCCGGTCTTCCGGCACTTCGCCGATGAACCGCAGCGTGATGTGGAGGTTTTTTGGCGCCACCCATCTGGCGCCGTCGATGCCGCCCTGCAGCCCGGCGATGCGCGCGCGCAGGTCGTCGGGAATGGGGAGCGCGACGAACAGGCGGATCATCTTCGCGCAACGGGGCCCGTCAGAGGATCAGCGTGAGGACGCCAGTATAGCCGTAGAGGCGGTTCTTGGAGATCTCGCCGTTGGCGAAAAAGCCGACGACCGGCACGTCCGCGCCGATGGCGTCCTGAACCGCGGTCAGCTCTTCGGAATTGCCGCCGAACAGGTTCGGGCCCCGTGCGACGCACGAGAAGTAGAGCGCCGCCTTGGCCTCCTTGCCGGCGCGATCGGTAACGTCGGTCAGCATGCGGTTGAGGTCCTTCATCGCCGAGGGGCCGTCGCGGCGGACGAACATCACGCGGTCGCCTGCAGCGATACGCTCTCCGATTGCAACAAGACCGTTCTGCGGGTCGATGCCGACGACGTTGCGCACCAGATAGTCGCCCGAATCGTCGCCCGAGACCGGCAGCGCCGCGTGGATATAGCCGGCCACGCGTTCAAGATTGCGCGCAAGCACCTCACCGATGTCTTCCTTGAAAACCTCCAACGCAGGCCTTCCGTTGAGCTCGAACAGGATGTTGTCCTTCGCCTTGGTGACCTCGTGGATCTCGCCCAAGGGCGAGCAGCCCTGGCTTAGGCCGGTCGAGACAGCGACGTCTTCCGAGAACAGCACGCCCGAGACGCCGCCTTCCGTTACGCGGCCCGCGACCTGGCCTTGACGGCCGCGCGAAGCGGTCAGCCCGCCGACCAGATAGGCGTCGGTGTCGTCGGTTATGGAATTCAGGATATCCGCGATGTATGGGTTGCGTGGGTCGGCATGGACGACGCCCAGCATTGGCTTCACCTTCCCAGCCCAGTTCATCAGGTCCGTCGGTAGTTCCTCGCCGGGCTTCTCTACGTTCGGCAGTAGCCTGAATGCATCCTCCGCAAGCGACCCCAGCATCGTCACAATCGCCGGCCGGTCGAAATATTCCTGCCCGCCAACCATGACGCCGAAGCCGATGGTGCCGACCCAGCTGGCGACGCCTGTTTTTTCGCGCAGCCGTTCCGTGATCTGAGTCAGCTCGTCGTCGAGCATGTCAGTGACGTAGACGAAGCCCAGGTTCGCACCCTCCGGCGGCGGGCCCATTTGGTCGAGACAATTTCGCGTCAGCGTTTCCCAGTCGGCGTCGGCGGCGTGGCCGAGCCTAAAACTGCAGATCGCGGTTTCCATGGTCACTCCTTCCGGTCGAGCCAGCGGAACACAACCGGACCCATGCGGTCAACGAGGACGGCAACCCCTGCTTCGTTGGGGTGGATGCCGTCTGGCTGGTTCAGTTCGGGCTCGGTCGCGACGCCGTCGAGGAAGAAAGGATAGAGCGCGACGCCGTGCTTGCGCGCGAGGTCGGGATAGATCGACCGGAATACGTTTTCGTAATCCTTGCCCCAATTGGGTGGCGCGTACATGCCGGCGAGCATTACACCGATGTCGTCCTCTCTCAGACGCGTGACGATGGCGTCCAGGTTCTCTCGCGTCGTCGCCGGGTCGATGCCGCGTAGCGCGTCGTTCGCGCCGAGTTCGACAATGACGTGCGTCGGCTCATCGGCAAGCGTCCAGTCGAGCCGCGCCCGCCCGCCGGCTGTCGTGTCACCAGAGACACCGGCGTTGAGCACCTTAACGTTGGCGCCCATTTTTTTGAGTGCGGCTTCGAGCTTCACGGGGAACGCATGTTCCTGCGGAAGGCCGTATCCGGCGGTCAGGCTATCGCCAAGGATTGTCAGCCGCATCTGCTCCGCCGCCGCTGGGTGTGCAACAAACAGAGCAAGCAGCAAAGATGATGGCATCCATCGCTTGAGCGGGCGCGTAAAAGATCTATGTGATAAGAAGTTGATGCCCAAAGCGCACATCCCGCAGACTTTCGTGAAAGGCGAAAATATCATTCCTGAACCGATGGTTTCGCTCGACCGCATAGAGCTTAAGCTGGATAGCGAAGCCGGTCCCGTCAACATCCTGAAAGGCATTGATCTAACAATCGCCGCCGGGGAGACCGTCAGCGTGGTCGGGCCGTCCGGTTCCGGCAAGACGTCGATGATGATGCTGATCGGAGGACTCGAACGCCAGACGGCGGGCAGTCTGCTCGTCGCAGGCAAGGATTTGGCGACGCTCGACGAGGACGGGCTTGCCCGTTTCCGCCGAGATAATGTTGGGATCGTTTTCCAGAACTTCCATCTCGTGCCCACGATGAACGCAATGGAAAATGTCGCGATTCCGGTCGAACTTGCGGGTCTCGACAATGCCTTTGACCGGGCACGCGAGGCGCTACGCGAGGTAGGTCTCGACCATCGGCTGTCGCATTATCCCGGCCAGCTTTCCGGCGGCGAACAGCAGCGCGTCGCGCTGGCGCGCGCGATCGTCGCCAGTCCGCGCCTGCTGTTGGCGGACGAGCCGACGGGTAATCTAGACGGCATGACGGGCGATGCCGTGATCGAGTTGCTGTTCAGACTGCGCGCCGAACACGGTGCGACCCTGATGCTGAATACCCACAATCCGCAACTGGCAGAGCAGTGCGGCCGAGCGATCGCCCTAGAGGATGGACGTATCGGCAGCGACATCCGCAAGACATCGGAGAAGCTTGCGTGACAGCCGCCTGGCGGATTGCAAGGCGCGAACTGCGCGGCGGCCTTCGGGGTTTCAGGGTTTTTCTTGCCTGCATCGCACTCGGTGTCGCGGCCATTGCCGCAGTGGGATCGATCGCCTCGTCGGTGATCGCCGGCCTCGAGGAAGACGGCGCGATCCTACTCGGCGGCGATGCAGCCCTGAGACTTGCCTATCAGGACCTGACGCCAGATCAGCGAGAGTGGCTTGAAGATAAAAGCGATATTTCCCGCATAGTCTATTTGCGGTCGATGGCGCGCTCGACAGACGGCGACCGCCGGTCGCTGGTCGAGATGAAAATGGTCGACGATGCCTACCCGCTATACGGCGCGCTCGAAACCAAGCCTGCGTTGCCCCCGTCTAAACTTTTCGAGAAGCGCGGCGACCGTTGGGGCGCAGCTGCGGACTCGGCGCTGCTGCGGCGTCTTGGCATCGACATTGGTGGCGCGATCCGAATAGGAGACGCGGCGTACGAAATCCGCGCGGTGATCGACCGCGAACCCGATCGCGTTTCGGGCGCCCGTGCAATGCAGCTTGGGCCGCGTTTAATGGCCTCGGCGGATTCCGTACCTGATAGCGGGCTGGTGCGTTTGGGGAGCCAGGTCTGGTTCTTCTATCGGGTAAAGCTTCCCGACCGGGACAAGCTGGACGAGTGGCGCGCAGCGCTCGACGCACAATTTCCCGATGCGCAATGGATCGTTCGGGATCGCACCAATGCTTCTCCGATCATCAAGCGCTTCATCGACAGAACGACCCTATTCATGACGCTCGTGGGACTTACCGCCCTGCTGGTGGGCGGGGTTGGCGTCTCCAACGCGGTGCGCGATTTTCTTTCGGGCAAGACCGAAACGATAGCAACGCTGAAATGCCTCGGCGCATCGTCCGGACTGATTTTCTCCGCGTACCTGGTCCAGGTTCTGGTCATCGCGACGGTTGGCATAGCAATAGGACTGCTCGTCGGCGGACTGGCGCCAGCGGCGATGGCAGACCTTGTCCGAGATGCGCTTCCCATCGTCGCCCGGGTGGGTGTCTTCTGGGAGCCACTGGTCCTGGCAACCGCCTTCGGCGCGCTGACCGCGCTCGCCTTTTCCATCTGGCCGATAGCGCGCGCCTGCGATCTGCCGGCGGCGAGCCTTTTCCGGGATTCGATCGCCCAGTTCCGGGGGCTGCCGCGATGGCCGTTCGTGATCGCGACCTTAGCGTTGCTGGCGCTACTCGCGGCGCTCGCCATCTCGACGGCCTATAGTCCGCACATCGCGGCATGGTTCGTCGGCGCCGCCGCCGGAGCGATGGCACTATTCGCTATCGCCGGTTATCTGATCGCGCGCATCGCGAAGGGCGCGGGTGACATCGGAGGCACCCGGCTCCGCCTAGCTCTCGCGAACCTCCACCGGCCCGGCGCGCCGACAGGTAGCGTCGTCATGTCGCTCGGTCTCGGGCTGACGGTGCTGGTGGCGGTTGCGCTGATTGAATCCAACCTCGGTAATCAGATTACCCGAAGCCTGCCGGAACGCGCGCCGGGCTACTTCTTCATCGATATCCAGCATGACCAGGCCGAAGCTTTTGAACGAACGGTGGCAGGCATAGAGGGCTTCCGGCAAATCCGGCGAACGCCCATGCTTCGCGGCCGGATAACCAGGGTCGCCGGAAAACCGGCAAACAGTTTCGACACCTCGCTGGAGCACCTTTGGGTTCTGCGTGGAGATCGCGGCGTGACCTGGTCGCGCGAGCTGCCCGAAGGCGAGCGACTCGTTGCAGGTGAATGGTGGCCCGCCGACTACAAGGGCGAGCAGCTGATATCTCTGTCGGCGGGCGTCGCCAAAAATCTCGGTGTTGGCATCGGCGATACGATGACCGTCAACATTCTCGGCCGGAACATCACCGGACGGATTGCCAGTCTGCGCGACGTGCAGTGGGGGACCCTCCGGATGAATTTCGTGTTCATCTTCTCTCCCGGGCTCCTCGAGAACGCGCCGCAGACCCATCTTGCCACCGTACACGTCGACCCCGCGCTGGAAGAGGGCATCGAGCGCGCCGTGGCAGACAAGTTTCCCAACGTGACGACGATCCGCGTGCGCGATGTACTCGATACGGTGAACGGTTTCCTCGGCCGGCTCGGTCTCGCCATCCGGCTTACCGCCGGCGTCGCCATCGTTGCCGGCACGCTGGTGCTTGCGGGCGCGATCGCCGCGGGGCATCGCCGGCGGGTTTATGATTCGGTGGTTCTCAAGGTGCTCGGCGCGACAAGGCGAAAAATCATCGGCACGCTGGTGCTCGAATACGGCCTGCTTGGCCTCTCAACCGCGATTATCGCCTGCCTGATCGGGACAGTCGCCGCGTGGGCGGTGGTGACCGAGGTGATGCGCGTTGAGTTCAGCTTCGACCCGGCAAGCGTCGTCGTCACCGCGCTTCTTGCGGTCGTCATCACGCTGGCGCTCGGCTTCTACGGTACCTGGCGATCCCTCGGCCAGAAAGCCGCGCCGCTGCTTCGGAACGAATAGCGATTTATGTCGCCGGCTGTGCCGCTGCGGCCGGCCTGTCGTCGATGGCAAAGTGGATCAGCGAGGCGATCGCGCCCAGCGCGATGATGAACCACCATGCCGCGTCGTACGAGCCGTAGGCGTCGTAGACGTATCCGCCGAGCCACACGCCGGTGAACGCGCCGAGTTGGTGCGAGAAGAACACGATGGCGAACAGAGTGCCCATGTAGCGCGGCCCGAACACCTGAGCGACAATGCCGCTGGTGAGTGGCACGGTTGATAGCCACAGCAGGCCGAGAATCGCTGAAAAGCCGAGCACGGTATAGACGTTCACCGGCAGCAGGATGAAGGCGAGGAACAGCAGCCCGCGCGACAGGTAGAGCAGGCTGAGCAAATTCTTCTTGCGCCAGCGCTGGCCCATCCAGCCAGCGGCGATGGTGCCGACCATGTTAAACAAGCCGATGGTGCCCAGCGCCCACGCGGCGAGCCACGGCTCGGCGTTTGCGTCCTTAAGGAAGCCCGGCAGGTGGGTGCCGATATACTGGACCTGGGCGCCGCACACGAAGAACCCGATCACCAGCAGCCAGTAGCCGCGATGGCCGCTCGCCTGCTTAAGCGCGTCGCCGAGCGTCAGCGCGTCGGGCTTTGCCAGAGTCTCGGCGCTGCCCGCCTTCAGCGATAGGGCGAGCGGGATGGTAAAGGCGATGATGATCGACAAGTAGAAGAAGCCGTCCGCCCAGCCGTAAGCGCCGATTAGGCCGGAGCTAGTTGGCGCGAACAGGAACTGGCCGGCGGAGCCGCCCGCCGTGACGATGCCGAGCCACAGGCTGCGCGAACTATCCGGCGCAACGCGGCCGACCAGCGCCAGCGGGAGAGTAAGACCGATGCCCGCCGCGCCGAGTCCGACGATCAAGCCGGCCGACAGGAGCATCGATTCGGGCGTTACCGACATCGACATCAGGGAGACGCCAAGGGCATAGGTCAGGCCGGCCAGCGCGATGACCCTGATCGGGCCGAGCCGGTCGCCCAGCGCGGCGACGAACGGCGCGGCACAGCCCATGACTAGGTTCTGAATCGCGATGGCGAGCGCGAACTCGCCGCGGCCCCAACTGAGATCCGTGCTCATCGGAACCAGGAAGAGGCCGAAACTCTGGCGCGAGCCGTTGGTGATGACGATTATCGCCGTCGCTGCGAAGAGGACGTAAACCGGCGTGCGCCAAAATGCTCTCATGGATTTTCCCTTTCCCCGGGACGTTTCCGTTTGGTCGACATAGCGCCGACAAGGGGAAACGGCAATTACCGATGCGCGCATCAAGCCCTGCGCACCGCGCAAGATTGGCCTTCCCGCTATCTGGCCAGCGGCAGCGCGTCGAGCTGTTTCTTGAGTTCCACGTATTGAAGGCTGTTCGGGTCGATTGCGTCAAGCAGCGATGTCCAGCGTGCCCGAGCGGTTGCGGGGTCGCCGGCCGACAAGGCCAGCGCCCCTGCGAGCCAGAGCGCGCGGGGGTGGTTCGGCGCACGCGCGACGATCCGTTCGACGACCGGCGATAACTCGGCCCCGTTCGGCGGGGCGGGTTCCGACGCGGCGACGATGCTGTCCGCCCATGCGACCAGAAGGCCGACATCGTCTGGGCGCAAGGTGGCGGCTTTCGCATACGCTTCCTTTGCGAGGGCGGGTTCGCCGAGGACGACGCGCGCGCGACCCAGCCTGACCCATCCGTCCGCGTCGTCGGGCGAGGTCTTTAGCCGTTCGGCGAGGCGGTCGACCATCCCCCGGATCATCTGCTCGCGATCGGCGGCGTCAATCCCACGGGCGGCCTCTACTTGTTCGTGGCTCGGTCCGGGCGGCACATCTGCGACAGGCGCTGTCGCTCTCTTGCGCAGCTCGGTGAGTGCGGCGTCGTCGATGCCGAGATCGAGGGCAAGCTCTGCAATACGCGGCCGCAGGATCGTCAGCCATCGGGCGTCCGCAGGAGAGCCGGCCTCGAGCGATAGCCAGCGGTCGAGCGCGGCGCGCAGCCTGCCTCCCTGGCGGTCGGCGAGGCCAAGATAATATTGCGCGCGCGGCTCGCCCGCATTGCGGCGCGCCGCTTCCTGGAATGCGGCACGCGCATCCGGTGTTACCTGTCCGCCGCTCGCGCGGGTCAGCGCTTCACCGCGCCGCGAGGCAAATTCCTCTTTCCAGGGCGCCAGCCGCATGGCCTGCTGCCAAGCAACCGCGGCTTCCTCGTGCCGTCGAAGTGCGGTTAGCGCCTCGCCGAGACCGATCCAGCCCCGAAGATTGTTCGGATTCGTTTCCAGCGTCCCTGCAATGTCGCGGACGCGCGCTCGCAGTTCGTCGGCGATAGCCTGGTCAGGCGGGCCCGAGGTGGCGCGGTCCTCGGCATTTCCCGCGCCAGCTGGCCGTCCCGGTAGACCAGGGCTGCCGCAGGTCACGTAGATCGTGGCGGCGAGAACTGGCACGGCGATGCCCGCAACGATGGCGGCCAGGGGGGTGCGTTTCTTCTCTGGCGTGCTAATTGAGGCTTCTGAACCGCCCTCCAGGGCAAGTAGGCGTCGTCCGATTTCGGCGCGCGCAGCCTCGGCCTGATCCTCCGACACGAGCCCGACGTTGAGATCGCGGCTTACCTCGTCCATTTGGTCGCGGTAGATCGCCCGTTCCTGCATGCTTCGCGACGCGATATTGCCGCCGCCGCGCCACAGCGGTATCGCGACAAGCGCGACCGCGAGCGCAATCATCGCGGCGAACACGGCCCACAGCATCAGGGCCCGTCCTTCGCGGCGAGAATAGAATTCAGTCGCTCGCGTTCGTCCTCACTCAACGGCTTGGCCTCGAATATTTCCGCCGTTCGCCGCCGCCGGTGCCACGTCCACACGCCAAAGATGCCGGTCGCGAAGATCAGCGCTGGGCCGATCCAGAGTAGAAGCGTCGAATTTTTGAACGGCGGGCGAAGCAGGACAAAGTCGCCGTAGCGCTCAACGATGAAGGAGAAGACAGCATCATCGCTGTCGCCCGCCTTCAGCCGGTCGCGCACCAGAAAGCGGAGGTCGCGCGCGAGCGAGGCGTCGGAATCGTCGATCGACTGGTTCTGGCAGACGAGACAGCGGAGATCCTTGCTAATCTCGCGGGCGCGGGCCTCCAACGCGGGATCTGCGAGAATCTCGTCGGGCTGGACTGCCGATGCGGGCAGCACCGCAATCAGCAGCAGCGCGGCAATCGCGGCTCGGATCATCCGCCGATCTTCCTCAGGATGGGGCGGATCACGGAATCGAGTTGGCCGGGATTTATCGGACCCACGTGCCGGTACCGGATGCGACCCTCTGCATCGACGACGAAGGTTTCTGGATAGCCATAAACTCCCCAGTCTATGGCGACACGTCCGTCAGTGTCCGCACCGATGCGCGCAAACGGATTGCCGAGCTCGGTCAGAAACCGCAGCGCGTCCTGCGGTTGATCTTTGTAGTTGACGCCATAGATCGGCACGCCGTCGCGCGCGAGTGTCATCAGGACCGAGTGCTCGGCGCGGCAAGGCGGGCACCACGATGCCCAGACGTTTACCAGCGCAACCCTGCCGCCGAGATCGGCGGACTTGAGCCCGTCGGTCCGTCCTTCTATGGGCGGCAGGTCGAAGGCCGGCACCGGCTTGTTGATCAGCGCTGACGGGATCTGCGAGATATCCTTGCCGCCCGGGCCTACCTGCCAGAGATAGATGCCGAACACAATTATGAGCAGCGCGAACAGCCCGATGGGTAGCAGTGAGAGAGAGCGCATCGCCATGGATCAGGCGGTCGCCGCTCGTCGCGATGCGCGCTTCGGGGCGCCGACGCGCAGCCGCCTGTCCGAAAGAGAGATGCAGCCGCCAACTGCCATCAGGATCGACCCAGCCCAAATCCATGGCACTAGCGGATTGTGATAGAGCCTTGTCGCCCAGCCGCCCTTGCCGTCGGCATCGCCCAGCACGGCATAGACGTCGGCCATGACGGTCGTGTGGATGGCGGCCTCCGTTGTCCCGGACCGTTCCGCGGTATAGGAGCGCTTCTCCGGCGTCAGCACGGCGATTGTCTGTCCGTCACGGGCAAGGTCGAAAAGCCCCCGAATCGCCGTGTAGTTTGGCCCTTCGACGTTGCGCGCGCCGCGGAACGTCACCAAGTAACCCGCAAGATCGACCGTGTCGCCGGGCCGCATGATCTGGATGCGCTCGGTCTGCCAGGCGGACGATGCGGTAATGCCGGCGACCATGACGCCGAGCGCCGCGTGCGCTACGGCAGTTCCCCAGGCGGAGCGCGGCAACGTGCTTACGCGCCGGAGCGATTCCCCAAACGGCAAGCGGAAAAGCCCGAGCCGTTCGGCAATATCGCCTATGGCGCCCGCGACCAGCCAGGCGGCAATCCCGAGTGCTATGGCGGCGATGGCGTCGCGCCCCGTATCGGTAGCTAGGGTGGCGATCGCAACGCCGAGGGCGATCAGCGACGCGATTTTTAGTCGGCTGAGCACGCCTGTTAGGTCTCCGCGCTTCCACGCCATCTTCGCGCCCACCGGGCAGGCGATCATCAGCGGCACCATCAGCGGCACGAATGTCGCGTTGAAGAACGGCGCGCCTACTGACACCTTGCCGCCGTCGAGAGCGTCGAGCAGGAGCGGGTAGAGCGTGCCGAGAAGAACAACGGCACACGCTGTCGCCAGCAGGAGGTTGTTGAGGACGAGCGCCCCCTCGCGGCTTACCGGGGCGAACAGCCCGCCGGCCCGTAGCACCGGTGCACGCACCGCATAGAGCGCGAGCCCGCCGCCGATGACGACGATCAGAAGGCCGAGGATGAAGACGCCGCGTTCTGGATCCGTCGCGAACGTGTGGACCGACGTGAGAACGCCGGAGCGCACGAGGAAGGTGCCGAGCAGCGACATGCCGAAGGCGATGATGGCAAGCAAGATCGTCCAGCTCTTAAGCGTGTCGCGACGCTCGACTACCAGCGCAGAATGAAGGAGCGCGGTACCGATTAACCAGGGCATGAAGGACGCGTTCTCGACTGGGTCCCAGAACCACCAGCCGCCCCAGCCGAGCTCGTAATAGGCCCACCAACTGCCTAGCGCGATACCGATGGTGAGCGCCGTCCATGCGGCGAGGGTCCATGGCCGGATCCAGCGCGCCCAGGCGGGGTGCACCCGGCCTTCAATAAGGGCAGCGATGGCGAACGAGAACGCCATCGAAAACCCGACATAACCGAGATAGAGGAATGGTGGGTGAAACGCGAGGCCCGGGTCCTGCAGTAGCGGATTAAGGCCTTGGCCCTCAAGGGGCGCGGGGTTGAGCCGCAGAAACGGATTCGAAGTAAAGAGGATGAACGTAAGGAAGCCAACGCCAATCATGCCTTGGATCGACAGTACGCGAGCTCTGAGATCGGCCGGCAAGTTACCGCCGAACTCGACGACCAGCAGGCCAAACAGCGCGAGGATCAGGACCCACAGCAGCATTGAGCCTTCGTGGTTCCCCCAGACGCCCGCGACCTTGTAGAGCATCGGCTTCAGCGTGTGTGAGTACTGCGCGACTATCGCGACCGAAAAGTCCGATACGACAAACGCCCAGGTCAGGGCGCCAAAGGCGACGGCGATGAAAAGGAACTGGCCGCGTGCGGCAGGGCTTGCGACAGCCATCAGCCGGTCGTTCCCGAGCTGCGCGCCAATCAGCGGCAGGATCGACTGTATAAGCGCCAAGGACAGCGCGAGGGCGAGCGCGAAAAGGCCGATCTCGGCAATCATTTGGCGTCGTCGCCTTTCCACCGGCCCGATTTATTGAGTGCTTCGGCAACCTCGGGCGGCATATAGTTCTCGTCGTGCTTTGCCAGCACCTCGTCTGCTACCAAACTGCCGTTGGCCCGAAGGCGGCCCCCGACGACGACGCCCTGGCCTTCGCGGAACAGGTCGGGCAGCAGGCCCTTATAGGCGACACGTATTTCGTTGGTGAGATCAGTAATGCGAAAGGTGACCGTCAGCCCGTCGCTTTCCTTCTTCACGCTGCCGGCTTTTACAAGCCCGCCGACGCGCAGACGGCGATCCATGCGCAACTCCGGCTTCGTCGCGATGTCGGTCGGGCTGTGGAAGAAGACGATGTTTTCCTCGAATGCGGTCAGGACCAGCGCCGTGGCGGTCCCGAGGATCAGCCCGCCGAGCAGCACGATCGTAAGACGGCGGCGTTTCCGGGTCACTTGTCGCCTCCATCCAGGTCGCGGCGCCATCGACGGGGCGAATCGCTTTCGAGCTTCGAAAGCTCGCGCTCGCGCGCCCGCATCGTCCGAAGGCTGACGACGGTCAAGGCGGCAAGGACGATGATAGCAAGCACCCACGCCGGCCATACGTAGCTGCCATATCCGCCCATATCGAAAAACGTGTTCATGGAGTGTCGTACCGTTTTCGCCCAGTCTCTATTTGAATAGCACGTGATGGCCAGAAATCAGTCGTCGGCGCCTGCCGCTGCTTCGCGGTGGATGCGGGCCGCGCGAAGCGCCCGTATGCGCCGTTCTGCTATTTCGCTGCGCGTGCGCACGATCAACAGCGAGACGAACATCGTCGTGAAACCGACCGCCATCAGCAGCAGAGGCGTCAGCATCGACGGATGTATTGACGGCATGCCGATTTTCGTAAGGCTCGCAGGCTGGTGTAGGGTGTTCCACCAGTCCACCGAAAACTTGATAATCGGCAAGTTGACGGCGCCAACTAGTGCCAGGATCGCGGCTGCCTTTTCGCCCCGCCCCGCATCGTCGAATGCGTTGGCGAGAGCAATAAACCCGAGATAGAGGAAAAAGAGGATGAGCACCGACGTCAGGCGCGCGTCCCAAACCCACCATGTCCCCCACATCGGCTTGCCCCACAGGGAGCCGGTCGCGAGACAGATCAGCGTGAAGCACGCCCCGATCGGCGCGGCCGAAATCGCGAGCACGTGCGCGATCGGGTGCTTCCAGATCAGGCCCACGGCGCTCGCCACCGCGATGAAGGCGTAGCAGAACATCGCCGACCAGGCCGACGGTACGTGGACGTACATGATCCGGACGGTCTGTCCCTGCTGGTAGTCGGGCGGCGATGCCGCGAACGCGAAATAAAGTCCGGCGACTATCAGAATCGCGGTTAGTCCTGTCGCCCACGGGAGAACCGCGTTCGCCAGTCGGAGGAATCTGGTTGGGTTCGCATACCGATGCAGCAACATGACTATGACTTAGCCCTTCAGAGCTGCCGATTGAAGCGATTTCCTGCCGTTTCGCGGTGTGTTGAAGTGTCGCTGTCATGCGAACTGTGCGCCGAAGCCCGATGGTATTTGATGCGCGAGCCCGGCCTGCCCTCCTTGGTGCTGGCGTTACCGTCAGTGCCAGCCTGTCAGCATCGAGAAATTCGCCGACCTTTTGGTGGTCTTGCTGCCGTCTATCAGCATTCGTCTCTACTCGACGGCGGAGCGAAGCGCTGCGGCGCAGGCCCACGGGCACAGGACGAGGCAGATCAAAAGAATGCCGCCCATGAGCATCAGTTGCCCGCTTATCGCAAAGCCGCCGATCGCCCCCTGGATGGCGCCGGCGCCAAATATCAGAACGGGAATGACGAGGGGAATGACGAGCAGCGACAACAGCACGCCGCTCCGCCGCGAGCCGAGGCTCAACGCGGCGCCGAGTGCGCCGATCAGACTAATAATCGCGGTGCCGAGAGCCATCGTTCCCAACAGTATGCCGTATCCGTTAGGCTCAAGATTGACCATGATACCAATAACCGGCGAGGCCAGCAAAAGCGGAAAACCTGTGGTCAGCCAGTGAGCGATAACCTTTGCGAGGACGACGATCCAGAGCGGGACGGGCGAAACAACGAGCAGTTCCAGCGTGCCATCGGCATAGTCGTTCTCGAACAGCCGATCGAACGAGAGCATCGCGGCGAGAAGCGCCGTAACCCAAAGGATACCGGGCGCAATGCGGGCCAGAAGGTCCGGGTCGGGGCCGACGCCGAACGGGAATAGCGCGGCGGCGATTACGAAGAACACGATCACCATCAGCGAGTCGGAGAGCTGGCGCAGAGCGATGCGGATATCGCGGGTGACGAGGACGCGGAGGGCGGTCACCGCGGCTCGCTCCCTGCCGATCCGCTTCCGCTTTCTTCCACGCCCCACAACGCGCCTTGCACTGGCGAGAAGGCTGAGACGTCAAGCGCGACGGCTCCATCCATGCCGAGGGGGACGTTCGTCGAGGCGATCACGATTCCGCCCGACGCCCGATGCGCTATTATCGCATCCATAACAGCTTCGACGGAGGCTCGGTCAAGCGCGATCGTCGGCTCATCGAGCAGCCACAGCGGCGCCGATGACGCCAACAGGCGCGCGAGCGCCAGCCGCCGGGTCTGGCCGGCGGACAGCAGCCGTGCCGGCATGTCCGCTAGCGCAGCAAGCCCGAAGCGGTCGAGCGCTGCGTCGACCGAACCGGTCGTGGTCCGAAGGGCCGCATGGAAGGCGAGATTTTCGCGCAACGTCAGAGCTGCTTTGATCGCGTCGCGGTGACCGAGATAGTGGATATCGCCGAAAAAGGCCTCGGGATCATCGCCGACCGGCCGTCCCTGCCAGAGGAGTGCACCAGCTGCCGGCCGCGCAATGCCCGCCATGATCCGCAGGAGGCTCGTCTTTCCTGAGCCGTTCGCGCCGGTGAGGACGAGCGCCGCGCCCGGAGCGACGGCGAAGTCAAGACCCTCGAACACGATCCGCTCGCTTCGAATACAGGCCAGATCTTGTCCGCGGAAGCCGTCCATGGTTGCCGGAATATCGCGCCCTGGGACGCGATGCAAAGAAAAAGCCAGCGGTTTTTCGACTGACGGCCAGAGAAGGGATCCGGCGTTTCCGATGTAATGGCGTTCTGGCGAGAACGTGTAGGGCTGGAAAAAATCACTTGAAACTAGAACTGTGGGCCCGCGAGGGTGCAACTGCGGCATAATTCGGGTTTGATCCGCATGTTATGATAACGCACCGATATATATAACGTTTGCGCCTCGCTCCGGTTGGCGAGGATGGTTTTTGGGGGATGCGGCGCCAAAAATCCCGCGTACACGCGTATCGATCAATAAACTTGGAAAAGTGGCTCGGGCCCGCTAATTTCCCGCCGCATTAATCGAAAGGAGACGAAACGTGAGCGCAACCGGTAACGACGCGCTGAAGGCGCGCCGCACGCTTGAAGTGGGCGGCAAATCCTATGATTATTTCAGCCTCGGTGCGGTTGAAGACGCCGGTTTCGGCGACATCTCACGTCTGCCGTTCTCTCTTAAGGTGCTGCTCGAGAACTTGCTTCGTTACGAAGACGGCCGGTCCGTGACCGTGGCCGATATCGAGAAGGCGGCGAAGTGGGTCGAGACGCAGCAGTCAGATCTTGAAATTGCCTACCGGCCTGCCCGCATCCTACTGCAGGATTTCACGGGTGTCCCAGCCGTAGTCGATCTCGCGGCGATGCGCGACGCGATGGTGCAGCTCGGCGGTGATCCCCAAAAGATCAATCCGCTTAATGCAGTCGATCTCGTCATCGACCATTCCGTGATGATCGACCAGTTCGGCAGCGATGTCGCGTTCGGCAAAAACGTCGAGCTTGAGTTCGAGCGCAACCAGGAACGCTATGAGTTCCTGAGTTGGGGCTCGAAGGCGTTCAATAATTTCCGTGTGGTGCCGCCCGGCACCGGCATTTGCCACCAGGTCAACCTCGAATATCTGTCCCAGACCGTCTGGGTGACCGACGATGCGTCCGGCAAGTCAGTTGCCTACCCCGACACAGTGGTCGGCACCGACAGCCATACGACGATGGTGAACGGCATGGCCGTGCTGTCCTGGGGCGTCGGCGGTATCGAGGCCGAGGCCGCGATGCTTGGCCAGCCGATTTCCATGCTGCTGCCGGAAGTCGTCGGTTTCAAACTGACCGGCACGCTGAAAGAAGGCGCGACGGCCACCGACCTTGTCCTAACGGTGACGCAGATGCTCCGCGCGCAGGGCGTGGTTGGCAAGTTCGTCGAGTTCTATGGTCCTGGCGTCGGTGCGCTGTCACTGCCCGACCGCGCTACGATCGGCAATATGGCGCCTGAATACGGCGCGACCTGCGGTTTCTTCCCGATTGACCAGGAGACTTGCGATTTCCTGCGTTTCACCGGTCGCGATGACGACCGCGTTGCGCTGGTCGAGGCTTATGCGAAGGCACAGGGCATGTGGCGCGACGACAGCACGCCCGATCCGGTCTTTACGGCGACACTTGAGCTCGATCTCGGTGCTGTCGAGCCATCGCTCGCCGGGCCCAAGCGTCCGCAGGATCGCGTGGTTCTGTCCGGCGTGCCGAAGGCGGCAATCGACGCTATAACCGATCATCGGGGCGCGTCGCCGGCCGACACCGATCAGCTTGCTCGCTCCGTGGGCGATGACTTCGAAATAGAGGACGGCGACGTCGTGATCGCTGCGATCACGAGCTGCACCAATACCTCTAATCCGTCGGTCTTGATCGCTGCCGGCCTGCTGGCCCGAAACGCCGTCGCTAGAGGCCTGATGGCCAAGCCGTGGGTCAAGACGTCTCTGGCGCCCGGAAGCCAGGTCGTCCGCGACTATCTCGAAAAGGCCGATCTACAGGACAGTCTCGACGCGCTCGGTTTTAACATCGTCGGCTTCGGCTGCACGACCTGCATCGGTAATTCCGGCCCGCTGCCCGACAAGGTGGCGGACGCCATCGACGACGGCGATATTGTCGCCGGCGCTGTGCTGTCGGGCAACCGTAACTTCGAAGGCCGCGTCCACCAGCAGGTGCGCGCGAACTTCCTTGCCTCGCCGCCGCTGGTCGTCGCCTACGCGCTTGCAGGCTCGCTCAAGATGAACCTTGCGGATGACCCGCTAGGCACCGACCCGGACGGAAACCCGGTCTATCTCAGGGACATCTGGCCGACCAACCAGGAAATCCACGACACCATCCGCGAGTGCCTGACGGCGGAGATGTACCGCAGCCGCTACGCCAACGTGTTCGAGGGCCCCGAGGAGTGGAAGGAGATCGACAGCGTCGGCTCCGAGACCTACGCCTGGCAGGAATCCAGCACCTATGTGAAGTTCCCGAGCTTCTTCGAGGGCATGGAGCGCGAGCCCGGCGAGATCACCGACATAGAGGGCGCGCGCCCGCTGCTCCTTCTCGCCGACTCGGTGACGACCGACCACATCTCGCCGGCCGGTTCGATCCAGCGTGAGAGCCCGGCGGGCGAATACTTGTTGGAGCGCCAGATTCGTCCGGCGCAGTTCAACTCCTATGGCTCGCGGCGCGGCAATCACGAGGTGATGATGCGCGGCACGTTCGCCAACATCCGCATCCGCAACGAGATGGTTCCGGGCGTGGAGGGCGGCTACACGACGCATCAGCCGTCGGGCGAGCAGATGCCGATCTATGACGCCGCGATGAAGTACTCGGCAGACGGCGTGCCGTTGGTCATCATTGCCGGCAAGGAATACGGCACCGGTTCGTCGCGCGACTGGGCGGCGAAGGGTACGACGCTTCTCGGCGTCCGCGCCGTGATCGTCGAGAGCTTCGAGCGCATCCACCGCTCCAACCTGATCGGCATGGGCGTGCTTCCCCTGCAATTCACCGGCGGAGACACGCGCCAGTCGTTGGGCCTCGACGGCACCGAGACCTTCGATATCAAGGGAGTCGCAGACGGGCTGAGCCCGCGCTGCGAGCTCGACTGCACGATCCATCGCGCCGATGGCTCGAGCGTCGACGTCAAGCTACTGTGCCGGATCGATACGCTCGACGAGCTCGACTACTACAAGCACGGCGGCATTCTGCAGTACGTGATCCGCAATATGCTCGCCGCGGCCTGACGCGACGGCACTGACGTCTTGAGGCGCGGCCGGGTAATTCCGGCCGCGCCTTTTCGTTTGACGCCCGATTTCTCTGCGGCCCGGTCTGGGCCTTTTGGCCGACACGTGATGAGGGTGGATGAGGCCGGTCGGCATGCGCCAACCTGTATTTTTTTTGGATGGTCCCGATTTTTGCGCTTCTGAAATTCCTCTTCGCTGCAATAGCGATCGCCGATTGATGCGATGGAACGGCGGAAGGGGCTAACGTTCGGTCGACGTTAAGGCGCTTAGCGAGGTGGGGTGGGACGGTTGTGTTGTGGTCATATAGAAGGCGAGGAACTGTGCTCGCCGCCGTGGAATTCGCGCGGCCGTCTCACTGAATTTTCGGGCATTTCTCGGCGCGGGCGATTGCCTTGCGCGAGCCCCCCTGACAATCTGGCGCAAACGTCCAAAGGGGGGTACGAGATGAACGGCGCCGACGTCGTTGCTGAAATTCTGAAGCGGGAAGGAACGGAGTTCCTGTCCTGCTATCCGCGCAATCCACTGATAGAGGCCTGCGCGAAGATCGACATCCCTCCGATTCTGTGTCGGCAAGAACGCGTCGGCGTCGGCATGGCCGACGGCTACAGCCGCATCAATATGGGAAAGCGCATCGGCGTATTCGCGGCCCAGCACGGTCCCGGCATCGAGAACGCGTTCCCGGGCGTCGCCCAAGCCTATTCCGAGAACGTGCCGCTGCTGGTACTGCCGGCATCGGGTCCGCTGAAGCGCCAGTTCACCCGCCCGGTGTTCAGCGCCGTCGACAACTATGCGCATGTCACTAAGTGGGCGGCGTTCGTGGGCGACGTGCACGACCTACCGGATCATCTCTACCGCGCATTCCATCTGATGCGGACAGGGAAGCCCGGCCCCGTCCTGCTCGAGATCCCGAACGAGGTGTTCAACGCCGAGTACACAGGCGACATCGATTACGAAACTGCCTGCGCCTGGCGCAGCGCGCCCGATCCCGCTGACGTCAAGACGGCGGCGACGATCCTCGCGAAGGCCGAGCGGCCTGTGATCTTCGCAGGCCAGGGCGTTCTCCGCGCCGAGGCTACGGACTCGCTAGTTGCGCTCGCCGAGCGCCTGTCGGCGCCGGTATTGACAACCAACCCCGGCAAGAGTGCCTTTCCGGAGAACCATCCGTTGTCACTCGGTAGCTCGGTCGTTTCCGCTCCGCGCGCGCTGAGCGAATTCCTGCGGGACGCCGATGTCGTTTTCGCGATCGGTTCTAGCCTGACAATCACGAACTTCGGACCTAACCCGCCCGCTGGCAAGCGGATCATCCATTCGACCAACGACCACGAAGATGTCAACAAGGACCACCGCGTCGAGTGCGCCATGATCGGCGATGCGAAGATCTCGCTTGATCAGCTTCTCGCCGCGCTCTCAGGTGCGGACATCCGCAAGAAAGGTGACATAGCCGCGTCGGTCGGCAGGGTCAGGTCCCAATGGCTCGCCGACTGGCAGCGGCATCTCGAGTCAAACAAGGTGCCGATCGATCCCTACCGCGTGGTCAACGATCTGATGAAAACGGTCGATCTCGAGAACGTGATCATCACGCATGATTCCGGCAGTCCGCGCGAACAGCTTCATCCGTTTTGGGAGTCGGTTGTTCCGAATTCCTACATGGGCTGGGGAAAATCGACCCAACTAGGCCACAGCCTAGGCCTCGCACTCGGTGCTAAGCTGGCGCGGCCGGACAAGCTCTGCGTCCATGTACTCGGCGACGCGGCGATTGGTATGGTTGGCATGGATCTGGAAACCGCCGCCCGAAACGGGATCGCTATCCTCACGGTTGTTCTCAATAACGGAATCATGGCGGCCGAACGTGACGTGCTTATCGAGTCGGATGAGAAATACGCGGCGATGACGGTTGGCGGCAACTATAAGCCGGTGGCCGACGCACTGGGAGTCGCGGGGTTCAGAGTCGATGCGCCGGGGGATATCGTCCGAGTTCTGCGCGAGGCGATTGCCGTCACGGAATCGGGCCGGCCGGCGCTCGTCGAATGTATGACCGCGGAGTGCCAGGAGTTCTCACGCTACTGACGGACTTGGTTAACGCGACATAATTTCGAATATCAAGCCAGCTTCAGGCTAGACAAACCGCATAATTTTTGCCGGAAAAAATGCGGGCGTGACTTTTTTGAGAGCCTGCTAGTTTGGCTGAATTCCTGTCGATCCTCGGTGCGGGTTTTACGCCCCTGTCCCTGAGAAAGTTGTTCTTGCCGACAGGCGAGGGTCTATCACTCGATACATCTGAGTCCCGGCCGCTGTCGCAGGCTTGTCCGGCGTTCTTACGATTGCGCCATACATCGCGATCCTCCCGTCTTCTCGCTTAATGGCAACGGATGTCTTAGCAACGTTCCCAGTCGTCAACTTTACCGCTGCCCTTGTTTTAGAAGTTGAGTCGACAGCTCTGGAGCGCCGCGATGCGGTGCCCACGCACGCAGGTGGCCGAACTCAGGTCGTGAGCCGAGCCGGTTGCTTTCCTACGTGTTGATGTCGCGCAACGCCGGGATCACTTCCGAACCGAAAAGCGCGACGGATCTCTCCGTTTCCTCGGGCGTCATGTCGCCGAAGACGTGCTGCCCGACCATATAAGTTGCATCGGCCATCTTCAGTCGGTCCGCAAGGAAGTCCGAAACGGTTTTGGGACAGCCCGCGACGGCCCGTCCCTGTTCGGCCATCTGATCGAACTCCGGCGGTCGCTGATGCCTTGGCGGGCGAGTGCCGTGATGCTCGAATAGCCAGTTGAAACTTCTATGCCACGCCGGATAGGCGCGCCGAGCGATCTCTAGCGCATCATTGTCTGTGTCGGCGACGACGACGAATATTCCAAGGCCGATCAGCGGTAGTGCGTCGATGTCGCCATGTTCCTCTGCCCAGACCTCACGGAATCGGTCCGCGAATGTCTTCGTTTCCTCTGCCGTATCCAGGCTTACGATATTGCTGCCATTCCGCGCCGCGCGTTCCGCGCTGTCGGTTGAATGGACACCGTACCAAAGCGGTGGGTGAGGCTTCTGATAGGGGAAGACGTGCAGCGGCACGTCGTCCTTTTTCCCGAAGCTCCGGGAGCCGTCGATCTTTCCTTCCTCCAGTCCCTGCATTACCAGCGCGAGATACTCGCGGTATGTCTTTTCTGCGTCCTTATGATCGTTACCAAAATAGGCTGCTTCGAGCGGTGAGGCGCCGCGGCCGAAACCTATTTCGAGCCGGCCGCCGCTGATCTGGTCGAGCATGCAGATTTCCTGCACCAGGCGGTACGGGTGATAGAGCGGCAAAGCGTAAACCAGCGGACCAAATCGCAGGGTGGTTGTCCGCGCCGCGACCGCTGCTAGGAATACCGACGGCGACGGCGCCATGCCCAGCGGCGTCGAGTGATGTTCTGCTACATGATAGCCGCGAAAGCCGAAGGCATCGAACTGCTCAATCACCCGAAGCCTGTCCTGATAGTATTCGTGAAGCTCGCGCCCGCTCGCGTCGAGATGATCGAAGATGCCGAATTCCATTCTTTGTTCTTCCGTTTGATTAGGCGCGATGCTGCATGCCGTTTGCGGATGCGTCTGCCCGTGCTAACGTTGAAACGATAGTTGCCGAACGAATTGCGCAATGCAATGCGCGTCAGAAAGAGGGCCGGGCAGCCCGCCAGGCCTGTGTTGGGATGGAACGTAATGACGCAAACAGAAGCGGCGGCTGATAGGGAAGGAAACGACACTACCGCTCATATACTGATGATGTTCGCCGTCACGATCTTTGGGCTGAACTACGTCATTGGAAGATGGGCAGCGGGAGAGGTGCCGTCCTATACGCTAGGTTTTACCCGCTGGTCGGTTGGCGCCCTGATCCTCCTGCCGTTTGCATTGTCGCATCTGCGGCGCGAATGGGACCGAATCGAGGCTAACTGGAAGCTTCTTGCGCTCTCGGGCTTCCTGATGCCGTTCATGGGCGCGGGTGTCACCTACGTTGCACTGACCTATACGACTGCCATCAACGCGGGAGTCATCCAAATTTCGCTGCCGGTGATGGTGGTCATCTTGTCTTTCTTCTTCTTCGGCGAGCGCGCCACCCGGATCCAATGGCTCGGCGCGGTCGGCGCTATCGCGGGCGTTCTCTACATGATCTCGCGTGGCGACCTCGCCGTGCTGCTCGGACTCCAGTTCAACGTCGGCGATGCCATTATGGTAGCGTGCAATCTCGGGCTCGCCGGATACGGGATCGCCGTCAAGCGCTTACCATACACGTTCCACCCGCTGTCGCTTCTGACTGTAGTGTGTGCTGTGGGGGCGCTGTGTCACCTGCCGTTCTTTGGCTGGGAGGTCGCGACCGGCCAGCTGCCGACGCCAGGGGTCAAGGCGGTCGTGTCACTTCTGTTCGTCGCGATCTTTCCGTCGGTCGTGGCAATCATGTTCTGGAACTACGCTATCGCACGGCTTGGGCCGACGCGCGCTGGATTCTATCTCTATCTAACACCCGTAACCGCCGCGGCATTCGCGATTCCGCTTCTCGGCGAGACCCTCGGCCTCTATCATGTGATCGGCGCGGCGCTGATCGTCGTCGGCGTTACCGTGTCAACGCGAAGGCCGTCCGAGTTCGCCTGACACCCACAGAGATTCTCGACTATTCGCCCTGGATTCTGCATTGTTCGCGATGACAAACCGGAATACAGAGGCGGTTAATGGCAGACAGCAAATCGGCGGTGGGCGAACCCGATCACGTATATCTGGTTGACGGCTCCGCTTATATCTTCCGTGCGTTTCACGCGCTACCGCCGATGACGCGGCCGGACGGTATGCCCGTGAACGCCGTCTATGGTTTCGCAAACATGCTGACCAAGCTGGTCGAGGACTCCGAGGCCGATTTTCTCGCCGTCATCTTCGACACGGCGCGCAAAACGTTCCGCAACGAAATCTACAAGGAATACAAGGCGCACAGGCCGCCCCCGCCCGAGGAGCTGGTGCCGCAATTCGAACTGATCCGAGAGGCGACGCGTGCCTATAACCTGCCGTGCTTGGAGATGGAAGGTTTCGAAGCGGACGACTTGATCGCCACCTACACGCGGCTCGCGAACGAAGAGAATTTCGACGTCACAATCGTCTCGTCCGACAAGGACCTGATGCAGTTAGTTGGTCCGCGCGTGCGCATGCTAGACCCGATGAAGAACAGATATATCGGTCCCGACGAGGTCGTCGAAAGGTTCGGCGTGGGTCCCGAAAAGGTGGTCGACGTCCAGTCGCTCGCCGGTGATTCCACGGACAACGTACCCGGCGTGCCGGGAATCGGGGTCAAGACCGCGGCGCAACTAATCAATGAATACGGCGATCTCGACAATCTTCTCGCGCATGCAGAGGAAATAAAGCAGCCAAAGCGACGAGAGAATCTGATCGAAAATGCGGAGCTTGCGCGCATCTCGCGACAGCTCGTCACGCTTCGGCCCGACGTGCCGGCCGAGGAGAAGATTGCGGAGTTCATCAAGAAGGACCCCGATCCGGACGTGTTAATCCCGTTCCTCGAGGAGCAGGGCTTCAAGTCGCTCCTCGCCAAGGTGCGCGCCGAATTTAAAATCGAGCACGCCGCCGCATCGCCCAACATGGAAACTGCACTCGGCGGGGGAGACTATGAGCTCGTCCAGGACGAGAAAGCCCTGAAGTCATGGATCGATGAAGCGTCGGACGCGGGCGTCGTCGCGTTCGATACCGAGACGACGTCGCTTGATTCGATGGTAGCCGAACTTGTCGGCCTGTCGCTATCGGTTGCCGGCGGACGTGCCTGCTACGTCCCGGTCGCCCATGTCACGCCCGGCGGTGTTGGCGACGGCGAGCTCGATCTTGGCCATCGGGGCGCCAAAAAAGACGCGCCGCTCCAGATCGCCCGCGAGCGGGCGATCGAGCTGCTGAAGCCCATGCTTGAGGATCCGGGCGTCCTCAAGGTCGGCCACAACATCAAGTACGACATGCAGATCATGGCGCGGTACGGCGTCGAGGTCGCCCCGATCGACGACACGATGATCCTTTCCTACGTGCTTGAGGGCGGCGCGCATGGCCACGGGCTAGACGAGCTCGCGACGCTGATGCTCGGCCACACCAACATCAAGTATTCCGAGGTCACCGGAACCGGCAAGAAACAGATCAGCTTCGCAGAGGTCGCACTCGACAAAGCGCTCGATTACGCTGCCGAAGACGCGGAGGTGACGGGCCGTCTGTATCGCCAGTTCTATCCGCGGATCGCTACCGAACGAATGGCGACGGTCTACGAGACGCTGGAGCGCCCGCTCATCCCCATCCTGTTAGACATGGAACGCACTGGCATCATCGTCGATGCGCCGTTCCTCAAGGAGCTGTCAGGAGATTTTGAGAAACGCGCGGCCGACATCGCCGCCGAGATCCACGATCTTGCCGGCCACGAGTTCAATATCGGATCGCCCAAGCAGCTCGGCGAAGTGCTGTTCGACGAGATGAGCCTGCCCGGCGGCAAGAAGACCAAGACGGGCGCCTATGCGACCGGCGCCGATATTCTCGAGGATCTCGCGGCGCAGGGGCACGACCTTCCTGCCCGCGTCGTCGACTGGCGCCAGCTCACGAAGCTCAAGAGCACCTACACGGATGCGCTTGTCGGCCAGATCAACGCCGACACGGGTCGCGTCCACACTTCCTACGCCCAGGCGGTGGCGTCGACCGGCCGGCTGAGCTCGAACGATCCGAACTTGCAGAACATCCCGATCCGCACCGAGGAAGGCCGCAAGATCCGGCGCGCTTTCGTTGCCGACAAGGGCTGCGTGCTTCTGTCCGCCGACTATTCGCAGATCGAGCTCAGGCTACTGGCGCATGTCGCGAGCATCGAGACGCTGCGGGAGGCGTTCCGGGACGGCGAGGACATCCACGCGATGACGGCGAGCGAGGTGTTCGGCATTCCCGTCGAGGGCATGGAATCATCCGTCCGCAACCGCGCGAAGGCGATCAATTTCGGCATCATCTACGGCATCAGCGCTTTCGGTCTCGCGCGGCAGCTGCGCATTCCGCAGGGCGAAGCCAAGGTCTATATCGAGAGCTATTTCGAGAAGTTCCCCGGCATCAAGGACTACATGGAGACGACCAAGGCTTTCGCGCGAGAGAACGGGTTCGTGAAGACGATCTTCGGGCGCAAGTGCCACACGCCCGGCATCGCCGACAAGAACCCCGCGCGCCGCAACTTCTCCGAACGCGCCGCGATCAACGCGCCGCTCCAGGGCGCCGCCGCGGACATCATCAAGCGTGCGATGATCCGCATTCCGCCGGCTCTGGAAGGGGCGGGCCTCGGCGCGAAGATGCTGCTGCAGGTCCATGACGAGCTGATCTTCGAAGTGCCAGAGAAAGAAGTGGGCGAGACGGCCGACCTCGTTCGCGGGATCATGGAAGGCGCGGCGCATCTCGACGTGCCGCTGGTTGTCGAAACCGGTACTGGGGCCAACTGGGAAGAAGCCCACTGATGAATGCCCGCGCTGCCGGGTCTTTCGTTCCGGCGGTTGCGGCCGTGGCGGGTTAAAGGCGCGGCATGACCAATTTGCGTCCGGTAGCCTATTCGATGGGTCTCATGATGTGCGGCGTCGCCCTGATGCTGTGCATGCCGGCGCTGGTCGACATCGTCGACGGCAATACCGACTGGTGGCATTTCATCTTGGCGGCCCTGAGGTCCGAGACGCTGCCGTCCGCCGTCATGTGATGGGCAGTTTGTTGTCGTGCCGGCCGCGGCCCATGACGCGGGTCAGCAGGATGACGGGGATCACGCCTGCCGCCACGATCGCTACCGCGCCGAGCGCGCATTCCTCGAGAAGTTCGTCCGAGGCGAACTGGTAGACATAGGTCGCGAGCGTGTCGAAATTGAACGGCCGCAGCAGCAGCGTGGCCGGCAGTTCCTTCATGCAATCGACGAATATCAGGATTCCGGCCGTCAGGATGCTGCCGCGAATGATGGGTAGGTTGACGCGCCACAGCGTGCGTGCGGGCCCGTGATTGAGCGTCCGGGCGGCATCCTCGATGTGGGGCGTCACGCGGCCGAGACCGGCCTCGATGGTGCCGTAGGCGAGGGCGAGGAACCGCACGACGTATGCGAACAGGACCGCGACGATCGTCCCGCTGACGATGAGTCCCGTACTGAAGCCGGCGAGGTCCCGCGCCAGCGCGTCGATCGCATTGTCGATAGAACCGAATGGCGTCAGGATTCCGATCGCGAGCACGGCGCCAGGAACCGCATAGCCGAGGCTCGCGAACCGGGCGAGGTTGCGCAGCGTGGCGCTTTTGCGGAGCCGCACCGCGTACGCGAGAAACAGCCCGACGATAACCGCGACGAACGCCGCGATCGTCGCCAGAGTGAGGCTGTTGAGCGCGGCCTGCGGGAAATTGTTCGAGATCGACGTGCGGTAATTGTCCGCCGCATATGACAGTAGTAGTCCAGCAGGTATCAGGAAACCGATGGCGACGGGGAGCAGGCACACCGCGAAGGCGAACCAGCGGGGCCCCGGCGCGAGGGACAGCCGCTGCGGTTCTCGGTAGCGAAGCGTCGTGTTGTGATAGCCGCGCTTCCGTCGTGCCGCCCGTTCCGCAAGCATCAGCCCGACGACGAAAAATAGCGTGACGGTCGCGATCTGCGCGCCGCCGCCGGTGTTGTTGAGAACCAGCCAGACGTTGAACAGGCCGGCTGTCAGCGTCTGGACGGAAAAGAAATCGATCGTGCCGAAGTCGTTCAGCGTCTCCATCATCGCGAGCGTCAGGCCGACGACGATCGACGGCCGCGCCATCGGCAGGGATACTCGGACGAAGGCCGTCCATGCGCTGCAGCCCAGCGTTCGGGCCGCCTCGACGACGCCATTCGCCTGTTCGAGAAAGGCCGATCGGGCAAGAAGGTACACATACGGGTACAGCGCCGCGGTCATGACCACGATGGCCCCGCACAGCGAGCGTATTTCCGGGAACCAGTAGTCGCGCGCCGAGTGCCATCCGAACAGCGCCCGCAGCGTCTGCTGGACCGGTCCAGCGTATTCGAGGATGTCGGTATAGACGTAGGCTACGACGTAGGCCGGCATCGCCAGTGGCAGCACGAGCGCCCATTCGAGTAGCCGCCGGCCTGGGATGTCGCACATCGTGACGATCCAGGCGGTGCCGACACCGATCGCAACAGTGCCGACGGCGACGCCCGCCATAAGCTCGAGTGTCGTGACGACGTAGCCTGGAAGGACGGTCTCGAGCAGATGTGGCCAGATATTCTCCGAAGGGAACAACGCCATCCCGAACACCGTCAAGATCGGCATCGCGATCAGCAGCGCCACGAGCATCGCGCCAGCCGTCCAAGCGTCTAGGCGTAGACGGCCGGAACGGCGGACGGTCGGAGCTGGAGAACCTGCGGACAGGCTCGTCAAGGGGTTCGTTCCATTGGCCGGACCTAGTTGGTGGCGGGTCCTTCGTTATAACCGACTTCGTTGATCATCCGCAGCGCAGCGCCGCGATTATCCGCGACGGTCTGCAGCGACAGCTTGTCGCGGGGATAAGTTCCCCATGAGGCCACCAGATCCGCTGGTTTGACGGACGGATCGATCGGGTATTCGTAGTTCTTCTGCGCGTAGATTCCCTGCGCCTTCTTGCTGACGAGGAATTCCATCAGCTTGACGGCCGCAGCGCGGTTCGGCGCATGCTTGGTCAGCATGACGCCGCTGAGATTCATGTGCGTCCCGGTTCCGCCGATCTTCGGGAAGACGATGTTGGCACTCTCGCCCCACGCCTTTTGCTTCGGGTTGGTCAGCATCAACGCCATGTAATAGTGGTTGCCGATCGCGACGTCGCAGATGCCTTCCATGATGGCTTTCACTTGCGCGCGGTCGTTGCCCTGCGGCTTGCGGGCGAGATTGGCCTTCACGCCCTCGATCCATTCCTTTGCCTTGGCGGCGCCGTGATGGCCAATCATCGCGGCCAGCAGCGCGATGTTGTAGTCGTGATCACCCTTGCGGGTGCAGATCCTGCCGCGCCACTTTGGATCGGCGAGTTCCTCATAGCTCGTGATCTCGCCCTTCTTTACCCGGTCCTTGGAGGCATAGACCACCCGGGCCCGAAGCGTCAGGCCGAACCACAGCCCGTCGGGATGACGGTATTCGGCCGGAATGGCGCCGTTGAGCGCGTCGCTCTTTACCGACTGGGCGAGACCGGCCTGGACAACTTCGTTGAGGCGCGCGAGATCGGCGGTAAATACGAGATCCGCTGGGCTGTTCTTGCCTTCGGCCTGCAGCCGCTTGACGATGCCCTTCGGCGCGAAGACGACGTTGACCTTCGTTCCCGTCGCCTGCGTGAACGCATCGAACAGCGGTTTGACTAGGAAAGGCTGGCGGTAGGAGTAAACGTTGATCTCTTCGGCTGCCTGTGCGGCCGGCGTGAGCGCGACCACGGCACCCAGAAGCGCGGTGGCCGTCGAAACAAGGCGTTTCATGTGCTCCTCCCGTTTGGGTTTGTTCGGTTGCGAGTTCGCCCGATCGCTACGCTGCTTGACCTTCAACCGGGTAATCCCCCTGCACGAGCGAGTCTTTACGGCGAAACAGATTGCTGGTCAACGAAATTGCAAATCATTCTCAATATTAACTTTATATCGCTCCCATAATTTTTCTCAATAATCCGTGCACCTACCGATCCGCGCATATACCGTTCCGCTCTACCTCGCCAACCGTTTTCCTATTCTAAACATGCAAGTCACTCGCATTTTATCGCGACCTACCCAGTACTCCGAAGTCGAGGATCACGGATGCAGACACCGAACCGAGAGCCTCTGCAGGTTTCAGCGAAAACTGCCGTCCTGCCGTGCAGGCCCCGACTGCCGACCTTCCTTGACACTAGCGCCGCACTTCGAATTGTCCGTGCTTGGCGCGGCCTCTTGCCGGCTTTCACCGCTCGAAGCGATCGTCTCCCAGGTACGGTATGTCGGCGGCGACGGCTCGGGGCCGTCGAGCTAGATGACCCAGCACACCATCCAGCCAGGGTTCCGGACTGGATACCTGTACAAAACCGAGAGCTGCGTGCGCTCGATTCCGTTTCTCCGCACGCTCACGCCCAGGGGCGTGTCGTCGTTTCGTCAGCTGAGGCTCCTGCCGTTGCCGGATGCGGAAGAGCCCGACGGCCGGGCGGCGTAGAAGATCAAGTACCTGTTGCTTGATCTCGCTTTTGACAGGGACCGCGCAGCGATCGAGGCCGACCTGCGGCGCTTTTATCTCGACTGGCGCCGCGGCCTGACGGTCAGCTTCGACGCAACCCCGCCGGATCAGCTCGGATACCACGACGCCTTTCTCAAATCTTGTGCAAAATGCGATGCGCGTCTGGCGTTGCTCGATTCTTCGCCGCCCGTCAGTACACTCCCGAACCCCTCCCGTGCGGCGAGAAAGGGCCGGCGCGAGAGCGCCGGCCCTGTATGTTTCCGGTCGGTAGCGGCTCAGGCTGCGGCGTGGATCCCCGCCGACTTGACGTCGTCGGTGACGGCATCCTCAAATTGCGAGAAATTGGTCTGGAAGCGCTGCGCCAGTTCGCGTGCGGTCGAATCGTAGCCGCCCTTGTCCTGCCAAGTTTCCTTTGGATTGAGGACTTCCTTAGGAACATCTGGCACGTTATCCGGTATCAGAAGGCCGAAATTCGGATCGGGCGCAACCGCGACGCTCGCGAGTTTGCCTTCCACGGCGGCGCGGACCATCGCACGGGTGTGCGCGATCTTCATGCGTTCGCCGGTACCGTAGGCGCCGCCGCTCCAGCCGGTGTTCACCAGCCAGCATTTGGCGCCGTGTTTCTCGATCTTCTCGCCTAGCAGCTTCGCGTAGACGGTCGGGTGACGCGGCAGGAAGGGCGCGCCGAAACAGGTCGAGAAAGTCGCCTGCGGGGTGTCCACGCCCCGCTCCGTACCCGCAAGACGCGCGGTATAGCCGGACAGGAAGTGATACATCGCCTGATCGGCCGTCAGCTGGCTGATCGGCGGCAGGACGCCAAAGCGTCGGCCGTCAGCATGACGATGTTCTCGGGATGACCGCCCATACCGGTATCGCTGGTGCCCGGAATGTAGTCGAGCGGATAGGACGAGCGCGTATTCTCCGTCAGCGAATCGTCGTCGAAGTTTGGGAATTTTGTGTGTGGATCGAGCGTCACGTTCTCTAGGACCGTACCGAAGCGAAGCGATGCGGCGTAAATTTCCGGCTCTGCTTCCTGCGACAGGTTGATCGCCTTGGCGTAGCAGCCGCCTTCAAAATTGAATACGCCGTTATCCGACCAGCCGTGCTCATCATCACCGATCAGCGTGCGCGTCGGGTCCGATGAAAGCGTCGTCTTGCCTGTGCCAGACAGGCCGAAGAAGATCGCCGTGTCGCCGGCGTCGCCGATATTTGCGGAACAGTGCATCGGCAACACGTTCTGTGCGGGCAGCAGGTAGTTGAGCACCGAGAAGATCGTTTTCTTGATCTCGCCAGTGTAGTGCGAGCCGCCGACCAGGATCAGCTTTTCCGCAAAGTTTAGCATGACAAACACTTCTGAGCCCGTGCCGTCGATTGACGGAATCGACTGAAGGTTCGGCGCGTGCAGCACCGTGAAGTCCGGCTCGAAGTTGTCGTGCTCTTCCGCTTTCGGATTGATGAACATGTTCTGTGCGAACAGGCTGTGCCAAGCCTGCTCTGTCACGACGCGGACCTTAATGCGATAGTCAGGATCGGCGCCCGCGTAGCAGTCCTGAACAAAGACTTCCTTGTTCTGGAGGTAGGCCAGCATGCGGTTGCGCATGGTGACGAAATGTTCGGGCGAGATCTTGTTGTTGACCGGTCCCCACCAGATGTTACCGCTGTTTTCGGGTTCGTCGACGATATACTTGTCCTTCGGCGACCGTCCGGTGTACTCGCCCGTTGTCACGACTAGACCGCCGCCGGCGGCTAACTCGCTCTCGCCGCGGATGAGTGAGTGCTGATAAAGCGCTGGAATAGAGAGATTCCAGTGAGCGGCTTTCAGATTTTCCAGGCCGTGATTCTCAAGGCCGAATGAACTAGGGCGTCCTGTATGATCCACGTGATCCTCCTAAGCGAAAAAGGCGAATTCGCGTCGGCGTTTTAAATCCGGCGCGGGGGAAAATATTCACCTTAATCTTCGTAAAATCGAGTCGCGCCAACATACCCAGGGCGCTGCGGGAGTCAAACCGTTGATTCTTTCGTTAGACTTTTTTTCGGCGGGTTTCAGCTTCCGTTTTCAGCCCGTGCCTTCTTAACCATTTCGACCAGCGCACGCCGCGCCGACTCGGCGTCCCAGACCGGCTTATCGAAGGCAAGCCGGGCCGTGATTCCGCCGTTTCTTAGGTCGGTTCCCTCGGGGTCCACCCCTGTCATCGACCAGTCCCCGTCTTCCAGTCCGGCAAGGACGGTCGCGCACAGGCGCACGGCGTATGAATGGTCTTCATTCATGTGCGAGACAATGTCCGACTCGGCCGCGGCAAGAGAGTCGAAGCCGTCCGTATCAAAAAGAAGGTCGGCGGCATCGATCCAGTGAATCGCTCCGAAACCAGCGACGATGTGCGCCCGCTCGACGGTCATTCGGTAGAGTGCGAAATCGGAGAACCCGAAATAGATTTCCGCATCTGGGTGACGTGCAACGTAGCGCGCCGCCATCGCGTCGTCGTCGCATTTTTCGAGCCGTCCGAGTACCGTAACGCGCGCGCCGGTGAGCGGGTTGTCGAGGTCCCCCGTGTCGTCGAGCAGGAGCGATACTCGGGAGTCCGCTGCGACGTTCTTCGTATGCTCGGCGAGCTCAGATATCAGCAACAGCGGTGCAGCCGAATGATCACAGGCCGTAACGACTAGCGACCCGTAGGGCCAGCCGTTTCCGGCGAGCGAGGTCGACAGCACCGCGCGGTCGCAGCTGCGCAAGAGGCCGCGCGAAATGCGGGCAGGATCGACATTAGAGGCGTCGCTGACCATGCCATCTAGTCTAGTACGTTGGCGCCGCGGCGGCGCGTCAACTCCTGCTGAACAGGCCCTTGATGGAGCGCACGATCTGGTTCCAGAGCACCCTGAACGCCATGCCGCCGACCTGGGCCGGCGCAGCTGGCTGTGGGCGAGGGGGCGGGGCGGCCGCCGACTCCTCCGCGGCGGCTGTGGAAACGGCCTGAGACGCGGCCGTGGGCTCCGGCGTCGACGACGCTTCGATCTGGGCTGCCAGGTTCTTGGCGAACTGGCCGATGATCTGACTCGAAAGGTCCTGGATCATGCCTGCGCCGCGGCCGTACTGCGCTACCGGCCCCGACAGCTGAAGATCCGTGTGGATGAGCACGGTGGAGCCGGCACTCGACGGTTCCAGCCGGAAGCTGACATCGGCGTTCGCGCCGCCGCGGCCCTTCGCGTCGGCGCCCAGCGCTTTCACGGTGGCGTTGTGTCTGGCGTCGTCGATCTCCTCGAACGTCGCCGTGCCCTGAAAGGTCAGCGCAACGGGGCCGAGACGCACCGACACCTTGCCTTTGAAGGTGCGGTCGTCGACCTTCTCGGTTAGTTCCGCGCCCGGCATGCAGGGCGCGATCCGTTCGATGTCCATCAATGTCTTCCAAGCTTGTTCCGGCGGGAGCGGGACGCCGAAGCTGTTGTCGAATTCCATGTCTTGCCTTTCGTGTTTCTACTCGGCGGCCTGCGACGAGTGCGCGGACTGGATCGCCTGCCAAACGCGTGACGGAGATGCTGGCATGTCGAAGCTGCGGATGCCGACCGTCGACAGCGCGTCGCAGATCGCGTTCATCACCGCCGGCATAGCGCCGACGCAGCCCGCTTCGCCCGCGCCCTTGATGCCCATCGGATTGGTCGGCGTCGGCACCTCGTTCTCGCCCATCTCAAAGGACGGGCAGTCGTCGGCGCGCGGCATGGTGTAGTCCATGAACGAACCCGAGACCATCTGGCCCGAGTGGCGGTCCCAGACCATGTTTTCGAACATGATCTGGCCGATGCCCTGCACCGCGCCGCCCTGGACCTGGCCTTCGAGCAGCAGCGGGTTGATGATTGTGCCGACGTCGTCGAGCATGCAGTAGCGCACGATCTCGGTGAAGCCGGTGTCGGGATCGATCTCAACCTCGGCGACGTGGCAGCCGTTGGGGAAGGTCGGTGCCGGCGGCCGCCAGGCGGCCCATTCGTCGAGGCCGACCTCGAAGCCGGTAGGTGCGGTCATGAAGTTCTGCGCGCGCTTCGCTGCGTCCATCAAATCCATCGACTTGTCGGTGCCGGCGACGGTGAAGGTGCCGTCGTCGAACTCCAGGTCCTCGACCGCGACCTCGAGATCGTGGGCGACGAGGATCTTGAGCTTGTCGACGATCTTCTTAGCGGCAAGCTGGATCGAAGCGCCTCCGACGCCCGACGAGCGTGAACCGAACGTACCGGTGCCCAGCATGGCGACGTCGGAATCGCCTTGTGCGAGACGCACCTGCTCGAACTCTAGGCCGAGGAAATCCGCCAACATCTGCCGGAAGATCGTCTCGTGGCCCTGGCCGTGATTGTGCGTGCCCATGATCAGCGTCACCGTGCCCGACGGGTCGAACCGGATCTGCGCCCACTCGGGCATGCCGCCCGCCGATTGTTCGATGCAATTGGCGATGCCAACGCCGCGCAGCTTGCCGCGCGCTTCCGCGTCCTTGCGACGGTCGGCGAAGCCGGCATAACCGATCATGTCGAGAGCTCCGTCCATGTTCTTCTCAAACTCGCCGGAGTCGTACTGGAACAGGAAGCCGGTGTTATAGGGCTCCGCGATCTCGGGGATCATGTTACGGCGCCTGATCTCGGCGGCGTCGATGCCCATCTCGCGGGCTGCGGTGTCTATGATGCGCTCAACTACGTAGATCGCCTCCGGCCGCCCCGCGCCTCGATAAGGCCCGGTAGAGTTCGTGTTTGTGAACACGCCGGTCACGTGCGTGTAGATCGCCGGCGTCTTGTACGTGTTCGACAGCGAGCCGAGATTGTTGGTCGACGAATGCGGGCCGAGCAGCGTGAGATAGGCGCCGAGATTGGCGACCGTCGTCACGCGCAGCCCAAGGAAAATTCCTTTCTCGTCGAGCGCGAGCTCGGCTGTGACCACGTTGTCACGTGCTTGGTCGTCGGACTGGAAGGCCTCCGTTCGGTCGCCCGTCCACTTGACCGGCCGGTCGAGCTCCTTCGCCGTCCAAAGGCAGAGGATATTTTCTGGATAGGGGCCGGAGCGCATGCCAAACGCCCCTCCCATGTCTTCCGAGACAACGCGGAGCTTGTTCTGCGGCACTTTCAGGATCGGCTCGGCGATGGCGGCGCGAACTCCATGCGGGCCTTGCGTGCCGGTATAGAGCGTGTAGCGGGCGTCGTACTTGTCGTATTCGCCGATGCAGGCGCGTGGCTCCATTGGTGCGACCGAGACCCGCGTGATGTTCATGTCGAGCGTCGTGACGTGGTGCGCGCCGGCGAAGGCCTTCTCTACCTTGTCTTTGTCACCCAGCTCGAACACGAAGCAGACGTTGTCCGGCGCTTCGTCCCATACCGTGCCGGCGTTCGGCGAAGTTGCGTCGGCGGTCGCCGTGACGGATGGCACTGGCTCGTATTCGACCATAATCGCTTCGGCGGCGTCGCGTGCCTGCCGCGGCGTCTCCGCGACGACCCAGGCCACCGGATCGCCAACCATTTTCACGGCGCCCTTGCGCAGTCCCGGGTTCGGCGGCGTGAACATGGGTGAGCCGTCGGGCTTATTGCGCGGTACCGCGCACGGGATGTTTCCGAGTCCCGCGGCGGCATAATCCTCGCCGGTCCAAATTCCGAGAACACCGGGCATGCCGGCCGCCATGCCGCTGTCGATTGAGGTAATCTTCGCGTTGGCGTGCGGCGACCGCAGGACATAGCCGTAGGCCTGGTGCGGCCGGTTGAGGTCGTCGGAATACCGGCCGCCGCCGCGCAAAAGCCTCGGGTCTTCCCACCGCGGTACGCCCTGTCCGATCCCGAATTTGGTCATCCCATGCCTCTTGAACTGATATAAACCCGTTCGAATTTTGTAGCGCTTTCGCGGGGCAGGGCGCAAGCCGCCGCCAGTGCAGCTTGCGGGATTCGGGTATAGTGGCGCCATGTTAGCCGATCCGCAGTCCGTGCCCGCCGCGCCACGCCACTTCGACCAGCCGGCACTCGCCGTCGGCCATCGCGGCGCCGTTCTCATCGGGCCGGACGGCGCTGCCGAGGGGTTGTCGCCGCCGGCCGTCGCTGGACGACTCTCTGGCGGCCTCGTGCCATTGATCTGTCACGCGCCGGCGACTGCAAGGCGTCTGAATACAGCGCCGTTCCGCGCCCTCGACCTGCTGGAGCTGTTTGCATTCGTCCGCCCGGCGCAACCGTGCCGCCCGACGCCGTCGGGCCTCGCGGATGCGCTTGAGCTCGAGCTTCCCGACGGACTCGACGGCGAAGGGCGGCTGCTGCAGCTCGCCGCCGGCGTGCTGCTCACGGATCTCATTGGCATGGAGCCGGGCCGCGACAAAGACCTGTTGGCCGAGACGGCGTACATGATGCAGGCGGCGGACTGGCCTTGGGTGACCTACGTTCTGCGCGCGCTTGGCGCCGAGATTTTCCCCGCGCTCGACGGGCCTCCCAACCGGGCGCTCGAGGTCTGGCGGCGGCTGCGCGAATGGTCCGAGTTCGCGCCGGAGGCCCCGCCTGGCAACCAGCCGGTCGGGGAGTACGAGGCGCGCGCGCGGCTCGCCGACCTGGTCGGCCGCGATGCCGAGGACCGGCCACAGCAGGCCGACTACGCCTCCTCCGTGACCCAGGCGTTCCAGCCGCGCGACGAGATCGGCGCGCCCAATACCGTGCTCGCCGAGGCTGGCACCGGCGTCGGGAAGACGCTCGGCTATATCGCGCCCGCCAGCCTGTGGGCGGAAAAGAACGATGGTACGGTCTGGATCAGCACTTACACGCGCAACCTGCAGCGCCAGATCGACAGCGAGCTCGACCGGCTGCATCCCGACCCGACGATGAAGGCGCGCCGCGTAGTCATCCGCAAGGGCCGTGAAAACTATCTGTGCCTGCTCAATTACGAGGACGCGGTGACCGGACTGCGCGGCCGGCCGCAGGACGCAAGCGGGCTCGGACTGATGGCGCGATGGACGCAGGCGTCGCGCGACGGCGACATCGGCGGCGGGGACTTCCCGGCCTGGCTGGTTGACCTGGTCGGCGCCCGCAACACGATTGGCCTCGCGGACCGCCGCGGCGAATGCATATATTCGGCCTGCGCGCACTATCACAAATGCTTCGTCGAGAAGACGATCCGGCGCGCGCGCCGGGCTGACATCGTCGTCGCTAACCACGCGCTCGTCCTCGCCCAGACCGCGACCGGCGGCATGGACGACGGCCAGATCCCGACCCGCCTCTCTTCGACGAGGGCCATCACCTGTTCGACGCGGCGGACAGCGCGTTCTCGGCGCATCTGAGCGGTCAGGAAGGCGCCGAACTGCGCCGCTGGCTGCTCGGCTCGGAAGAAGGCCGAAAGACGCGTGCCCGCGGTCTTCAACGCCGCATCGAGGACGTCGCCGCGCTCGATGAGCGGATCAGCGAGCATGTAGATGCGATCCTTCAGGCGGCGCACGCGCTGCCCGCGCCCGGTTGGAACCAGCGACTCGCCGGCGGCAATCCGAGGGGCGATGTCGAGATCTTCCTCGCCGAGATCCGCCAGCAGGTCTATGCGCGGGCCAAGGACGCGCGCTCGCCCTACGATCTCGAGACTGAGACTGAAAGCCCCGTTCCCGGCCTGCTGGAGGCGGCCGGCGAGATGCAGGATGCGCTGTCTCTGTTGATCCAGCCGATGCGCGCCCTTGCCGAGCGTCTCATGGTCGTGCTCGACGAACACGCCTCGGACCTCGACACGCCGACGCGCAACCGCATCGAGAGCGTGTCGCGCGGCCTAAAGCGCCGCGCAGAGGGAGAGCTCGAGGCTTGGCGGTCGATGCTGGAGGCGCTGGCCGACGGCACGCCCGAGGAATTCGTCGACTGGTTTTCCGTCAGCCGCAGCCAGGGGCGCGACGTCGATATCGGGATGCACCGCCACTGGATCGACCCGATGCTGCCATTCGCGCGCGCAGTGATCGAGCCGGCGCACGGGGTGCTTGTCACTTCGGCGACGCTGCGCGACGGCACCGGCGACGTCGAGGCCGACTGGCGGTCGGCCGAGCAACGGACTGGCACAGCCTATCTGAAGAATGCGCCTTACCGAGTGCAGGTCTCCTCGCCGTTCGACTACGCCGCCCAGACCCGGGTGCTTGTCGTCAACGACGTCCGCAAGGACGACATGGTGCAGGTGGCCGCGGCCTATCGTGAACTTTTCCTCGCGTCGCGCGGCGGCGCGCTCGGTCTCTTTACGGCGATCACCCGCCTCCGGGCCGTGCACGAGCGCATCGCGCCTCTTCTAGAGGAGGAGGGCTATCCGCTGCTTGCTCAGCACGTCGATCGAATGGATACCGGTAGTCTCGTCGATATCTTCCGCGCGGAAGAACGCTCATGCCTGCTCGGCACCGACGCGGTCCGGGACGGCGTCGACGTTCCCGGCCGCAGCCTGCGGCTGATTGTGTTCGACCGGGTCCCGTGGCCGCGCCCCTCGATCCTGCATCGGGCGCGCCGTATGGCGTTTTCGCGCTCCCGCTACGACGACCTGATCACGCGACTTCGCCTGAAGCAGGCCTACGGCCGCCTGGTGCGTCAGGCGACCGATTGCGGCGTCTTCGTCATGCTCGATCCAATGATGCCGTCGCGGCTAGCTGGCGCGTTTCCCGATGGGGTAAAAATCGAGCGTCTCGGCCTCGCCGAGGCGGTAGCGCTCACGCAGGACTTCCTATTGCCTTCCACGATCAACGAATAGCTTGACGCTGAGGGTTCGGTCCACTACGTCGCTTTCAAATGAAAAGAGACGAAACGACTTCAATCACACCTGAGTGCGCGCTGATCTACACAATGGTGATCGCGTCCGCCGTCGATGCAGAAATGACCGACGACGAATTGCTTCGGATCGGGCAGTTGGTCGACAGCATGCCGGTCTTCCGGGATTATGAACCCGACAACCTGCCCTCGGATGCCGAAGCCTGCGCTGAGCTTTTAGCAAGTGACGCCGGCGCTAGTGGGGCAATCGCCGCAATCAAGGCGGCACTGCCTACGCGGCTTCATGAGACGGCTTACGCCTTCGCATGCGAAATCGTCGCTGCGGATCTCCATGCCTCGCAGGACGAGCTGCAGTTTCTCGAGGTGCTCGCCTACGATCTCGACATTGATCCGCTGGCCGCCGCTGCTATCCAGCGCGGCGTCCGCGCCCGGAACACAACCCTCTGAAGCATCTTTGACGTGGGTTTGGCCGCCGAAACGGGCGACATCTTCTTATAATCGACTGATTTCTGCCCTATTTCCGCCCCATTCCAGCCTTAGGTTACGGATGGGAAATCACTGTGTGCCATCGTAATGCGTCTTTATAAAATTTTATATGCGCTTCTCTGGTCCTGCCGGAGTGGCAGGCGGAGGACAAGATTATCTCTGGGCCTGACGCTGCGACCACGGCAGCGAACCGCTACATAATTTTCGTGGGCGTGCAGTCGCAGCGCAAATGGCGTCAAACCGCAGTCGCCACGGATGCCCGCCGCGTTAAGATATCCACAACCCAATGGCGTAAGCGCGTTCGTTTCCGAAATGCTCGCCGTCGCTCGACGGCGACAAGCCCTCGCCAGTCTCGCTGATCTAAGAGGGCGGCGTCCAGTCAGAACGGGCGCGGCATGTCCCTCTCAACAACAGCTCGACAGGCGTGAACGATATTCCCTGGGGCATGATGGGGCGGCCGAGCCCGGGCCCGGATGGAGTCAAGCGCGGTCTTCCTGTCGTCCCCTGTCCGGAGTACTAATATGTCCACGATGACCGAAACGCTTCCCAACCTGCCCGGCACCGACCGTCCCGCGTCGATCGCGCTGGTCGACGACGACCGCAATATCCTCGCGTCGGTCTCGATGACGCTGGAGGCGGAGGGATTCGAGGTGCGTACCTACGTCGACGGCGAATCCGCCCTGCGCGGGCTGACCGCCAAGGCGGCGGATCTCGCGATCCTCGACATCAAGATGCCGCGGATGGACGGGACGGAGCTGCTTACGCGGTTACGCGGGCAGTCGAACATGCCGGTCATTTTTTTGACTTCGAAGGACGACGAGGTTGATGAAATTCTGGGCCTTCGCATGGGAGCAGACGACTATATAAAGAAGCCGTTCTCGCAGCAGAGGCTTCTGATCGAGCGAATCCGGACCCTCCTGCGACGAAGGTCCCCGGCGGCTTTGGCGGGAGGTGAGCAGCTCGATTCCGAGCCGCCGATCGTGCGCGGCGATATGCGCCTCGATCTCGACCGCTTCGGTTGCACGTGGAAAAAGCAGTCGGTTGATCTTACGGTAACGGAGTTTCTGATCCTTAAATCGCTCGCGCAGCGTCCCGGGCATGTGAAATCGCGCGATCAATTGATGGATGCTGCGTATGGCGAATCGATCTATGTCGACGACCGGACCATCGACAGTCACATCAAACGGCTTCGCAAGAAGTTTCGCGCCGTCGACTCTGGGTTCGCAGAGATCGAGACCCTGTACGGCATCGGCTATCGTTACCGCGACGGCTGAATTTCTCGCGTCCGGCCTGGTTGTCTGACGTGGGCGGGCGATGGTTCTCGCCGCTGACGCGGCGCATCCTCGTTGTGAACATACTTCCGCTCGCGATTCTCGTGGCGGGTATATTGTATCTAGACGAATATCGAGACGGGCTCGTCGAATCCGAACTCGCCGCGCTCGAGACCCAGGCGCAGACATTCGCTGGAGCGCTGGGCGAGGGAGCGATCGGTACCCGGCCCGATGGTGTCCAGTTCATTCTTCCTGGCGTTGCGCGCCCGCTGCTGCGCCGACTGGTCTCGCCCACGCGCACGCGGGCGCGAGTCTTCAATTCGATTGGCGCCCCCATCGCCGACAGCCAGTTTCTGGTCGGACCTGTCGGGCGGGTCGAGATCGAAACCCTCCCGCCGCCAGCCGAGGAGAGCGTCGCAACATCCGTTCTGGTCGGGCTATACGATATGCTGGTATCTTTTCTGCCGGGCCGCCGGTCGGATCCGCCGTTCCCGATCGAGCCTGGGTTGGATGCGCAGGCTTTCGCGCCCGCTGCCGCCGCGCTAGGCGGCGCCGTTGCGACTGCGCGCTGGATCGGAGGCGCCGGTGCATTGCATCTTGGCGCTGCGGCGCCCATACAGCGGTTCAAGCAGGTGCTGGGTGTCGTTCTCGTGACGACCGACGCCGAAGAGATCGACGCCGCAGTACGGGCGGTGCGGTTCGATATCCTCCGCGTTTTCGCCGTCGTACTCGCTGTGACGGTGGCCCTCTCGTTCTATCTCGCGGGCACCATCGCCCGCCCCATCCGGCGGCTGGCGGGGGCTGCCGACATCGTCCGCGGCGGCCTCGGCGAAGCGGATGCGATACCCGATTTCACCCGTCGGCGCGACGAGATCGGCGACTTGTCTGGCTCGCTGCGGGACATGACCGACGCGCTTTGGCAGCGCGTCGAAGCGAATGAACGCTTTGCCGCCGACGTCGCGCACGAAATCAAGAATCCGTTGACGTCGCTCCGCAGTGCCGTGGAGACGGCCGCTCGGGTCCGCGATCCCGCTCAGCAGGCACAGCTCATGGAGATCATCCAAGACGACGTGCGGCGCCTCGATCGTCTTATATCTGATATTTCGGACGCCTCGCGTCTCGACGCCGAGCTGGCGCGCGGCTCCACCGAGAGGATAGACCTTGCCAGACTCGTGCAGGCGCTGGTTCAGGTCCACAAGACGTCAGGCGGCGACCGCACGGCGGCCGGGCTCATCTACAGTGGAGAACAGCCGGGCCGATGCGTTGTCAACGGTATAGAAGGGCGTCTCGTTCAGGTCTTCCAGAATTTGATCACCAACGCCGTTTCCTTCTCACCCCCGACGGGGAAGGTCGTGCTCAGCGTCTCTCGGGACCATGCCGACGTCGTGGTGACAGTGCAGGACGAGGGCCCCGGGATTCCACCCGACAGTCTCGAATCGATCTTTGATCGCTTCTATTCAGAGCGACCCGAAGGCGAGACGTTCGGCCGCCATTCGGGTCTCGGTCTCAGCATTTCGCGGCAGATTGTTGAGGCGCAAAAAGGGACGATCGTTGCCGAAAACGTTTTGCGGCAGAACGGGAGCCGGGCGGGGGCCCGGTTTGTCGTCCGCTTGCCGCTCGCGCGCTGAACCCGTGTCGATCGAGAAGATACATGCTACCTGCGTTGCCTTCGGCGACGCAGGCGTCCTTATCCGCGGCCCGTCCGGATCGGGTAAATCGGACCTCGCTCTTCGGCTGATCGATGCCGGCGCAACTCTCGTTAGCGACGATCGGACCGAGCTGACGCGGAACGGTGACGCGATCGTCGCGTCGCCGCCGGCGCCGCTGCAAGGGTTGCTTGAGATACGCGGCGTCGGCATTCTGGAACTGCCGCACACAGCCCGCGCGCGCATAGTTCTCGTCGTCGATATCAATCCGGAGACGCCGCCTGAGCGGTTGCCACGACCCGCGTGGTGCGAGTATTTAGAATGCTGCGTTCGCCTGATGGCAGCCGAAGGCTTTGAGCCGTCCGCGGCGACGAAAGTCCGAATAGCCGCCTTCGCCGCCGCCGGTCAGACCGACCCGGCGACAGGGGGCAGAATATGCTGCCGCGATTAGGATCGATTAACGAAATGACGGATCCGACCGCCGCTGAAATTACCGGATTTTTAGGGAAAGATTACGTAACCCCTGTGCTGATCGTGACGGGCCTGTCTGGCGCAGGCCGCTCGACGGCGCTGAAAGCTCTGGAGGACTTTGCCTACGAGGCTGTCGACAATCTGCCGCTGTCGCTGCTCTCGAGTCTCGTCAAGCAGGGAACTAGGAAACGTATGCCCCTGGCCGTCGGGGTCGACGTCCGCACGCGGGATTTCGGCGTCGAGCCGTTCCTCGCTGAGCTTGACGAGCTCATTTCGGATCCCGACGTCGCGGTTCGCTTGCTCTTCCTCGATTGCGACGCGGAAGTTGTGCGTCGGCGGTTCACGGAAACCCGGCGGCGCCATCCGATCGCACCTGACAGGCCGGTCATCGACGGCATCCAGCACGAAGCGAGGCTGCTGGCCCCGCTGCGGGACCGCGCCGACGAGGTGATCGATACGTCCGAAATGTCCATCGGGGACCTGAAACGGCGGCTCGAGGCTTCATACGCGACCGACGTGGCACCGGGACTTGCCGTGTTCGTAACGTCTTTCGCCTACCGCCGCGGTTTGCCGCATGAGGCGGATCTCGTGTTCGACGTGCGTTTCTTGAAAAATCCGCATTACGACGAGGTACTACGCTCGCAGACTGGACTCGATGTGCCGGTTGGCGAATTCATAGAGGCGGATACGGGGTTCTCGGAATTTTTTGGCCAGCTGACCGCGCTTCTCGAACCGCTGCTTCCGCGCTATGGCGCGGAGGGCAAAAGCTATCTGACTATCGGCGTTGGCTGCACCGGCGGCCGGCACCGCTCCGTTTTCGTCGCAGAACGTCTAGGTGTATGGCTGACCGGCATGAATGAGCGGGTGATCGTGTCGCATCGCGATCTCGAAAACGAAAATACGGCGGGACAGGGACAATCATGATCGGACTGGTAATCGTTACCCACGGCAACCTTGCGCAGGAATTCGTTTCCGCGATGGAACATGTCGTCGGGCCACAGAAACAGATCGAGACGGTCTGCATCGGTCCGGACGACAACATGGAAAGACGCCGCCGGGACATACTGGATGCGGCCGGCCGTTCCGATACTGGCGATGGAGTGATTCTGTTGACTGACATGTTCGGCGGCACGCCGTCCAATCTCGCGATCTCGATCCTCAAGGAGGCGAACGTCGACGTGATCGCGGGCGTCAACCTGCCGATGCTGGTGAAGCTCGCAACCGTCCGTAAATCGTTGCCGCTCGACGAGGCGGTGAAGGCCAGAGCGCCGGCCGCAAATACATAAAGCTAGCCTCGAATTTGCTCGAAGAGCCGAATGGCTGAAACGGCCCGTTTTCAGCGAACCGTCACGATCGTCAATCTTCGCGGCCTGCACGCCCGGGCCGCCGCCCGCTTTGCGGAGCGCGCAGAGGCATACGACTGCGAGATTACGGTCTCGCGCGGCGGCGAAACGGTGTCCGGCCGTTCGATCATGGGGCTTCTTCTTCTTGCCGCGGCCCGCGAGTGCGACATCGACATCGCGACCGACGGCGAGGATGCCGAAGAGGCGATAGAGGCGCTATGCGCCCTCGTCGCCGACGGATTCGGCGAATCCGACGAGGAAGAGACCTGATCTTCTCCGAGCGCCGTTCGCCCGGCTAGCGCCGGGCGATAAGCGGCAGGATGAGACGCGACGGGTATTTCGCGCTGTGATGGATCGTGTCGCTGCCCATCTTGTAGGGCAGATAGGCGTGCGTGAACGGCGCGTCCGTCAGCCGGGAATCCCCGTTGGCGATTTCCAGCCGCAGCCGGTGGCCGGCCGGAAAGACGTAGCTCGTCGGATGAACCTCGATGGTGAACTTGTAGATCTTTCCCGGTTCGAGGGGTTGCGGATCCGTATGGGTATGGCGCGGCCGCAACGCCGTCGTCGCGGCGGCATCGAGCTTGCGGTGCGATGCCTTCAGCCAGCCCTTGGTGACGTTGGTGAACCCCGGCGGGCGGCCTTCCGCGCGGGCGTCGGCGTCTTGCGGATGCTGGTCGGAAATCTTGACGATGAAATCCGTGTCCGGCTGGTCGGATGACGCGAACAGCTCGAGGACGATCGGCCCGGTGACTTCCGTCGGCTTTTCGAACGGCGCCGTGGTAAACGTCAGCACGCGCCCGACGAAATCCCAGCCGAACTTGCCGCGCGCGACCACGCCGTTCGCCCATTCGGGATCGGGATAGTCGTAGCTCGTCGCGCCGCCGCTTTTGGACGGCTCCTCGATCGTCAGGCTGCCGTCGTTAAGCGAAGTGACGCTGCCCGACTTGCGGCGGTTCAGGTAATAGGACGTCCGGCGCGCGCGCTTCAGCGGCCATTCCTTCTCCAGCCGGTATTCGTCGTCGCCGCGGATCAGGAGCTTGACGGGCGGGCCGTCCATCACGCCGTTCTTCTCGCCCTTGAGCCAGTGATCGTAGAACGGCAGCAGTTCGCGCTCGTGGAAGTCGGGCTGGTCGAACAGATGCGCAGCCTCCTCGACGTTGCGGGCGCCCATGACCAGCAGCTTCTTCGGCCCGCCGATCGCCTCGTAACCCAGCAGGTTGCCGCGCAGGTGCAGCCCGACCTTGCCCCAGACGCCGATCGACAGCGCCGGGACCCTGGACTGCGGCAGTCGCTCGAACGGCGTGCGCTCGCGCCACCAGTCGTCGTAGGTCTGGTGCGTCAGCAGCTCGGCGCCCAGGTCCGGCATCACCATCTTGCCCGTCGGCGCGTTGGCCGGCCGCAGCAGGTTGTTCTGCCGCAGCATGTTGAACCACATGTAGCGGAACTCGCTGTAGATGCCGCCGTGATAGACTTGGTCGCGGTAGGGATCGATCGCGCCGTCATAGGGCACGATGCATTTGAGCGCCGGCGGATTGGCGCACGCCATCAGCCATTGCGCCACCGCGTAGTATGACTGCCCGATGCCGCCGACGTTGCCGTTGGACCAGTCCTGGTCGGCGATCCAGGCGATGATCTCGCAATAGTCTTCCTGCTCGCGCCGGTCGAAATAGCCGTAGGCGCCGTCCGACTTGCCGCTGCCGCGCACGTCGGCGTGGATATAGGCGTATCCCTTGCCGACGTACCAGTCGATCGGGCCCGTCTCGCGCCACGGAAACAGCGCGTGCGCCGGCAGTCCGTCATATTCGAGCTGATAGGGAGAGATCGCGAACAGGGCGGGGTGCTTGCCGTCGCCGGGCGGTCGGTGGACGACGGCGGCGATCTGAACCCCGTCGCTCATCGTGATGTAGATATTCTCCACGACCGCGCGCCGTGCAGCCCGTCTTGCCGTCGTTGCCATGTCAGGTTCCCGAGGGGTTTATGTCAGACCGTGGTCTCCTCGCGCGTCTCCTGGTGCCACACCAGCAGACGGCGACGGATGTATTCCATCGACTTGATCACGCAGAAGCCGACGATGCCGATCTCGACGATGCCCGCGAACACGCCGGGCGAATCGACGTAGCGCGCCGCTCTCAGCATCGAGTCACCGAGGCCCTGGCCGCCCATGATCATCTCGGTGACCAATACGACGATCAGGCAGATCGGCATCGCGATCTGAAGGCCGGTCAGAATCTGCGGCAGCGCTGCCGGCAGGATGACCTCCCGCAGCACCTCGCGGCGGTTCGCGCCGAGGCTCTGTGCCGACCAGATCAGCTCCTTCTCGATGGCATGGGTCGCCGCCCATGTCGTGATGATGATCTGGAACGAGGCCGAGAACGCGACCATCAGGATCTTCGACAGGTCGAACAGCCCGAACCACAGCATGAAGATCGGCAGCAGCGCGATCTTGGGCATCGGCAGGCCGATGGAGATCAGCGGGTCGAAGAACCACCGCATCGGGCGGATGCGCGAGATCAGGATGCCGAGCGTCACGCCGCCTACCGCGGCCAGCGCAAAGGCGGTGATCGTGCGGTAGAGCGTGATCGCGATATCCATCGGCAGCTGGCCGGAAGCGAAATCCGTCGCGATGCGCGTGAGAACGACCGACAGGGGCGGCAGCAGGAACGCGATGACGAGTTCGAGCCGCGCGGCGAATTCCCAGGCGAGCAGCAGAAGTCCGATCGTCACGTAGGGGCCGACGGTGTCGAACAGCTGGCGGGTGGCGCCGAGCGTGCGTTCCGTCAGTCCTACGGATCCGGAACTGTCGAGGGTGCGCGCCATCGTCTACTCCCGCCAGATCAGGATGCGCCGCGTCAGCGCGACGTATGCCCGGTCCGCAAAGAACCCGATTGCCGAGATGGTCGCGACGCCGGCGAACATGCCCGAATAGTCGCCGCCTTCGCCGAGCAGGTCGATCATGTAGCCGATCCCGTTGTTGGCGATGATCAGCTCGCCCGACACCAGCAGGATGAAGGCGAGCGCCAGCGCGACCCGAATGCCCGACAGGATCTCCGGCAGCGCCGACGGAACCACGACCTCCCACAGAACTTCGCGTTCGGTCGCGCCCATGCCGCGGGCGGACCACAGCAGGATCTGGTCGACGCCGCGCGCCGCGTTGTAGGAGCTGAGCACGATCGGCAGAAGGCAGCCGATGAAGATCAGCGTGATCTTCGAGCCGTCGCCGAGCCCGATCCACATGATGGTCAGCGGAATGAGCGCCGACTTCGGCATCGGGTACAGGCAGCGCAGCAGCGGGTTCACGAGCACGTGGACCGGCCGGTACCAGGCCATCAGGATGCCGGCGAGGGTGCCGATCACGACGGCGGCGGCGAAGCCCGACGCGCCGCGGTAAAGCGACATGCCCGTATGCGACCAAAGGCCTTCCTCCGCGAGGCGGGTGAAGGAGGTCACGACGTCGGTGAAGGGAGGCAAAGCGTACTCGGAAACCAGGCCGAGACGCGACGTGGCCTCCCAGAGCGCGGCGAGGATGAGCAGCGGCGTGAACCGCCAGAGGGTCTGGGTAATGCGCACGGTCTATCCGCCCCCTATCCGCCTCGTGCCGCGTCGGCGGCGATGGCTTCCTCGCGGACGAGGTCCCAGATGTAGTCCACCTTGTCGAGGAATTCGCGTGACTTGGCGATCTCGGCATTCATGCCGCCCTCGAACCGGGTGCCGACGATTTCCTTCACGCGTCCCGGCCGCGCCGTCATGACGGCGACCCGGTCTGCGAGCAATACGGCTTCGCGGACGTCGTGCGTGACGAAGACGACCGTGGTCGGCGACCGGTTCCAGATCGCCAGAAGCTCTTCCTGCATGATGCTTCGCGTCTGTGCGTCGAGCGCCCCGAACGGCTCGTCCATCAGCAGCGTGTCGGGGCTGATCGCAAGCGTGCGCGCGATCGCCACCCGCTGCTTCATGCCGCCCGAAAGCTGGGACGGGTAGCTGTCCTCGAACCCGTTCAGATGCACGAGGTCGATGAAATGCTGCGCCGTCCGGGCGCGTTCGTCCTTGGGAAGACCCTGTTTCTCGAGCCCGTAAAGCACGTTCTCCCGGACCGTCTTCCACGGGAACAGCGCGAAGTGCTGGAACACGATGCCGCGGTCGGGACCCGGGCCGGAAATCTCTTTGCCGTTCACCGAGATCCGCCCTTGCTGCAGCGGCATGAAGCCGCCGAGGAGATAGAGCAACGTGGACTTGCCGCAGCCCGACGGGCCGAGGATGGCCAGGAATTCGCGATCCGCGATTTCGAGGTCGATGTTGTCGAGCGCCAGTACGGGCCTGCCGCGGGCGGGCCGGTATTCGTGACAAACCGCGTCGATCGAGATACCGCCGGGCGCGGCGGACGGTTGCCCGTCCGCCGCGCGGCTTTTCCATTACCGAGGCCATGTCTAGTTCGTGACGCGCTTGGCGGCCTCTTGGGCGAGCGACAGGTCGACGTACTTGTCGACCTGGACGCCTTCCTTGAGGATCCCGAGTTTCACGAGATCGTCGACGTTACGCTGCATCCGTTCGACGTTCACCACGGCGTTGGGCTCGCGGTAGTTGTCCTTCTTGGTGAATGCCCAGCCCGCGTAGTTCTTGGCCGGCCGCTTGGTTACCTTGGAAATCAGCTCCATGGCCTGATCGCGGTTCTTCGGATCGTAGAGCCATTTGCGGAACCGGATGTTGTCGGCGAGGAAGTCGACGACCGCCGCCCGGTTTTTCTTGACCCAGTCCGCCTTGCCGATCCACTGCAGCGTTTCGGTCGCGCCAAGCGCATCGCGCATGTCGAAGACGCGAACGACGCCGCCCTTTTTCTCAGCGATCAGATCGAACGGCGTTACGAGCGCCGCGAGATCGATGCGTTTAGACTGAAGGGCCGGCAGCATCGCCGGGAAACGGACCTCGACGACTTGATAATCCTGGCCGGGTTTCCAGCCGAGCCGTCCAAACTGGGCCTGGATGGCCGCGTCGATGGTGCTGCCGAGGGCGTTGACGGCGAGCACTTTTCCTTTGAGGTCTTCGATCTTCTTGACCTCGCCCGCGCGGGAGTAGAAACCGGTCGCGCCGTAACCTTCGACGCCGCCGGACATCACCTGTGCGATCACCGTCAGGTCGAGTTTCGCGCGTTTGACGCCATGTACCAGCGCCTGGATGCTCATGCCGCCGAATTCGAGTTCGCCTGCGGCGAGGGCCTGGAGCGCCGGTCCGCTACCGCGCATGCGCACGGCTTCGACGATGTAGCTCTTGCCCCAGTTCTTGTAGATATCCTTGGGCGCTTCGGGAATGAGCGGCGTGATATGGGCCGGTGCGACCGACCATTGAATGCGAATCTTGACCGGCTCGGCAGTTGCTGCGCCTGCGGTAAGAGCCGTCGCGGCGGCGACGGACAGCCCGATCAGGGTTTTCCGGAACGACATTGGTTTCCTCCTCTGTGTGGCGGCGCGGCGGCTGGTTTTTCTGTGCCCTCGCGCCATTAGGTCAGTTCATACGCGTCGTCCTGTTCCTACTGCTGGTGAATTGGAATGCGATGATGGTGCCGTCCGCGGGCGCCTAGAGCGTTCCCTCGCGGATCATCGCGCGGACTTTCTCGCGGTCGAGCAGATCGCTGTCCGGCACGCCCGATTCGTACAGCGCGACCATCTTGTCCGGATCGAAATTGCCTTCCGACATTTCGCCGAACTCTTCGGTGAACTGGTAGTAGCGCTTGTAGTCCTGCGTATCGATGGACGAGAAATTGTCGAGCATCGTCTCGACCTCGTTGCCGTCGGGGTCGCGATAGTAGAACGACGTCGAATTGCCGTGATTGACGGTCCAGTGCGGCGCCGGATGCCCGGCGGCCTTGAGCGTCTTGTAGATGTAGATCAGCTCGCCCAGGCTCGAATAGGCGAATGCGATGTGCGACAGGCCGATCGGGCGCTGCGGCTTGGCGCCCCAGCCCCGCTGGCGGATGATGACCACGCGATGGTCGTGATCGTCGTAGGTGATGAACGTAAGGCGCGGCCTGCCTTCCTTGTCGTAGTGCGTGTTCACCGCCTCGCCGTTGAAGATCATCTTGTAGAATTCGACCATCTCGTCGAATTTCTCGTCGGAGAAGATGTGCGCGTGATGCATCTCGCGCGGCGACGGCATTTTCTTGACGGTCCCCGGCGGATCGACCCGGTGAGGCGCAATCGGTTTGATTTCGAACGTGTCGGCCGTTTTCGTCGCCATCTGTCTCTCCCTGCGCCGCCTTTACGGCGATCGGTCGTCGTCGCGATATTGTGGCATCAATCTTTTCCCTCTGTCCAACCCTGCCTGCTGGGGACGCGCCCCGCCGGCCGCTGTGCGGCGGCCGGCTTCGCCGCATCGACGCCGGGTGTCGCTTGATCTGGCCGCGAGAGTCCTGCTATACCCACGCCGCGTCCCAACGACGATAAGAACAATTTCCGTGGGACGATTATTGGTACAAAACCTTCTGATTTTAACGACTTACCGACTGGAGCCACCGATGAGCGCTGATGCCGATTATAAAGTGAAAGACATGTCCCTCGCCGAATGGGGGCGCAAGGAAATCGCCATCGCGGAAACGGAAATGCCGGGCCTGATGGCGCTCCGCGAGGAATACGGCAATTCGAAGCCGCTGGCCGATGCGCGCATCGTCGGCTGTCTGCACATGACGATCCAGACCGCCGTCCTGATCGAGACGCTGACCGCGCTCGGCGCGACCGTCCGCTGGAGCTCGTGCAACATCTTCTCGACCCAGGATCAGGCCGCTGCGGCGATCGCCGCCGAGGGCATCCCGGTGTTCGCCTGGAAGGGCGAGACGGAGGAGGAGTTCTGGTGGTGCATCGAGCAGACCATCAAGGGGCCGGACGGGTGGACGCCGAACATGATCCTCGACGACGGCGGCGATCTGACCAAGCTGATGCACGAGAAGTACCCCGAGATGCTCAAGGACATTAAGGGGCTGTCGGAGGAAACGACGACCGGCGTTCACCGGCTCTACGAGATGCAGAAGAAGAACCAGCTTCTGGTCCCGGCGATCAACGTCAACGATTCCGTCACCAAGTCGAAGTTCGACAATCTCTACGGCTGCCGCGAAAGCCTCGTCGACGGCATCAAGCGGGCGACCGACGTCATGGTCGCCGGCAAGGTCGGCGTCGTTGCTGGCTACGGCGACGTCGGCAAGGGCTCGGCTGCGAGCCTGCGCGCCCAGGGCGCCCGCGTTCTGGTGACCGAAATCGATCCGATCTGCGCGCTGCAGGCGGCGATGGAAGGTTACGAGGTCGTGACGATGGATGATGCCGCTCCCATCGGAGACATCTTCGTAACCACCACCGGCAACATCGACGTTATCACGATCGACCACATGCGCGACATGAAGGACCGGGCCATCGTCTGTAATATCGGCCACTTCGACAGCGAGATCCAAATTGAGGCTTTGCGAAACTACAAGTGGGACAACGTCAAGCCCCAGGTCGACGAGGTGGAGTTCCCCGACGGCAAGCGCATGATCGTTCTGGCCGAGGGCCGCCTAGTCAATCTCGGTTGCGCGACCGGTCACCCAAGCTTCGTGATGTCGGCGTCGTTTACCAACCAGGTGCTGGCGCAGATCGAGCTGTGGGAGCGCCACGACAACTACGAGAACAAAGTCTACGTCCTGCCCAAGCATCTCGACGAGAAGGTCGCGGCGTTACACCTTCAGAAGCTCGGCCTCAAGCTGACCGAGTTGTCGAAGGAACAGGCGGATTATCTCGGTCTCGACATTGCGGGTCCTTATAAGCCTGAGCACTACCGCTACTAGGCGCATGACCGCCGGCTCGGGGCGTTTCGGGCTGGCGGGTCTTATCCTGATTCGGCGGAAGCGGTCTCGTTCTCGCAGATAAGATGCAATAGTTTCCCGCTAGTCATTGGGCCCATAATCTTTGCGGGTCCAAACCTAATATAAAGTGTCCGTCCCGGAATAATCGGCGATTCGCCGAGACTAAGAATGAGAATTTCCCGTGTTAAAGCGCGGCAATATTCCGCAGGCCCAGAGATCCGGTGCTGGGCTCGTCCCGTCGCTGACGAGGGGCTTCATTGAGCTTTGCGGTGGTAGTGTCGACCTCAAACCTGAGGTCAACGTCTGCACAAAGGTGGTGTGCTCACTGCCGGCCCACAAGCCCCAGAGCGCGCTGCTGCGCAAAGGTGACTCGGCCTACATGATTGTTTTCAGATAGGCTGGTTCAGTCCTCTCCCGCATAAGCTGATAGCCCCCTTCTCATTGCGATGAATCGCGGGCGGCGATAAACCAACCGGATGGTCCGCCCCTATTTGTTCACCGCCGATACCGTCAGATTCCTCGCGGATGAAGTGGCCACGGAAAGCTTTGCCGCCGAGGTCGCATACGACCTCCAGCCCGGCGACGTCGTCGCTCTGTCGGGCGATCTCGGCGCTGGCAAGACGGTATTCGCCCGAGCCGTGATTCGGGCGCTTGCGAAAGCCGCCAGAACGCGCATTGGCGAGGTGCCAAGCCCAACTTTTACTCTCGTACAGCAGTATGAACTGGGTGGCCAAACGGTCTATCATTTCGACCTATACCGTTTGGGGGACGCGAGTGAGGCCTGGGAACTCGGGATCGAGGACGCGTTCGCAGACGGGATCTGCCTGATCGAATGGGCCGAGAGGATCGAGGATTTGCTGCCGGGGCGGACCGTCAGGATCGAGCTTGCCTACGGGCCGACGGAAAACGCGCGCGTGGCCCGCATAGTCGCCCCGGAGACAGGGCTATGAGCGTTTTGCGAGACCGCGACATCGATGATTTTCTCGGCTCTGCGGGGTGGCCGGGTGCAGACCGCCGGCCGCTTGCGCAGGACGCGTCGTTCCGGCGCTACTACCGTATTTCGCTGAACGGCCAGACCGCCGTCCTGATGGATGCGCCGCCAGACAAGGAGGACGTCGTCCCCTTTGTCCGCATCGCCGAGGCGCTTGCCGACCTCGGCTTGAGCGCACCGCGCATCATTGCGCGCGACGTCGCCGCCGGCTTCCTCCTGCTGGAGGACCTCGGCGACGCCACCTTCACCCGCTTGCTGGCCAAAGGCGAGGCGGATGGAGAGCTCTACGATCTCGCTGTCGACGTGCTCGTCGATCTGCATTCCCATCCCGTCGACGATATCGTGCCGGCCGGCACGCCGGTCTACAACGACGCCCTGTTTCTCCATGAAGCGCTGCTGTTTCCCGACTGGTACCTCAAGGCGCATCTCGGCGACGCCGCTGCCTCAGGCCGGGCGGCTTACGAGGCGATCTGGACGGAGTTGCTGCTGAAGGCGCGCGGCGTGCCGGAAACGCTCGTCCACAGGGATTTCCACGTCGACAACCTGATACGGATCGAAGGCAGGGACGGTGTCGCCGCTTGCGGGCTCCTCGATTTTCAGGACGCCGTTCGGGGCCCAGTCGCCTACGACTTCGTCTCGCTGGTGGAGGACGCGCGCCGCGACGTCGCGCCGGCGACGGCGGCGCGGGCGCGCGAGCGCTATCTCGCCGCGTTCCCGGCCGTCGAGGCGGAAGCCTTCGAGCTGTCCTGCGCGGTGCTCGGCGCCCAGCGCCACTGCAAGGTGCTCGGCATCTTCACGCGCCTGCGCGACCGTGACGGGAAATCCGACTATATGGTCCACATCCCGCGCCTGTGGCGGCTGCTCGACCGTGCGGCGTCTCATCCCGCGCTCGCCCCCCTGAAATCCTGGCTGGACGAGAACGTGCCGACCGAAGCGCGCATGCCGCCGCCGCCCCGCGAGGTCGGATGACGGCGGCGAAACCCACCCATGCGATGGTGCTGACGGCCGGTCTCGGCCTCCGGATGCGCCCGCTTACCGAAACGAAACCCAAGCCGCTGATCGAGGTCGCCGGCGCGACCATGCTGGACCGCGCACTCGACCGGCTGGTAGCAGCCGGCGTGGAGACGGCAGTCGTCAATACGCACTGGCTGTCCGAGCAAGTCGAGGCCGCGGCCGCGCGCCGCAAGGCCCCGGCCATCGAGATTTCGCGCGAGGACGTGCTGCTGGAAACTGGCGGCGGAATCGCGAAGGCGCTCCCCAAACTTGGCGTGGAGGCGTTCTACGCGATCAATGCCGATATCGTCTGGCGCGACGGTGCGATCCCCGCGCTCGACCGGCTCGCTGCCGCCTGGCGCGACGACGAGATGGACGGACTGCTGCTTCTGCAGTCGACGGTGCGTGCGACCGGCTATTCGGGAGACGGCGATTTCCTGATGGATGCCAGGGGCCGCATCGCGCGCCGGCCGGAGCGGGTCATCGCGCCCTTCGTGTTCACCGGCATCCAGATCCTGCATCCGCGGCTGTTTGAGGGCGCGGCAGTTGAGCCATTCTCGTTGAACCGGCTGTACGATGCGGCGATCGAACGTGCGCGCCTGTTCGGCGTCGCCCATGACGGCGACTGGTTCCATGTGGGAACGCCCGATGCGATCGCCGAGGCGGAGGCGGAGATCCTCGAAAGCGAGGGCTCGCGCGTCAGGCGCCTGTTCTGATGGGCCGCGTCTACACGATCGCGCCCGAGGCGGCGTTCGTCGACGAGCTTGCGGCGGGCCTGCTCGACCGCTACGGCGACGGCGGCACGGCGCTGTCGGACGTCCTTGTGCTATTGCCGACGAGGCGCGCCTGCCGAGCGCTGGGCGAGGCGTTCCTGCGGGTAACCGGCGGGCGCCCGCTGCTGCTGCCGTCGATGACGCCCATCGGGGATATCGACGAAGACGAGATCGGCTTTGTCGCGGGAGAGGACGCGGCCCTCGCCGGCGCCGCCGATCTGCCGCCCGCCATATCCGGGATACGGCGGCAGTTGCTGCTCGCGCGGCTCATCATGGGCCGGCCGGCGGAGGATGGACCGGTCGGGGCGGCGCATGCGGCGCGCCTCGCGAACGAACTGGCGAGGCTGATCGATGAGGTGCAAACGCAACGCCTCGATTTCTCCCGCCTTGCCGATATCGTTCCCGAGGATTTCGCGGCGCATTGGCAGACGACGCTGGAGTTCCTGAAGATCGTCACCGAGAACTGGCCGGCTATCCTGGTGGACGAGGGCTGCCTCGACCCCACCGACCGGCGCAACCGGCTCATCGAGGCGCAGATCGGCCTCTGGCGTTCGGAGCCGCCCGCCGGCCCGGTCGTCGCCGCCGGATCGACCGGCAGCCTTCCGGCGACGGCGGACCTGCTCGCCTGCGTTGCGGACATGGAACGGGGCACGGTGATCCTGCCCGGCCTCGACATCACGCTCGACGACGACAGCATCGCGGCGCTCGGGCCGGGCCATCCGCAATTCGGCATAATTCGCCTGCTGGACCGCCTCGGCTGTGGCGTCGCCGACGTCTCCCAATGGCGTCCCGGCGCGGTAGCCGATTTCTGGCGCAGCGATATCGTCAACGGCGCGCTGCGGCCGCCGGGGACGGCTGCTGCCTATGCGCCCCTGACCGATCCTGCGCCGGCTCTGGAGGCGGTTCGCGTCGTGGATTGTCCCGGTCCCCACCAGGAGGCGTTGGTCATCGCGCTGACGATGCGCGAAGCGCTGGAGACGCCGGAACGGACTGCGGCGCTGGTGACGCCCGACCGACGGCTTGCCCGGCGCGTCGCGGCCGAACTGCGGCGCTGGCAGGTGGACGTCGACGATTCGGGCGGTACGCCGCTTGCCGATACCGTGCCGGGCGTCTTTTTGCGCCTGACCGCGGAGGCGGTGGCGTTAGATGCTGCGCCGGTGCCGCTGCTCGCGGCGCTCAAGCATCCGTTGGCATCCGGGGGAGAGGAGACCTCGACCTTCCGGGAGCGGGTGCGCGACCTCGAACGCACGGTTCTGCGTGGACCCCGCCCCGCCGCCGGGGTCGACGGGCTCGCCCGCGCCGCGCGGGCGGCGGACGGGGAACTCGGGGCATGGGCGGAGGCGCTCGCCGCGTCGGCGGCGCCGTTCGCCGAGCTCGTCCGACGGGCCGCGGTCCCGGTCCCCGAGCTGCTCGATGCGCATATCCGGTTCGCGGAGGAACTCGCCGCCTCCGCAACCGAGACCGGCGTCGCGCGCCTGTGGGCGGACGAGGCGGGAGAGAGCGCCGCCGGGCTAATCAGCGAGCTGCGCGCGGCGGTGAAGACCCTGCCGCCGATCCGCGGGGCGGAATGGCCGGCGCTGCTCGACGCGCTGCTCGAAGGCGTCGTCGTCCGGCCGCAATACGGCCGCCATCCGCGCGCCCATATCTGGGGCCTGCTGGAAGCACGGCTGCAGCAGGCCGACCTGATGATCTTGGGCGGCCTCAACGAGGGCGTCTGGCCGCCGGAGCCCGCGACTGATCCGTGGATGAGCCGGCCGATGCGCCGCGATTTTGGCCTTCCCGCTTCCGAACGCCGGATCGGGCTGACGGCGCACGATTTCGTCCAGGGCTTCGCCGCCCGCGACGTGGTGCTGACGCGTTCGACGCGCGTCGACGGCTCGCCGACCGTGCCTGCACGATGGCTCACGCGTCTCGAAACGCTGCTGGGGGCGACCGACGGGGGCAAGGACGTGTTGCGGCGCTGGCAGGCGGACGGCGCGCGCTGGATGCGCTGGCAGAACGAACTCGACTTGCCGCCGGACGGGGAAAACCTGCCGCCCGCTCTACCGCCTGCGCCATCGCCGCCGCTGGCCGCGCGGCCGCGGCGCCTGTCAGTGACCGAGATAGAAACGCTGATCCGCGATCCCTATGCCGTCTATGCGCGGCGCGTCCTCGGCCTCCGGCGTCTCGATCCGATCGACGCCGACCCCGGCGTCGCCGACCGCGGGATCGTCGTTCACCGGGCGATCGAGAATTTCTTCCGCGGCCTCGACGGGCCCCTGCCGCTGGACGCGCTCGACCGTCTGCTCCGCGCCGGCGAGGAGGCCTTCGCGTCCCTGATGGACCGGCCCGGCGTCCGCACATTCTGGTGGCCGCGGTTCCAACGGATCGCGCGCTGGGTCGTCGACCTCGAGCACAGCCGCGAAGCCGCCGTCGCGGAACGCCATACCGAGATCGACGGCGCGCTCGTCCTTCCCGGTGAACCGGCCTTCGAGTTGCGCGCCCGCGCCGACCGGATCGACCGGCTGGCCGGCGGCGACTACGAGATCATCGACTACAAGACCGGCGCAGTGCCCGCTAAGAAGGACGTGAACAGCGGCCTGTCGCCCCAATTGTCGCTGGAGGCTGCGATGATCAGGGAGGGGGCGTTCGGCGCGCTCGAACCGGCCGCCGTTTCGGCGCTGACCTATTGGCGATTGTCGGGCGGCGATCCGCCGGGCCAGGCGCGCGCCGCGGGCGACGAGCCCGAGAAACTGGCGGCGGACGCGCTCGAGGGTCTCCGTCGGTTGATCGATTTCTATGATGCGGCGGGCACGGCCTATCGCGCGCGCCCCGATCCCGACATCGCGCCGCGGCACAACGACTACGATCATCTCGAACGTATCCAGGAATGGGCGTCTGCGGGAGGCGGCGAGTGAGCGGCGCGCCCGTCCCCTACCGGGCACAGGTCGTCGCCTCGACGCCCGATGCGTCCGCGTGGGTATCTGCGTCGGCCGGGTCGGGAAAGACAAAGGTGCTCGCCGACCGCGTTCTGAGGCTGTTGCTCGACGGGGCGGCGCCCGGGCGCATCCTGTGCCTCACCTTCACCCGGGCCGCCGCTGCCGAAATGCAGAACCGGGTTCGCCGGCTGCTCGGCGAATGGGCGGTGATGCCGAGCGAAAAGCTGGTCGCCGCCATCACCGGATTGACGGACCGGTCCCCCGATGCGTCGACGCGCTCGGTCGCGCGGCGGCTGTTCGCCGAGGTACTGGAGGCGCCGGGCGGCCTCAAGATCCAGACGATCCATTCGTTCTGCGAGTCGCTGCTGGGTCGCTTCCCCCTGGAGGCCGGCATTCCGCCGCATTTCGAGGTGATGGACGACCGCACGTCGGCCGAAGCGCTCGAAGCGGCGCGCGACGATATTCTCGCGCTTGCCCGAGATGGCAGCGATCCGGCGCTCGCAGATGCGCTCGAAATCGTGACCGGCTGGATAAACGAGGACGAATTTTCCGATCTGATGGCCGAGATTGCCGGCAGCCGGGGCCGGCTGCGCCGGCTGATCGAGGGGCACGGCGGGCATTTGGAAGCCGCGGCGGCGACCCGCGAGGCGCTTCGCGTCGCCGCCGACGAGACGGTCGAGGCCGTAATCCGGGATGCCTGCGCGGAAGGTGCGTTCGACCGCGAGGCACTGCGCAACGCGGCCGAGGCGATGACGCAGGGCGGCAAGCGCGACGGCGAGAGAGCGGCGTTGGTCCTTGCTTGGCTGGAAAAAGATTTCGACAAACGCGTCGCGGGTTTCGAGACGTATACGCACGGCTACCTATCAGGCGAGGGAACGGTCTTTGCGAATTTCCCAACCAAGCCCGTCCGGGAAGCCGCACCGGACGCGGAAGGCGCACTCCATGCGGAAGCGGCCCGGCTGATCGCACTTGCCGAGCGCTGCAAGGCGATCCAGACCGCCGAGGCGACCGCGGCCATTCTCGAGATCGCCACCGCCCTGATCGACCGCTATGAGGCCTACAAGCACGCGCACGCGCTGCTCGATTACGACGATTTGATCCTAAAGGCGCGGGCGCTGGTCGAGGAAGCCGCGCCCTGGGTGATGTTCAAGCTCGACGGCGGCATCGATCACATCCTGATCGACGAGGCGCAGGACAGCAACGCCGACCAGTGGGCTGTCGTCCGCGCGATCGCCGACGAGTTCTTCGCGGGCGAAGGCGCGCGCGACGTTGCCCGCACGATCTTCGCCGTCGGCGACGAGAAGCAGTCGATCTTCTCCTTCCAGGGAGCGGCGCCCAACCAATTCGCGGCCATGCAGGATCATTTTCGAAATCGCGTGCTTGCTGCGGAGAGGACTTGGAAGCCGGTTCAGCTCGAGGTCTCATTCCGCTCGACGACGTCCGTTTTGCAGGCGGTTGACGCCGTCTTCGCAGACGAGGCGGTGCGGGCCGGTGTGTCTGGCGTGCGCGTCCGCCACACCGCGCACCGCCGCGGCCAGGGCGGCCGGGTAGAGGTCTGGCCGCCGGTCCTGCCCGAAAAACGCGAAGCGCCGTCTCCGTGGATGAACCCGGACGAGCTCGGCGGCGAGGAGACGCCGGCGGCGCGGCTCGCGCGTGCGATCGCCGGGAGGATAGAGAGCTGGCTCGCATCGGGCGAAATGCTGGAGAGCGCCGGCCGGCCGGTGCGTCCTGGCGACATCATGGTGCTTGTCCGCCGGCGGACCGATTTCGTCGACGCGCTGATCCGCGAGCTCAAGCGGCGCCGGATCGAGGTGGCGGGCCTCGACCGAATGGTGCTGACCGACCAGCTCGCCGTCCGTGACCTGATCGCGCTTGGCGATTTCGCGCTCATGCCGCAGGACGATCTCAATCTCGCCGCGATCCTCAAAGGACCGCTGTTCGGCTTCGACGAGGAGGCGTTGTTCGACGTGTGCAACGGCAGGGCCGGCACGGTCTGGGAATCGCTGCGCGTCCGGGGCGGAAAGGACGCGGCGTGCGCCGACGCAGTCGAGCGCCTGTCCGAGATTCTCGCCCGCGCCGACGTCACGCCGCCTTTTGAGTTTTTCGCGCATATCCTCGGGCCGATGCAGGGACGGGCGCGCATCCTCGGCCGGCTGCGAGAGGAGGCGAACGATCCTATCGACGAATTTCTCGCGCTCGCGCTCGCGTTCGAGATGGCGCACCCGCCGTCGCTGCAGGGCTACCTCCGCTGGCTCGCGGAAGGGCAGGCGGAGATCAAGCGCGACCTCGATCAGGGCGTCCGCGACGAGGTCCGCATCATGACAGTTCACGGCGCTAAGGGGCTGCAGGCCCCTATCGTCTTTCTCGCCGACACCATGAAGACGCCGCAGCCGTCGCGCGGCCTCCTGTGGGATGACGGCTCCGATCGCGATGCGCCGGACCTGCTCCTCTGGCCGCCGCGGTCGCGAACGCGCGAGGAAGTGGCCGGCCGTCTGCATGCACGGGAGCGCGCCCGGCAGGACGAGGAATACCGCCGGCTGCTCTACGTCGCGATGACGCGCGCGGAGGACCGCCTCTACGTGGCGGGCTACGGCACACGAAACGCGGCTCCCGCGGGGTCGTGGCACAATCTGGTGCGCGACGGGCTGGGTGCGGTCGCCGACACCTTCGATTTCGACGCCGGCGGGTTTGCTACCGCCGATCCCTGGAGCGGCGAGGGGCTGGTCTTGTCGAACCCCCATACTTTTGCCGGCGAGCAGGCGGCGGAGTCCGAACTGGCGGATGCCGCAGCGCTGCCGCTTCCCGACTGGTGGCGGATTCCGGCGCCCAAAGAGCCGGAGCTCTTGCGGCCGCTCGCGCCGTCGCGGCCGGTTTCCGCCGAACCGGCGACACGCTCGCCGCTCGGCGAGGACGGCGGTGCCGGGTTCCGTCGCGGACTGCTCGTCCATCGCCTGCTGCAGACCCTTCCGGATCTCCCGGCGGCACGCCGCGAGGCGTCGGCGCGGGCATTTTTGGCGCGGCCGGTCCACGAACTCTCGGCCGACGAGATCGACGCGCTCGTCGCCGAAACCTTCGGGGTCCTCGACCATCCGGAGTGCGCGGCGCTTTTCGGGCCGGGATCGCGCGCCGAGGTGCCGGTCGCTGGCGTCGTCGGCGGGACCGCCATATCGGGCCGGATCGATCGGCTTCTGGTGACGCCTGAGACCGTGCGGCTCCTCGATTTCAAGACGAATCGCCCGCCGCCGGTGCGTGTCGAGGACGTCCCGGCGATCTATCTGCGCCAGATGGCCGCCTATCGTGCGTTGCTATCGGAAATATATGGAAATCAAAGTGTTGAGTGCGCACTGTTGTGGACCGACGGGCCACGCCTGATGCCGCTGGATGCAAAGGTGCTGGACGCCCATGCACCTTGATTCCTGCCGAGTGCGGACCTAGGATAAAATCTAAGAATCGGTGCCGAGAGGAACGGCACGGTGAGGCCCGCAGGCCGCCCCGAAATTTAGGAATCTCGGGTAACGACATCGCACTGTATTAGGCGGGTACCGAACCCAGGGGATCAAACAGAGGAACGATAATGGCGAGCAAACCTGTTTCCGACGACACATTTGAAACGGAAGTCCTCGGGGCAGACGGTCCCGTGCTGGTCGATTTCTGGGCCGAATGGTGCGGCCCCTGCAAACAGATCGGGCCATCGCTCGAGGAAATCTCCGAGGAGATGGGCGAGAAGATCACGGTCGCGAAGATCAACATCGACGACAATCCGATGACGCCGTCGAAGTACGGCGTGCGTGGTATCCCGACGCTGATGTTGTTCAAGGGCGGCGAGGTTGCGGCGACCAAGGTCGGCGCGCTGCCGAAGGGCAAGCTGGTCGAATGGATTCAGGAATCGGTCTGACCGTTTCCGTATCGGAATGCGAAAGGCTCCGCCGTTCGGCGGGGCCTTTTTCGTTTTCGGGCGCGGCACGGCTCCGCGCCGGCGAAATGCTCAGAGCCCGAGAATTCTCTCGGCGTTGCCGTGGAAGATCTTCTCCATCACCTCGGGCTTGTAGCTGAGTTCGTCCCATTCCCGGAAGATGCGCTCGTAGGGCAGGCTCGGATAGTCGCTGCCGAACATCACCTTGTCCTGCAGGCGCGCGCGGATATCGACCTTGAGCTGGGCCGGGAAGTATTTCGGCGCCCAGCCCGACATCTCCCAGAACACGTTGCCCTTGTGAAGCGCGACCGCCGTCATCTCGTCGACCCACGGCCAGCCCGGGTGCGCGGCGACGATGGTGAGGTTCGGGAAGTCTGCGGCGAGCTCGTCGATGGCGGCGGGGTGGGCATGGCGAATCTTGGCGCCGAGGCCGCCCGGCAGGCCGGCGCCCATGCCGGTCGTGCCGACGTCGATCATCACCGGCGCCTTCAGGGCCGAGATCGTTTCGAACAGCGGATAGAACCGCCGGTCGTCGACCGAGAAATGCCCCATGATCGGATGGAAGTGGAAACCGAGCATGCCGTGCACCTCGATCGCCTCCCTGGCCTCGCGGATCGCGACCTCGCCCTTGAAGGGATCGACTGCGCCCCATGCCTGGATGACGCGGTCGGGGTGGCGCTTCCACATGCCGGTGACGTACTCGTTGGAGCAGGGCGGCGTGTCGACCGTCGTCTCCAGATCGAGCGCGACGAGTACCGCCTCGACGCCGGCCTCGGTGAACTCGGCGATCACCTCACCCTCTTCTTTCGCCTTCCACTCGCGGTCCCAGTATTCCGCAAGGGCCTTCACGTACGGGCCCTGGCAGTCGATCCACGGCTGGGTGTTCGGATAGCAATGAAGGTCGATGATGCGCATGGCTCGCTCCCCCGGAAATCTTGTTCTGTTACCTGCCAATAAATGAACATGTTCATTTATGCAAGCGAAGTCGCTAAACTCCAGAAGGAACAGTACAGGGGAGCGTAGCCGAAACGATGGCGGATACGGATATACCGGACAGCGACGCGACGGTCGGGCAGCGGGAACGCAACAAGGCGGAAAAGCGCCACCGTATCGAAGAAGCCGCGCTCGCCCTGTTCCGGGAGAAGGGCTACGACGGCACGACGACGCGGGAAATTGCGCGCCGGGCGGGTGTGGCCCTCGGCACGTTGTTCACCTACGCCTCTGACAAGCGAGACCTGCTGTTCCTCGTCTATAACGACCGGCAGGACGAGCTGCGCCGCGAGGCCTTCGGCTCGATTCCCGAGGGCGCGCCGTTCGCCGATCAGATCGTCGCTCTCTTCGATCCGTTCTACACGCACTTTGCCAAGGAGCCAGGTTTTACCCGCGACCTGCTGCGCGAACTGACATTCTATACCGACGGCGTACAGGCCCCGCGGTTCCAGGAAGGCCGGCTCTCCATCGTCGCGCGTATTCGCGAGCTGGTCGAAGACGCCGTCGCGGACGGCCGGTTGTCGACGCCGGAAGCCCCCCGGTTGATCGCGGAGATGATCTTCGGGCTGTACCAGTCTGAGCTTCGGCGATGGCTAGCCGGCGACAAGCCGTCTAAGCCCGGCGGCCTCGCCGCTCTGCGGCGCGTGCTCGATATCCTGATTGCTGGGCTCGGCCCGCGGGACGCGGATTGACAAAATAATGAACATGTTCAAATTTATGCCGAACAGGAAAATTACCTCTGGGCGGGGCGTTCGGCAGGGAAGATAAAAGGGGGAAGACGATATATGGCTACATCCGAAAAACGCGTGGCGCTCGTCACAGGCGCGTCGACCGGCATCGGCCGCGCCGAGGCCGTCGCACTCGCAAAGGCAGGCTATGACGTCGCGATCAACTATGCGCGAAGCGCGGCCGAGGCCGAAAAGACGGCCGCTCTCTGCGAGGAGGCTGGCGCCGAGACGCTTCTGGTCCAGGCAGACGTCGCGACGGAAGCGGACGTGATCGCCATGATCGATGCCATCAGGGAAAAATTCGGCCGGCTCGACGTGCTGTGCAACAACGCTGGTACGACGACGGAGGGCCTGGCGTGGCAGTTCGAGCAGATCGAGGTCGAGGACTGGGACCGCGTGTTCGGCGTCAACGTCCGCGGCGTGTTCCTGGTCACCAAGCACGCGGCGCCGCTGCTGAAGGCGTCGGACGACGCCTGCATCGTCAATACGAACTCCATCGTCGGCGCGCGGCCCGGCCCGCAGGCGTTGCCCTATTCGGTCAGCAAGGGCGCGCTCTGGACGATGACGAAAGCCCTGGCAGGCGCCCTCGGCCGGTCCGGCGTCCGCGTCAACGGCGTCGCGCCCGGCTGGATGGAAGGCGACTGGATGGAGCGCATGCTCGGGGACAATTACGACAAGCTGATGGGCGCGCGGGCCAAGCAGACGCCGCTCCAGCGCGTCGTTAACGCGGAAGACGTCGCCGAGACCGTCATGACGCTGGTCGTTGGCAACAAGGCCGTCAGCGGCGTGATTATCGTTGTCGATGGCGGCTTCGCCTCGGTAACCTGAGAACAATACAAGGGAGAACGTCATGCTGGAGGGAGTCGTCCGCTTCCCGCCCGAATTCGCGAAGAAATACCGCGAGAAGGGCTACTGGGAAGACCGTACCATCGCCTCGCATTTCGCGGACTGGTTCGCGGAATACGCGGATCGCACCGCGATCATCGACGGCGATAAGATCGCCACCTACCGCGAGGTCGACGAGCGCTCGACGCGCGTCGCGCTGAACCTGCTCGACCTCGGCTTCAAGCCGCTCGATCGAGTCGTGGTCTGCCTGCCGAATGTCATCGAGTTCGCCTATCTCTATTTCGCGTTCCAAAAGATCGGGGTCGTTCCGATCATGGCGCTGCCCACCCACCGCTATCTCGAGGTCAGCCAGTTCGTCGAGATTTCCCAGGCCAAGGCCTGCTTTGTGCCCGCCAAGGCACGCGACTATTCCTTCACGGACCTGGTGACCCGGCTGCGCGAGGAACAGGACTGTCTCGAGATGGGGATCGTCTACGGCCCGCCGCAGGAAGGTTTCATGACGATCGACGAGCTGCTCGAGAACGAGCCGGCGGCGACGCAGGCCGACATCGACGCGATCGAGATCGACCCCGAGGACCCGGCCGTTTTCCAGCTCTCCGGCGGCACGACGGGTATCCCGAAGCTGATCCCGCGCAGCCACAACGACTATATCTGCAACACCAAGTATGCCGTTGCGGCGACCGAGACCGGTCCCGACAAGGTGCTGCTCGACATCCTGCCGATCGGCCACAACCTGCCGCTCGCTTGCCCCGGCATGCAGGGCTTCATGATGACGGGCGGCACGGTGGTGTTCGCCCAGTCGACGCGTGGCGAGGTTCTGTTCCCGCTGATCGAGAAGCACAAGGTCACGCACGTCCACTGCGTGCCGGCGCTGCTGATCCGCTGGATCCACGATCCCGTCTTCGGCGACTACGACCTGACGTCGCTCGACTACATCCAGTCGGGTGGCCAGCGTCTTCAGCCCGAGGTACGCAAGCGGACCTACGAACTGCTGCCGCAGGTGTTCGTGCAGGAGAATTTCGGCATGGCCGAGGGCATGCTGTTCTTCGCGCAGAAGCACCATGAGGAGTCGGTGCGGATGGAAACGGTCGGGTTTCCGGTGAGCGACGACGACGAGGTGATGCTGCTAGACGAGGAGGACAAGGTCGTCCCGTTCGGCGAGGTCGGCGAGCTGTGCTGCCGTGGCCCTATACGCTGCGCGGCTATTTCGGCTCGCCCGAGCACAATGAGCGCGCGTTTACTCCCGACGGCTTCTACCGGACCGGCGACCTGATGCGCCAGCACCCGTCGGGCGCCTATCTGGTCGAGGGCCGCAAGAAGGACCTGATCAACCGCGGCGGCGAGAAGATCTCCGCCGAGGAAATCGAGAACCTGATCCTGCGGCATCCCGCGGTGAAGAATATCGCCTGCATCGCCATGCCGGACGCGATCCTCGGTGAGAAGATGTGCGCCTGTGTGATCCCCGTCGAAGGCAAGTCGCTTACGCTGGAGGAGCTGATCGCGCATCTCGAAGGCTTCGAGCTGGCACGCTTCAAGCTGCCCGAGCGTCTCGAGCTGATGGATGATTTTCCGCTGTCGCCCTTCGGCAAGGTTTCCAAGAAGACGCTGGTCGAGGATATTACCGCCAAGCTGGAGGCTGAGGCGGCCGGCTGACGAAGACTGAACGGGACGCAGCGCGCGGTTGAACCGCGGCCCGGAAAAGGGAAGGAACATCTCATGGCGACCAAGGACGGGCTCGAAATCATCGCGCTCGAAGAGCACTACTGGGACCCGGTGGTCACCGACACCTTCAGCGGCCGCAACGCCACCCGGCGCGGCCCGCTGCTCGACCGGCTCTACGATCTGGGGGAGTTGCGCCTTAAGGAAATGGACGCGGTCGGTGTCGACATCCAGGTTCTCAGCCACGGCGCGCCGTCGACCCAGCGGCTCGATGCCGAGCAAGGCCCCGCGATCGCGAAGCAGGCGAACGACAATCTCCACGCTACCTGCCAGGCGAACCCGGACCGGTTCAAGGCGTTCGCGGCGCTGCCGACAGCGAATCCCGAGGCCGCCGCGGACGAGCTTGAGCGCTGCGTCATCGAGCTCGGCTTCACCGGTGCGATGATCCATGGCCTCACCAACGGGGAGTTCAACGACGGCAAGCCCTACTGGCCGATCTATGCGCGCGCAGAGAAGCTCGACGTGCCGATCTACATGCATCCCGGCTATCCGCACCCGAACGTGATCGAGACCTACTACAAGGACTATCTCGACGATTACCCGGCGTTCGCGACCGCCGGCTGGGGTTATACGGTCGAGACGGCGACGCAGGCGATCCGGCTGGTCCTGTCCGGAGTGTTCGAGGAGCATCCGGGCCTCCAGATCATCCTCGGCCATATGGGCGAGACGCTGCCATTCCTGCTGTGGCGCGTGAACCAGGCCTTGTCGCGGCCGGAAAACGCCGGCGGCCGGTCGTTCCGCGACACGTTCGAATCCCACTTCCACATCACGACCAGCGGCAATTTCTCCAACCCGGCGCTGGTCTGCACCGTGCAGGAGATGGGAGTCGACCGGATCATGTTCTCGATCGACTATCCGTTTGTCGAGAACAAGCCCGGCGTCGACTGGATCGATCATATCCCGCTGTCAAAAGCCGACGTCGCGAAGATTCTGCACGGCAACGTTCGCCGTCTGCTCAAGTTCTAGGAGGGGCGCGTGATCACGCTTCAGAAGGCCAACGAGATCATCGAGATCATCATGAAGAAGGGCCGCGAGATGGATCTGCGGCCGCTCTGCGTCGTCGTCACCGACGTCGCCTCCGAGATCCGCGCCGCCCAGCGTGAGGACGGCTGTTCGCAGGCGCGCATCAAGATGGCGCAGGGCAAGTGCGTCGCGGCGCTGGCGCTCGGCCGGTCGTCAGCGTTCGTCCGCGAGCGCCAGAAGCTGGGCCCGGAGTTCATCGCCCAGATCCAAGACTTCACCAACCACAATATGTTCGCCGTCGGCGGCGGCGAGCTGGTCCGCGACGAGAACGGCGTGATCCTCGGGGCCGTCGGCGTGACCGGCGCACGCGAGGAAGAGGATGAGGAGATCGTCGTCTACGGCATCCGCGAGGCGGGCTTCAAGACCGACCAGGACCTCGCCCATTTGGGCTCGATGATTCGAACCGAAGCGCCGCCGTAATAACGTTCGTTTCGCCGCGGTTTCTGCGCGCTCCCCGTTACAAAAAGCAGCGGTGCGTGTAAAACCGCGCCATGCTGCGGATCGAGAACCTCACCTACCGGATCGGCAAGCGGGCCCTGTTTGACAAGGCTAGTGCGTCGATCAATGGCGGCCACCGCGTGGGATTCGTCGGCCGCAACGGGACCGGCAAGACGACACTGCTACGCATGATCACCGGCCAGCTAGATCCCGACGACGGCGTGATCGACATGCCGCCCCGCTGGCGCGTCGGCATCACCCGCCAGGAAGCGCCCTCGGGCTCAGAGAAACTGGTCGATGCCGTGCTGTCCGCCGACCGGGAGCTGACCCGCCTGCAGCGTGAAGCGGACACCGAGACCGACCCACTCAAGATCGCGGAGATCCACGAACGTCTGCGCGAGAAGGATGCGCCCGGCGCGCCGTCTCGTGCGGCGCGCATCCTCGCGGGCCTTGGGTTCGATGCGGCAGCTCAGCAGCGGCCGCTCGACGAATTTTCGGGCGGCTGGCGGATGCGAGTCATGCTTGCCTCGCTGCTGTTTACCCAGCCCGACCTGCTGCTGCTCGACGAGCCGACCAACCATCTCGATCTCGAAGCGACGCTGTGGCTGGAGGAATATCTCCGACGCTACTACGGCACGGTGCTGATCGTCAGTCACGACCGCGACCTGCTGAACCGCGTCGCGCAGGAAATCCTTCATCTCGAGCATTCCAAGCTGACCCTCTACCAGGGCGGCTACGACCGGTTCGAGATGGCGCGGCGGGCGAAGATCGAGCAGGACGAGCGCCAGCGGACCCGGCAGGAAGCGCAGCGCGCCCATATTCAGAAATTTGTTGACCGGTTCCGCTACAAGGCGACTAAGGCGCGCCAGGCGCAATCGCGTCTGAAGATGCTGGAGAAGATGGAGCCAATCCCCGAATACCGCGACGAGACGGGTGTCACTTTCAGCTTTCCCGATCCCGATGCGCTCGCGCCGCCGCTCTTCAGCGCGCAGAACGCGGCGGTCGGCTATGAAGGCACGCCGGTCCTGCGGAAGGTGTCGCTCCGCCTCGACGAGGACGACCGGATCGCGCTGCTGGGCGCGAATGGAAACGGCAAGTCGACGCTCATCCGCCTGCTCGCAGGCCGGCTGAAGGCGCTGGAGGGTCAGGTGACCGCGGCGCCCAAGATGCGCGTCGGTTATTTCGCGCAGCACCAGGCGGACGAGCTCAATCTTAGCGCGACGCCGTTCGAGGAGCTGTCGCGCCGGCGTCCTGGGGATCTGCCTGAGAAAATTCGGTCCCAGCTTGCCCGGTTCGGTTTCAGCCAGGAACGCGCGGAGACGACGGTTGTGAACCTGTCCGGCGGCGAAAAGGCGCGCCTCCTGTTCGCCCTGATGACGAGCGACAGCCCACACGTCCTGCTACTCGACGAGCCCACGAACCATCTCGACGTCGACTCCCGCCAGGCGCTCGTCCAAGCGATCAACGCCTTCTCGGGTGCCGTGGTGATCGTCAGCCACGATCCGCATGTGCTGGAACTCACGGCGGACCGCTTTTGGCTGGTGGCCGACGGCACCATGACGGCGTTCGACGGCGACATGGCGGACTATCGGAACTTGCTGCTCGGCGGGAAGGGAGCAAGAACGGCCGTGAGCAAACCCGAACCGGCGTCCCCTCCGGCTGAGAATCGCCGCGATCAGCGCCGCGTCGATGCTGAGAAGCGCCAGGCACTCGCACCGCTTCGAAAGCAGGTCCAGCGCATCGAGAAAACTGTCGAAGGCCTACAGGCTCAGAAAGCTGAGATTGAGGCGAAACTCGCAGATCCGTCGCTTTACGAGGACGGAAATGCGGGGACGGTGGAGCTCCAGAAGGAGCTCGGCTGGGTCGCCCGCCAGCTCGACGATGCCGAGGCCGCCTGGCTGGACGCCCAGGAGGCGCTCGAGACGGCGTTGGCCGGTTAGTCCGCGCGATGCACCTGTTCGCGTGCTCCTACAAACATGCTAAGCACGGTTTTAAACGAAACTGACCGGATGACCTCGATGATCGACCTCTATGCTGCCCCCACATCCAACGGACTGCGCGCCAAGATCATGCTGGACGAGTGCGACCTGGACTACACGCTGCACCCTATGGATCTGGCCGCTGGCGCTCACAAGAAGCCGGACTATCTTGCCATTAACCCGATGGGCCTAATCCCTACGATCGTCGATTCCAACGGACCCAACGGGAAGCTCTTCACGCTGTCCCAGTCGATGGCGATTCTGGTCTATCTCGCTGGCAAATCGGGAAAATTTCTGCCCGAGAGCCTGTCTCAGGACATGATCTTCTGGCGGGATCTGATGAGCATCTGCACCGACATGACCGGGAACCTTATGGGCCTCCTGACGGTCGCGCGGCTGCCCGAGCCGGATCAGGCGTCGATGGATGCGTTCGGAAATCGTTTCAACGAGCTACTCAATGTCTGGGACGGTCTTCTCGACGGCAGGAAATACGCAGCGGGCGCCGAGGTCAGCATTGCAGACTTCGCGTTCTATCCCGTCATGTTCCGCTGCAAGGGTGTCGCGCCGCAATACGCCCAGGGTTGCCCGAACGTTGACCGCTGGTTTGAGGAGACGGGCGCGCGACCGGGTGTGCAGAAAGGTGTGACGTTCGCCTGAACAGTTTCGACCAACCGAAATACGAGCAAGAGAGACCTATCCGATGAAAATCGCCGTACCCGACCTGATTTCCAATTCCTATTTCCCGGCGCCTGCCGCCGTCGAGCTCGGCTTCTTCAAGGCTGAGGGGCTCGACATGGAATACGAGCTCATCTTCCCCGTCGACGATGCCAACAAGGCAATGCGCGACGGTGTGGTGGATTTCGTCGCCGGATCGGCGCATTCGACGTTGGCGGCGTTTCCCGAATGGAAAGGTGCCAGCATCCTTTGCGCGCTGTCGCAGGGGATGTACTGGTTCCTTGTCGTCAAGAAGGAACTCGGGATCGCGCCGGGCGACACGAACGCCTTAAAGGGTCTCAATATCGGCGCGGCCCCGTGGGTCGATCTTGGCCTGAAGCGGTTGCTGACTGAAGTCGGCATCGACGTAGACAAGGACCTGAAGATCGCGCCCGTCCCCGGCTCGGTGGCGCCTGGCGTTTCGTTCGGCGTGACGGCTGCGCAGGCTCTCGAGGACGGCAAGCTCGATGCGTTCTGGGCGAACGGCATGGGGGCCGAGGTCGCTGTAACGCGCGGCGTGGGCACGGTCGTCCTTGACCCGCGGCGTGGGCTAGGGCCGGAGGTTTCGTTCAACTACACGCAGCCGGTCTTCGCCACTACGGATGCGCTGATTGAGAAGGAGCCAGAAAAGGTCGCGGCCGCCGTGCGCGCCATCGTCAACGTTCAGAAGGCGCTCAAGGCGGACATCAGCCTCGCGACCAAAGTCGGCAATAAGAGCTTCCCCGAGGCGGAAACGGCGCTGATCGCCCAGGTGGTCGAGCGCGATTTGCCCTATTACGACGCGTCGATCACCGAGGCGTTCGTCTCTGGCATGAACGCGTTCTCGCGCGACATGGGCCTGATGACTGGTGACCCACCCTACGACACGGTCGTCGCACCTGCCTTCAGAGATCTCTGGAAAGGCTAAAATCTCTATTTAAGAGACGGCTCTGGCCGGCTCCCTCTCCGCCTTACCCATAAGGGAGATCGCGTGGACGGCCAGAAGGGGGGGTGGGCCATTGTGCCCAAGCGCTGGCGGATCGAGCTTTGGCAAAACGCGTCCATGTCGATGCTCTACTGGCTCTGCAGCGCGTGGAGGTCGTCGGGGCAGGCAAGGGTTGCGGTGGTGCGCTCAGTTTGCGGTTTCGGCGGCCCTAGACCAACAGATCGTTCGCGGCATTTTCCCGGCTGAGAGAGAAGACATTGGCCATCGCGCTGCTGGCATCGGTTTCTCAGGCCACAGGCTCCATGATGGATTTCGAGAGATTGCCTGAGATCTTATTCATTTTTCAGTGGTTTTCGTTGAGCAAAACCGCAACGCGCGCATGCCCCCTTTTTCCACCGACAGGCGGACGAAACCCCGCCCTGAGCGGACGAGCTGTGGGCCTGATTCGAATTTAATTAGTCGAACATAGATCCAGCAACTCGGTAACAGCTGCCAGAAAATTACTATTACCTATATTTTTTAAATTTGCTGGGCGTCGGGCCCTTCGATCGAGAAATTGGTCAATTTTCTCTGTTCTCGGCATCCATACGCGTGGTGTTTCGGGGCGTGTGTCCCTTGACGGTCTGTCCGTTCTTGACCGGCGAGCAGGCTCGGCTAAAAACGGGACGAGACATTGAGGTTCTATATGACGACAAGAGACGCCGAAAGAATATTGATCGTGGGCGGCGGTCCCGTGGGGTCCGCTGCCGCGTATCTTCTCGCACGGCGGGGTATTCCGGTAACTGTGATAGAGGCGGAGGAGGGCGTGCAGCTTGACTACCGCGCATCAACGTTTCATCCGCCGACGCTCGACCTTCTGGAGGGGACGGGGATCACCGAGGCCCTCGTCGAGCGTGGCTTGAAATGCCCGACCTGGCAGTTCCGCGACCGGCAGCAGGGCCGGATCGCCGAATTCGACCTGTCGGTGCTCGAGAAGGATACTAACTACCCTTATCGGCTTCAGTGCGAGCAGTTTAAGCTTGTCGATTATCTCTACGGCCGGCTCGACGAGATCGATTGTTCGGAGGTCGTGTTCCGCCACCGGGTCACGGGGCTGACGCAAACCGACGACGGCGTCACCGTATCCTGCGAGGGGCCCGACGGACCTATCGAGTTTGCCGGCAAATGGCTGATCGCCACCGATGGCGGCCGCTCGACGGTGCGCAAGGAACTTGGCATCGGATTCGACGGCTATACCCACCCGGAACATTTTATCGTTGCGGGCACGGAATACGATTTCCGAGCGCATATGCCGGACGTTTGCTCGGTCAATTACACGGCAGATCCGGTCGAATGGTACCTGCTGCTCGAAATTCCCGACATGTGGCGCGTAATCATGCCGGTTGATACGTCGGTTCAGGCGGACGATGCCATCACCGACACCTACCTGCAGAACGCGCTGCAGAACCTGCTGCCGCGCGATGGCGACTACCCCATCCTCGTCCGCGCGATCTATCGCGTTTCGCAGCGCGTCGCGGCGGAATACCGGAAAGGGCGCTCGTTCCTGGCGGGCGACGCCGCCCATATAAACAACCCGCTTGGCGGCATGGGCCTAAACGGCGGGCTGCACGATGCGCTGAGCCTAACCGACCGCCTGTCTCGCGTGTGGTACGGTGAGGCGCCGGAGAGCGAGCTTGATGGCTACGAGGTCCAGCGTCGCCCTGAGGCGATTGATGCGATCAATGCCATCACGGAGCGCAACAAGAAGCTGATGGAGGAGCGCGACCCAGAGGTGCGCCAGCGCAATCTTGACGAGATCGCAGCGATCGCCGCTGATCCGGACCGGTCCTACCAATTTATGCTGAACTCGGCGATGATCACTTCGCTGCGGCGCTCGGGACTGCTGGCGGCCTAGGGTCCGCCATCCAGCAGACCAACTTCACGCTCTGATAGCGCTCGGCATCCGAGGACCAATAGTGGTCCGGCGTACCGGCGATGCTGAGCTACTAGATTCTCGTGATCCATTCGGCCGTCGGCGGGTGGCTTGAAACGAAGTTCGCCGTGCCTGGCGACGTCTGGACGGCCGAGGGTGGCTGTGGTTCCCTGTCGGAGGGAGATTTCAGCCATGACCGATACCTTCAAGACCAAAGCGAACTCAGCGACCGTGCCGATCGTGCCCATCGAAACCGCTGTGTTTGACGCGTGGCTCAAGAAGGAGCCGCCGGAAAGCCGGGCGTGGGTCGTATCGTCGGGATTCACGGCGAAACCGGGGCAGATCAGCCTCGTTTCCGGTAAGCAGGGCAAGCTCGCGCGGGTTCTCCTTGGCGTCGAGAACCACAATGGGATGTGGGATTACGCGGGGTTGCCGACAGCATTACCCGGCGGGACGTATCGCATTGATGCGCGCATGGGATCCGCCGGCGCAACAGCTGCGGCCACGGGGTGGGCGCTTGGTTGCTACCGGTTCGACACCTACAAGTCGGCAAAGGGGCGCGCGCTGCCGTCGCTCGTGTGGCCTGCCCGTGCAGACCGCGCTCGAACGCACGCGTTGGCCGATGCGATTTCGCTTGTCCGTGACCTCATCAACACGCCGGCGGAGGATATGGGGCCGTCCCAGCTCGCCGCCGCCGCACGCGACCTCGGCCGCAAATTCATGGCGAAGGTGAGCGTCACCACCGGCGATGCGCTCCTGAAGCATAATTATCCGACGATCCATGCCGTTGGACGGGCGAGTGACGATCCGCCCCGGCTGATCGACCTGCGCTGGGGCCGCCCGCGCGACCCGAAGGTGACCCTCGTCGGCAAGGGCGTCTGCTTCGACACCGGCGGGCTCGATCTGAAGCCGGCATCCGGTATGCTGCGAATGAAGAAGGATATGGGCGGCGGGGCCCACGCGCTCGGCCTCGCCTCGCTGATCATGGCGCTCAAGCTCCCGGTGCGTCTCCGCGTTCTAGTCCCCGCAGTCGAGAACAACGTCTCCGGCAATTCCTTCCGGCCGCTCGACGTCATAAAAACGCGTAAAGGGATAACCGTCGAGATAGGCAATACCGACGCCGAGGGGCGCCTGATCCTGTGCGATGCGCTCGCCGAGGCCGACCGCGAAAGCCCGGACATGATCCTCGACTTCGCGACGCTCACCGGTGCCGCCCGCGTGGCGCTGGGCACTGATCTTCCGGCGCTGTTTTGCAATGACGATACACTAGCGAACGATCTTGCTAGCGCGGGGACAGAGGTCGGAGATCCGATGTGGCGCTTGCCGCTGTGGCGACCCTACCGCACGCTTCTTGACAGTAAGGTCGCCGATATCAACAACGTCTCGGACGGTGGGTTCGGCGGTGCGATCACCGCGGCGCTCTATCTACAGGAATTCGTCAGCAACGAGACGCCGTGGGCGCATTTCGACATCATGGCTTGGAACGTTGCGGCCAAGCCTGGACGCCCGGTCGGCGGCGAGGCTCAGGCGCTGCGCGCTGCGTTCTCGATGATTGAAAAGCGATACGGACAGTAAGCCGCCGCGCTTCGTGCTTCTTGGGGCATTTACACATACTCCTGCGATTCGGCTAAAGTCGGTTCGGTTGCGCAACGAAAGGCAACGATGCCGATCTACTTGAATCAGGACGACGCATTGGCGCTGTGGCGGGAAGCGCTGTCGGCGAGCGTCCGCGGCGACGGGCCCGATCTTTCGGCGCGCCAGATGTCGATCCTGCTGACCGTCTGCACACAGCCACCGCCGCATACGGTGCGCGGGCTGTCAGAATCGCTGAATATCTCCAAGCCGGCCATCAGCCGGGCGCTGGACCGCCTTGGGCAGCTTGGCTATGTTCGCCGCCGGCGGGACGACTACGACCGGCGCAGCGTCCAAGTGCAGCGGACGGTCAAGGGAGCAGTGTTCCTTTCGAAATTCGCCGACCAGATTTCGGCTGCCGGACGAGACCTTGACAGTCCGACGCCGTTCGAGGCCGGCACGCCGGGAGACGGCTGACGGCTGTGTGAGCGGTCAGGTCGAGATCTTATCGCTCTCCGCCGCCTCGATGTCGAATGCCGCCGCCATCAGCGCCTTCGTATATTCCTCCGACGGGTCGTCGAAGATCTTCGCTGCGGTGCCTTGTTCGACCACCTTGCCGTCCTTCATGACGATCAGCTCGTCGGCGAGTGCGCGGACGACTTTCAGATCGTGGCTGATGAACAGGTAGGAGAGGCGGTGGCGGTCCTGCAGGTCGCGGAGTAGGTTGACGATCTGCGTCTGGACGGACATGTCCAACGCCGACGTCGGCTCGTCGAGAACGATGAATTTCGGCTTGAGAACGATGGCGCGCGCGATTGCGATGCGCTGGCGCTGCCCGCCAGAAAATTCATGCGGATAGCGGTCCTGCGTCTCCGGAGGCAGTCCGACCTCCTTCAAAGCCGTCGAAATCGTCTCGCGCCGGGCCTCGTAGGTATCGCCGGTGAGATCGTGAACCCGAAGTCCTTCCTCGATGATCTGACCAACCGACAGCCGCGGCGACATGGATGAGAAGGGATCCTGGAAGACGATCTGCATCTCGCGGCGGAGCGGGCGCATCTCCCTCCAGTCGTAGCCGTCGATCCGATGTCCGTTGACGGTAATTGAGCCCTCGCTGCGCTCCAGCCGCAGAAGCCCCATGGCTAGCGTCGTCTTGCCCGATCCCGATTCGCCCACGACGCCGAGCGTGTGGCCTTCGCGGATCTCGAAGTCCACGCCATCGACCGCCTTCACGTGACCGACCGTCCGGCGCAGCACGCCACGGCGGACCGGGAACCATACCCGAAGGTTCTCCGCCCTGACCACCGTCCTGGCGTCGTCCGGCGCCGGCAGCGGACTGCCCTTGGGCTCGGCTGCGAGTAGGTGCCTCGTATAGGGGTGCCCTGGGCGCTCGAAGATGCGTTCGGCGGCGCCTGTCTCGACAATCTCACCCCCCTGCATGACGCAGACGTGATCAGAGACCTTGCGGACGATGCCGAGATCGTGGGTGATCAGCAGGATCGACATGCCGCGCTGACGCTGTATTTCCTGCAGCAGCTTCAGAAGCTGCGCCTGGATGGTCACGTCCAGCGCCGTCGTCGGCTCGTCGGCGATCAGCAGGTCGGGATCGTTCGCCAGCGCCATCGCGATCATGACCCGCTGTCGCTGGCCGCCGGAAAGCTGGTGCGGATAGGCGCCCAGCCGGTCCTCCGCGCTTGGTAGGCCGACCTCCTTGAGGAGTTCCAGCGTTCGCGCGCGCGCGGCCGCTTTGTCCATCTTCTTGTGCACGAACATGATTTCGCCGATCTGCTTTTCGATCGTGTGCAGCGGATTCAGCGACGTTAGAGGCTCCTGGAAGACAATTGCGACCTGGTTGCCGCGCAGCTTTCGCATCGTCTCTTCGGGTGCGCCTATCACTTCGGTCCCGTTGAGCTCGATTGAGCCCGAGGGATGGTGCGCGGTGGGGTAGGGGAGCAGCTGCATGATCGACAGCGCGCTGACCGACTTTCCCGACCCGGATTCGCCGACCAGCGCCAGCGTCTCTCCCTTGGCGATATCGAAAGAGACGTGCTTGACGGCTTTCATCTCCCGTTCGCCTTGACCGAACGAGACGGACAGGTCCCTAACCGTCAGCAGGGGATCAGCCATTGCCCGTCATCCATTAAAGGTCTTGCGCGGGTCGAACCCGTCGCGCACCGCTTCGCCGACAAAGATCAGTAGGATCAGCATCATCGAGATGCTGACCGTCGACGTGAGGCCTAGCCAGGGCGCCTGCAGGTTCGTCTTGCCCTGCTGCAGCAGTTCGCCGAGCGAGGGCGCGCCGGGCGGCAGGCCGAGGCCGAGGAAATCGAGTGCCGTTAAGCTGGTGATCGAGCCGGTCAGGATGAGCGGCAGGAATGTCAGTGTGGCCACCATAGCGTTCGGCAGCACGTGCCGGAACATGATGGCGACATTGCCGACGCCGAGCGCGCGCGCCGCCTTTACGAACTCGAGATTGCGTGCGCGCAAAAACTCTGCGCGCACCACGCCGACAAGCGACGTCCACTCGAACAGCAGCAGGATGAACAGGAGAGTCCAGAAGCCGGGGACGATGACGCTAGATAGAATGATCAAGATGTAGAGCCGCGGCAGCCCGCCCCATATCTCGATGAAGCGCTGGAACAGCAGATCGAGCCATCCGCCGAAGAATCCCTGGAATGCGCCTGCCACAATGCCGATGATCGAGCCGGCGAAGGTCAGGATTAGGCCGAACAGCACGGATATTCGAAAACCGTAAATGACGCGCGCGAGCACGTCGCGGCCCTGGTCGTCGGTACCGAGCACGTTGTTGGCCGACGGTGGCGCCGGTGCGGGGACCCGGAGGTTGAGGTTCACCGTATTGTAGCTGTATTCGATCAGCGGCCAGACCATCCAGCCACCTCTCTGAAAAATCAGGTCCTGGACCTCGGGTTCACGGTATTCGGCCTCCGTCTCGAAGTCGCCGCCAAAGACCGTCTCCGGGTAGGTCTTGAGCACCGGCACGTAGACGCTGCCCTGGTACCAGATGACCAGCGGCCGGTCGTTAGCGATGAATTCCGCCGGCAGGCAGAACAGAAAAATCGCGAGAAATATCCACAGCGACCAAAAACCTCGCCGGTTGCGGCGGAAATTCTGGAGGCGCCGAGCGTTAAGTGGCGAAATCGGGATTCCCAAAAGTTTCGGCCGCTCGTACGCCGGCGGCGGTCCAGCGGACGCGGTCGCCGCTTCAGACATGACGGCCTTCGAAATCAATGCGAGGATCGATGATCGTGTACATCAGGTCGCCGACGAGGTTCAGCACGAGCCCGAGGAGCGTAAAGAAATAGACCGTCGCGAACATGATCGGGTAGTCGCGCTTGATCGCCGCTTCAAAACCGAGAAGGCCGAGCCCGTCCAGAGAGAAGATGATTTCGATCAGCAGCGCTCCGGTGAAAAGGATGCCGACGAACGCGCCCGGGAAGCCGGCGATAACGATCAGCATCGCGTTACGGAACACGTGCGCGTAAAGCACGCGCTTCTCGCTCAACCCCTTTGCCCGGGCCGTCTGCACATAGAGCATGTTGATCTGGTCGAGATACGAGTTCTTGGTCAGCATCGTTAGCGACAGAAAACCGCCGAGCACGAGAGCCGAGATCGGGAGGACGATGTGCCACAGATAGTCGAAAAGCTGGCCGAACAGCGACATTTCATCGAAATTCTCCGACGTTAGGCCTCTGAGCGGAAACCAGTCGAGGAAACTGCCGCCCGCGAACAGCACAATTAGCAAGATCGCCATGACAAACGATGGGATCGCGAAGCTGATCGTGAGAGCTGTCGTCGACCAAACATCGAACCGGGTACCGTCTTTTACTGCCTTGCGGATGCCGAGCGGGATGCAGACGAGATAGACGATGATCGTCGTCCAAAGGCCGAGTGAGATGGAGACTGGCATCTTCGACAGGACGAGGTCGATTACGGTCTCGTCGCGGAAGAAGCTCGTGCCGAAATCAAAGACGATGAAGTCGCCCATCATCTTGATGAAGCGCTCGTGCATAGGCTTATCGAAGCCGAACTGGCGTTCCAGCTCCTTGATGAATTCGGGGTCGAGGCCCTGAGCGCCGCGATAACCGCTATTGGCCGTCGACGCCGAGCTGGAGGTGCTGCTACTGCTACCTGACACCTCGCTGCCCGAGCCGCTGATACGACCGGTCGTTCCGGCGTCTGTTCCCGTTACCTCTGCGATGATCTGTTCGATTGGCCCGCCCGGCGCGAACTGCACGATGGCGAAATTTATTACCATGATCCCCAAAAGAGTCGGGATCATCAGCAAAAGCCGGCGGAAGATATAGGCGAGCATCCGACGATACTACCCTGTCACCGTGGGTCGGGTCACTTGCCGCAGCTCACTTAGCGCCGGGCGGTTGCAGCGCGCCCGGCGGCATCGGTGGCGCCTTACCCTGCTCAATAAGTTTTGCCTTCTCCGTGTCGAACCACCATGTATCCAGCACGCCTATGTCGAAGCTCGGCGCGGTCTTCGGGCGGCCAAACTTGTTCCAGTACGCCACGTTGTGCTCACCCTTGTACCATTGTGGTACGACGAACCGGTTCCACATCAGCACACGGTCGAGGGCGCGAACCGCCGTCCGCAGACCGTCGCGCGATTTTGCGCCAATCACCTTTTCGATCAGCGCGTCGACGGCGGGATCGGAGACGCCGCCAATATTGAAGGAGCCCTCGACGTTTGCAAATTCCGAGCCGAAATAGTTCCGCTGCTCGAGACCCGGCGTTAGCGGCTGCGAAATGCGCCGGATCACGACGTCAAATTCGAACTTGTCCTGGCGCCGCTTGAAGTTCGCCGTATCGACGATGCGGATGAAGGCGTTGATGCCGAGCCGCTTCAGGTTCAAGATGTATGGATTGAGGATGCGCTTGAAGCTTGCTTCGAACAGTAGGAACTCGATTTCGAGCGGATTTCCGTTGCCATCGACGAGCACGCCGTTGCGGATCGAATAACCAGCCTGTCTCAGAAGCGCCCCCGCTTTTTTGAGGTTGCCGCGGATGTGGCCCGTTCCGTTGTTAATCGGCGCGACGAACGGCGTCGTGAAAACCTCGTCCGGGATATTCCCCCGTAATGGCTCCATCAGGGCCAATTCAGCCTGCGACGGCGGTTCGTGGGCGGCTAACCGGGAATTCTCGAACATCGAGTTGGTGCGCTTGTAGAGATCGTAGAACAGCGTCCGATTCGTCCATTCGAAATCGAATGCGAGGTCCATCGCCTTGCGCACCCTCATGTCCTTGAACTTGTCGCGCCGTAGATTAAGGATGAAGGCCTGAACGCCAGACGGCGTCTCGTCGGGCAGTGTCTCGCGCACTATCAGGCCCTTGTTTACCGCCGGTTTATTGTACTGCGATGCCCACTGGCGTGACGTGAACTCTTCCCGGAAATCGTACTGCTGCGAGAAGAATGCCTGAAAGGCGATTTCGCGGTCACGATAATATTCCACGATAATGCGGTCGAAATTGAACCGGCCGCGCATCACTGGCAGGTCCTTCGCCCAGTAATCCTCTGCGCGGCGATAGGTGATGGACCGGCCGGGCTCAAGCTTCTCGATCCTGTACGGCCCGCTCGCAAGCGGCGGATCGAACGTCGTTTCGTTGAACGTGCGCCCAGCGTAATACTCCTTCGACAGGACAGGCAGGGCGGCGAGGCGGGTCGGCAGGTCCCGATGGATGCCGGACTTGAACTTAAATTTCACGCGAAGCCGTCCTGTTGCCTCTGCCCGGTCGACATCACGGAACGTTATGCGGAAACGTGGATCCCCGTCCTTGCGTAGCGTGTCGAATGTCCAGACGACGTCTTCGGCGGTTATCGGCGAGCCATCATGGAATTTCGCCCGATAGTCGATGTTGAAGGCGACCCAACTCCTGTCGTCCGGCTGCTCAACCGATTTAGCTACGAGGCCGTAAAAGGAATCCGGCTCGTCGAAGGATCGCGCCATCAGCGTGTCGAACATCAACGGTTCCGAGAGCAGATCTTTGCGGCCTTTGAGGATGAACGGATTGACAGTCTCGAATGTCTCGAGGCCCGTGATCTTGATCGACCCGCCCTTCGGCGCGTTGGGATCGACGTAGTCGAAATGTGCGAAGCCATCGGCATATTTCAGGTTGCCGAAGACGCTGAGGCCGTGACGCGGGGTAGCGTCCGACGCCAGAGCGGCCGGGCCGATCAGGGACAGGGCAAGCGCGAACGTCGGAAGGCGTTTCATGCCGCGTATCATATGGTTAGGATCCGGTGGCGGTCAGGGGTTTTTACGGCTGAGCGCCGCCTCCTTCGCCGGATCGATCCACCAGCTCATCGGATCGACGCCGTAGGCCGGATGTTTCGCAATGCCGAATTTGTTCCAGTAGGCGATACGGTCCGTGCGGACGTGCCACTGCGGAATGACGTAGTGGGACCAAAGAAGCACACGATCTAGCGCACGCGTCGCCGCGACGAGGCTATTTCGATCAGGGGCATCGACGATGTTTTCGACCAGAGCGTCGACGGCGGGGCTCTTGATGCCGATAGAATTGCGGCTGCCTTCGCGGTCTGCCGCGTCCGACGACCAGTAGTCGCGCTGTTCGTTGCCTGGCGACTCTGACTGGCCGACGCCGCCCACGATCATGTCGTAGTCGAACGACCGAATTCGGTTGATATACTGCGATTGATCGACCGTGCGGACATTGGCCTTGATGCCGAGCCGCTTAAGGTTGGCTGCGAACGGCGTGACGATGCGCTCGAACGCGGGGCTGACGAGCAGGATTTCAAACTCGACGGTCTTTCCGGTCTTTGGCGATACAAGCTTGTTGCTCTTTACCTTGTAACCGCCTTGCTTGAGCATCCGGGCAGCCGTCCGCAGGTTGCGCCTGACGTTGCCTGACCCGTCCGTCGCGGGCGGCTGGTAGACCTGGGTAAAGACCTCTTCAGGAATCTTGCCGCGCCACGGCTCGAGAAGTGCCAGTTCCTCTTTCGACGGCAGCTCGCGCGCTGCCAGGTCGGAATTCGAGAAAAAGCTCTTGGTGCGGGTGTACTGGCCGTAGAAAAGTTGCTTGTTCGACCATTCGAAGTCGAAGGCATAGGCGATTGCTTGGCGCAGGATGCGGTCCTGAAACTGTGCCCGCCGGAGATTGAAGACAAAGGCCTGCATCCCTGTCGGACGAATGTGACCGACCGTCTCCGTCCTGACGCGGCCGGCCTCATGCGCCGGGAAATCATAGCCCGTCGCCCAGGTGAGGGACGAGTTCTCCCGCCGGAAATCATACCGACCCGCCTTAAACGCTTCTAGCGCCACGGTTTCGTCGCGGTAATAGTCGAATCGGATATTGTCGTAGTTGTTCTGTCCAACGTTGATTGGGAGGGCAACGCCCCACCAGTCCCGGACACGTTCCAGCTCGACGTAGCGCCCAGGTTCGAACGCACCGACACGGTAGGGACCACTCCCCATAGGCCGCTCGAGGGTCGTCTTGGTGAAGTCGCGGTCTGCCCACCATTGTTTCGACAGAACCGGCAACTGCCCGGTGATTTGCGGCAGTTCGCGGTTCGGCGGGCCTGCAAATTCAAACCGCACCTTGTGGGCGCCCAGCTTCACAGCCCGCGCGATGTTCTTGTAGTAGAAACGGTAGAACGGCGCGCCTTTCTCCTTTAGCGTTTCGAAGGTCCAGACGACGTCGTCGGCGGTGATTTGCGTGCCGTCGTGAAACCGCGCCTCTGGCCGAAGGTTGTAGGTGACGAAGGATGAGTCTGCCGGCACCTCGACGGTCTTCGCGATCAGGCCGTATTCGGTCGAGATCTCGTCTGCCGGCGAGGTCATCAGCGTCTCGTAAACGAGACCGAGGCCGGCAGCGGGCGTACCCTTGATAATATAGGGATTAAAGGTGTCAAAGGTCCCGGTGTTGTAGCGCCGGAAAGTCCCGCCCTTGGGCGCTGTTGGGTTGACGAAGTCCAGGTGCTTGAAATTCGGCGGATATTTGAGCGTCTCCAGGAGTGACAGACCGTGGCTGACGGTCACGCTCGGCTTCGCTTCCTGTGCTCCAGCACCGGCAGTTCCGAGAACGATTGCGGCGGCACCGAGAATGGTAGTGACCCGTTGCATGCGCTGTGCCTCCCTCAATTCGACGATTCTGCATCGAATCTGATCAATCCGCGGCGCATAGCAAGCCCATTGCGGTAATTTGATCAGCTCAACCGCCTAGAAGGGCGAGCGCTTCGGTATGAAGTGCGGGGTCGCCGGCGGCGAGGATGCAACCGTCGGAGGCGATATTCATCCGTGCGCCGGCCCAATCGCTCACGACCCCGCCAGCGCCTTCGATGATCGGAACTAATGCGCAGAAGTCGAATGGCTTCAGCCCATCCTCGACCACGACGTCGAGCCGGCCGGCCGCCAGCATCCCATAGTTGAAGCAGTCGCCGCCATAGACGACGTACTTGGCGGCGACCTCGACAGACCGATATCCAGAGAGCCTGTCGCCGGAGAAAAGATCTGGCGCGGTAGTGGCGAGGATTGCGTCGGCCATCCTCGGGCAGGCGCGTGTGCGGACCGGCATGCCGTTAAGTGTGGTGTTCCGGCCCGCGACGCCGATCCACCGGTCTGCTGTGACGGGCTGATCGATGATGCCGAGGATAGGCTCCCCGCCCCGCGTGAGCGCGATCAGGGTGCCGAAGATAGGTCGGCCGACGATGAATGACTTGGTACCGTCAATGGGATCGATTATCCAGACGAACTCAGCGTCGAGCCTCTCAGATTCGAATTCCTCTCCCAGAATCCCGTCGGCCGGCCGCCGCTGCGCGAGAAGGGCGCGCACCGCCTGTTCCGCTTCGCGGTCGGCGATGGTGACGGGCGAATCGTCTGCCTTGTCGTCGATGGGAACCGGCTGCCGATAATACTGGCGCACTACGACGCTCGCGGCATCGGCGAGATCTGTCGCTAGCGCAACCAATTCCGGCGGGCATAAATCGGACATGCGCGCAGTCTGTCGCGAATCGTCCCGGCAGGAAAGGCTACCCCCGCCACCGCGGGGCAATTTCGGATGGCCGATGACCGAACTTGTGTCCATAAGCCGTCACGATCCTTTCCACCTTGTCAGCGTCATCCGAGAAAGGCCGCACGTTAATCCCGTACAGCACTTTCCAACCTTCCAAGTTGGAGAAATCTGCCCAAATTGGCCAGTGGCTTTTGAGGTCAGCTGACGCCCACAGAACGACAGGCCGATTTCCTTGAATGATGGCAAAGCTTCAACGAAAGTCGTGCTTAAGCCTATTTCAGCGGGGCGGGCGTGTCGGCAAGCGTCCTCAGATAGGCAATGATATTGGCGCGGTCGCTCTTTTTCGGCAGGCCGGCGAAAGTCATCTTGGTGCCCTTAGCGTAGTCCTTTGGCTTGGTCAGGAAGGCCCAGAGGTTTTCGTAGGTCCAAGGCTTGTTCTTGAGGCCAGCCAGCGCGTTCGAATAGCTGAATCCTTCGTGGCTACCCGGCGTTCCGCCGACGATACCGTAGAGATTTGGGCCGATGCCATTCTTGCCGCCTTTTTCGACGGTGTGGCAGGATTTGCACTTGTTAAAGACGCGCTTTCCTCTCTCCGCGTCGCCCGCGGCGATTTGCTCGGCGACCGGTTTCGTGGGCTCAGCTGTTGCCATCTGCACGGGCGCCGCCGCGCCGCGCGCGGTGCTTTGGGCGTCCGGCTTGGGTGCCTCAGCAGACGGCTTGTTCGCCGCTTCGAAGGCGGCTTTGGCGTCTTCGAAGGCCTTTTTCTCAGCGTCAATGTCCGCCTGGGTCGGGAGAGGCGCTGGTGACTCCGCGAGGGTCCGAAGATAGGCGATGACCCTAGCGCGATCCGTCTCCTTCGACAGGCCTGCGAAGGTCATCTTCGTACCCTTGGCATAATCGCGCGGCTTGGTGAGGAAGGCGCTGAGGTTCGAGTAGGTCCAAGACTTGTCCTTCAGACCCATCAGCGCATCGGAGTAACCGAAACCCTTATGGCTGCCCGGCGCATTATTGACGACGCCGTAGAGGTTCGGGCCGATGCCGTTCTTGCCACCCTTTTCGACGGTGTGGCAGGATTTGCACTTGCTGAAGACCTTCTCGCCCTCCGCCGCATTCGCAGATGCGATCAGACCGAGGATCGGTTGGGGCCCCTCGAACTCCATGGGCTTGGTGGGCGCGGAAGCTACCATTTCCTCTGCGCCGTGACCGCCGCCGTGGCCGTCGCCCGTCGAGACAAGATTGTCGCCCAGCTTCCCGATAACGACGAGGACCAGAACCGCAAGCAAAACCGCCCCGACGACCTTGTTGAGTTCGAATGACGACATGTGCAACTTCCGCTGGAATTAGTTGGTGTCTGAGTATCTGTTCACATCGGCCGAATGCCGCAGTGTGCCGGCGGGCGGAACTTAGCCGCTGCACACCGACGTGTCTAATGCAGTCTAACGAATACGGGATTCACTCAGCCGAACAAGGGGTATAATGTCGCACCTAAACCCGACTCTTATCCAGTTCGTACAAAGAAACGCATGTCCCTGACTCTAAATCCGGTCATAGCCATCCCGGCGCGTCTCGCCGCGACGCGCTTTCCGGACAAACCGCTCGCCGACCTGCTCGGCGAGCCGATGATCGTCCACGTCTGGCGCCGGGCGGTTGAAGCCGATATCGGCCCCGTGATCGTCGCATGCGGTGACCGAGATATTGCCGACGCGATCGAGGCGGCGGGCGGACATGCGGTCATGACCGATCCCGACCTTCCCAGCGGCTCGGACCGCGTGCACGGGGCGCTCGCAGTATTCGATCCGGACGGCGCGTACGACCTCGTTGTCAACGTCCAAGGCGATCTGCCGACGATCGATCCGAAAGTCATCGCTGCCGTCCTCGATCCGTTCGACGACGAGGCGGTAGACATCACGACGCTTGCGGTCGAGATCACGGAAGACCGTGAACGCACCGACCCGAACGTCGTCAAGGCGGTAATCGCCTTCCGCAAGGACGGCGACCGGATCGGAAGGGCGCTCTATTTCAGCCGTGCGACAGTGCCGTCGGCGCCGGAAGGCCCACACTACCATCATATCGGCCTCTACGGCTTCCGCCGCGCGGCGCTTGACCGTTTCGTTTCGCTTCCGCCGGCGCAGCTGGAGACGCTGGAACGGCTGGAGCAGCTTCGCGCGCTCGAAGACGGCATGCGGATCGACGTCGTTCGCGTTGACACTGTTCCGCTTGGTGTCGATACTCCGGCCGATTTGGACCGGGCGCAGGCCTTGCTGGCGCCCGGTTCGTCGTGAGTCGGGACGGAATGATGACGGCTCGTAACGCAGCGTCGAAAAAAATCGCCTTCCAGGGCCAGCCCGGTGCGTACTCGCATCAAGCGTGTGTCCGCTTCTATCCGGAAATGGAGCCGCTGCCGACGGCTGCTTTCGAGGATACTTTCGAGGCAGTCCGCAGCAATAATGCGGCCCTTGCGATGATCCCCATCGATAATTCGGTCGCGGGCCGCGTCGCCGATATCCATCATCTGCTCCCAGATTCCGGCCTCTACATTATCGGCGAGCGTTTTCTCAGGGTGAATCATCATCTGCTCGCGCCGCCCGGCACGACGATGAAGTCGATCAAGCGGGTGCATAGCCACGTGCACGCGCTCGGCCAATGCAGGCAATTCTTGAGACGCAATAAGCTTGAAGCGGTCGTACATGCTGATACGGCGGGCGCCGCCGCTGATATAGCTGCACGCGGCGACATTACAGAAGCCGCTATCGCGTCCAAGCTGGCGGGAGAGGTCTACGGGCTTAAGTCGATCCGCGCCAACGTCGAGGATGCCGAGCACAACACTACGCGCTTCGTCGTGATGTCTCCCAAGGCGCCGCCACGGTCCCGACGTATCGATGAGCCGGCTGTCACCAGCTTCGTGTTCCGCGTACGAAATGTGCCGGCGGCACTATTCAAGGCGCTGGGCGGCTTCGCGACCAACGGCGTCAACATGACCAAGTTGGAAAGCTATATGGTCGGCGGCGATTTCGTCGCGACCCAGTTCTACGCCGACATAGAGGGTGATCCCAGAGACAGCAACGTCCGTCTCGCAATGGAGGAGCTGGCGTTCTTCACTCACGAGGTGCGCGTGCTCGGTACCTATCCGGCCGATCCGTTTCGGTTCGCTACGAAAAAATAGCACCCGACGTTCGTCAGCCCTGGCTGATCCACTCGTCTATCAGGCGCCGTGCGATCGAGTCAGAGCGAGGCCGCCGCGCAATGCCGGCGCCGCCGTCGGCAAGTTCTTGACGTGTGAACCATTGCAGGTCTTCGAGCTCGTCATCGTTGCGCTGGAAGTTGTCGCCGTCTGCGTCGGCGAAGAAACCTAGCATCAGCGAGGCGGGAAACGGCCACGGCTGGGACGAGTGGTAACGGATATTGGATATCCTGACGCCGGCTTCTTCCCAAACCTCGCGGGCGACAGCCTGCTCGAGGCTCTCGCCGGGCTCGACGAAGCCAGCCAGCGTCGAATACATGCCTTCCATCCATTCCGCCTTGCGCCCAAGTAATGCCCGGTCACCGCGCGCGACCAGCATGATGACGGCGGGGTCGGTGCGCGGGAAATGCATTGCGCCGCAATTCGGATTGAGACACGTCCGCAGGTGGCCGGCCTCGCGGATCTCGGTCGAGCTGCCGCACACGCCGCAGAACCCGTGGCGCGCGTGCCAGTGCATTATACCCTTTGCATAGGCGAGGATGGAGGCCTCGGTCCGGTTCATCACCGCGCCGACCGAGCGTAGATCGACGAACTCGGCCTCGGCTTGTAGATCGCGAACGTCGTGCTCATCGAGATCAGAGATATCGACCGCGAAATGCGCGACTTCCCCTCGGATGCCCAGCAGGACCGTGGCGCCTGACGCCAAGATAAGTTCATGTGCGTCGCGGCGGCTAATCAGCACGCCCTTTGGTTCCATCGGATTAGCGACGAGGTTGCGCGACCGCCAGACTGGGATTACGAGCGTGTGCTCGGCGTCGAGCTGCGCACGCAACCACGCTTCGTCGCTCCGGAGATGCGAGACCCGATCGAGGATGGCGTCCGCATAATAGTTAAGAGATTGCATGTAGGTATAAGTCGCACAACCCCGAAGTCGGCGCAATTGAATGCCGCAGGAGCCCAACTCCGACGAAATGTTTCGACACCGGTTGGACCGCGCGTCTGACCTGATATAATAATTGCGGGAGTCTGGCGGCGGACGGATTGCTCGCCAACCCGGTCAGGTCCGGAAGGAAGCAGCCGTAACGAGATTTCTCCGGGTCGCCTCACCAGTCTCCCACCTTCCTTAACAAGGCGGCCATGTCGGACTCATCCCCAGCCCAGCCCTATCGCGTCCTAGCCCGAAAGTACCGGCCAAGCGATTTCACGGCGCTGATTGGTCAAGAGCCGATGGTTCGGACGCTCTCGAATGCGATTGCGGCGGGCCGCCTGGCGCATGCCTTCATCCTCACCGGCGTCCGCGGCGTCGGGAAGACGACGACAGCGCGCATCATCGCGCGCGCGCTCAATTGTGTTGGGCCGGACGGTACTGGTGGAGCCACGGCGGAGCCCTGCGGCGTCTGCGAGCATTGCGTTTCGATAGCCGAAGACCGCCATGTCGACGTTATGGAGATGGATGCGGCAAGCCGAACTGGCGTCGACGATATTCGTGAGCTAATCGACGGCGTGCTCTACCGGCCGGTTAGCGCGCGCTACAAGATCTATATCATCGACGAAGTGCACATGCTGTCGCGCAACGCATTCAACGCGCTGCTAAAGACGCTTGAGGAGCCGCCGGAGCATGTGAAGTTCATCTTCGCCACCACCGAGATCCGCCGTGTCCCGGTCACGGTGTTGTCGCGCTGCCAGCGCTTCGATTTGCGCCGGGTCGGTTTCGAGATGCTAGTCGATCACTTCGCCGACGTTGCCCAGAAGGAAGGCGCGAACATCGCGCGCGGCGCTGTAGCGTTAATCGCGCGCGCCGCCGACGGCTCAGTCCGCGACGGGCTATCGCTGCTCGACCAAGCGATCGCGCATAGTGGTCCCGACACCGAGATCACCGAGGACGCCGTTCGCGACATGCTAGGCGTTGCCGAGCGCGTGCAGGTCTTCGACCTGTTCGAACAGCTCATGAAGGGTGAGATCGCCGCCGCGCTGGCGCGGTTCGACGACATGTATGGCGCCGGCGCCGACCCGGTGATGATCCTTCAAGATTTGGCGGAACTCAGCCACTGGCTCACGCGGCTAAAGGCCGCGCCGAATGCGGCGGAAGCCACGCCGACCTCCGATCTCGACCTCGCCCGCGGCAAGGATGTTTCGGCGCGGCTGCCCATGTCGGCGCTGGCGCGGACCTGGCAGATGCTGCTCAAGGGGCTCACCGAGGTGCGCACCGCGCCGTCCGCGTCGCAAGCTGCCGAGATGATACTCGTCCGCATCGCCTATGCGGCGGATCTCCCGTCGCCCGCCGACCTTGTCGGATCGCTCTCCTTCGGCGGAGAGAGGAGCGCCGCGCCCGCCGCTCCCGGACCAGCGCCGACGCCTGCCGCGATGCCAGTGTCCGATGGGTCTGACGAGGCCGTCGCGCCGCCACCTGCGGAACAGCCGGTGCTGCAGACCGATGGGCCGACAGCGCTGGCCTTGCAGCCGGATTATATTCCGTCGAGCGAAGACGCGTCGACCGAACCGTGCATCCCGTCATCGTTCGAGGAGGCGGTCGCCATGTTCGCCGCCAACGGCGAGCCACTCTTGCATGCCTATTTGGTGAACAACGCGCGGCTAGTCCGGTTCGAGATCGGAAAGATTGCCGTCCGCGTCACTGAGGGTGCGCCGCGGGATCTCGCCATGCAGATGAGCCGCCGACTTTCCGAATGGACGAACCGCGCCTGGTTCGTTGAGGATAGCCGCAAGGAAGGTGGGCCGACGCTCCAGCAGCAGCGCGACGATGCTGCCGCGCGCCGTCGTGAAGAAGCGCTCGCCCATCCGCTGGTGAAAATGGCGCTCGAGGCTTTTCCAGGCGCCGAGGTGACCGACGTGCGAAGCGTCGTCGACGGGTCAGCGCCCGAGGAGGTGCCCGCAGCGCTCGCACCCGCGCCCGACGAGAATATCGATGACGATTTTGATCCCGATACATTTGACCCCGACACGACCGACGAGGACTACATATGAAGAATCTCGGAAATCTCATGAAGCAGGCGCAAGAGATGCAGACGAAAATGCAGGAAATGCAGGATCGTCTCACCGAGATGGAGGTGACCGGCGCGGCCGGCGCCGGTATGGTCAACGTCACGCTGACCGGCAAGGGCGACGTGCGCAAGGTGAACATCGACCCGTCTCTATTTGACAGCGAGGACGCCGAGGTCGTTGAGGATCTTATAGTGGCCGCCTTCAATGATGCGCGCGCCAAGGCGGAAGCGCACATGCAGGAAGAGATGGCGAAGGTCACGGGCGGGCTAAACCTGCCGCCTGGCATGAAGCTGCCGTTCTGACGGCGGCGGGACGTTCATGTCGTCTCCGGAGATCGAACGCCTCATACAGATGCTGGCGAAGCTGCCGGGGTTGGGTCCGCGGTCCGCGCGCCGCGCGGCGCTACATGTATTGAAGCGGCCCGACTCCGTTCTTGAACCGCTTGCCGCGGCACTGACGTACGCCGCCGCTTCAGTGACGACGTGCAGCGTTTGCGGCAACCTTGACGCCACGGACCCGTGTGGCGTTTGCCGCGACGGCAGCCGCGACCGAAGCGCGGTCTGCGTCGTCGAGGACGTCGCTGATCTATGGGCGCTAGAACGGACTGGCGCCTTCAAGGGCTACTATCACGTGATCGGCGGCACGTTGTCCGCGCTCGACGGGCGGGGACCGGCAGATCTCAACATTGGCGGGCTTTTGGCCCGCGTCGCCGAAGGCTGCATTCGGGAAGTTATACTCGCGACCTCGGCAACGGTCGAAGGCCAGACCACGGCACACTATATTTCCGACCGCCTGGAGGACATCGCCGTCGATCTGCCCGGGGAGCTGGGCGTTACCCGGCTTGCGCACGGCGTGCCAGTCGGCGGAGAACTCGACTATCTCGACGACGGGACTTTATCCGCCGCGTTGAAGGCGCGCCGCCCAGTTTGACGGCCATTTGCTACGCTCAGTGTCAGTTAATGCGGAGCCGGCGATGATGGCACAAACACCGGCTCATTCAGCGTAAGAGTTTCATGGCCTCCATTTCCCGACCTGCCACAGAATTGCTCGCTATTGTCGGAGCGATGGGCGCGGTTTGCGCTGCCGCGATGGTCCAGCGGGCTTCAGAACCCCCGATTTCTTGGGAGGATAGGCGGAAGCTGCGCCGGCTGTGGGGTAACGAAATCGTCTCTCTCGCCGCCGCGATAATAGAAGCCGTAGAAGGCCAAGGCGCGGATAGGATGTGAGGGGCTGGCGTGGATCCGCCAGGATCAAAGACATGCCGATGGGCAGCTTCTCCTAAAAGGTCAATGACCACGCGATCGGCGCTTGCATCACGGTCAAATAGACGCATGACACCATAGCGGATGTCGGGAGAGGTCAGTCGTGAGCGTGATGTCCGGCGTTTCGGTAATGCAGGCGGAGCAGGTCTATCCCGTAATCGTTTCCGTTCGGCGTGCGCACGATAGTGTGGACGTGGAACTTGGCCGGCTCCTTATTGTCCAGGAAGACGCCCGTGTGGTGGTCGAATTCTATGAAGGTCACCGGGCTCTGGATGCGGTAATAGAACGCACTTTCCTCATCGGTGCCTCCGATCCAGCAGAAATGCGTATCCGCGAGATGTTTCTCGACCTGCGACAACCGCGCAGCCCGTGGACCGTCGGGTAGGGTGATCAGGTAGGCCTCGACGAGATCCAGCAGGTCGCGCTGCTGCGGCTTCGACATCGCCGAAACAATCAGCCCTTCGTATGGAACGACCCGGTTGTCCTGATGGGCGCCGCCGAGATGCAGGTTGTCGGCGAAATGCCGCCGGCCCGCTGGCAGGTCTCCGTCCATCATCGAATTGGCGACAATCGCGCGCCTTTGCTGGTCTGCGCCTAGGCTCCGTATCAACGCTAGTCCCTTGCGTTCTTCATCCTCGAAGAGGCGAATGCCGTCGTACCGCTCCTGATCCCCATATGCAGGCTCGGCGCCCATGAAGGCGGGCGTCAGGGTCATCTGTCCGCCCAATAGGAAGCAGTTCAGGCAGAGATGGTGTCCAAAAAGCTGCCAGCCCCATGGCTCGGTCTGTGACGGCTCGCCGAAAAGGCAGAAGGTGTAGCTCCACTCGCCGAGCACCAGCGGCGCGCCGATCAGCTCGCCAAGAAACGCGTTGAGGCGCATGACATCGCGCGACATCTGGAAGCCGCGTGCGCTCAGGCTCGCCTTTATGACGTCCATTACCGCCTCGCAGACTGGCATTGGCTGCTCGTCGAGACGCAGACCGTGATGCTCGACAAACAGCTCGGTGTTCTGCCAGTTGCGCCAAATATCGGAGTGCGCCGGGAACTGTATCGAGGCCTTCTGCTCGGCCGACAGGCCCGACAATAGCCGGTCAACCGATGCGGCGACCGCACGGTTTGGCGCTCCTTCGTCGGCGAGGGAAAAAAGGCCCGGGATTGGTGTACCGTCGGAGGTGATGCCTCGGAACGGTTGTGCATGCATTTCCGCCCAATTGCCGAACAGCGCTTGGGGCCGTTCACTCTGCATGCGCGTCTCGGTGTGTTGGCGCGCCGTCAGGCTCGCATCGCGCGGCTGTTTGGGGAGATAGGGACGATAGTCAGGCAGATCGGGCATGGACGTATCCTACTTCGGTCGGTGCCCCAACCACAATCTTCCCTTCCCAGATTTCCGATGCGTGGCTGTTCCACGCCGCGTTCATCTCGTGCGGGAGACTTGCGTCATCAAGTTGACTCGCGTCGAGACAGGATTGCCGCCACAGACGACGGTCAGGTCGGGGGCGGCCATCTCACGTAGGACTGGTATCATTTTGCTGCCGACCCTGGCGTGACAGTGCTCTAACGTCAGCGCCTTGCAGGTGGTCGAATGATGCCGTGAATATTTTCTCGCTTAGCGCAGACGTTTTACGCCGTCGCGCTGCACGGCACAGACTATGGCATTGGCGACCTAGTCGGGCGCATCGTCCACGGAGATCAGCTCGACCGCCCCGTCGCCCTTTGTCCCGATCGCATCAGGCGGCCTTTTCGGTCACCTGGGGATCGGCTTTCGGGTCGACGTTCTGCCACTCTTGGTCCTTCGGCAGGATGCGCTCGTAGGAAACGAGATCGGCATTGGGCGTTTCACGGCCTGCTGACGGCGTGCCTATGGCGATGCCTTCATTCTGCCATTCGCGCGCGGCGGCGATCATAATCCTGCGGAACTGGGCAACCGCGCCGTCGCTGACGCCGAGATAATCTTTCGTGCGATCGGCGATAGGGCCCATCGATTCCCACATCGCCATGTCCTGCGCCGGGATGCCGTAGATGCCGGTGAAATCGCCATCCTTCATCGCTTCGCGATCCTGCATGAAATCGTTTTCGAGCGTTCGGACCTTGCGCCAGTTGCCGTCGATGTCCTTTCCGACCTCGGCGCCGCAGAAGCGCCGCCATTCGTCTTGGGAGATGCCCTTTGTCTCATGGAAGGCAATCCAGTAGAACATGGTGTTCTCGTCGTCCATCGGCACCAGCATCTGCGCCAGCCTGTACTGGTCGTTCGGCGGGATGACAACGGAGAACGGCGCAACAAAAAGCGTCGTACGGATATAGTCGTGAGTCTCGGCGTTCATGATCGGCGTGCGAACGGCGGCGTAACGGAATCCGTAGTCTGTCTTCTGGAACTTGATGCGCGGCGCTTTGTCCTTCGATGGGCGAGGCCACGAGTTGGCAGTCGCCTTTGCGCCGTCCACTTCGGCCGGTGGCATGTTGGTCGAATGCAGGCTGGAGCTGTGCGCCGAATCGATTGAGCCCTCCAGCACCTGTGCCCAGTTACATGCCGTGTGCATCTTCACCACTGCGATCTTGTCGGCCGGGGCCGCTGCCCAGACCGGCGGTTCGAACTCGGTCATGTCTTCGGCCGGGCCCATATAGGTCCAGACGAAGCCGCCGGCCTCGCAGGCTGGGTAGGACTTGATCCTGGCATCAGCCTTCAGGCCTTCGCCCGCGTTTGGCTCGCTTGGCATGTCGATGACGTTGCCGTTCACGTCGAACTTCCAGCCGTGATAGAGGCACCGCAACCCGCATTCTTCGTTGCGGCCGAAGGCGAGTGACGCGCCACGGTGGCGGCAGAATTCGTCGATGACACCGAGCTTTCCTTCGCTGTCGCGGAAGCAGATCAGGTCCTCACCCAGCAGGCGGAAGCGTACAGGCTTCCCGTTGCATTCGGCGACTTCCTCGGACAGGACTGCCGGCAACCAGTGCCGGCGCATGATGTTGCCCATCGGGGTCTCGCCCTCTACGAGTGTGAGCAGGTCATTTTCCTCCGCGGTGATCATAGCTCTCCTCCCGAAACCATCAATAAACTTAGGAAACAAAGAATATTCTTAGGAACCTAAGAGTAATGGACGAGCGAGTCAACCAGGTTTAGGGTGCAAGGATGAAAACTTATCGAGAGACACGCCGATGAGGGATCGCAAGCTGCGGCTAGGCATAGCCGGGCTGGGGAGGGGATTCAGCGTGATGCTGCCGACACTCGCGCTGCATCCGCGCCTTGAAGTCGCCGCCGCCGCCGATACGCGGCCCGAGGCGTTGGCCCAGTTCGAGGCGGATTTTGAAGGCACTGGATACCAGACGGTTGACGAACTGTGCGCCGATCCCACGCTCGATGCGATCTATGTCGCGACGCCGCACCAGTTCCATGCCAGAAACACGGTTGCGGCCGCGCGGGCCGGAAAGCATGTCCTCGTCGAGAAACCTATGGCGCTGACACTGGCGGAATGTAACGCCATGATCGAGGCCGCTGCGGGGGCCGGCGTATACCTGCTCGTAGGACACAGCCATAGCTTCAATGCACCGATTGCTGAAGCGCGGCGCCTAATAGCTACTGGGGACTATGGTGCGCCGCATATGATTACGGCGATGAACTACACTGATTTCGTCTACCGGCCACGGCGTCCCGAGGAGCTCGATACTGGCACGGGCGGCGGAGTCGCATTCAGCCAGGCGGCGCACCAGATCGACATCGTCCGTTTCTTGGCGGGCGGTATGGCGAAAAGCATTTACGCCACCAACGGGCGCTGGGATCCGGACCGACCGACCGACGGCGCCTACAGCGCGATCATCAAATTCGACGGCGGCGCCACTGCATCTATGGTCTATAGCGGCTACGGTCGCTTCGACACGGATGAGTTGTGCGGCTGGATCGCGGAGTCGGGCAGGCCCAAGAACCCGGCTGACTATGGTGCCGCGCGGAAGGCGCTGGAGAAAATCCGCGATCCGGCCCAAGAGGCGGCGGTAAAAGCCGCCCGCGCCTACGGCGGGACCGAGGGGCAGGCGTTGCCTACACGCAACGACGTCGCAGGGCGGAAGCACGAGCAGTTCGGGCTATTCGTGGTCAGCTGCGAACGTGCCGACCTGCGGCCTATGCCGGACGGCGTGATGGTGTACGGCGAGACCGAAAAGGCTTTCCGGCCGCTCCCCGATCCCGTCGTGCCGCGGACGGAGGTGATCGACGAGCTCTACGGCGCCGTGGTCGAGGGCGTAGCGCCCGTCCATACCGGCGAATGGGGCAGGGCGACGCTCGAGGTCTGTCTCGCGCTGATTGAGTCTGGGCGAACGGAAAAAGACGTCACACTTAAATATCAGGTGTCGGTTAGCGACGCGGCAGCCGTCGCGTGACTCGCGTTCCCGTAGCGAGCCGAAACGATGCGCTGCTGGTCTTGCGGCACTGGCAGGACGGCGTCCCCGACGACCGGCTTGCGCATCTGATCCGAGATGCCGGCCGAAGCTTGGGCCAAAGCCTGTCGTCGCGGCTCGCCGCTCATAATGTTCCGTTCGGCCACTGGGTATTCCTGCGGGTTCTCTGGGAGAGAGACGGTCTTACGCAGCGCGAGCTCAGCGACGCTGCGGGCGTCACGGAACCGACCACCTTTGCTGCGGTGAAGGTACTTGAGGCGCGCGGCTTGATCACGCGCCGTCACGAACCGGGCAACCGGCGAAAGCTGTACGTCTATCTCACCGATGTCGGTCGGGCATTGCGCGACGAGTTGGTTCCTTTGGCTGAAGAGGTGAACCGGATTGCTATCGAAGGCGTCGACCCAGTTTATCTCGACGTCGTTCGCAAAGTCCTGCTCTCCATGATCCGAAATCTAGCCGACGACGAATTCGGGCGCGAACCCGTCGAAGACTGAATTCTCTCAGGGGCGCTAGCCGCCGCTGCGGTCCAGCCGATGAATCTCGGCGCCCGCGCCGGCGGCAATCTCTGCCGGTTCCGCGCCTCCGCCGAGCTCGATCTCCTCGATCTTCTCGCCCTTGCGGGTGATCTTGTCGGTCGAAGTGCGGATGTCGCGAACGTCCTTTTCTGCCAACTCGAAATGTTTCTGGAGATTGTCCACCCGTTTGTCGAGACGGCCGACGTCTTCCAGCATCAGATGGACCTCTTTCTGAATCACGCCGGCCTGCTCGCGCATCGTTGCGTCCTTGAGGACCGCGCGCACCGTGTTAAGCGTCGCCATTAGCGTTGTCGGCGAGACGATCCAGACACGCGCCCGGTAAGACTTTTCAACGACTTCGGGGAAGCTCGCGTGCAGTTCTGCGTAGACCGCCTCCGACGGCAGGAACATCAGCGCCGATTCAGCCGTCTCGCCGGGCAGGATGTAGCGGTCGGCAATGTCGCGGACGTGCTTCAACACATCGGCCGAAAACGACCGCCGGTATTGGGCCGCGGCTGTATCGTCTGCCGCATTACGTAGGGCGTGATAGCTCTCCAGCGGAAATTTCGCGTCAATCGCGATGGCGCCTGGCGGGTTGGGAAGCCGGAGGACGCAGTCGGCGCGCTTGCCGTTGCTCAGCGTTTTCTGGAAATCGTAGGCTGATGGCGGCAGCGCCGCCTGGACGAGGTCCTGCAGCTGCACTTCACCGAACACGCCGCGCGCCTGGCGGTTCGTCAGGATATCCTGGAGCTGTACGACCTGCGCCGACAGGTCCGTGATGTTCTTCTGCGCCGCGTCGATGACGGCGAGACGCTGCTGCAACTTGGTTAGCGTCTCGGTCGAGCGGGTCGACGATTGCTGCAGCGAGTCGCCCAACTTGCGGGAAACGTCGCCCAGCCGTTCCTCCAGCGTCTTGGTGATAACGCGTTCCTGCTCCTGCAGCCGTTCGCCTAGATCGCGCTGGCGCGCGGCCTCGATCTCGGCGATCTGGCTTAGCCGGGTCGCAAGCTCCGTTTGCTGGACGGCGAGCGCGTCCATGTTGCCGCGACCACCGCGGATCACGGCGAGAAGGGCGATGCCGAGCCCCGCCGCGGCGGCAACGAATGCGATGATCGTGACCGGGTCCATATGAAGAACGTAACACGAACTTTTCCGAATCGGGCCCGTCGCCGGCCGTCGCCTGGAAAACTTGACCCGACCTGCCGCAGCGCATACCTAACGGCCCTGACATTGCTCCGTCCGCCGAGGAACCCCGCGCAGATGGCCCTGCTGCCGATCATCACCGCGCCCGACCCACGCCTTAAGAAGAAGGCCTTGCCGATTGACGTCGTCGACCATCGTGTGCGCAAGCTAATGGACGATATGCTCGAGACCATGTACGCGGCGCCCGGCGTTGGGCTTGCGGCGCCGCAGATCGGCGTGCTGAAGCGCGTGATCGTCGCTGACGTAGCGCGCAGCAACGAGCAGCCGAACCCGATTCGGATGGCGAACCCCGAGATCCTCGCGGCCTCAGACGTGAAATCTGTTTTCGAGGAGGGCTGCCTGTCCCTCCCGGAGCATTTCGCCGAGGTAACCCGGCCCGAGGCCGTCAGGGTTCGCTATCTCGACTACGACAATGAAATCCACGAAATGAAGATCGACGGCTTTCTAGCGGTCTGCATCCAGCACGAGATGGACCATCTCGATGGCGTGCTGTTCGTCGACCACATCTCTAGCCTCAAGCGAGGCATGATCCTCCGCAGGCTCTCGAAGTTGAAGAAGTCCGAAGCCAAGGCAGACGTCTGAGGGAGGCTGCGATGCGCCTCGTCTTCATGGGAACGCCCGACTTCGCCGTCCCGGCGCTTGACGCGCTGATCGCGGCAGGTCAGGAGGTCGTGTGCGTCTATTCTCAGCCGCCGCGCCCGGCGGGCCGAGGCCAAAAGGAGCGCCGGTCCCCGGTGCATGCCTTCGCCAATGTGCGCGGGATCACGGTGCGAACACCCGCTAACCTCAGGGACGCCGACGCGCAGTCGGCTTTCGCTGCACTCGACGCGGACATCGCCGTCGTCGCTGCCTACGGGCTTATCCTGCCAAAGGCGATCCTAGAAGTGCCGAAACACGGTTGCCTCAACATTCACGCTTCTCTACTGCCTCGCTGGCGCGGCGCGGCGCCGATCCAGCGGGCGTTGCTGGCGGGCGATGCCGAGACCGGCGTCACTATCATGCAGATGGATGAAGGCCTCGACACCGGCGGCATGATCCGGAGGGGTGTAGTGCCCATCTGCCCGGAGGCCACGGCGTCCGAACTCCACGATGCGCTTGCGGCGCTTGGCGGGAAGCTGATCGTCGAGGTGCTGGCGTCAGGCGACTGGTCGCCCCAACCGCAGCCCGAAGAGGGCGCGACCTACGCCACCAAGCTGACCCGCGAGGAGGGCCGCATTGATTGGGCGGCAAGCGCCGCCGAGATCGAACGCAAGGTTCGCGCGCTCAACCCGTGGCCCGGCGTCTGGTACGAACACGACGGTGACCGGATAAGAGTTCTCGCCGCGTCGATCGCAGACGGGATGGGAAATCCGGGTGAGGTGATCGCCAGGCCGCTGGTCGTGGCGTGCGGCGACGGCGCGCTCGCGCTGGAGACGGTGCAGCGCGCCGGGCGGTCTGCGATGGCGGTGGAGGATTTCGTGCGCGGCACGCCCGTTCCCGTCGGCACGGTGCTAACGTGACCCGCTGGCGCGTCACCGTCGAGTATGACGGCGGGCCCTATGTCGGCTGGCAGCGCCAGGACAACGGACCGTCAATCCAGCAGTCGATCGAGGAAGCCGTCTTCAAGTTCTGCGGCGAGACGGTCCGCGTCTACGGTGCCGGACGCACCGATGCCGGGGTCCATGCGATGGGTCAGGTCGCCCATATCGACATTAAAAAGGCGACGACGGCCGACACCGTCCGCGACGCGCTGAACGCATTTCTCCGGGAAGAGCCGATCGCGATTCTCGACGCCGCGGAAGCGCCGGACGGATTCGACGCGCGCACGTCGGCGCGCCAACGGGTGTATCTCTACCGCATTCTCAATCGCCGCCCGCACCCAGCCCTCGAATACGGCCGGGTCTGGCATGTCAGCATTCCGCTCGACGCGGACGCGATGCACGAGGCCGCGCAACAGCTGGTCGGCTACCATGATTTTACGAGCTTCCGCGCCAGCATGTGCCAGGCGAAGTCGCCGATGAAGACGCTCGACGAGCTCCGAGTCGAACGCGTGGGCGAGGAGGTGCGCTTGCATGCGCGCGCGCGCTCCTTCCTGCATCACCAGGTGCGCAACATCGTCGGCACGCTCGAGCGCGTCGGCGCTGGCAAGTGGACGGCGGACGACGTCGGCAATGCTTTGGAGGCACGCGACCGTTCCGCCGCGGGCGCGACCGCGCCTTCCGACGGGTTGTATCTTGTGTCGGTAGGCTATCCCGATCAGCCGTAGAACCAGCGGCCCGTGAAGTTCAAGCTGATGCTGACAGCGAGTTCTAAGACGACGATGGAGACGGCTGGTCCGAGCCGCGTTTGCAGTGTGACCTGCGCGATGAATCCCTGATAGCAGAGGATCAAAACGGTCACGATAAGAGAGACGAAGGCACTGAGCCCGCCCGGCAGCGCGCCGGTTGCGCTGAAGGCGAGGACCCCCAGATAGACCAACATCTGCAGGACGATAGACCAGTTCCACGCAGCGATAAAACGCCAGTAGTGGTGTTCCGACCCTGTCGCATCGGTAAATGAGATCATAATCAGCGGGAACAGCACCCAGCCGATCGCGTAGGTGATGCCCTCGACGAGAAAGATCCGTAAAGGCTCGGCATCAACGGGGTGAACGGTGAAGTTCAGGAGGATCAGGATGCAGTAGGCTGGTGCGGCGAAGACCGCTGCGTGGAATGACTTCCAAAACGCTTCCGGCGTGTTCTCGAAATACCGGACTGAAGAGCGGTCCAGCTTGGCGAACTGCCAGCAGCCATACATCGCAAGGGCGAACTCGCGGGCACTGACCATCCGCGCCGCCGTTAGGCGTTTCCGCCAAAATAGCCGTCGAGAATGGCGGCGTAGATTTCGGTCAGCGCGTCGAGGTCGTCGACCGCGATGCGCTCGTCTACCTTGTGCATCGTCTGGCCAACGAGGCCGAATTCGGCAACCGGGCAGAAATCCTTGATGAAGCGTGCGTCCGACGTGCCGCCGGACGTGCTCAGCTCCGGCCTTCTGCCCGTGACGTCCGTCACCGCCCGTGCCAGCAGCTCGCTGAAAGGCCCCGGCGGCGTGAGGAATGCTTCGCCGGAGACGTGGATGTTCAGCTCATAGTCGCCGCCAACCGCCTTACATTGCCCGTGCAGCCATTCCGTCAGGCTCGCGCCGGAATGCAGGTCGTTAAAGCGGATGTTAAAGCCGGCCGATGCTTGCGCTGGGATCACGTTGGTCGCCGAGTTGCCGACATCGACCGTGGTGAGCTGCAGGTTGCTTGGCTGGAAATGATCAGTGCCCTCGTCAAGCGGTGTCGACGCTATTGTGCCCAGCATTTTCACGAGACGGGGAAGGGGATTATCTGCGAGATGCGGATAAGCGGTGTGACCCTGTACACCGGTTACCGTCAACGTTCCCGATAGGCTGCCGCGTCGGCCAATCTTAATCATCTCGCCGATGGCCGTCGGGTTCGTCGGCTCGCCGACGAGGCAAACGTCGATCGTCTCACCGTTCTCGGCCATCCAGTCGAGCACCCTCTTGGTGCCATTGATAGCTGGGCCTTCCTCGTCTCCAGTGATCAGCAGGCTGATTGAGCCGTCGAACGCGCCGTTACGCAACGCGAGGAAGCGGCGCGACGCCTCCACGAATGCGGCGACGGCGCTCTTCATGTCAGTAGCCCCGCGGCCGTATAACACGCCATCGATCACGTCTCCCCCGAAGGGGTCCACCGACCATGCATCGGGATTGCCGAGTGGCACGACGTCGGTATGGCCCGCAAAACAGAAGTTTGGTTTGCCGTCACCTAGACGTGCGTAGAGGTTGTCAACGTCCGGCGTGCCGTCAGTAGAGAATTTTAAGCGGTGACAGACGAAGCCCAATTCCGAGAGCGCCGCTTCGAGCACGCTGATCGCGCCAGCGTCATCGGGCGTAACGCTGGGACAGCGAATGAGGGCGCGGGCGAGGTCTAGGGCGCCGGAAATTGGATCAGTCCCGGAGCAGGTCGTTGATCGACGTCTTGGACCGAGTTTGCTCGTCGACACGCTTGACGATCACCGCGCAGTAGAGGCTTGGCCCGTCGCTGCTGTCCGGCAGCTTACGGCCGGGCAGGGATCCAGGCACGACGACGGAATAGGCCGGCACGCGGCCGGAGAAGATCTCGCCGCTTGCGCGGTCGACGATCTTGGTCGACTGGCCGAGGAATACGCCCATCGACAGGACCGAACCTTCTTCGACGATAACACCCTCGGCCACTTCCGAACGCGCGCCGATAAAACAATTGTCCTCGATGATGACCGGATCGGCCTGCAATGGCTCCAACACGCCGCCGATACCGACGCCGCCCGAGATGTGACAGTTCTCACCTATCTGTGCGCAGGAGCCGACCGTGGCCCAAGTGTCAACCATCGTGCCGGAACCGACGTAGGCGCCCAGATTGACGAAGCTCGGCATCAGCACGACACCAGGCGCGAGAAATGCGGACCTTCGCACCGTGCAGTTCGGCACGGCACGGAAACCGGCCGCCCGGAACCTGGCGTCGTCCCAGCCGGCGAACTTCGATGGTACCTTGTCAAACCACGGACTGTCGCCGATGCCGGGGAAGCTAGGCCCGCCGGGCAGCGGCACCATGTCGTAGATGCGAAACGACAGCAGCACGGCCTTTTTCAGCCACTGGTTGACCGTCCAGCCGCCAGCAACTTTCTCGGCGACCCGGAGTTGGCCGGAATCGAGCCCCTCCAGCGCCGCCTCGATGGCGTCGCGGGCTTCGCCCTTACTGCCGGGGTTGATCGTATCGCGGTCTTCCCAAGCCTGATCTATCGATTTTTGAAGTGCGTTGTTGCTCATTTTTTTGCCGTTTTTAACGAAAATCCGACGGAATATAGATCATCTCCCGACGCGGGCAAACGTGCTCAAACCGGATAGGCTGGGGGGAGGGCGCCGCGGAGCCAGGCAACAAGGTCATCAGTGACATGATCAATGTAGCCGATCTCCGAGGTCTCGCGCGCCCAGTGCGTGTCCGTCCGCACCCAGACGGTGGTCATGCCGAGTTCGGCGGCGGGTAATAGGTTGCTGGAGATATCCTCGACCATCACGGCGCGAGACGGGTTGACACCGTGTTTTTCGCACAGCCGCCGATAGGATTCGATCGCCGGCTTCGGCACATAGTCGGCATGGCCAATATCGAACACGGCGTCGAACCTGTCGGCGATGCCGATACGGTCCATGACCTCCTCTGTGTGGGCCGTGAACGCGTTGGTGTAGATGATTTTCCGCCCCGGCAGGTCGGCGAGAATGTCCGCAAGTTCAGGATTCGGCGCGATTGCACTAAGATCAAGTTGCGACAGATGCTCGATATAGATCTCCGGATCGAGATCGTGCTCCAGCATCAGGCCGCGAAGCGTCAGGCCATGGGTTCGGAAGTACCCCTTCTGGATTTCCCGAGCGCGGACGTGGTCGACGTGGAGCAGGTTGCTGATAAAGGAGCTCATGAGGTCGTCGATCTGGGCGAGCATTTCCGGCGTAGTCCGGTACAGTGTATTATCCAGGTCGAAAATCCAAGTCTCGACATGGTCGACGTCCGGCGCGGAGGAGGTTTCGGCGTTCATAGCTGGAATCTGGCTATACCGGGGCACTAAGGCAAGCTAACAACATTTCGTTAAGCGGTGCCGCCCCTAATTTCCGCGAACCAAATCTAGCCTTGCGTAGCGCGCATTCCGCCAGCCGAGGTAGGCAAGCCGTCAGGTGGCGACTATCCCATTTTCGAAAATGACATCGTCTGGCAGCAGGAGGTTCTCGGTGCCCGAATCGGGCTTTCGCGAGCCGGCCTACTTATTCGCGGCGCGGATCATCTTCGCGGCGCGGATCATCGTGCCGGCGCCGTGTTCGGTGAAGACTTCCAGCAGCAGGCCGTGCGGCACCCGGCCGTCCATGATGACAGCGGCCTCGACGCCTTCCTTCACGGCATCAAGGCAGTTTTCGATCTTGGGGATCATTCCGCCCGAGATCGTGCCGTTCTTAATCATCGTCCGCGCCTCGCGCGCCGAGATGTCCGTGACGAGCTCGCCCTTCTTGTCGAGCACGCCGGCGACGTCGGTCAGCATCAGCAGACGCGATGCGCCGATCGCGCCGGCGATCGCGCCGGCCGCAGTGTCGGCGTTGATATTGTAGGTCATGCCGCCTTCGCCTACGCCCAGAGGCGCGATGACAGGGATCATGTGCGAGTTCGCGAGTGTGTCGATCACGCGCGTGTTGATCGCGACCGGCTCGCCGACGAACCCTAGATCCACGACCTTTTCGATATTGGAATCCGTCTTGCGCTTGTGCTGGAGCTTGCGCGCCTGAATGAGATTGCCGTCCTTGCCGCAGATGCCGACGGCCGTGCCGCCCGCATTATTGATCGCCGAAACGACCTCCTTGTTGATCGAGCCGGCGAGGACCATTTCGACAATTTCGACTGTCTTTTTGTCGGTGACGCGCAGCCCGTCGATGAACTCGCTCTCAATCTTCAGCCGTTTAAGCATCTCGCCGATCTGCGGCCCGCCGCCGTGAACCACCACGGGGTTTATGCCGACCTGCTTGAGCAGGACGATATCGCTTGCGAACATCTCTGCGAGCTTGTCGTCGCCCATAGCATGACCGCCATATTTAATGACGAAGGTCTTGCCCGAGAATTTCTGTAGATACGGCAGCGCCTCGGAGAGGGTTGTCGCCGTTCGAAGAAGCGATTTGATCTCGAACAGGTTCTTGGGGTCTTTATTGCTGTCTGTTGCCATCATTCAGTCCGGCCGAGTTTGCCGCAGATTTCTATGTACGCACGATAATTTCTGGCGTTTAGCGGATATCGGCGAGTATTGCCAGTTCGGCGCGCAGGGGTCCCATACCGTCGGTAGAGACTGAACTGGTCAGCACGACCGTCGGATGTGCTGCCACGTGCTGCGCGATCGTCGTCCTCGTCCGCCGTCCCAAGTCGTTCAACGCGCCTGCTTTTACCTTGTCGCACTTGGTGAGAACGATCTGATATGAGACGGCGGACGTGTCTAGGTCCTTCATGACGTCTATATCCGCCGGCTTAAGCCCGTGCCGTGCATCGACAAGAAGACAGACCCGTCGTAGGGATGGCCGGCCCCTTAGATAATCGAATATCAGTGTGGTCCAGCGCTTGATCTCGATCTTGGAGGCGCGGGCATAGCCGTATCCCGGCAGATCGGCTAGCATCAGCGCGTCTTGTAGGCGGAAGAAGTTGATCTGTTGGGTGCGGCCGGGAGTGTTTGACGTCCGGGCGAGAGCCTTGCGGCCCGTCAGTGCATTGATCAGGCTTGACTTTCCGACGTTCGAACGTCCGACGAAGGCTACCTCGGGCAGGTCCGGCTCGGGCAAGCCGTCGAATGTCGCCGCGCCCGAGACGAAAACGCATTCCTGCGCAAACAGCCAGCGGCCGCGCTCAATGCTTTCTTCCTCGGCGGGCGCGTCTTCCGTCTGGGAAGCGTCCTGTTCGTCGGTCATGACCGACTCCTATTCAGGCTAGCGCCGATTGCGCTGACGTCGGGATTTGGATTTGTTCTTTGTCGGTTGAACGGGCTTAGCCTTCGCGTCCCCGTCGCCGTTGTCCGGTTTTTTTTTGCTCCGATTGCCTCGCGGCGGTGCCTTCGGTGCCTCCGGCGCAATCGACTCTCCTGACGCAGAGACGCCCATGCGCCGCATGATCACCCACTGCTGCGCGATCGAAAGCGTGTTGTTCCACGCCCAGTATATTACGAGGCCGGCCGGGAAACTACCAAGCATGAACGTGAACACAATCGGCAGGAACATGAAGATCTTCTGCTGCATCGGATCCGCCGGCTGCGGGTTCAGCTTTTGCTGCAGATACATCGTGATGCCCATGATGATGGGCCAGATGCCGATATTTACGATCGCCAGCGCCTGCGGAACGTTCCATTCGAAAATGCCGAAGGCGGTCAGCAGGCCGAGCGGGTCCGGCGCCGATAGATCCTGGATCCAGCCGAAGAACGGCGCATGGCGCATTTCGATAGTGACAAAAAGCACCTTATAAAGCGCAAAGAAGACAGGAATCTGGATCAGGATTGGGAAGCAGCCCGACATCGGGTTGGCCCCTTCCTTCTTATATAACTCCATCATCGCCTGGTTCTGGCGCTGGCGGTCATCTTTGTAACGTTCTCGGATTTCTACCATCTTCGGCTGCAGCTTCTTCAGCCGGCTCATCGACCGGTAGGATTTGTTGGCGAGCGGGAAGAAGGCGAGCTTGATCAGGACCGTCAGCAGCAGGATCGCAACGCCGAAATTCCCTATAAGGTGGAAGAAATAGTCAAGGACGTAGAAAATCGGCTTCGTGAGGAAATAAAACCAGCCGAAGTCCACCAGCCGGTCGAAGCGCGGCACGCTATATTTTTCCTCGTACGAGTCCAACAGTCGGACTTCCTTGGCGCCCGCGAAAAGGCGCGTCGAGTAATCCAATCTCTGTCCCGGCGCAATGCTGACTGCGGCCGCTAGATAGTCGGCTTGGTACTTGTCCTTGCCACCCGACGAGGTATGAACAAACCGCGACGTGTTGTTGATCTTCTGGTCGGGAATCAGCGCGGTGGCGAAATATTTCGCCGTGATGCCGAGCCAGCCGCCGGGGCCTGTTTCTCTGAAAACGCCGCCCTTCTCGTCCTGGATGTCGTCGTAGTCCATCTCCTTCAGCGTGCCATTGAATACGCCTGTCAGGCCTTCGTGTAGGATCCAGAAACCAGATGTCTCAGGCGTTCCCGACAACGAGACTAGTCCGAATGGATGGATAGTGATCGACTTGCCGCCGCCATTTCGAATGCTCTGGCGGACTTCAAACATAAAGTTTTTATCGATCGAAATAGTCTGACGGAACTCGACACCCTGCGGGTTGGTCCAGCTCAGCGTCAGCGGCTGACCGACCGTCAACGTTTTGCGGTCCGCGGTCCAGACCGTTTCCTGGTCGGGAACATCGATTCCGGCGGTCTGGGGAACCCAGCCAAAGCGCGCGTAGTAGGCTTTGTCGGCATTGGGCGGTGACAACATGACGATGTTTTTGCTGTCTTCCTTTATCGACTCGCGATAGCCGCGGAGCACCAGGTCGTCGATCAGGCCGCCGCGGAGGCGAATAGAGCCTATGACCCGATCGGTTGAGATCTCGACGCGCGGCGACGCCTTGAGAACGTCGGAACGGCTGGCTGCCGTCGGCGGCTGACCGGCGATGGGCGCCGCGCCGGCCATCGGCGAGTTGCTGATGGCCGCCGGCGCGCTGGGTGGTACTGCCACGCCAGGCGGGGGCGCCTGAGTTATCCGCGTCGGTTCCTGTGCCTTCTGCGCTTCGCGGAGCGCGCGCTCCTGCTCCATCCGTGGGCCTTCGACCAGGACCTGATAGCCCAGTAGGATTGAGACCGACAGGACGATCGCGAGGATCAGGTTGCGTTGTTCCATCATTGCCTAAGCGTCTCCCTCCGGAACTGGATCGTAGCCGCCTGCGCTCCATGGATGGCACCGAACAATCCGCCGCAGTGAGAGCCAGCCGCCGCGCAGCGCACCATGCGTACGGACTGCCTCAATGGCATATTCCGAACAGGTCGGATGGAACCGGCAGGTTTGCGGAATAACCGGAGAGACCAGAAACTGGTAAAGACGGGCAAGCCCGACGATCAGGGCGCTCGGTATGGATCCGATGAATTTCATCGACGATTTCTGTCAGACGGGCCCTGCGATTGGGCGTCTGGCTCCAGCAGGGCGCCGAGCCGGCGCAGTCCCGTTTCCAGATCCTCCTTCAGGGCGGCAAACTCGCGGCCCGGTGTCTCCAATCGTCCGATCAGGACGTAATCGTTTCCCGGCGAGGCCCAGCGTGCCAGCACGTCCTCGGCCGCTGCCCGTAGGCGACGGCGTACGCGATTTCGCACGACCGCATTGCCGACACGGCGGCTGACCGTCAGGCCATAACGTGGCGCGTCCAACTCGGCGCGGTCTTCCGGTGGTTGCGGGGCGACCTGCAGAACCACTCCCGGAGCTGCCCACTTGGTACGGCAGGCGGTGACCCGAAGAAACTGTTTGCGGGCCTTGAGGCGCTTGAGCATTGCGCCCTCGCAGTTAGGCGGAAAGACGCTTGCGACCCTTGGCGCGGCGGCGGGAAAGAACCCGACGGCCACCCACAGTTTGCTTGCGCGCGCGAAAGCCGTGCCGTCTCTTGCGTACGAGTACGCTGGGCTGGAATGTACGTTTCAAGGCTGACTCCGCTTGGCGGTCTTTTCTCAAACAGAATGGGTGTATAATGGATTTGTACCTCCGAAGTCAACGCGCCTAATAAACGCCGTTTTCCGCCTTTTTATGGCCTCTAAGGTTCGTCGAGCGGATGATGATTAAAGTCTGTCCCTCCGTCGTTCCAAACATCGGTGCGCAGATGGCGTCGGCAGCGCACAACAATGGTCGAGCCGCGGATTAATATGGTAATGCGCACATCAGGAAACGCATCGATCGCGATCTACAGAACATCGGTCCGGTCTGACTGCGCTAGGGACCTTCCGGGCGAAAAAAACGGCAATGAATGAGAACGCTAACCCATCCTCGCGCCCGCGCTGTAAAGGCGGTTTGTCCGCCGGCCGGGTACTGCCGATCTTTATTCTCGCAGCAGGTTTCGCGGCATTCTTTGTCTTCGACCTAAATTCCTATATCTCGCTCAACGCCCTCAAGACCCACCAGGATCAGCTCAAGCTCTGGGTCGACAATTACGGCGTCCTGACCGGGGTCGCGTTCACGACGATCTACGCCGTCGCCGTGGCGTTCTCCATTCCCGGCGCGGTGTTCATCACAATCGCCGGCGGCCTGATGTTCGGTCCCTATTTGGCTACGTTCTATGTCGTGATCGGCGCGACGATCGGGGCGCTCGCCGTGTTCGTCGCCGCGCGATACGCCTTCCAGGATTTCTTCCGGGAGAAGGTCGGCTCTGCGGCGAAGCGCATGGAGGACGGCTTCCGAGTGAATGAGCTCAGCTACATGTTCATTCTCCGACTAGTGCCGCTGTTTCCATTCTGGCTGGTCAATCTCGTCCCGGCCTTCCTCGGCGTCAGCGTCCGCACTTATGTGATCTGCACGCTGATAGGGATCATCCCCGGCGCTTTCGTCTACTCTCTCGTCGGCGACGGCGCGGGCGCGGTGCTCGACGCCGGTGGCGATCTGAACCTCGCGATTATCTTCGAGCCGCGGTTCATCGCGCCGATCGTTGGGCTAGCAGTGCTGGCCTCCATTCCGATCGTCTACAAGAGGATCAGGACGCGGCGGGGGATGCCCGCCGCCTGACCGCCACCCGCGGTCGGACCGAAAACGGCAACCACGAACGTCTCAACACACAAGGTGCTTCGCCCAATGGAAAAGATTACTGCCGACATTTGCATAATTGGCGGAGGTTCCGGCGGTCTGTCCGTCGCGGCCGGCGCGTCCCAGATGGGTGCCGACGTCGTCCTGCTCGAACGGGCGAAAATGGGCGGCGACTGCCTGAACTACGGCTGCGTCCCGTCAAAATCGATGATCGCCGCGGCGTATGCCGCTCAGGCAGTGCGCGAGGCGGGGCGGTTCGGGATCGATGCGCCCGAACCCTCGATCGACTTCGCGCGCGTCCACGCCCACGTGCAAGGGGTGATAAGTGCGATCGCGCCGCATGACTCTGTCGAGCGGTTCGAAGGGCTCGGGGTTCGGGTCATTGAGGAAGCCGGACGCTTTACCAGCCCGCGGACGGTCATAGCGGGAGACACCGAAATCACCGCGAGGCGGTTCGTCATCTCGACCGGCTCTCGTGCTGGCGCGCCGCCCATTCCAGGGCTCGACAGCGTCGACTACATGACAAATGAGACGATCTTCGGCAACACAGTTGCGCCCGAGCACCTCGTCGTCGTCGGCGGCGGGCGGATAGGCAGCGAGCTCGCGCAGGCGCACCGCCGGCTCGGCTGCCGCGTGACGATCCTCGACATCGGCCAGACGCTCGCCAACGACGATCCGGAACTCGCCGAGGTTGTTCGCGCCCGCATGCTAAAGGAAGGGGTCGATATCCGAGCCGGGATCGAGATCGTCTCCGTAGAGAAGGCCGGGGACGGCATCGCCGTCCGCATCCGAGACGATAAAGAGGATCGGCGTGTCGAAGGCTCGCACCTACTCGTGGCAGCGGGACGAGTTCCCAACCTCGACGGGCTAGATCTCGAAAGCGCTGGCATCGACTACGATCGGCGAGGCGTGAAGGTCGACGATCGGCTGCGCAGTTCCAACAAGCGCGTCTTCGCTATCGGCGATGCGGCCGGAAGCTTCCAGTTCACGCACGTCGCCGGCTATCATGCCGGCATCGTGATTCGGAACGCGCTGTTCCGCCTCCCTGCCAAGGTCGATTACTCGGCGCTTCCCTGGGTCACTTATACCGATCCCGAGCTGGCGCATGTCGGCCTTAACGAGAAACAGGCGCGCGAGAAGCTGGGCGAAATCCGGATCCTTCGTCATCCGTTCGCAGAGAACGACCGCGCGCAGGCCGAAGGCCGCACCGACGGTCTAGTCAAGGTGATCGTGACGCCGAAGGGCGTCGTGGTCGGCGCGTCGATCGTAGGCGCGCACGCCGGCGAGTTGATCCAGAGCTGGATCCTGCCGATCCAGAAAAAGATGAGGGTGAAAGAGATCGCCGGGCTGATCCTGCCCTATCCGACGCTCGGCGAGGTGAGCAAACGTGTCGTCGGAAGCTTCTTCACGCCCGCCCTGTTCAGCGAACGGACAAAGAAGGTAGTTCGATTTATGATGAAATTTGCTTGAGACCTGCCCCGATCCGACTGCCAGACGACTAGTTGAGAGACTCTAATTGGGAGCAGTTGTGCCGCTGAACCCCGAGGCTGATCTTCAATTCCTTCCAGACGGGTGCGACAAAGGTGTCGGTCCCGGCTATGACGCAAGACGCCACTACCCGGATCGAGTTCGAGGATAACGCGCTCAGCCTTCTTGATAGGGTGCCCGAACATCTTTTCCAGTCCTTCCAGGACACGACCTGCGGCAGCGATCCCCGCCGTGCGATCACAAGTGACCTGATGCGCGGCCACGTCGGGGAGGACAAGTTCGGCCGGACCGGCCCCGACGGCAACACCTTTGTCCTAGGTCTGCAGGTGGAGGGGAAGCGCTAGCGCACCCGTTTCGGCTGGCAGGTGTTCTGCGACCGCCCGAGGCTGCGCGCCAATGCGGCGGAATGGCGCGTTGCGCGCCCGCCGCCGAGACGCTATCAATCTCGTCAACGGAAAAGCTGACTGACGAGACGCATTATGAACAATATGACGAACTGGGTTCTCGGTTTTTGTACGGTCGTCATGGGCCTTGGCGGGCTGTTCGTGGCCGCGCACGCCGGCGAGGGCCTCGGCTACTATGGCGGGCTTTCTATCTTCGGTTTCGCGGTGCTTTTCGTCTTCTTCCTGATCCGTACGTCGATGGACCACGAGGAAAGTAAGGGCGGCCACTGATCGCCGCACAGACGATTAGCCGCACCGGAGTGATCCACGACGCGCCCGTACGGGCGCGTTTTTCGTTTGCGGGATTCGTGCCGGAGTCCTGGACGGCGTTTACGGCGCCACCCTGGCGAGCCACAGTGCGACCGCGCCGCCGGCCGCCGACAGGGCAATCATTGCGAAGAAAGCGCCGCCGCCGAACGCTTCGTAGAGCCCGCCCGTCACCAGCATCATCACGCCCATGACCAGCCCTATGGCGAATCCCGAATAGAGGCTCTGCGCCGACGCCGACATGCGATCGGGCACGTTCAGCAGCATGTACTGCATGGCGGCCAGGTGCGCCGCGCCGAAGGTCAGCCCGTGGAGCCACTGGACCGAGATCAGGACCCACAGGTCGCTGGAGACCGCGAGGACGGACCAGCGCATGATGCCCGCGCCGGCGGCGAGCAGCATCAGCCGGGTCGGTCCGAGCCGGCTCATCACCGCGCCCGAGAATGCGAACAGGACGATTTCGGCGATGACGCCCTCCGCCCACAACGCGCCGATTACGTTGTCGGCGAGCCCTGCAGCGCGCCAGTGGATCGTCCCGAACACGTAGAGCACCGCGTGGCTCGACTGCAGCAGGCTGACCGCAGCCATGAACACAAGGAAATGCCGTTGGCGCAGCAACGCGAATGCGGGAAAGCGGACGTCGGCGGAAACCGGGTCTTCTGAAGCGCCGGTTTCGTATCTTTCTGGCCGGCGAAGGGGGAGGCCGAACCCGGCGAGGAAGGCGATAGCCAGAGACGCGATCATCATCCACAGGATCGCCGCATCGCCCGACCGCTCCACTACCCAGCCCGCGACGTAGGCTACGAGAATGAATGTGATTGAGCCCCATAGCCTCACGCGGCCGTAGTCGAAGCCGTAGGAGGCAGCGGAGCGCGTCGCGAGATTCTCGCCAAGTGGAATGAGCGCCATGAACATCGTGCTGGCGAGGATGTTGACGACGAAGAGCTGCCAGAACCCGTTGGCGAGGCCGAATAGCGCGTACGTCGCGACGCCGCCAGCAGCGGAGAACAGGATGATCTTGCGGTGCGCGCCTGATTTGTCGGCGAAATGAGCGATGAAAGGATTGGCGAAGGCGCGGATCCACACGCCGATGGATAAAATCAGGCTGATCTCCGCCGCGTCCAGCCCGCGATGCTTCAGCCATGCTGGCCAGAACGGCAGGTGAATGCCAACCGCGAGGAAGACCGCCGCGTAGTAGAAGGAGAATCGGATTGCCATCTTGCCCGCAATCTTTTAGGGCAAATCGGGATCGGCGGCATCCGCAAATCGACCGATGGCCGCCCTGCTGCCGGTGGCGCTTCCGATGCGTCCGTGCTATCCGGTTTGCAACCGAAAACGGACTACTCAATTAGGTGAGGGACAGCCGGATGCCTTCAAAAACCATTAAGGTCGACAGCGCCGCCGAGGCGTATCTTACGGTGCTAAAGGACCGCGGCGTGGACTATCTGCTCGGAAATGCGGGCACCGACTTCCCGTCAATCATTGAGGGGCTTTCGAAATCGCTGACGGGCGAGGGCAGCGCTCCGACGCCGATCACCGTGCCGCACGAGAATTTCGGTGTCGCGATGGCACACGGCTATTACGTCGCGACCGGCCGTATGGCCGCCGTGATGGTACATGTGAATGTGGGCACCGCCAACGCGATCTGCGGCGTCATGAACGCCGCGCGCGAAAATGTGCCGATCCTGATGACGTCCGGCCGGACGCCGCTGACCGAGGAGGGGTTCGACGGGTCGCGCTCACTCTATATCCACTGGGGTCAGGAAATGTTCGACCAGGCCTCAGTCGTCCGTGAGATGGTGAAGTGGGACTACGAGCTGCGCAATTCGAAGCAGATCGAGACCATCGTCGACCGCGCCATAACGGTCGCTACCAGCGAGCCGCGCGGCCCTGTCTATCTGTCGCTGCCACGCGAGGTGCTGGCCGAGGACCCCGGGGAGTTCACGTTCCAGTCGCCGACGCGGCGCGTCGCCGCGCAGGGCTTCGCCGCCGATCCGCGAGCGATCGATGAGGCGGCCGAAATCCTCGCGAACGCTGAGAACCCGATCATAATCACTGCATCAGTGGGCCAGAACCGCGCCGCGGTGCCGTTGCTGGAAGATCTCGCTGAGCACTTTGCCTTGCCGGTAATCAGCTACCGGCCGCGCTACGTGAACATCTCGTCCGACCATTCGATGCATATGGGCTACGAACCGGGCGCCTATTTGCCCAAGGTCGATGCCGTTCTCGTGCTCGATTGCGACGTGCCTTGGATCCCGTCGCTGCACAAGCTCAATCCCGACGCCAAGGTCATCCAGATGGGCGCAGATCCGCTGTTCGAGCGTTATCCGGTGCGCGGCTTCCAGGGCGACCTTGCGATCAAGGGCAGTGCGGCGGTCGCGCTCTGCCAGCTCGCCGACGCGCTAGCCACCCGCGAAAAGGGCGCGAAGGCGCGCATCGAGGCCCGCCGCAGCCGCATCGGCGAGATCAAGGCCGAACAGACAGCCGCCCGTCAGGCGCAGATCGAGAAGATCGCCGCCGGCGGCGGCGCGATGGACAACAATTGGGTTGCCCATTGCCTTGGCCAGGTGAAGGAGGACGAGGACGTGCTCGTTTCCGAATCCCAGCTCGGCATCGCGAACCTCGCGCTGCGGCGTCCCGGATCGTACTTCGGCACAAGCCCGTCGGGCGGTCTCGGCTGGGGCCTCGGTGCGGCGCATGGCGTCAAGCTGGGCGAGCGCGACCGCCGAACGTTCTGCGTCGTCGGCGACGGCTCCTACATGTTCGGCAACCCGACCCCGGCGCATTTCGTCTCAGCCGCCTACGACTTGCCGGTCCTCACAGTCATTATGAACAACAAGATGTGGGGCTCGGTCCGCAAGGCGACGCTCGGCCTCTATCCCGAGGGTGCGGCGTCGCAGGCCAACCAGGCACCGCTCACGTATCTCGACCCCGCGCCCGACTATCACAAGATCGTTGAGGCCTCGGATGGGTACGGCGAAGAGGTGATGGAGCCTTCCGACCTGCCCAAGGCGCTGGAACGTGCCCTCAAGGCGGTTGACATCGGCAAGAGACAGGCTGTGCTCAACGTCCACACCACTTACGACGACGCCGCGGCAATTGCCGACGCCCGCCGCTGACGCTGCCATGTCGTTTCCCGCGGATGCGATGAACGACCAGCTTGGTCGGCTCGCGGATCATCCCTTCTACGCGGGCCGGCTGCCAGCGACTGTCTCCGATGCGGAGGAATTTGCTGCGACGGTGCCGCTTATGACGCGCGCTGCTCTTGTCTCGGAGATGTCGAAGCCCGGCTACGGTGCGTTCGGCGGAGCGAACCCGGTGAGGATCAATCTCAGCCCGATGGGCACTTCGCTCGTCCCCGCGATGCAGACTGCGGCTGACCTCGCCAACATGCTCGCCGCGGCGCGCACGCATCTCGATGCGTGCGGCATTGGGCCGGGCGATGTCTGCGCGGTCACCTTCGGCTATCACCTGTTCGTCGCGGGCCTGTTCTACCAGTCGCAGATGGAGGCGCATGGCGTCGGCTGTATTCCGCTCGGTCCGGGAGAGGCGGAGCGTGCTGTCGAGGTGTGCGCGCAACATAACGTCAGCGTGCTTGCGGGCAATCCGTCGTTTTCGCTCAAGCTGATCGAGGAGGGGCTGAAACCGCCAAAGGTGTTCTTCGCAGGCGGGGAGGCGTTCACTGGCAACCCCGCGCTATACGGCGCAGTGCGGGCGGCGATGCCCAACACCGTCCTTGTCGACTCCTTCTCGCTGTCAGAATTCCTGCCGGTAGCGCGCACATTCCCGGGCGGCGAGGGCGTGCACGTTTTCGACGAGATGGTCCATGCAGAGGTCATCGACCCCACGACCGGCGAGAGCGTCTCGGACGGCGAGCGCGGCGAGCTGGTCCTCACCCATCTGAAAAAAGAAGCGCAGCCGCTCGTCCGCTACCGCACCGGCGACCTGACGTTGAAGCGAGCAACCGATCCGGTCTGCGGACGGACCGTCAACCTGCCGCGCGTCGTATTTGGCCGCACGGACGACATGGTCAAAGTGAAGGGCGTGAAGCTGTACCCGTCGGAGATCCGTGCCGTGCTGCTGGGCCTCGACGGGCCAACCGGCGGTTACCGGCTGACGGTATCGGCCAAGACTGGCGGCGGCGACCGGCTCGCGCTCGCGATCCAGGGAACCGGCGGCGACGACGTGGCCGAGGAAGTGGCGCGACGCTTCAAGAGCCAGACGCTGATCTCCGCTGACGAGATCGCTTTTGTGGAAACGCTTGGCGAAGGGCCGTCGGTTTTGGATGAACGGGGATAGACAATGACGGATGCGCCCTGGCGGCTGATCGTCGACCGAAATTCCTATGCTGATTTCTCGGTGTCCGTGTCTCCCGCGGTGGAGCGGGCGGTGGTCGAGGGCAAGGCGCCCCCGACGATCTATCTCAATATCTTCGACCGGGATTCTATCACTATCGGCGTCAACGAGGACCCCGAACAGGTGCTTGATCTCGATTTCTGCCGTGAGAATGGCATCGATTTCCGACGCCGGGTGAACGGCGGCGGCGCGATCTATACCGGCACGGGGTCGGCGTTTCTCGTCTATTTCGTGCCGACCTCGCATCCCGACGTTCCCGGGACCACTGCCGAGGCATTCCCCAAGATCCTGACGGCGCTAGCCGAGACTTTCAGGGAGCTTTACGGCTTTCCCGCCGAGTACCGGCCGCTCAACGACGTCCAGGTCGAGGGGCGCAAGTTGGTCCCGACGTCGCTCAAGATCGAGAACGGCGTCATGACGTTCCGCATCGTTGTCAACGTGAAGGAAATGGACACCGATCTTGCCGCCGGCGCCATGCCGATGCCGCCCGAGAAGGTGAAGGATAAGGTTCTGAAGGACCTGCAGTCCCGCTTCACCTGCCTCGAACGCGAGGCGGGCCGCGAGCTTTCCGAGCGGGATCTGGAGCACATGACGCGCGCCGCCGTCGCGCATGCGTTCGGTAGTCCGACGCTCGAACCGGGCGAACTGACCGATGCCGAGCGGGAATATGCGGAAGGGTTTCGCGCGAAGTTCGACAACGAAGGCTGGCTCTACGGCAAGAGCGAGCAGAACCGCTTCGGCCCCATCGCCGGTCTCGGCGATACGGTCGGGCGCGGGCGCGAGAAGGCGGTGGGCGGGATGATCTGGGCGACGCTCGTCGTCCGCGACGGCAAGGTGCTGCATGCTGTGATCAACGGCGACTGGCACCCGCGACCGATCGACGGCGTCGCCTGGCTCGAAGAGGCGCTCGCCGGCGTCGACGTAGAAGAGGCGGCCCTGAGAGAGGCGCTCGAGGAGTTCCTCGCGCGCGAGGATGTCGAGTTCGCGGGCGTCGAGGTCGACGATCTGATGTCGGCCCTGACCAAGGCGTCGGCGGACCTGAAGGCGCTTGCCTGAGAACCTGCCCGATGTCGGGGGGGGGGCTACGCCCTCCATTTCGAGCCGGCGCCGCCGCTGAAGGTGGAGATCGCGCGGCTGGGACATCCCGTGCTCGACCCCGGCTTTTATATATAAGCAGGCAGCGGTTACGGGTCCGGCGGCATCGCAGAGCGCGTCCGCCGTCATCTGAATCCAGACACGAAACTCCACTGGCAAGTCGACCGGCTGAGCGCCGCGGAGCCGTGTGTGCGCGTCGAGCTGTTCCCCGGCTGCCGCGAATGCGAGATCGTCGCGCGGCTGCTCGCGGCGGGCGGCTCCGTGTCCGTGCCGGGCTTCGGTAGCAACGATTGCCGAGTGTGCCGATCACATCTCGTCCGTGTTGCCGCCCTCCGGTAAAATCGCAATAGTGCCGAGCGGTTAACAGGGGAGAGAAAAATGGCGGTCGTAAACGTCGAGAAACGCGCCGACGGCGTCGCGCGCATCGCGATCAACCGGCCGGACAAGCGCAACGCGCTCAACGACGAGGTGCGAAAAACGCTAATCGCTGAGCTGCGGAAACTCCTGGAGGACGTCGACGTTCATGCCCTGCTGCTGACTGGCGAGGGCGGCCATTTCTGCGCGGGGGGCGACATCGCCAGCATGGAAGGTCTCACCGCGCGCAGCGCTCGGGCGCGTATGAAGCAGAACCATGAGATCGTGCGGCTGATCGCGGATGCCGAAAAGCCCGTCGTGACGGCGGTCGAGGGGTTCGCGGTCGGCGCGGGCGCGGGCCTTGCGATGCTGGGCGATACGGCGGTAATCGCGGAAACCGGCACCATTGGCTTTCCCTTCTTCAAGGTCGGACTGATCCCGGATTACGGCATCCTGCACACTCTCCCCCGGCGTGCAGGCGGCGCGAAGGCGCGCCAGTTCCTGCTCTATGCCCGCATGGTCAAGGCGTCGGAAGCCGTGGAGGCCGGGATCGCCGACGAGCTCGTCGCTGAGGGAAAAGCGGAGGAGGCCGCGGTCAATCGCGCGCTCCAACTTGCGGCAATGCCACCGGTCGCGTTCGCCATCGCCAAGCGCCAGCTTGGCCTATGGCCCGAAAGCCTCAACGCGGCGCTCGAAATGGAAGCGCTGGCCCAGACCGGATGCCTCGGTGCGGGAGAATTCCAGGAGGGGTTCGCCGCGTTCATGGAAAAGCGCGCGCCGGATTTCCGGAAGTAAGGAACGCGCCGGTAACATGACGCCACAGGTCCTGAAGACCCGCATCACTGAACTGTTTGGGATCGAACATCCGCTGATCTGCGGCGGCATGATGTGGCTGGCCGATGCCGACTACGTCTCGGCCGTCGCGCGCGCAGGCGCCATCGGTTTCATAACGCCGAGATCGTTTCCGACGCCGAATGATTTTCGCGACCAGCTGAAAAAGGCGCATGCCCGGTCGAATGGGAAGCCGTTTGGCGTGAACCTCTATGTATCCGCGCGGTCCGAAGCGAACGAACAGCTTATGCTGTTCCTCGACATCTCAATCGAGGAGGGCGTGAAGTTCGTCGAGACGGCCGGCTATTCGCCGAAGGCATTCATGCCTAAAATCAAGGAAGCGGGCATCACCGTCATCCATAAGTGCACGACGCTGCGCCACGCCCAGTCGGCAGAACGCGCAGGCGTCGATGCGGTGACGATCCTCGGCGCGGAGGCGGGTGGCCACCCCGGTATGGATCTGGTCGGCACCATGGTGCAGGGCGCGATCGTGCCGCACGGGCTCGACATACCCGTCGTGCTGGCTGGAGGGATGGGAACCGGGCGGCAGCTTATGGCGTGTCTCTCGCTCGGCGCCGACGCCATGCTGTTGGCGACGCGCATGATCGTCGCCGAGGAAATATGGGCGCACGCCGACTATAAGCGGCATATAGCCAAGCTTGGTCCGGACGGGACTAGGATCATCATGTCGATCTTCGGCGACAATTCGCGGGCCATCGATAATAATTCGACGCAGGCGATTCGCGAGCTCGAGGCGCAGAGCATAACCGATTACGAGGCCTACCGGCCGCACGTGCAGGGCAAGCTGCAGCGCGAGGCCTACGAGGACGGCGACTGGACGCGCGGCGCGATGTCGCTGGGTCAGGCGGTCGCATTCGCCGGCGAGATCGAGCCGGTCGAGGCGATTATCGATGGGATAATTGCGGAAGCCGTTTCCGTGCGCGCGCGCCTGAGCGCGCTATATGGATAGGAAAGACAGGAACCAAAAAGGACGCCGGATGGCACAGGACATCAATTCCCCCGAATATACGATCGGCGTGATCGGCGCCGGTATCATGGGGCGCGGCATCGCGCAGATCGCCGTCGTCGGTGGTTTCCGCGTGAAAATATACGACGCGCAGGAAGGCGCGGTCGTGCAGGCGGAGGAATTCATTCACCGCATGGTCAACCGCGCTGCCGAGAAGGGCCAGATGTCGGACGACGACGCGGCCGCCGCCAGGGGGCGGTTGGGGATCGCGACAACGCTGGCCGATTTTTCAAGCTGCGGATTAATCGTTGAGGCCATCGTCGAAAATCTGGATATCAAGCGAGAGCTGTTTCGCACGCTAGAGAGCATTGTCGCCGAAGACGCGATCCTCGCTTCGAATACTTCGTCCTTGTCGGTCACGCAGATCGCCGCAGGTTGCGAGCGGCCGGAACGGGTCGCCGGCTATCACTTCTTCAATCCTGTGCCGCTGCTCAAGGTGGTCGAGCTCGTCGACGGTCAGCTGACGGCGCCATGGGTCGCCGATAAGCTCGATGCTATCTCGCGCAAATGCGGGCATGACCCGGTGCGCACACAGGACACGCCTGGCTTCCTCGTAAACCACGCCGGCCGCGGGCTATATACCGAGGGTGTTCGTATCCTCGCGGAGGGTATCGCCCAGCCGCACCAGGTTGACGACGTGCTGCGCGAGGGCGGCGCGGCCTTTCGTATGGGTCCGTTCGAACTGATGGACACGACCGGGCTAGACGTCTCCGGCGTGGTGATGGAATCGATCTACGAGCAGTTTTACCAGGAGCAGCGTTTCAAGCCGCAAGCCTTCATTAGAAATCGGATGGCGGCCGGCCTGTTTGGGCGCAAGAGCGGCCAAGGTTTCTACAAATATAAGGACAACAAGAAGGTCTTGCCGCAGGAGCCCGAAGCGCCGACGGATCTGCCTGACGCGGTCTGGGTCGGCCCGAATGGCCATGACGGTGCCGAGGCGCTTGCGGCGTTTCTGGTGGAGGCGACTGGTGGCAAGGTAGAAATCGAGCGCGGTAACAAGCCGTCGGCGCGGTCGATCTGCATGGTTGCGCCTTGGGGCCGTGATGCGACGATGACTGCGATAGACTGCGGCATCGAGGCGGAGCGAACAGTAGCGGTTGATCCGCTGTTCGGATTCGGATGCCGCCGGACGCTGATGACGACGAGCGTCACCGACGACGGCGTACGTGACATGGCGCACGCGGCGCTCGCCGCCGATGGCGGTGCGGTAACGATGATCCATGACAGCCCCGGTTTTATCGCCCAGCGCGTCATCGCCACTATCGTCAACATCGCCTCCGAGATTGCGCAAATGCGCATCGCGACACCGAGTGACATCAACAAGGCGGTGCGTCTTGGTCTCGCCTATCCGCATGGCCCATTGGAATTCGGCGACATTGTTGGCCCATCGCGCATCCATGCCATTCTGACGGCGATGTACGGCTTTTACGGCGATCCTCGCTACCGGCCCAGCCCGTGGCTTACGCGCCGCGCGCGCCTCGGTGTATCACTGATGACGCCCGAGGCGTGAACCGACGAGCCAACGCACGTGCCAAATTCTTGTGGCATCAGTGTGTATCGAAAACACACTGATAGCCCACCCGCATCTTGGTCCCAGGCTTCGACGCGATATTTGTCTGCCAGAGGCCGGGTCGTTAGTGCTAGACCGAAACCGCTGCCTGCGCCCGTGACGATGACTGTATCCATCGGGTTTTTCGTCCTTGCCTTTTGGCGACCGATTGTATGCATCTCGGCGCCGCTTAGTCTAATTCACTCGCTAACGATAAAGCCCTGACGATTCGCGTCTGAAGGGGTTGAATCGTTCGGCGTGATGGATACATTGCGCTCGTTCCGCACCGGACCCGTAATGACAGACCTGGATAACGCGAAAAGACCCGCTTCTTATTGCTGCCTCCGGAGCGTCCGAAACCTTGGTCACACAGGCTGACGCGTAGCGCCGCGATGGCCGGAAAACCCGAGTAAGCCGTGCCCATGAATAAGAGCATAACAGAGAGCCTGCCGACCGACGACGCCGGATATAAGACGCTCGCCAATGCCATCCGCGCTCTCTCGATGGACGCAGTCCAGAAAGCCAACTCCGGCCATCCCGGCATGCCCATGGGCGCCGCTGACATAGCGACGGTGCTCTTTACGAAATACCTGAAATTCGATCCTGCCGATCCGGCTTGGCCAGATCGCGACCGCTTCATTCTGTCCGCTGGCCACGGCTCGATGCTGCTCTACTCGCTGCTATACCTGACTGGCTACGCGGACATGACCATCGATGAGATCAAGGATTTTCGTCAGCTTCACAGCAAAACCGCTGGCCATCCGGAATACGGCGAGGCCGGTGGGATCGAGATGACGACCGGCCCGCTCGGCCAGGGCATATCGACCGCGGTCGGAATGGCGCTTGCCGAACGCTCGCTCAATGCACGATTCGGCGACGACATTGTGGACCACCGGACATGGGTGATCGCTTCGGACGGCGACCTAATGGAAGGCATCAGCCACGAGGCGGCCTCGTTTGCCGGTCACATGAAGCTCGACCGGCTGTTCGTCCTTTATGACGACAACAACATTTCCATCGACGGTGGCACTGACATGTCGCTGTCGGACGACGCACTTGGCCGGTTCGAATCCTACGGCTGGTTCGCCCAGCGCTGCGACGGGCACAGCGCCGAATCGCTGTCGGCGGCGATCGACGCTGCGCTCGCCTCGAACAAGCCGTCCCTCATCGCCTGCCGAACGACTATCGGATATGGCGCGCCGACAAAGGCGGGCACGTCGGGTTCCCATGGCTCTCCCCTGGGTGACGGCGAAATCGCGGCGACCCGCGAAGCGCTCGGCTGGCCGTACGAGCCTTTCGTCGTGCCGAACGAGATCTTGTCGGTCTGGCGCGCCACCGGAGCTCGCGGCGCCGAGGCGCGTAGGAGTTGGTCCGCCCGGCTGGTGGGCGCGGACGTGCGCGCCGAATTCGAGCGCGCAGTTGCCGGCGACCTGCCCAAGGGCTGGGAAGCGTCTGTCCTTGCCGTCAAGAGAGAGTTCTCCACAGACGCGCCGAAGCTCGCGACCCGTGCCTCGTCCGGCAAGACACTGGACCGAATTACGCCCGTTGTGCCCGAGATGATCGGTGGCTCGGCCGACCTGACCGGCTCCAACAACACAAAAGCAGTCGATTTCACTGCGCTCGCTCCGCCCGGCTATGACGGGCGTTACGTCTACTACGGTGTGCGCGAACACGGCATGGCAGCGGCGATGAACGGCATGGCGCTGCACGGTGGCATTATTCCCTATTCAGGCACGTTCCTGATCTTCTCGGACTATCTGCGCCCGTCGCTGAGGCTCGCGGCGCTCATGGGTCAGCGGATCATACACGTGCTGACGCACGATTCCATTGGTCTCGGCGAAGACGGCCCGACCCATCAGCCGGTCGAGCATCTGGCGAGCCTCCGCGCCATGCCGAACGTCAACGTGTTCCGGCCTGCCGACGCGATCGAGGTTGCTGAATGCTGGCAGCTCGCGCTCGAAAATCGCACAGGGCCATCGGTGATGGCGCTGACTCGCCAGGGCGTGCCGACGCTCCGGACCGAGCACACAGAGGAAAATCTGTGCGCTAAGGGTGCCTACGTGCTGGCCAACGCCGACTTAGAAATTCAGGCGACAATCTTCGCGACCGGCTCTGAAGTAGAGATCGCGATGGCGGCGCGCGATGCGCTGCAGGCCGACGGGATCGGCACGGCCGTCGTCTCGATGCCCTGCTGGGAGCTGTTCGAGACGCAGGACGATGCCTACAAGGCTTCGGTGCTAGGCAATGGGGTCCGTGTCGCCGTCGAAGCGGCGATCGGATTCGGCTGGGATCGCTGGATCGGTCCGAACGGCGGGTTTGTAGGGATGTCGGGCTTCGGCGCCAGCGCGCCGGCAGAGCAACTTTACGAGGCATTTGGGATTACCGCAGAAGCTGTTGCCGCGGCGGTCCGAGAGCGACTGTAAACGGAAGGCTCCTGAAACGGGGCAAGGGACGGAATTTCAGTATCGGAGGATAGAAAGATGGCGATACGCGTTGCAATCAACGGCTTTGGCCGCATCGGGCGGCTGACGCTGCGCGCGGCTCTCGAGTCAGGGCGTAAGGATCTCGAATTCGTCGCGATCAATGATCTCGGCTCGGTCGATATGAATGCCCTGCTGCTGCAGCGCGACACCACGCACGGCCCGCTCACCAACAAGGTCAAGGCGACGGCGACCGGCATCAATGCCGGCAACGGTGTCATGAAGGTCTTCGCTGAGCGCGATCCCGAGAACCTGCCCTGGGAAAAGCTGGGCATCGACGTGGTGCTGGAGTGCACCGGTATCTTCACCAAGCGCGAAATGGCCGAGAAGCACGTCAAGGCGGGCGCCAAGAAGGTCCTGATCTCCGCACCGGCGACGGGCGAGGATCTCACCGTCGTCTATGGCGTGAACGATCACAAGCTGCGTAAGTCGCACACGATCGTCTCGAACGCGTCGTGCACAACGAACTGCCTCGCACCTGTAGCGGCCGTCATGCACAAGGCCTTCGACATCCAGCAGGGCTACATGACGACGGTCCACGCATATACCGGCGACCAGCGGATCCTCGATACGCTGCACAGCGATCCGCGCCGCGCGCGCGCCGCCGGCCAGTCGATGATCCCAACCTCGACGGGTGCGGCCAAGGCCGTCGGCCTCGTGCTGCCGGAGCTTAACGGCAAGCTAGATGGCACCTCGATCCGCGTGCCGACGCCGAACGTTTCGGTGATCGACTTCACCTTTGTTCCGAGGAAGAAGACCACGGTCGACGAGGTCAATGCCGCTGCGGTGAAGGCGTCCCAGAGCAACCGGCTCAAGGGTATCCTGAATATCAATGACCAGCCACTGGTGTCGTCCGACTTCAATCACGATCCGGCATCGTCGACGTTCGACGTCACCCAGACGCAGGTCGTCGGCGGCAAGCTGGTCCGCGTAGTCAGCTGGTACGACAACGAGTGGGGCTTCTCGAACCGCATGCTCGATACGGCGGCGACGATGGGCAAGCTCAAGTAGTCTGCTAGACGGAGCATTCTAGATGCCCAAGACCCTCGACGCTTTCGAGGTATCCGGCAAGCGGGTCTTCCTGCGCGCCGACCTGAACGTGCCGATGCGCGACGGTAGGGTTAGTGATACCACCCGTATCGACCGCCTTGCGCCGACGATCTCCGAGCTTGCCCAAAAAGGCGCCATCGTAATCGTCGCGTCGCACTTCGGCAGGCCGACAGGCCAGCGCAACCCGAACATGTCTCTGGCGGCGCTGGCCGGTCCGCTGTCTGACGCGCTTCGTGGCCGCAAGGTGCTGTTCGCCGATGACTGTATCGGCGACCGCGCGAAGCAGGTGATCGGATCTGCGTCGGCGGGCGACGTCGTGTTACTTGAGAACCTTCGATTCCATGTGGGCGAGGAGAAGAATGATCCGGGATTTGCTAAAGCATTAGCCGCGCTCGCTGATCTCTACGTCAACGATGCCTTTTCCGCCGCGCATCGGGCGCATGCCTCGACCGAGGGGTTGGCGCATCTTCTGCCGTCGGCGGCGGGCCGCTTGATGCAGGCGGAGCTGGAAGCGCTCGATGCCGCGCTCGGCAGTCCGACCCGGCCGGTCGGCGCCATTGTCGGCGGCGCGAAGGTCTCCACCAAGCTCGACCTGCTCGTCAATCTCGTTGGCAAGGTGGACATGCTGGCGATCGGTGGAGCGATGGCGAACACGTTCCTGCACGCGCTTGGCACCGATATAGGCGCGTCGCTGTGCGAACGCGACATGTCCGAGACGGCGCTCGATATTCTCGCCCGCGCCGATGCCGCGGGGTGCGAGATCGTCCTGCCGTCGGATGCCATGGTCGCCGCCGAGTTCAAGGAGGGCGCCGCCAACGATATGGTGCCTATCGCCGCCGTTCCGTCGGACCGGATGATCCTCGACGTCGGTGCCGGCAGCGCCGCCGGCCTTGCGGCGAAGCTCGTCGAGCTTAAGACGCTGGTCTGGAACGGCCCGCTCGGGGCATTCGAGATCCCGCCCTTCGATGCCGGAACCAACCGGGTCGCAAAGGCGGCGGCCGAGCTGACGCGGTCTGGGGCTCTCAAGACGGTGGCGGGTGGCGGCGATACCGTCGCGGCACTCGCCCATGCCGGCGTTACCGACGATTTCTGCTACGTCTCGACCGCAGGCGGAGCTTTCCTAGAATGGCTGGAGGGCAAGGTGCTTCCTGGCGTTAAGGCGCTCGGCTGATCCTATCCGGCACTTGACCGTTGCGCGTTCAGCGGGGTGACAACGCGATCCCGTCCCACTACTCTCCTCGCCGATCCGCGCTCGAAAAGCGCTCAATACTCCCGGAGAAATTCCATGCGTCTCGGCTATTTCACGATGCCCATGCATCCGCTGGACACCGACTACGTCACGACGCTGAAGCAGGACCGCGAGGCGATCATCCTCGCCGACAAGCTCGGCTACTACGACGCCTTCGTTGGCGAGCATCTGAGCGATGCGGCGGAGAACATTACCAGTTCGATGATGTTCTTGGCTACGCTTATCCACTCGACCGAGAACATCAAGCTCGGCACCGGAACGTCGAACCTGACGCATACCCATCCGGTGTTGGCCGCGAGCCACGCCGCGATGTTCGACCATTTGGCGGAAGGTCGGTTCATCTTTGGCATCAGCCCCGGGACACTGCGCTCCGACCGCGAGGTGCTGGATATTCTCGAGGAGGACATTAACAAGATGTTCGCCGACGCCATCGACGTCATTCTGGAAATCTGGCAGCGTGACCCGCCGTACTCGATCGAGCTGCCTGGTAACCGCTGGAGAGTCACGACCGAGGTTACTATCGACGCGCCCTACGGCACCGGTATCATGCAGAAACCGCTGCAGTCTCCCCGTCCCGAAATAGTCGGCACCGTCGTTGCGCCGTTCTCCAAGGGCGTGATCGAGATGGGCAAGAGGGATTTTCACCCCATGTCTGCCAACTTCTTGATGGACAAGTGGGCGGCGACACACTGGGCGGGCTATGCGCAGGGTGCGGAGGAGGCAGGCCGGACGGCGAACACCGGTGACTGGCGCGTTGCGCGCACGATTTTCGTCGCCGACGACGACAAGGTCGCGCAAAGCTACGGCAAGGAGGACGAGAGGAGCCCCTACCGGTTCTACTACAAGCAGCTTTTATACAAGCTTACCAAGGGCGGCCGCCAGGCCGTCTTCAAGCACGACCGGGACGAGCCCGACGAGGCGATCACGCTCGACCGCGTGCTTGACGACCTGGTGATCTGCGGCACTGTTAATGAGGTCGTCGACCAGATTCTCGCCTTCCGCGGAGTCGTTGGCGAGTTCGGCGAGCTGGTTGTCGCCGGCATGGACTGGGTCGACGAAGGTCTGACTAAGCGGTCGATGGAACTGATGGCTGCAGAGGTAATGCCGCGGGTGAATGCTGCACTCGGTGAAACGGCGGAGGCCGCGGAATAGACGTCCGCACCGGCTTGCAAAGCCCAATATTGCGTCGTAAACCCTGTGGATGAGGGCGTCCCGCCGAAAAAGGCGTGAAGCGCGTCATTAACGAATATCAACCAGGAAGCCGTCATGATCAGAAACTCCGCTGGGATCGCCGTCACTGCATTATTCGCCATCGTCGCCGCGACCACCGCATCGCATGCTCATCCCGTTTCGGGCGCTGGCGCCGGCTTCTTGCACCCGATGGGCGGGCTCGATCACGTTTTGACGATGCTGGCCGTCGGTCTCTGGGCTGGCATGTCCGGGCGCACCGTCCGTATCGTCGCACCGGCAGCTTTCGCGGTCGCGATGATCGGGGGCGCGCTGCTCGCCATGGGCGGGATCGCGCTGCCCGGGATCGAAACTGGTATTGCCGCATCGCTCGTTGTGTTCGGTCTTCTGGCAGCCGCCGCGCTTCGCCTCGGCCCCGCTGCCGGGGCCGCCATAGTCGGAGCCTTCGCGCTGTTCCATGGCGCGGCGCATGGCGCGGAAATGTCGGGCACCTCGGCGCTGACGTTTATTGTTGGTTTCACGGCCGCGACCGTTGTACTTCAGCTGATGGGCGTCGGCCTCGGCGTCCTTGCCGTGCGGATCCGAGAGACCGCCTTCGTACGCGCTGCTGGCATTGCGATTGCCGCAACCGGGGTCGCCTACGCCGCTTTCTGAGGCGATCCCGCCGAAACGTTTCGGAACCGCCAGGTCGGTCCCAGCGGTCTCTTTATGCGGGCGGGTTTTCTTTTCGCGCCCGGAAATCGCCGCTCTCGACGAGACGTGATGCGACATAGCCGAACATCAAGCCCCAGAACGCGCTTCCGATGCCGAGGATTTCGATGTCGGCAACCGTGATCAGTAGCGTTATAAGCGCCCCAAACGTGAAGCGACCGCGAAACGACTCCACGAAGGCCGATTGCAGAACCGGTAGCAGCGCGAGTCCAGCGAGACCGGCGATAAATGCCGTCGGCAGCGCGCCGCCGATCGCGACGGCAGTCGGTGCATAGACGCCGAACAGGATCAGGAGCAGGCCGAACCATAGTCCTCCGATATATCGGAAAGACTGCTGACCCGAGCCGTTGAGAATGGCGTTCGCGGGCCCCATCACGACGGTGGGCACGCTGCCCATGATGCCGTAGTAGGGCGTCGCCGCACCGCAGATCAGCGTCGCCGCGTTTTCCGGCGGAGCGTATCCGGCGTTGCGCAGGATGGCGAAGCCCTGGATGTTGTGGATGGCAACCACTGTGATGGCGAGTGGGATGGAAAATTCAACGATCGCCGCGGTGCTGAAGACGGGGGCGAACAAAATCGGCGTCGCGGTCTCGATCGCGAGCTCGGCGGGCGGCGCGAAACTGCCTGTCGCAGCCACGGCGACGGCGCCTCCAAACAGCGCGGCGAGGAGAGGCGGAATCCGTGCCCGGAAGGGAGGTAAGGCCGCGGCCGCGAGATAGGTGGCGGCCATCACGCCCGAGATCGAGACGGCATCGTGGAACGCGCCCATCAGTCGCAGACCGAACGGCAGAAAGACCCCTGCGATCATCGCCATGACGATCGGTTCCGGCAGAGCCGCCGTTGCGCGCTTGACGAGGCCGGTCAGCGACAGCCACAGGATCAGCCCGCCGGCGACGATATAGGCGCCGATTAACTCCGCGAACGGATACTGCGCCAGCGCAGGGCCGATGATGACTACAGCTGGCATGCTGTAGCCGATGGCGAACGGCTGGCGATACAGCGTGCAGAAGACGAGCGTGAGAAGGCCGCTGAGCGTGTAGGCGGAGAAAAGCCACGACGCGATGAAGGCCGGCGGCAGGTTTGCCGCTGTCCCGACGGCCAGGATCATCGCTCCGGGTCCGGATGCGGCAAAAAGGAACGCAGCGATTCCGTTGGCGAGATTGTGACCGAACGCATGCGCGAAAACCTCGCGCACTCCCTGAATGGGACGGGCAATCGGTTCGATCGGCGGTAGGCGAAGGCGCATCGGCAACGATTTGCGAGTGTGGATGGTCGGCCAGCTGATCGGCGTCGCCGGATCAGGAATTAGCCTATTGCCGCACCGCAGGCGAGTCCGGCGCCTTCAGCAGGGAGTCCAAACTGCTCGGCCGCGACATCCGCGGCATTACGGGGCGCTGGGCGAGACATCGCGCGCTGGCGGTCTTTCCGGACCGGCTTTCCCATATCTGCCCCGCGTCAATCCTCGAGCGGCACCCAGGCGCGCTGGACGGCGGGCCGCGTCTCGATCGCGTCGTGCCATCGCTTCAGGTTCGGCCATTCGGCGAGGTCCAGACGGCCCTGCGGCCCGTGGACGTGGACGTCCGCATAGATCGAGATATCCGCGACCGAATAATTGCCCGAGAAATATTCGTTGTCGCCGAGATGGCGATCGAACGTATCGAAATTGTCCCGCACGACTGCCTCATAGTGAGCCTTCGCCGGCGGCACGTCCTCCGGAAAACGCTGCCAGAAGAGACCATATTGTTGGGCCTGCGTCGTCCAGGTCGACGAGCCGTAAAACAACCACTGGTCGACCGCGACGCGCTTGAGCGGATCGGCCGGATAGAGACCATTGTCAGCCTTTTCTCCGAGATACTTCAGGATCGCGCCCGATTCGCAGAGCGTCACCGGATTGCCACCCGGCCCGTTGTCGTCGATTAGCGCCGGAATCTTGTGGCCGGGGCTGATGGCGAGGAAGTCGGGTTCGAACTGCTTGCGTTCGCGGATGTTGACGCCATGGACGTTGAATTGCAGGCCGGATTCCTCTGCCCCGTGCCGCGCCTTGTGGCCGTTGTCCGTGTTCCAAGTATAGAGATCGATCACTGTTCTCCGCTCCCTCTGAGTATATCTGGTGTTTGGTTGCAGGAACTTTAACGCGCCCCGCGCTGTCAGGGTAGGGGTAGGAGGCAGTCGACGAACTTAGACCCGGCGCAGACCATCATCGCCCTGTTCTCTGCAGGCTCCGGATCGACCGCACTGGCCGTCTGCACGTAGGAGCCGGCAAAATTGAGATACGCCTCTCGCCGGCGTGGGGAGGTCCCAGGGCGTCTGTCCGTTCTTCCTGGTTCCTGCACGACTGATATGCGTTCCTGACACGCCAATTTTTCTTGCCGCTTTGGGGTAAGCGGCGTTATTCCAGCAGCCGTAACTCCAATACCGAAGCCTGATCTCCCAGCCAATGTCCAGAAACTCCGAAGACAGACTAGCGCGCAATGTGCCGTCACCCGAGACGGGGCACACGCGGGTCCAGATGTATTCCGTTCTCGTCGGCGCCAGCATCATGCTGACGTTCTCGATGGGCATGCGGCAGAGCTTTGGGCTTTTCGTCACGCCGATGACGCAGGGTCTCGGTATCACGGTGGCCGACTTAACGCTCGCCATAGCCGTCCAGAACCTGTTCTGGGGGCTGACCCAGCCGTTCGTCGGCGCGGTCTCAGACCGGTTCGGCTGCAAGATCGTCACCGTCGCCGGCACGTTCCTCTATGCCGGCGGTTTGTATCTGACCATGAACGCGACAGGGCCGGTCGAAGTGATCATTGGCACTGGGCTGATGATCGGGCTCGCCATGTCGTGCACCGCGCTGGCGGTCGCGATGGCGGCGACGGCGCGGGCTGTCTCGGCCGTCAGGCGGTCGATCATGCTGGGTTCGATATCGGCGGCCGGCTCGGTCGGCACCTTTATCGCCGCACCATTGGCGCAGGGTTTGATGGAGGTTGGTGGCTGGGAGCTTGCCATGACTGGCTTCATCGGCCTGTGCGCGGCGATGCTGCCCGCGGCGTGGATGTCCGGCGCGGGCGACGGCGCGCAGGCGCGGCGCGAGAATGCGGCCGTCGACGTCGATGCCGGGCTTACCTTCCGGGGCGTGCTGACCGAGGCGGCGTCCCACCGCGGCTATATCGTGATGGGCATTGCCTTCTTTGTATGCGGCCTTCAACTCGTGTTCCTGACGACGCATCTGCCTGCTTATCTCGCGCTGTGCGGGCAGGCGCCCGGCCTCGGCGCTACGGCGCTGGCCGTAATCGGAGCCTTCAATGCGGCCGGATGTTACCTCCTGGGTTGGCTTGGCCAGAAGTTCCCGAAGCACGTGCTGCTAGGTACCGTCTACATCCTGCGCTCGGCTGCCATCGTGGTTTATTTCATGTTGCCGGCTTCGCCGACGACGACGCTTGTTTTCGCGGCGGTCATGGGCTTGCTGTGGCTCGGCGTAGCGCCGCTGGTCAACGGGCTTATCGTTCAGATTTTCGGGCTGCGCTATGTCGCGACGCTGTCCGGCATCTGCTTCTTCAGCCACCAGGTCGGCTCCTTTCTGGGTGCGTGGGGTGGCGGCATCCTCTTCGACACGTTCGGCAATTACGACCTTGCCTGGCAGATCGGCGTCTTGATTGGCATCAGCGCCGGCATCGCCCAGATATTCATGGACGACCGCCCGACGAAACGCGTAGCGACTTTCGGCGCGGCAGCGTAAGCCTGGTTCGGCAAATTTCGGAAAAAGCGAATGGCGCGCCCGGGAGGATTCGAACCCCCAACCTCCTGATCCGTAGTCAGGCACTCTATCCAGTTGAGCTACGGGCGCGCGGGCCGAAAGGGTATAACCAATGCGTCGACGCCGTGCAATGCGTTGCTTCTCGTTTTGTCCACCCTACTTTCAATGCCATCCGATGACCGCAATGCCGCCACGCAGATACCCAATCTGGTCGATATAGAATGCCCGATAACTGAAAGGTCCGCCGATTCGCTTTATCCGGCTGGGATGCTTGCAGGGGGGCGCGCACTTGCCTCGAGGGCAAGAATTGCAGGAGCTTCGGGGCGTGTGGCGGCGATAGGTCGGGGGACAATCGGCTTGAAGACGCTAAATCGTTAAAGTAGTATCAACTGCTCGGGAAATTGGCGGGTTACTGTTTCTTTACAAACATTTGTCCTATGCTTTTACTGGCGCCAGTTGAAGATACGAGTGAAAGACACAAACGGGGGTAAGGCCTGAACCATGGCCCGAATGAAATCCCACTTCACGCTTCTCGTCGCGGGTTCAGTGCTCGCGGGTTGCTCCTTTGCGTCAGATGCGCTGTGGCCGTCGCTGACCGGAGAAGATCCCAAAGGAGGACCTGAGAAGACGCAAATTCCTGCCTCGCAGGCAGAGCGCAATACGCAACCGACTCTGTCGCCGCCGCCGCCGCCGTCCCTGGGCAACACTAATTTCAGTCTGCCTCCGATCACTGCCGGCGCGTCCACCGGCACCTATGTCGGGGCGAGGATTGTCCAGCTTCGCGGCGAGCTTCAGCGGCTACAAGCTCAGATCTCTACGCAGAATGTTCAGCTCCAGTCGATCCGCAAGCTGACGACCGCTCATGCCCAGACCTATCACAACATCGTCGGCAACATTAATTCGCGCCTGCAGGTCGGCACGACGCCCGGCAACCCGCTGCTCGTGAACCAGTGGAACCTGGCGCAGTCTAGCCTTGCGCAGGTTGAGAGCGACATCGCCAAGATGAACACGCTTGCCAATGGCGTAGCAGGCTCGTCGACACTGTCTGCCTACCTCCTCGAGACGGCGCGCGCGGCTTATGGGCTGTCCGGCGCCGTCGACGAAGACCATCGCCAGCTTGCAACCCTCGAGGACGAGGCCAACCGGACCGTCGTCCTAATAGACCGCCTACTTAACGAGCTCAGCGAGGACGTCAGCCGCCAGAGCAACTATCTCAGCTCAGAGCGCGCCAATCTCACTACGATGGCGCTCGCTATCAAGAACGGCGAGCTTCTTGGCTCGAGCCTCGGCAACCGCGCCTACGCGGCCGCCGCGCCGTCGGCGAGCAGCGGCTTAGTGCCTTCGCCCATGGCGTCCTCCGGCGGCGTCCGCCGACCGCTGGTGGTGATCCGTTTCGACCGCGCGCAGGTTGACTACGAGCAGCCACTCTACAGTGCCGTCAGCCGCGCACTGCAGCGACGGCCCAGCGCGATGTTTGATCTCGTCGCAGTCGCACCCAACAGCGGCAGCGTGGCGCGCTCTGCGCTCGACGGGAACACGTCGAAGCGCAACGCCGAACGCGTCCTTCGGTCTCTTTCCGACATGGGCCTGCCGCTCGACCGAGTACGTTTGTCGGCGCTGTCGAGCAACACTGTGTCCACCAACGAGGTCCACCTTTACGTGCGCTGAGGCCGGCGAAATGCGGAAATGCAAACGGGCATCTTTCGGTGCCCGCTTTTCGTCTATTACCTAGCTTGGCGCCCTCGGGCCTGTCCTTCTAGACCGCGCCGCATCTTGTCGGCGTTGGGGCCACCCGGCGCCATCTCGAAGACGCTCTCAACTGACGTGTAGTCGAAATAACCCATGCGGGCGAGTGGACGGCATTTCAGGATGTCGATCTTGCCGTCGTCGGTGATGACGTCGTCGGAGATGTGTACGCCGACCACCTCGCCGACGACGACATAGGTCAGGTTGTCGATCGAGTTGCCGGGCAGCGTAAGCGTCGCGTGGTATTTGCATTCGAGTTGAACGGGCGACCGCTTTACGCGCGGCGGCTTAACGATTTTTGACGGCACCATCTCGAGGCCCGCCATCGCCGCTTCGTCGACTTCCGGGGGGACCAGTTGCGCGGTGGTGTTGATTTCCTCTCGCAGCTCCCATGTCGCCATGTTGGTCACGAATTCGCCGGTGAGAAGCGCATTGCGGGCGCTGTCCTTCGGCCCGCCGTCCTCGAAGCGCGATCCCGACGAGAACATCACGTAGGGCGGATCGTAGCCGAGATTGTTGAACTGACTGTAAGGCGCAAGGTTGATGTTGCCCTTGGGGTCAAGGGTTGTGATCCATCCGACAGGACGGGGCACGACGATCGATTTGTACGGATTGAACGGTAGACCGTGATCATTCTTCGCGGTCTCGTAGTACATGGCTAGTTTCCCTTTATGGTTGCCGCATTATCGGGCGCGCCCCGTGGCGGCGCAATCCGGGTGACCAGGGAAGCGAGAGGTTCACGCCGGGTTGTCGACAGAGAGATTGTCGATCAGGCGCGTGCCACCGATATGCGCGGCGGCGAGAAGCCGGAGGCCACGGCGGTAGCCGTCCGCCGGCGCGAGCGTTGCGGCGTCGCGGGCCTCGAAATAGTCGACCTTGTCGAAGCCCGCTTCCAGCAGCTCGCGGCGTCCCCAGTCGCATTGCTCTCCTAGGTTCGCGTCCTTGTGCAGGCGGCCGGCGACGGCGACCAGCGTGCCGTAGAGCGCTGGTGCGATCCGCCGCTCCCGCTCGCCGAGATAGGCGTTGCGCGACGACAGTGCGAGACCGTCGCGCTCGCGGACGATCGGGAGTCCAATGATGCGGATGCCGTATCCCTCCTGTTCGACGAGCTTCTCGATCGTTTTCAGCTGTTGGAAGTCCTTTTCGCCGAAATAGGCGACGTCCGGCCGGCACTGTTCGAACAGGCGCGAGACGACCGTCGTCACCCCGTCGAAATGGCCCGGGCGCGCGGCGCTGCACAGTCCTTCGGTCACGCCGCTTACGGTTACTGTGATTTCGGGACCACTTGGATACATTTCTTCCAGGGGCGGTGCGTAGACGTAATCGACGCCGTTTGCGCCGAAGGCGGCAAGGTCGGCGGCCTCGTCGCGCGGGTAGCGTTCGAAGTCCTCATTCGGGCCGAACTGGGTGGGATTCACGAACAGGCTGGCGACGACGCACCCGCAATCGCGGCGCGCGCGCCGGACGAGCGAGAGATGGCCTTCGTGAAGGGCTCCCATCGTCGGGATCAAACCGATGATGCGGTCGTCCGCGCGAACCGGTCCTAGCACTTCGGCTAGAGCGGGGGGCGTGCGCAGAATGGCGGGGGGCGCCCCGCCAGAGGGATCGGAATGGCTGGCAGTCACCATCGTCCGCGTCAGGATTTGAGCTGTCGGACCTCCGCGCCGTCCGCCTTCGGAGCGCCGAAGCAGTGCTCCGCCGCCGGGAAGCGGCGGGCGCGAACGTCTTCGACGTAGGTGGCAGCGGCGCGCCCGAGCTCGGATCCGAGATCGGCATAGCGCTTGACGAATTTGGGCGTGAAATCGCTGAACAGGCCGGCGAGGTCCTCGGTGACGAGAACCTGTCCGTCGCATTCTGAAGAGGCGCCGATACCGATTGTGGGGACCGGCACGACATGCGTGATCTCGCGCGCGACGGGCTCCATGACACCTTCGACGACGATCGAGAACGCGCCCGCATCGGCGACCGCGCGGGCATCGTCGATCACCTGGCGAGCGGCGGCGGTGTCCTTGCCCTGGACGCGGAAGCCGCCGTAGGTGTTGACCGACTGCGGCATCAGGCCGACATGACCCATCACGGGCACGCCGCGCTGGGCGAGGAACTGAATCGTCGGCGCGAGTACGATGCCCGCCTCGAGCTTCACTGCGTCGCAGCCAGTCTCCTGCATGATGCGCGCGGCGTTCCGGTAGGCCTGCTCGGGCGATTCCTGATAGCTGCCGAACGGCATGTCGACGACGACGCAGGCGTGATGGGAGCCGCGCACGACCGCTGCGCCGTGGTTGATCATCATGTCGAGCGTGACGGCAAGCGTCGTGTCCAGCCCGTAGACCACCATGCCGAGCGAGTCGCCGACGAGCAGGCAATCCACATGCTCGTCGAGGATCTGCGCCATCGGCGCCGTGTAGGCCGTCAGAATCGCGATCGGCTCAACGCCCTTGCGCGCTGCAAGTTCGGGCGCTGTAATCCGCTTAATCCGGCTGGGGGTGCTCATCACTGCCTCCATGACCTATCCGGGGATCCGCCATCTCCGGAAATACACGCAGTTCTACCCTCTTTTTCGCACCTGCGAAAGGATTTCCGCTGAATGCCTCTTAGCCCGCCGATTACAACGGCCGTTCGGCGTCTGCAAAAGTCGCGGAAGGTTGCGCTTTTGCTGGTTGTCCTGCCCGTTCTGGGATGCGCCGGCGCGTCATCGCCCGGCGGCGGGACCGACGGTAGGTTCATGGTGTCGGTGGCGCATCCGCTCGCCGCACACGCGGGCGCGGAAATCCTGCGGGCGGGCGGCACCGCCGTCGACGCCGCCATCGCGGTGCAGGCGGCGCTCACGCTGGTGGAGCCGCAAAGCTCGGGTATCGGAGGCGGCGCGTTTCTGCTGCATTACCGCAAGGCCGACGGGCGAATCGATGCCTACGACGGTCGCGAGACCGCGCCAGCGGCGCTCGATCCCGGCCATTTCCTGAAGGATGACGGCACGGCTCGGGCGTTCCGCGATGCGGCAGCGGGTGGGCAGGCGGTCGGTGTTCCCGGCGTGATCCGGATGCTGGAGCAGGCGCATGTGGAGCATGGGCGCCTTCCGTGGCGGCTCACATTCGCCCCGGCGATCGAGCTAGCGAGCGGCGGGTTCCAGGTTACGCCGCGGCTCAACCGGATGATTGGGCACGCAATGGGTTTGGCCGACTTTCCGGCGACGCGTGCCTACTTCCTGACGCCGGACGGCGCGCCGCTGCCTATTGGGTTCGTCCTCCGAAACTCCGCGCTTGCCCACACGCTGAGGCGCATCGCGGCGGGCGGCGCGGAGGCGTTCTACGAGGGCGAAATAGCTGCGGATATCGCGCGCGCGGTGCGTGCCGCCGCGCGCAATCCGGGAACGATGACCCAAGCCGACATCGCCGCCTACCGCGCGAAGAAGCGGGAAGTGCTGTGCCGGCCCTATCGCGTATGGCGCGTTTGCGGGATGCCGCCGCCGACGTCCGGGGGTATCGCCGTCCACCAGATTCTAGGCATGCTCGAGCGTTTCCCGTCTGCCCGCATCGCCCCCGGCGCGCCCGAGGCGGCGCATCTGTTTGCAGAGGCGATGCGCCTAGCCTATGCCGACCGCGCGCTCTATGTCGGCGATCCGGATTTCGTCAACGTGCCCGTCGACGGTTTGCTGGATTCTGCCTATCTTGCCGGCCGCGCGGCGGAGATTTCGGCCGACCGCCGCTTGGAACGCGTGTCCCCAGGCAAACCGCGGGGCGTGCAGGATGCTTTCGGGCAGGGCGGCGGGGCGGAATATCCGTCGACGTCCCATTTCGCCATAGTCGACGGCTACGGCAATGCGGTCAGCATGACGACGACCGTCGAGCGCGCCTTCGGCTCTTACATTCTCGTGCGTGGCTTCCTGCTCAACAACCAGCTCACCGACTTCGCCTTCCGGCCCCGCCGCGGCGGACGCGTCGTCGCCAATGCGGCGGTGCCGAACAAGCGGCCGCGTAGCTCCATGTCGCCGACGCTGATCTTCGATGCCGAGGGCCGCCTGTTCGCTGCGTTCGGCTCGCCCGGAGGGCGGCGCATTATTGGCTACGTGGCGAAGACCGTCGTCGGGCTGCTCGACGGTGGCCTGCCGATGCAGAAGGCGATCGACCTGCCCAACATCGCGATCGGGCGCGACGCGATCGAGATCGAGCCCGAGGCGGGCGAGGCTGGCGTCGCCGGGTTGCGCGCGCGTGGTCACACGGTCCGGATCCGCCCGCTCGTTAGTGGCCTGCACGGCATCAAGATCTCGAAACGCGGCTTTGACGGCGGCGCAGATGCGCGGCGCGAAGGCGTTGTGATGGAAGGGAGCGTCGCACGATGAGCAATGCCGTCAAGGGCGCGCTCTGGATGATCGCCGCGGCCGCGGCGCTGACCGCGATGGCGGCTTGCATCCGCTACCTGCCTGGCTATTCAGTCCTACTGATGATCTTTCTCCGAAACGTCATCAATCTCGGGCTGATGGCACCCTCGCTGGCCCGCCAGGGCAGCGCCGTGTTCCGGACCGAAAAACTCGGCCTTCACGCGCTGCGCAACGCGTTCCTATACAGCGGTAACGTCGCGTGGTTTTTCGGCGTCACCCAGATTGCGATTGCCGACGTTGCGGCGCTCCAGTTCACCTCCCCGCTATTTACCGCGATCATCGCCGCGATCTGGCTGGGCGAACGGTTCGGTGGGCACCGGGCGATCGCAATCGTCGTCGGGTTCGCGGGCGCGTTGATCATCCTGCGGCCCGGACTGATTCCGGTGAATGCCGGCTCGCTTTCGGTGCTGCTGGCGGCGTTCCTCTATTCCTGTGCCCATGTCGCGACCAAGCGCCTATCCGACACGGAGTCCGGCTCGACCGTCGTCTTCTACATGAGCGTGACGATCCTTATCTATTCTGCGATCCCGGCCCTCTTCGTTTGGCAGACTCCGATGCTTGCCGACCTGCCGTGGATTCTCGGCCTCGGCGTCACGGGCTACGTAACCCATTACTGCATCACGCGCTCGCTCGCCTGCGCGGACGCGACCTTCGTCATCCCGTTCGACTTCATGCGGCTGCCGTTCTCAGCGGTCGTTGGCTGGGTTCTGTTCGCGGAGCTTCTTGACGTGTGGACGGCGACCGGCGCGCTGATCATCTTTGCCGCCGGCTGGTACAGCACCATGCGCGAGGCGCGGGCGGAATCCGCCGCACGGCGGGGTGATCGCGGTCGCGGCGATGACACGTCCGGCCAAACCCGATAGGTTCGCGCGCATGACCAATATCGCAGAGAAAGAAGAGACCGGCGCGGCGATTCGCGCCAAGCTTCCCATCGTCAAAATCATGCCCGGCCGCCACAAGCGCGTGCGCGCTGGCCATCCGTGGGTGTTTTCCAACGAGGTGAACATCTCGTCGGACGCGAAGGCGCTGGAGCCGGGTATGCCGGTAACCCTCGTCGATGCCTCTGGCGCGGCGATCGGCACGGCGCTGTTTAACCCGAAACCGCTGATCAGTGCCCGGATGCTGACGCCGGAGCCCGACGCCATCCTCAATACCGATTGGATCGCCGCGCGCTTCGAGCGCGCCCTCGCGCGGCGCGACCGACTGTTCGGTGCTCCATATTACCGGCTGATCCATGCGGAAGCGGACGGTATGCCGGGGCTGATCGTCGACCGCTATGACGATATCTGTGCGCTGCAGCTCAATACCGCCGGCATGGACCGGCTCACCGACGGGATCGTGACAGCGCTGCGCCGAATGATCTCGCCCAAGGGTATCGTCATCTCGCGCGACGGCGCGGCGCGGCGGCTCGAGGGGCTCGAGGACGCGCCGGTCCAAATTCTCGGGGATGTGCCGTCGCCCGCGGCGGTGATGGAAAACGGCGTGCGGTTTCTCGCAGACCTTGCTGACGGGCAAAAGACCGGCTGGTTCTTCGATCATCGGGAGAATCGCGCGCGAGCGGCGCAGCTTTCCGTGGGCCGCTCTGTTCTCGACTGTTACTGCTATCTCGGCGGGTTCGGACTTCAGGCCGCGGCGGCGGGCGCCTCCAGCGTCTTGTGCGTCGACCGGTCCCAGCCGGCGCTCGATCTTTCGCGTCAGGCGGCCGACGAGGCCGGTTTCGGAGACCGCGTAAAATTCGAGAAATCGGAAGCGTTCGGTGCACTCGAAGTCCTGGTTGGCGAAGGCCGCCGCTTCGGCGTCGTCGTTGCCGATCCTCCCGCCTTCGTGAAGACCAAAAAGGATCTCAAGCCCGGCGCGCGCGGCTACCGCAAACTCGCGCGCCTCGCGGCGACGCTAGTAGAGCCCGACGGCATCCTCGTCATCGCGTCATGCTCACATCACGTCGATCCGATGCTGTTCTCGGACCAGGTGCGGCGCGGCCTGCTGGACGCCGGGCGGACGGGGCGAATTTTGCATGCTGGCGGCGCGGGCCCCGACCATCCGATACATCCCTCGCTGCCCGAAAGCGCCTATTTAAAGTGTTTGTTCCTGCAACTCGATTGACGTCGACAAGGCGGGCCAGTCTTGGACCCGCCCCTAGGTAAATTCCGCAAACAGGAATAATTTCACGGGGGCAGGTCTTATAACCGCTCGCACCTGTCCGTGTGCTATTTCCGTTGCGCCAGGATCGTCCGCAGGTTTTCCTTGGGCGGGACGATGTCGGTCACGAGATCGCGGATAAGAGCCTTGTTGGTTATCGGGCCGACCGTCGTGCCGTCGGTCGACAGGCGCGCGGTGCACGCGTATTCGGTCTTGCCATTGACCGAGACCATGCATTCCTTGCACGCGTTGGCGTTCACGCAGCTGTAGCGGAACGCGACCGAAGAGTCGACGTGGGTGCGGATCCAGACCACCGCGTCGAGCACCGACATGCCCTCGCGATAGGGCACGTCGAAGGTCTCCTCCCACGGCGTCTCGCCGGGCACGCCGCGCTTTATCGTGAGGGGAACGGTCTCCGGTCCGGCCTTGACGATCTCGCTCATGATCCGGCTCCTTCCATGTCGGCCGGCCGGGCGCTGTCGTCCCAGCCTTTGGCGACGGGGACGAAATCGGAGACGAGCGTGCCGCCGGCATCGAGCGTCATGCGCTGGTTCTTCTCGAACGCGGGTTCGGTATGTTCGTAGTCCTCGCGCTGGTGTGCGCCGCGGCTTTCGGTGCGGTTGATCGCTGCGAGCGTTACCGCCTCGGCGGTCAGCAGAGCCGAGCGCAGGTCATACCAATCCTGAAGCGTCAGGTTGAAGGCGCTGTCGGCGGCGGGGTCGGTGCCTTCGAGCGTCGCGCGCATCTCCCGAATCCGTGTAAGCGCATCGGTCAGCCTTTCTTCCGTGCGCAGAACGCCCACCTTTTCCCACATCAGCGACTGGAGCTCGGACCACATCTCGCCGAGCGTAGCCATGTCGCCTTCGGCGTTGTACTGGCGCGCGATCAGCCCCTGCAGGCGCTCGATATGCTCTTCCGCCGCGCCGTCGGTCCAGGCGCGGTTGCGGCTGCGGGCGTACTCCGCCGCGAACCGGCCAGCGCGCTCGCCGAACACGAAAGCCTCCGGGATCGCGTTGCCCGACAGGCGGTTCGCGCCGTTGGCGCCGCCGACCGCTTCGCCTGCAGTGTAGAGGCCGGGGATGCGTGTCTCCATTTTCCCGTTCACCCGGACGCCGCCCATGTGATAGTGCGCGATGGGGGAGACCTCGACCGCGCGTTTCGTCAGATCGATCCCGTTCTCGGCGAGTCGGTCGATGACCGGGCCAAAGGCCTCGCGCAGCTGATCCTCGGGAATGTGCTCAAAGCTTAGCCACGCGCCGCCGTTCTCGGTAGCGCGGCCAGCCTCTGCCTCCTTGGTGATGCCGTAGGAGATGATGTCGCGGGTCGTCGTGTATTTCTCCGCGTCCTCGCCGCCGTAGCGTTGCAGAAATTCCTCACCCTCGCCGTTGAACATGCGGCCGCCCAGCTTGTAGCGGAACGGGTCCCACATGATCGGATCCATGCCGACGAGCCGCGGAGCCAGATGGCCGATCGGGAAGAACTGCGGGAATTCCATGTCGATCAGCTCGGCACCGGCGCGGAGCGCCATCGCATAGGCGTCGCCGTTCATGTTCACAGACGCGCTGTTGCGCGCATAGAGGCGCGTCAGCCCGCCCGCCGCGAGGATCACGGCGCCCGCGGCGATGGTCACCGGCGTCTCGTCCTCGAGGTTCCAGCCGGCCGCGCCGACCGTGATCCCGTCGTCCACCACCACGTCGTTGATCGCGAGCCCGCTGACGCGGATGCAGCTTTCGGCGCGCGCGACCTGGGTGCGGAGGCACTTGGCGACGGCCGGGCCTGTGTTGAGAAAATCGACGTAGACGCAGCGCGGCACGCTATGGCCGGGCGCCATCACGCCGGTGATCGCGCCGTTCTTGCGCGCCCAGCCGACCTTCCACTCATCCATTTCGAGGATGCGGTCGACGGCCTCGCGGCATAGGATCTCCGACAGTTCCTCGTTGCACAGCCCGCGGCCCGCTGCGAGCGTGTCGTCGACGTGTTTCGTCCAGTGGTCCGGCTCCTGCGTGCCGAGCGCCGCCGCCGTCGTCATCTGCGCCATGATGGTCGCGCCACCGCGCCCGATCATGCTCTTGTCGGCAAGGATGACATCGGCGCCGTTCCGCGCTGCCGCGATTGCGGCATACATTCCCGCACCGCCCGCGCCGACGACAAGGACGTCCGTTTCCAGGTGAATCATTCAGTCTCTCTCAGTTGAAGGCATTTTCGCGGATTCGCTCTCGGGCTGCAATCTGGCGCAGCGAATGGCACTTTGAATAATAAGGCGAGCAGGGAACAGGGGAGATCGTGATGACCGACGATATCGAACAGGTGATCATCGACGCGGCGTGGCCGTATTGGGAATGCGAGGGCGAGATCTCCAAGCGGTTCTTAGCCAAGGCGTCGGACGAGGATGATTTGTTCGATCTGTGCGCCCAGCTCTGGAAAGAGCTGAGTCCCGTCGACGAGTTCTTTTGCGGGCTGCACTGGGAGCTCGTTGATCGGTATCTGGAAGTCGACAAGACGATCGACCGTCACGAATACTAATTTCTCCCCACCCAGCTCGCCGACGAGTTCAACCACTACGTGCTGCTCGCCGACATCTTCGAGTTCGTCGCGGGCCGAAAGATCGCCGCCGCTATGTAGAGAGCGACGACGACCTCGTCCGTATGACGGACGCGGTTCGTGCGATCAGCCTTCAGCGTGTTCACATGCCGCCGAGATGCTCGCGGGCGCGACGATCGAGGCCGAGATCGATAGATTTATCGGGGAGAATTCCAGAGCCTGACCACCGGGTTCCCGCCACCTAGAACGCGGGCTTCTCGCCTGCCCACGCCTGCGCGACGACGTCGCGCAGCGCGGTCCGGTCCATCGAGACCGGGTTGGTAAACGTCATGCTGTCGAGAATGTCCGCGATCTCGTCGATGCCGTCTTCGGGCATGCCGAGGCCGCGGAAACCCGTCTCCAGACCCAGCCGCCGATTGAATTCCCACAGCCCGGTCCCCGCATCCTCGGCGCCGAGCGCGCGCTCGATACTGCGCATGGCCTCCGGCGCGCCCGTCGCGTTGGCGGTGATGGCATACGGCACGGAGATCGCGTGGCATTCGGCATGGTTCAGCGTGAAGCGCGAGCGCACCCGTTGGGCGAGCGCGTGCTCCAGCCCGGAGCGCGCGCGGAAGGCGGCGGCGAGCCAGGCGGCGTACAGCGTATCGTGCCGCGCGTCCCGATCGAGCGGGTCGTCGACGATCCGCGGCAGGCTTTCGCCCAGCCGTCGGATCGCGTCTTCTGCCAGCGTATTGAGAACTGGGTTGGTGTCCGGCCCGTAGAGCGTCTCGACCGCGTGTGCCATCGCGTTCATGCCGCTCGCTGCGGAGATCTTTGCCGGCAACCCCATCGTCAGGCCTGGATCGTAGATCACCGTCCGCGGCAACGCCGTCTCCGATGTGCCTTGTATCCTGTCAAGCGTGTCGCCGATGTACCAGTTGTTCTGCATTTCGGAACCCGAATAGGTCGTCACTACGGCGACCATCGGTTGCTCCGTCTCCGCCGCCCAGGCCTTGGCAAGGCCGATGGGCGATCCACCTCCCAGCGCGACGAGCCCTTCGGCGCCGGTCCGCGCGACGTCGGCCTTCATAAGATCGTAGGCCTCTTGCGGCATGCCTTCGGCCGAGACCGGCGAGACGGTGGCGCGGTTGCCACCGATGAGATCGGCAAGTTCCTGCGCGACGGCTGCGCGGCCGGCGGAACAAAGGATCAGAGCGCGCTCGACCGACAGACGGTCGAACTCGTCGCCCAACGATTTCGCCGTACCTTCGCCGAAAACTGTGCGGGGCAGGCATTTGTCGTATATGAATGGTTCCATTGCCGAAGTTTAGCGCAATTTCTCCGCGACGGGCGACGCCGCCCGACCGCAATCCAGAATCAGATTGACAGGAGCGGCTCCGGGATTTTAACACTTAGATATCAAAGCAATTAAGCGATCGGGGGAAAGGGCGATGGCTATCGGGGTGGAACGGCTTTCGAGCGCGATCGGCGCACGAATTACAGGGGTGGATCTTCGCGGCAGTCTCGACGAAGCGACAATGCAGGAAATCCGTGAGGTGTGGCTCGAGCACTTTGTGATTGTGATTCCCGGCCAGAACCTGTCCAGCGACGACCAGATCGCGTTCACCGAACGTTTCGGCCCCCGTCAGGAAGTTAGGACGGTCAAGGTCGTCGAAAAGGGACCGCAGAACTTCATGTACGTTGCCAATAAGTCGGTCGACGGTATGCCCGGTGTCCTGCCCGACGGCGAGATGATGTTCCACACCGACCAGTGCTATTACGAGACGCCGTCGCGCGCGACAATCCTGTACGCGCTCGAGGTGCCGTCGAAGGGCGGCAATACCCAGTTCGCCAATGCCTATCGCGCCTATGATTCGCTGTCGGACGGGATGAAGCAGCGCCTGCGCGGGCTCAAGGTGCACAACGTTTACGATTACGACGCCAACGCCACGATAAAGGCGAAGGAGAGCGCGCCTGATGCGCCGCGGTGGGAGCATCCAATCGTGATCCGGCATCCCGAGACCGGGCGTGAGGTGCTTTACGTCAACCGGCTGATGACGGATCATATCGTCGGCATGGACCGCGTTGAGAGCGCCGCGCTGCTTAATGAACTGTTCGAGGTTCTGGAAGATCCGGCGCATCAGTATGAACACGTCTGGACGCCGGGCGATCTCGTCATGTGGGACAACCTGTGCACGCTGCATGCGCGTACCTGGTTCGACCCGTCCGAGACGCGGGTGCTGCGCCGGACTACCGTGTCCGGAAAGCCGCCCGTCGCCGCTTTCGCCGAGGCCGCCTGAGCTGTCCAAAACTTGACGTGCTTACGGTGTCCATAGGAGACTGAAACCTAAAATCTTTTGGAGGAACCGCCATGGCCGTCGTCACGCCGCTTTTTAGAGGGCATGAAGACCTGCCCGATCTCGCCTCGCGTTTCGTCGAGGTTGATGACATTCCATGGAAGCCGACCCCCTGCGAGGGAATCGAGATGAAGATTCTCATGGAGGACGAGGACACCGGCATGATGACTGCCCTGTTCAAGTGGGAGCCAGGCTCGAAGCTCACCTTTCACGAGCATGTGGCGCTCGAGCAAACGTTTGTGCTTGAAGGCACCCTGGTTGACGACGAGGGCGAAGTGACGGCTGGGAACTACGTCTGGCGGCCCGCAGGCAGCCGGCACGACGCGTGGTCTCCCAACGGCGCGCTCATCTTGTCGATATTCCTTAAACCGAATATTTTTCTCGACGGCGAGAACAAGGGCGTCCAGCTGAAATAGCCGTGGGTGGTCTGGCCGCCCGCGGTCCTCCCGACTGCGCGGCACATGTCTTCCATCGAAATGTTCTGCGCTTCGGAGATAGTGCAACGGAATCCTTCGTTGCGAACGATCCTTTTCGGTCTTCGTTTGCGGAATTCTGTCCCGCTCAAAAATGGATTAAACTGACGAGATGTCGGACTCGGATGCCGTTCTATTTGCCAACGAGGTTTTCTACCGCGCGTTCGCCGACCGCGACGAGGCAGCGATGGAGGATCTCTGGTCGCACGTCGCGCCGGTTGCATGTCTGCATCCCGGGTGGGGTCCGCTGATCGGTCGCGACGAGGTTATTCAGAGCTGGCTCGCGATCATCCGCAATCCGGACTCGCCTGTTATCCTCTGTCACGAGGCGCGCGCACTGATTTACGGAGAGACCGCAAGTGTAGTCTGCTTCGAGGAGATCGGCGGGAACTTTCTGGTCGCGACCAACACTTTCGTCCGTGAGGGTCGGGTCTGGAAAATGGTCAATCACCAGGCCGGGCCGACAACCGCACGCCCTGAGATCGATCTCGACGGCCCGCGCGGTCCAGTCAATTAATCACAACGCGTCTTCGGCGACATTTCACGCCGAATCGTGCCGGCTCTCTACGCCTTCCGGCGGAGGATGCTGGCTTTGGAGAGCCGTGAGTGGGAGATGGTCGAGACCGTTAAAAATATCTCTATTCCGCGGTGGCGCTTTCCCCTGCGAGGACACGGCGTATCAGTGCGATCGTCTCGTCCTTGCCGTAGAGCGCGGCGAATGAGCCGAAGCGCGGCCCCTGGCTCTGCCCCAGCAGCACTTCGTAAAGCGCCTTAAACCAGTCGCGCAGGTTTTCGAACTCGTGCCGCTTGCCCACTTCGTAGACCTCGCTCTGGATCGCTTCGGCGTCGGCGTCGGAGGGTAGTGCCTCTACCGCCGAGACTAGATCGGCGAGTGCCGCACTTTCCCGGCCCGTTGGTGCGCGGTAGCTCTTGTTCGGCTTCACGAAATCCCTGTAATAGGCGATCGCATAGCCCACGAGGCGGTCGAGGATTGGTGCCGTCTCTCTCGTCGCCTCGGGCGCGTAGCGGGTAATGAAGCCCCATAGGACGGATGGATCTTCCGTATTGCAAACGCCGGCGAGATTCAGGAGCAGCGTGAAGGTGACGCCCGACTCCGGCGATGGCGGCTGGCGGTGGTGAATATGCCATGCCGGATTTTCGATCCTGGCCGCCTCGTCCTGCTCGCCGTACTTCTCGAGATGCGTCAGGTAGTCGTCTACGTGGCGTGGGATGACGTCAAAATATAACCGCTTCGCCTTCTTCGGCGAATTGAACATATAAAGCGCAAGGCTTTCCGGCGGCGCGTAGGTAAGCCATTCCTCGACTGAGAGGCCGTTGCCGCGCGACTTCGAGATCTTCTCGCCGTTCTCATCGAGGAACAGCTCGTAGGTGAAGCCCTCGGGGGGGGTGCCGCCGAGTTTGCGGCAGATTTGGCCCGAAAGGCGGACGGAGTCGATCAGGTCCTTGCCCGACATCTCATAGTCGACCTGAAGCGCGGTCCAGCGCATCGCCCAGTCAGCTTTCCACTGCAGCTTGCAGTGCCCACCGGTAACCAACGTCTCCACCAAGTCGCCGTTCTCGTCCTCGTAGACCACGGTGCCGGAATCCGGCTTAGTCTCTACTATCTTTGCCAGCAGCACGCGCCCAGTTTTCGGGCAGATGGGCAGGAACGGGCTATAGGTCTCGCGCCGTTCGGCACCGAGCGTCGGCTTGATGATCGCAGAGATTTCCTCGTGGAGCCTGAGGATCTCCAGCAGCGTCGTATCGAACTGGCCCGATGTGTAACACTCCGTCGCGCTCTGGAATTCGTACTCAAAGCCGAACGTGTCGAGAAAATCGCGGAGCCGAGCGTTGTTGTGCGCGCCGAAGCTGTCGTGCGTGCCGAATGGGTCCGGAACGCTGGTCAGCGGCTTGCCCAGGTGCTCGGCCATCATTTCCTGCTGCGGGACATTATCCGGCACCTTGCGCAGTCCATCCATGTCGTCCGAGAAGGCGAACAGCCGCGTCGGCACGTCCGAGATCGCCTCGAACGCGCGGCGGACCATCGTCGTCCGCACGACCTCGCCGAACGTCCCTATATGAGGCAGGCCTGAGGGACCGTAGCCGGTCTCGAAAAGAACGTAGCCTCTCTCAGGCGAGCTGCCGTTCAGACGAATGGCCAGCTTGCGCGCTTCTTCGAACGGCCATGCCCGCGCGTCTGCCGCGAGGGCGGGGAGATCGGCCATGTGCCTGATCCTCGGAGGGTTTTGCGTGCGCGGAAACTAAGGGCGCATGCCCGCGGCGTCAACGAATTCGCGCGCCTCCGGCATGTCCCGGGCTGATGTCAGTCCGGCCGGTCGCCGATGCCGGCACGGCCCGAGCAAGCCTTCGCGGCCTCCTCCGGAGGCAGGCCGGTATCCCATAGCCGGGCGATGAAGCGCCGGCCGTTCCAGCCGTCGGAGCCGTGCGAGGCGAGCCAGACTGCCGGCGCTCTCATGACGCCCGGATCTATCAGGTTGCCGTCGGCGCCCGATCGGCCCGGGTCGCCTGGATTGCCAGGCAGCAGGTTCGTGTCCGCCGCGCCACCTGGAATTAGGACATTGCAGCTAACGCCCGTCCCCTCGAGATCTTCCGCCCAGCACGCTGATGAGGCCTCCAGCGCGGCCTTTGTCGGCCCGTATGGCGCATATCCGGTCCGCTGCATCGTCTGAATCGAGGTCGTGACGTTAACGATCCGCCCCCAGCCTTTCTCAAGCATGTAGGGCACCGCCTCACGCGCGACCTGAAAGCTGCCATTGACGTTGGTCTCGACGATCTGCCTCCATTGGTCGGGATGGACAGTCCAAAACCTCGCCGGCTCGCGGTTGAAGTTATCCGAGACCAGCAGCATGCCTACACCGGCATTGTTGATCAAAACGTCGACTGTGCCGAACTTTGCCAACGTGTCGTGGACGATCTCAGCGCACTGCGCTGGATCCCGGATGTTCTTGATGGTCGCCTCGACCGTGCCCGGCAGGCCCTTCGCCTCGGACACGATATCGTCAGCGATGTGCATCGCCACCATGACATTTGCGCCCGCTTCAGCCAGCGCCAGCGTCATTGCGCGCCCGAGGCCACGCCCGCCGCCGGTGACGATACAGATTGTGCCGGTTAAATCTATGTCGGTCATTTCGCCCCCCCGCGGTCCCATCCATAGGAATAACACGGTCGGTGGGTCCGCTCACGTCCGCCGTTGCACCATTCTGAGCCGCGTCAGGATCAGCATCAGTAGGCAGGCCACGCCGAACATCATGAACAGCGATGCGTCGAAGTCGCCGGTGACGTGGGCGAGGGCACCCATCGACATTGGGCCGAGCACGCCTCCTACTTCGCCGACCGAAAAATAGAGCCCGCTCGCGGCGCCGACGCGGTTGGAACTGCCGTCGCCCGAATCCATCAGCAGCAGGATCGAGATCGATGTCATTGCGCCTCTACACATGCCTTGGATTACAAGGCCCGACGCGACCAGCGCATCGATCTGGCTCCATATCAGGATGGTTCCGGCAGCCGCGCAGCAGAAAAGGCCGAGCAGGATCTGGAACCGCCATTCTGGCGTCGCCATTCTGGGGAGGGAGAGCGACGCGACCATGCCGAACAGCGTCGGGATCGCCGCCCAGTAGCCTGCCTGCGTCGGTGTCATGCCGTAGGACCGCAGCAGCTCCGGCAGCCAGTGGTTCATGCCGTGATTGTAGAAAAGGATGAAAAGGCCCATCAGTAGAACCAGTCGGACGATGGGGTCGCGCACCAGCTCGAGGAACACCTCGACGGAGCCGCGCTTGGGCTCGGCCTTCAGCTTAGCCTCCATAGCACGACTCGCCGGATGCGCGCTGATCAGGAGCCATAGTAAGCCGGAGGCGATCACCAGGCCCGAGACAAGGAACATAACGTCGCGCCAGTCACCGCCCACCAGAGGCAGGAAAACGCTATTGGTCAGCGCCACCGCTGTGATACCGCCCGAGGCGTTGCCAGTGAAGTAGATGCCCATAGCGAGCCCGCGATTCTTGCCGGTGAACCACAGGCTGACCACTTTGGGCGCGCCCGACGAGATCAGTGGCCCGCCGAGGCCAAACACCATCACGGCGAACAGCAGCGTAACGTAGTCTGTCGAGAGCCCGCGCAGAAGGACAGACAGCGCGATGACCAGCGTAGCGACGAACATCGAGCGCCGTGGGCCGAACCGGTCGAGCATGCCGCCGCCCGGTACCGAGGAAAAGATATAGGTGAGCTGCCATGCTGCCAGCACCGTTCCCATCTGGCCCCGATGCATATTGAGATCGCCCATTATCTTGTAAACCAGGGGCGCGATCGACGTGATAGCCATCGCGAAGGTGAAATAAAGCAGCCAAACACCCGCCAGCATCGCCCACCTGTAGGGATGGGGCGGTCCGGTTAGCATATCGGAGGTTGCGGCTGCGGGAGCTAGGGCCATGAAGATGGTTTAGCCGGAGTTAGGTCGTCGGGGAAGGTACAGTTCAGAGCATAAAATTTGAATTTTCATCCTCGAGCTTGACCTGCGGACCCATGGCGCCGTTTCCGATTTCTGGCATCGACCCTCGGGTCAAGCTCGTGGGTGACATGAGAGAGCAGAAAGCGTTCAGAAAAGCCCCTCCACGATCCCGTCGGCTCCCAGTTGGATCGAGTTCGCGGCAGGCACGCGCGGCAGGCCCGGCATCGTCATGATGTCGCCGCAGATGGCGACCACGAACTCAGCGCCGGCCGACAGCCGTACCTCGCGCACCGGTACGATGTGGTCGAGGGGCGCGCCCTTGCGGTCTGGGTCGGTGGAGAAGCTGTACTGCGTCTTCGCCATGCAGACGGGCAGGTGGCCGTAGCCTTCTTCTTCCCAGCCAGAGAGCTGGTCTTGAAGACTTTTGTTAGCGACCGCCTCAGATGCGCGGTAAATTTCACGAGCGACAGTGTTGATCTTTTCGAAAAGGCCCATCTCGTCGGAGTAGAGCGGTTTGAAGGATGCCGCGCCGCCGTCGGCGATCTCAACAACCTTGTGCGCCAGCGCCTCCGTACCCGCGCCGCCGTCGGCCCAGTGTGTGCACGGCACAACCTCGGCGCCGGCCTCGCCTGCGACCTCAGAGATCGCGGCGATCTCTGCGTCCGTGTCGGTGACAAAGCGGTTGATGGCGACCACCGGCGGGACGCCGAACTTCTTCACGTTCTCGATGTGACGCTTGAGGTTGGCGAGGCCTTCGGTGACCGCCCCGACGCTCTCGGCGCCGAGGTCGGCGCGCTCGACGCCACCATGCATCTTTAGCGCGCGCACTGTCGCCACTATCACCGCCGCGGCGGGTTCGAGTCCAGCCTTGCGGCACTTGATGTCGAAGAACTTCTCCGCGCCCAGATCGGCGCCAAAGCCCGCCTCGGTAACGACGTAGTCCGACAGCCGTAGCGCCACATCAGTCGAGATCACCGAGTTGCAGCCGTGGGCGATGTTGGCGAACGGCCCGCCATGGACGAAGGCTGGGTTGTTCTCCAGCGTCTGAACGAGGTTCGGCATTAGCGCGTCTTTGAGCAGGACCGCCATCGCGCCGTCGGCGCTCAACTCTCCTGCCGTGACCGCCTCGCGCTCCCGCGTCTGGCCGACGACGATGTTGCTTAGCCGGCGCTCGAGATCGGCGAGCGACGTCGAGAGACAAAAGATCGCCATCACCTCGGACGCGACCGTTATATCGTAGCCCGCCTCGCGCGCGAAGCCGTTAGCGACGCCGCCTAGCCCGACCGTGATCTCGCGCAAGGCGCGATCATTCATGTCTATGACGCGCCGCCACGAGATGCGCCGGGAGTCCAGGCGCAGCTCGTTGTTCCAGTAGATATGGTTGTCGATCATCGCGGCGAGCAGGTTGTTGGCCGCGCCGATGGCGTGCATGTCACCGGTGAAGTGGAGGTTGATGTCTTCCATCGGTACGACCTGCGCGTAGCCGCCGCCAGCGGCGCCTCCCTTCATGCCGAAGCACGGGCCGAGAGACGGTTCGCGGATGCAGATCGCCGCCTTCTTGCCGATTCGGGCGAGCCCGTCACCAAGCCCGACGGTTGTGGTCGTTTTGCCCTCGCCCGCCGGCGTCGGTGTGATCGCGGTGACAAGGATCAACTTACCGCGCGGCCGGTCAGCCAGCGAATCGATGAAGCCGAGATCAACCTTTGCCTTGCTGCGGCCGTAGGGGATGAGCGCGTCGGCCGGGATGCCGATCTGCGAACCGATGTCTTCGATCGGCTTTAGTGTCGCGGCACGAGCGATCTCGATATCAGAACCTTGGGCGACCATGCTGAAATCCGTTTCGGAAGTTGGCGGAACAAACTCCGCCAAGCTTACCTGTTCGTCCGCGCCATTCCAGTCCATTTCGGAGTCTGGCTGATTAACTGGATGACGCGGGGCATATCGCCGACCGAGGTGGGTGAGAACTATTCCGCGTGCAGCGCCAAGATCCTCGTGGATCTGGACGACGTCGTTCGCGAGATCGTTGGGCTGCAAGATGAACCGCGGCGCGCGTGCTGACGAAGGTCAGGCTAATGAGTGATTTTCTGCAGGCGCCGCCACAAAAAAAGCTCCTTAGCCGTTCGTTGCCGCAAGTGCGGCACGGCGGCCTGCGATCCGGCCCGACGTGAAAGCCCAGCCGATGTGGTGGCCGTGGCCCTTCAACATCAGCCCGCCCTGACCGGCCGATCCCGCCGCCCAAAGGCCTGGGATTGGTTTGTCGCCCTCGCCGAGCAGGCGCAGCTCTTCGTCGACGGCGAGGCCACCGTCAGTCAACACGATATAGCTCTTGGCGGGGCCCAGCGCGAAGAAGGGAGCCTGCGTCAGCTTATTCGGCACATCTCTGCCGTTGTGCTCGGAGATGGAAGTTTTGAGTTTAGCGGCGTCCATGCCCAGCGTTTCCGCGAGTGCCTGGATGTGGTCGGCGCGATGGAAGATGTCCGGACGCGTCTTACGAAAATCGTCGAAATAGGCGTAGGCGACGCCGGGCGCGGTGGCGAGGAAATGCGGCCAGGCCGAATAGAGCTTAGCCAGTGCTGAATCCAGGATCACGTAGCCGATCTTGTCCGGCCGTTCGGCTGTGCGCAGGCCGAGCTGCGGCGCCGGCCCGTCGATCCGCGCGCCGGTCTTGTCGACGAGCAGTGCGCCCGCCTGGAACAAATGAAGTTCCGGTGCCATCGAGGTCGTCGTGAAGCGCAGCACGAACGGGCGCAGCAGCCAGTCGGGCGCATAGGTGAGGCCGAGCTTCATAGTTTTGGTCACGAGGCGCGACGGCGGAAGGCGGCGCTCGATGGTTTCTTTCGGCGGCGGGACGAACCGCAGGTTGGGGCCCGACAGGATGTCGCCGTTGATCACCCGCGCGCCCAGCGGGAAGGCCATCTCGTGGCCGTCGCCGGTTGCGGTCGGGTTCATCGCGTCGACGCGGGAGACTTCCTCGGAGATATATTTCACCTTGAGGCTTTCGCTCGCCGCGTAGTCTCCGCTCGCAAGAACGGTGGCGCGGGCGGAAATCGTGACGGGGCCGTGCATGCCGGTGCCTTCGATGCCGGTTACAGCGCCGTCCTTGACTAGGAACTTCAAGGCGCGCACGCCGCAGCGGACATCGACGCCGACCTTCCGAGCATGCGAGCCGAGCCGGGCGATATAAGCGCGCGAGCTTGGCAGTACGTTGTGCATGCGCGGCTTGGTGTGTGGCGGTTCCGGCATCGGGCCAAAGAACTCGACCCCCATCGACATCAGCCAGCGTATCGTCTGGTTCGCATTGTCGACGAAGATCCGGCGCAGTACCGGGTTGTCCCGGTCGGCGTCCTTGCCGGAGAATTTCGGCATGTCCTCGAAGTGGGCATCCGGGCCGTCCTCGATTCCGGCGGCGAGCTGTTGCGGGGTTTGCGTCGCGGTGAACGAGCCAATCGACCACGCCGTCGTGCCGCCGAGCTCGGGGTTCTTTTCGATCAGAACCGTCCGCGCGCCCTGTTGCTTCGCCTCTATCGCTGCGGCGAGGCCGGCCCCGCCGCCGCCGATCACCAGCACGTCGCATTGAAATTCCGTCATCGCACCCTCCCTGTTTCGCGCAATTTACACCGCCTCGGCCGTCCGCCAAACCATGTGACAACGTTCGTTTCAGACGATAGGTTGCGGCCGATGACAGACCGGTTCCTGATGAAAATGTTTAAAAAATTCCATCGGCTGATCGCGGCTTGCGCGTTTGCGATCTTCGCGCTTGTGGCTCTATATGATGCGCCTGCCTCTGCCGAGAACCCGGCTCTCCTGAAGGCGCAGGCAGCGCAGTCGGAGTCCCAAAAGCATGCTGTCGCCAAGCGCCAGCAGCGTGAAAAAGCCGCAGCCCTCAAAGCCTCCGGCCTGTCGACATCCGAAATAGACGATCTGATAGCCACCCTAGAGAGCCAGGATGCCCGCGACCGACTGATCCGGAAACTCAAGGGGCTGCGCACCGTCTCGAATGGCGAGGCGGCCGTCGCCAGCTCGGAGCAATCCGGCGCAGCCGACATCATGAGCGGCCGCACCGATATCATCACGCTAATCTCTGAGCGGATCGAAGTGGTCAGCGCCCAGCTCGTTGCGGGCGCAAGCCTGCTCGTAGATGCGCCGCGCCTGCTCGACTGGGCGGAGCGCCAATACGCCGAAACGGACAAGCGTGAGATTTGGCTTCACGTGATCTGGACGGTGCTGCTGGTGATCACCGCGGGAATTGCGAGCGAATTCCTGTCAAGGTTTCTGTTGCGGGGGGCTCGCAGCGCGATCGAGGGTCAGCAACTGCCGAGCCTGATTGCGCGCGTCCCGTTCCTGCTGGCCCGAACTGTCGTAGACATTATCCCCATCGCCGCGTTCGGCGTGGCTGCCTATATCGTCCTATCTCTGGTCGATCCCGACCAGGTTACGCGGCTGATAGCCATAGCGCTGATCAATGCGAGCGTGGTCGCCCGGTCAATCATGGCCGCAGCGCGCATGCTGTTCGCGCCGCGCGTCTCCAACCTAAGGGTGCTGGATCTTTCGGACGAGACGGCGAACTACTTCGTCATCTGGACGCGCCGCTTCGCGAACCTCTTCGTTTACGGGTACTTCCTGGCCGAGGTGGCGCTGTTGCTCGGCCTGACGGTGAGCAGGCATTCCGCGATAACAAAAATCATCGGTCTGCTGCTCGTTCTGCTTGTGACGATTTTCATCCTTCAGAACCGGAAGAGCGTCGGCGATGCGATCCGCGGTGGTCAGGAAATGGGATCGCGCGGCCTACGCATGATGCGGCGACGGTTCGCGGAAGTTTGGCATGGGCTTGCGATCATCTACGTTTTCGCGCTGTATCTCGCCTGGGCGCTGGAGATACGCGGCGGGTTCGAATTCGTGTTCGAGGCGACCCTCCTCAGCCTAGTCATCCTGGTCGTGGCGAAGATGATCATGATCGGCTCGCATCACGCCATGGAGGTGAGCTTTGGTATTCGGCAGGAGACGATAGACCGTTTCCCCGGTCTCGCGTTTCGGGCGAACCGCTATTTCACGATACTGCATTACGTGATCAACGGCGTGGTGATAGTGCTAGCAACATTCGCGATTCTCGAGACGTGGGGCGTTAACGCCTTCGACTGGGTCGGCACTCCGATCGGCCGGAGGATCTTTGGGAGCATGATCTCCATCGCGCTGGTGAGCGTGCTGTCGATCCTGTTCTGGGAAATGGTTGCGTCTGTCATTGAGCGCTATCTCTCGCGCGGCGAGAATGGCGAAGGTGGCATCAGCGCGCGGGCCCGAACGCTGCTGCCGCTGCTTCGCAAGGCATCGCTGATAATCATCGCTACCATCGGAGGCTTCATTATTCTGTCGCAGGTTGGGGTCGACATCGGTCCGCTTCTTGCCGGCGCCGGCGTGGTCGGCCTCGCTGTTGGGTTCGGCTCGCAAACGCTTGTGAAGGATGTGATCACTGGTCTATTCATCCTCGCCGAAGACCAGTTCGCCGTCGGCGACGTCGTCCGCGTCAGCGACAAGTCTGGTCGCGTCGAGGCGATCACCATCCGCACCATCCGGCTCCGCGACGTCGCCGGAAACGTTCACACCATTCCCTTCAGCGCGGTGACGACGGTCGAAAACATGACCAAGGATTATTCGCGCTATGTCTTCAACGTCGGCATCGCCTACCGGGAGGACGTCGACGAAGTAATCCAAGTTTTGCGCGAGCTAGGCGCGGAAATGCAGGGCGACGAATACTACGGCACGCTGATCAACGAGCCGCTCGAAGTTCTCGGGCTCGACAGCTTCGGCGACTCCGCGATCATCATCAAGGCGCGCTTCACGACAAAGCCGATCAAACAATGGGAGGTCGGCCGCGAGTTCAACCGGCGCATGAAGCGGAAATTCGACGAGCTTGGCATCGAGATTCCCTTCCCGCACCAGACGGTCTATTTCGGCGAAAACAAGGCTGGCGGCGCGCCGCCGGCGTTTGTCTCGCTGGCCGACAATCGCGGTGGCGGACACCCGAGTGTCTCGCTGGCTGACAACCGCGGTGGCGGACAGCTCAGCGATGCGGGTCCCTCCGGCGGCGGTCGGGTGCGAACAGACCGCCTCGACAACACCCCTGATGAAAACTGAATGCAACGGCTGAGCCGGTGAGCGCGCTACGAGTCGACCGCATGGGCCGGGTGAACTGGCTCGGCCTGTGGACCCATTACTTGAAGGAGGTGCGCCGGTTCTGGAAGGTCGGCTTTCAGACGCTTGTCGCACCGGTGGTCACGACGCTGTTGTTCCTCGCCGTATTCTCGCTGGCGCTCGGGAGCGCCGTCGAGACGGTGAAGGACGTGCCCTTCGAGGTATTTCTCGCACCCGGCCTGATCGTATTCGCCATCGTCCAGAACTCGTTCGCAAACACGTCTTCCTCGATGCTGATCCTCAAGATCCAGGGAAGCATCGTTGATCTTCTAATGCCGCCGATGTCGCCGGCGGAACTGACGATAGGTTTCATCGCCGGCAGCGTCACGCGCGGTGTGATCGTGGGTATACTTGTCGGCTCGGTGATGTGGCTGACGACGGGGTTGGCCGTCGTAGACCCCTGGATCGTCGCGTTCCACGGAGTGTCGGCGTCGATCATGCTGTCGGCGCTTGGGCTGATTACCGCAATCTGGGCGGACAAGTACGACAACGTCGCCTCTGTGACGAACTTCATCATAACGCCTCTATCGTTCCTGTCGGGAACGTTTTATTCGATCGATCGCTTGCCCGATTTTTGGCAGATGGTGGCGATGTTCAACCCGTTTTTCTATCTGATCGACGGCTTCCGCGCGGGCTTCATTGGCACGTCGGACGCGTCAATCTCGACCGGCATTGTCGTGATAACGGTCCTCAACGTAATCCTCATCGGTATCTGCCACGCGATGTTTGCGCGCGGCTACAAGCTCAAGGATTGAGCGAGGGCAGCCTTCCTATCTAATCCCCACCATAAAGATGGGAGAGTGGATAAAATTTTGCCCTGTATTTTGCCCCCCGTCCAAAGAAGGGGGGGCTAGGGAAGGGATGAAGTTCGATTACTCTGCCGCGTCCAGGATATGCTGCGGCGTCGACGAGACGACTTCGCCGTATTTCGGCAAAAAAGCTCCCTTTTCGAGGTCCTCGATGAACGTGACGAATTCGGGCGCGATGTCCCGGAGCTCGACGAGGATGCGCTTGTGTTCCTCGATGCTCGCCCACTCGCCGATCAGCCAGAAATGGTCGTGGTCCTCGGTGTCGCGAAGCATCACGCCGTCCTTCACCTGGTATGGCGACTTGTGCATCGGATTCCCGTCGGAGTAGTCGAACTCCTCGAACTTCTTTACGAATTCGTCGCCAGTCCCCGGCTTAACGCGAAAATCGTATATGTGAAAGAAGTTGCCTTTGGCAGCCAGCGGTACGAGCGCCATGGGGTAGCCTCCTTTTTTAGACGGGAAAAACCAAACAGTTGTTGATCATTACGCTGTCGTAGACGCAGATGCGTTGCTTAAGCTTCAACTCGCCGCCCGAGTCGCGAACGAACACGTCGCGGTACTTCCCGGCCTGCTGCAGGTTGCTCGGCTCCTCGACACGTGTTTCGATAAGGGTGTAGTTGGCGGCCGCGCGGATCTCGCCGCCATCCATAGACAGCGCGCGCGTGTTCGTGATGGAGAGATGTAGGTAACGCGGCGCGAACATCTCTGTGTTGAGTAAAGCAAAGGCACGATCCTTCATCATCGCCTTACCCTCGCAGTAAATCAGGCCGAGCGGCAGGTCGGACTCGTAATTGTCCCGAGCGATGACGCGATATAACGCGTCGTCGGTGAAATAGTCGACCCAGCCGCCGACGTCCATGCGGTCGAGCGTATCGGCATAGGCGTAATTGAATTCCTCGATCTCAAGGCGAGCCGCGCGCAGCGCAAGTGCGTTGTACTCTAAGGCAGTCGCCATCCTCAGAACTCCATCACGTTGCGATAGTAGCGGTACATTCCGCGGATCGCACGCTCGGTGATTATGATGTCGATGTCCTCGTTGTCGTCGCCGAGCAGCGCCAAGCCGTGGCCGGGCACCGATTTCTTCAAGCCGTCCTGTAGGAATTTCAGCGCCTCGTTGTCTTCAATCCCTAGGAAGCCGGCGGGTCCGAATATGTTATTCTGACGCAGCCGGTGACAGGTCATTTCCTCGTCGTCGTCGGCGCGGCCGAACACGGTCCAGATCATCATAAACTCGTTTGGCCCGCGCGGCACGAGGAGGCGCGTATTCAGGATGTTGGTCTGGCGCAATGACGTTAGCGTCGGGAAGATGGTAAGGACCGAGCCAGACCATTTGGAATCGAACTCGCGGAAGAAGGCGAGAACCCGCGGGTCATTCAGCTCCATCGTCTGCTTGAAGGCCTGCATGTTGGCCTGCTCTTCTTCCGAGACTTCTGGCCGGCCTTCGGGACGGCGCGACAGCAGCCCGCCGTGACGGCCCAGCGCATCGCTCGGGATATTGGTTTCATTGGACGAGACGAACAGCCCGAAGGTGGTCAAGTAGGTGTGCAGCAGCGTCGCGTGGTAGGGGTCCTTCAGGTTTTCCTGATAGAGCTTCCAGTTGTTCGGCAGTATGTTGCGGTGGACGCCGAGCAGCTTGAATTCGGTGCCGTCGAAGGTTGAGTCGAATTCGGCGCAGATCTCGGGGCCGAGATACTCCTCGAACGGCTCGGTCTCGTCGCTGGCTGTCGCGAAAATGACGCCGCCGCGGACCGTTACGCGGAACCGGCGGAGGCCGTGAGCTGACATGTCGAAATCCGCCGGCATGCCGCCCTTGCCCTTGATGCCGCGGCGGAACGGCACAGCCTTAAGGTCTCCCTTCAGGTCGTATGTCCAGTTGTGATAGGGGCAGATGAAATTGTGTGCCGTGCCGCGGTATTCGCGGCAGAACTCGACGCCGCGATGCGCGCAGCGGTTCTCGAAGACGTGAACCTCGCCGTCGGCGTCGCGCGTGACGACGACGGGCACCGGGCCGACGTACGAGCGCATGTAGCTGCCGGGCCCGGGGACCTCGCAGTCCATCCCGACATAGTTCCAGTGCTTGCCGAAAAAGATCTTCTCGATCTCGCGCGTGTAGACGTCCTCATCGGTATAGATCCAGTCGGGGATGACGGTCTCGTCGGCGGGCCATGTCCGCTCCGAGCCGTTCGTCTGCTTGTGATCGAAGACACCGTCTCCGTCCATTTGCCCCTCCCGAAGTGTGTCCCGGTTCGAGTATTGGGGAGCGAGCAGAACCCATCAAGGAGTTTGTAAGATTTTAATTGGCGGCGCCAAGCCGGCGCGGCGTTACCGGTACGGCTTCATCAGCAGAGATGGCGCGACGTAGTTGGCGATCAGGATGATGATCGCCATGAAAGCTATCAGCCTATAGCAGTGAATATTGGCCTCGATCCGCACGATACGATGAGCGACCGTACGAAGCAGACATTCACGAACATCGTTTCCGGCCGGGGCGCAAGGAGCGCGGTCACCAGCAGCGCGAATAGGGAGATGGTGGCATCCATGGTCTTCCTCTGGAGGCCTTTGGAGAAATGGATATTGTCTAAGGCGTCCCGGTAGAAGAGCAGGGCCTCCGCATGGATCGTTTTGTCGAGGGTGCTCCGCCCGATTTCCGGTTCCCAAGTCTCGGCGTCGCCTTCGGTCTCGATGCTTTCCGTCGCCGTCGCCATCTTCGTGGGTTTCCCGAAGCGTGTGGGGCGTCGTGCGTTCGCTAACCCATGACGAAACCGCTTAACAATAGTTGAATGTTGGCATCGAGATGGCGGCCGGGGGTATCTGGCGATATACAGAAAGCCAAAAACGACAACGGCCAGCTAGGGAGAGACGGACTATGACGGGGCACGCACGCGCGCGGCGGATGGTCGAGCAGGAATGGATGTACGATCGGTTGATCCGGGCGAACGGGCCGGATTTCTACTGGCCGATGACCGAGGAGACGCTTTGTACCGTCGGCATGGACGGCGCAGGCGATATCCGCGCGGTCCGGAACTCGGTGAAGAAATTCGTTGAGATCACCCGCGAGATGAAGCGCATCGCCGAGAAGCGCGAGAAAATGGCGCAGAAGGCCGAGGCCGACGGGCACCTTACGACGGCGGGCGAGAATTATTTCACGGCGGCCGCCTTCTACACCATGGCGCAGGGTCCAATCCACGCAGACGACGTGCCGCTCAACCTCGCGCTCAGCGCGCGTAAGAACGCCTGCTACGACAAGTTCATCGAGTACGCGAACCGGCCGATCGAGCGGGTAGACATTCCGTTCGGTGAGGCGACGCTCCCGGGCCTGTTCCACCTGCCGCAGAATGCGGAGGGGCCGGTGCCGTGCGTCGTCTTTCTCGGAGGCATGGACAATTTCAAGGAGATGCTGGTCACCAGCCATGGCGACAAGTTCCTGGAGCGAGGCATGGCAGTGCTCGCCTTCGACGGGCCGGGCCAGAACGAGGCGATCATCCAGCAGAAGATTCGCTGTACGGCGGACAATTTCGTCGACGCCGGTAAGGCGGCGATGGACTGGCTGGAAGGCCGGCCGGAGATCGATGCGGACAAGGTGGGCGTCACCGGCATTTCGATGGGTTCGTTCTGGCTGACCCAGATCGCCGCCGAAGACCTACGCTACAAGGCGGCGGCAGGTTTCTACGTCTGCCACGAGAACGGCATGCACACGATCTTCAACGTCGCCATCCCGATGTTCAAGGACCGCTACATGTGGATGGCGGGCTACGAGGACGAGGACGCGTTCGACGACTTTGCGACGACGCTGACGCTGGAGGGGCTCGGCGCGAAGATCGACCGGCCGTATCTGATCGTTGCGGGCGAGGACGACGATCTCAGTCCGATCGAGCATACCTACAAGCTATACGACGAGATCGCTGGCCCGAAGACGTTGGTGGTCTATCGCGGCGAGGTGCATGGCGTGACCGACAATCTCGACGTCCGCGCGCTGATCGCCGACTGGATGCGCGACCGCTTTGACGGCAAGCCGCTCGAGTCCCGGATCGTGATGATGGATTGCCGGACGGGGATGGAAATCCCAACTTAATCCGTGCGTTAACACAATTGACAGCTGGCGCGCCGCTAAACATACTCCCGCTCTTTTTTCGGCCCGTTAGCGGGCCGAAATTTCTTCGGGGACCAGACAACGGGAGTCGAGCAGTGGCTCAGCCTGTGATGCCGTCTTATGGACGGGTAGACATCGCGTTCGAGCGCGGAGAGGGAGTATATCTCTTCACCGAGGATGGGCGCCGTTTTCTTGACTTCGGCGCAGGCGTCGCCGTGGTCTCGCTCGGACATGCGCATCCGCATCTCGTCGAGGCGCTGAAGGCGCAGGCAGACAAGGTCTGGCACACCTCGAACCTCTACAACATCTCGGGCCAGACTCGTCTTGCCGAGCGGCTGGTAGCGAACTCGTTCGCCGATACAGTCTTTTTCTGCAATTCCGGCGCCGAGTCGGTCGAGGCGTCGATCAAGCTGATGCGCAAGTATCACAGCGCCAACGGCAACCCCGAGCGTTACCGGATGATCACGTTTTCCGGTAGTTTCCACGGCCGGACGCTGGCGACCATCTCTGCCGGTGCGTCGGATGCGCACCGGGCCGGTTTCGGTCCCGCGGTCGAGGGCTTCGATCACGTCGCCTTCCAGAATATGAACGAGGTCCGCGCCGCTGTTTCGGGCGAGACGGCCGGCATCATCGTCGAGCCCGTGCAGGGCGAAGGTGGCATCCGCCCCGCCGATCCGCGGTTCCTGGAGGAGCTCCGCGCGCTGTGCGACGAGGAGGGCCTTCTACTCATGTTCGACGAGGTACAGACCGGCATGGGCCGGACCGGAAAGCTGTGGGGCTACGAATGGTCCGGCGTCGAACCGGATGTCATGTCGTCGGCCAAGGGCCTGGGCGGCGGTTTTCCCATCGGGGCGTGTCTCGCGACGACAAAGGCGGCTAGGGGCATCACGGCGGGCACGCACGGCAGCACGTTCGGTGGCAATCCGCTGGCGGTCGCCTGCGCCAACGCGGTGCTAGACGTCATGCTGAAGCCCGGTTTCTTCGACCACGTGGTAGCCACGGGCAAGTTGATCGGCGAGGAACTGAACGGTCTTGCGAAAAAGCATCCTAAGGTCATCGACAGCACACGCGGCACCGGAATGATGTGGGGCATAAAATGCGTAGTGCCGAATGCGGAACTTAGCGCTAAGGCCTTTGAGCGCGGACTGCTGACGGTGCTGGCCGGCGACAACGTCCTACGTTTGCTGCCACCGCTAATCGCCGAAGAAACTCATATCCGCGATGCGATCTCCATTCTGGACGAAAGCTGCGGCGAGCTCGGCTGATGTCTGCTAACGGCACGCCGCGGCATTTTCTCGAACTGAGCCGCATCGAAGACGCCGAGCTGCGGCGGATCGTCGAAATGGGCGCGGCATTCAAGAAAGGCGGGTTGCCCCGGCCGCTCGATGGCCACGTGCTGGCGATGATTTTCGAGAAGCCGTCGACGCGGACCCGCGTCTCTTTTGAGGTTGCAATCAAGCAGCTCGGCGGCGAGGCCATCGTGCTGATGCCGGACGACATGCAGATAGGCCGCGGCGAGACGATTGCGGATACCGCGCGCGTCCTGTCGCGCTACGTCGACGCGATCATGATGCGGGCCGACGCCGACGAAACCGTGAAGGAGCTCGCGGAATATGCCGAGGTGCCGGTCATCAACGGGCTCACCAACCGCTCGCATCCGTGCCAGCTCATCGCCGATATCATGACCTTCGAGGAGCATCGAGGAGGCATCGCCAGCCGGCGCATCGCCTGGTGCGGCGACGGCAACAACATGGCGCGGACCTGGATTGAAGCCGCGGCGCGGTTCGCGTTCGAGATCCGGCTCGCCTGCCCGCCCGAGCTGGCGCCGCCCGATGATGCGATCGACTGGGCCCGCGAGAAGGGCGCGATCGTCCTCTCGACGACCGACCCGGACGAGGCGGTCTCGGGCGCCGACTGCGTCGTGACCGACACCTGGGTGTCGATGGGCGATACGGACGCCGACAAGCGCCACAACCTGCTCGCACCCTACCGCGTCGACGAGCGCCTCATGGGACTCGCCGCTGACAGTGCGATCTTCATGCACTGCCTGCCAGCGCATCGTGAGGAAGAGGTTTCGGGGGCGGTGATCGACGGAGCGCAATCGGTAATCTGGGACGAGGCGGAGAACCGCCTGCACGCCCAGAAGGGCATCCTCGCCTGGTGTCTTACCTGATCTGGTTATGGACGGTTCCCCGCCCTCGCTCCCCGAACTTCCCGACGATCTCGTCCAGCCGTTCCAGCTGGAGAACAACGTCGCGCGCGGCCGCTTGGTGCGCCTCGGGCCTTCCGTGCAGGCGATCGTCGCGGCGCACGACTACCCCATGCCGGTTGCCGCGCTGATCTCGGAAATGGCCGCGCTGACCGCGCTGTTAGCCGGAATCTTCAAATTCGACGGCGTCTTCTCGTTGCAAGCGAAAGGCAACGGGCCGGTCGGCCTTCTCGTCGTCGACATGACCAGCGATGGCGCGCTGCGCGGCTACGCCCAGTTCAAGAAGGACGAACTCGCGGCGCTGGGCGACGGCTGGCGCGACAGTCCGGTTCCGCACCTGCTCGGCACGGGCTATCTAGCCTTTACCGTCGATCAGGGGCGCGACGACGACCGCTATCAGGGTATCGTCGACCTTGCTGGCGCGACGCTTGCCGATTGCGCGCATAATTATTTCCGCCAGTCCGACCAGTTTGAGGGCGCGGTCAAACTGTCCTCCGGCGTCGATGCGGGCGGCAACTGGCGCGCCGGGGGGCTGCTGGTCCAGAAGATGCCGCCCGAGGGCCTGGTTCTCCAGTCCGGCGACCGTGCGGACGAGGATTTCGAGGACGCATGGCAGCGCGCCGTCATCCTGCTGGGGAGCGGCCGCGAGACCGAGATTCTCGACGAGACGCTGCACCCGCACGAGCTGCTATACCGGCTGTTCCACGAAGACGGCGTGTGGGTCTTCGATGCGCAGGCGCTCGAGATGCGCTGCCGCTGCTCCGCCGGACGGGTAGAGACGATGCTGCGCTCGTTTCCGCGCTCGGAAATCGAAACGCTTCGCGTCAACGACAAGGTGATCGTGACCTGCGAGTTCTGCTCGACTGACTATGCTTACGACGACGACGACCTTGATTGGCTCTACGGCGATTGAGATTTCACGCGGCAATCGCATATTTAGGGATAAACCACTAGCGCAACGCCGGACAAACCGATGATCGCTGCAAGAGCCGTCACCCCCTTTTTTATCTTGATCGCCGGATATCTCGCCGGTTGCGCTGTGTCAGCGGACCGGCCGGTCTATCCGCAGATTTCCTTTGCGCACTTGCCAAAGATCGTGCTTGACGTCGCGCGGGTCGAGTTCGCTGATAAGTACGCCTCCCCGGCGACCGAGCCCAACGTTGAACACCGCTTCCCTGTCTCGCTCGCTGCCACGGCGCTTAACTGGGGACGCGACCGCCTGCAGCCGGCCGGCGCCGGCGGCGTTGCCCGTTTCACGTTGGAGCGCGCCAGCATCGTCGAGGTGCCGCTCGAAAAGAGCAGGGGCGTCCGCGGGGCTTTCACGAACGACCAGTCGGAGCGCTACAATGGCGTCATGACTATCTCCATCGAGATACAGAACACTGCGGGCGAGCGGCAGGGTATTGTCCGCGCGACCACCCAGCGGTCGCAGACCGTGTCGGAGAACATTTCCCTGAATGAGCGGGAAAAGATATGGTTCGACATGACCGAACAGATGATGGCGACGATGAACGAAGCGCTCGAGACCCAGGTGCGCACGCGCCTCAATAACTGGTTAAAATAGTAATGTTTGATAACCCGAACCGGCCTGCTCCAGCTATCGGCCACCCGCGGGATCATCCTTATGGGTCGCCGTGATGGGGAGAGGTCTGGAAGCGAGGTCGCGCCGATGTCAGTATCAGGCCAACGGCAGCCTTTCGAGGAAATCGAGGCAGGCGTCGATTTGGGTGATCTCGATGAATTCGTCGGGCTGGTGAGCCTGCGCGATGTCGCCGGGGCCGCAAATGACGGCGGGCAACCCCGCTTCCGCGAAGAGGCTGGCCTCGGTTACGAAGGCGAGTGTGCTGGCGCAGTTCAGCCCGGTCGCCCGACGCGCTAGCGCTTCCGCCGCTGACCCTTCGGGAATGTCGAGCGGCGGCACTAGCAGGTCGCGGACGGTCTCGATCGTAGTGTGGTCGTCTACGGCCCGCATGCGAGGCAGAAGGTCGTCTTCAACGAAGCGGTCGACCTCCGCCGCGATGGCATCTGCATAGGCGCCGGGTATCGGCCGGAACTCCCAGTTCACCAGGCATTCGCGCGCGACGATGTTTATCGCGTCGCCGCCCGCGATGCGTCCCACGTTGAAGGTCGTGTAGGGTGGGTCGAACCGCTCGTCGCGCTGCGTTTCCGCCAGGCGGTCGCATAGTCGATAGAGATTGTCGACGAAGCGAGCGGCGATGCCGATCGCGTTCACGCCATTGTCCGGCCGGCTCGAATGAGCTTCGCGGCCTCGGATTGTCGTCGTGAGTGCGCAGATGCCTTTATGGGCGTTAGCGATCTGCATCGAGGTTGGCTCGCCGACAATGACGGCGGCGGGGCGCGGCAGTTCGGCGCCGATCTTATCGATCATCCGGCCGACGCCGAGGCAGCCGACCTCCTCGTCGTAGGAAAATGCGAAATGCACCGGCTTGTCGCCCGCGAGCTCCGAAAAGCGCGGTACGAGCGCCATGGCGCAGGCGATGAAGCCCTTCATGTCAGCGCTGCCACGAGCGTAGAGTCGGCCATCCTTTTCGGTAAGTGCGAACGGATCTGTCGTCCAGTCCTGACCGTCGACCGGCACCACGTCTGTGTGCCCCGACAGCACGATGCCACCGTTGGTTTCCCCGCCGAGGGTGGCGAATAGGTTGGCCTTGGTGCCGTCGTCGGACTGAATCAGCCTGACGGAGACGCCTGGCCGGTCGAGATGGTCCGCAACATACTCAATGAACGCGAGGTTTGAGTTGCGGGAGGTCGTATCGAAGGCGACGAGATCGCTCAGCAGTCGGATTGCCCGGCCGCGCATCGTTCCGTCGCGTGCCGCGGTCATCAGTTCCGCCAGAACCAGGGCGCGAACAGCACCAGCACGGTGAACAGCTCCAACCGGCCGAGCAGCATGCCGGCGCTCAGCGCCCACTTGGCGGCGTCGGGCAGGGTCGAGAAGTTACCGGTCGGCCCAATAATCTCGCCAAGCGCAGGCCCGACGTTGCAGATCGCCGTTGCAGCGCCCGAGATAGACGTCAGGAAGTCGAGCCCGATCAAATGCAAGACGATCGCCAGCACCGCGAAGGAACCGACGAAAAGGAAGAAGAAGCTCATCACCGATTCCGAAACCTCGTCGGTGATCGGCTGGCCGTTGAACTTCGGGATGAAGATGCCATGAGGCCGAATTAGGCGCTTCAACTGCGCGACCGAGGTTTGGTACAGCACCTGAAAGCGGAAGATCTTAATCGAGCAGGACGTTGATCCAGCGCAGCCGCCGATGAACATTATGAAGAAGAACACGCCCGTCGCGAACGAGCCCCATCCGGCATAGTTCGCGGAGACGTAGCCCGTGCCTGTGAGAATAGAGACCGTATTGAAGGCGGATTCACGGAGCGCGCGCCCGAAGCTGATATCATTGCTAAGGCTGTGAGCGATTGCGACCGCCAGCATGACGGCGCTGGCGATGCCCAGAAACCAGCGCACCTGCTCATCTTTGTAGAGCAGCATCGGCTTGCCCCGGAGCACCTGGAGGTATAGCACGAACGGCAGCGAGCCGGTCAGCATGAAAAAGGTGATGATCAATTCGGCGCTGGGGTTCAGGAAACCACCCACTGAGGCGTCCAGCGTCGAGAAACCGCCGGTCGCAACAGTCGTCATCGCATGCGCAATGGCGTCAAAAGCCCTGAGGCCGACCGCCCAGAGCATCGTGGCGCACGCCGCCGTCAGCGCGAGATAGACGAAGCCCACGCCGCTCGCGATCTGGGCGACGCGCGGTAGCACCTTTTCGGAGCTGTCGGAGGATTCCGTGCGGAATAGCTGCATGCCTCCGATCCGCAGCATTGGCAGTACCGCGACGGACATTACGATGATCCCGATGCCGCCGAGCCACTGCAGGATGGCGCGCCAAAGCAGGATGCCCCCCGGCGCGTTGTCGAGGTTGGTGATAACCGTCGAGCCGGTAGTTGTCAGGCCTGACATTGACTCGAAGAAAGCATCGGTGAAGCTCAGCTCCAAATCAGCGAACGCGAAGGGCAGGGACGCGAAGAACGTCAGGGACAGCCAACTTAGCGTCGTGAGAACGAACGCCTGGCGGACGCTCATGCGTTCCGGGGTGGAGCGCGTTATCAGGATCAGGGTGATGCCCACGAAGGCCGTCAGGCCCGCCGCGCCCGCGAAGACCTGCCAGTCGGAATGGCCGACCACGAGGTCTGCGAGCATCGGAGCACACATGGCCGCTGCAAGTGTGGTCAGCAGGATTCCGATGATATAGAGGACGGGTCGGAAATCGAGCACGGTGACGGTCCGATTTTGTGATCAGTTGATGTTGCGCGCCTCGTGCGGGCTGTCCAGCGAGAATGCCGGGATCTCGATGTCGAACTTCTCGCCTGAGCCCGTGAGCATTTGGTAGGTCCCGCGCATGATGCCCGACGGCGTCAGCAGCGGCGTGCCGCTCGTATACTCGTAGGCATCGCCCGGATCGAGCACCGGCTGTTCGCCGACGACTCCGGCACCACGCACCTCCTGGATACGGCCCATCCCGTCGGTGATGTGCCAGTACCGGCTGAGGAGTTGAACCGACTCGCTTCCCTCGTTCGCGATCATGACGCGATAGGCCCAAACAAATTGCCCTTCGTCGGGATCGGACTTTTCGTCAAGATAGGTCGGTTCAACCTCGACGCGAATCGCGCGGGTCACAGCTTCATACATTTATCGGTTCCGCTGTCATCTGCGTCTGTAGCTTAGCTCGTATCGCTTGCCGTTCCTACGCCGCCGCGAAAGCCTGCTCCAGATCATCCTTGACGTCCTCCGGGTCTTCGAGGCCGACCGACAGGCGCACCATGCCGTCGTCGATCCCGAGGCTAGCGCGGTCCTCCTCGGACAGGCGCTGGTGCGTCGTTGTTGCCGGGTGCGTCATCAGGCTCTTCGAATCGCCGAGATTGTTCGAGATGTCGATCAGCTTCAGCGCGTTCATGAACCGGAAGGCGCGTTCCTTGCCGCCCTCTAGCGAGAAGGTGACGATGCTGCCGAAATCCGACATCTGTGACGCGGCGAGCGCGTGCTGCGGGTGCCTGGTCGAGCCTGGATAGCGTGTCTTGGTTAGGTCCGACCGTTCTTCGAGGTAGGCGTTGATCCGCTGGGCGTTCTGGCAGTGGCGCTGGATGCGGAGATCGAGGGTCTCGAGGCCCTTAAGCATCACCCACGCGTTGAACGGGCTCATGGACGGGCCGGTATGGCGCATGAACGGCTTCAGCGTGTTCTCGCAGTAATCCTTGTCGCTGAGCACGATGCCGCCGAGACAGCGGCCCTGACCATCGATATGTTTAGTTGCCGAATATACGACGATGTCGGCACCGAGCTGCAGCGGTTTCTGCAGCAGAGGCGTCGCGAATACATTGTCTACGATCACCTTGGCGCCCGCCTTGTGCGCTAACTTCGACACCGACGTGATGTCGATGATGTCGAGGCCAGGGTTGGACGGGGTCTCGACGAAGACGCACTTAGTCGGGCGGCTGAGTGCCTTTTCCCACTCGTCGAGGTCGGTGCCGCCAACAATGGTGGTCTCGACGCCGTAACGCTGCAGGATCTCGGTGAGGATATAGAGGCACGAGCCAAAGATCGCCCGGCTTCCGACCACGTGGTCGCCCGCCTTCACCATGCAGGCCATGGACGCGAAAACCGCCGCCATTCCGGTCGCTGTGGCTTTGCCCATTTCCGCGCCCTCGATCAGCGCCATGCGATCCTGAAACATATCGACCGTCGGGTTCGAGAACCGCGAATAAATGAACCGGTCGATCCTATCCTTGAACGCATCCTCCGCCTGCTCTGCATATTCGTAAACGTATCCCGACGTTGCGAAGATCGCTTCGCCGGTCTCGCCGAAATTGCTGCGGTTGGTGCCACCACGTACCGCCAGCGTCTGCGGCCGCCACGTTTCCTGAACGGGTTTGTTGATCGCCATCGTCTTCTCCTGAGCGTCCGCCCAAATAAAAACCCCGACCGAGCGGCCGGGGACTATGGACTCCCGACCTTTTAGCGAATTTTTTAACGTGGCCGCAAGCCGGTCGGCTCAAATCACCACTAAAGACTTCTACTCCGCCCTGCGGCGTCGGTCAATCGTTTCGGGTGACCGAATTCAGACCGCCAATAATATTAATAGGTCTATTTCGCGGGCCGTCCGCCGATCGAGATATGGCGCCGCAGAACAACATGGGCGCGCCCGCAGTCTATTACAGCAGCTTACCATATACGTGAATTGCAATGTTTCGATTGTGTGCTGAATGCCTTTTTCGGCGGGGCCAGTATCCCTGGCAGAGCTTTTCTCTCCAAGCCGGGCTCCGCGTACTCTATGCCGACGGGCTCGACGGCACTTTTTTAAGGCCTTTGATGTCGCGCATTGCCTCGGTGTGTTTTTCTTTTCGAAAGCCGTTAAGGTTCTGGGCACCACAGAGTTCGACGCTTTTGCACTCGACCTGTAGGGATTTCACATCTACCGGCTGGAGACGGGCACGAGCACCAAAATGTTCGAATCCTATATTGAAGGCGCGCTCACCCAAAGCGACGTTGCCGGCGCGAGTGGCTCGTTCAATGGGTTCAATTTTGGCGACGCCATTATCGTTCCCGGTGCGGGAGCAGACCTCGCCTGAGACTATATACGATTTGGCCAGCCGATCGCCGAAACGGCGGTGCAGGAGCATGGCGCTGCGCTGGTCTTCGGGGTCTCGCTAATCGGACTGGCTGCCGCCCGCCGCCATCGGCCTTGGACGTTCAGCTGGTTTCTCGCCAAGTCCAAACCGCTGCCGTGAACAGCAGAATTGCACCTGCCTGGTGGCCCCAGGCGATATAGATCGATGCACCCATCAGGATTGTAGCGACGCCGAGGCAGAATTGCGCAACGGCGAAGAACGCGGCCACTCCCAGCGCTCCCGAAGGCACGTTCTCGCGGTGGCGCAGCCAAATCGCGAGCGTCGTGATGACGGTCAACGTTGCTAACGCCCGATGCAGGAACTGAACGAGCGCGACGTTGTTGAAGGCGTTGCGCCACGCGGGTTCCAGCGCTAGGGAACCGTGCGGGATCAGGCGTCCGTCCATTAGCGGGAATGTGTTGAAGACCGCGCCACCGTCAATGCCGGCGAGGAACGCGCCCCAAATCATGGTGACAAAGATCAGGAGGGTTAGCCCGCCGGCGGCTGGCCGCACGTTTTTACCCGCTTGGCCGTCTAATTGAAGCAGCCCGAGGGCCGTATAGAGCATATATCCGTATATAAAGACGGCGAGACCCAGATGGGCCGCAAGGCGGTATTGGCTGACGGACGGGCGGTCAACAAGGCCCGACTTGACCATGTACCAGCCTAGAACACCCTGCGCGCCGCCCAAAATAAGAAGGAAGGTCAAGCGAAGCGTGAGTTGCGCCGGCAGTCGGTGGCGGACGACGAACCAGAGGAACGGCACAAAATAGACTATGCCGACCAAGCGGCCCAGCAGCCGGTGCAGGAATTCCAGCCAGAAAATCCTCTGAAAGTCGTCGACCGTCATCCAAAAATTAAGTTGCTTGAATTCTGGCGATGCCTTGTAGGCGTCGAATGCGGCCGCCCATGCTTTGTCGCTCATAGGTGGGATCCACCCGGTGAACGGGCGCCAGTGAACGATTGACAGGCCGGATTCGGTCAGCCTAGTGATACCGCCGAGAAGCACCATGCCAAACACTAGCGCGCAGCATATTAGCAGCCACGCGCCGATCGCGCCGCAGGGGATATTACGTCGTTGGGCGCCATAAGCCGCCGATGATGAGAATGCAGACATCTGGTGCCGCAACTACCTTCGCGGGAACCTCCGTATCGTGTTCTGATCGTCTTACCTACGTAGTGTCATTCGGGGATGCGCGCAACCGCATGCGACGTATTGCCCAGAACGCTTCCGGCCCGGGACTCGTCAGTGACCGTTTAGCGGCCAGTCAGTGAATGGTCAGCGAATGCTTGATGACCCGGGTGCAGGGTGGCTTGATGACGTGCGTGCCCACGACCTTGACCGAGGGGATCAGGCCTTCGATCTCGCAGTTCCAGAAGTCGAGAAATTTCCAAAGTTCCGGAAACTGTGGGGCTAGATCGAGCGATTGCCAGACGTAAGTCTGCGACATAGAGAGATGATCCAACAGGCGATGGATGATTTCGGCCCTGGTCCGGCGGTAACCGTGCAACTGGTGCACCATATCCGTCATCGGCGCTCTCGGCTTCGTTGCGGCCAGTGAATCTTGTCGAATCAATGGTTAACGCTCAACAAAAAATTATATATTCCAATAGTTTGGCGCCGATTCCGAGATTATTGCTGATCCGACGCCGGCGCCGTCAGGCGTCGGATGCGATGGGTTCCCTCGGCGCCCAGGTGGTGGGCGGCGGCGGACGGGTGTCGGTCCAGGCCTTCAGCATCGCGTGGGCGTCTTCGCGGTATTCGCGGAGCGTGTCGTCCCCGACCAGCACCGTGGTGATTTCCAGCCGAACGCCGTTCGGGTCGAAAAAGTATATAGATTTGACGAATTCGTGGTCAGTGACGCCGACAACGTCGATTCCTGCATCCGCAAGCTTTTTTTTCCAAGCCTCGACCTCTTCCAGCGTGTCGACCTGCATGGCGAAATGGTTCACCCAGGACGGCGTCTCGGGATCCGGAACGCAGGCCGTTTCGTCGCCGAGATCAAAGAATGCGATGCAGCTGCCATCGGCAAATTCGAAAAAAAGGTGCACGTACGGGTCCGAGGCGCCGGTGCTTGGCACGCTGTCGGCCTTTATCACGTGCGACAGCGGCAGCCCCAGAAGGTCCTCGTAGAAGCTCCGGGTTTCCTCCGCGTTGCGGCACCGATAGGCATAGTGGTGCAGTCCCTTGATCCTCTGAAGCGATGACATTGTGAGGTTTCCTCTCGCGGATCGATGTTTTTGCAACATACCGCAAACTCGCCCGTTGCATAAGCTGCGGCTGAAGTGCTAGGCGGCGTTGAGTTCGCCCGCATGTACGCGGCGGCGGATTTCCACAAGGGTGGATCCGACCGCCCGGAAATAGCTTTGCGCCATGCGCTCGGCAAATTCTCGTTCCTCGGCGCTCCCGGGTTCGATGCCGTTCGCCTGCAGCTCGAATGTAAAGCGGAGGCCTAGCGAGCCGTCATCCAGCGTGACGATCTCGTTGAGGATGGATCCCATCGAAGTGCTCCTGGTTCGCACGAAAGTCACGCGTTCTTGAGGCTCAAAGGTAATTCGCTCCTGCATATCCTCGCCGCGCAATGTGAAGTCGCGCAAAAGCCAGTTGTCACCGCGTTCAATCACTTCGCAGGCGCTCATCGCGTCGACAAACGGGACTGGGTTCTCGGCTTTCAGGACCAGCCCCTGCCAGACCTGATCTCGGGTCAGCTGGACCCCGCTGTCATTGACCGGAAGTGTGTGGGTAAGTTTGAACATGACGGTACCTCCCCTCCAGGAATGCTAGGCCGGAGCGGGCGGGAGGGGCAAGGGGAAAGCCCCGTTAGCGGTATCGCCAAAGCGCTGTTAGTTCGTGCCGCGAAGCCGGTCGGCGGCGGCGCTGAGACCGGGCTCGATAAAGGCGCGGTCGTCAATTTCCGGGTCGACAGCTTGCGAGGAAGACCTGCGTGTCCGGATGCGCGGCGTGAAAGGCAGCGACGCCCTCCGGCGCCGACGCGGACCAGGCCGAGGATCCCTTCGAGCAGGCCCTTGCCCGAGTGCGGGGTCGAGACGAGGCAGCGCTCCGGCCTCGCGATAGTCGGCGCGGTCAGGGAGTCCAGCGGCTTCCTGATCTCGATCTCGGTCAGTTAAGGGTCGCGGGAGAGCTCGCAGGGCAGCAGCTGGGGGATCTCGAGCGTAAATGTCCGGAATTCCGCCATTGGCCTGTGTACTTCGCGGGGGATGGCAAGCTTGGCCGCGACTAGCGGATGGCCAATGAACTCGACGACGGCGTCCGTTTAGGGCTTCTCGCCGCTCGGCGGGCGTCGCGTCCTTTCCTGTCCCTTCGGGCGGTCCGCTTTCCCTCGCCATGATTATCACTATAATCTATGACCAACAAAGACGGAACGGGGCAGAAATCTCATGAAGTGCTTTCTTTTCCATTTGATGCCATACGCGTGTCTGGATTTAGATTACGACAAGAAATACAAGGCATCCTGGGTCGTTTATCCGAACAGCAACTTCGATCCGAAGGTCGGCTTCGAGCTCTACAATACCTATCTCGACGAACTCGAAATGGGCGAGCAACTTGGCTTCGACGGCCTTTGCATCAATGAGCATCACCAAAACGCCTACGGGCTGATGCCGTCTCCGATCGTTCCTGCCGCGGCACTGGCCCGGCGCACGTCCAAGGCCAAGATCGCAGTGCTCGGCAACGCATTCGGTCTCCGCGATCATCCGCTCACCCTCGCCGAGGAGCACGCGATGCTCGACTGCATTACAGGCGGCAGGTTGATCAGCGGCATGGTCCGCGGTATCGGCGCCGAGTACTACTCGATGGGCGCCAACCCGGCCTTCAGCCACGAGCGCTTCCACGAGGCACACGATCTCGTCATCCGCGCCTGGACCGATGAGGGCCCGTTTGCATTCGAGGGCAAGCACTATCACTTCGAATACGTGAACGTGTGGCCGCGGCCGTATCAGAATCCTCACCCGCCGATTTGGTGCCCGTCGCAGGGATCTCTCGAGACGATCGAGTGGGCGGCGCGGCCTGACCACAGATACACCTATCTGCAAACCTACAGCCCGTTCGAGGCCGTGAAGAAGTTCTTAAACATGTACCGCGACGTCGCGCGTGACCAGTACGGTTACGATGCGACGGATTCACAGGTCGGCTGGGCGGCGCCAATCTATGTGGGCGAGACTGACGAGAAGGCAATGGAAGAGGCGCGGCCGCACGCAGAGGCATTCTTCAACAAGTTCTTACGGATGACGCCGGAAATGCTGCTGCCGCCGGGCTACCTCTCTCTGCGTTCCTACAAGAACGTGATGAAACACAAGGGCGGCCTGTCCAAGGTCCGCTCCATGGAAGAGCTTGTCGAGACCGGCATCGTCGTCTGCGGCAGCCCGGATACCGTCCGCAAGCGGCTGGAATACTGCCATCGCGAAGCCGGCGTTGGCACTTTCCTCGGTATGTTCCAGATCGCCTCGATGCCGCACGATATGACGGTTGCCAGCATGAAGCGCTTCGCCGAAGAGGTCATGCCGGCGGTCAAACAGTTTGGGGAACAAGAATCGCTCGCGGCAGAATAGGCTAGGTGGAGGGCAAGATGGCAGGGGCGGAGCGGCGCGGATGAAGCTCTTTCTTTTCCATCTCATGCCATACGCCTACATCGATACAGATTACGACCTGCACTACAACAGCTGCTGGGTCACATATCCCAACAGCAACTTCGATCCGGAAAAAGGCCACGAGCTCTACAACCGATATCTCGACGAGATCGAGTACGCCGAGGAGCTAGGCTTCGACGGCGTGTGCGTCAACGAGCATCACCAGAACGCCTACGGGCTGATGCCGTCGCCGGTGGTCATGGCCGCGGCGCTGGCGCGCCAGACCGAGCGCGTGAAGATCGCAATTCTCGGCAACGCTTTTGGGATCCGCGACCATCCGATGACGCTCGCTGAAGAGCACGCGATGATCGACTGTATCACCGGCGGTCGGCTCATCAGCGGCATGGTTCGGGGGCTGGGCTGCGAGTATTTTTCGCTTGGCTCAAACCCTGCCTTCAGCCACGAGCGTTTCCATGAGGCGCATGATCTAGTCATTCGTGCGTGGACGGAGGAGGGGCCGTTCGCGTTCGAGGGAAAGCACTATCACTTTGAATACGTGAACACCTGGCCACGCCCCTTTCAGCAGCCGCACCCGCCTATCTGGGTGCCGAGCCAGGGCTCGCAGGAAACAATAGACTGGGCTTCGCATCCAGACCGCAAATACACCTATCTGCAGACCTATTCGCCGTTCCAGAACGTCATCCGCTTCCATAACGCTTACCGGCAACGGGCGCACGACTATGGCTATGAGGCGGCGTCGCACCAGCTTGGCTGGGCGGCACCGATTTACGTCGCGGAAACCGATCAACAGGCGGTTGACGAGGTCCGCCCGCATGTCGAGACCTTCTTCAACAAGCTTCTGCGTTATCCGCCGGAAATGCTGCTGCCGCCGGGCTACATGTCGGTTTCCTCCTACAAGCGGATTCTCAAGACCAAGTCGAGCCTGGTGTCGACCCATACGGTCGAATCGCTGATCGAGCGCGGCGTCATCATTGTCGGAAGCCCAGAAACCGTGCGCCGGCGGCTCACGGAGTTCCATGCCGAGGTCGGGCTTGGCTATTTTCTCGGCATGTTCCAGATCGCGACCATGCCGACCGCGCTCGCGCGGCGCTCGATGGAGCTGTTCGCTTACGATGTGATGCCGGCAGCCATGGAACTGGAGGGCGCTGGCCGCTGGCAACCTGGCGAGACCCTTGCGGATACCGCTTCCGCCAGCTGAATCCGGCGGTTCGGGGCCGTCGCAATCGCCGTTTCATCCGTCCTGTTGCAGACTTTGTCGGGGTGCCCGAACCCGGTCCAGCTTACTGTCGAAAAACTTTACGTATTCGCGATAATTAAATTGTCTAGCGGCTACAGTATGCTGACAAAACAATTGATTATTGTGGCACGGATATTGCTCATTGATGATCCATCACGGGGCCGTGACTGGGGAGTGCCCCAAAATGTTTCCAAAGAAACTAGTTTAATGGTCCAATTCAGCGTTATCGGGCACCGCTGCAGCTTCATCGGTCTCGCTACAGTTCGCCGCGACCGCGGCAAGGCGCGTGCCGAAGACGGCAGCGCAATAGAACGACAAAAGCCGGCGATTTCGCCGGCTTTCTTCTCTCTCTTTTAGCCTTCTAGTGCGAGATCGGGCTCTGCATTATCTGGCGTCGGTCGACGGTGATGACCGACACTTCGATTACCTTCTGATCGCGCAGCAGGGTTAGGTCAACGGGAACCCCGGCCTCTCCGGAACCCCAAAGCTCGCGATAGAGGCCCGGCAGCGTGTGGACTTCCTCGCCGTTAACCGCAAGGACGACGTCTCCGGGCTCAACGCCCGCCTTGCCGGCCGGGCCGCGGTCCGAAATCGACGTGATCAACAGGTGGCCCATCGTCTCCACCGTGTAGATGCCGAGCCAAGGGCGCGGCGGATGCTCGGTCTGGCCCTTTTGGAGGAGGGTTTCGAAGATTGGTTTCAGCAGGTCGACCGGCACGAACATATTGCCCGGCTGCTTGTCAGCGTTTTCTTCCTCGGCGTCCTGTACGAACAGAGAACCGATGCCGGCGAGCTTGCCGTCGTCGCCGATCAGCGCGGCGCCCGACCAGATCGGGTGGGGCGGCTCGGTGAAGATGGCGCCGTTGATGAGATATTCCCAGTAGCCCGCGAATTCGCGCACAGACGATACCTTTGCCGATATCGCCTGCGCTGCGCCGCCATGAGCGCCCACAGTCAGCGTGTCGCCTTCGCGCACCGCGGCTGAGGAGCCGAGTTCCATGTGCGGGACGCCCAGATCGGACGTCGTGCGGAGCACGCCAAAGCCTGTCTCGTAGTCGTAGGCGACCACATGCGCTTCGGCGACTCCGCCGATTCTGGTGCCGACGGTGATTAGATCGCATTCGTTGATCAGGTAGCCGATCGTGAGCAGAAGCCCGTCCTCGGAAATCAGGACGGCGTTTCCTTCGCGTTCGGTGCCGAGATAAGAGGCCGAAAAAGCGGTTTCCGGCGCCCGCGCCTGGAGGGGGACGATGGCGGACAGCGCCTTATTTAGATCGTAGTTCAGCGACGCCGGGTCGGGGCGCGGTGCGCCCGCGAGGGCCGGATGAAACAGCGACGATATGCCTGCCGGCTTATGTCCGTTCGCTCGATCGACGCCACTCATTCCAAACACACTCCTTCTGACAAGGTTAGCTTAGAGATTTTGGCGAAGCAGGGAAAGGGCGGGCCGGGGTCGGCGGCAATTCAAGTATAGATACGCCCTGCGGGGGCGCACCCGGTGGGTGAGTTATCTCCGCTCGTCTGCGAACCTCGGGGGCTTGATCTATCTGCTAAGGCTATGCTCGGCTAGAGCTGGCCGCTCCCCTGCCACTCCGTAAGGAAACATTCCTTCCGAGTTAGTGGCGTGAGAACGCGCCGAAGCGGCGGAGCGGCGCCTTGCTGCCGCGCCGCAATTTATTGGGCAGAGGGGTGAGGGGCAGGATGACCGCCCCATGTGTTCTTTTTTTTAGGTTAGAGCCCGGAAAACGAAGGGACGTTTCGTCTCGGGTGCTTGTAGCTATTCTTCGGGTTGCGGTTCAATCGGGTTCAACCGGCGCAAACGATCCCGTGGCGTCCTCGAACCAGAATAGCTTTGCCTCGCCAATGGAGAACCACGCCCCATAGATATTTAGTTCGCCACACTTCTCTGCCGCTCGGACGAAGGGAAAAGTCCGGAGATTTTCGATCGAATACTGAATACCACGCCACTCGAGCAATCGTTGGCGGTCTTCCATCGCGACTGAGGGGTCTTCAAGAATCGGGTTGCGCACCGGCGCCAGCAACTCGACCCATGGGCCAATGAACATTCCGGTTGGTCTACGGGCCGCGCCGGCCAACGATGCGGCGACGCCGCCACATTGCCCGTGCCCCATCACGACGATGTTACGGACGCGAATGCCCGTCACAGCGAATTCCAGCGCTGCCGAGGTGCCGTGGTAGCCGGCATCGGGCTGATGAGGCGGCACGAGCGCCGCGACGTTCCGAACGACGAACAACTCACCTGGTGCGGCCGAGAAAATCGTTGCCGGATCGACCCGGCTGTCCGCGCAGGCGATGATCATTGTCTCTGGCGCCTGGCCTTTGGCTAGTTCTCGGTAGCGCGCCTTCTCTTCTTCGAGCCGGCCGTCGCGAAAACGCCGGTACCCGTTTAGAAGGGCATCAGGCGGCATTGTCTGTGTCTCCTGCTCAAAATTTACCTTCGGGACGACACCCGCAGATCCGTAACCTATACTCCGACTAAACCGAATCCGGGAGAGAGCAGAGATGTACAGAATGGAGACACTTGTCGTTGACGGCAGCCCGATGGAGGTGATGATCGATGGGCCGGAGAGCCCCGGGCCGCATCCTGGCGTCGTCGTCGCGCAGCACCTGCCGGTGGCGCACGAGGGGTTGGAGAAGGATCCGTTTACGATCGACGTAGCGAAGAAGCTCGCTGACGCGGGTTATGTTAGTGTCACACCTTTCGTCTTCCACTGGTGGGAGCCGGAAGTCGATATCGAGGTCAAGCGTGCGGAGTTTCGCGATGACCGATGCGTCGGCGACATGCAGGCCGGCTTCGACCTGCTCGTCGGGATGGAAAATGTCGACGCGAAGCGGATCGGCGTCATGGGGCATTGCTGGGGCGGCCGGGTGAGCTGGCTGCACGCGTGCCATAACCCTAACTATAGGGCGCTGGTCACTCTCTATGGCGGGCGCATCAAGATACCGATGGGCGACGGTGTGAGCGCGCCGATCGAGCTTGCCGGCAACATTCCGTGCCCGGTGCTCGGCATCTTCGGCAACGACGACCAAAATCCGTCCCCCGCCGACGCCAACGATTACGCTGCGGCGCTCGAGGCGGGCGGCGTTCCGCACGAGTTCCACCGCTACGACGGCGCGGGTCACGGCTTCCAGGACTTCGTCAACAAGGAGCGCTTCCGCGAGGCGCAGACGACGGATTCCTGGGACAAGATATTCACCTTCCTCGGCAAGCAGCTCTGCTGATCGCGATCTGGAACGGCGGGCGCGACGGCCCGCCTATTTCCTGCCGAAGTGCGCGTCGAGTGACTTTTTGACCCGCCCGGCGTTAAGACCGCGGCGCTCGACCACGGACGCCAATTCGGCGAAGGCGGCATCGCCGTCGGCCGTGTTCTTTAGGCGCTTGAAGACTTCCTCGCGGGGCGTGAGGCCCATCGCTTCGGCGACAAGCTGGGTGTAGTGGATGACTTCGATGCCTTTGGTCTTCTCCTGCGAGCATAGGTTGCGGTAGCAGGAATGGTAGAGCGCGGTCACGGCGTCGGCGCCCTCGGCCGCGGCGCGTTCGAACAAGGCGTCGACCAGTGCCGCGTGGTTCTCCGGGCCAACCTTGCCAATCTGCAGGTTGCCGCAGTCGTGGCCCCACTCCGCGCCGCCCGACGCCTCGGTCACTTCCAATCCCGGGATCGCTCCGAGGATGGCGCGAGCGAAGCGCGAGTCGCGCTTTGCCTGCTCGTCGTCGCCGTGGGCATGGAAGATCACCTTGCGTTCGACGCGTTTAGCGAAGTGCAGCCGGTCCAGATTGTCGACGATGTACTCGGTGACGTGCAGGTAGGGGATGCGGAGTTCTATGTCCGTCTCGGCGGCGACATAGTCCATGTGCGTGTGGCAGGACGGGCAGTACGTCAAGATCGCTTTAGGTTCATAGCCGGCGAATTTATGGAACGTCTGCCGCGTGATCCCCTCGGAGACCTCGATGTCGCCGCCCGCGTGATGGATGATGCCGCAGCAGGTCGACGGGCCGCCCAGCGGGACGTAATCGACGTGCATTGCGTTGAGTATCGCGCCGATCGTCTCGGCGAGCGCGACTGTCCGCAGTACGTTGCAGCCGAGATAGAGGACATAATCATGCGCCTGCTTATCTTTTTCCGTGCCGTTGCCCCAGCACCGTTCGTCCTCGGTGCGAATCGCGTCGGCGAGCGGCTCGATCGGGCCGAAGAATGCGCCGTAATCCGGTTTGCTCATCGTCGTCTCCGTGACTAGGGGGCAGCGTAGCACCAATCTGTCGTCGATGTATCCGCTTTATGGGCATCAATCGCGCTATAGTCGCCGTCGACACCTATATTGGACCCCTTATGACTGATACCGACACCACCCCGCGCACCCTCACCGTAATCAACCCTTACGACCTGTCGCCGGTGGACACCGTCGCCGAACACGACGCCGCTGCGATCGAAGACAGGTTGGCGACGGCGTACGGGCTGTTCCGTGACCGCAAAGCATGGCTTCCGGTTCACCAGCGTCTTGCTGTTCTCGAACGGGCCGCGGAGCTGATGAGCGAACGGGGCGGCCAGCTTGCCGAGATCGCGGTCCGAGAGGGCGGTAAGCCGATGCAGGACACGCGCGCCGAGGTGCTGCGCGCAATCAATGCCGTCAAGGCGACGGTTGCTGCCCTGCGCACCGACGGCGGGACCGCGTTTTCCATGGGCCTCACGGCTGCGACGGACCGGCGCATGGCCTTCACTCTCCGCGAGCCGATCGGGGTGGTCGTTGCGATCAGTGCCTTCAACGATCCGCTTAACCTGATTGTGCACCAGGTCGCGCCCGCCGTCGCGGCGGGGTGCCCGGTGCTGGTGAAGCCAGCGGGCGACACGCCGCTATCGTGCCTCGCCTTGGTTGATATTTTGCGCGAGGCGGGCCTGCCGCGCGACTGGGCGCAGGCGGTGATCACGTCGGACAACGCGCTTGCGCAGGGTCTCGCCACCGATCCGCGCGTGGGGTTTTTGACCTTCGTCGGCAGCGCCAAGGTTGGATGGAAATTGCGGGCAGGACTGGCGCCGGGGACACGCTGCGCCCTGGAACACGGTGGCGCGGCGCCGGTGATCGTTTCCAGCGACGTCGACGTCTACGAGGTCCGCGAAGCGCTGCTCAAGGGCTGCTTCTATCACGCAGGTCAGGTCTGCGTGTCGGTGCAGCGCATCTTCGCCCATACCAAGGTCGCGACGCGGTTCGCGACGCAGCTCGCGATGAAGGCATCCGGGCTTCTCGTAGGAGATCCGATGAACGAGGAGACCGAGGTTGGCCCGTTGATCCGCCCGGAGGAGCTCGACCGCGTCCACGAACGAGTGCGGGAGGCAATCGACGGTGGCGGCCAGCTGTTGACGGGCGGCGAAAAGCTGACCGATACGCTATATGCGCCGACCGTGATCTACAACGCGCCGCGCGACTGCCGGCTGATGACAGAGGAAATCCTCGGACCCGTGGTTTGCGTAGAGCCCTGGCTCAAGCACGATCAGGCGCTCGCCCGCGCAAATTCGCTGCCATGGGCTTTTCAAGCGGCCGTATTCACCCGCGATGTCGAACGCGCGATGGCGCTGGCTGATGGGCTCGATGCGTCGGCAGTGATGATCAATGACCACACTGCCTTCCGCGCTGAATGGTTGCCATTCTCCGGGCTTAGGCAGTCCGGCCTCGGCACTGGCGGGGCGCCCCATACTCTGAGGGATATGCAGGTCGAGAAGCTGGTCGTCCTACGCAAGGATCCGCTCAACGCCCCGCCCGACGCTGAACTCGCCTGATCCGGTCCAGGCCTCAAATCTCCGGCGCGTCTAGCTCGTAGCGCCCGTCTGGGTCCTCTATCTCGAGGACCCAGACGTCCGGATCAAAAACCGCCTCGCGCTCGATGATGGCGACGGCGTCGGCGTCTTCGACTGGGTCTGGCCCAGTCGCTCGCCGCCACGCGGCGACCCCTTCCAGCGTCGAGGTGCGCGCGAAGACGATGCTGGAGCCGTTCAGCAGGTTGCGGCGGATCATTACCTGACCCGAATCCGGATCGCCGCGCCGCGAGATGACGGCCGGGATGAAATCCCGGTCGCACAGACGGATTTGGGCACTGATCCATAGGCCGGTCTTGAGGCGGGGTTCGGTCATTGTGATCCTACACCGGGACGCGACGCGTATAATAGGGCGATGACACACCAAATCCGAGTACATCGTATACAAATAATCGGCCGCCGAGGGACGATCCGATGCTAAGCCCTGCCTATCCGCTAGTCTGGATCACAGGTGCAAGCAAGGGGATCGGTCGTGCCCTCGCGCTCCGCTTTGCGCGTGCGGGAAGTACTGTGGTGGCGAGCGCGCGCTCGGCCGACGCGCTGGTAGATCTTGCACGAGAAGCGGAGTCCCTGCTGGGGCAGATCGTGCCGCTGCCGCTCGACGTCACAGACGCTGACGCGGTCGAGGCAGCGCTGCGGAAACTAGTTGTAGAGGTGAGCCTTCCTGACCTAGTCGTCATGAATGCTGGGACGCATATTCCGGTGGATGGAACGGCACCGAGATCAGCTGATTTCAGGGAGCTCCTCGATCTAAACGTCATGGGAACGGTGCATATCCTCGAAGCCGTCCTGCCGCCGATGGTGGCGCGCGGTGGCGGCCGACTTGCGGTGGTCGCGTCCATCGCCGGTTACCGGGGATTGCGCACGGCTGCGGCCTATGGTGCGAGCAAGGCGGCGCTGATCAACATGTCGGAGGCGCTCCGCGTTGAGCTTGCCGACACCGGCATCGTCCTCCAACTGGTTAACCCGGGCTTTGTCGACACGCCGCTGACGGAAGGGAATGAATTCCCGATGCCGTTCCTCATGTCGGTCGACGCTGCAGCCGAGAGATTCTACCGCGGGTTGCACGGTGACCGTTTCGAAATCACGTTCCCAAAACGGTTTACGTGGATCCTTAAGGCGTTGCGGCTTCTGCCATATTGCCTCTACCTGCCGTTTGCCGGGATGGCCACGCGGCGGCGGAAGGGATGACAGGCGCCGCGCCTAGCGTCGTGTGAGGGCGACCTGCAGCGTGTCAATGTTGCCGGCGCGGAAACCGCCCTCGCAGTAGGAGAGATAGTACGTCCAACACCGCCGGAAGCGCTCGTCGAAACCCATTTCGTGCACCCGCTCGGCAGCGGTGTCGAACCGCGCGCGCCAGCGAGCGAGCGTTTCCGCGTAGTCGATCCCGAGCCTGTCGTGCGCGTGCCAGTCAAACCCAGCGGCAGTGGCTTCTTGTCGCATCGTTTTCGGGCTTGGCAGCAGCCCCCCCGGGAAGACGTGCTTTTGAATGAAGTCCGCGCTACGCCGGTACCCTTCAAAGCGCTCGTCGTCAATGACGATCGCCTGTAGCGCGAACCGACCGCCGCTTCGGACGTTTGCAGCGATGCTCGCAAAGTAATCCCGCCAGTATCGTTCGCCCACCGCCTCGATCATCTCGATTGAAACGGCGTGGTCGTAGGACTCTCTGAGGTCGCGGTAGTCGCGGAGCTGGATTTCGACGCGGCCGTCGAGCCCCGCCGCCGAGACGCGCCGTCGAGCTTCTTCGAACTGCGCCCGACTGATAGTTATCGCCGTGACATGGACGTCGTGTTCCTGCGCCGCATGAATCGCGAACCCGCCCCAGCCGCAGCCGACCTCAAGAATTCGGTCGCCCGGGCGTGGGTCAATTAGATCGAGCAGCCTGCGGTACTTTTCGCGCTGGGCAGCTTCGAGGTCGTTCGCGCCACCCGAAAAAACCGCCGCTGAATAGGTCATCGTGGGATCGAGCCAAAGCGCATAGAAATCGTTGCCGAGGTCGTAATGCGAGGCGATATTGCGGGCGGAACCCTTTAGCGAATTCGGCCGGCTCAGGTGACGCAGGCGGTTGGCGAGGCGGAGCGGCGACAGACGCCGGAAGAGGCCTTCTCGTTTCGGCAGGTTGGCGGCGAGCGTCTCGATCAGCGCCGGCAGGTCGGGCGAATCCCAGTCGCCGTCCATAAAGGCTTCCCCGAAGCCGATCCCGCCTGCTGTAAGTGCCCGCCTGACGGTTCGCCAGCGATACAGCCGGATTTCGCCAGACCTGCCTGGGTTGCGCCCGGTAACGCAAATCGACCGGCCGTTCGGCAGCACTATCGTCAGGACGCCAATCTGCATTCGGCCGTGGAGGGTCATCAGCGGTTTCATTCCGCTGGATCCTGGGCGGCGGCGGGTGGTGAGATCGCGGCGTCGGGCGGCGGCGGCCGGTGATGGAATTTGACGCCGCGCAGCATCAGGCGGATCGCCTGCCAGTGGATCGCCGCGATAACCTTTATCCCCAGCACGGGAATCGAGAAGAACGCGCGCAGCAGTTCCGCGTCGGTCAGCCCGCGGCGGGTTCCGGTGAGCGTTGCCACGAGAAATTCTCCGTCGGCGTCGGACTCCCGGATCAGGACCGAGAGGTTTTCGTCCGGGCGTGCGACCCGCAGCCGGTAGCGAGCGTCCATCCCGATCAGCGGCGAGACGTGCATGATCTTTTGCGCTCGATGATCGGTGGGCCTGTCGCTGTTCTCTACAGGAAATAGGTAACAGTGCTGGTCGCCGAAGGTGTTCTTCACTTCGTAAAGCACCGCGCGCAGCACGCCGCCTGCGTCATGGCAGTACCAGATCGACAGCGGATCGAAGCCGTAGCCGAGGACTCGGGGCATGCAAAGCAGGTAAACGTGCGAACCTGCTGCCGAAAGACCAGCATCGGCGAGAACACCATCGATCCACGAACGAAGCTCCGAGCCGTCCCGCGGCCCGTGGTCGCGATCACGGAAAGACAGCAGATTGAGCCGGTTGTGCGACAGCCAGCGCAGCCCAGCCGCAGTCTCATCGATCCGATCGATGTCAAGATAGAGATTAAAGACGCGGTAGACGAATTCGTAAGCCTTCGGCCGCGTCCGACGGTGCATGACTTCGCCCCGGTAAAGTGCGGCTTTCATGCTGCGCCCCGCAAGGCCATATGCCACGGCGCATCGACGCCGAAATCGGCGGCGACGCGGAGGGCCGAACGAAGCCCGTCCTCATGGAAGCCGTACCCGGTCCATGCGCCGCAGAACCATGTGGCGCGCTTGCCCTGAATTTCCCCCAGCCTTTTCTGGGCGGCGACCGCGGCCACATCGAACTGCGGATGCGCGTAGTCGAACGCCGCGATCGCCTCCCGCGGTTCCGTCGGCGGGTCAAGCGTGACGAAGAGGTTTGCGACCGTCGATATGTTTTGCAGCCTGTTCATCCAGTACGTCACGAACGCGGTTCCCTCTCCCGTCAAATAGTTCCAGCTCGCCCAGGCGCGTTTGCTGCGCGGCATGAAAGCCGGGTCGCGATGAAGCACCGCTCTGTTCGTGGCGAAGCCGAAACGGCCCAGGATTTCCCGCTCCGCATGGCCCGCGTCCCCCAGGATGTCCAACGTTGTATCCGCATGCGTTGCCATCACGATAGCGTCATATTTCCTGGTTTCCCCGCAGACTCCTACCGCAATGCCATCGCTCTCCCGCAACACGGTGGAAACTGGCGTTGATAAAAAAACGTTGCCGGGAAAGTTCTGGATCATCGCCTCGACATAGCGGCGGCACCCGCCCGAGACCGTGCGCCATCGCGGCCGGCCGAATATCCGGAGCAGCCCGTGCGCGTCGAGAAACCGGAAAAGGCGTGCGGCCGGGAAGTCCCTGATCGCATCTGTCGCCGCCGACCAAATCGCTGCCGTCATCGGAAGCAGATAATCCTCGGCCAGCCCGTCTCGGAACCCGTGCTCGTCCAACCAGATGCCTAGCGAAATATTTTCTTCGATGTCGATATCAGCCCGCGCCGCCCGATTGAACCTGAGGATATCAAGGAGCATTCGGTGGAAAGACGGGTCGGCGAGGTTGCTAGGCTGCGCGAACAGACCGCACGGGCCGCGGCCGCCCGCATATTCGCGCCGGCCGTTCCCGGCAGAGACGGCGAAAGACATGTCGCTGTCTTCTGTCGCGACGCCGAGCGTCTCGAAAAGCGCCACGATATTAGGAAAATTTATTGGATTGTGGACGATAAAGCCCGTATCCACCGCCTGGCGCACACCGTCGATGTCGGCCTCGACGGTGTTGACGTGCCCGCCCGTTCTGTCGGCGGCTTCGTATATGTCGACCGAGATGTCGTCGGCGTAATTGGCGAGCAGCCACGCTGTAGACAGCCCCGATATGCCCGAGCCAACGACGGCGACAGTACGCGGTTGTGTCATGGCGCTTGGAGCCTCATTCGGCCGCCTTACGGCCGGTCAGGTGGGCGACGTAGACTTTAACCGATTGCTGCATCGTTCGGCTCATATCACGCGTTTCCCGGCTTTCGGCCGCAAACGGCGTTGCATTCAAAAGACGATATATGTCTGCCGCCCCTTTGTGGAAATTGGGCGTGACGCCCGCCGCGGCATACGTCGCGGCAATTTCCTCCATCTCGCCGATCCACCGTCCAGCGTCTGCCGGCAGCGCCGGCACCCGACGCTCCATGCGGGCAAGGGTCTGGGTCTGGCTTTCCTTCCATTCCGTTTCGAGGATTTCGCGGATTCCAAGAGACTCGGCTGCCGTATAAGCGGCGGTCAGGAGCGAATCGATCCCTTTGGTCACCGACGCGTAGACCATCTTCACCGCGGAGGCGCGCCCGATCTCGTCGCCGACATTGCGGATTTCCATCCCGTTCCCGTCGAATTCCAGCATCAGGCCGGCTTTCGGACCGGACACATATATATGAGTTAGGGCGTCGCTCTTGAGCGGCGTCCCGCCGATGATCCCACCATCAATGTAGTCGGCGTCGACGTTCGCCATGATCTTGGCGATCCGGCAGGACGTCATTGGGGATATTGCGTTGAGGTCGGCGTAGACCGGCGCACTGCCAACGGCCTTCATCGCCTCTGCGACCTTGCGGGCGAAAGCCTCCGCGTTTTCCGGCGGCATGATCGAGATAACGATCTCGGCCTCCCGGACGAGAGTCTCGAGGTCCGGAACATCGCGGAAGCCAGCTCTTTGCGCGCGCATTCTGGTTTCGTCGCTGCGCCCGGTCAGCACTGCGATAACGTCCTTACCTTGGCCGGCGATCGATTGACCGACGCCTTCGCCCATATTGCCGGGGCTCATGACCGCGACCGTTTTCAACGTCATTAGGATCTCCGTCTGCGTCTAATGCGAGACTAGCGGCTTGAAATCAATGGGAACAGGGGGAAAGGATCAGGAATCCTGCGCTTCGGACATGGCCGCGTCGAAAAAGGGAAACCGGCGTTGCAGGGAGTGGGCAACGCCGGCGATATGGTCCAAGCCCGGGGGTGAGGCTCACGCGTCGCGGACGGGCAACGCCACGTAGCGGTCGTTTCCGTTCCGCCGGACCAGCATAAAGAGCGCCTTGCGATCGTCTTGATCTGCTTTCTTTATGGCGGCCGCAAAGTCGTCAGGTTCGGTCACGTCCTGCCCCGACACGCGGAGGATTAGGTCACCCGGCCGGATGCCCTTTTCGGCGGCGACCGAGGCGTCGTCTACGTCAATGACGAGGACGCCACTTACGTCTTTGCCTACCCGAAAGCGGGAGCGCAACGTGTCGTCAAGCGCGGCGAGACGCATGCCGAGTTTGGCGGGCGGTGAAGCGTTCTGATCCAATGCCGCGGCGACCTTGTCGGTCTCCGGCATTTTGCCGATGACGACATCTACCGGTTTCTCGGTGCCGTCGCGCAAAATTCGGAGTTTCGCGGTGTCGCCCGCGGGGATCCCAGCAATCAGCCGCGTCAGTTCCCGAAGCGTTTCGATCCGCTCGTCGCCGACAGCGACGATCACGTCACCCTGCTTTAGACCCGCATTAGCGGCGGGGCTACCTGCTGTCACCGACGTGACGAGCGCGCCTTCCTGCTTGGCGAGGGCCATGGCCGTTGCCAGGTCCTGCGTAACCGCCTGGATGTGGACGCCGAGCCAGCCGCGCGTGACCCTGCCCTTATCCTTCAACTGGGCGACGATCTGCTTCGCAATGTTCGACGGCACCGCGAAACCAATACCCGCGCTGACACCTGTTGGTGAGATGATCGCCGTGTTGACGCCGATAACCTCGCCGCGGACGTTGAAGGTTGGCCCGCCGGAGTTGCCCTTATTGATCGGCGCGTCGATTTGAAGGAAGTCGTCGTAAGGTCCAGCGCCGATGTTGCGCGCGCGCGCCGAGACGATGCCGGTGGTTGCGGTGTGACCGAGACCGAAAGGACTGCCGATGGCGATTACCCAGTCGCCGACCTTAGCGGTATTGGAGTCGCCGAATTTTACGAAGGGGAACTCTTTATCGGACTTGACCTTGAGAAGCGCGAGGTCGGTTTTCGGATCGCGGCCGACGAGCGTCGCCGCGTAGGTTTCCCCACCCTTCTGGGTGACCTCGATTTTGTCGGCGCCCGCGATGACGTGGTTGTTGGTGACGACATAGCCGTCTGAGGCGATGAAGAAGCCGGAGCCAAGACCCTGCGAGCGAGGTGCCCGTCCATGATGCTCCGGCTGCCCGAAACGGAACCCGAAGTTCTTTCCGAACTGCTCTCCGAAGAATTGCTTGAAGGGCTCCGGTACCTGAATCTCTGGCTGGCCCGAAGTCACCTGTTCCGCCCGGGTGCTGCCTGTGACTTTGATCGACACGACTGCCGACGCTACGCTCTCGACCACAGGCGCGAAGCTTCCCGGCAGGGTGCGCATTTCCGAGACAGGCGGCGCGGTGGCGGCGCTGGCAGCGGATAGATTCTTGCTGGAAATGACGCCACCTGCGGCGCCAAGGGCGGCAATCGCGCCGAATGCTGCGACGGCAGTTGCCGTTTTTATCGTGCGTTCCTTGTTCATGGGATCTTTCCTTTCGACACGTTGAACTTCGCATCGAATATAGGGAAAGGCGCCTTACCGCCGCCTGTCCGGCGCATTAATTTTTCGTAATGTTGGGTCGGGCAGGTGAACCGCCCAACACGCGCTACCCAAACATACCGTGCATGCCTATCCTGGCCGCGAGGTTCTTCTGCCAAGCTAGAGAAGATGCGAGCGACGCCATGATTGATCCAAAGCTGTTAAAGTTCGATACGCTCGGCCTGCATGCCGGCCAGCAGCCGGACCTCGCGACCGGCGCGCGGGCAACGCCGATCTACCAGACGACGTCCTACGTCTTCCGCGATACGGATCATGCGGCCGCGCTGTTCAACCTCGAGCGGGCAGGCCACATCTATTCGCGCATCTCCAACCCAACCGTCGCAGTACTGGAAGAGCGCGTCGCTGCGCTCGAGGGCGGACTTGGCGCGGTGGCCACAGCCTCGGGCCAGGCCGCACTGCATCTCGCTATCGTCACGCTGATGGGCCAGGGTGGTCATATAGTCTCCTCGGCCTCGATCTATGGCGGCAGCCACAACATATTCCGTCACACTCTGCCACGGTTCGGGATCAAGACTACGTTTGTCGACCCGCGCGATCCGGACGGCTTCGCCGCCGCGATCACGGACGACACGCGCCTCGTTTTCGGCGAAACGTTGGGCAATCCGGGCCTCGAGATCATGGATTTGCCGCGCATCTCGGAGGTCGCGCACCGCGCCGGTGTGCCCCTGATGATCGACAATACGTTCGCGACACCCTACCTATGCCGGCCATTCGAGCACGGCGCCGATATCGTCATGCACTCGGCGACCAAGTTCCTTGGCGGGCATGGCACGTCGATCGCCGGCATTCTCGTAGATTCTGGGCGCTTCGATTGGGACACCTCCGGTAAGTTCCCGACTCTGACCGAGCCCTACGAGGGCTATCACGGTCTCGATTTCTCGGAGGAGTTCGGCCCCGCCGCTTTCGTCATGCGCGCCCGCGCGGAAGGGCTGCGCGACTTCGGCGCGACGCTGAGCCCGACCAACGCGTTCAACATCTTGCAGGGTGTCGAGACGCTGCATGTTCGCATGCCGCGCCACGTCGAGAACGCGCGCAAGGTCATTGATTTCCTCGGCACCCACGCCGGCGTTGACTGGGTGATATGGCCTGAGCGCGACGACCATCCTGACAAGGAGCTCGCGGCAAAACTATTGCCGCGCGGCCCGGGCGCGATCTTCTCGTTCGGTATCAAGGGCGGGCGCGAGGCGGGCCGCGTTTTCATTGATCGGCTCGGTCTCTTTTCGCATCTGGCCAACGTTGGTGATGCGAAGTCGCTGGTGATTCATCCGGCATCTACGACGCATCAACAGATGGACGGAGCCGCGCTGAAGGCTGCCGGCATCGGCGAGGAGCTAGTGCGGCTTTCGGTCGGGCTCGAGGATCCGAACGACCTGATCTCAGATCTCGATCAGGCGTTGAAGGTGGCGATGCGCGCCACGCAACCGCGGGTGACCGAATAATGCAGCTCGAAATTGACGGAAGGGCTGTTTTTGCCGCGACCGGCGGCAAGGACTTTGACCCGTCGCTGCCGGCCGTCGTGTTCGTCCACGGCGCCGGGATGGACCACACGATCTGGGCGCTGCAGACACGCTGGTTCGCCTGGCACGGCTACGGAGTGCTCGCTGTCGATATCCCCGGCCACGGCCGGTCCGAAGGCCCGGCGCTCGAGACGATCGACCAAATCGGCGCGTGGGTCCGCCAGCTGATCACGGTGTCGGGCGCGTCCTCGGTCTCGCTGGTTGGCCATTCCATGGGAGCATTCGTCGCACTCGCCGCCGCCGCCGACAATCCCGACATCGCCGCGTTGGCGCTAATCGGGATCGGCGCGGAGATGCCAGTCCATCCGGATCTGCTGGCGCTTGCCAGGGCAGACGATCCGGCGGCGTGGGATCTTGTAGTCTCTTGGGGGTTCGGCAAACCGGCGCATTTCGGTCTCAATCGTGCGCCCGGGCTATGGATGCAGGGCGGCGGCCGGTCGCTGCTGGCGCGCGGGGCACCCGGGCTGCTCGGCATCGACATGGCGGCGTGTGACGCCTGGAAAGGAGCGACGGACGCGGCTTCGAAAGTGACCTGTCCGACGCTGATCCTCGTCGGATCACGAGACCAGATGACCCCGCCCAGGGCTGCTGCGCCGCTGTCTGAAAGACTCGCCGACGCGCGCACTGTCGTCATCGAAGGCGCAGGTCACCTGATGCAAGTCGAAAAGCCCGACGAGACGCTCGATGCGCTGATCGCGACGCTTTAGCCGACAGGAAGACATGCATGTTCCATATTGTTCCATTTCCTGAAATTCGCTTCGGTGCCGGCGCAATCGGTTTGTTGGGCGAGGTACTGATGGAGCGCGGTATCCGCCGTCCGTTGATCGTTACGGACCGTGGCCTCGTAGCGCACGGCGTCTACGACCGGCTCATCGCGACGCTTCCGAAGGACGTCTCCTTCGCCACCTACGGCGAAATTCCCGAGAACCCAACCATCGCGGGCATTGATGCGGCGCTGGAGACGTATCGCATCAATAATTGCGACGGTGTCATTGCGCTAGGGGGCGGTTCAGTGCTTGACAGCGGCAAGGCGCTTCGGATCGTCGCTAGCCAGGGCGGCGCGGTGATCGACTACCTGCGGGACCACTCGAAGATCGGACCCGATCTCGCGCCGTACATCACCGTACCGACGACCGCTGGGACTGGCGCCGAGATTACCTTCGGCGGCGGTATCCATCCGAAAGAGAACGCGCCGGCGCTGGCGCTGCGCAGCCCCTATATCAAGCCCGACGTCGCGATTTGCGATCCCGAGATGACGCTGACCCTGCCGCCGCGCCTGACGGCGGCGACGGGCATGGACGCCCTGACGCATGCGGTCGAGGGGTACCTGTCGACCAACCGCAACGCTCCCGTGGAAGCGATCGCGCTCGACGCGATCCGCCGTGTGAATCTGTGGGTCGAGCGCGCCTGGCGGGACGGGTCCGACGCCGAAGCGCGGTCGGAAATGCTGATGGCGGCGCTCGAGGGCGGCATGGCGATCTATATGGGTCTCGGGCCCGTCCACGCGCTGTCGATGGCCTTCAGCGACAGCCCGCTGCATCACGGCACGCTGGTGACCGTTTCGATGCCCGCGGTTATGCGGTTCTACAACGGAATGGAAGACGAGCGTTTGCAGGGGATCGCTGGGGCCATGGGGCTTGTCGCGGATGCCGATGCGGGGAACCGCATTGCTGACCGGACGGCGGAGCTCAACGCTGCGATGGGTTTACCCGCGACCGTACGCGAGATGGGCTACGACAAGACCGACGTTGAGCGCATGATCGATGCGGCCGCCGCCGACAAGTTCAACCTGCCAGCGCCGAAGGTTCCGACGCGGGCCGATTACGAGAAGATCGTGCCCGCAGTGCTGGGCGGATGATCCAGGTCTGACGGGCTGAATTTAGTCGTGTGCTGGATGAGCGGATCGCGGCAGAGGCCGTTTAAACCTTCCCGAACCAGGCGAGCAGCGCCGTTAACGTCACGACTGAAAACACCGTCGACATGACGATGCCGGCGGACGCGCGCTGGACGTAGATGCCGTTCTGCTGAGCGGTGACGAAGACCAGTGCCCCTGTCGGCAGAGCGGACAGCAGCACGGCACTCACCCCCCAGAACCGATCCATCTCAAAGACGTGGAAAGCGAGCCACAAGGTCAGCGCTGGCTGTGCGATAAGCTTGAAGAACGTAATCCACGCGACCTCGCGGAGCCCTGCCGTGATGCGCTGGCTGACGAGGAACAGGCCGAGCGCGAACAGCGCGCCGGGCGCGGCGGCGGCGCCAAGGATGCGGCACATATTGTCAACCGGGACAGGCACGCTCAGCCCTGCCGCTGAGATCGCGAGGCCGATCACAGGTGCGACCACCAGCGGGTTCTTCGCGAGTGATCCCGCGACGAATGCGACGACCGCGTGGCCAGATTTCGTGTTGCCGTCGGTCTTGGCCGCGGCGACCCAGGCGGTCATCGTGCCGTAAAAAAACATGTTGAGCACGGTTGCCGTCACGGCCGGCAGAACGCGCTCTTCGCCGAACGCGGCGATGAACAGCGGGATACCCATGTAGCCGGTGTTGGAAAACAGTGCTGCCATCGCGTGCAACCCGTTGGCGGGGCCGCGGTTGCCAAACAGGAACCGGCTACCTGCCACCACGATAACGCCGGTGCCGATGATGCCGAGTGAGACGACGAGGATGAACGGGCCGTTCAGGATGCGGTCGACGGGCGTCTGCGCCATGCCGATGAAGATCAGGGGCGGCAGAGCGAACCAGTAGACAAACGCGTTGAGAGCCTCGGAGCTTGCAGCGCCCAAAAGCTTCACGCGACCAGCTAAGTAGCCGCAGAGGATAATCCCGAATACGGGCAGGGCGACGTTGAGCACGGCTTGCACGGGGCGGGCCTTCCGAACATGATGCCTGCAAGAAGATCGTGAGGACTACAATATGACGGCGGACAGCGTCAAAAGATTCGACGGGTTCAGCTATGTCGTCGTCGGCGCGGGCACGGCCGGTTGCGTGCTAGCGAACCGGCTGAGCGCCGATCCCAACACGCGCGTCCTGCTGCTCGAGGCGGGTGGCAAGGACGACTACATTTGGATCAAGATCCCCGTCGGCTACCTCTACACGATGAACAACCCGCGCACCGATTGGTGTTTCGAGACCGAGAAAGAGCCCGGTCTCAACGGCCGGTCGCTCGCCTATCCGCGCGGCAAGACGCTGGGCGGGTGCTCGGCTATCAACGGCATGATCTACATGCGCGGCCAGGCGCGCGACTACGACCAATGGCGCCAGATGGGTAATCGCGGCTGGGGCTGGGACGACGTGCTGCCGACCTTCCGCAAGTCCGAGGATTTCGTCGGCGGTGCGAGCGACATGCACGGCGCAGGCGGCGAATGGCGGGTTGAGGACCAGCGGCTGTCCTGGGAAATCCTCGACGCGTTCCGCCAGGCCTGCGCCGAGGTCGGCATTCCGCTGAGTGACGATTTCAACAAGGGTAGCAACGAGGGTGCCGGTTATTTCCAGGTGAACCAGAAGCGCGGCGTCCGCTGGAGCGCGGCGCATGCCTTCCTGCATCCGGTTTCCGACCGGCCGAACCTGACGGTTCTGACGAAGGCGCAGGCGAAAAGGCTGACTGTCGCAGATGGCCGCGTAACCGGCGTCGATTTCTGGCTCGACGGCACCGATGCGCATGCGTCGGCTGCACGCGAGGTGGTGCTGGCGTCCGGCTCGGTGGGCTCGCCGCAGATCCTCCAGCTCTCTGGCATCGGGCCGGGCGCGCTGCTGCGCGAGCACGGCATCGACGTTCTACACGAGCTATCCGGCGTCGGTGAGAATCTTCAGGACCATTTGCAGATCCGTGCCGTCTATAAGGTGAAAAACGCGAAGACCCTAAACGAGCGCGCCAACAGCTTGATTGGGAAGGTGGGCATGGGTCTTGAATACGCGCTATTCAAGCGCGGACCGATGACGATGGCGCCGAGCCAGCTCGGCGTGTTCACCAAGTCGGAAAAGCATCTGGAGACGCCCAACCTTCAGTATCACGTCCAGCCGCTGTCCCTGGACAAGTTCGGCGAGCCGCTGCATCGGTTCCCGGCGATAACCGCGTCGGTGTGCAACCTGCGACCCGACAGCCGCGGCCATATACGCATCGCGAGCCCGGATCCGCGCGCGAAGCCGTTAATCCGGCCTAACTACCTAACCGCTGAGACCGACCGGCAGATAGCCGCCAATGCGCTTAAGCTGACGCGCCGCATCGTTGGTGCGCCGGCGATGGCGAAGTACGAGCCGGAAGAGCTTCTCCCCGGCGTGCAGGTCGCGTCGGACGCGGATCTCGCCCGCGCGGCGGGCGACATCGCGACGACAATTTTCCATCCCGTCGGCACCTGCAAGATGGGCTCGGATGATATGGCCGTCGTTGACGACCGGCTTCGGCTGCGAGGCCTTGGTGGCTTGCGGATCGCAGACGCGTCGATTATGCCCACGATCACGTCGGGCAACACGAACTCGCCGACGCTAATGATCGCCGAGAAGGCGGCCGAGATGATGATCCGTGACGCGCGGGACTAATCCTGTAACGATATCCCTCGCTGGTCGGAAATTCTAATGTAAACGATTTTTTTGCGGCGTCGTTGCGCTGCCGCACTGGGAGGAAAGAATGGCAAGACTCGACGGCAAGGTCGCGATCGTCACGGGCGCGGCGCAGGGCATCGGCACGGCCTACGCGCGCGCGCTGGCGGAAGAGGGAGCGAAGGTTGCGCTAGTGGACATTCTCGATGGCGCGGAAGCCTCCGCAAAGATCAACGCTGAGGTTGAGGGCGCCATGACGAAGGCCTATACGGTCGACATCTCAGACGAGGAGGCATGCAAGAAGCTTGCAGACGACGTCGTCGCCGATCTCGGTGGGCTTCATATCCTGATCAACAACGCCGCCGTGTTCGGCACGCTCAAGCCAGGGCCCTTCGAGGAAATCGACGTCGAGCTGTGGGACCGCGTCTATGCCGTCAACGTGCGCGGCCTTATGTTGATGTGCCGTGCTGTGCTACCGGTCTTCCGCGCGCAGCAATACGGAAAGATCGTCAACGTGGCGTCCGACACGATCCTCAAGGGCGTGCCCTACATGCTGCATTACGTCAGCTCGAAAGGAGCGGTTTTCGCAATGACGCGCTCGCTCTCCGTAGAGCTCGGCAAGGATAATATCTGCGTGAACACCCTCGCGCCCGGCCTGACCATGAGCGAGAACGTCCTCGCGTGGGGACCTGAGGGGGACGCCGACAAGAAGCGCGTAATCGATGCGCGCGCGTTGGCCCGCGAGCAGGTCCCGGCGGACCTGACAGGAGCGGCGATATTCTTGTCGTCATCGGAGAGCGATTTCATGACCGGCCAGTACGTTGCGGTGAACGGCGGAGATTGTTTTAGTTAAGCCCGACAGTTATTCCGCGCTAAATTAAACAAATCCACACGCTCAGGGGGTGCACATGAAACTTTATAAGGCAAAGGGAACCTGCTCATTCGGCCCGCTCGTCGCGATCAAAGAAATCGGCCTCGACGCCGAGCTCATCCCCGTCGACATTATGGCGAAGAAGCTCGAGGATGGTAGCGATTTCAAGGCGATCAACCCGAAGGGCTACGTGCCGTTCCTCGTCACCGACGAGGGCAAGGGCATCAGTGAATGCGCGGTGATACTGCAATATCTCGCCGACCAGAATTCTGGAGCTAATCTCGCACCCGCTGCCGGCACGGCCGAGCGCTACGAGATGCAGGACTGGCTGAGCTTCATCGGCTCTGAGCTGCACAAGAACCTGCCGCCGCTCTACCTGCCCTATATACCCGACGAGTACCGCCCGGTCGCGCGCACCCGTGTCGGCGTCCGGCTCGACTACATGAACGACGCGATTGCAGGCAAAACGTGGCTGCTCGGCGACCACTTCACCGTCGCCGACTGCTACGCCTGCGCCGTACTAAACTGGACCCCGCGAGCGGAATACGACTTGTCGGCGCATCCGAACGTGAAGGCTTATTACGAGCGCCTGCTTGAGCGCGACAGCGTCAAGGCGGCGATGGCCGCGGACGTCTAGGTTCGGGAATATTTAGGGGAGCGATGGTGCGGGCGGGGAGACTCGAACTCCCACTTCCAGAGGAAACTTGATTTTGAGTCAAGCGCGTCTACCGATTCCGCCACGCCCGCGCACTCCCCCGCTTTAGCGCGCCGCGCCTGCCTTGGTCAAGGCGGGCAGGCTGCGCAGAACCTCTTTCACAACATGACTGCGGTCTGGCTCCAGTTTCGGTGAGCGAGATGTCGTTTGACCTCGAGCAGGCATCTGAGCGCAGTAGAACCTGAAAACAATCTTGTTCCTCTCGGGACCTCACTCATGTTGGACGGGAGGTCAACTCTAGGTGTCAGTCTATTTAGACTTAACTGAAGCGCTTGAATGGTGCTATAAACACTTCGAGCGTGCGATCGGTAGAAAAATTAAAGGGTCTATCAAATGTTTTACTTATCCAAAATTTTCTTTGGAGCATTTATTGCGATACTTGGCGTTGTTAACTACGCCGTAGCGCATCAAGGCTTGCCTGCCGACGCAAATAACTCAGAGGAGAGATCTTCAGTATTTTACCAATATGCACAGACGAATAATGCCAGCACTGATATCCCCGGCGCCTCTAGAAATACAAAGAAAAAGTACAAGGGGAAATGCGTACAGGCCGAAATTAAAAAAGTTTATGCGGCTGGAACAAAATCTGAGACTGCGTTCTATGTTTTCAGTCATCATCACCCGAGAATTCACAATAAACGACACGGAGACAAACATAAAAGTTGGCGTGATGGGGAATGCTATAAGTAAAAATTATTATTTATTTAATATAAAGAATAGGTAAAGTTTGGATTCGATACAGAAATTATCATTTTGAAATAATTAAATTTAGGTCACAATCTGTCTTCAGGATCGGAGCCCGTGGGCGTCTTAATAAATTTTTTAGCTCGCACGAAAAAATAAGAATTTTAGAGAGGGGACTTAACTTGTCGAAAAAATCTTTACTCAAAACCATTATGGTTTTGTTTTTGATTGGTAAAGGTTTTGCGGCACATTCCAGCGATAAATTTATTGTTTTGGGCACAGCATATGAATCTGGGACATATTATCCGGTAGGGCGGGCTTTATGTTCTCGCGTTAATGAGTTTCATGACATTACCAATATTCGGTGCCATTCTTATGCTACCGGAGGGTCGTTATATAACATTGAGGCGCTGGCCTCTGGTGAACTCGACATGGGGATAACGCAGGCAAACCTTGCCTATGACGCGTTTCTTGGTGTTAAGCAGTTCTCTGGCAGGCGACCGCTGAAAGAGCTGAGGAAAATTCTCGATTTGTATGATCAGCCTTTGACGGTAAGTGTTCGGAAAGGCTCAAAGATCAAATCATTCAAAGATTTCCAAGGTAAAATCATAAATATCGGAAATGTCGGCTCTGGGAAGCGCACACTCGGCGACAAGATGTTGCGGCTAATGGGCGTGGAACGGTCTTACTTCAGGGCGGTTACAGAATATTCAACCGCGATGCAGATTGAGCAGTTTTGCCGGGGAACCATTGATATAATGATAGAGTCAGTGGGTATTCCGACCCCCCTTTATAAAAAGGTTGAGAGCTGTGGTGGTATTTTTCTTGACCTTCCGCAAGAAATAATAGCCGGTTTTGAAAAAATCAGCCCGTTCTTTTACGCATATAGAATCCCAAAGGGGATTAACAATAATAATGCTCGGAGCGTGAAAACGATAGGTATGCGGGTCACCCTCATCAGTCGGTCTAGCATTTCTAACGATACTATAGCGTCTATGGTTCAGAACCTAATCGGTCAGCCCGGCATTTTTAAAAAATTACACCCAGCGCTGTCTTTGTCCCCCGTCGACCGAATGCAGAATGAGGAGAATAAGTTACCGCTTCATGATGGGGTGAAGCGCTTCTTTGCCGGTAAAAATGAGAGGGCGAAGTGAGAATTCCTGCGTCAGATCGAGAATTAGGCATGAGGTTGAAATTGTCTCTGTTCGGAAGACGTGGGAGACAGGTGGTTGTCTCTGGTCTCTTGATGTTGTCTGTCTCTGCTATTGCTGGTTGCCAATTTTCGAATGGCTTAGACGAACTAAAAGTCTCTAGTACTAGTAAAGGGGGGTATGTCGAATCCCACGTCATTGCCGCACGGGGAATTGAGTCACTCAATAACAACAAACCTGAGCGTGCCTCTGAGTTGTTTAATGCTGCGCTCAAATTAAATATCCAGAATTCCTATCTTCAACTGCTTAATGCTATTGCATATCACGAAATCGCTCGGGATAGAGATGCTTCAGTTTATTCGCTAGCTGAGGAGGGTTATCGTCTCGCGATTCAATTTGATCCCAATAATTGGTTGGCGCGGTATTACTTGGGTAGACTACAGCTTGATCAGCGCAAATTTAGAGTTGCACAGCAATCTTTTGCCGAAGCAATAAACTATTCAGATGCCGATCCTGACCTTTTGTATGACTTCGTGGTGGCGTCTTATTTTGCTCAAGATCCGGAGGCCGCGGCAGGGGCCTTGACGCAACTTCAAAAAATTGAGCCCAGCTCTATAAGGACTATACGGGCATCTTCGCTGGTATCAGCGGCGGTTGGAGATCAAAAATCAGCAGACCTTTGGCTTCAACGATACGAAGGGCTCGCGAAAGAAGCCGATGTCACCGGTCTAACGCGGAGGCTGATGGATTGGCGGAGGGTACACCGCCTTGTTCAAAAAGCATCTCTTAGCAACGGCACAGCCGAGAACGAGCGTCGTCCTTATTTACGAGGTTTTGGCGGTGGGCAGGCTGTAAAAAATAATCGCAATACTGAATCTGAGAAAACATTAATGCTTGCTCAGGCAGATAGCGAAAATGAAGCAGAAAATGAAGAATCAGATGAAAGTGAAGAAGAATCGATTGTCGAAAATCTTGAGGATCCCGAGGCGGCAGAAAAGCCGATGGTCATCGTTGATGTTGTCATAATAAGTACCGTCGAAGACATCAAAACAGCAAAAGGCGTTAACTTATTAAACGGGTTGAAATTTCAATTCGGCGGACCCGATCTAAGTGGATTTCAATGGAAAAGAAGTTATGAATGGACAGACGATGGGGGCACACGCTCTGATTCGAAAACAATTGTCCGCGCGCTCACGATCCCGTCAATCACATACTCCTTAAATATTGCCAATTCTGGTTCTAACCGAAATGAAATATTGGCGAGACCGAGTCTCGTCGCTCAGCTAGGCAAAACTTCCAAGTTTTTTTCGGGTGTAAATATCAAGGCCTCTGCGGTTTCAAAAACATCCGCCGAAAGCGCTACTTCGGTAGACCAAGATATCGGGGTCGCACTTGCAATCACCCCGTTGGCAATCGAACCCGAGAAAATTGGCCTGCAAATTTCGGTGGAAAGGACATTTTTGCAATCGCCGAGTGCGAATGTACAGTTCGACTACCAAATAAATACGTCAAAAACCCGGGTATCCGCCAACGTCGCTCTCCGACGAGGCGAGACGCTGATTTTGAGCGGCCTTAGTGAAAAAGAGGTCGAGAGTATCAGGGATGGTGTTCCAGGCTTACAAGAAATTCCTGGAATTCAGTATTTCTTCTCGCGTGCCACGACACGTGATTTTAATCGGTCTGTGATGGTCTTGGTCACACCAAGAAATCCGGAATACACTTACCGAGAAGCCACCAGAAGACTTAACACACGTGACGGTTCTGGATCAGGGCCGTCCAAGTCGGGCGAAACCGGCGACAGTAATGACAACCCTCTAAGTCAGCTGAAAGCGCGCTACACTGATTGGTTCAAGCCATATCCAAATTGGGCATCTGTTTTTAATCATCTTCAAAAAAACAGGTTGTATAGAGAGTTCAGAACTGGCGATGTTCAACTAGAAAGATGGGAAAGCCATCAGAAAAGAGAGAATAGATTAAAAAATATTTTAGATTTTATTATTTACTAAGAGATATAAAACGGGAACACAAAAAATGTTTTTGTCGAATAAAATTTCGAAAAAGTCAAAAATAATAAGTTTATTTGCCGTATTTTATTTCTTTCCGCTATCCGCTTTTTCCGCAAATTTTTTTCTTAATAAAAATGAGGCGGCATCCGAAGAAAACTTCGAATGCTTAATGTGTGATCTTCGATATCAGGCTTTTGTCAAAAAAAATATGGAAAACGCATCATTCAAGGGGTCCTTTCTTTTTGGCAGCGATTTTACGAGATCAAATCTCCAACAGGCGAATTTCGAAAGCGCCAATCTGATTATGACAAACTTTGAGCGGGGTGACTTGTCCTCAGCCAATTTATCAAAGGCGAATTTGACCCGTGCTTCACTCTTCGGTGCAACGGCAAGGTTTGCAAATTTTGTGCATTCGACTTTGGATCTTGCATATCTTGAAGGAATTGATGTTTCGGATGCCCGATTGATTGGGGCGTCTCTTATAAATGCGGAGGCTTATCGAGCGCTCGGCAAACGAGCGAATTTCCAAAACGCAGACTTGAGGCATGCGAATCTTTCTTCTTCCAACTTTCAAGAAGCGCAGTTTCAGAAGTCCGACTTCCGATATGCGAATTTAAAAAATATCAATTTTCGATCTGCAGATCTCAGTAATGCAAATCTTGAAGGAGCAGATTTGACAGGCGCGAACCTTAGCTATGCACGGCTTGTCGGCGCTAATTTCAATAATGCTATTTTGGTAAACACGTCAATGTTGGGTGCTAATATGAAGAATGCGGATTTTACGGCGGCAAATATGTCGAACGCGGATATATCAAGTGTAATTCGATCCGGAGCGAAATTTTGCGATACAACGATGCCGGATGGCAAAACCGCATTTTGTAAACCTTAAATTGTCCGAATACAAAACCGGGCTGATCGGATGATGCGTCATAAGATCCCTGTTGTCTTATTTGGATCGTACTACCGAGGTTTATACGTCCTGCACGAGCTTCTTTCGGGCCCGCACCATGAGAAGTTGAAAGTAGTCGGGGTGGCGACAGATGACCCCTTGAACTCCTTTGTTTCTCCGCACAAGAGAGTCTGGAGGTTCGGCTATTCCCAAGAAGAAAAAAATATGGTGAGAGATCTCGCCAGTTCTCACGGGATTGAAGTATTTACGGAAAGAGTTAAAACGCCTGATTTTTATGAAATTTTCAAAAATAAGTGGACCCCGCAATTATGTATTATGGCTACATTTGGCCAAAAAATAGATAAAACGCTATACGAATTTCCAAAAATTGGTTTCTTTAATCTACATCCGAGCGATAGAGGGGTTTGGCCTTCTCGCTACGCCGGACCGGATCCATTTACGGCACTTATCCAAGACGGTATGCAAGAATGCGCTATTAGTGTTCATCATGTAGATGGCGGTTTTGATACGGGAGAACGCGTCTTGATATCTGATGATATCGTGATACCGCCAGGAGCAAACGCAACTGATATGCATAAATTGTCAGCTGGTTATGCGGCGCGGGTGGTTCGACGTCTTCTTGAAATATACATCCCAGAGGCTACGACAAATGTTTAGAAAAAGATCCGTCGGCTTTTTAATTGCGGTAGGCCTGAGTATCGTTTTTTCTAATAATGCGCTTGCAAACCTAAAGAAAAGCCTCGAACTCGCAAAAATAATAGAGCGGGGCACTATAGAAATCGGTGTTAAAAAAGATTTTGCACCCTTTGGGTTTCTGGGAAAGGAGGGAAACCTTCGGGGATTTGAAGTTGACCTCGCGCAAGCAGTAGGAAAGGAGTTGGGTGTAAAAGTCGTGTTGGTGCCAGTGTCGACCGCTAATAGATTTCAGCGGCTTGAACAGGGGCTCGTGCAAATGGTGATCGCTACGGCCGCTGACACGCGAGAGCGGCGACGCATTGCGACGGCCATAGAGCCTGGATATTTTGGCGCAGGTGTCAACGTTCTGCTTTCACCAACTTCCCGAGTTAAAGATTGGCCCGATTTGACGGGTAAAAACATCTGCGCACTTCAGTCCGCTTACTTTAACAAAGGAATTACTAGCCGCTACCTCATTGACCTTAAAACGTACAAAACAATCTCAAATGCGCACGCAGCGCTTCTTCAGGGGGATTGTGTTGGGTTTTTATATTCTGAAATCGCAATTCAAAGATATCTAAAGATGCCTAAATTTGCGGGCTATAAGGCAGAGCTACAGTCCAAGTTGATTGTGCCGTGGGCGGCTTATATCGCCCGCTCCGAAAAAGGTTCGGATTTCGAACAGAAGGTCGGCAACGCAATCGCAAAATTCCATCGGGAGGGGGTTCTTCTCAAACTCCAAAAAAAATGGGCGTTGCCCACATCGACGTATCTTAACCAAAATCAGAAACGTTGGGCGGCGCGCGGGCAAGACAACCAGCTTGTATGCACACGCTTAGGATCAGGTGATTGGGTGCCAGAATGCCGCGACCCAGCTTTCATAACGTCGGCTGACGTTGAAGGCGTTGCAGCAGTTTTAAAAAAGATCGAAGAATACACGGGATTAAATTTCTCATTCGCGTATGATCAATATGACCGGACGCGTTATATATCCGGAATTCTTTACTCCGTAATTATAATAGTTTCGTCTTCTATTTTGTCGTTATTCATCGGCTTTTGGTTTGCGAAGATTTTGACGTCGGAGAACACTTTCGCCAGGGTTACCGGCCAATTCGTCACATTTGTCGCCGGCCATGTACCACCATTGCTATCAATGTACTTCATATTTTTTGGCATTGGCGCCGTCATTGCAAACATGTATGGCCTCAAGCTATCTGCAATCCTTGTCGCGATCCTATGTTTAGCAGTTTACCATGCAGCGATAATTGCGAACACGTTGACTAATAGCTACAAGCTATTTTCGAGCGAACTAACGAAATCAAAGTTAAGTGTTAAAGATTTGCCTGAAATACTTAAAACGGCGGCTACCGGCATCAATGGTGCAATAACAAACTTAGTAAAGGCGTCTATGATCGCGTCTGCTATCGCGGTGCCGGAGCTATTAGCGGCCACCATTGGTATTTTTTCCGACCAAGGAAACCCGAACGAAATGATGATTTTGTTGTTCCTGATATTCTTGGTTTTCACCATCACGTGGCTGTCAATCGTTCGCAAGGGGCAGGAAATAATAATGCGGATTTCCTCATAATGGTCATTCACAAGATTGAATTCCTGGCAATATGGACGCCTTTCTTAATTGAGGGGCTCGGGCTTAATTTTTTGATGTCAATCCTTGCTTCCGTTTTTGGATCAGCATTAGCAGTCTCTTTTGTTTTAATGCGTAACTCAAGAAGCAAAGCAGTCCAACTATTTGGAGGTTTTGTTCCGACTGTAGTGCGTGGCGCCCCAACGCTTTTTTTGCTTTTTTACCTTGCTATAATTTTGCCTAACGAAATCGTTTTATTTTCCGAGTCGTTTATCATCCCAGTACCTCTTTGGGTCAAAGCGACAATTGCGTTGTCCGCTTCCCCGTTCGCATTTACTGCATGGAATTTTCAATCGACCATGGATTTTTGGAAGGCCGATGACAAAAAATCTGCACTTCTTTTCTTGCCGAATTGGTTAAATAGCTTCCTTATCACTTTCTTGGCCTCATCAGGCGCTTCGCTAATCGGAGTGTCTGAACTAGTGGGGCGCTCGAATTCGTTGATCAGCGCCAACAACGACACCGATATTATTCTTATTTATGGATACACAGTCTGTTTATTCTTGCTTGTTGCACTCATAATGCGGGGAATAATCCACAAATTACATCGCTTATTTCTAGATAAAATTTCTTAATTTTTTTTAAAGTACGTCAATTAAGAGAGGCGAATACAGATTCTCAGAAAAGATAAGAACCATGATATATATTTGCGCAAGGGGCGATAGATTGGCTCTTTGCCTTTCTGCTAATCTATTCTTTCAGTCTGGCGCTTGAGACTAAGATAAATCTCTAAGGCAGAGTGAAGGGCGGCAATTGAAACGATCCAAGACGGAAGGTTGTTTTTCGGAAAGTAGTGCCTCAGCTACTCCCGGCAACCGAGATAGCTAAACTTCGCAATATTGCCTCCTTTTTGCGTGGGTTGTGCGGCTCTGTTGAGCGCAGGTCCAACATTTTTGGGTTTTCATGATTATGATGGTTACGTTGCAGCGGTAGCCGCGGAAAACGTCAGTCATGCCTTGATGTTAAGCCAGATTTTGAGAATACTCGTAGACATCGTTTTCCTTAAACGTGGGGGATTTCATACTTCAGGTAGATCAGTTTGATAGAAGCTATTTAAACGTGGTCGAAGGTTTGGATCGCATTCTTAAAATAAGAAGCTGCCTTAATTACGCGCTTGGCTTAGGGTCGAGAATGCGGGTCATTCTAAAAAAGTAGTGCAGGACAGCAGACGCCTAAACATATTCGGTTGGGTATACTAATATCCCGGTGCACTAAATTACAAATTCATTAGTGAATATAGTGCTAAACCTTTTTCATTTTTTCATATTTTATAGGCTTCCCGTTTGGGAGAATTATATGTTTTCGTATAGGGCGTTCTCCACGGTTCCAATATATTTCTTTGGAGCGTAGAGAGCGCCCTATGTAGTATTTATGTTTGAGTAATTTCTTTCCTTTTTACAACTTCTTTCCGCTAAATTTATTTGTTTTAGGTGAATAATTAATCATGTAGCCAGCGTGGCTCTTGCCTCTCTCGTGGGCTATAGTCTTGCATATATCTTCGCCGTTTGTATTATTTGACATATGATTAGATACTTGTTCACAAGTCCATCGGTGCACTTTTTCGAAATTAGTGGTCGGAATTCTCTTCGTGTTTAGTGCGCTGATCATTTTGTCATAGATTTTATCGCACGCCTTATTCGTAGCCTTTCGTTGGGCTTTACCCTTTGGGTGTTTTACCTTCACAACTAAAGCCATACCCGGTTGGTCTTTACCTTTCTTAGTTGTCGCCTTGACAGCGGATTTTGCGAGACCACACAACCTGTTGCCACTTTCAGCGTATGCGGTAGTCGTTGAGAATGTGAAAAATAATGCGATCAAAACGCTTGCGGCCGTACTGCAAAGAATTTTCTTCATTTGAGAGACTCTCCTGGTCGGTTTTCTGGCAATTTGCGGATTACCCGCCAACCTTTGCACAAAAGAAAATTAGAAGGAACACTTTTGGTGAGGTAGGGGCGGTTGATAAGGGGCGGGTTCGACCCTGGCGGTTATTTCCGGCTCTTCAAAACCTGGCTATTAAATCTTAGGGCCGGAGACAGAGGGGAGGAGATCGACAGAAAACCATATTGTTAGGGAGACGTGCCGACGGTGCTATCCAAAAGCAAAAAAAAAGGTTCAGATGGGAGGGAGGTGTGGTCTTCCCATTGGGGCGGTCGCTAAAGCACCGCAAAGCTGAGTGCCTTCACCGCCAAAGGACCGGGCGCATGTGTATGGCGTCATTCTCGGGGTCGTGCGGAGAGGCTGCGGCGGCACCATCCGGCCTTGCTCGTGCCGGACGCCGCTGCTAAACCCCAAGCTCCGCTCCTTCGAACTTGGATAATGCCATGATTCGAGGCCTCTATGACTGGATAATGGACCTCGCCGCTCGCCGGAACGCGGTGTGGGTGCTCGCGGCGATCGCCTTCATTGAAAGCTCGGTGTTCCCGATCCCGCCCGACGTGCTGCTGATCCCGATGGTTCTCGCCGCGCGCAACAGCGCATGGCGGTACGCCGCGATCTGCGCCATCGCGTCAGTAATGGGCGGTATGCTGGGTTACGCCATCGGCGCGGGACTTTACGGGGGCGTCGGCAGGCCGATCCTCGAATTCTATGGCTACGCCGAGAAGTTCAGCGACTTCACGGCGCGATACAATGAATATGGCGGCTGGATCGTCTTCATCGCCGGCGTAACGCCGTTTCCCTATAAGGTCATAACCATCGCGAGCGGCGTGACCGAGCTTGATCTTGGAACCTTCACCGTCTCCTCGGTCTTAGCGCGCGGCCTACGTTTCTTCATCGTCGCGGCGCTTCTTTACTGGATCGGTCAGCCGATCCGCGAATTCATTGAGAAGCGTCTTGGCTTAATGTTTACCCTGTTTTGCGTCCTGCTGGTCGGCGGGTTCGTGCTTCTGAAGTTCGTCAGATGACCCTGGCAGGGATTACGATCCGAGATGCCGATGTGCCGCTGTATGCGATGGCTGCGTCGATCGTCGCGCTTGCTGCTGCGCTCTGCTCGCAATATATCGGCGGCCTCGCGCCCTGCGATCTGTGCTTGTGGCAGCGCGTGCCGCACGGCGCGGTGATTGTGATCGGCATCGGCGCGCTGTTGTGGTTCCGGGGGCCGCGCGAGCGCAAATTCCTCGCATGGCTCGCCGCCGTAACGTTCGCAATCGGCGCGGGCATCGCGCTATATCACGTGGGCGTCGAGCAAAAATGGATCGACGGGCCGACTATCTGTTCCGGCCCGGCATCGCTCAATGCGGCGCAGACCATCGAGGAACTGCGCGCTCAACTGCTCGGCACGCGGGTCGTTCGCTGCGACGAGATACCGTGGGAATTGTTCGGCATTTCGATCGCCGGCTGGAACGCGCTCGCCTCGCTTTCGCTTATGCTATTCTGCGGCGCGGCCGCGGCCCGTCCCGTGGCGCAGCAGACGAACGAGGACGGCGAATGAGCAAGCCTGACACGCCCCGAAAGAAACGCACGAGCGATCACATTCTGCCTGGCGACACGCCAGCGGAAAAACTGATCGAGCGCATCATTCGCGTCGACCACGCAGGCGAATACGGTGCCGTGCGCATCTATAAGGGCCAACTTGCAGTGCTCGGTAGGTCGCCGTCAGGGGATGTAATTCGCGAGATGGCCGAGAAGGAGCGCGAGCATCTGGAGAAGTTCGATGCGCTGATCGGCGCGCGCCGGGTGCGCCCCACGGCGTTGATGCCGCTCTGGCACGTCGCTGGTTTCGCCCTTGGCGCGGCAACCGCGATGATGGGCGAGCGCGCGGCGATGGCCTGCACGGCGGCGGTGGAAGAGGTGATCGACGAGCATTATGCCGGCCAGGCGGCTGCGCTCGGCGACGACGAGGTCGATCTCCGCGAGACAATCGAGAATTTCCGTGCAGACGAGCTGGAACACCGCGCTACGGCGATCGAGCACGAAGCGGAACTTGCGCACGGTTACGAAGCCCTATCGGCGGCGATCAAGTCCGGCTCGCGTCTCGCGATCTGGCTGAGCGAGCAGTTCTAGCGCGCTTTCGAACAGGCCGGTCTCAAAACCGCCCCTAAAATTCTGTCTTTAGACACCAACTCCGAGATGGCCGACCTAAGACCGGCCCGGGCCTATGCACAATTGACGGCCGCTTATCCTACCGTCACCGGGTAGCTGACGAAGCCCCGGAACCGCGCGCGCGAATGATGAAAGGCCTCGCCAGCACGTTCCACGGTACCGAACCGACTTACAAAACCGCCGAGCGCCACCTGGGCTTCCATGCGGCCAAGAGACATGCCGGCGCAGGCATGAATGCCGGTCGCGAAGGCCAAGTGGCGGTTCGGCTTACGGGTGATGTCGAACCGGTCGGGGTCGGGAAATTCCTCCGGGTCGCGGTTGGCCGCGCCCACGCAGAGCCAGACGTAATCGCCCTTCTTCATATCGATGCCGCCCACTTCGGCGTCGGCGGTCAATTTCCGGTTGTTGAGCTGGACGGAGCTTTCGAAGCGCAGGATTTCCTCCACCGTCGAGCCGATGAGCTCGGGCTCAGCGCGAAGCCGCTCGAGCTCGGGAGGATGGCGGATAAGTGCGTCGATGCCGTTGGTGATCGTGTTGGCGGTCGTCTCGTGTCCAGCATTGAGCAGGAAGATGCAGTTGTGGAGAAGTTCAAGTTCGCTAAGCTTTTCGCCGTCCTGGTCCAGGCCGACTAGCTTTGACAGCACTTCGCCGGCGTCGTCCGACACCGGATTGCGTTCGCGCTCGGCGATCAGCCAGCGTAGGTAATCCTTGAAGTCCTCAACCGCCTTCGCCGCCACGTCGCGCTGCATGGGCGTGAGGTCGGCCTCGAGCCCGCCTAGGATGGCGACCGCCCAGGGCGAGAGCTTCGGCCGATCCTCATGCGGCACGCCGAGCATGTCGCCGATCAGCTCGATAGGCAGTTTCATGGCAAAATCGTGCATGAAATCGAATGTGCCCATCTCGGCGACCTCGTCGAGCGAGGCTGCGACTACGTCCTCGACGCGTCCCTGCAGGGCGCGCAACGCGCGCGGCGTGAAAGCGGGGGCGAGCCGCTTGCGGACGCGTGAGTGGTCCGGGGGATCGTTGAAGACCAGGCTCGTCGTATGATGCTCATAGAGCGCTGTGCTTCCCATCGTGCGCTTGAAATCGACCGTCTTGTCCGACGAGAACAGAACCGGGTCGTGATAGATCGTGTCGAGGTCGGCGTAGCGCGTAAGGAACCAGACGCTATCGCCCAGAGCGTGAACGGGATCGTGGCGCCGAAGCGCGTGGAAAACCGGATAGGGGTTTTCGTAGAAGCCGGGGTGGAGTGCAGCTAAATCGAACGCCGCCGCTGCGTCGGGACCCGCTTCGATGATGCCGTTGTATAGATCGTCGGAAGTGGTTGCCATTAACGGCGAAGCGTAGCGAAGGGCCTAGCCGCGGTCTAGTTCGCTGTCCCAATACAGGAAGTCGCGCCAGCTTTCGTGCAGATAGTTCGGCGGGAACAGCCTGCCGTTCGCCTGAAGCCGATGGTTGCTGGGCTCGGCAGGCGGCGGATCGAGATCCATGCCACATTCGCCCAGCAGCTTGCTGCCCTTGATCAGATTGCAGTCGGCGCATGCGGTTACGACGTTTTCCCAACTCGTTGCGCCGCCGCGCGATTTCGGGATCACGTGATCGAACGTCAGTTCCGAGGTGCCGGGCGTTTCGCCGCAATACTGGCAGGCGAAGCGATCGCGCAGGAAGACATTGAAACGGGTGAAGGCGGGCCGGCGCGACAGCGGCACGTATTGCTTCAGCGCGATAACGCTCGGCAGCCGCATTGAGAAGGTCGGTGAGCGGACTTCGTTTTCGTATTCGGACACAATATTCACGCGGTCGAGGAACACCGCCTTGACGGCGTCCTGCCAAGACCAGATAGAAAGCGGAAAGTAGCTGAGCGGCCGAAAATCGGCGTTTAGGACCAGTGCGGGAGAGTCTACCGTTAACGACATATCCGGGCGCCCGGTGCGGGCTGTCTGGAACTCATCATGTTGCAAAGAGTAGCCAGTCCCGGCAGCGGGGGCAACAGGCAGAGGGTGAAGATTTTGTGAATCCCGGTCTACCTGACGCTTTATTTCGTATGTGGCCGACGACTGTCCCGGTTCAGGCGGCGGCGAACTGCCGGTGAACGAACTCGAGGCCTATCCGAATGCCGGCCTCGTCGATGCCGTGGCCGAGACCTGGCCGAACGTGGGTAGAAACCTCAATTCCGCATCCGGCGAGGGCGTTCGCCGCGGTGTGCATCTCGCCGACAGCGAGCAGTTCGTCGGAGTCGCCGTGAACCATGACGACCGGCGGTTTCGACCGAATTTCGGACGCCAGTAGGTCCGGGGATTCCATGCGGCCCGAATAGCCCATGATACCGGCGACCGCCTTCTTGCGCCGTGGCGCGACGAACAGCGACATCATGGTGCCCTGCGAGAAGCCGACAAGGACGAGCTTGTCTTCAGAGAGCCCATGCTTATCGAGCTGCTGGTCGATGAAATTGTCGAAGATCGCACCAGTCGAGCGGATCGCTGCCAGGCGTTCCGCCGGGTCCTGCATCCAAACGTCGTACCACTGATAGCCGGATGGCGATCCGGCGCAGCGATAGGGCGCGTTCGGCGAAATGAACGCGGCGTCGGGCGCGGCTTGGGCGAAATACTGGGACAGCGAAAACAAGTCGTTGCCGTCGGCGCCGTAGCCATGCACGAAGACAATGAGCTGGTTGGTATTGCCGGAGGTGGGCCCTGCTTCGGGGCCCGAGAGATTGGGAAGGTCAGTCATCGAATGATCCGATTGCGTAACTTTTATCTTGTATAGACCAAGGGATGGCGAATGAAACCCCTAGCCCGCGTTCTTCCGGCGCACCGTGTTGAGGTAGTGATGCCAGAGGATGCGTGCCGCGACGCTGCGCCACGGTCGCCAGCGATCGCCGATCTCGGTCATCCGGTCGGGGTGTGGCCGGGCGTCGAGGCCGAGAACGTCATGCGCCGCCGCCTGGAGCGCGACGTCGCCGACCGGCCAGACGTCGGGGCGCATCAGCGACATCATTAGGTAGACCTCCGCCGTCCAGTGGCCGATGCCGTTCACCCGCGTCAAGTGCGCACGTACGACGTCGTCGTCCATGCGACTTAGACGGTCGAGCCGGATCGTGCCGTCGGTAACGCATTCGCTGAGATGGCGGATGTAGCGCGTCTTCTGACCGCTGACGCCGGCGCTGCGGAACTGCTCGTCTCTCAGCATTAGGAGAATATCCGGCGCCAGCACGCCTGCTGCCGCTGACAGGCGCTCGAAAGCCGCCGTGGCGGAAGCGAGCGAGACCTGCTGTTCGAGGATCAGCAGAACTAGAGTTTCGAAGCCTACGGGCCGCCGCCAGACCGGCGGTTTGCCGAAACGGTCGAGAATTCCTGCCAGCGCCCGGTCTTTACGTGCGAGTATGGTTAAGGCTTTGTTGAATGTCTGGTTGGTAAGTCGTGTCTTCATGGCGCGCCCCGCGAAACGGTACAGCGCGGCGCGTCGCCGCTGCATCGGTTCTCTGTCATAAAAGAACGTTGATGGTAAAACATAGCAGTAGTCGAGAGGTAACGCGCTTCGCGCCCAGCCCCACGGGATATCTGCATCTGGGGCATGCGTTCTCCGCGCTCAGTGCGTATCACGCGCGCGGGCGGGGCGGTTCGTTTCTATTGCGGATCGAGGATATCGACCCCAGCCGCTGTCAGCCGGAATTTATCGACGCCATCCTCGAAGATCTCGCCTGGCTCGGACTTGAGTGGGAAACTCCGGTCCGCAGGCAATCCGAACATCTGGACGACTACACCGCGGCGTTAAAGAACTTAGATCTGCGCAGCCTCGTATACCCCTGTTTCTGTACGCGCTCCGAGATAAAGGCCGAAATCGAACGGTCCGGCTACGCGCCGCAGGGGCCCGACGGGCCAATATATCCCGGCATCTGCCGCAAGCTGTCCGAGGAAGAGCGCGAGGAACGCGTCGATACGGGGGAAGCCCACGTCCTCAGGCTTGACATGACGGGCGCGCTGGCTGTCGCCGGCGCGTTGTCTTGGCGCGACGACGAGACGGGGCTCGTCACGGCGAAGCCCTGCCGGTTCGGCGACGTTGTGCTCGCGCGCAAGGACGTGCCTACTAGCTATCATCTGTCCGTCACGGTAGATGATCACCTGCAGGGTGTGACGCTGGTCACGCGCGGCGCTGACCTGGCGCCCGCGACTGATGTGCACCGGCTGTTGCAGGATCTACTCGACTACAATACGCCGCGCTACGTCCATCACCGCTTAATCAGGGACGCCACCGGCCGCCGCCTCGCCAAGCGCGACCAGGGTATGACGATCAAGAAGCTCCGCGAGGCGGGCTACAAGCCCGAAGAGGTCATCGCGATGTCGGGATTCGAGGGCTAGCAACCACTCCTGCGCGGGTCCGACTCACGATCTCAGCCCCTTCAAGATCGCCACGTAATCCGGATGCTCCGGCTTCAGCGCGCCGTGGCGGATGAAGAAGTCGATGTTGCAGAGGCTGCAGTTGAACTTGAAGTCGAACGTCTCGTCGACGATCCGCATCACCTCTTCGACCGGCAGCAGCAGGAACTCCGCAATTTCGCCGTCAGTGTTCACCGGCGTAAAGTCGGCCGGAAGCTCAAGGTCCCAGCAAAACATCATGTCCCGCTTGAGGCCAATCTCGTCCTCCATCGTGTAAGAGATGTAGCCGACGGGAATCGCGTTGCGGGCGAGCGGTTCGGGCACTGAGGCTTCCTCGCCCGCTTCCTTGATCACATTGTCGAACAGGCTGAGCCCGACCGGTTGTCCCCCCGCGATCATGTTGTCGAGCTTGCCTGGGCAGACCGGTCGGTCGTCGGCGCGGACGCCGATCCACATCTTCAGCCCGTCTCCGGTCCGCACGAAGCCATTGATATGGACGCCGTATGCCCGAGTGCCAAAAAAGGGTGCCGCTGCCCGCTCGATCTCGAAGTTATGCGGCCCGCCCCAGGATCCACCGACCGGGTAGGGCTCGTTACGCCAGCCGCCGATCAGCCTGTCGTTGCTGAGCGTGCGGATGACGCCATCGACAGCCGCTGTCTTGTCTTCGTATGTGTCGAGACCGTCGACGAGGCCCACCGATGAATCCGAGACCGTAAAGACATCTGCAAAGCGTTCCAACTGTGCGGCATTGTCGTGGCGGATATGACCAACCGTTGCGCCATCTACGACGAAGGGGCGAAACTTCGCGATGTCGTACCTATTGCAGTGCGCGATGTGGTCGAGAAAAGTCATCGGCACTTATCGCACAGGATCGGCGCGCGCGCATCCTGTCGCAGCTGCTGGACGTCAGCTCCGATCGCGGCCATATTCAATAAATGAACACCATTCTTCCCATCCTGATTGCTCTTGCCGTCGTGGCGACGTTCGGAGCGCTGGCGCTCGGTATCATCTCGATGGCGCGGGGCGGGCAGTTCGACTCCCGGAATTCGAACAAGCTGATGCGGCTCCGCGTGATCTTCCAGTTTGTGGCGATTTTGCTGATCGCCTTTGCGTTCCTGTTCTCGCAAAAGTAAGGGAAAGCTCCCAAGCGGCATCGATATTTCGCGCCCGAAACGGTGCCGCCGTTCGCTTGACATGCACCCGGACTTGGGTAGTTTTCGCACCTGCGAAATAAATGTGAAGCCCGCACCTTATGTCGTCAGCAAGGCGGGAGATGACGGATAACTGCCCCGAACAGAGGGATGAGAAAACGATGAAGCTGCTGGTCGCCGTGAAACGGGTGATCGACTACAACGTCAAGGTGCGCGTGAAGGCGGACCAGACGGGGGTCGAGACCGCAAACGTCAAGATGTCCATGAACCCGTTCGACGAGATCGCCGTAGAAGAGGCGGTCCGCCTCGTCGAATCCGGAGCCGCGACCGAGGTAGTCGCTGTATCGCTGGGCGTTCAACAGTGCCAGGAGACGATTCGCACAGCGCTAGCGATGGGCGCCGACCGTGGCATTCATGTCAAGACGGACGAAGACCTCCAGCCTCTCGCCGTCGCCAAACTGCTCGCCAAAATCGTCGACGAAGAAAGCCCCGACATGGTGATCCTTGGCAAGCAGGCGATCGACGACGATTCTAACCAGACCGGGCAGATGCTGGCGGGCCTGCTGGGCTGGGCGCAGGGCACGTTTGCCTCCAAGATCGAGATCGCTGACGGCACGGTCACTGTGACGCGCGAGATTGACGGTGGGCTCGAGACCATCTCGCTGTCGCTTCCTGCGATCGTGACGACCGATCTGCGGCTCAACGAGCCGCGCTATGCCTCGCTGCCCAACATTATGAAGGCGAAGAAGAAACCGATTGACGAGAAGTCGCCCGTTGATCTCGGCGTCGACGTCGCACCGCGTCTAAAGACCCTGAAGGTCGCCGAGCCAGAGAAACGCGAGGCGGGTGTGAAGGTCGAGAGCATCGCCGAACTGGTTGACAAGCTGAAGAACGAAGCGGGAGTAATTTGATGGCCGTCCTCGTCGTTGCCGATCACGACAATTCGGCGCTTGCCCCCATCGTCCTTAACACGGTCACCGCGGCATCCGCGCTGTCGGAAGAAGTTCACGTACTCGTCGCCTGCGACGGTGCAAAAGCCGTGATCGAAGCGGCTGCCAGCGTGGCGGGCGTCACAAAGGCGCTGTCAGCTGACAACGCGGCCTATGCCAACCAGCTCGCCGAAGCTCTGGCGCCGCTTGTCATAGGGCTTGCCAGTGGCTACAGCCATATCCTTTTTCCGTCGAACACGACCGGCAAGAACGTAGCGCCACGCGTTGCGGCCCTGCTTGACGTAGCGCAGATCTCCGACGTCGTGGAGGTCGTCTCCGACGACACGTTTGTCCGTCCGATCTATGCCGGCAATGCCATGGCGACCGTACAGTCGTCCGATTCAGTGAAGGTGATGACGGTACGCGGTACGGCTTTTGCGGCGGCCGCAGAGGTGGGCGGCAGCGGGGTGGTCGAACAAGTCTCCGCAGCCGATGACCCCGGCCTGTCGCGCTTCGTCGGCCGCGAGCTGACGAAGTCTGAGCGTCCGGAACTCACCGCTGCGCGGGTCATTGTGTCCGGAGGCCGCGGCATGCAGTCGGGCGAGAATTTCGCGATTATAGAAAAGGTTGCCGACAAGCTTGGCGCTGCGGTTGGCGCGTCGCGCGCCGCCGTCGATGCCGGCTACAAGCCGAACGACTATCAGGTCGGCCAGACCGGTAAGGTCGTTGCGCCGGAGCTCTATGTCGCGGTTGGCATTTCCGGCGCGATCCAGCATCTCGCCGGGATGAAAGATTCCAAGGTTATCGTCGCGATCAATAAGGACGAGGAGGCCCCAATCTTTTCGGTCGCCGACTACGGCATCGTGGGTGATCTATTCAAGCTCGTGCCCGAGCTCGAAGAGGAACTCGATAAACAAGCGATAAAGGCGCGCTGAAACAGAGGCCGGGTCGCCGGCAAAGCCCAGACAGGGTGCCTATTCAGGAGAAAAGAGACGAATGGCCGACATTCAGGATCCGGGCGCGACGCCCGAGGCGATGAGCATTAAGAAAATAGGCGTGATTGGCGCGGGGCAAATGGGATCCGGCATTGCGCATGTAGCGGCGACCACCGGTATCGACGTCGCGCTAGTCGATATCGGTCAGGAGCAGATCGACCGTGCCATCGCCAATATCGATAAGAACCTTGAGCGCCAGGTTCAGCGCGAACGCCTCACGGCGATGGACAAGCAGGCTGCGCTTGATCATCTGAGCGGCTCAACCGAGTACGCTTCATTAGGCGACTGCGACGTAGTGATAGAGGCCGCGACTGAGGATGAGAGCATCAAGCGCGAGATATACAAAGCTATGATGCCGTCGCTGCGCGCGGACGCGATCATCGCGACGAACACTTCATCGATCTCGATCACGCGTCTCGGCGCGACGACCGACAGGCCCGAGCGCTTCATGGGCATGCATTTCATGAACCCGGTTCCCGTCATGCAACTCGTTGAGCTGATCCCAGGCATCGCCACTGACAAGTCGACGCATGCGGTGATCGAGGGGCTGACCTACCGGATGGGTAAGACGCCCGTTATCTCGGAGGATTTCCCTGCATTCATCGTCAACCGCATCCTGCTGCCGATGATCAACGAAGCGGTCTACACGTTGCATGAGGGCATAGGCTCGGTGAAGGACATCGACACCGCGATGAAGCTCGGCGCGAACCATCCAATGGGCCCGCTCGAGCTCGCTGATTTCATCGGCCTCGACACCTGCCTTGCTGTCATGCAGGTCCTCTACGAGGGGCTCGCGGATACCAAATACCGCCCGTGCCCGCTGTTGGTGAAATACGTCGAGGCCGGATGGCTTGGACGCAAGTCCGGCAAGGGCTTCTACGACTATGCCGGCGACCAGCCCATCCCCACCCGCTGATCCGGCGCGCACTTGAGGGGGTCCGCATCCATGCCGCTGCCGGTTCCGTTCCATGACGGGATGGCAGCGCTCGCCGATAGCTATGACGGTTTTATCCTTGACGTCTGGGGGGTGCTGCACGACGGGGTTAGGCTATATCCCGGTGTCGTCGATACTCTCGACTGGCTGAGCAACGCCGGCAAGCGCTTCGCCATGCTGACCAATGCACCTCGGCGCAGTGCCGCCGTCGCCGAGGCGATGGTTGGCATGGGGATGCCCGAACGCCATTGCACGCGCATTCTGTCATCGGGCGAAGCGACCTTTCTCAGCATGAAGGAGCGTGCCGGCGTCTTCTACGACGGCATCGGCAACACCTGTATGCATATCGGGCCCGACCGAGACCGGAACCTGCTCGAAGGACTTGGCTGGAACGAAACGGACTGGCTAGAAGCTGCCGACCTGATCCTGAACACCGGACCGTGGGAGGACGGCGAGACCGTCGCCGACTACGAAGACACGCTGCAGGAAGGCGCGGGGCGCGGCATTCCAATGATCTGCGCCAATCCCGATCTCGAGGTGATCCGAGACGGCCGCCAGATCGTCTGCGCCGGTGCGCTCGCTCTGCGCTACGAGGAGCTGGGCGGCGCGGTACGCTGGTTCGGTAAGCCGCGCGTCGAGATCTATGATTACTGCTTTCGCGAACTCGCCGGAATCGCCACCGCGCGCATCGCTGCGGTCGGTGACTCTTTTCGCACTGACCTTGCGGGCGCGAAGAATGCCGGCCTCGACTCTATCTTCGTTGTCGGCGGTATTCACGGGCGCGATCTTGGGGGCGCACCGCCGGACGCGGCCCGGCTCGACGCCTTGTGCGAACAATGGGGCGTCCGTCCGGTCGCTACAATTCCGGCTTTTGTCTGGTGACGAACGGCTCTCGTCCTGAAGGGCGAGTTCTTGGCGCGAGCCGTGCTGGTCTTGTGTCAAACAGCAGTTGATCGGATTGGAATTGCGGGGAGATGGGCAACGCTTTCCTTCGTATTTTTAGGTCTTTTGCACGTCGATCGGTTGGTTTGGCAATGATAATGAGCGTTTTGTTGCTCGTAGTTTGTCTCTAATACCTCCCCACCAATATCGGCTTGGCTGCTCCCTGGGCGTTTCTGCGGTATCGGCGTAGAGGGCTTTTCGCAGTTGGCGTTGCGCCGGTAGCCTTCCTCTAACTCTTCGTCGCCTATATGCGCCGCAACGCGGACCTTCCGTGAGCGGCGTGATAAGCCAAACGCGACATGCTGCGTTGGATCTATCCCGCCGAGCAATAAACGGGCCACGCCCGGGCGATCAGATAGTGGCCGGCGCGCCGAGAGTACATGCTTTTGACCGCGACCAACCGATCCGTCGCACGTCTCACCTGATCCCATGCATCTGGCGCCCGTAAACGCTGGACGCGATAGGGCGAACGTGGCAAAGCAGCTTACGTGTATGCGCTGATCTTCACCGTCTTTATCGATCTAGTCGGATTCGGCATCGTCCTGCCGCTGCTGCCGCTTTATGCTCAAGCGTTCGGCGCTTCGCCGGAGATCGTCACCCTTGTCGCGGTCAGCTATACGCTTGCTCAGTCGCTGTTCGGGCCGTTCTGGGGCTGGCTGAGCGACAGAATCGGACGCAAACCGGTCCTGCTTGTCACCATCGGCGGAACGTTCTGCGCCTATATCTTACTTGCCTTTACCAGCACGCTCTGGATGCTGTTTATCGCGCGGTTTTTCGGCGGCGCGATGGCCGCGAACATGAGTGTCGCGCACGCGCTGATCGCCGACGTGACGCGCGCCGAGGAAAGGACCCGCGCGATCGCGCGCCTCAGCGGAGCTGCGGGGCTGGGATTCGTCGCGGGACCCGCGGTCGGCGGGCTGTTGGGCGGTACCGACCCGGCGAACCCTGACTTTATGCTGCCCTACCTTGCGGCGGCAGCGTTTTCGGCGCTCGCTTTCGTGCTTGCGACCGTCCTGATCCGGGAATCGGTGACGCCGGCGCAAAAGTCCGAAGCGCGGATTTCCCGCGGCTTTGGAGCGTGGCGCGAGGCAGTTGCTCGGCCCCAAACCCGTCTGCTCCTATGCTTGATGTTTGCCTCGCCGTTCGTGTTTGCCGGAATCGAGGTTATTATCGTCCTGTGGTCCGAAAGAACCTGGGGATGGGGCCCCGAACAGAACGGCTATTTCTATGCCTGGATGGGGCTGTGCCACATGGGACTACAGTGGTTCGCTGTGGGCGCGCTGGCGGCACGGCTGGGCGAACGGTCGCTGATCACGATAGGGGCGGCGAGCCTGGGAATCGGAGCCCTATGGATGCCGCTCGCGGCTAGCGAATACGAGCTGTTCGCCGCTGCCTTCTTGATGATCCTTGGCGTATCGGCCAATGCTTCGTCGCTCAACAGCTTGCTGTCGCAATATGCTGGAGATGGAAGTCGGGGCCGGATATTGGGATTGGGACAGAGTTTTGCCGGCATCGGGCGAATCTCCGGGCCGGCGCTCGCCGGTGTCGTCTTCGCGCAGCTGGGCCAGAACTGGCCGTTTTTCGTAGGGGCGATGGCAATGGCGGCGCTCGCTGTCGGCAGCCGCTTCATTTCGGTCAGACGGGCGTCCGAAGTCGATATTTCGGGTGAAAGCCATGTCTCCAAAGCTTGACGCGGGGCCCGTCCAAGACTAAACGTTCTCGCTTTCCGGGCCACTAACCGCCCGTCCGTTTGTTATTTACCAACCTGTTGGGAACCAGACATGTCCAGACGCTGCGACATAACCGGCAAGGGTGTACAGACCGGCAACAACGTCAGCCATGCCCATAATAAGTCTCGCCGCCGCTTCCTGCCAAACCTGCAGGACACGTCGCTGCTGTCCGACGCGCTCGGCCGTGTGGTGAAGCTGAAGCTGTCGACCCGGGCGATCCGGTCGATCGAGCACAATGGCGGTCTTGACACCTATCTCCTGAAGACGTCAAACGACAAGCTGACGGAAGAGGCAGTGACGCTAAAACGCAAGGTCAAGAAGGCGATGGTAGCCGCAAGCTGATCGTCATTGTAGACAGAACAAAAAAGGCCTGCTGAAGCGGGCCTTTTTTGTATCCGGGTTTCGGGGCCGCAAGCCGGCCGGCGAATCAGATGATCGTGCAGACCTCGTCGAACTCGTAGCGGTACAGCCGCGGGCCCTTGATGCCCTCGAGGTCGCCGTAGCCGATATTGCATAGAAAGTTCGACTTGCAGGTTGTCCCCTTCAGGAACGCTTCGTCGACGGCCGCGTTGTCGAACCCGCCCATCGCGCCGGCATCGAGCCCCACCGCTCGCACAGCGAGAATAAGATAGGCTCCCTGCAGCGTGCCCTGCTGGGAGCCGAAGCTTTCGGCGAGCATGGGATTGCCGACGTAGCGGTCTTTCATCTCTGGGCGGATCGGATAGAGCTTCGGGATGTCTTCCCAGAAATTCGTGTCGTAGGAGACGATAGCCGTTACCGGAGCCTTCATCGTCTTGTCCCGATTAGCCGGATTGAGGCAGGGAGTGAGCCTTTCCTTCGCCTCCCTTGAGCGTACGAACTGGATGCGTGCTGGCATCGTGTTTGCGCTGGTTGAGCAGTATTTCATGATGTCCCAGATTTCGCGAAGCTGATCGTCGCTGACGTCGCGATCCTGGAACCAGTTGTGGCTGCGCGCCTCTCGGAAAACGAGGTCGAGCGCGTTGGCGTCGAGCCGGTCGATGCGAGCGCGAACGTCATTGATTCGTGCCCGTGCGGCGGCGAGTGCCTGGTCTTCAGACATAAAGGACCTTCCTCAGTCGTTGTCGGTTGTTTAAAGCTGCGTCTTTTCAGGCCGCGCGATTGCGGCTGCGTCGGCGGCCACGTGCCCCAGTGGGGCTCATTTCGTCGTCGAACAGTTCGGCCAGCCGGTCCATCATCGTGCCGCCGAGTTGCTCGGCATCCATTATGGTTACGGCGCGGCTATAGTAACGCGTTACGTCGTGGCCGATGCCGATCGCCGTAAGCTGAACGTCGGGCCGAGATTCGATCATCGCGATCACTTCTCGCAGGTGCCGTTCGAGATAGTTGCCCGGGTTGACTGACAGGGTCGAATCGTCGACCGGCGCGCCGTCAGAGATCACCATCAGGATCTTGCGCTGTTCGTGGCGCACCGAGAGCCGGCTGTGCGCCCACAAAAGTGCTTCGCCATCGATGTTTTCCTTGAGTAGGCCTTCGCGCAACATCAGGCCTAGCGACTTGCGGGCCCGACGCCATGGTGCGTCCGCGCCCTTGTAGACTATATGCCGCAGGTCGTTGAGGCGGCCAGGATTGGCAGGTTTGCCGTCAGCGAGCCAGCGCTCACGCGACTGTCCGCCTTTCCAGGCCCGAGTAGTGAAACCGAGGATTTCCACCTTCACGCCGCAGCGCTCGAGCGTGCGTGCGAGGATGTCCGCGCTCATGGCCGCGACAGTGATTGGCCGGCCGCGCATCGAACCTGAATTGTCGATCAGCAGCGTGACAACCGTGTCGCGGAACTCGGTTTCTTTCTCAATCTTGTAGGACAGAGGATAGAGGGGGTTGGTGACGACCCGTGACAGCCGGCCGGCGTCGAGGAGGCCCTCCTCGAGGTCGAACTCCCATGACCGCGACTGCTGCGCTAGCAGACGGCGCTGCATTCGGTTGGCGAGACGGCCGATAATGCCCTGCAGATTAGCGAGCTGCTGGTCGAGGTGATGACGAAGCCGGTTCAGCTCGTCCGGATCGCACAGGTCTTCGGCCTCGACGAGCTCGTCGAATTCGACCGTGTAGGGGCGGTAGAGCGGCTGGCGCGCCTGATCGGGCAGTAGCCCGTCCGGGCGCCTCTGGTTCTGCGACTGGTCGCCGTCCTCGTCGCCGGTGCCTGGCATCATTTCTTCCTGGCCCTGCTCGGACATCGATTCATCGCCTTCCTCGACTTCCATCTCATCCATCTCCGAAGATTCGGAACCGCTCATCTCGGCGGTGACGCCTTCCATGTCGGCGTCTTCGGATTCGGCGTCTTCGGAGTCTTGGTCCTCGGCGTCGTCGCTCTGCTCGCCTTCCTGCTGCTCGGTCGCTTCGGCTTCTTCGTCGATCAGCTCCAGATCGACCAGAAGTCTGCTGAGCGCGTCGGCGTAGGCGGCCTGGTCCTCAATATTGTTCGCTAGCGTTTCGAAGTCGGTGTCGACCTTATCGTTTACCCAGTCGCGCCACAGGCTGACGAGCTGCTCGCCGCCCGGCGGGAGTTTCTCGCCCGTCAGCTTCTCGCGCACCATGAGGCCGATCGCCTCGGATAGTGGGGCGTCCTCTCGGACATTCACCCTTGTGTAGCCAAACGCATCGCACTTTTCTTCGAGCGCGGCGCGGAGGTTGTTGGCGACGCCTGCCATCATGCGGGAACCGAGCGCCTCGACGCGCACCCGTTCGAGGGACTCGAACACGGCGCGCGCGTTTTCACCCGCCGGCGTATGGCTCGAATGCACCTCGTCGTCGTGGAACCGCATCCGAAGCGCCATTGCGTCGGCTTCGCCGCGCAGCGCGGCGATTTCGTGTTCAGTGAAATCGCGCGACGGGATCGGCAAACGGGCCTGGTTGTCCACGAGGCGCGCTTCCGACCCATATACGAGTGTTATGTCGTCTCGCTCGGCAATCGCGCGCATCGCCGCCGCGGTTACGCGGCGGAATTCTTCGGCCGGCTGGTCGTCCGCCATCTGGGTGTCAGGCCGCCGACTTCGTCTGCTTCAGCTCCGGCAATTCCACGCCGAAACAACGCTGGTAGTACTCGGCGACGGTTGTGCGTTCGAGCTCGTCGCACTTATTGAGGAATGTCATTCGGAAGGCGGTGCCGATGTCGCCAAAGATTTCGGCGTTCTGCGCCCAGGTGATGACGGTTCGTGGCGACATAACGGTCGAGATGTCGCCCGCCATGAAACCGGCGCGCGAAAGGTCGGCGACGCGCACCATTGCGCTGATGGATTTCCTGCCCTCGTCATCATTGTCGTAGGAGGGGCACTTCGCGAGGACGATCGCCACTTCCTCCTCGTGCGGCAGGTAGTTCAGCGTGGTTACGAGGTTCCAGCGGTCGAGCTGGCCCTGGTTGATCTGCTGGGTGCCGTGATAGAGGCCTGTCGTGTCGCCGAGGCCGACGGTGTTCGCGGTGGCGAGCAGGCGGAAAGCTGGATGAGGCCGTAGCACGCGGTTCTGATCAAGCAGCGTCATCTTGCCGTCGACTTCCAAGACGCGCTGGATCACGAACATCACGTCGGGGCGGCCGGCGTCGTACTCATCGAAGACGAGCGCGATCGGGCTCTGCAGCGCCCACGGCAGGATGCCATCGCGGAATTCCGTGATCTGCTTGCCATCGCGAATGACGATCGCATCTTTGCCGATCAGGTCGATGCGGCTTATGTGACTGTCGAGATTGACGCGGATGCACGGCCAGTTCAGCCGGGCGGCGACCTGCTCGATATGCGTCGACTTACCGGTGCCGTGAAAGCCCTGAATGAGCAGGCGGCGGTTGTGCGCGAACGCAACCAGAATGGCCAGCGTTGTGTCATGGTCGAAGCAATAGGTAGGATCGAGATCCGGTACGTACTCGTTGGCTTTGCTGAAGGCAGGAACCTCCATGTCGATATCTAGATCGAAGGTATTCCGCGCTTTGATCGTGGTATCCGGCTCGTTGATATCGGTAATAGCCGCGACGGCTGGTGTGTTCTTAGAGGCCATTCAACTCCATTCCTCAAAACGAAAACGTAAAAAAGACGATCCGCACTATGTCAGGCGGTCGCTATCTTTCAACGTCTTGTATGCGTGATTGACAGATTTTAGCCGCTCTTCAGCCCTCTTGTCGCCCCCGTTTGCATCGGGATGCAACGTTTTGGCAAGTATTTTGTACCGTGTCTTGACGTCTTCCCTGCTGACTGGCGGCTCGAGACCGAGCTCCGTTATCGCCTGGCGCTCTGCACTGGTCATCGCGCGGCGCTGAACTTCTCCTGCGCGAGCTTTTGATTGTTCGACGGCAGCCGCTGGCCCCAGGATACCGAGCGGGTCGTGCAATGCTGCCGCGCCGGGTCGGACGCCGAGCGGCCAGGTCGGCCGGCGCCATACCGTATCCTCGCGGACGGATCTCTCGATCGCGGCGTCGTCCATGCCGGCGAAATAGTTCCAGCCCGCGTTGTATTCGCGCACATGCTCAAGGCAGAACCAATAAAACTCCTCAAGTGTCTCTCGAGACTTGGGCGCCCGAAACTCCGCCTTACCCGAGCACTCCGGGTGCGCGCAGACGACCTCGACCGCATCGTTCCACGCAGCCTCGGCGTCCGAAAACCCGGATATGACTTTCTGGCGCAGCATCGACGCAGTATGGTCGCCCCGAAATGCCCATGCAAGAAGCTCGCTGGCCCGGCTGGGACCGGCTCTCTAGGCGCGGCATCGAGATCCAGTAGAAGAGGTTTCCTCCGTGTCCATTGCCCGCACTATCGAACAGAAACTGACCGCTGCGTTCGCGCCCGTCTCGCTCAACATTGTCGACGAGTCGCATCTTCACGCGAATCATGTCGGCGCTCGGCCCGAGGGGGAGACGCATTTTCGCGTCGAAATCGTCTCCGCGGCATTCGAAGGCGTGTCTCGCGTCGCGCGTCAGCGAATGGTCTACGAACTGCTCGCCGAGGAACTCAAGGGGCCGGTGCACGCCCTTTCCCTATCGGCGTCTCCATCCCCGACGGCGTAATCCGGTCGAAATACAGAGACGGATCGCCTGATGTCGGTGGTTCGGGTCTATATCGGCAGCTAAATCAGGTCTGTCGCGGATCCGTTGCGACCCGGCTCCGAGGTACGAGTGCTATTCGTCGCCCGTGTAGAAGTCCGGAAACTCGGTCCGAACCTTTTCGCCGTCCCCCGCCCAGACATGGCATGTGTTTAGTGGTGGCCGTGACAAGGGTTCGCGCGTTTCGCCTTTATTCGCCGGCGCCGAGTCCGACCACTGGACCGTATGGAATGCAACCGTCGCGATAGGCCGAAGCAGGTCTACTAGGTGCGCGCACCCCCTCGGGCCGCCAAGATTTTCGCGGACGCGGCGGTTCCACCCCGGGCCGATCTTCAGGCCCTTCAGCTTCTGAAATTGCGGCAGAATGGCGGGGCAGATTTGATACGGTCCTTTGTCGGTCGTCACTTCAACCTCGCGTATCGTGAATTCCCGGTCGACGGTCAGCCGAAGCCACATGTCGTGCAGCGGCTCGCCGGGTAGTATCTCGCCGCGGAATTCGTTAAAGAACGAATAAGACTTGATGTCCGTCAGGTGCCCCTCGATATCCCACAGCCCGTCCGAGCGGCGGAAGCTGCTGCACTCCATTTTGCGCGTATGTATCGGATCTCGGTCAGCGTCCGGTGTGGAAAGGGGCATGGAATTTCCTCTGGTTCGGGAGGCGCAGCACTCAGGAAGACGACGCCGATGCGGCGGCGGTCTCATGTTCTCTGCCATCCTCGTTCAGGCGTTCGAGCCGGAGCATCGTGATTCGGTTGCGCTGCCTACGGACGACCTCGATCCGGAAGCCGTGAAAATGGAATATCTGGCTGGTCTCTGGCAGTAGCTTCGCTTCATGGATTACCAGCCCGGCAATGGTTGCCGCGTCTTGGTCGGGCAGGTCCCAGCCAAACCGCCGGTTTAGGTCGCGGACGGTGACGCCGCCGGCGATAAGGTAGGAGCCGTCCCGCTGCGGCCGGACGCCAACGGGCGTGACGTCGTGTTCGTCGGAGATGTCGCCGACGATTTCCTCAAGTATATCCTCCAGCGTCACGACGCCCATCAGCGCGCCGTATTCGTCGACTACGAGTGCGAAATGCTCGCGGCGGCGGCGGAACGCTTGTAGTTGTTCGAATAGCGTCGTTGTCTCCGGAATGAACCACGGAGGCGTGACGATCTTGTCGAGGTCGAGCGCATCGAGATCGCCGGTGTGCGCATGCACCTCCCGCAGCATCGCCTTGGCATGCATGACGCCCACGATATTGTCCGGCGTTTCCCGCCACAACGGAATTCGGGTAAACGGGCTGTCGAGCGCCTCCTCGACGATCTTGCTGGTCGGCAGGCTGGCGTCGATCATGAAGATCTCACGGCGGTGCTGCATGACCATCTCGACGTCGACGTCGGTCAGGTCGAGAATGCTGTGCAGCATTGCCCGTTCGTGCCGCGCCATCGCGCCGCTTCCCCGATGAAGCTCAATTGCGCCGCGCAGTTCCTCCACGGTCGCGCTCCATTCCGAATCGTTTTTTATGCGCACGCCAAACACGCGTAGCGCGCCGCGGATGACGAAATGAATCGCCGACATGATCGGCGCCAGCACCCGCACCAGAACCTGGAAGGTCGGTGCGATCGCGCAGGCGAGTCTCTCGGCGTTCCGGAAGGCGTATGTTTTGGGCAGGATCTCGCCGAAAACAAGGACTAGCAGCGTCATCGCCAGCGTTGCGTAGACTACGCCGGTCTCGCCGAACAGGCTGATTAGCACGCTGGTGGCCATAGCCGAGGCGAGAATATTCACCAGATTGTTGCCCAGCAGGATCGTGCCGATCATGTGATCCTGGTCCTCGCGCAGTCGGTTCACGAGCTTGGCCCGTGCGTCGCCTTTCGATTCGAGCTGGTGCATACGCGGGCGGGACGCCGCAGTAAGCGCCGTCTCCGAGCCGGAAAAGAAAGCCGATAACAAAAGAAGCACGAAGATGCCGCCAATCGTGGCGAGAGTCGCTAATTCCATGGATTCAGTCTGTTATCAAGATGCAATGTGTGTTTCTGGTCTTCCCGGATGTGGCGCATCGCTGGGCCTTTCACGCCGCGATTGCGCCGTCGATGACTCGCGCGACGTCGGCTAAATCGACGTCCGCCGCAACGAACGCATCACCGATACCCCGGGAAAGAATGAACGTGACCCGCCCATTCCTGACCTTCTTGTCGCGCGCCATATGCGCCAGGAGTCGGCCGGTTTCCCATCGGTCGCCCGGATGCGCCGGAAGGGCGGTCGGCAAGCCTATGGCGGTAAAATGGCGGCACACACGCTCGAGGTCGTCCGATGCGCAAAGCCCAAGCGCTGCCGAGAGCTCCAGGGCCATAATTATGCCGATCGAGACGGCCTCGCCGTGCAGGAGGTCGGGTCCGAAGTCAGTTTCACACTCGAGCGCGTGACCGAACGTGTGACCGAAATTAAGTAGCGCCCGAATGTCGTTTTCGCGTTCGTCCTGAGCCACGATGGAGGCCTTCGCGGCACAGCTCTCGCGCACTGCATACTGCTGTGCGGCCCGGTCGCCCCCGATAACGCCCGCACCGTTGGTTTCAAGCCATTCGAAAAATCCGCGGTCTCGTATCAGCCCATACTTGACGACCTCGGCATAGCCGGCAAGCAGCTCGCGCCGTGGCAGGGTATCGAGCGTCGCGGTATCGGCGAGCACAAGGCGCGGCTGGTAAAAGGCGCCGACCAAGTTCTTTCCGTGTCGGGTATTGATGCCGGTCTTGCCGCCGACAGAACTGTCGACCTGCGAGAGCAGGGTGGTAGGCACCTGCACGAAACCGATGCCGCGCATCACGGCACTGGCCGCGAATCCCGTCAGGTCGCCTACGACGCCGCCGCCGAGCGCGATCAGGGCCGATCCGCGGTCCGGCGCGTCGTCGAGAACCTCGGTTACGACTCGCTCGAATGTCGGAAAAGACTTGGACGCCTCGCCGAGCGGCAGGACAATCGACCGAGCCTCGAGCCCCGCCGAGGAAAGCGACTCCAGCGCCCTGTGGAGAAACAAGCCTCCCGCCGTCTCGTCGGTAACGACCCAGCAGGCCGGCTTGCCTAGGGTATTCCGGACGGCCTCGCCCAGCCCGTCGATCAGGCCTTCGCCGATTAGGATGTCGTATGCGCGGTCGCCGAGCTCGACGCGCAGAGTTTTATGGGACGCGGTCATTCGGCGTCCTCGTTTTTTAAAGCCGCGCGCGACTGTTTCGCGAGCGCAGACATCACGCGGTTGACGGTGGCATCGGGCGATTCGTTGCCGGTCTCGATCGTGATGTCGGCCGTCTCGTATCGGGGATACCGCTCTTCTATCAGCCTCGCGAGCGTTTCGCGGCGGTCGCCATTTTTTAGCAGCGGTCGATTATTTCGCCGCGCAACCCGCTGCAGCAGGACGTCGAGATCCGCTTTCAGCCATATGGAGATGCCCGACTGACGCACGTTGTCGCGCGTTTCCGGATTCATAAACGCTCCGCCGCCAGTCGCCAGGACACACGGCTTTTCCGCGAGAAGGCGCGCTATCACGCGCCGTTCACCGTCGCGGAAGGCCTGCTCGCCGTAGCGTTCGAAAATTTCCTCGATGGAGCAGTCCGCGGCGAATTCTATTTCGGCGTCCGCATCCACAAATTCCATTCCTAGCTTTTTTGCCAGGCGCATGCCGATACACGTCTTCCCAGCGCCCATCAGGCCGACGAGAACGATCGATTTGTCTGGTTCCACGGAATTCAAGCGTGGAGGGCCCTTTTCATTACCGGCCATGGGTCGCACACGTTCGCGAAGTTGAAACCGCTTCCCGCAGACGATACACTGCCCCGAAACCGCCACAATATTGATTAACAAACTCCATATACGACGATTCGAGCCGAATGTCGCGCGGATGTGTGAATGTTTGCCGATCGGCGTTAAGTAGGCAAATTCTCAGATACTGCAAAGAATGAAGCTTAAATTCACATCGCTGGTCATTATTATGGCGCTTTTGCTGCTGGGGGCAGGTGCGGCATTACTCGCTTCCTGGGACATCCCCGCGCCCTCCGTCGCGGTGGAGAAAATCATACCCAATGATCGTTTCCCGCGCTGAACGCCCCTGCCGCCGCATCGCATGGCTGCTCGGCCTTGCGGCCGCCCTTTCTCTGATCTCGCTGCCGCTTGCGGCTCAGCCGCTACTGCTGAAGCGGGATGCGCCGCCAGTCGAGGCGCCGGCGGAAACCCTGATAATGCCTTCGGCGGACGCCGCCGGCTCAGCTGCATCCAAGGATACGATCGTCGTCAACTCGCTGGACGCAGTGAATACCGATGCCGTCGGGCTGATCGGTCCCGCCGAGAACGGCTTCAAGATCGATTTCTGGGCCGGCACGACCTGGCCCGCCGTGGCATCCCTGATGCGGCGGATGCCGCAATCATCGTTATCGCCGTCGATCAGGTCGCTGGCGTCGCGGATTCTCCTGTCCCGCGGGATCGTTCCCCAGGGCAAGCCCGAATCCGCGAGCTTCGTCCGCCTACGGGTCGACCGGCTGATCGCTATCGGCGATGTGGTGAATGCGCTTGCTCTACTCCGGCTGATCCCGGAAGAGGGCCGGAACGATCAGTTAGCACAGACCGAGGCCGAACTCTTGTTCTTCGATGGTAATAACACTGAAGCTTGCGGCCGTGTCACAACATATAAAGATCAATATAAAGGCCCTTATTGGAGGCAAGCCCAGGCTTTTTGTCTGGCCTTGGCGGGAGACCATGCGCGAGCGGCGCTGATCGCGGATCTGATGCGCGAACAGGCGGCAGCGGTTCCCGCCGCGTTCTTCGCCATCATCGAGCGGCTCAGCGGCCTCAAGAATGATGATACGGCACTACCGACCACGCCGAGCGGGCTGATGCTCTCTATGGCGATTGAAGCCGGTTATGCCCTTGATGACCACCTGATCAAAAACGGCGCGCCCGCTGCCATCCGCCAGATCGCGCTGTCAACTAAGGTGGATCCTGAATTGCGCCTTCGCGCGATCGAGCGGGCGCAAGCCGTCGGTGCCTTGACGGGAAGCGAAGTCATCGAGTCCTATCGTCGTTTCCCATTCAACGAGGCGGAACTGCGAAATCCAATCACGACGGCTGAGGGGAACTGGAGCCCGCGTATCCGCGCACTTCTCGTGCGTGTTGCGGCGACACAGTCCGTGTCGCTTGGCAAAGCCGAGGTTCTGCGCCGAGCGTGGGAACTCTCGAAGGAGCGCGGCGGGTTTGCGGATACGATCCGCGCAAGTCTGCCCGTGGTGGCCGACATGCGGCCGAGCTTGGCGTTGCCCGATTTTGCGGGCCAAGCGGCACGTATACTGTTTGCTGGCGGACGCATTAACGACGCGATGAAGTGGTACGGCATCGTCGCCGCTGACAGCGAACGCGCTCCTGAAATCAAGCAGGCCGCCGAGTCACTTTGGCCGATCGCGTTGATTGCCGATAGTTCGGAAGCCGTCCCTGTGGACGTAAATCGCCTGCGAAACTTCCTGACGACTCTTCGCCGCGGGGACGATGAAAACGCGCAACGGCGTGCGCTGGTCTACTTCAGCGTTCTAGAGGCGGTCGGTCGTGAGATTCCTGCTGAAATATGGCGGGATCTGCTGAACGGGCCAATGGTGAGCCCGGAGCCGGGCCTAAATCGGGCTTGGCAGAATGCTCTCGACGACGCCGTCGGCAGCCGCCGGGTGGGTGAGGCGGCACTGCTGGTGGTTGCTGGCGCGGCGGCGACCGGCGACAGTTTTTTTGCGTCCAATGCGTCTGCCTACAAGGCGATCCTGAGCCTGCGAAACATCGGATTGGAAAAGGAGGCGCGACGGCTGGCGGTCGAAATCGCGCTTGCGGCGGGTTTCTGAAAACCGATGTAACAGGGCGCATTGGCTGAGAGGGGTCGAATGGCTGACAGTAACCGCGAAATGCATCTCGCGGCGTTTCTCGAAATGATGACGGCCGAGCGCGGCGCGTCCGGAAATACTGAAGACGCCTACCGGCGGGACCTTCAACAGTATCTTGACGATCTTGCTCGGCAGGGCACCGAAGTTATGAGCGCCGGGGCGGCCCAGATCCGGCATTTCATAGAAGGCCTTGCCGCGGCTGGGCTTTCGCCCCGAACGCAGGCGCGGAAGCTTTCTGCTGTCCGCCAATTTCACAAATTCCTTCTGCTCGAAGGACTGCGCGAGGGCGATCCCACCTCCACAATCGAGGGGCCCCGCCAAGGGCGGCCGCTTCCCAAGGTGCTATCGTTCGCCGACGTGGGTGAGCTGCTTACTGCGGCGCGTGAAATGGACGGTTGGCGTGGCGCGCGTCTCGTCGCGATGCTAGAAATACTCTATGCGACGGGTCTCAGGGTATCAGAGCTGGTCTCGATTCGGCGGTCGCAGCTGTCCCGAGACGGCCGTATCGTGACGGTGCGCGGCAAGGGCGATAAGGAACGTCTTGTGCCCGTCGGTGGGCCTGCAAGGCAGGCGGTGGAAGACTGGCTTCCGGTGCGCGAAACCGTCCTCGAGAAGCGCGGTGCGACATCGCCTTGGCTGTTCCCGTCGCGCGATCCCGCCAAGCCGCTGACTCGGGACCGCTTCGCGAAGCTCGTCGGCGAACTTGCTGCCGCTGCCGGTCTTGACCCGACCCGGGTCTCTCCGCATGTTCTGCGACATGCCTTCGCAACGCACCTTCTCGCGAACGGGGCGGATCTCAGAAGCGTACAGCAGATGCTCGGGCACGCAGACATTTCGACAACTCAGATATATACGCACGTGCTGGAAGAGCGACTCAAGTCGCTAGTCCGCGACGTGCACCCGTTATCTCGCATCAGGGTGTAGAGGGCGCCTTAATGACAGAGGGACCCATCCATCCGTTCCTAGAATTCGAAAAGCCCATTGCCGAGCTCGAGGGCAAAATTGAGGAATTGCGCCACCTGAGCGACGACAGCGAGATCAAGATCGTCGACGAGGTAGAGCGGCTGCAGTTGCGCGTTGACCGGCTTCTGACCCAGACCTATGCCAAACTGACGCCGTGGCAAAAGGTCCAGGTCGCCCGTCATCCGGGGCGACCGCACTGCGTGCATTACATCCAGGCGCTGATCGACGAGTTCACGCCGCTGGCCGGAGATCGGTCCTATGCCGAGGATAATGCTATTGTTGGAGGACTCGGGCGCTTCTGCGGCCAGTCCGTGGTCGTCATCGGTCAGGAAAAGGGCGCGGACACCGAAACGCGGGTGCGCCACAATTTCGGCATGGCGCGGCCAGAGGGGTACCGCAAGGCCCAGCGCCTGATGCGCCTCGCCGAGCGGTTCTCAATGCCCGTGGTCACGTTCGTCGACACCGCGGGTGCCTATCCTGGCATCGGCGCCGAGGAGCGCGGCCAAGCGGAAGCGATCGCACGTTCTATCGAAACGTGCCTGGACATCCGCGTGCCGATCGTCAGCCTTGTCATCGGCGAAGGCGGATCTGGCGGGGCCATTGCGATCGCCGCGGCAAACCGGGTCTTGATGATGGAGCACGCCGTCTATTCCGTGATCTCCCCTGAGGGCTGCGCGTCTATTCTGTGGCGCGACGGAAAGTTCGCGGCCGATGCGGCCAATGCGCTTAAATTGACAGCACAGGATCTGCTGGGACTCGGGATCATCGATGAGATTGTCAATGAACCTGTAGGTGCCGCGCACCGTAAGCCGTCTGCTGCTATCGCGGCTGCCGGAGAGGCAATCTCGCGCCATCTCGCCCAGCTGCGCAGCGCCGACGGCGATACGCTGCGGCGCGAACGGCGGCGCAAATACGCGGAGATGGACTGACCGGGCGGCGACCCGCTGGCTTCACCGTGGCGCTCGTCTGGGAAGTTGCCCGACAAAAATTAGCTCGGGCATCTATCATAGAGCCGAGGGTCAGCTAGTTTACCCGCCCGTGGCACTGCTTGAATTTCTTTTCTGACCCACAAGGGCACGACGCGTTGCGCGGCACCTTGCCCCAAGTATCGGGGTCATTGGGGTCCAGCCACCGGCCGAGGGCGGCGTTCTGGACCCAGCCCGGTGGTGGTTCCAGCGACTGCGCGGCTGCGGCGGCGCGGCGAGTGTCGGGGCTTCCCTGGGCGGTCTCCGCAGCCGGATGCATGCGCATGCCCCCACCGGCCATTCCGTCTGATCCTGAGACGCGCATTTCGGCATTGGTGAAGGCGGGGTCGACGCGGCCTTCCTGCATTTCCTGTTCGGCCTGTTCCAGTGCGGCGAGCTGTTCTGCGTCGATTGACATCTCTAGATGGCACATGACCGACGTCACGGTTTCGCGCAAGCCAGCAAGCATAGCTTCGAACATGTCGAAGGCTTCCCGCTTGTATTCGTTTAGCGGATCCTTTTGGCCGTACGCGCGGAGCCCGATGCCCTGGCGCAGATGGTCGAGAGCCAGTAGGTGTTCCTTCCAGGTCTGGTCGAGAAGCTGAAGCAGCAGACTTTTTTCTGCGAGGCGCATCAGCTCTGTGCCGTAATTCGCCGTCTTGCTCGCCATCTTCCTGTTGGACGCGTCGATTAGGCGGGTGCGTATTTCTTCGTCGGCGATGCCCTCTTCCTGAGCCCAGTCCGTTATCGGGAGGTCGAGTCCCAGCAGCCGCAGGGCTTCTTCGTGGAGCCCATCGACGTCCCACTGTTCGGCGTAAGCCTTCTCTGGGATGCAACGGGTGACCGCTTCCTCGATCACCTGCTCGCGCATTTCGACGATCGTCTCGGACACGTCGTCCGTGACCATCAAGTCCTTGCGCTGGTCGTAGATAACCTTGCGCTGGTCGTTCATGACGTCGTCAAATTTGAGCAGGTTCTTGCGGATTTCGTAGTTCCGTTCTTCGACCTTCTTCTGCGCCTTTTCCAGTGCCTTGTTAATCCAAGGATGGATGATCGCCTCGCCCTCTTCGAGGCCGAGCTTGCGCAGCATCGTATCGATGCGCTCTGAGCCGAAGATGCGCATCAAATCGTCTTCGAGCGACAGGTAGAATTTCGAACGGCCCGGATCACCCTGACGGCCCGACCGGCCGCGAAGCTGGTTGTCGATGCGGCGCGCTTCGTGCCGCTCGGTGCCGATGACGTATAGGCCGCCCGAGTCGAGGACGAATTTTCGGGCCTCGGCAAGCTCTCCGTCGATCTGCTTGCGCAGTGCTTCTGCCCGCGCCTCGCGCTCGCTGTCCGGTACCTTGGCCAGCTCCTCCTCGATCCGCATCTCTAGGTTTCCGCCGAGCTGGATATCTGTGCCGCGGCCGGCCATGTTAGTGGCGATCGTCACGGCGCCGGGCTTGCCAGCCTGCGCGATGATCAAGGCTTCTTGCTCGTGGAATCGCGCGTTGAGAACGTTGTGCTGGATCCCGTTCTGTTTAAGCAGGCCGGACAGGTGTTCCGATTTCTCAATCGAGACGGTGCCGACCAGCACCGGCTGCTTCTTTTCCTGAGCTTCGCGGATCTCCCTCAGGATCGCGTCGTATTTCTCCGCCGCGGTCCGATAGACCTCGTCGTCCTCGTCAATGCGGACCTGCGGCACGTTCGTCGGAATGTCGATGACTTCAAGGCCGTAGATCTCGCCAAACTCGCCCGCTTCGGTCATCGCCGTGCCGGTCATGCCCGCAAGTTTGGGATAAAGCCTAAAATAATTCTGGAACGTTATCGACGCGAGCGTCTGATTTTCGTTCTGGACGGTGACGGACTCCTTGGCTTCAAGTGCCTGATGCAGGCCCTCGGAGAAGCGGCGGCCTTCCATCATGCGGCCCGTGAATTCGTCGATGATGACGATGCCGTCGTCCTTGACGATGTAGTCCGTGTCGCGCTCAAAGAGCGTATGCGCGCGCAGCGCCTGCTGGACGTGATGGACTAGCGATACGTTCGTGATGTCGTAGAGCGAGGCGCCGCCCAGCATGTCCATCTGTTCGAGGACCTGCTCGACGCGCTCCTGGCCGGCCTCGGTTAGGGTGACTGTGCGCTGCTTCTCATCCTTTTCATAGTCGTCGGCCTGAAGCTGCGGGATAACCTTATTGACGGCCGCATAGAGATCTGCGGCGTCTTCCGCCGGACCGGAGATGATCAGCGGCGTCCGCGCTTCGTCGATGAAGATGTTGTCGACCTCGTCTACGATGGCGTAGTGGAAATCCCGCTGGACCATGTCATCGAGGCGGAACTTCATGTTGTCGCGCAGGTAGTCGAAGCCGAACTCGTTATTAGTGCCGTAAGTGACGTCGCAGGCATAGGCGTGCTGGCGTTGCTCGTCGTCCAGCCCGTGGACGATGCAGCCAACGGTCAGGCCGAGGAACCGGTATATCTCTCCCATCCAGGCGGCGTCGCGCTGGGCGAGGTAGTCGTTGACCGTGACGACATGGACGCCCTTTCCGGTGATCGCGTTCAAATAGACGGGCAGGGTGGCCACGAGGGTCTTGCCTTCGCCGGTCTTCATCTCCGAGATCTTGCCGCTGTGCAGCACCATGCCGCCGATGAGCTGGACGTCGTAATGGCGCTGGCCCAGCGTCCGCTTCGCCGCCTCGCGGACGGCGGCGAATGCCTCGACGAGCATGTCGTCCAGCGATTCTCCAACCTCGAACCGCTGCCGGAAGACGTCGGTGCGCGCCTTAAGGTCGGCATCCGTGAGCTTCTCGATCTCTGGTTCGAGCCCGTTGATCTGCGCGACGAGCGGCTGGAGACGTTTGACTTCGCGGTCGTTCGCACTGCCGAGCAGGCGTCGGGCAATCGACTGTAACATTCCAATTCCTTGGTCCGATTCCTGGAACGAATTCCTAGGCCGTGTTTCCGGATCGGGCGGGTTAGCACCCGTTAGCGTGTCGGCGACGGACGTGACGCGAAAGCACCAAAATCCAGAATGGCCAGACAGATATGCACCAAACCGGCGCAAGTCAATTTTTTCAGCGGTTTGCGGTCAATTTTTCCGGATGGCCGCAGAACCGGAAGCGCGCCCGTCAGCGACGCTAAAACGACCCGATTTCCAATTCGCTACTGCAAATGCGACGGAAAACCGAATAGATTGCCAGCCAATGCGCAGTATAAAAACAGGAACCGATCGTATAAAGGAAGTCGACATGCCCAATCTCTGCCAGGCGTCCGCGGCCTTTGCCGTTGTCGCGACTCTTACCGTCGCGCCGGCCGCTTTCGCCCAGACGCCCGATCCGTTGGTCGCCACCGTGAATGGCGCGAGCATCCTGCGATCCGATTTAGAGGTGGCGCGTTCGCAGCTTCCTGAACAATACCGGTCCCTGCCGATGAAGCAGGTGTTCCAGCCGATCCTCAACCAGCTCATACGCACCAAGCTTCTTTCCCAGAAGGCCCGCGACGCCAAAATGCAGGAGACCGAGGCGCACAAGCGGAGTGTGGCGCTGATCGAGGACCGGCTGCTCGAACAGGCCTATCTGCAGCAGGCCATCGAAAAACGGCTAACCGATAGGGCGCTCCGCGACCGATATGAGTCGACCGTCAAAAGCTTTCCGACTTCCGAAGAGGTTCGCGCGCGCCACATCCTGGTGAAGACCGAGGCGGAAGCCGTCGCCATCATCGCGGAGATTTCCGGCGGGGCGGACTTCGGCAAGCTTGCGGCCGAGAAATCGATCGGCCCGTCCAAGACCCGCGGCGGCGACCTCGACTACTTCGGGCGCGGCCAGATGGTGAAGTCGTTCGAGGATGCGGCCTTTGCGCTCGAGAAGGGTGCGGTTACCGAGAAGCCAGTTCAGTCCCAGTTCGGTTGGCACGTCATAAAGGTCGAGGACAAGCGCCAGTCCAAGCCGCCGTCCTTCGAGGACGCGCGTGAGCAGATCACTCAGAAAATGTCACAGGAAGCGGCCGGCGAGGTCGTTAAGGAGCTGACAGAGGGCGCTAACATCCAGCGCTTCGATCTCGACGGCGCGACGCCCCGGCTGAAAAGGCTGCCGCCCGCCGAGTAGGACCGTGTCGCGGATTCCCCGCGGGACCGAAATAATCTAATCTGGCGTCCGTAACGAACGAATACGGATCGCAAGAACAAATGGCACAGAAATCGCCGCTCGCGCCCGCCGCCTTCCCAGACCTTCCGCCAGTGCCGGGCGTTCGCCTTTCCGCTGCCGCCTGCGGGCTGCGCTATCGCGGCCGCAAGGACGTCCTTCTGGCCGAGCTTTCTAAGGGAACGACTGTCGCTGGCGTCTTCACGACCTCCAAGACCGCCGCTGCGCCGGTCGACTGGTGCCGCAAGGCGGCGAAGGCCGGCCGCGCGAGGGCGCTTGTCGTCAACGCCGGCAACGCGAACGCCTTTACCGGCTTGGAGGGCGAGAAGTCGGTCAAACGCACCGTCGAGAAAGTGGCCTCGACGCTGGGCTGTCCCAAATCGCAGGTCTTCGTCGCCTCGACCGGGGTAATCGGCGAAACGCTGCCGGACGGCAAGATCCGGGATGCGCTGGCGGGGCTGAAGAATAGCCTGCGCGAGGATGCCTGGACTGACGCGTCGGAAGCGATCCTCACCACCGATACGTTTCCGAAGGGTTCCTGGCGCAAGGTCATGCTCGGCAACAAAGAGGTCACGATCGCCGGTATCGCTAAGGGCTCCGGCATGATTGCACCCGACATGGCGACGATGCTCGCCTTCGTCTTCACCGATGCGAATATCGCGGCGGACGTGCTGCAGAAGCTGATGCCGCGGTCGACCGACCGCTCGTTCAACGCGATCACCGTCGACGGCGACACGTCGACGAGCGACACGGCACTGCTGTTCGCGACCGGTGCTGCAAAGAACAGGCGAGTCGATTCGGCCGGCGATCCGCGGCTGCGTGCGTTCCGGACCGCGCTAGACGAGGTGATGGCCGACCTCGCGCACCAGATCGTCCGCGACGGAGAAGGCGCAACCAAGTTCGTGACCATCAACGTCACGGGCGCGGCATCGGCCAGGGCGGCACGGAAGATCGGCCTCGTCATCGGCAATTCGCCGCTCGTGAAGACCGCAATTGCCGGCGAGGACGCGAACTGGGGCCGCATCGTCATGGCCGTAGGAAAGTCGGGCGAGAAGGCCGACCGCGACAAGCTGAGGATCTCGATCGGCGGCACCAGGGTGACCGAGAAGGGCATGGTCGTCCCTGGCTACGACGAGGCGCCGGTCGCCGAGCACATGAAGGGCGACGAGGTCGTGATCGATGTCGATATCGGCGTCGGCAAGGGCGCGGCCACGGTCTGGACCTGCGACCTGACGCATGGCTACATCGACATCAATGGCTCCTATAGGTCCTGACGGCATTCCCGTCCTCCTAGTCGCAGCGGTGGCGCTGTTCGACAGGGATGGGCGCGTGCTCATCGCGCAGCGGCCGACGGGTAAGTCGATGGCCGGCCTGTGGGAGTTTCCAGGCGGCAAGGTCGATCCGGGGGAGACCCCGGAAGAGGCGCTAATCCGGGAACTGTGGGAGGAGTTGGCTGTGGACACGGTCGAAAGCTGCCTCGCGCCGTTTACTTTCGCCTCGCACCGCTATGACGATTTCCATCTGCTGATGCCACTCTACGTCTGCCGCAAGTGGAAGGGCAAGGTAACGCCGATGGAAGGCCAGCTGACAAAATGGGTGCTTCCTAACCGCTTGGCGGATCTTCCGATGCCACCCGCCGACAAGCCGCTGATCGCGATGCTGCGGGACTACCTGTAATGGATAGAATGTGAGCAATTGGGCGTGCGCGCGTTGCGCTCGCGTGCTAACCGATAGCCATGTCCAGCCAGCCACCCGCCTCCCAGTCCTCGTTCGCCGACATCCTCCGCGCCAATCCGCGCGGCTGGTCGATCGTGTTGTTCATGTTCCTCGCCCTGGCCTGCGTGTTCTCGGCGCGCGCCGCGCTCGGCCTGATCATGCCCGCTTGGGAACAGGATCTCGGCTGGGACCGAACGTTCCTGTCTAGCGGCGGCTCGCTGATCCTAGTGTTCATGACGCTGATCTCGCCGCTCGCCGGAAACCTGCTGGACAAGACAGGGCCGAGGCCCGTCATCTGCGCCGCGCTGCTGTTCGTCGGCGCCTCGATCGCTTCGAGCTCGCTAATGACACAGGCGTGGCAATTCATCGTGCTGTTCTGCATCGTCGGCGGGCTGGGATACGGCTCGCTGGCGGCGCCACAGGCGTCGGCGACCATCGCACAGATCTTCGACGAGAATCGCGGGCTGGCGACGGGCCTTGCGACGGCGGGTGCTTCCGGTGGGCTGCTGCTCGGCATTCCGCTGCTTGCGGCGCTGGTCGAGGCAATCGGCTGGCGGGCGAGCTTTGCCGGGTTCGGCATCTTCGTCATGGCACTGGCGCCTGTTGCCTGGCTGCTGCTGACCCCGCCGAAGCGGGAGAACGCTTCGGGCGCCGGCGTCGGCCATGCTTCCTTAATGGAGCGGCTCGGCCTCATCCTCCGCAACTCGACCTTCTGGCTCCTCATGGCGGGGTTCGTCATTTGCGGGTTTACGACGACAGGCGTGATCGAGGTGCATCTGATCCCGTATGCGATCTCGTGCGGCTATCCGCGATTCGACAGCGCCACCGCTTTGGGTGTGCTGTCGGCTGCCAACATGGGCGGCATGATCCTGGCCGGGTTCATGGCTGATAAGGTCAACCGGCCGATTCTGCTCGGCGCGATCTATTTCTTCCGCGGCTTGTCGTTCCTGATCCTCATGAACATCACAGGCAATCCAGAACTCCTATTCCTGTTCGCCGTGATCTTCGGCGTCTTCGACTATTCGACAATGCCGGTGCTGGCGAGCATCGTCTCCACCCATATCGGCGTGCGGGTGATGGGGCTGACGCTCGGGTTGCTCTTCGGCGGGCATTCTGCCGGCGCTGCCGCCGGCGCGTTCATGGGCGGCTATTTCTTCGACAACTTCCAAAGTTACGAATGGGTATGGATAGCATCCGTCGGCCTCGCGCTGCTTGCCGCCGTCCTCTCCTGGCTTATCTCCGAGACCAGCGAAAGCGGCCGTACGCCGACCGTGGCCGCCGCATGAGATGGTAACCGCGGGGCGCCGCGGCTTCCGGGATGGCAGAAACGAAATTCAATAAGGGCTGGATCGTGGTCGGCCTGGGGTTCCTTGCGCTCGCCTTCGCGTTCGCCGCGCGCTCCTCCGTCAGCATGGTGATCCCGCTCTGGGAAACCGAGCTCGGCTGGACGCGGACCCTGTCGGCGACCGGCAGTTCTCTGGTGCTGGCGATGATGGCGGCCGGCTCCCCCGTCGCTGGGAACCTCATGGACCAGCACGGGCCGCGCGCGGTGTTCGTGTTCGGTCTATTGGCGCTGGTCGCGGGCGTCGGCGGCACCGCGTTCGCGACCGGGCCGTGGCACTACCTGTTCCTGTTCGGGATCGTCGGCGGGCTTGGCTGGGCGTCGGTGTCCATCCCGCTGGTGACGGCCGCGGTCTCGGCCTGCTTCGACCGCAACCGGGGGCTCGCCATCGGGATTGCGGTCTCGGGCGCCACAGGGGGACAGCTCCCCGTCCTTTCGCTGCTCGGCATTTCGGTCGCGGCGATGGGCTGGCGGTCTTCCTTTATCGGCCTTGCGGTATTGATCGCGTCGATTGCGCTGCTGGTGTGGTTCTGCCTGCCAGCGGCAGTGAGGCAGCGTCCCGACTCGAAGGACGCGCCCGAAGCGGACGGGTTGCGCGACCGGCTGCGCTTTCTGTTCGGCCAGCGGACCTTCCTGCTGCTGCTGGCCGCCTTCTCGCTCTGCGGCTTCACGACCGCCGGCGTGATCGACGTCCATTTCATCCCCTACGCGATCTCGTGCGGCTACAGTCTCGAGCTATCCACTGGCGCCTATGGCGTCCACGGCCTCGGCAATCTCGCCGGCGTGGTGTTGCTGTCGTGGGCGGCCGATCACGTGAACCGGCCGCGGTTGCTGGCAACGATGTTCTTCGTCCGCGCGGCTCTATTCGTTTATCTGTTCCACATCGGGACGAGCCCGGCGAACCTCTATTTGTTCGCCGCCGCGTTCGGCCTACTCAATTTTGCGGTCTTTCCGATCATCGCCAATATCGTCGCGACGCATATCGGCGTCCGCATCATCGGCTTGACGCTCGGCCTGCTGTTCGGCGGCCATTCGCTCGGTGCGGCGATCGGCGCGTTGCTCGGCGGGTGGTTCTTCGACCTGTTCGCCGCCTACGACTTCGTTTGGGGGCTGTCGCTCGCCCTTGCGGCGCTTGCTGGCGTCTTCGCGATCCTGATTCCCGAAACAAGGCCCGCGAGACCGCGCCCGGTGGCCGCTGCCGCCTAATCAATCACCCGGCGCCGTCTCTTCCCCCGCCCGGGTCTCTTCGGTCTCAAGCGCGTCAGACAGTCGCACCGCCGCGCTTCCCGGCCGCACGGCGCGCTGCTGTCCGTCCGCCGGGGCCCAGCCGGTCAGCCAGACGATCTGGAACGTTGCCGGGATGCGGCCGTCCGCATCTGCGTATGTCTCCGCATAGCGCGCCGCTGCTGCCATCAACGTGTCCCGGCGGAGCGGTGCGCGCATCGCGGCAAGCGCATTGGTCTCGCCCATGCCGCGAAGGTCGCGCAGCAGGGCAAAGAGATCGGGAAAGGTGACGGTGATCGTATCCGTGTCGATGACCGGCAATGCGAAGCCGGCGCGCTGCAGCAGCCCGCCGGCTTCGGCGCTGTCGATGACGGGCGAGGTGCGCGGCCGGGCGCCGCTGGTCGTCTCTGCCTCCGCTTCCATCAGCGCCTGACGCAGTTCGATCAGCGTATCCCCTCCCAGCAGGGCCGCCATGAACAGCCCGTCCGGCCGAAGCGCACGGCGGATTTGGATCAGAGCACCCGGCAAATCATTCGTCCAGTGCAGCGACAGGCAGGAACCTACGAGATCCGCGGACCCGAAAGCGAGCGGCAGGAACTCTTCGTCGGCGGCGACCGCGCCGGGCGCCCCTCGCGCCGACAGAAGCGGCGCCGAAAGATCCAGCGTTGCGGTGACCTCAGCGCCGGCGACGGGCGGGGCAGCGGCACCGAGATTGACCGCGACGCGAAAGGTCCGGCGAATATCGGCTAGCCGGTCAGCCATCCGGTCCGCCACCTCCCGGTGCAGGAAGTCGTGCGCGGCGAAACCCGGCGCGGCGCGGTCTCGATGCCGGCGCACGGCGGCCCGGTCGAAAAGAACAGCGTATTCTGCCATGGGTCCGTTAAACAGCGCCAACGGTTCGTTGGCAAGCGTGTGCTGCGCTTCCGCCATGAGCGTTTTGGCGACAATTAGGGCGATCCGACGGCTTGCTGTAGACGATGTGCTGCCGCCGCGCTGTCTGGCGTCAGGCAAAATCAAGACTGAGCCCGGTGCGGTGTGCCGAGACGGCTGGCAGGTTCTCGAATTTATCTCTGCGCCGATGTGCGATTGCTGCTGCCCGCCGTTCGCTTATGACGCGGGCGGCGGCGGATAGAGTTTCCGGCTGCTCGCGGCTCTTGTTCCTCGGCAGCCAGAACGTCGGCACCTTCCAGATCGTGGGCGTACTGCTCACCGTCACCGTCGTTATCGCGCTGATTGCGGCATGATCGGCCGGTGCTGACAAATCGGTTGCGCCGCCACATATTGAGCGTAATGAAAATTATCGCGTGAGGATGCGTTCGTGGCCGAAATCGAAATCTATTCCAGCATGTTCTGCCCATTCTGCCACCGCGCCAAGCGGCTGCTAAGCGAAAAGGGCGTCGATTTCATCGAGATCGACGTCGACATGGACGGCGCCAGGCGCCGGGAGATGATAGAGCGCGCGAACGGCCGCCACACCGTGCCGCAGGTCTTCATTGACGGCACTCACGTCGGCGGCTCCGACGATCTCGCCGCGCTCGACCGCGACGGCAAGCTCGACCCGATGCTTGGGCTAGGCTGATCCGGATTCCTCCATGGCCGATGCGTTCCGCCTTGCCTGCGTCCAGATAAACGCCTCTTCCGACCCAGAAGAGACCGTCACGACCGCATCGGGGCTGATCGCGGCGGCTGCCGACGGAGGCGCGCAATTCGTCTCGCTGCCCGAATGCGCCGCGATGATTGAGCCGGACCGTTCGGCTCTCGACCGCAAGGTGGTAGCCGCTGAAGACACCGCTGCATTGTCGGCGTATTTGCGGATCGCCGCGGACAGGAAAATCTGGCTTCATGTCGGCTCGCTCGCGGTCCGGGCCGGGGACGGCCGCATCGCTAACCGGACGTTCCTGCTCGATCCCGCCGGTCGGATGGCCGCCACCTATGACAAAATTCATATGTTCGACGTTGATCTCGGCGGCGGAGAGAGTTATCGCGAGTCGGAAATCTATCAGCCCGGCGAGGCGGCGGCAGTGGCCGATCTTCCCTGGGGACGTCTCGGTCTCACCATCTGCTACGATGTTAGGTTTCCCGCGCTCTATACCCATCTGGCCGAGGCCGGCGCGGATTTCATCGGTGTGCCGTCTGCTTTCACGCGGACGACCGGGCGCGCGCACTGGCACGTGCTGCTGCGGGCGCGGGCGATCGAGACCGGCTGCTGGGTCTTCGCCGCTGCTCAGTGCGGCGATCATGCGGCCGGGCGCCGGACCTACGGCCATTCGCTGATCGTCGACCCCTGGGGAACCGTCGTCGCCGAAGCGGGCGAGGAACCGGGTGTCATCTTCGCCGACATCGATCCTGCCAAAGTGGGCGAGGCGCGCCGCTCAGTCCCGTCGCTCGCCAATGAGCGCGCCTATCGGTCTGCCGGACCCCTCAGCGGGGCAGCGGAATAGGACCGACGGCTGCGTGGACCGTCGCGATGCGCTGGACCACGGCTGGCGCCGGGCGCTGTACATATCCGGCTTCGTATGACGTGACGCAAAATCCCCTCGAGAAAGCGGTCAGCAGTTCGCGATCCTTTAAAAGAAAATCGGGATTGGAGGGTTTTCCGAAAGCCTCGTTCCCGACCGCGAAGGTCTCGTAGAGAAGCGCGCCGCCGTCCGCAAGCGCGCCGATCAGGCGTGGAAACAACGGCCGGTGCAGGTAGTTCGTCACCACGATCCCGTCGAAACGACGCGCGCCCAGCGGCCAGGGGCTGCCGTCTTCGAGATCCGCTTCGATCGCCTCGATCCGCGAGTCGTTCGTGAGCCTCGAAACGTCCCTGTCGACCGCAGTGACGCGATATCCGCGTTCCGCAAGGTAACGCGCGTGACGTCCGCTGCCGGCGGCCAGGTCGAGCACGCTGCCGCATGCGGGGATCAGCGGAGCGAACCGGACGATCCAGTCGGACGGCGGTCGTATGGACGGGGACATTTCGACGAGAGAGGGCATGCAGTTGGTCGTCAAGCGTTTGATGCGATGCCGAAAAATATTGCTTGGCAAATGTCGAATCCAGATTAATTAAAGAGTTATGATCGTATTCGACGTCAGTTGCAGCAAAGACCACGTGTTTGAGGGCTGGTTCAAGGACAGCTCGTCCTTCGACGAGCAGGTTTCCGCCGGGGCGGTGACGTGCCCGATGTGTGGCGATTCCGACGTAAAGAAAGCGCTGGCCGCGCCGCGTCTCGGAGGCATTCGGAAGGGGAAGGCAGATACGCCGACCAACGCGGCGATGGGTCTCGCCCGCCCCGACGGTGAGAAGCTTAAGGAGTACGTCGCCGCGCTACATGAGATGAAGAAGCACATCGAAGAGAATAGCGATTACGTCGGAGATAAGTTCCCCGAGGAAGCTCGCAAGATTCACTACGGTGAGACCGAAGCGCGCGCCATACACGGCGAAGCGACGCTCGAAGAGGCGGCCGAGTTGAACGAGGAAGGTGTGGATTTCCACCGCATTCCCTGGCCCAAGACTGACGCCTGATCTGGATCCGGAAACAGGCCGAAGCCCTTCCGACCCTTAATCCCGCGTCGCGAACATCATGTAATTGACGGAAACGTCTCGACTCTCCCGCCATTCGTCGGCCAGAAGGTCGAAGCTGAGACCGGTGATGTCGTCGACGTGCAGCCCGTTGCGCCGCAGCCCAGCGGCGAGTTCCGATGGCCGCACGAACTTGCGCCAGGTGTGCGTGCCGCGCGGCAGCCAGCGCATGACGTATTCTGCGCCGACGATCGCCAGCAGAAACGCTTTTGGCGTCCGGTTCAGGGTCGCCAGGCACATCGCGCCGTCTTGCGAGACTACAGACGCGCAGCGGTCCAGAAACAGACTCACGTCGGCAACGTGCTCGACGACTTCGAGCGATATCACCGCATCGAACCGCTCGCCCGAGCCGCTCAGTTCTTCCACCGTGGTCGCACGGTAGTCTATTTTGAGGCCCGATTGATCAGCATGCGCCAGCGCCGTGCCAATGTTCCGGTCCGAGGCGTCGATGCCCGTGACGGTCGCGCCCATCTTCGCGAGCGGTTCGGAAATCAGACCGCCTCCGCAGCCGACATCGAGGATGCGAAGCCCGCTCAGCGTTCTCACGTCGCGATGGTCGCGGTCAAAGTGCCGGCACAGCCGGTCACGCAGGTATCCCAGCCGGACCGGGTTGAACTTGTGGAGCGGGCGGAACTTTCCATTCGGGTCCCACCATTCCGCGGCCAAAGCCGAGAACCGGGCGACTTCGTCAGCGTCTATCGTCGTCTGCTCGTTGGCCATCCTAACCTTTGCTTGCCTGAAAAGCTCTCTCCGAGTATTTATGCGCCCGCGTCGCGCGGGGCAAGTTTGCCCGTCAGAGATCGTTCTCCTGAAACCCAAGGCCCGGGCCGGATATCAGCAAGGTGTTGGCGCGCGGCAACGCTGTTGCGTAGGAATTTGGCATGGCACGCATTGTGCAGAAATTCGGCGGTACCTCGGTGGCCGACCTTGACCGAATCCGCGCCGCGGCGGAGCTTGTCAAGCGCTCCGTAGACACGGGCAACCAGGTTGCGGTGGTGGTCTCTGCCATGGCCGGCACAACTAACCAGCTCGTCGAGTGGACGCGCGGTATCTCGCCGATGCATGACGCGCGCGAATACGACGTGGTGGTGTCCGCCGGCGAGCAGATCACCGTGGGCCTGATGGCTTTGGCGCTGCAGAACGCGGGGGTGGACGCGCGCTCTTGGCTTGGCTGGCAGATACCGCTCAAGACCGACGATATGCATGGCCGCGCCCGCATTATCGCGGTCGAGGCCGAAGAGGTCGTGGCGCGGCTCGAACGAGGCCAGGTGGCGGTGATGGCGGGCTTCCAGGGCGTGACTTCCGAGAATCGGATCACGACCCTCGGCAGGGGCGGCTCCGACACGTCGGCGGTTGCGCTGGCCGCGGCAATCAGGGCTGATAGGTGCGACATCTACACCGATGTCGACGGTATCTACACCAGCGATCCGCGGATCGTTTCGAAGGCGCGAAAGCTCGATAAGATCACCTACGAAGAAATGCTGGAACTGGCGTCGCTGGGCGCCAAGGTCCTGCAGACTCGTTCCGTCGAGCTTGCGATGAACCATGGGGTCAGGCTGCAGGTGCTGTCGAGCTTCGTCGACGCCCCCGGCACCCTCGTTGTTGATGAGGAAGAAATCGTGGAACAGGAAGTCGTAAGCGGCATTGCGCACAGCGGCAATGAGGCGAAACTTGCGCTCGTCGGCGTTCCCGACCGTCCGGGCATCGCGGCCGCGATCTTCGGGCCACTCGCCGAGACCGGCATCAATATCGACATGATCGTTCAGAACGTCTCGGCCGACGGCGCTTCGACCGACATGACGTTCACGGTGCCCAAGGACGATCTGAGCCGGGCCATGACGCTGCTCGAGAAGAAGCGCGGGGAACTTGGCTTCGACCGAATCATCGGCGACCCCGACGTGGTCAAGATCTCGGTGGTGGGCGTCGGCATGCGGAGCCATACTGGCGTGGCGATGCGCATGTTTTCCGCGCTGGCCGAAAAGGGGATTAACATCCAGGTGATTTCGACCTCCGAAATCAAGATAAGTGTGCTGGTGGCAGACGCCTATACCGAACTCGCGCTTCGCACTCTGCATGCGGCTTACGGGCTGGATGCGGCCTGAGATGTCGCCGGACCGCCAGATAGACCTCTCTGCCTCCGTCGCACGTCTGGCAGAATTGTGGCGCCGCGGCCGCGACTTCCTCGGAAGTGAATACGCCATCATGGGTGGGGCGATGACCTGGGTTTCCGAACGAAATCTCGTCTCCGCACTATCGAACGGTGGCGGTTTCGGTGTTATCGCCTGCGGCGCGATGACACCCGATCTTCTGGCGAGGGAGATCGCTGGCACGTTCGACATGACTGACCGGCCGTTCGGCGTAAACCTGATCACTATGCACCCGGACCTCGAAAAGCTGATCGACGTTTGCCTGGAGCAGAATGTTGGCCACATCATCCTGGCCGGCGGGCTTCCCGGTGCGCCCGCGATCAAGCGCGCCCGAGACGGCGGGGCCAAGGCGGTCTGCTTCGCGGCGACGCTCGGCCTCGCAAAACGCCTCGTGCGTCAGGGCGCCGAGGCGATCGTGATCGAGGGGGCGGAAGCAGGTGGCCACATAGGACCGGTGGCGACGAGCGTGCTTGCCCAGGAGATCCTGCCGTTCCTAGAGGATGCGCCGGTGTTCATCGCGGGCGGTATCGGACGGGGCGATGCGATAGCGGCCTATCTGGAGATGGGTGCGTCGGGCTGCCAGCTCGGGACGCGGTTCGTCTGCGCCACGGAGTCGATTGCGCACGAAAACTTCAAGAAAGCATTCGTGCGAGCCTCGGCCCGTGATGCGGTGCCGTCGATCCAGCTCGATCCGCAGTTTCCCGTTATTCCGGTGCGTGCCCTCCAGAACGACGCGACCCGGGAATTCCAGCAGACCCAGCGCGACGTGATTGATTCTTTCAGCCGCGGCGAGGTCGACCAGGAGGCCGCTCAGCTCGAGATCGAGCATTTCTGGGCCGGCGCACTCCGCCGGGCCGTGGTCGACGGCGACGTCAAGACCGGTTCCGTGATGGCCGGTCAGAGCGTCGGCATGGTCAAGGACGTGCGGCCTGCCGCCGATATCCTTCGCGAGCTTGTCGATCAGGCCGTCGAAGCGCTGGCGGGCAGGGACCGCATCGCGGCAGTCGACTGATGACGAAGGCCCCCACCACCGGACACCGGCAGGCCCTGCGGCGCCTCCGGGAGGTGATGGCCGGTTCAGGGAACGCGCAGCAGCGCCTCGATACCATCGTCCAGATCGTCGCCGCAGAAATGGTCGCGGAGGTGTGCTCCGTCTATGTTCTGCGGGCAGGTGACATGCTGGAGCTGTTCGCCACGCAGGGCCTTAATCCCGAAGCGGTGCACGTCACGCGGCTGCGTCTCGGCGAAGGTCTCGTCGGAACCGTCGCGGCGACCGCAGAGCCGCTCAATCTTCCCGCCGCGCAGACCCATCCGAAGTTCAGCTATCGGCCAGAGACCGGAGAGGAAATCTATTCGTCGCTGCTCGGCGTGCCGGTGATGCGGGGCGGCCGCGTCCGAGGCGTGCTCGTCATCCAGAACCAGGTCCAGCGAACCTACACGGACGAAGAAGCCGAGGCGCTCGAGCTGATTTCGGTCGTTGTCGCGGAACTGATTGCCTCCGGCGACCTGCTGGGTGCGATGGAACGTGCCTCCGGCGGCGAGGGACGGGTCTTTGGGCCAATGCGGCTGTCCGGGCAGTCCATCAATGATGGGCTCGCGATCGGCACTGCCGTCCTGCATCAGCCTAACATCAGTATCCGCCAGATGTTTGCCGACGATGCCGATGCCGAGCACGAGCGCCTCGCTGACGCGATGGTGTCGATGCACTCGGCCCTCGACACGCTGCTGGCGTCGTCGCGCCTGCGCGACGCCGGAGAGCATCGCGAGATTCTCGATACCTACCGCCAGTTTGCCTCCGACCGCGGCTGGTTGCGCCGCATCCGGGAAGGCATCGACAGCGGCCTGACGGCGGATGCTGCGGTCCAAAAGGTGCGCGAGGATACGGTCGCACGCATGCAGAGCGTGAGCGATCCGTACATCCGCGAGCGGCTAAGCGACCTGGAAGACGTCGCTATCCGCCTCATGCAGCATCTTGCCGGCGGACATTTCCGGCCGTCGGACGAGCCGATGCCCGAAGAGGTCGTTCTCATCGCGCGGAACCTTGGACCCGCTGAATTCCTCGAATACGATCCGGAACATCTTAGGGCGCTCGTCTTGCAGGAAGGTGGCGCGACCTCGCACGTCGCGATCATCGCCCGCACAATGGGTATCCCTGTGATCAGCCGGGTCGAAGGGCTCATGAAGAGCGTCGATGCGGGCGATCTTATTGTCGTGGACGGTGACAACGGCCAGATATTCGTCCGCCCCTCGGAAAACGTGCAGTCTATGGTCTCGGAGACGCTGCGCTCGCGCGAACAGCGCAGAAGCCTTTATGCGTCGATGCGGGCGCTCAAGACCGTAACCCGCGACGAAGTGCCAATCTCGCTGAACATCAACTGCGGCATGCTTGCTGACGTACGCTGGCTGCACGAGACCGGCGCCGACGGGATAGGCCTGTTTCGCACCGAGATCCCTTTCATGGTGCGCTCGAATTTTCCGGACGTCGGGCAGCAGGCTCAAATCTACGGAGAGGTACTCAACCAGTCCGAAGGAAAGCCCGTCTGTTTTCGCACGCTCGACATCGGCGGAGATAAGCAGCTTCCATATTTTCTCGGCGCGGAGGACCAGAATCCCGCTCTGGGCTGGCGGTCGATCCGCGTCGGTCTAGACCGGCCCGGCATGCTGCGCCAGCAGTTGCGGGCGATGCTCAAGGCTGCGGCCGGCGGCGAGCTGTCCGTGATGTTCCCGATGATTGCGGAAACCGCCGAATTTCACGCCGCACGGGCCATCCTGGCAATCGAGCAGTCGCGCCTGGATGTGCGCGGTGAGCCAACGCCACGCACCGTTCGGGTCGGCACGATGCTCGAAGTCCCTGGACTGATCTGGCAGCTCGATACGCTCTTACCGCATATCGACTTTCTCTCGATCGGCAGCAACGATCTATTCCAGTTTATGTTCGCTATAGACCGGGGCAATCCGCGGGTCGCCAATCGATATGACGTCTTGTCGCCGGGTCTTCTATTAGCGCTGAAGGATATCGTGGCCCGCTGCCGGACGGCCGGCGTCGACGTGTCGCTGTGCGGTGAGATGGCGGGCCGGCCGATCGAGGCTATGGCGCTGGTCGGGGTCGGCTTGCGGTCGCTCTCGCTGTCGCCGTCCAATTTCGGCGCCGTCAAGGCGATGACGCTTACGGTCGATACCGAGGCCTTGTCGGCCTATGTCGACGGCCTGCTGGGCAGCGACGCACATACGCTGCGATACAAATTGAGGGCATTTGCGCATGATCACGGCTTCGTTGTGCCCGGCTGATCGGCTTGCCGCCGCAGAAAACTTATCTCTATATCGTTGTTTCGGAGCGACTTGGGCATTGATATCCGTTTGATTTCTTTGTTATTTCTCTCGAGTTGATGTCGGGTGGGCCTTCAGCGGTACTGTGTATCGTCGCCGTAAAAGTAGATATCGCATGCGGTTTCGGCGTTACCGGGTCGCGGGTGCTGAACGGGTGGATCGCCGGGCATTTTGTGTGCAAGGGGGCACGCGATAAATGAAGCCAGAGCATTCGGCCGAAACCCAGCAATTCGATGCCGCCGAACTCGGCGCAATAATGCGCGAAATGCGCGAAAACCTTGGCCATGACCTTGTGTCAGTCGCCTCGGATCTGCGGATACGTCTAGTATATCTCGAAGCCATCGAGTCCGGCCGCCTCGCGGATCTACCTGGCGGTGTCTACGTGACAGGTTTCTTGCGCGCCTATTCCGATTTCCTCGGCCTAGACGGCGAGGAGGTAGTGCGGCGATTTCGGATGGCCGGGGTCGGCACAAGTAATCAATCCCAGCTTCATCTTCCGTCCCCTGTCGAAGAGGGCCGTTTGCCAACCGGCCCTATCCTGCTGCTAGCGGCTATCGTGGCGGCTGTCGCTTACGGCGGCTGGCATTATTTCTCGGCATCGGACAACAATCCCGTTGACCGGATAGCGAGCGTTCCGGCGGAGTTTTTCCGCATGCTCGGAACTGACTCCGACAGCAGTCCTGCCGCTGTGCCTGCTTCGTCGGCGCCGAATACTGACTCCGCATCAGCGCCTTCTGTGGAAATGCAGCTGGGCGGGCTGTCTTCGGAGAAGGCGCCGCCCGCGGAAGCATCCTCAGAGATGACGCTTGAACCATCTGCAGATACGACCGACGCAGCCAAAGCGCCCAAAACCCAATCTGCCCCTGCAGAAATACCTGTCGCCCCCGAGCCCGCGGAGAGCGAGCGGCTGGCAGCGCCCGCAGTGCCCGTCGAACCGGTTCGGCCGGCAGCGTTGCTTGAAACCGGCAGCATGAAGGCGGCGTCGCTGGAGATGCCGCCGGCTGCGCCGAAGCCTGCGGCCGAGACGCTCGACCAGAATTCGCCGCCGTCGCCCGTGCCCCGCGCTGAATCCGCGTCCGTGACGCTGGTGCCCACGGGCGGGTTCCAACTGCCCGGAGCGAAAAAGATCGTCGTGCAGGCTACCGCCGACAGCTTCGTGGCCGTACTTATGAATAACAGCCAACGGCTTTTCTCGCAGCTCATGCGAGCTGGGGATAGCTTCGAGGCGCCGTCGGGCGCCGGTCTGACCCTAGAGACGGGCAACGCCGGGGCGCTCGAAATCTGGATCGATGGTCGGCGCATTCCGTCGCTCGGCACGGTGGGCGAAATCCGCCGCAACATTTCCCTTGATGCCGAGAAGCTGCTGGACGGCATCAACTAGGCTTCGACCCGCTTCGCTGAGGCGTCCCTATGGCGCTCTGCATTATTCAGGTGTAAACCCACGCTTCGACGGGCCTGGCCCGACCGTTAATAGAGCGCACGACATGACTTCCCTGCAACCCGTCCGCGGCACGCACGATCTTCTGCCCAGAGAAGCCAGGCTTGCGAGGAACGTCGTGGAGACTGGGCGTGAGATTGCGGAGCGTTACGGTTTCGAGGAAGCGGTGACGCCCATTTTTGAATTCAGTGAGGTCTTTGGGCGCACGCTGGGCGAGACGTCTGATATCGTCACGAAGGAGATGTATACCTTCGTTGACAAGGGTGGCGATCAGATCACGTTGCGCCCAGAGGGCACGGCGGGCATCGCCAGAGCGCTGATCTCAAGCGGGCTGAGCCAGCACTTGCCGCTCAAGTTCTTTTACTCAGGCCCGATGTTTCGCTATGAGCGGCCCCAGAAAGGACGTCTCAGGCAGTTCCATCAGATTGGTGTCGAGCTACTAGGCGTTGCCGAGCCGGTTGGAGATGTCGAGGTTATTGCTCTCGGCGCAACGATTCTTGATACGCTCGGTGTAGCAGGTTCGATCACTCTTGAGCTCAACACGTTGGGCAATACGGAGAGCCGCGCGACTTATCGCGAGCGCCTTGTTGAGTATTTCGGCGATCATCGAGACGATCTTTCCGATGACAGCCGCGACCGGCTAGAACGCAATCCGCTCCGCATCCTGGATTCCAAGGATCAGGTAGACCGCCGCCTCGTCGAGAACGCGCCGGAGTTCGATGAAAGCCTGGATGCAGAATCGTGCGATTTCTTTGGGGCCGTCTGCGACGGGCTCGATGCACTAGGCATCGCCTGGCAACGCAATTCGCGACTGGTGCGGGGGCTCGACTACTACTGCCACACGGCGTTCGAATTCAAGACCGACGCGCTAGGCGCGCAAAGCGCGGTCCTGGCGGGTGGACGCTACGACGGGCTCATCGAACAGATGGGTGGGCCGTCGACGCCTGGCGTGGGCTGGGCGTCAGGCATCGAGCGCCTGTCGATGTTGATTGGCGAGGGGCCAGCGCCGTTGCGGCCCATCGCGATGGTACCGATGGGAGAAAAGGCTGAGGTGGTCTGCCTCAAGCTGACCAACGAATTCCGCCGCGCTGGCTTCCGCGTTGAACTCGGCTATCGCGGCCGCATGAAACAGCGCATGAAGCGGGCGAACGCCGTCAATGCGCGCGCCGCAGTCATTCTCGGCGACGATGAGCTCGCGCAGCAATCGGCCACTGTGCGTGATCTCGATACGGGCGAGCAGGAACTAGTTGCGCTCGCTGCTCTCAAGGCCAAACTGAAACAGTTTCAGTAGCGACCCATGACGGACGAGCGGAACACAGGCCGCCTCGTCGTCATTGGTGCCAATCACCGGACGAGTTCCGAGGCGACGCGTGACAGGCTTTACATAAAGGAAGAGCGCGTGCCCAGTCTGCTGCGCGATGCGGCGGAAGCTGGTCTCTATGAGGCTGTCCTGCTGTCGACCTGTGCGCGCACTGAAATCATCGGGATTGCGGACGAACCGGATGATGCGAAACCCCGTGTCATCGGTCTACTAGCTCGATTAGGCGGGTTCGAACCGTCGGCGCTCGAGCTTGAGCTATACGACTATCAGGACGACGCAGCGATCCGCCACGTATTCCGCGTCGCCGCATCTATCGACAGCCCGATCGTCGGCGAACCGGAAGTAACTGGCCAGTTTCGCGATGCGGTCAGGATCGCAGCAGGCTGCGGCCGTCTTGGTGCCCAGCTCGATGCCTTGGTCCAGGCGGCCAACGCCGCCGCCAAGCGCGTGCGGACGGAGACTGCCATCGGCGAGCGTTCCGTGTCGATGGCGGCTTGCGCAGTTCAGGTCGCGCGCGACGTTCACGGCGACTTGTTGCGCGCATCCGCAGTTTTGGTCGCGGGGGGCGAAATGGGCGAAATGATCGTCGACCGGCTGCGCGAGTCGGGTCTCGAGCGGCTTAAGATCGTCGCCCGAAGCGCGCCGCGCGCGGAAATCACCGCCCGGCGCTACGGCTGCCATCATGCGCCGCTCGACGACCTTCCCGATTGGCTCGCCAAGGCGGATATCGTGGTCTCAACGCAGGGCGCAGGCCATTATCTGTTTGATTCCAAAAACGTCGAAGCGGCACTTGTCCTACGCCGCCGCCGACCGATCTTGATGGTTGACGCAGCCATCCCGTGCGACGTTGATCCAGCTGTCAATGAACTGGACGGCGCCTTCGTCTATTCGCTCGACGATCTTGAGCGCATCGCCCTAGACGGGCGCTCGCAGCGAGACCAGGCCACCGCCGAGGCCGAAGTGCTGATCGAAGATGAACTTGAGCGTTTCCGACGCGCCGGTGCCGAGCGCAGTGCGGTGCCGGTTCTGTCGGCGCTGCGCCAGCGGTTTGAGGCTGTCAGGCGAACCGTTCTGTCCGATCTGGGGAACTCGGATGCGACGGTCGACATGGCAACGCTGCGGTTGATTAACCGGCTACTCCATGACCCGAGCATTACCTTGCGCGACATGGCTGGGCGGAACGACCCCGCTCTGCGCGACGCGGAAGGTCATATGCGCCGTCTGTTTTCCCTAGACGCCGACGAGGAGAAGAAAAAATGAAACTCGACGAAAAACTCGACCAGATCGTCTCGCGCTACGAAGAGCTATCGACGCTGATGTCCGCCAGCGACGTTGGCGCCTCCGGGGAATTCGTGCAAATGTCTAAAGAGTATGCGGAGCTCGACCCGGTGGTCGCAGCGATCAGCGCGCTGCGCTATGCCAAGCACGAAGCAGGCGATCTCGGGGAGCTGATTGCGGATGCCCGAACCGACGCCGAGATGAAGGCGCTTGCGGAGGAGGAGTTCGCCGAGCTGACTGCCCGCATCCCCGAGCTTGAACGGAACCTGCAGGTGATGTTGCTGCCAAAGGACGCCGCTGACGAGAAGAATGCGATATTGGAAGTCCGAGCGGGGACCGGCGGCGACGAGGCGACGCTGTTTGCCGCGAACCTACTGCGCATGTACCAGCGCTATGCCGACAAGCAGGGCTGGAAATTCGAATTAATCAGCCTGTCCGAAAACGAGATCGGCGGCATCAAGGAAGCTTCAGCCGAGATATCCGGCAGGGGCGTCTTCGCGCGTATGAAGTTCGAATCCGGCGTCCATCGCGTTCAACGCGTCCCCGAGACGGAATCCGGCGGGCGCATCCATACCTCTGCGGCGACCGTCGCCGTCCTCCCCGAGGCCGAAGAGGTCGACGTCAAGATCGAGGAGAAGGATCTCCGCGTCGATACCTATCGATCGCAGGGCGCCGGTGGTCAGCACGTCAACACGACGGACAGTGCAGTCCGTATCACCCACATTCCGACCGGTATCGTCGTCGCGCAGCAGGACGAGAAGTCGCAGCACAAGAATCGCGACAAGGCCATGAAAATCCTCCGCGCCCGTCTCTATGAGTCGGAGCGCGAGGCGCTCGACGCGGAACGTGCGGCGGACCGCAAGAACCAGGTCGGCTCCGGCGACCGATCCGAGCGGATCCGCACCTACAATTTCCCACAGGGCCGCGTCTCCGACCACCGAATCAACCTCACCCTCCACAAGCTTGATCGCGTGCTGGAAGGCGAGGCGCTTGACGAAATCGTCGATGCGCTGCTTGCGGAGGATCAGGCGCAACGGCTCGCCCAAGTTTCTTGAGGGGGATTTCGTGACGGATCGGATCGATGCGCTGCTGGCGGACGCCACGGAGACGCTGCGCCGGGGGGGCGTTGCGGACGCCGCCGCGGATGCCCGGATTCTTCTGTGCGCCGCGATGGGGGTCGGCCGTCTCGATCTTCTTACCCGCTCCGACGTGGCCGTCGCTGGGGCCGCCGCCGACCGGTTCCGGGCCTGGATCGCCCGCCGCGCGAAACGCGAGCCCGTATCGCGCATCCTGGCCCGCCGCGAGTTCCGAAGCCTCGATTTCGAAGTGAGCCTCGACACGCTCGACCCGCGCCCCGACAGCGAGACGGTGGTAGAACTGGCGCTTGATATGCTCGGGCCCCGAACTGACGCGCCGCGGATCCTCGATCTCGGGACTGGCACCGGCTGTCTGCTGTTGTCGTTGCTGGACGAGGTTCCGGCGGCAACGGGGGTCGGGACCGATATCTTGCCGGGGGCCTGCGCGGTTGCCCGGCGCAACGCCAAACGTCTCGGGTTCTCCGACCGGGCATCGTTCTTCGAGGGTAGCTGGGCAGAGCCTGTCCATGGGAAATTCGATCTGGTGGTCTCGAACCCGCCGTATATCGCCGTGGCGGAAAAAAGCTCGCTTGAACCCGAAGTTGCCGTGTTCGATCCAGAAACGGCCCTGTTCGGGGGTGAAGACGGGCTAGATGCCTATCGGGAAATCGCGGAGGCTGGCGCATCGCTTCTCGCACCAGGAGGAACGCTCGTGCTCGAAATCGGGCACCGGCAGGAACCGACTGTTAGCGATTTGTTTCGAAATGCTGGCTATCGGCAGCTTGCCCGACGGTACGATCTAGGCGGCCGGGCGAGAAGCCTTGCGTTCGGCGTATAAATCCGCCGGCGTTCGTTACCCAACTCAGAAAAAAAGGGTTGGAAACTAAACTATTCCCGACTAGTGTGCGGAAGCTGGCGCCGTCGAAGACTCGTTGCCGAGCGGTAAGCCTTTTAAGCACCTGCTCTCTCTCAGCAGATTTACCATAACGCGGTTGATCGCCGGCGGAAATGGCAAAGATAGATGAGCGCAGAGCCTAAAAAATCGAAATGGAATTGGAATAGAAGGCGCTATGAGACAGGGCCCGAATAACAAACGTATGAGGGGTCGGGGCAACGGCCGCAAGCACTCCAACCCACGCAACTATTCGTTCGATAGCAACGGACCGGACGTAAAGGTCCGAGGCAACGCGCAGCAAGTGATCGAGAAGTATCTCACGCTCGCGAGGGATGCAACGTCCGCCGGCGACCGGATCAGCGCCGAAAGCTATTACCAGCACGCTGAGCACTACTACCGCATTTTGAACGCCAACGCGCCGACCGACCAGCAGAAGTCGGTGGCACCGGGTGACGATGCGAACAGCATGGACGATGAATCCACGGACGAGATGATCGAGGCGAAAGTGTCCGATGGCAATGGCGAGGCCCCGGCGAATGGCAAAGGTCGATCCGACGGGTTGCGCCGTCGCAGCGGCCGCCGCAAGGATCCTTCAGAGGAGCCGCAGCCCGACATCGTGGCGGACGCGGTCGCGGCGGAAGAGCCGCTGGCCGACGAGATCGGTGAGAGCACCAACGCCTGATTTCGGTTCATTCGACCGACAAATACTTAATTTTAATTGCTTCAGTGCTCTCCTACGGGGGGCCGTTTTTACGCGCTTGCATCGCCCAGTTCTTCCCCCATATCTGATTGATCGCTGGATGCCGATTGCCGGGTCCGGCAAAGGCCCGCCGAGAGTCGGGGGCTATCGTTGCAATGTCTTAATTCGGAGTTGCAGACAATGGAGTTCGAGTCCTACACCGAGAGGGCGCGAGGTTTTGTGCAATCCGCTCAGTCCCTCGCTATTTGCAGTAAACATCAGCAGTTCAAACCCGAGCATTTGCTTAAGGTCTTGCTCGACGACAAGGAGGGTCTCGCGACCAACCTGATCGCTGCGGCGAGCGGCGACGCGGCCGTGGCGTTGCGCGAAACGGAGCTGTCTCTCTCGAAATTACCCAAGATCGAAGGCGGCGGCGGGCAGTTATATCTAGCGCCGGAAACCGCGCGACTGCTCGAAAACGCGACCGGACTAGCGGAAAAGGCGGGTGATTCGTTTGTAACCGCTGAGCGACTTCTGCTTGCCCTTGCCATGGCGGCCGGGACGCCGTCAGCGGACGCGCTTTCTAAGGCTGGCGTGACGCCGCGGTCGCTCAATGATGCGCTCAACCAGATCCGCAAGGGCAGGACTGCCGATAGCGCGACGGCGGAGGATGCTTACGATGCGCTTAAGAAGTACGCGACCGATCTGACCGAGCGCGCCCGCCAGGGTAAGATCGATCCCGTCATCGGCCGTGACGAGGAAATCCGGCGAGCCGTCCAGGTGCTCTCGCGTCGGACGAAGAACAACCCTGTTCTGATCGGCGAGCCCGGCGTAGGCAAGACTGCTATCGTCGAAGGCCTGGCCCAGCGCATCGTCAACGGCGACGTTCCGGAGAGCCTGCGGAGCAAGAAGCTTATGTCGCTCGACCTTGGTGCGCTGATCGCGGGTGCGAAGTTCCGCGGCGAATTCGAGGAACGCCTTAAGGCTGTCCTGCAAGAGATCACCGCCGAAGAGGGCGAGATCATTCTATTCATCGATGAGCTCCACATGCTTGTTGGTGCCGGCGCCGCAGATGGTGCGATGGATGCGTCTAACATGCTGAAGCCGGCGCTCGCGCGCGGCGAGTTGCACTGTATTGGCGCGACTACGCTGGACGAGCACCGCAAGCACATCGAAAAGGACGCGGCTCTCGCCCGCCGGTTCCAGACCGTTTTCGTCTCTGAGCCGACGGTCGAGGACACCATCTCGATCCTGCGCGGCCTAAAGGAGAAGTACGAGGTTCACCACGGCGTCCGCATTACCGACGGCGCGATCGTCTCGGCTGCGACGCTGTCGAACCGCTACATCTCGGACCGGTTCCTGCCCGACAAGGCGATCGACCTCGTTGATGAGGCCTCGTCGCGGCTCCGCATGGAAGTCGACTCAAAGCCCGAAGAGATCGACGAGCTTGATCGGCGCATTATCCAACTCAAGATCGAGCGGGAGGCGCTGAAGAAGGAGCTCGACAAGGCGTCAAAGGAACGGCTCGAAAAGCTCGAGGAGGACCTCGCCGATCTTGAGGAAAGATCCGCCGAGCTGACCGCTGTCTGGCTGTCGGAAAAAGCACATCTCGCCGACTCGCAGAAGTTCAAAGAGGCGCTGGATACCGCGCGGATCGATCTCGAGCGTGCCCAGCGCGACGGCGATCTGGCGCGAGCGGGCGAGCTGGCTTACGGCATTATCCCTGACCTTGAGAGAAAGCTCGAGGATGCAGGTGACGGCGAAGGCCGTATGGTGGACGAGGAGGTTGCCGACCGCGACATTGCGGCGGTCGTAGCGCGCTGGACTGGCATTCCCATCGACAAGATGCTCGAGGGCGAACGTGAAAAGTTGCTGCGGATGGAAGAGGTCATCGGCAACCGCGTAATCGGCCAGGAAGACGCCGTCGTCGCGGTTAGCAATGCGGTCCGGCGCGCCCGAGCCGGCCTTCAGGACCCGAACCGGCCGCTCGGCTCGTTCCTGTTTCTCGGTCCTACCGGCGTTGGCAAGACCGAGCTGACCAAGGCGCTGGCGGCATTCCTGTTTGACGATGAGACCGCGATGCAGCGGCTAGACATGTCGGAATATATGGAAAAGCATTCCATCGCCCGGCTCATCGGCGCACCGCCTGGCTATGTCGGATACGAGGAAGGCGGCGCGCTGACCGAGGCGGTACGCCGTCGCCCCTATCAGGTCATCCTGTTCGACGAGGTCGAAAAGGCGCACCCCGACGTTTTCAACCTGCTACTGCAGGTGCTCGACGACGGGCGTCTGACGGACGGACAGGGCCGGACGGCCGATTTCCGCAACACGTTGATCATTCTCACCTCCAACCTCGGCAGCGAAATCCTCGCGAACCAGGCGGAAGGCGCGGACGTGGAGGCGGTACGAGGTCAGGTGATGGAAATCGTGCGCCTCGCGTTCAGGCCCGAGTTTTTGAATAGGCTGGACGAGGTCCTGCTGTTCCACCGGCTGACCCGGGCACATATGTCGGGCATAGTCGACATCCAGCTTGAGCATCTCTCCAAGATGCTGGAGAACCGAAACATTAGGCTCCAGATGGACGATGCGGCACTCGCCTGGCTCGCCGATGCCGGTTACGATCCGATCTACGGCGCGCGGCCGCTGAAACGGGCGATCCAGCGGAGCCTGCAGAACCCGCTGGCCACGATGCTGCTCGAAGGCTATGTCGAGGACGGTAGTACGATAACGGTCAGTGCCGATCTCAACGGCCTGATCATCAACGGCTCCGCGAACGGAGCGATCGCCGCGGAATAGTGAAACCCGATAGCGAAAACAGCCTGCCCTGAGGTGCCGGGGCAGGATGCTTCTTTTTCAGAGAGCTGCCCGTCTAGCGCTGCGTCAGACGGACATCGCGGCGCATACCGGCGACGATTGTGTCGATGCGGCCCCGCGCGATCTGGAAACGCGCCATCTGGGATTTTGTTAGTTTGCGGCCCGAGGGCATTTTCACCACCAACGGATTGACCTGCCGGTTGTTCCGCAGAATTTCGTAGTGGAGGTGGGGCCCGGTGGAGCGGCCCGTGCTGCCAACATAGCCGATGACCTGCCCCTGCCGGACCCGGGTGCCACGGGTGACGCTGCGCGCGAATCCTCTCAGGTGGGCGTAGGCGGTGTTGAAATTGCCCACATGTCTGATCCGGATATAGTTACCATAACCGCCGTTTCGGCCGCGTACCTCGACGACACCATCGCCCGCCGCGTAAACCGGCGTGCCGCTCGGCGCAGCGAAGTCAATGCCCTTATGCATCTTGGTATAGCCCAGAATGGGGTGGCGCCGGGCGCCGAACCGCGAGGACAGGCGCGCGCCGTCGATCGGCGTGCGCATCAGGGCGCGTTTGGCGCTTTTTCCGTTGTCGTCGAAATAATCGATGATGCCCGGCTCGATCTCGAACCGGTAGAGCGGCTTGTTCTGGCCTGACAGCGTGAGGCGTGCTTGGAGGACGTCGCCGTGCCGCACGAAATCGCCGTCTTCGTCGACATATCGTTCGTATACGATCGCGAACGCGTCGTTCAGCTGGATCTCTCGCTGGAAGTCCACCTCCCAGCTATAGATACGTATCATTTCCTCAAGGACCGGCAAAGGAACGCCAGCTCGGACGGCCGCCTTGTAGAGGCTCGACCGGATGCTGCCCTCGGCATACGATAGCTGCCGCGTCAGCGCTTTCTGGGTCTCGAAAGCCTTGAAATTTGTGCTCTGGTCCCGGCGGACCGCAACCCGTTTGACTAAGCTCGGATTGAACGCCATTTCCTGAAGTGCGTCTTCGGGAGACAGCGTCAGGCGGACCCGCTGGCCGACACGGAGATCCTTGGGATCGAAGACGGACCGCAGAGCGGTCACCGCTTCGTGCGCTTCGCCCCGGTCGATGCCGGCGGAAAGCATCAGCGACATCAGAGTGTCGCCCGTTCGCACTTTTACGCTTTGCGAGCGCTCGGTCGGTCGGGTGGCATCGATTAGCGTGTAGTTGCCGCTGCCTGGCGCGTGCTCGGCACTGTCTGCGGATGCTATGATCGTTGGTTCGGGTTCCGTCAGCTCCGCGGGGACCTCGACCGATTCGCTCGTTTTGGCTAGGCCGGATGCCGTGACGATGTGGGTCTCGGGCGGCGGAAGTTCCGCGTGTCCCGTGACGGCTGTACCGGCGACGGCGCCAAGAAGGAGCCCGCCCACCAGAATGCTTAGCGCCACAAGCAGGGTGCTGTGGCTATCGCGACCGATATAGGTATAAGATTCAGGTCGCGATTCTCGGGAGTTTACGTCCGACAATTCCACGTTCCGTCGAATTGAAACCACACAGGTACCCACTTAGAATAATAGCCTTAGCGAATCGTAATCGAGCTGTCCATAAAATCAAATTGAATCAAGGGTTTTTGCATTTTCTTGCGGCTTCGCTCAAGAGTTGAGGCCGTCGTCGCGGCCCAAGCTTGTTGAACGCGCGTCCGTCGGCGAAAATGAGCCGGACGTGTAGGATACCTGACAAAAAGCCACTGGCGAATATGGCGCAAAAAAGGAAACAGAATGGACCTTGAGCTTCCCGAGGAGCTTGGCCTTCTCAAGGAGACTGTGCGCCGCTTCGTCGACCGGGAACTAATACCCATCGAACAGGATACGCTGGACGGCCCAAAGCTGAAGCCAGACATTCAGACAGAATTAGAAGAAAAGGCCAAGGCGATTGGGCTGTGGCTGTTCGACGTGCCCGAGGAATACGGCGGTCAAGGCCTCGGGCTTCTTGCACGAGCAGTCGTCTGGGCCGAGCTAGCGCGTACGGTCGCATTGCCGACGCGAAACGTCAATATCTTCGGTCCTACGGTCAGTCCGATACTCTATTTTCTTAACGAAGAGCAGAAGGAACGCTATCTCTTTCCCGTTCTCCGCGGTGAGCTCCGCCATTGTTTCGCTCAGACCGAACCAGACGCTGGTGGAGATCCAGGCAACATGCGGACCACCGCGGTACGCGACGGCGATCACTACGTTATCAATGGGGTGAAGCGGTTCATTACCGCTGCGGGCGACGCAGACTTCGCGCAGGTCATCGCGGCTACCGACCGCGAAAAGGGGTCTCGCGGCGGAATATCGGCGTTTCTTGTTGACATGAAGGCGCCCGGCGTGAAGCTGCTTCGTCAGCAGGAAACCATGATGCACGACCGACCTTGGGAGGTCGCCTTCGAAGAAGTGCGCGTCCCAGTGGAGGACAGGATCGGAGAGGAAGGCGAAGGCTTCAAGTTCGCCCAGAACTGGATCAGCGCTGGTCGGATCCGTCACGGGGCGCGGGGCATCGGCGTTATCGAGCGATGCCTAGAGCTCGGAGCGTCCTACGCACAGCAGCGCGAAACGTTCGGCCGCAAGCTAGCGGAACGCCAGTCCGTCCAGTGGATGCTGGTCGACTCGTACGCTGACCTCCATATGCTCCGGCTGATGGTCTACGCGGCGGCGGCGAAGCACGATGCAGGCGGCGAAATCCGCTACGATTCTTATATCGTGAAATATTTCGGCGACACGAAATCGTTCGAGGCTGCGGACAAGTGCATGCAGATTCACGGTGGCCTGGGCCTGACGACCGACCTTCCGATCGAGAGGATGTGGCGAGATCAGCGCAGTTTCGTGATCACCGAGGGACCTACCGAAATCCTCAAGATGGCGCTGGCGCGGCACGTGCTACGGGAATACGGCGGCTGACGCGCTTAATTTTCGTGAATATTTCAACTGTTTAATGAGCACTCAATCCCTGCTCAAGAGTTGTCGCAATTTTCATTGCGAGTCCACTGCATAAACAAAAGCAGCGGCTGATCGGGCCGCCGTTTTTTCCGGAAATGCCGCTGGGAGCTTTGACTCCCCCAGGGGCTTCCTTCATCATTTTTTTAGGGATTAACTAACCCTGGTAGGCGATAAGGAGGGATAACATATGGCGCAGCTCGAGTGCGTTAAGGTGGAGAAGCGAGACGGAATTTCCTGGGTCTATATGAACCGGCCCGAGAAGCGGAATGCGATGAGCCCGCAACTGCATAACGAAATGCTGCAAACGCTCGAAGAGCTAGAAGTCGACCCCGACACGAAATGCGTCGTGATCGCTGGCGCCGGCGGCAACTTCTCCGCCGGACAGGACCTGAAGATGTTCTTCCGCGAGAACGAGAACAACCCAATCGGCCGCAAGCGCTCCCAGCGTGCAGCGAACCGCTGGCGGTGGGAACTGCTCTACAATTACGACAAGCCGACCATCGCGATGGTTCAGGGTTACTGCGTCGGCGGCGCCTTCATGCAGCTTCTGGGGACCGATTTCGCTGTGGCCGCCGACAACGCGACCTTCTCCCTGTCGGAGGTCAACTGGGGCATTCTCCCCGGTGCGCTGGTCGCTAAGGTCGTCGCCGATGCGTTGCTGCCCCGCCACGCGATGTACTACGCGGCATTGGGCGAGGCGTTCGACGGTAAGGAAGCGGAGCGGATTGGCCTGATCAACTTCTCGGTGCCGGAAGACCAGCTACAAGCCAAGGTGACTGAGCTTGCCGAGAAACTTATGGCGAAAAGCCCGCGCGTGCTGCGTGCAACTAAGCAGGCTGTTCGTCAGGTCCGTACAATGGATTTCGATCAGTCCTATGATTACCTCGCAGAAAAGGGCCAGGCGATCCGCGTTGGCGACACGGAAGACTCGTACAACACGGGTCTCCGGCAGTTCCTCGACGAGAAAAGCTACAAGCCTACCTTCGAGCCTTTCAAGAAAGGCACGCAGATCGAAGATAAATCGAAAAAATAACGGCGTTTGTTCCCCGCCGCGTCTTCGCGGTGATCTGGCACCCGTTGCTCTTGTTCGATTGAGCGAGGCGGGGTTGTCAAACGCGCTATTGCGTCTTTCCGCGGCCTTCGATGGGCCAAACGTCGACGACCTCATCACCTTGCACGACAATGTATTGGTCGTAGAGATTGACCGTGGTGTCGCAGTGGCTCGGCACAAGCCTGACCTTGTCTCCGACGGTCCACTGTACCGCGCCGCCGTCCGCGGCGCGGAGGATGCCGTGCTCGTCACCGCCGTACTCGAAGACGAAGCCATCCCCGTCCGCAACCATGGGTGGGCCGTGATCGCTGCTCGCCGATTTCAGACCGGCGTCGCAGACGACGCGGTCTGACGTGGGCGTGCTGACGACCGTCGTCAGGATGTGAAGCGACTGCTCGAAGGGTGGCGCGCTGGCGCCGGGCCAGCCGATCCCGCCGTAGCGCGAATCCATGAACACGTAGGAGCCGGTCTGAAGCTCCGTAAGCCTCCCGCCGGCCATGTCGAAGGGCAACGTACCCGTGCCGCCGCCGGTCGTAAGGCTAACGCGCACGCTGGCCGCTTCCACTGCGTCCACGAACGCGTCAAGCCGGTCGAGGCTCGCGCCAGTTTCGGCTTCTCGCTCGGTCACGTCGGGCACCATCTGGATCTTGCCTTGATAGCCCTGTATTCCGCCGAACCGCAGCCAAGCGTTGTCGTGAATACGCTTTGCCAGCTCGGCCGCCTCGTCCGGCGTCTGGACGCCGCATCGGCCTTGGCCGACGTCGACCTCTACGAGAACCTCGAGCTGACGTCCCGCCGTCTGCGCCATGTTGCCGAGCGCCGTGACGTTCGCAGCATTATCCGCGACGACAGCGACCCGCAGCTGGTTGGCAAGATGGAGCAGCCGGCCGATCTTGTTGTGGCCGACGACAGGTGTGGTGATCAGGATGTTGCCGATGCCTGCCGCTCCCATCACTTCCGCCTCACCGAGCTTGGCGCAGCAGACGCCGACGGCGCCGGCTTTGAGCTGCATCCGGGCGATCACGGACGATTTGTGCGTCTTCGAATGAGGTCGATAGGAAATGCCCGCCGTTCCGGTCATGTCCGCCATGCGCGCGATGTTACGTTCAAGAGCATCGGCGTCGAGAAGCAGGACCGGCGTGTCGAGCTCGGAGATTTTCATGGTTCAATTTTCACGATGCGGACCGTTCGTAGACGACTTTGCCAGCGACAATTGTTGTCTCTGCGACGATTTCCTTCAGGTCTTCCTCGGCGCAGGTCAGCGGATCGGCGGACAGGATCGCCATGTCGGCCAGTTTCCCGTTCTCAATTGAGCCCTTCTCGTTTTCCTCGAAGGTGAGATACGCGCCGCCCATCGTCGCGCAGCGCAGCGCTTCCTCGCGCGAGAGCGCCTGGTTCGGTGCGATGCGATCTTCGGAGAACATGTTCCAGCGCGAGACAGTGTGCCAGATCGGATAGAACAGCGTAGTCGGCACGTTGTCGGTTGCGAGTCCGATATTGACGCCCGCATCCAGCAGGCGACGCAGCGGCACGATATCATCCAAGCGGTCGGCGCCCAGCTCCTGGCGCAGGATGTGGCCATGCTTGTAGATATAGCGGTTGGTGTGGGTCGTCATGACGACGCCGAGATCAGCGGCGCGCCGGATCTGGTCCTCATTCATCACGTCGAGATGGCCGATACACCAGCGCTTGTCAGCAATGGGCACTTCGCGGTTCACCTGCTCAAACACGTCAAGAAATTTCGGCCCGATCACGGCGATGCGGATGTCGTTACGCGCGGCTTCCACCATGAATTCGGCCAGCCGGTTCTGCGGGATGCCGTAATCGTAGTTGAAGCCGGACCAGCCGGTATAGGGTGCGGCGGTCGCGCGGAATGTCGCGTCGATATCGACAGCGGCGTCGGTATACATGCCCCCGACGCGGAGCCGGTTGTCGCCGAGGCCGCGCCGGCCCAGCCACGCCGTCCAGTTCTCTAATACGGCCGCGTACTCGATGCCCTGCGCGCCTCCCCAGGAGGGGCTGAAAACGAGATGTGCGCGCACCGTGTCGGCCCCCGCGGCGTGAACCGCCTGATAGGCGGCGATTAGCTCCTGCGCGGCGCCGTGTTCCTCGAATACGCTAGTCGTGCCGGTCGAATTGTAAATACGCATCGCGCGTTTGAGGCCGTCGACGCGGTCGTCCGCGGTGAAGCGCGGCGCGGCCTTGAAGAAGCCGAGCTCCGCGACAGGCATGAAGGTTTTCTCGCGAATGAGGCCGGTCAGTTCGCCCCAGTCGTCCTTCTCGAAGACGACTGTCTTGGTCGGCGGCTTTGTATCCTTCGTGATACCCGCGAGTTCGAGCGCGTGCGTATTCGCGACTGACTCCAGAGGTATCTGATGCCGCCAGAAGCCCCAGATCGGGCGAATATAGACCGGGTTATTGGGTGCCGCCTCGTCGAGCTCGTGCCGGGTCGGAAACCGGCCCTCCTTCAGGCAGCCCGGAACGTTCCAATAGTAGGGAGGATCGCCGACGGGCATCGTGACAATCCATTCGCCCGGCGCGGCGGCCTTCGCTAGCGCTTCGATGCGGTCGAGCACGTCGCGGATAGACGCGCAGCCCTCAAGCGAAGGGAAGACATCCTTCAGGCCCTCGCGGTCCATGTGTGCATGGCCGTCGAACAGGCCGGGAATTACGGATCTCTCGCCCGCGTCGATGATCCGCGTGTCGGGGCCCGCTAACGCACCGACATTCGCCGCCGAGCCCACAGCGAAGATTCGCTCGTTGTGGCAGGCCAGGGCTTCGGCGATGCGGTTCGAGCTGTCGACGGTGATGATCTTGCCGTTGGTGACAATCAGGTCGGCATGGAGATTAGCCATCGCGCCGTCTTTATCTTCCCACAGCCGACGCCTCGCGCCTCGTGTCAGCCGCGCCGATCAGCACGCCGTTGTTGAGAATCTCGATGGTCTTTGCGGAGCCAAAATAGGAGGCGCCCGAGCCGTGCTTCACCGTGTGCCCGCGGCGGGCAAGTTCGTTGGCGATCTCCTCGGAATAACCGTCTTCCAGCATGAAACTCCCGTCGAGACCGACCGACCAGCGCGGGTATTCGATGGCGCTGGTCAGCTCCATGCCCCGGTCGACGAGATTAGTCAGTACCTGCACCATCGACAGAGTCTGGCCGGGCCCACCGGGCGTAGTCATCAGGTATTTCGGCTTGCCGCCCTTGAGCACCATCACTGGATTCAGCGTATGCGAGGGGCGCTTGCGGGGCGCGACGTTGCGCGGATCTTTCGGATCGACGCGGAAGCCGGTCATTCGATTGTTCATCAGGATGCCGGTGCCGGGGTCCATGAAGGCGCTACCAAACACGTGAAAGACCGACTGGACGACCGACATCGCGTTGCCGTTTCCGTCGGCGATGACGATGCACGACGTGCCGCCCTTGTTCTCGAATGTCTTAGGGTCGGTACCTTTCATGACGCAATCCTGGAGCTTCGCCGTAGTCTGGGCTCCCAGCAGCAGGTCGACCGGAATGTCCACCATGCGGGGGTCGGAGATATAAGGTTGGCCCAGCGTGAAGGCGCCCTGCATGGCGCGGATCAGGTAGTTGAGCCTGTCCGTGTCATTGTCGGCGAGCTGCTCGGAGCTGAGTGCCGACAGTCCGTTGAGCTGCAGCAGCATCAGCATGCCGTATGAATTCGGGGGCATTACCTGAACCGTATGCCCGCGATAGTCAGTCGAGAGTGGTTCCACCCATTCCGGCTCGTAGCCCTCGAACTGCTCGGGTCCAAGAAGCCCACCGTTATTGCGCGCGTACTCGCCGATGGATTTTGCGATGTCGCCTTCGTAATAGGCCGCGCTCTTCCCGTCTCGGATCTTGCGGAGCGACTCGGCGAGCGCCGGTTGGCGCAGGATGTCGCCGGCCTGCATTCGGTTGCCGTCCTTGTCGTAATAGAGCGCGCGGCAGGCGGGATCAGCCATCACGTCGATCCGGAACAGGTCGAGCCCGGCCGTCATGACGCGCGAGGCAGGATGCGCTTCCGCCGCGTCGATAGCGTCGTCGAACAGCTCGTGCCACGGCAGCTTGCCGTATTTTTCGTGCAGCCGCTCCCAGCCGCGTACCATGCCGGGCACGCTGACGGCGTTCGGCCCGCGGTCGGGAATGCCGCCCTTATAGTATTCGTCTGTCGCGCCGTCCGGCGCATGGCCGGTGGCGTTGAGCCCGATGGTTTTGCTCGCCTTAGCATCGTGATAAAGGAAAAAGGCGTCGCCGCCGATCGAAGTCGCCTGCTGCAGGACGACCGACAGCGTCGCCGACGTCGATATCATCGCATCGACGAGCGAGCCGCCACGGTCGAGGGTGCGAAGCCCCGCCGTCGAGGCCAGCGAGTGGCCGGACACCACCATACCCTTAGTGCCGTAGACGGGGGTGCGCGCCAGCCTTACGCCGGCAAAGACATCGATCGCCATTCGGAACTCTCCCTGTTGATCGGGAGAATGTCTGAAACAGGGGACGGCGAGTCAATGAGGCCCCCGAGATTGGGGAAAATTTCCATGCGTTCCCGTTGCGAATTCGGCTACGAATACGCCGGAAAGAAAATCAACAGGCGAGGAATCGCGGAATGGCTTTCAGTCAGCGGATTAAGGATCTGATCTTCAACGCGCATAAGGACCACTGCGTGTGCATGCTGGGCACCATCGGCCCGGACGGGCCGAACATCAGCCCCAAGGGCAGCATGATCGTGCTCGATGATGAGCACCTGGCCTATTGGGAGCGCGCGAAGAAGTCGTCGCTCGACAATCTGCGTGCCAACCAAAAGGTCGTTGTGGTGTACTCCAACAAGGCGATTTACGAGAATGGCGACTTCGAGCACCCGGGCGGTATCCTGCGTTTCTATGGCACAGCGGAGATCCATGAGCGCGGCGAGTTCCGCGACAAGATTCGCACGATGCTGCAGGAGCGTGAGATAGACCACGACGGCGCCGAGGAAGGTTACGCCGTAGTGATCAAGCTCGACCGCGCTGAGAACATGAGGGGCGTTCAAGTCAACTGACCGCGGGTGCCCGGCGTGCGGCCGTGTACGCGGTAGCGGTTGTATTTCCCGGAGCATCTTCGCAAGTAAAGAAACTTTATAAGACGTTACGCAAAAGCTGCCGCCCGATTTTAGCCGCCACGTCGGACTATTCCCGGCACGAAAGGAGAGGAACGAGATGGCTGCTCATGATGTCCATATAGTCGGCAGCGTGCCGATGCCAGATGCTGAGACCGTCTTTCGTACTCTTGGTGGGACGCTAGGGCCCTATTTGAAGCGCTTGCCCGACGGCGAGACGGGCGATCGGCTGCGCTGGATCTTCTTCCTCGAGAAGGTGTTTTCCGAGAACCCCGTCTTCGAGCCTGTCGATGACCAGTTCCGGCTGCACGAGAACGCCGTGCCGATGCAGCGCTATCGGATCAGGGACGGTATCAACCCGGCGGACATAGAGCTGGGCAACCTGCTTTACGCAGACAACGCGCTCGCCTCGTGGGATATCTTCAGGCGCCTCAGGGACGAGGGCGCGGTGCCCGCCGACTGCCGCTTCCAGGTGGATTTCGCCCCTGGCCATTCGCCGATCCGAGGCTTCGTTGCCGACGAGGACCAGCCCGTTGTGGAGCCGCTGTTCGATGAGGGTCTCAAGCGCGAGATCGACCGAATTGCGGCCGCCATCCCGCACGGAGAGCTCGCAATGCAGTTTGACACTGCGTCTGCCGTCTTCTTTCATCTGGAACGAGGTGAGCCGACGCGCTACGGCGCGACCAAGGCCGAGATGCGCGCGAGCTTCGCGGGCCAGCTCGTTAATCTCGGCGATCACGTGCCGCCCGGCGTCGAGCTGCTCTATCACCTGTGCTACGGCGACAACAATCACCGTCATACGATCGAGCCGACCGACACGGAAGACATGGTAGCGATCTCGAACATCGTGTCTGCGGACATCTCTCGGACGATCGAATTGATCCACATGCCTGTCCCGATCGGCCGCACCGACGACGCCTATTTCGCACCGCTGAAGGCTTTAAAGCTCCGCCCCGAAACCAGGATCAGCCTGGGCCTCGTGCATTACACCGACGGCGTTAACGGCACGCGACGACGGATAAAGACGGCGCGTAAGTATCTCGGCGATTTTTCCGTCGCCACCGAATGCGGCTTCGGCCGCCGCGACCCGGCGACGCTGCCTGAACTATTGCGGATTCATGCGGAGGTAGCAGAAGGATAGAGTCTATCCGCCCAACCGTGTCTCGACCAGTGTTGCCCAGTAGCTAGCGCCGAGCGACAAGATTTCGTCATTGAAGTCGTAGTGTGGGTTGTGAAGCATGCAGCCGCCGTCCCGTGGGCCGTTGCCGATCCACATATAGGCGCCCGGCTTCTCGTTGAGCATGAAGGCGAAGTCCTCGGCGCCCATCATCGGGTCCTTGTCGAGATGGACGTTCGTCTCGCCGGCGACCTTTCGGGCGACGGCCGCCGTCACGTCGGTCTCATCTGCGTCGTTAATCGTCGGGGGGTAGCGGCGCTCGTAGCGAATTTCCGGCGTCACGGCGAAGGCGACGCATATGCCTTCCGTAATGCGGTTGATCTCGGATTCGATATGGTTTTGCGTCTCCGGTGTGAAGGCGCGCGCGGTGCCGCGGATGACGACTTCTTCCGGGATGACGTTCCAAGTGTCGCCGGCGTGCATCTGGGTGACGGTGACGACGGCCGCGTCGAACGGGTTGACGCTTCGGCTGACGATCGACTGGAGCGCGGTGACGAGCTGCGCGCCCGCGACCACCGCGTCGCGGCCGAGATGCGGCGTCGCGGCGTGAGTGCCGTTGCCGGTGAGCGAGAGCTCGAAGATGTCGAACGAGGCCATGATCGGGCCTGGACGGATTGCGAACTCGCCCGCCGAGATGCCCGGCATATTGTGGAGCCCGTAGACCGACTCCACCGGGAATTTCTCAAACAGCCCGTCCTCGATCATCATCTGGCCGCCGCCCTCATTTTCCTCGGCCGGTTGGAAGATGAAATGGACGGTGCCGGCGAAGTTCTTCGTCTCGGCGAGATATTTGGCGGCGCCGAGCAGCATCGTCGTGTGCCCGTCATGGCCGCAGGCATGCATCTTGCCTTGGTTGGTTGAGACGTAGTCGACCTCATTCTTCTCGTGAATGTCGAGTGCGTCCATGTCCGCCCGCAAGGCAATCGCCGGCCCGGGGCCCCTGGCCCCCTCCAGCGTGCCGACGACGCCAGTCTTAGCGAGGCCGCGATGGACCTTGATTCCGAAGTCGTGGAGCCTGAGCGCGACATAGTCCGACGTTTGGTGCTCCTCAAACGCGGTCTCGGGATGGGCGTGGATATGACGCCGCCATCCGGTCATTTCGTCTTGGAACTCGGCGATGCGGTTGATGATCGGCATGGCTGGCGGACTCCGGTGATAGCGAGCACTCTATAACACGTAAATGTATCGTCGTAGGGGTGGTTCCAAGAACCTTCCGCGGGCCGGTCATAGACCGGCCACAACTGAAGGCCGTGTGATGTTCTACGTGGCCGTTTGCCAACGCCGCATCCTTGTTTTACATATGTGTAAAATCTCATCCGTGCTCTATCAAGGCAACCGTAATGACTGATGAATATGCTGATATCCGGGATCAGGTTCAAAAACTTTGCGCCGAGTATCCAGGCGAATACTGGCGCAAGCTCGATGCTGAGCGCGCCTATCCCACCGAATTTGTCAGCGCCCTCACCGAAGCGGGCTATCTCTCAGTTTTGATCCCCGAGGAATACGGTGGTTCTGGCCTTGGCATCACCGCCGCGTCCGTGATCATGGAGGAAATTCAGAAATCCGGCTGCAACGGCGGCGCGTGCCACGCCCAGATGTACACGATGGGCACGGTCCTGCGGCATGGCACCGAGCAGCAGAAGCAGGAATACCTGCCCAAGATCGCGACCGGCGAGTTACGCATGCAGGCGTTCGGCGTCACAGAGCCGACCAGCGGCACCGATACGCTGTCCTTGCGTACCACCGCGGTGAAGGACGGAAACGCCGGCTATATCGTCAACGGCCAGAAGATTTGGACGTCGCGTGCCGAGCATTCAGACCTGATGCTGCTGCTCGCGCGTACGACGCCAAAGGACCAGGTCGAGAAACGCACCGACGGGCTGTCTGTCTTCATCGTCGACATGCGCGAAGCGCTCGGCAAAGGGCTCGACATCAAGCCGATCCGTACGATGATTAACCATGCTACAACGGAAATTTTCTTCGACGATCTTAAAATTCCAGCGGACTCGCTGGTCGGTGAGGAGGGCAAGGGCTTCCGTTACATCCTAGACGGCATGAACGCGGAGCGCATCCTGATCGCAGCGGAATGCATCGGCGATGCGCGCTGGTTCATCAAGAAAGCCACCGACTACGCCAACGACCGCAACGTGTTCGGCCGAGCGATCGGCCAGAATCAAGGCATTCAGTTCCCCATTGCCGAGGCCTACATGCAGACGGAGGCGGCAGCGCTGATGGTCGCCGAGGCCGCGCGCAAGTTTGAGGCTGGCGAGCCGTGCGGCGCGGAAGCCAACATGGCAAAATATCTTGCTTCGGAGGCGTCGTGGAAGGCGGCCGATATGTGCATGCAGACGCATGGTGGCTTTGCCTTCGCGGAGGAATACGACGTCGAGCGCAAGTTCCGCGAGACGCGCCTTTATCGCATCGCGCCCATTTCAAACAACCTCGTGTTGTCCTTCGTCGGAGAGCACGTACTGGGCCTGCCGCGGTCTTATTGATGGTCGCACACCCTTGCCGCGCCTCCTCCCCACCCCTCCCCCTGATAGGAGAGAGGATCAGAAGCTCGGGACCGGCACAATGGAATCCCTTCCTCCCGGGGGGGCAGCGAGGGGTCTAATGCGTGACGCCCTCAAGCCCCTTGATGGCATCCTAGTTGTGTCCATGGAACAGGCCGTCGCCGCGCCCTATTGCGCGTCGCGTCTGGCCGATGCGGGCGCGCGGGTCATCAAGGTTGAGCGTGCCGAGGGCGATTTCGCGCGCAATTACGATTCCGTCGTCCATGGCGAAAGCGCGTATTTCGTATGGCTCAACCGCGGCAAGGAATCGCTCGTCGCAAACATCAAGGACCCGGATGACGCGGCGCTGCTTCACCGGATCATCAACACGGCTGACGTATTCATTCAGAACCTCGCACCCGGCGCGGCGGCCCGCGCGGGCTTTGGCTCGGATGAATTGCGCGAGCGCAATCCCCGCCTGATCACCGTTGACATTTCCGGCTACGGCGACGAGGGCGAATACGCCGATATGAAGGCTTACGATCTTTTGGTGCAAGCGGAGTCGGGTCTGTGCTCAATTACCGGCCTTCCGGAAGGGCCAGGCCGTGTAGGGGTGTCGGCCTGTGACGTCTCCTGCGGCATGTATTCCTATATGGCAGTCCTCGAGGCGCTGATCGCGCGCGACGCGACCGGCGAGGGAGCGTCAATCAAGACGTCGTTGTTCGCTGGCATGGCCGACTGGATGACAGTGCCGCTTATGCATTTCGATTACGGCGAGAGGGTTACACCCAGGGTCGGGTTGAACCACCCGTCGATCCATCCCTATGGCGCATACGATACGTGCGGCGGCGGGCCCATCCTTATCGCGATCCAGAACGAGCGCGAATTCGAGCGTCTCTGTGCAGACGTGCTGCTCGATGCCGACCTGCCTGAGGATCCGCGTTTCGAGAGCAACGAGGCAAGGTGCGCCCACCGCGCCGAGTTCGACGCGGTCATCAACGGAGTGTTCGGCACCACGCCGCGCACCGAACTGATCGACCGATTACGGTCGGCCCAGATAGCGTTCGGCGAGATCAACGATGTCTCCGGCCTGTCTACCCATCCTGCTCTTCGGCGCGTCACAGTCGGGTCGCCGACGGGACCGGTCGACCTTGTGGCACCGCCGGCGCTCATCAACAACGGCGGACGCGATCTGGGGGCGATCCCAGAGGTCGGCGCGCATACCGCTGCCATAAAAGAGGAATTCGGGTCATGACTGCATTCGCAAACTATATCGGCAAGCAGGAGATCACCGAGAGCATCGTTGCTCCATTCCAGGCGGATTACTTTACGGCCACACTCGACCGTGACGACGCGCGCTTTCGGCCAGGCGATGCGCTACCGCCTGCCTGGCACTATTTCTATTTTCCAGAAATCGTGCGGCTCGATGCCACGGGCCGCGACGGCCATCAGGCGAAGGGCCACTTCATGCCGCCGATCGAGCTGCCGCGCCGCATGTGGGCCGGCTCGACCATGACCTTCGAGAGCCCGCTCCGCATCGGGGAGAAGGTGAAGAAGGTTATGACGATCTCTGACATCACCGAGAAGGACGGTAAGTCTGGCAAGCTCTGCTTCGTGACGCTGACCGAGGAGTTTTTCGGCGAGAATGGACGTCTGACTACAACCGAAAAACGCACGCAGGTTTTCCGCGAGGAGGCCGATCCCAACGCGCCGCCGCCTGCGCCCCGCCCGCCGCCCGCCGAAGCAGTCTGGAGCCGCGTGATCAAACCGTCGACGGTGCTGCTGTTCCGCTATTCGGCACTGACAATGAACAGCCACCGCATTCATTACGACATAGACTATGTGCGCGACGTTGAGGGCTATCCGGGCCTGCTTGTCCACGGTCCGCTAACGATGACTATGATGCTCGACCTATTCCGGCGAGAACTGCCGAAGGCTCAGATGAGGGAATTCACGCTGCGCGCGATCTCCCCGGTATACGACACATTGGATTTCACCGTTCATGGTGCGCCGGGTGACGCCGACGGCACCTGCACGTTGTGGGCGATGACCGGCGAGGGAGCGCTCGCAATGCAGGCGGATGTCACTTACGCCTGATTGAGTTTTAAGGCTCCGCCCCCCAAAAACCGTTTTTGCTCATTCGGATCTTCCAGCGCGCGAAGGCGAGTTTAAGTGCTTTCTAGTGGTGGCGTCTGCGCTCTTTGATCCGCAGACGCACAACATTGTGCTTTTCGGACAGGATTGATTCGCGCGAGGAGTAATGTTGGCAGGCGATCGTGCGTGTCAGCGACCTGTGGGCCTTGCGCAGCCGGGAAAGAAGTAAGGCTGCCGGCGCCAGAATCGCGTGCCTCCTTGGGTCTTTCAAACGCCTCGAATCATAACGAAGGTTTATCTGCATGCAGCCGACGTCGATTTTTCGCAGGCCGTCGGCATTCAGCGGCTTAGCCACGACGATCGCGGCGGCACAAGTCGGGTAGGATTTCCCGTCGCCATGTGCGGTAACCGTCAACTGAGAAGTATATTTCTCCCAGGGGTTTACTCACTATTACGGACTTATTTGGCACGGGAAATTCCCTGGAAAATGCCGAAGGGCGGCGGGCGACCTTCCTAAGAACCTTTGATTGCCCGCCCCCAAACAGCTGAAGACTAAAGACTATTTCAAGTGTCGGCAAGGGCGCCCGGCGGCCGAAGCGTCGTCAAAGAGTCGATTTGGGAGACAGTGCGAAAAAAATATATTTGAATTTTGATGGGTACTAGATGGCAAGATCTACGCCAGTCTGACGAATTATTGTGCGTCGCAAAACTGTCGGTCAGCGCTCTAACGTTCATTGTGTCTCGCCGCATAAAAAATCATTAATTTTAGCGATTTTTTTCTTGATCCATTCGTATACCAACAATATATTGCATCGCAGTACAGGTTGGTTGTCCAAGCGATCTGTATCTCCACTCTTCTTGGACGTTTCCTCCCTTTTAAACTTCGACCGCTCTTCGGAGCGGTCTTTTTTTATTATAAATCAACATATTATGTCTTTTTCCCAGCGGCGGTATGGCGGGCGGCCTTGTCGAGATGAATTTGTTGCGATGCGAAAAGTTTAGTAACTCTGCGATGTATCGGGTGTTGTCGCGTCGCCGTCGCCCAACGAGCGGGTCATCAGGACCGTATCCGCCCAGTCGCCAAACTTGAAGCCAAATGACGGCAACACCCCCGCGACCCGGAAGCCAAGCCGACCATGCAGGCCGATCGAGCCGACCGTCTGGGAGCCGCCGACGACGGCGATCATCTGCCGTTTGCCAAGCGCCGTGCAGCGTCTGACGAGCTCGTCCAGCAGCGCGGAACCGATTCCTCGTCGGATGTGGTCGGCGGCCACGTAGATGGAATCCTCCACCACGTAGCGATAAGCGGACCGGTCTCGGAACGGCGCCGCGTAGGCGTATCCGACGATCAAACCACCGGATACCTCAGCGACAAGCCAAGGCAGGCCTGAGCCGCGGACACGGTCGAACCGAGCACGAATTTCCGTCTCGTCGGGCGGCACCTCCTCGAAGGTGGCAACGCTCGAGTTCACGTATGTTTCGTATATTGCGGTGATCGCTTGCATGTCATCGGCGGTCGCGTCGCGAATCGCAAACGCTCCGCCGGTTCCTATTACGGCGCCCAACTCTTGCTACTCCGCGGCGAGGTCCTGCGCGGTGAGCCGAGCAAGCGTCTCGATGATTTCCGTCATATGCGCCGCCATGCGATCGAAGTTGCTGTTCTTCTCAATCCGCATCTCGTCCATGTAGAGAACGCGATTTATCTCAATCTGGACGGTATGCACGCCCTCGCGAGGATTGCCGTAATGGCGTGTCGTGAACCCGCCCGCGAACGGCTTGTTGCGGACGACGACGTAGCCGAGCGCATCGAGATGCTCTTCGATCGCATCGGTTATATAGGGCGCACAGGCGCTACCGAAGCAGTCGCCAACGACGAAGTCGGCGCGCCCGCGACCCGCGTCTGGGTCCAGCGGGCCACCGATCGAGGGCATCGAATGGCAGTCGACGACAACGCAATAGCCGAAGCGCGACCGGGTTTCGCCTATCAGGCTCTCAAGCGCGCGGTGATAGGGCTGGTAATACCGGTCGATCCGCCTCGCGGCGTCGGCGAAACTCAGCCGGTGGCGGTATATCTCCTTGCCGCCAGAGACGACCTTGGCGATAGTGCCGAGACCGGCGGCGACGCGGCTCGATTCAGTGTTCACGTAGTCCGGCAGCTTGTCCGAGAACATGGCCGGGTCTAGCTCGAACGGCTCCCTATTGACGTCAATGAAGGCACGCGGGAATAGGGCGCGCAGGATAGGCGCGCCTAAGGCCGGCGCGGCCGCAAACAGATCATCCACAAAACTATCTTCCGATCGGCGTAGCGCCAGCGGATCGAGTTGCGAATTGGCTACGAAATCGGCCGGGTACTCGCAGCCGCTGTGCGGCGACGCGAAGACGAGCGGCACGGTCTGGACGTCCGGCGCGCGAATGTCGAAGGGCGGGTCGGACGCGGCGCCGATGCTGTTCAAACTAGACATATGGCTGATTTAGAGCAATCGGCGTCAGAAGTCATCCGCCGCCGGGCAAGGCGTCGGTGCCCACCCGGGGAACCGTCCGAAGGCTTCGGCCCCCTGCTTACGGATATCGTGATGCGCGGCATCGACGGTGTCACGCTCGCCCAGCAGCCAACCGTGCACTTGCCTAAGATCATGGTGCTATTTGTCACCGACATTGCTGTCGTAGCGTTCAAAGCCCTCAAGATCGGCGTGAACCGCATGGCGAAGATCATGTTCAGCCATTCAATCCCCGCGATCCCGTCGACGAGGTAGACCGCATCCTCTAGGAATAGGCGGCCGGAGGCTCTCGCGCCACAGCGCGAACGCGAGCCGCGCATACCCCGCAAAACACGCGCCGGCGCACTTGCACTTATGCGAAAGAGACGATAAAACGCTGCGCCCTTTACGGGACGGGCGCGTAGCTCAGCGGGAGAGCACTACGTTGACATCGTAGGGGTCGCTGGTTCAATCCCAGCCGCGCCCACCATTTTTTGTTTTATAATCAATCAATTATACGAAATCCGCTTTGTTGGAGCCGATTTTTCCCCGGGCTTTAAGTTTGCCTGGCCTTTAGGCACGTAGCCGCCAAAAAATTTTTTCCGTTTTTGGTCGGCAGTTTTGCAAAATTGTCTAGGCAAGGGGCGACCTGACGGTTGTACGAGGAAGCGTCGGCGCTTTCGCCTCATTAGCACCTGTAATTCCGACTGAAGGACGATCAGTGGGCAATAGAACTTGCCCTCGTTTCATTATTTTTTCATTTCGCCTTGTGCCTTTGCCGGCCTGCCTTCACAATCATTTCCGTTAAAAATAGAAAATCAGAGGTTCTGGTGTTTAAATACGCACTTTTAATGGCAATCGCTTTCTTCGTCGCATCTTGTGGGCCTGACAACGAGAGGCCCCAGACTTCGGCGACCTCTGTCCAACAGTCAAAAACGAAAAATACGGATGCCCAAAATAAAACTGTTGGCGAACAAACGAGAATGGCATTTATGGACTCGCGCCTCTTCGATGAGAGCTTGTCTTCCACGATGTCAGGAAAACCGTCAAAAATTATAATCGATGCCCCGGCCGGCTTTACGCTCTCTAAGATCCCAGAACGTTTTGATAAATGGCTCTATTCAGTGAAGGACAATGGAGGCAAGGTTGCCGCCAAGCCTGAATTTGCTACTCGAGGTTTATTGTCAGTTGTTTTGGATGTGATCGGGACAATAGCGGCAAAAGTGGATGAAATCCGGCTCTACAAGCCTTCAGAAAAATACGATGCCACGCTTTTGTACCGACCAGATGGTTCAATTGCGAAGGTTGTGTTTGACAGGCGAGATAATTCCCCTTGATACAAAACGTCGGGTTGGGTTTCGCTATCTATGCAAAATGCCATTGAGCGTCGTGTCGCTAAGGTCGAAGCACTCTGGAATGAGTTTGTACTAGACGGACAACGCAACAAGTTGCCAATCCTCTGCAGATTTAAGGGGGATGGTGGAGAGTTGCAAGTTGTTGATGCTTTTCTCAGGTTGCAAGAAGAACCAATCGGAACGTCGCCTGACCTATTTGTCCGCTTTCAAGTACCGTTTGAGATCAGTGGGACGTATGTCGATGCTCTAACGCAAGATTTTTGTGAGCAATTCGAGGGTAGCCGAGAAGCAATTGACGCTTCAGGCCTAGATGCATCTTGGAAGCCGCCTGCTCGGCGACGAGAAGCTGGCAGCTTCGGTTACCTAAATGATTTTTTTTCTTCTGTCATAACCGCATACGGCGACGACTTTCGTTGCTTGGTCTTGGTGCTTACGCCATCGGAAGTCGTTGATTTTGCGGATTTTAGTGAGTGGATTGACCAACTATCGCGGTTCTCTTGGCCAAATGAACTTAGATTTTTAATAACGGATGCAAAGGATTTTTCAGCTTTTGATAACTTTCTCGTAGAGAGCAATTCCGTATTAACGGGTTTCTGTTCAACGATTGAACTCCAACTTGATATGGAGAATGCAATCTCCGAATTGATGAGAAAAGAGATACCAGAAGGGCCCGGGAAAGATTTTCTGCTTGCGACGAGTGCTATCACAAGTATGTCCAGCAAAAAAAATATGACGGGAGCCCGTCGTGCGACCGATAGAGCGATTGCGATCGCGACCCAAGAGGGTTGGCGAGAACAGAAGGTTGTCGCTTTTGCAGCGCTAGCGGCTGGATACCTCAACGCCAGCATGCCGGATGAGGCCGTAGATGAATATGACAAAGCGATAAAAATTGCGCGCGATATGGAAAATTCCGATGAGCCTACCGGTCCCAGACTTGTGATGATGATGACGGCGCTTCGGGGTACCTCACTCTTTTCTAAAGACGCATATAAAGATGCGGCTGCTGCCTATCTTGAGTCGTATCAAGCTGCCCAGCGTGTGCCCGATCCGATATTTGAGATGGATAGCTTGCGGATGATTGCACTGTGCAATGAATTATCAGGGGACAAGGGTAAAGCCTGGGAATTTGGAAAGGAGGCAATGGAGGTTGCGAAGAAGATTCCTGCGGAGAGGCGCAAAGAAACCTCTTTACCATATGTTGGTGAGGGATTGCTTCGCATTATGAGAGGCCACGATGAAGAGAAGCGATATTGTGACGAAGTGAGGGCTGGCATGACCGACTTGCTCGGAGAGCCCTGGCACGGACCGAAAGAGGTGGCAACCTAGCTATGTCGATTGCCGTTACACATTTTGACCCAGTAGTCGGCGTTGACATGCATCTCGTTCTAGTTCCGGCGGGGCCTGCCCCGGTTCCCACTTTGCTACCTCATCCCTATTTTGGAATTGTTTTCGACGCTCAAGATTGGCTTCCGATTATTGGCGCCTCGGTTATGGTGAATGGCGTTCCGCGTGCTCAAGCAGGCTCGGGTGGAATGGCGACACCGCCACATTTTCCGATGGGACTGAGTTTCGTTCCGCCTTTGCCCGGAAATGAGAGCGAAACTTGGATGGGCAGCGCAACGGTTGCCGTTGACGGCGATGCCATGGTCTACAGCGGGTTAACGTGCTTGACGTGCTCCTCAGTAGGGGCGCCAGCACCGTTTAGACGTAAAGGCAAAACAAAGTTGAGCCTTTTCCTGCCAACGAGCATGGTCACAGCTATTCCAAAAGGCCCCGCAGTTTTGGTCGGGGGGGCTCCGACGATCACGCTTTCTTGGATTACCGGCAAAGTGCAGAGCTTTGCCCTTGGAAAGGCACTCGACCGCCTAAAGAAAACAGGAATTGGAAAGCGGATTACTAAATACGTCGAAGATTTTCAGGACAGCGTTGAAAAGGCCTTTGACGCCGCCAAAAAGAAAATTTTTCGAAATATGAAGCCAGGCTTCATTAAGTGCAAAGTTCTCCGAGCGGAGCCCGTAGACTCGGTAACCGGCGAAGTGGTTGTCGATCAGGTTGATTTTGATCTGCCTGGGAGAATTCCCATGCCATGGACGAGGCATTACACATCCGGCTCAGAGCGGATTGGGCTTTGTGGCCGTGGTTGGGAGACCCTCGCCGACGCCAGGCTTGAAATCGGTCCAGAAGGTACAATTCTATTTCACGATGGAACCGGTGTGGCTAGCTTTTTCGAGGCTTTGCCTGTCGACCGCCCGATGCGTGAACTCGTTGCAGGTGCGGTGCTGTGGCGAACTGAAAACTATTTTACTGTTCGTCAGGCGTGGGGACTAACCTATTATTTTCCGCGAAGCGCAGATCGACCTAGAAAAAATGAAATCCTCGTTTCTTCCATCTCTGACCAATATGATAATACATGGGAATTCAGCAGAACTGAGACAGGTCTCGCAGCGATCATCGAAGGCGCTGGTCGGGTCTTAGAGGCTCAGTCTGAGCAAGGTTTTCTCAAAAAGCTGACCTTAAAACATCCTCAATTCCCTGAAGAATCAGTATTAGCGAAATACGAATATGACGGAGATCAAAACTTAGTCTCCGTCCTAGACGCCAAAAATAACCCATACCTCTTTGAATACAAAAATGGGTGTTTAATCCAACACACCGACCGTAATGGACTAAGTTTTTACTATGAATATGATGCCTATCATTCAAAAGGCCGAGCGGTCCATACGTGGGGAGACGGGGGGCTATATGATTACTCATTTTTCTATGACCCAGAAAATTATTGGACACAAATAACCGATTCTCTCGGCGGGATATCTACTCTTGAGTATGATGAAAGACTTCTGGTCACCAGAGAAATTGACGATCTGGGTGCAGAAACGACCTATAGCTACGATGATGATGGCCGTACAACGGGCGTTATTGATGCTCTTGGGCGAACAATATTATACGAATACGATGAGAAAGGTTTATTGACGGGCATAACTCGCCCAGACGGCTCTAAAGTATCAACAAAATATAATGAACTCGGAAAACCGATAGAGAAAATCGACGCAAACGGTAATACTTGGATAGTCAATTGGGATGAGCGCGGTCACCTAAAATCGCGCGTAGATCCGCTCGCTAATGAATGGAATTTTCAAGGAAATTCATTCGGAGATTTGACTTCAATTAGCGGTCCCGAAGGGCTGAAATCGACATTTGTACATGATGATTTAGGGCAAGTCGTTGGTATAACATCGCCAACATTCAATGCCAGATCGATCTTATATGATATTTTTGGCAACATTTCAAAAATCGTAAAGTTTTCGGGGGAGGTTACCCGCTTCGAGCACGATATCATTGGAAATCTAACGGAAGCCCATTTTCCTGACGGAGCAACCTTCAAATGGGAATACGATAAACAGGGAAATATTATTGCATCGACTGATGCAAATGGAAATAAAACAGAATTTGTTATCGCGGGCATTGGAGAGGTTTCTGAAAAAAGACACCCTGACGGCACGTCCGTAAAGTATCAACGAGACACTGAAGAAAATATTATCTCGGTCATTAATGAGGTGGGAGATCAATTTTCATTTGAAAGAAATGGCAACGGTGATGTCATTAAAACTACCGATTATGAGGGGAATGAGACAAAATATATCTACGATAAAGTAGGGTATCTAGTGCAAAAAATAGATGCTTTAGGGCGTAAAATTAATTACGGTTATGACTCTCTAGGTAGAATTATAACAAAATCAAACAATGCAGACATACAGGAAGAATATGAATATGATTTCAGCGGAAACTTAATTGTTGCGAAAAATTTGCATTCTCATGTTAAGCGAAAATATAACAAAATAGGAAACCTTATCGAGGAAAACACGGACGGCTTCTCTATATCTTTTGATTATGATGCGGTGGGGCGAAGGATTGCCAAAAATGCTAGCGAAGGGGCAGGCGTAAGCTATAGCTATAAAAAAGGTGACGGTCGGAGAAGTATAGAGGTCGAAGACATAATTAATATTTATCAAGGCTATGATTCTGAGAGACAGGTTTTTGTTGAGGAGTTTGGTGATCAGATAATTCGCGAAACCAAAATAGATTCGAAAGGTCTTTTAAGCGCACGAACAGTAAAAACGAAAAGTAAGAAGTTAAGTGAGAGGGTTGTTACGCGAGACAAATTAGGCAACGTGATTGGTCAGGAGTCGACGACACACGTTGGCGCTAAAGTTAGAAACTATCAATATGACAGTATGGGTCGGATCGTACGAGCCGGCGGAACCGATTCACCGGTCGAAGATTTTAGTTACGACGCTACTGGCAGCATTTGCGTTAGAAAACAAAGTGCGGAAGAAGGGAAAGTGCTTCAAGATCCAGATGGTTCTCAGTATAACTTTGACAATGTCGGGAACCTAATTCGGCGGCAGGGAGAGAGGGGAACCTGCGAGCTGAAATGGAATGCGCTAAATCAATTAGTCGAGGCGCAGAATGAAGAAAATAAAAAAATATATTTTACGTACGATGCCCTCGGCCGGCGAATAAAAAAAATTAGCGACGAATCCAGTATCAATTTTTATTGGGATCATTCTCAGTTATATGGAGAAAAAGAAAAGTCTTTATTTCGGCAATACGAGCATCAGCCGGACTCATTTGAGCCGCTGTTGCTTGTAGAGAATGGGGCGCCATACATTTTTAATAGTGATGAAAGTGGTGCGCCGAGAGAGTTGTTTGCAATCGGGGGAGAAATTGTTACTGAGGTTGATTATTTTGGAATAGCAAAAGCAACTCAAAAAGGAAAAGTGGCAGTTCCCTTTCGGTTTCAGAATCAATATTACGATGCGGAGATAGACTTAAGTTATAATTTTTTCCGCTATTTCTCTCCTTCATGTTTCGGATTTGTATCGGAGGATCCAATTGGATTTAGAGGCGGCCATAACCTGACGTGGTATGGGCCGAATCCGTGGGTTTGGGTCGATGTCTTCGGGCTGAAATGCTACTTCGATAAAAAGGTTAAACGTTGGCGAAGCGTAGACAAGGGAGCGGACGGCAAGGGGGGGAAAGGACGGTTCGTTGGGAGGCCGGATGATCCGGCGGAGTTCATATATAATGATGGTGCGGATTATGACAGTGTAATCGAATGGAACACGAGCCATGGGTCGCAAAATGTATGGGCGCCAGATGCTGATCGATTTCCGGATGGCGGATTCAGGTTCGTAACTCAAGTCGAAGGCAGAGAAAAACCATACAGAATGCACGGCCATAATAAGGACCCGGACGCGGTGCGAGATTTCGTAGAAGGTAATTCGGCAAATGGCCCGACAGTGACGATCAATGTGGGCGGGAATAAAGTTCTGCTCCAAGATGGCACGCAAGGAAACTATAACGCGACCAATATGAATAGAGCTCATATACCGCTTCGGGGTACGTCATATCCGGAACGTAATTTCGAGTTTGACATTGTCACCCGCAAAGGGCGGGCAGTCGACGTTGTGTGAATGAGTGGAGCTAAAAATGATCTGGCTCCTGCGACCGACGATTATGGTGAGCCTGTAAAGGCACTGGTGAAGTGAAATACAAACCCGAACCAGTTGGCGACAGTTAAGGTTATTTTTGATGAAGAAAACTCAACCAGTCGCGGCTCGCGCCGAGTCAAAGGCAGAACAGATAGAGAAAGTTTCGAGTAGAATAATTGTTGATTTCGGAGCGTAGGACGTGGCAATGACACTCGAAGAAATAAAGAAGTCGCCATTATCCAAGCCGACGATATTGAGGGCAAATATTGAAGCGGATGTTTTGAATGCGCTGATTACTGAATTTGAGGAAACAGATAGAGTTCAAGACGATTTGATAGAATATTTTTACGAAAAACTTTTATCCAGTCGAATAAATAATTGGTTTGTTAAATCGGATTATTATCAAGAGACTTGCAAAAAATTCATTGTTTGGGCGAGTGAAAATCGCCAGAAAATTTCAAAAAGATGGCCTCTCATTATGGAAATAGCAATTTGTTATAATGGAGAATCTTGATTTTGTTGGCCTGAGGGGGGATTTTCAGGGTGTCATGATTGATGTAGACATTAGTCTGCTTAATTAATTTTTGTTAAGGTTCCGCTCATCGTTAAGATTGCGCCGCTTGTGACGGTTAAAGCCCCACCGGCTGTCACGTCCGTCGTAGCAGTCCCGTCTATCTTAATTTGAATGCCACTAAGGGTAATGCCTGTCTGGTCAATCTTTATAGAATTTTGGCCCACTTTTAACTCAATTGATTGCATTGCCTCGAGTTCAGATTTTCCTAGTGAAATCGTAGTCTTTTGGTCGCCCTGCTCGATCGTTAAGGTTTCGTTGCCGGTGCCAATCGTTACGGTTCTGTCACCTTTTTCAATCGAGACTGTTTCATTGCCCTCGGTGACCGTCTCTGTTCGGTTGTTCTTAACTTCAATCGTTTGATCGTTGCCAATATTTATCGATTGATTATTGCCAACTCTCAAGGTGTCATTACTCTCAACAACACGGTCAAAGTTTCGCTGAGCGTGAAAATAAACCTGCTCGCCGCCTTTTTTATCTTCAAAACGTAATTCATTAAAATGATCAGTGCCGCCCCCCTTGGAAGACCGCGACTTCAATCCACTTTGTGTTGCGTTGGCGGGTAACCCATAGGGGGGCATGTTTTCGCCATTATACACTCTGCCAGTAATTATCGGTTGATCCGGGTCTCCTTCTAGAAAGTCTACAATTACCTCTTGCCCGATCCGTGGAATAAATATGGAGCCCCAATTTTTGCCCGCCCAAATTTGAGCAACACGAATCCAACACGAGCTGTTCTCATCTCTGGTTCCGTATCGATCCCAATGAAATTGGACCTTCACCCGGCCATACTTATCAGTCCAAATTTCCTCGTCGCTTTTGCCGACAACAATCGCCGTTTGTGGGCCTTGAACCGAGGGTTTCGGTGTATTGCGCGGCGGTCGGAATTCCCCGTTTTCGCCATTTATGGCCGTGAATGAGCACTCGAAGGCACTCTCTCTATCGTCACTGTCATTTGTGAATTGACCGTCACTCGTGACCCTGAGTGATACGGAGGTGACAATGTAATTGTGATCATCGGACGCATTGACCGAACTAAAGTCAACGCTGAACCTCCCGGCAGGCGTGAGGCCGCGCACAGATCCGGTGCCGTGAATATTTTCATGACGGCCTTGTAACTCATCGAGCCGAATTTGATTAAAATTATCGCCCTGCTCTAATTCTTTATATTCACCTGGATAGTCGAACACCTCATAACTTGAATGCGGATGATCTTTTATACTGCTAGATATTACCTTTAAGGACTTCCTCGGCCCCTCAAAATCATAATCCGACAGTGAATACGAGCCGGTTACCACTTCGTGGTGCGTAATCCATTCATTTATACTATCACGGTATCGCTGCTCTCTGTCCGAAGAGGGGAAATAAGGTATGCTTTCATAATCTTCTATCCAGCTATGAGAGCTTAACGCATCACACAAAACCAAAGTATGTTTTTCTTCTTCATGCTTAAAATAATAATATATTCCTTCGTTTTCTAACAAACGGCTTACGAAGTTGAAGTCCGTTTCTCTGTATTGAACACAGTAATCGCTCTTTTTATAATCGCTTATTAATTTGTCTTCAAAATCAGAGAAATCATTTTCTCTAAAAATAGCTTTGACGATCTCGGGTACTGATTGATCTTGAAATATGCGACAGTCTGCTGTTCGAGTTAAAAACCAAAGCCATGGCCGTATTGTTGCTTGATAAACGTAATTCCTGCCTCGTTGCCCAAGATGGGTGAATGCCGTCACGTATCCATCAAAATACCGCCAATTCTCGCCTCGTCCGTCGGAATGTTCGTACCAAAGGTCAATAAAACCATTTAACTTTGTGCCTAAAATTTCGCTTGCGTCGATGCGCTCTTGAGAAACAAGTTCAAATTCGTAATGAAAGAGCTCGCTTAGGCTCTCTGTGCCTACCATTGTTCTCGGGTAAAGATGATCAAATACCGTCGTGACGCGTAAATTTCGATCTAGTTCGTACCCAGCGTGATCAGCCAAAATTTTGCTCCGAAGACCCGTATCTGAAATCTACTTCAGGAAAGGCCTATGACCTGATCTTGAGGCCATCTACCTTGTCACATTTGCGGACCAAGGTTAGAGTAACCCGAAACACTCGTAAAGAAATTTGGCAAGCAGATAGTCCAGTGTGGATAGGTTAACTTTGAGGTGACTCGTCCAGAAATAAACTATATTTCAACGCGCTAAATGAAATTTAGCTCTTAAGCATAGACCGAGCAGCGTGTCTCCCCACAACTGCTGGGGGGTGAGGGCGTGATAAGCGGAACGGATTAATGGTCGAAGAAAATAGCGATAGCGGTCAAATTCCGGACGATGCAACCCGTTTCGGTGGATCCCAACCAGGTACTCCCTCCAATAGCGCTGATCCGATGGATGGTATCGCCGTCGGCACAATCCTAAATCACACATACCAAGTTGAAGAATTAATCAATCGTGGCGGCATGGGAGAAGTCTACCGCGCTGTGCACGTAGACTTGCAAACCGAACACGCTATCAAGGTAATTCGCCCTGAACTCTACGATGATCCAAAAATTGTTGAGCTTTTCCGGCGGGAAGCGTCTGCGCTCCGAAATATTAGAGATGACTCGGTAGTAGCCTATGAGGGAGCGGTTCGTGACGAGAGTGGGCGACTATACCTCGTTATGGAATTTGTTCGAGGGGAGTCGCTGTCTGACCTTATCGGCGTCCGTAATTTTTCGGAAGAAGAACTAAAAAACCTAATTTTGAGATTATCATCTGGCCTTGCGGCTGCTCACCGCAATGGAATTGTCCATCGTGACATGTCGCCGGACAATGTCATTTTGCCAAATGGCGACGTTGAGAATGCTAAAATTATTGATTTTGGCATCGCGAAATCAACTGATCCTGCTGCTGTGACCGTCATCGGGGATAGTTTTGCGGGCAAATACTCCTACGCTGCGCCTGAACAATTGGGGCTATTCGGCGGAGAAGTGGACTCTCGTTCAGATATATACAGTCTTGGCCTCGTAATTGCTGCCTCAGCAATCGGTCGTCCGCTGTCGAAGGGAGCTTCGCTCAGTGAACTAATGGCAATGCGACAGTCGAAGCCTGATCTTTCAGAAGTTCCTGATGAACTGAGGGGCTTACTAGAGGGTATGCTTGAACCAGAACCGGGATCTCGGTTCCAGACAATGGAAGAGTTAAGCACGCAAATGAGCTCAGCTCATAAGCCGGCCCCACCCCTAGATATGTCAGTCAAACCTAAAGACGGAAAGCCCGATCGCAAGCTAAATTTTAAGATCATTACTGTCACTGCACTGACTATTCTGATCGCTGCCATTTTGGCCACATTTTTGGTGTTTAATCCCTCCGAAAAACAGGTGGATCGGAATAATGAACGTGTAGTTTTAAAGCCAGCAGAAGAAATAAGGCGGGCAGAAACTTCCGTACCACTAATGAATAATAATAATTCCCTGCCTTCCGTAGTAAATAAATTAAAAACAGAAATAAAAAATAATCAAAAAGAAATGAATATAGGAAATTCAGATAAAGATAAAAATTCCGAAAAAAAATCAGAAATAAATAGAATTATTAATAATAAACAAAAAGAGATCAATAAAGAAATTCCTATTATTAAAAAAAGTGATATTAAAACAAATAAAAAAGATATTAAAATATCATTAAAAGAAATAGAAGATAATATTAACCTAAAAAAGTGCAGCTTCATAAAAATAACTAATAATGAAAATAAAATACTATTATCTGGTTTTGCTGGTTCGGATAAAATAATTAAAGAACTCGGGGGGGGAATATCAAAAAGATTTTCAAATTTTGATGTAAAATCTGATATTATAATTCCGCAACAGCAATATTGCGCAATCCATGAGGCGCTTAAAACCCATACTCAGTTGCGAGCCAATGGAGAGGGCGGGTTTTCAATAAAACTTAATCATAGTGATTTCATGTACCGCGGCGGCGATAAATTTTCGGTTAAGGTCACGCCGCCTTCTGATGCTGAATTCCTGTATCTCGTGTACGTGAATTCTAAAGGTGAGGTTGCTCAGCTATCCCCTGCTGGCTTCGAGCCGGAGAGATTGATCCCAGGGAGAGATCTGTCGCTGGGGGACCGCGGTGACATGACGATCAGCGAGCCATTCGGTCAAGATATGCTCATTGCCTTGGCCACTGATGCCCCCATAAGAAATCCATTTAACGCTAGTTTCGAAAACATTCAGGTTTACGACAAGGTTGATACATTCCTCGAAAAATTATCACAGTTTACAAACCAATCGGGCTCGCCCATAAAATCTCAAAGCACATATGTGTATATCAAGACTGCTCCATAGATCGCTGAACGAAACTGAAATGAGCAAAGAGAAGTGCCAGTGACTATAGATATTGCCAGCCTGTCTAGTGAAATTTCCACTGACCATCCAAGTGGTGAGGAACTCGAATACGATCCGATTTTCTTGAATCTTGTGGCCTCCGCTCGGGGTAAGCCTGAGAGACAAATGGGTGACTCGGTCATTCCGGCCGAAGATCCAGACTGGTCTGCCGTAAAAGAGACGGCCCTGACGCTATTTGAGCGAACCCGAGACTTGAGGGTCTCAATATATCTAACTCAATCTTTGGCAAAGTTGGAGGGTTTGTCTGGCTTCGGTGAGGGGCTGACGCTATTAAGGACGCTGCTCGAGTCTCAGTGGAAGACTGTTCATCCGCAGCTTGATGCGGAAGATAACGATGATGCGACAATGAGGGTAAATGCGCTTGCTGTTCTGGATGATGTGAGCGAGACCGTCAGGCATGTGAGGACGATGCCTTTGGTATCGGATCCATTTGGCTCTTCTTTCTCTCTGAGGGATATCTTGGTCTCTCGAGGTGAGGCTAGGTGGAGCGATCCCGACCGAAATCCGCCGACCTCGGGCGATATCGATGCCGCCTTTGCTTCTACAAACCTAGCAGATCTCGAAGAGCTCAACGAATGCTGTGTTAGAGCTGCGAACGACTTAGAGTCTATTGAAACACTCGTGGTCGAGCAGGTCGGCGCTGCCCAAACGATGAGCCTGAACAATCTCAGTGAAGCTATTGATGAAATAAAAAAAATTATATCGCCGCGGTTGGCCGACAGAAATCAATTGTCTGAAGATAAGGACAGCGCAGGCCTTGCTGATAGTGGGCGGCAGGAGCCAGGCGCCGCCGTGCGGCGGGGTGAGAGCTTTGGGTCGAGTTTCGATACCCGGGCCCAAATTGTTTCTGCCCTTGATATGGCATGTGATTACTTCGCTCGTAATGAGCCATCGAGCCCTGTTCCAATACTTTTGCGACGAGCAAAGGGGCTGATTGGAAAAGATTTCATGAGTATTTTGAAAGACATTACGCCGAACGGCGTATCTCAGGCGGAAGTTCTAAAGGGTGCAGACGACGCTTACACCGATACAGGCAACGCTTTTGGCGGCTCCAGTTTTTCCGAGAGCACTGAACGTCAGCAGTCAAGCGAGCCTGCTGCTGACACAAATTCTGAAGGCAATTCAGGCAGCCCGTTCTCCGACTAATTCCATTATAGCTGCTCAGGCCAAATTATGGATGACTGACAATTTGAACCGTGTATCATAAATTCCGCCGAAAAACGAAGGTCCTTAGACGGCACAGGAGCAGAAGAGGATAATCATGGCTAAAAGTAGTCAAAAATTTATTGCGAAAAACCGCGCGCCCAGGGTTCAGATTGAGTATGACGTCGAGTTATACGGGTCGCAGAAAAAAATTCAGTTGCCATTTGTAATGGGTGTCATGGCAGATCTTTCCGGGCAGCCCTCTGACCCTCTAGCTCCCCTCGATGAGCGAAAATTCTTAGAAATCGACGCGGAAAACCTTGACGATCGCATGAAGGCTATGAAGCCGCGTGTCGCAGTCCAAGTGCCGAACACCCTTACGGGCGAGGGCAATTTGAACGTCGATATAACCTTTGAAAGCATGGATGATTTTTCACCGGCTGCGGTAGCTAAAAAAGTTGACTCCTTGAGGCAGCTTTTGGAGGCGCGCACCCAACTCTCTAACCTTCTCACCTACATGGATGGGAAGAATGATGCAGAGAAATTGATCGAGCAGGTCATGAATGATGAATCATTGATGCAAGCACTAGCGTCCGCGCCCAATAAAGGTGGCGACGATGCTGACACGGAGAAAGCCGATGGCTGAGGAAAAACTCGAAGCAGCTCAAGTTGAGCAAACCGCCGAAGCGGATGATTTCAGCGCACTGCTCAATAAACAATTTAGGCCGCGCACTGATACAGCCAAGAGAGAGGTGGAGAATGCCGTAAAGACACTTGCGGCGCAGGTTCTGCAAAACTCTTCGATTGTTTCTGATGACGCCGTTAGCACTATTCAGTCAATCATCGCCGAAATAGATCAGAAACTGACTGATCAGATTAACCTGATCATGCACCATGAGAATTTTCAGAAATTAGAGGGCGCGTGGCGGGGCCTTCACCATCTCGTTAACAATACAGAAACCGACGAGATGTTGAAGGTAAAAGTTCTCAACGTCTCGAAGAACGATCTATCTCGCGCGATGAAGAGATACAAAGGGACAACGTGGGATCGCAGCCCGTTATTCAAGAAAATCTATGACGAAGAATATAGCATGTTCGGCGGGCAACCATACGGATGCCTGGTTGGTGATTATTCTTTTGATCATAGTCCGCAAGACACTGAACTGCTAAGTCAAATAGCACAAGTTAGTGCGGCGGCTCATACACCGTTCATTGGGGGGGCCGATCCAGCACTTCTCCAGATGGACTCGTGGCAAGAGCTCGCGAATCCTACGAACATATCGAAAATCTTCGATACGCCTGAATATGCTTCATGGACAAGTCTAAGAGAATCTGAAGACTCACGTTATATCGGTCTCGCGATGCCGCGCTTTCTGGCTCGCCGGCCCTACGGAGCCAAAACCGATCCCGTAGATGAATTTGCCTTTGAGGAGGATGCTGAGGGGGCTGATTCATCGAAATATGTATGGGCCAACGCGGCTTATGCCATGGCGGTAAACATCAATCGATCATTTAAGGAATATGGCTGGTGTTCGCGAATTCGTGGCGTTGAATCTGGTGGCGTTGTCGAAGGCCTTCCGACTCATACTTTTCCAACTGATGACGGCGGAGTGGCGGCCAAGTGTCCGACGGAGATCGCAATTGATGACCGACGAGAGGCAGAGCTCGCGAAAAACGGTTTGATGCCGCTTCTCCACAAAAAAAACACCGACTTGGCGGCGTTTATCGGGGCTCAATCTCTTCATAAGCCAGCAGAATATGATGATAAAGATGCCACTGCAAATGCACGGCTCGCCGCCCGGCTTCCTTATTTGTTCTCGACCTGCAGATTTGCGCATTATTTGAAATGCATCGTTCGAGACAAAGTTGGATCCTTCAAAGAGAAAGACGACATGCAGCGTTGGCTGCAGGATTGGATAACCCAATACGTGGATGGAGACCCTGAGCACTCATCTGAATCGGTCAAAGCTCGTAAACCGCTGGCTGCGGCCGAGGTTGTGGTCGAAGAAAATGAAGACGATCCTGGATATTACCAGTCAAGGTTTTTTCTCCGGCCGCATTATCAATTAGAGGGGCTAACAGTATCGCTACGGCTGGTATCGAAGCTACCTTCCGCTAGGGAATAATTAGTAAGCTGTCAGGCTTGCTTCGAATTGAGTCTGTAGGCTTGACCGTATGCTCTGATAGAGTGACGAAGGCTATACAACGAGTTCAACGTTTAAAATGAAAGGGGATGTGGCATGGCTGACATGTTTTTAAAAATCTCAAATGTTAAGGGCGAGGCGAAAGACGCAACCCATCAAGATGAGATAGATATTCTCGCATGGACTTGGGGCGCCAGCCAGTCTGGTAGCAGCCACATGGGCGGCGGCGGCGGCTCTGGTAAGGTCCAATTTCAAGACGTTTCTGTCACCAAAATGTTGGATGCGTCGAGCACTGTCCTTTGGGAAAGCTGCGCGGCTGGCAAACACTTCGACAAGGCCACGCTAACTGTGCGAAAGGCGGGCGGAAACCCTCTCGAATATTATATCTTAAATATGGAGCACGTCTTGATAACCAACGTTTCGGTTGGTGCTGCTGGGGGCGAAGACGGAATAACAGAGAACGTGACGCTCAATTTTAGCAAGTGCGAATATGAATACGTGGAGCAAAAACCCGATGGTTCAGGGGCGGCAGCGCGAGCATTTGGCTGGAATATAGAGGAAAATAAGAAAATCTAGCTGTGTTTATTTGAGCTTTTCATGGCTCGAAACATCTCTATTAATGACTTCGATATCAGCACGCTGAATCAAAAGTTCAGCGTGCTGATATATCAAGTATCTCTTCATTCTGTATTATGGATGTGACAAACAACCCCAATACCGAATTTTCTGAGTTGATCAGGGCCGGATCTCTTACAGAGGCCCGTGAGGCTGTGCAGCAAGCTATTAGGTCAAGCCCGGATGATTTCTTCCTGAGAGTTTTGCTGTTCCAAATTCTTGCACTTTGTGGTGAGTGGGCGCGCGCTCAGACCCAATTAGACCTTACGGGACAGCTTGATAAAGATGCGAACTCTATGGTTCAAACCTACCGGGAAACCATTCGCTGTGAGGTTTTTCGTGAGGCAGTATTTAATGGGACGCATCAACCTTTAATTTTTGGGGATCCATTGCCGTGGATAGGTTTACTGGTGGAGGCGCTCAGATTAGCTGGATCGGGGGAACATTCCGGCGCGGAGGCGCTCCGAAATAAAGCATTTGATGAGGCGCCACCGAGCGGCGGCGTAATCAATGGCGAAAAATTTGAGTGGATTGCCGACGCAGATATGCGTCTTGGGCCTATTTGCGAGGTGATCTTAAATGGGAGATATTATTGGGTCCCATTTCACCGCATCGGTTCCATCAAAATTGAAGAACCAGCCGACTTACGGGACTTCGTTTGGACACCTGCGTTTTTTACGTGGGCGAATGGAGGCGAGGCGGCTGGTTTTATTCCGACCCGTTACCCCGAAAGCCATCGATCAGAGGACGGGTTAATTAGAATGGCCAAAACAACTAGTTGGATTTCTACTGGGGAGTCTACGTTCCAAGGCTTGGGACAGCGTATGATCACTACTGACATCAATGAGTACCCCGTCATGGATATTCGCGACGTGTCGATCGAGGCTGGTTTCCATGAAATCGCTGCTGGCAACGAAGAGAATGCATAAATTCTATGTCAGACGTAGCAAACAGAGATAGATTACAGCCTTCTCTGCTTGACCGGTTGACGGATAATCGGCCCTCAGAAAAACAAGAGAGCGTAGATTTCAAAACAATCACGCAGCAAAAACTCAGAGACCTTGTGCTTAGGGACTTATCTTTTTTATTTAATACGAGCCCGTTAGACACGGTCGAGGATCTCAGTCAACATCCGAACGTTGCGCGATCGACACTGAATTATGGGGTACGGGATCTTACAGGATTAACAAAAGAAAGTATCGATTCTGCGCAGATAGAAAGACTCGTACGAGACGCAATCAAAAATTTTGAGCCTCGGATTCTCCCCCAAAGCATAAATGTTCGTGTTGTAAAAAATGAAAACGCATCTGAAGACACTATGGTCGCATTCGACATTCAGGGCGCACTTTGGGGCCAACCCGTCCCCCTAGAAATTTATTTGCACACCGAAATCGATGTTACCAGTGGAGATATTTCTGTTACTGAAATGATGGGTTGAGAAATTTCTAATGGATCCGCGTCTTCTTAGATATTATGAGAAAGAATTACAGTTTATTCGTGAAATGGGATCCGAATTTTCGCGCCAGTATCCGAAAATTGCTAGCCGATTAAATATGGACGGGCTCGAGTGCGCCGATCCTTATGTAGAGCGCCTTCTCGAGGGTTTTGCGTTTTTGACGGCACGTGTCCAACTTAAAATGGACGCCGAGTACCCGCAATTCACAGAAAATTTATTGGATATTATATACCCCCAATATTTATCTCCTACCCCGTCTATGGCAATCGTTCAGTTTAAGCCGAGCCTAACAGAGGGCGCATTGACAGAGGGTTTTCGTATAGAGAGGGGCACCGTTCTTCGTACTGCTGTTGGAGGGTCTATACAAACTAGTTGTTCGTTTTTAACTGCACATAACGTCGATCTCTGGCCAATAAAGATTGAAGATGCTGTGTATATCGGACATCCCGGCGCCCTATCAACGCTAGAGATACCGGAGAGCCGTCGCGCAAAAGCCGCTTTAAAGATTGTGTTTAAAACTGTTGAGAACGCTCCCTTTTCTGGCCTTTCCATTAATAATATTTCAATGTTTTTGAATGGAAAAGATTCCGTTCCCGCGAATCTCTATGAGCAATTTTTCGCCGCTGCCTATGAGGTTATTGTAAGGCCAGCAAAAAAGCCTGTCACCTGGCAAGTCCGGTTGCCCTCTAGTTTGATAAAGTCAGTTGGTTTCTCGAGCGATGAGGCGTTGCTGCCGCGGAATGAGCAATCTTTTGAGGGTTATCGTCTCATACATGAGTATTTCTCTTTTCCGCAGCGTTTTCTTTCGGTTGAATTGACAGGGTTATCGGAACCTGTAGGCAAGTGCGACTCCGATGAATTGGAAGTAGTGGTATTATTTGATCGGGCCAATCAGGCCCTGGAAAATGCGGTGACTGAAGATAGTTTTTCTTTGTTTACAACTCCGGTAATAAATCTGTTTCCGAAAAGGGCAGATCGCATTCAGTTATCAAATACTGATACGGAATTTGCCGTAATTCCAGACAGAACTAAACCGTTGGATTATGAAGTATATAGTGTTGAAAAAGTTACAGGTTTTAGTGACAGCGGAAATGCGACGCAATCATTCCGGCCGTTTTATGGTGTTAATGACACTAGTACTGAAAGGTCAGAGGCTTCTTTCTTTACGGTTCACAGGCGGCCGCGCGTCTCATCATCTAGCGGCCGGCGCTCAAGTTATGCGGGGAATGATGTTTTTATCTCGCTAGTAGATGCGAACGAGGCACCAATTTCAGGGGAAATACGTCAAGTCGGGGTGGAAACTTTATGTACTAACCGAGACCTGCCACTTTTTCTTGGAGTCGGTTCGTCGGATTTAGAATTTTCTATGGATATAAGCGCTCCGGTCGAGGGTATTACGTGTATTGCCGGTCCAACCCGCCCGAGGGCCGGGATAAGTGGTTCGAAAATATCATGGCATGCAATTAGTCACCTCTCACTTAATTACTTGTCGATTACGGATAACGATAATAATGAGGGAGCCGCCGCGATCCGCGAAATGCTTAGACTGTACTTAGATCCGACGGATGTGACGCAACAGCGTAAGATTGATGGGATATCAAGCATAGAGGCGAACCAGGTTGTTCGACGAATTGAATCCGGAAAGATGTTAGCTTTTGGACCAGGGCTTGAGATTACGCTGACATGTGATGAGGAATCCTATACTGAAACTGGCCTTGTGCTTTTTGGGGCGGTTATGGAGGAATTTTTTTCGAGATATGTATCGATAAACAGTTTCACCGAAACTGTGATAAAGTCGATTGATAGAGGCGAGATAAAAAGATGGCCGTCGAGAACCGGGCGAACCGCGACGATTTAGAATTTTGGGGTGAGGCGTCGACTGATCCCCATAAATTTGGCTTTTTCGCCGCGATTCGAAAAATTGAATGCCTATTCTCTGACAAACCTCGCTTGGGTGAGTCTTCGCACGCTCGAGACGATGCTGTTCGTCTAGCGCAAGACCCTCACTTAATCTTCCCGCCGTCAACGCTATCTTCAATTTCTGTCTCGGATGGCAAATTGCCTCGGGTAGCTTCTTATTTTTTGGGTCTTTTCGGACCGCAGGGCCCCCTGCCGCTTCATTTGACCGATTTTGCTCATGATCGGATCCACAATCACGATGACGATACTTTTTCTGCCTTTGCAGACGTGTTTCATCACCGGGCGATAAGTCTGTTTTACAGAGCGTGGGCGATGTCTCAGCCGACGGTCAGCCTTGATCGACCAGAATCGGATAAGTTCGGAGCAAAAGTTGCCGCATTTTCGGGACTCGGTTTGCCCTCGCTCAGGGAACGCGATGCGATGCCCGACATGGCTAAACTGTATTTTACCGGTTTGCTTGGCGGGCGTGGGAAACATCCTGCCGGGTTGCAGTCAATTTTGAGCGTTTTTTTCTCTACTCCCGTTCGCATACGGGAGTTTGTTGGGGATTGGATGGTAATACCCGAGGCAATTAGAACGCGCCTTGGCATTAACCGCAATAACGCACTACTCGGGAAAACTGCATCTCTCGGAGCGCGTGCATGGGGCTGTCACCAAAAATTTGGTGTTGAACTCGGACCAATGGGCATTTCCGAATTTAGGCGTTTCTTGCCGGGTGGTGAGAGCCTTGATCGATTGTCGGCAATTGTTAAGAACTATATCGGCAAAGAATTATCGTGGGACGTCAGGCTTATCTTAACAAAAGAGGAAGTACCTCCGCTCAAGCTTGGGGGGGGCGAGAGGTTAGGATGGTCCACCTGGCTAAAAACGGATAATCGTGAAAAAGATGCCGACGACCTCTGTCTAGGACATGCCCAATAACTCTCTATCGTAGTAAGCTAGCGGAGATCGGCAGACTGCGATTAACAAGTAAACCTTACCACCGCACTGATACGGAGATAAATCATGGCAGATATAAGCCGGGTCGCACTTTTTGGTAAGTTAAATCAAGTCACTTACAAGTCGATCGAAAGTGCCACCGTATTCTGTAAGATGCGGGGAAATCCCTATGTTGAGCTTGTCCACTGGATTAATCAAATAATCCAGCTGCAAGACTCAGATATTCATCATATCATTCGAGAATATGAACTTAATTCTTCGAATCTCGCTAAAGATCTAACAAGTTCTCTCGATTCGCTCCGCCGTGGAGCTTCTTCAGTTAGTGACCTCTCAGCCCAAGTGGAAGAAGCTGTGGAGCGAGGTTGGGTATATGGGACACTTATGTTTGGCGAGTCCCAAGTAAGGAGCGGACACCTGATCGTCGGTCTTCTGAAGACACCGGGACTTAAGAACGCCCTTCTCTCAATATCCCAAGAATTTAATAAAATAAAAATCGAAGACTTAACGGAGAGATTCTCGCAGATAGTTGGTGCCTCACCTGAGGAAAACCTGTCTGCTACTGACGGTTTCTCAGCGGGCGGGGCTGAGCCTGGAGAAGAGAGCGGCGCTCTGGCACCGGCGCAAATGGGCAAACAGGAGGCGCTGAAAAGGTTTGCAGTCGACCTTACTGAGCGCGCCAGAAGGGGAGAATTAGACCCGATTGTAGGCCGAGACGAAGAAATTCGTCAGGTTATCGATGCTTTGATGCGGCGGCGGCAAAATAACCCAATTCTTACCGGTGAGGCTGGCGTTGGAAAGACAGCTGTCGTCGAGGGTCTCGCTCAACGGATCGTCCGTGGGGATGTACCCCCATCAATCAAAGATGTATCGCTCCAAATGCTCGACGTGGGTCTGCTGCAAGCAGGCGCAAGTATGAAAGGTGAATTCGAGAACCGTCTACGCTCTGTAATCGAAGAGGTACAGAGTTCCGAAAAACCAATTATTTTATTCATTGACGAGGCTCATACCTTGATCGGCGCGGGCGGCGCGGCTGGTACCGGAGACGCAGCCAACTTATTGAAGCCGGCGCTTGCTCGGGGCACTTTGCGAACCGTAGCCGCGACGACCTGGGCGGAATACAAAAAATATTTTGAAAAAGACCCCGCGCTCACCCGACGTTTCCAGGTCGTCCAAGTTGATGAGCCGTCGGAGGCTAAAGCAGTCCTGATGATGCGGGGCCTAGTGACCCCGATGGAGCGACACCATCAAGTGCAAATTCTTGATGAGGCTCTTGAAGCGGCCGTGCACCTTTCGCACCGCTATGTCCCTGCGCGCCAGCTTCCAGACAAATCAGTTGCCCTCCTTGATACTGCCTGCGCACGGGTAGCGATTAGTCAAAATGCAATACCGCCTGAACTTGATGATGCCAATAAAACTGTAGAGGCCCTTGAGACAGAGTTAGAGATTATTGAGCGCGAGCGCGCAATTGGTCTTGATGTGTCCGATCGAGAAAAATCGGTAAATGATCAGCTGGCGCAAGAGCGAACGCGCGTCGCGGAGATGGAAGAGGCGTGGGCTAAAGAAAAAGATCTCGTTTCAAAAATAATTGATATTCGCGGGAAATTGCGAGCTGCCACGGGTAAGGTCGAAGGAACTGATAGCGACCTAGAAAAAGAAGTAGAAAATGAGGCAGCGGAAGAACCGCAAGAAGCCAAGCCAGAAGAAAAGGCGGCCGACGCAGAAACAGTCGACACTGAGGCTTTAATTGCAGACTTAAGGAAGCTGCAAGCGGATCTAGCTACGTTACAGGGCGAGACGCCATTAATAATGCATAGCGTCGATCAGCAGGCTATTGCGGCCGTGGTAAGCGACTGGACTGGAATACCCGTTGGTCGAATGGTCAAAAATGAGGTTGAGGCTGTACTCAACCTCGCAGAGACGATGGGTCAGCGTATCATAGGACAAAACCATGCTCTTGAAATGATCTCGCGCCGGATTCAAACGACAAGAGCGAAGCTCGATAATCCTGACAAGCCAATCGGTGTTTTTATGCTTTGTGGCTCGAGCGGTGTCGGTAAAACAGAAACCGCGCTTGCTTTGGCGGAGCGGCTGTACGGTGGAGAGCACAATATTGTAACAATCAATATGAGTGAATTTCAGGAGGCACACACCGTCTCTACCCTGAAAGGCGCACCCCCGGGATATGTCGGCTACGGTGAAGGAGGGATCCTGACTGAGGCGGTTCGACGGAAGCCATACAGTGTTGTGTTACTTGACGAGGTAGAAAAGGCGCACCCTGACGTTCACGAAATTTTCTTTCAGGTGTTCGATAAGGGAATTATGGAAGATGGCGAGGGGCGGCTGATAGACTTCAAGAACACATTGATTCTGCTGACTTCGAACGTCGGCACTGACTTAATCATGAATATGTGTAAAGACCCTGAGTTAATTCCGGAGCCAGACGGAATCGTAAAGGCATTGCGTCAACCTCTCTTGGATGTATTCCCGGCTGCCTTATTGGGGCGTCTTGTAGTAATTCCATACTATCCACTTAATGAAGAAATGCTCTCTAGTATCATCAGGCTCCAACTAGGTCGAATCGTGAACCGCATTATGGAAAATCATAACGCACGCCTCACATATGACGATGAAGTTGTGTCTTTGATTGCAAGTCGCTGCAATGATCTGGATAGCGGCGGTAGAATGATTGATGCAATACTGACCAATACAGTTCTCCCCGAAATCAGCCGTGAATTTCTAAATAGCATGATCGACGGCCGCCAAATCAGTGCTGTGCAAGTAAGCACCCAGGATGGCAACTTTCATTATGCCTATTCATAGAACCTGTCCTACCAGACACCACCGTCTAAGTTTCAAACTGTGATTGGCAAGTCGAACGAGCCTAAAAAGGAACCGATAATTGAATAGAATCTGCAGATAGACCCTGCACAAATATCGCGCGCAAGTGCTTCAGTTTTTTCTCTGCTATTCCGACTAGTTTTGCGCTAAACGCCCGACCATCCGGGGTGTGGACGAGAAAGGCCTGAAACTCATCGATTAGGATGTTTGTATCCCGTACGTCATAACCACGATTGGATATAAACTGCCTAAAGACCTCACGTTCCTTACCGGTCATTTTTTGATTCCAAAAATCGATACAATAATTCCTATACTTTGGGCGAGTAACAAAATCCCCATGACTGATTTCGTGTCTAAGTATTGTATCTCGCATTTTCATATCGATTATCCCACGGCTGTTGGGATCATTTGACGCCGCCTGAACGCTTGAAATTAATATTTTTTCTGGCTCTTGAGCTTTCCACAAGCCATTCAATTTATTTATGAGCCTGCCCTTCGTCGCCACGTCCCTTACAAATAGCTCTTGGTGAGACAGATTAATGTTCTGACGGTCTGCAAGATTAAAGAATTTCGCTAATTTTCGACCACTATAATTATGGCCCAAATAAAACGTTTCGAATTTGTCGCCCTGAATTTCGATAAATGAAATTAATTCTTCTGAGGTGAGAATTCTGTCTCGAGGCGCTTCTTTTTTTTCAATTAAGGCTGCCACTCTATTTAAAGCAAGGCCCTGTCGGTTTAATGAAGGAAAGTCGACAATTAAAACACTCGAGTTCTCACTGAGGATATTTATCGAGGTATCACTTGTTTTTCTAAAAAATATTTCTTTGTATGATGCGACGTTGAATGGCACCTTTTCTATTATATCTGGTTTGGCGGGCCGCGAAATGATGTTGCGGTCAGTAGTAGGTTTCTCTAAATTATCAATAAATGTGCTCGTTTGGGGGTATTCAGATTGAGGTAAAAAAGATCTTTTTTGTATAAGAAAAAAGATTGAAAATGTAGCGATGGAAATAAAAAATATCGCGATTAAAAATATTAATCCTGTTTTTTTCATATTTCTAATCTCCGATCGAAATTTTGTAATTCACTTTGACTAAGATTCCTATAAATTGTTTTCATTTTGAATATACTATTATTACTTGATGCTAAACGAAAGATAATGCTGCTTCCTTGAAAGCGGTTTTTTTCAATAAAATGACGCCGAGGAGAAGGTGACATGTCTCGTTTTGATCCGACTACCACGTGGATAGGTTTGCTAGGAAAGGGTTTTGGTGGCGGCCTTATTATCGGCGGCAGTAGTTGGGCAGTTCATCTTTATAATATGGCTGATCCGCGCCGCCATGTCAGAGTTGAAGTGCGGGGAATGCAATTAGGTGTGATGGGCTATGCAGGCGCGGCGTTGGGAGCGCTAATTGTAACCGGCTGCAGCACTAAAGCGGATATGGATCGGCTTAAGTCCTCCGGCGTAGACTGGGCTTTGTCTTTGGGAGCGAGTGGAAAGTCTGCGTTAAAAATAGGCGCAGGAATTTTAGGTAAAGTCGTAGATTTGGCTAAGGCGGCTGGGAAAGAAGGCGGCTTTTGGGCTGCAGATCAAGCGACGAAAGCTCTAGTTCGTTGGTGTATGAATGATTTAGGTATACTTCAAGCGCCTGGACGGCAGTTCTACCTTATTCCATGGCCCCTTGCTCTCGAGGTAGGCATGGGTGGATGGTACGAATATCAAACTCTGTATGTGGCGGATGACAAATTTCTGTTTAAAAATTTTCCGCCAGCGTGGGCGGTCGAGAACAGTGGCAAAGGAATCGCTTTTCAAGGCACCGGAGTCCTTTTCCAAATGTATGATGTTCCCATGGAGAACGGCGAACTCATTAAGCTTGTATTTAGGGACGCAAACACCGGCGATACCATTAGATGGAAAAATAAAAATGGCAGTTGGTATGGTGGTGACGTGCAATTAGGTAGGGCGATGGTCGTCAATGCCGTCGTTTTTGACGGCATGCTGTTTGAGGAAGGAAGTAGAACATCTTATCCAGGCCTCAATTTGAATAATCTGATCCCAGCAGGCCGGGTGGCGGTAAGTTTTTTGCAAGTTAAGTCGAAAGAGCAAAAATGGAGTAATCAAACGCTGAGACTGAGACCAGAAGTCTGGGGTATACCTGCGTTATGGACAGCCAAAGATACGTTTACCGTCCGAACCAATAAAGATGGTGTGATTGAGCAAGCGCTTGGTAATCGCGATTTAAGGCACTAAAGAAAAAGCGTAGCCAAATGTTTTTAGTCGGAGATTGAGAGAAAAGAATTTTCGAAAAAGTTTTAGGGCAAGCTTCCTAAAGAATGCTCAGTATAGGCTCACAAATTTTCGAGACTTGTTCAACACTTGGTTCTATTTATCTCACAGAGAGAATTTAACGCCTAAATTGATGCCATAATTGTCAATGTAACTCTGCCCTTGGACTGACGACACACGTCCGAATGCTTGGATGCCGTTTGGGAGTACCAACACGGCACCAACGCCTGCCTCCACATAATGACGATCGGGCTCATCATTGTTGAAGTAGAATTTCGAATTTGATTTGTCTTCAACAAGCGTGACTTCAATAGATCTTTGGTCTCTTTTAAATTCGTGAATGAAATCGATCGAAGCTTCAGGTGCCACGACGCCGAAGCTTGTGTTTATCGCTGTGGTAGCCTGGAAGCCAATTTTCCCCTGAAGCGACTGCTCACGTTGCTTGCTGTAGGAGAGCTCAAGCCCGGTTCCGCCGTACTCTTTGTAGGGATCGATTTCAGATACGAGGTAGCTGAATCCGAGCCGGGGTCCGAAGGTAATGTTACCTTCAGAAAAATCGTATCCACCTTGAACAGCGAGGCCAGTTTCTTTGATGTCGAGATCTGATTTCTGATATCCACCGATTGTTGTCGGTGTCGCTCGATTGTTCGTGGCGGTGGAGTAACGCTTGGTAAACTGGTCCTTTAAGCCATAGGAGCCGAGAATATCTAGAAACGTGTTTTCTGACGGAAGAAAAGAGGCAACAACGAAAGCCCTATAGCTATCGGTGTCGAAACCGCCTTGGTCAGAGGCAAAGGTCGCATCCTGACGATCATAGGCGATGCCAAAGCTTATCGAGAGTTTTTTATTTATTTCGCGATCAACTCCAAAAGTTAGACCGAATTGTTCTGAGTCAAAAGCTGCTTCGAATGGCGATGCAGACTTATCCTTTTTTTGAAAGCCACCCGACATAAACAGGTTTAGATCTTGCGTAATCTTGACCGTGCTTTTCTCGCCCTCTTTCTGCTTTTTAAGCATTTCGCTTGATGACGCGGAGGACGTAGAGCCACCAGTACTTGAACTGCCCGTTGTGAAGCCAGGACTATTGCAGAAGGCATATAAATTCGTACCGTATCCTGCGCCACCATATTCAATACGATCCGAGCGGCCTTGGAGAGCTTCACAGTTATTTGCAAAAACGCTGTCCAGAGCAGAAGTAACGGTTTTAGTATTCCACGCCCACGCGATTTGAGAAGGTGCGGAAAGGACGAGAATCGCAACAGCAACTGCGACCGGCGCACCTAATATCGTCGTGGCCAACTTAGACTGACCGCCAGGTGACGAATTAGAAGCATCTTTTTTCGAAAAAACAAATCTTCTCAACATCGCCTAAGCCTCTGAAATTGATGCATTGTTGGTAGAAAAAACTCCCAACACTTCTAGGGCTTTTTGACTTGCGCTGTCAACATATTTTGGAAAATATAAATTTCGATATTAGCCGATTTTTATTTGCAAAAAAGGGGGGGGGTGCCGTGTATTGAATTACTTCAATTAAACATAAGAATACAAAAAATTTAATTATAATTATTTACACGGTTTTTTGCCAAATCTAATAATGAATTTTATATTCAATATTTATTCCGTCTTTGGAAGAAAAAGAAAATCGCCGCCGCTGTGGCCCGCATAACGAATCGGAGCATATGAAGGCTCTTGTTCGTAGCCAAAGCGACTGGCAGTGAAGGCTACATTGGCGAAGATGTTCTGGAATAATTGTAGGGCCTGAAGGGGGGCATTGTTCTTTTCCAAAACATCAAGCATCGCTGTTGCAAAAATTGAATGCTTGCCGCCGACAGAGTCAAGAACGGGTGTAAGGCCGCCTGAGGTTAAGGCGGTTCGGGACCTCTTGTCTGATACGGACTTAATAAAATTCACTCGATCCGCTACAGACAGAGCATCGCGGGTATTCGGAATACTAGAAATCGTAAGCGCGCCTGAGTAACAGGAGTCTGCAACTATCAATATGTGTTTAGCTTGGAAGAGATTAAGGTGGTCAGAAATATCAACATTCGAAATCCAGCTCGACCGATTGTCTTTCTGCGCATCTACTGGCAACCAATGACCACGGTCGTTTATCTTATCAAGTTCTCCATGTCCCGCGTAATATATAAGAAGGCTATCCGAAGGCTTTAATTTCTTTCTTAGATTTGAAATTGCTTCCAGGATCTCATTGCGCGTCGCATCGATTAGTGTTGAAACGTTGAACCCATATTTTTTTGCTAATACATTGGTAATTTCTTTGGCATCGGTGATGGCTGTCTCTAAAAGAGGCATGTAGCGATTATTGTTATTTCCTATTACAAGCGCATAATATTTGCCATCTCTATCTTTTTCTAGTTCACGAGTAATGATGCGACCTGATGAGGGATCATTTGTCGCCTCAAAGCTAAATCTTAATTCTGCTTTGTCCTTGTTAATACCAACCGCTGAAATTGCTACGGGTGTGTTTGCTGTCGGAATTTCTACCTCGGCCCGAAAGACCCCCTTTCGCGTGATCTTCTGTTTCTGCCCGTTGACGTAAACATCAGGGACCATCGACGCAAAGCGGACCCGCCCGATTACTGGCTGACGCTCGATCCCTTTCCGCAGTTTGACAATAGGGTCTCCCCTTGTTGTCCGTATCACTGGGCTGAGCAGCTCAATTTCAAGATTTTTGCCGCCGGCCTTAAGTAGCTCCCGGTTTACAACGCCGAGCTGTTTTAGATTTTGATTTTTTTGTTGCTGCAGAGATTTCTGAGTAACTTCAATCTCTTTCTGTTTTTTCCGTTCCTTTGCGAGACTTCCCTGCAATCGCTTGAGTCGCTCTTGCATCTCGTCAAGCTCGCGATTTCGCCTCTGTAGCGTCTCCCGCATAGACCGAAGCTCTGAGGTCTGATCATTCTTCGGGAGCTGAAGAATTGAGCTGTTCTCCGGCAGTCCAGCCGCTCTGCGATACCACTGCACCGCCCGAACCGGATCGCGAGGGACGCCCAGCCCTTTCTCATATAGATGCCCTAAGTTCTGTTGGGCGGGTTTATAGTCTTGATTAGCAGCTTTCTGGTACCACCCCGCTGCCTGCTGGTAGTCGGGGGCAATGCCGAGGCCCTTCTCATAGATTTCGCCCACGTATGCTTGAGCTTTCGCATCCCCCGCCTCTGCCATGGGGAGCCAAACCTTAAGAGCGGTTTGATAATTTGCGCGGTCATAAGAGGTGAACTCGCCACCGCGGATGCCGCAATCGCTCGGGGTCGTCTTAATACCTCTCCTGCGGCTCACGTAAGTCATCGAGCCCAGGCGACGAATTTGGCCAGGCAATAGGCAGTCCACGACCTTAAAATCATCAGCAGTTGTCTCAGCGATCTGAACGTCGCCTCGATTAGCGGCCTGGTTGAAGCCTTGATCCGATAAAGGTGAGCTGGCGTGCGCTGGGGCGGGACCGATGGCGAAGAGAGAGAACAGCGCAAATGATATTGCGACTGAAGAAACGATGGAATTAGATAGATTCCTGATCATCTGAAATGGTTCCAGAAAAAAATCAATCGTTCACCAGCTACACGACAACCGACGAACTAAGAAAAACGACCCTAATCACGGTATTACGTAGCATGGAGCAAGTTACACGCCAAAATGCATTTTTCCAACACTCTGACGAGCCGATGAACGGAAAGGTTGCTAACCGCGGCGGCCTTCCTCCTTGGGCGGTAAGTTGGGTTGCGAATAAAAATTTGCATTTTGACGCGAGTTGAAACGGATGTAAGATCGGCTCGAATAATATCCCGGGAGATAATGATGAATTTCCGACGAGTTAAAACGACAAGTACCCTTGCCATTATCTTCTGGGCGGTTTGCAATGGCGGATTTTCATCTGCAATTGCTCAACCTAAGAGTGTTTTTATGAAAAACGACTCGACGGTTACCGACTGGGTAGACGCTTTGAAGCGTGAAAAACAAGATGCCGTAACTCGTGGCCTTCGGGTTGACAGTAAGCCTGCAGGACAGAAAGAAGAGGCGCCGAGCCCGGAAGCAAATGCACTGATAACTTTTAAGTTTAATTCGGCTGAATTGACGGCCGAAGCAAAGCTTCTCCTCGACAACTTGGCTCTTGCGCTCAGAACCCCGGAACTTTGGGGTAATAAGTTTCGCTTAGAAGGCCACACGGATGGAGTGGGTTCTCGAGGTTATAACCTCAAATTATCGCAACGTCGGGCTGAGGCGGTTCGAAATTACTTGATTAGCAAGTCGGGCATCGATGGAAACATGTTTAACGCTATCGGTAAGGGTAAAGAGTCTCTGTTAGACAAGGCGAATCCCAAAGCGGCGATCAATAGACGTGTTACCATCGCAAATATAGGAGGGTAATAATTTATAATATTTTTATCTTTATAAAATGAAAATGTAGCCTTAAGTCAGTATAATATATCATTCAGTTTTTTTAAAGCGATCAACGATGATGGTCGTGTCATTTGATAATATTTGCGTATCCTCCGAATGAATATGTTCTTCATTGAGGATGGCGTGCACTATTACAATAGTCGTGTTGTCTGGTGCACCCCGATCTAGGGCGACCCTCATTAACTCATTTGTCGCATTTTCTATCGAATGTGAGCGGAAAATTATATTTTGTATTTCTGTGTCACTAAGAACTTTTGTCAGTCCGTCACTGCATAATAAAAAATAATCTCCGGGGGTCACCTCAGAGCCCGTCATATCTGTTTCGAGCGTCTCTGCCGCTCCGACGGCGCGAGTGACCACGTTCGCTTCCGGATGCTTTGACGCTTGCTCAAGCGAGATATGGCCATTGTCGACGAGTTCTTGAACGACGCTATGATCGCGGGAAATTTGTGTAAAATTTCTGCTCTGTAAGAGGTACGCTCTGCTATCACCCGCCCATAAACAAACATAATGGTTATTGTGGACTAGTAGGGCGACGACGGTGCTCGCAGTTATGACGTCAGCACCCTGACTGCGCGCTATACTTAATAGCTCCGTGTTTGTGTCCTGAAGACGTTGCTGTACGTCGTTCAAAACGTCACGTGGAGTTCCTGAGCCATCAATTCTATTGAGACTTTCTACAATTTTTTTACTTGCTAACGCCCCATTTTGGTGTCCCCCCATGCCATCGGCGACAACCCAAAGTCCGAGATCGGGGCGATTGAGAAAAGCGTCCTCATTTACGCTGCGGACGCACCCTTTATCCGTCATTGCGGATGATAGATAACGGAGTTTTGCAGCTGGTTGCATCGGATCCGTCTCACCAATTGGTTTCTATAAATATCAAGCTTTCACAATGGTGAATTGGCGCGCTAAGCCACACCCTGACACCAACGTTTCACATCCCCATCGAGAAATGCGACCAGATAAGCTGCCTTTGGAAGGCCTGGGGTTGAAAATATACAAGGCTCAATTTGTTGTGAGCCTTTTGTCCACCAAATGCTGTAGGTTTTAGATTGAGATCGCAAACTATAATCGACTGCAGAAGCATAATATTCACGCAACATATCCCCGGGACTAGTCAAATCGTGAGCTGGCCCTCCAAGTTTAGCAACAGCAATATCAAAATCGTCTAGCTGAGCTTCATCCTCCAATGAGGAGAGCAGTATTTCTTCAGCCCCATTGAACCAACTCTCAGCCTCTAACGGTAAGGCGGCGGGGATTGATGCTTCGGCGAGGGGCGATAATATCGTTAGCGGAAAGTAACGGCCGACCCGATCGACACTGGGCATCATCACGCCTGCGAATGGTCGCTCTCCTATTAAACCTGCGCTGATTCCGCATCGCCATATTGGAGCGGTGAGATAAAAATCGAGCCAATTAGGCCCTAACTGATCTTTACTAGAGGCCACCAGTTCTTGAAGCCAAGAGTCCCACTTCTCTATTACTGCACCAGACAACCGTCGCGAAAAAAAATCACCGATTGCCGGCATCTTTCCAAAGATCCCGGGAGCATTTTCCTTTGGATTTTCGTCTACAGCGCTCTCGGACACTTGAACCTCCCGAGTGCCGGAAGATCAAAGGGATTTACAACACTCTCTGATCGGATTTGGAACTGAGCGGCACGAGCACCAACGTTAAACTTAACTTGAATTTGGTCTTGCATTCTTGTGCCTGTGACCGTCGCTCTTGACAGCGAGTGGAACCAAGACCAGGGCCCGCGATTTGTTAGAGCAGATTGTCTGCCGGGTGTTATGGGAGAGAGAGCAATTCGCGTGATCCCCGGCTTTGGGCCAGGCCACTTCATGCGGACTGGTCTCTGAGGCCCGTGACCATACGAGAGGGTCTGTCCTTCTACCTCCAAAATAACGCGCGTCGCTTCCGCGGATAGTTCGGTTGGGGTGACCTCAAACTGAATTAGAGGTGTCTGACCATTCCCGAAAAATGCAGCACGAATGTCGGCAGCTATCTCGAATTGCGTAAGAACCGACTCAGGTACTCCTAGGTTTGCATTATCAACTTTTTGCCAACGCCATGGCCGAGACGATCTGTTTACAAACGGTTTGAGATGAGCATTAAAAAATTCGTCCAACAGACCACTGGGCGCGAACATTTTTTTGAAATCGTCCAAGGCTACGTCGGCTTTTGAATTTTTATCGAATGGAAAACGGTTGTCCAAAGCCCGGCGACAGAATGGTCCAACATTGGCAGACCAAATTGAATTTAGCTTGGAGCGCGCGCTCTCGACTAAAACGCGAGAACTGGTAATCGTCGTCGAAGACAGCCAGCCATTAATGGGAGCAGGGACCCGACTTGCCGCAATCGACAGTTGGCGAATAGCTTCTCGGCCGGCTTTTCCTTGAGAAAACTCTCGGACCATTTCATCTTGAGATAGAGAAGAAGTGGCCCTGCTAATGTCTGAGTACAAATCATTTAGCCGCCGTATTAGCCCTTCTATCGGAGGTGCTGCCCCTTCTCTTCCGCGCACGAAATCATGGAGCGGTCTAAATTTATCAGAGACAATTTTCCCTGGGCGGTAACTCTCCAAATTGGTGAGGGCTGAGCTCCCGATTACATTATTAAGACGATTTGAAAGGGCTGATCGTTGAGGTTCTCCTTGAGCGGCGCCTTTCGCAGCACTCACCGCCTTTGTTCGCCCCTTTTCAGAAATCGATTTTTCAAGGTCAGTCTCGCTCGCAATCGCCAACAAAGTTGAACGGATAGGTGAATTCGGGCCTGATAATATATTAAGAATATCTGCCGCATCATTAATATTCTTAAACTGCGTTATGGTTATATCCGATAGGTACGTATCCCAATGCGCGGCGTAATCATTCTCGTAAATTATAGAAACTTTTCTTTTTAAAGCTCGAAGCTCCTTAGCGGACAGATTTTTTTTATCATTCTTCTGACCCATGACCCAGGTTTCGGCTCCCAGCTCACGTGCTGACTGGTCTAGAGCCTCTGAAAAAACTTTATGAAAGCCCTCTCGGGTAAATAGACCCGGAATGCCATCGTAAAGAGACCTATTTGATCGGCGGATAAAGACCCGATTGGCGTCTGATCCAGCATGATCCAATATTCTCCACGGAACAGCTTGTCGCGCCGCCGCTGATAATTTTATTCGTGAGTATACCCGATCCGCGAGCGACATTGTGCCAACAACCCTTCGGACGTTCTCCACAAGAGCTCCATTTAAGGGGATCGGGAGAACAGGCTTCTCAACGAGAGCATCCAAATGCGCTAATAGCGCTGCGCGTCCTTGAGCATTATCTTGGCCAGGATATACGGTTTGCCAATCAATTCTGAACCATTCCCGGACCAGGCTTGCGTCCAAGGGACCTTGACCGCCCAGCATCAAGTAAACTTTGAGGCCCTCATACAGGTATTGGGGCTTCCTTATATTCTGCGAAAGTTGTTCCTCTAATCGAAGAAGAAGACGCGGAAGCATGATCCGATTAAGAGCGGTAGAGTATGCCGCAGAGGCCGCCGAGCCAATTTCGTCTCCCTGGTACAAGCCAGCTGTGAGAAGAAATGGAACGGGTTTATCCTTGTCCGCGTAGCCTGCAGGAACATTTCTCAATGTTTCGAGAGGCTGCAAAGCCCTCGATAATTCGGGGCCAACGATGTTGTCAATGGCAAGTTCACGCACCTCACCACGATATTTTACTAATGACTGGTCAACGCGCTCGATTAACCCAATGTTTCCCTGATAACTCAGAAACCATAAAACCGACAATAAAACGACTGCTGCACTCGCTACAGAAATAGATAATCTTTTACAGAGCGATTTACGACGTTCTAGCCTGCGATTTGCGCTTACAAGACTTGCTTCTGGAAAAATTACATTTCTGAGAAGAGATGTAAGAAAATAACTTCTGCCCCGCCCATGATGAGCTGCCAATTGACGGCGTTCGACCCTGAATTGCGCTGCAAGGGCTGACATAACGCGGTCAACGGGCGTGCCCTCTTGAGTTCCACTCGTGAGATAGACCCCCCTGAGAAGCGGTTTTTCATCGTATCGGCTCGACCTGAATATTTCTTCTATAAAGTCGTTAGTAGCAGTTCTCAGGGAGGCTATCTGCGCCGGGAAAGAGAAGATCGCCGCTCTCCGCGCCGGGTCTGGTTCCTGATGAACCCGCTCGATCCCGCGATCTGTAAGACGACTAATAAGGCGGTCAAACTCGCCATGTAACGCCTTCAAGATATCACTTGATGGGTCGTCATCTATTGGAAACGTTACTCCCCATACTTGTTCGCGGTCACTCTGACCTAGATCATCAAAGTATTCTAAAAATCCTGATATCAGGTCGAGTTTTGTTACGAGAACATAAATGGGAAAACGAACCCCCAGTTCCTCGTGAAGCTCACCGATACGCTGCCTGATTGTCCGAGCAAGAGACTTGCGTTCAGCATCGGGCCTCATTAATTCTGTGACGCTTATCGCCACCAGAGCGCCGTTTATCGGCTGTCGCGGTCGGTGCTTCTTTAGCAGGCTTAGAAAGCCCAGCCATGCACCTCGATCCCGAGACTGTTGGCTATCTTGTGTGGTAAAGCGGCCCGCGGTGTCGAGCAGGACCGCTTCATTTGTAAACCACCAATCACAATTTCTCGTGCCGCCAACTCCTCGGAGAGGTTCTCTACCATTTACATCAACCAGGGGAAAGTTGAGCCCTGAATTGATCAACGCAGTGGTCTTTCCCGATCCCGGTGGCCCAATCAGGATATACCAAGGCAATTCATAAAGGTGCTGCCCTCTACCTTTGCCGCCAACCTTTGTTTTTTTCAGGGTCGAAAGGGCTTCCTGAAGGCTGCGATTTAGTATCGCGATTTCTTCGTTGGACTCTGATGAATCATCCAAATTTGAATCATTCGCTATGTCGTCTATAAATTGCCGATTAGATTTTTTGGCGCGATAAAAATAAAAAACTAAAAGACCCGACCATATGCAGAAGATCACGCCGATAAAAATTATACGTACAATCAGAGTTGCGAAGGGTCTTGTATCACCAAACCCTAATAACGGACCAATGAAGAATATAAAAAGAGATAAAAGAATCGCCCCAATAAGCGTAATAAACCAGCGGGCTTTAAGAGCCGTTATGATTTTTTTCATCATTTCTATCTTTTAATCACGGGATATTTGGGAAGCAAAACTGCATTACCTTCATAGATTATTTGCGTGTCATCATTGCTTAATCAGAGAAATCTCTATTCTCCGATTTGCAGCTCGTCCTGCCGCACTGTCGTTTGACTGAACGGGCTGCGCGTCGCCTCTGCCTTCCGCAGAAACACGAGATTGTTCCTCAACAATTCTCAATAGGATGCGCTGGACGGCTTTTGCTCTAGCAAGAGAAAGAGTCCAATTTGAAGGAAATCGTATCGAGTTGATTGGGATATTATCCGTATGGCCTTCAACTATGATCCGGCCTGGAACTGATTTGAGGGCTCTGCCTATTTTCTCCAACAACGCTATATGCTGTGGATTGATGGAGTCACTTCCAGACTCGAAAAGTTCTTCTCCTTTTAATCTTACTCTCAATAAACGGTTGTCTTCGAAGATAGAAATTTTCTTTTGTTCTATTTCGGTTGAAAGTTGAACCCAAATATCACTTCGATTAATCATCGTCGCGGGGGGGATAGCCGTAGCTGGCCGCCCAAAAGATTTTGACTCTTTCGGCGGCAATGTAGAGAACTGTTGGAACGTGTCGTTAGCTGTGATGCCCAGTGTAATTCTAAAACCGACATAGATAGTTGCGGCGAGGGCGCACGAAAAAACGGCAATAACCCAAATCGGAATATGCGAAACCAGAGGAACGTGCCCTCCACCAATTCCTTTCCAATTAGGTGATAATTCCCGTTCTACTTCAGGACGATTGTTCTTGATAGTGCGGTAAAGGCTCTCTCTAATTCGGGCATGCTCTGATGCGCCCCTGGGGGATATGCGAAGTTCCCCCTCAAAACCCAATGATAGAGATAAATAAATAAGCTCCAGGAGATCAACATGACGCGACGCATCGCGTTCTGCTTGACTTAGAATTTCGAAGAATCTCTTTCCGCCATATGTTTCGTTGTAAAAACGCAAGATTAGAGTTTCAATCGGCCAATTACTATTCTGTCCCCAGGGTGTATTAAGGACTACGTCATCAACCAAGGCACAAATACAATAGTGTGCCAGACGGCGCATGTTTGGATCGTCGTACGACTGAACAAGTTTGGCCTCAAATTCACTTAATTCATTGATAATTTGAGTTCGAAGTTGGGCGATATCACCTTGGTTAGGTGTTTTGCTAATCTCCGCTGACAGAGAAAGAAGCGGTGTCGCTGCGGCAATCATCGGGTTTCCACCGATTTTTGGTATCTCAAGCTGCAATTGAGCTCCCGCCGGCTCCGGTATTTCGACGGATACTCTTGGTGTGGGTGCGACGTTTGGTCGTCGGCCGCCGGGGTTTGGCCTGATGACGGTCTTATCTAAATCAAAAGGGTTGTCATCTGACATGTCTATACTCGCCGAATGGCCCAGAATTCCAGTTCTAGGCCTGGATAGTCGCCGGCTAAATGCATTGCTATCCCAGAAGACTTCTGGAGTGTCTTCCACATTTCGCCGCTGCGATCTAATTCAAAATAGGCCACACCGTCATGATAGGGAATTTGGCGCGGAGCGACTGGCAGCGCATTTAGCTTGATTCCGGGTAGAGCCGAATTAACTAACTCGCGTATTTGCTCAACTGGGCCTACCTTGATTTGATTCGGAAAATTCCGCCTCAGAGATTCGGAGGGCACGTCCGCTTTAACAGCAAGCACGAAGGAGGCGCTGCCATACAAGCTTGGGTCATTGATCGTCGCTACCCGTATTCCGAATTTATGCTCTTGTAGGTCTATTGATAGTGCCGTTTGCTCTAAAACAGCACTAAGTGATTGCCGCAAGTCAGTAATCACTGTTCTAAAGCTGTGCTCTAGATCAGTGTGATTGTACGCTGGATATGCTATTGGGCGCTTTCCAGGCGTCGTAAAAGTAGAGAGTTCGCCAGCTATTTGCACTACAGTGGCAAAAAAACGCTCCGGATGAATATGTTCGACAGAACCGAGATGGGCTAGAAGCGGCTCGTATCGGTTTACGAGCTGGAGCATCAAAAAGTCTGCTATTTCAGCTGACCCACGGGAGCCACCTTGGGAAACCCGGCCAGCTAATGCTTGCCCACGATGATGCAGCAGGCCTTGAAGCTCCGAAAAAAAGTTTTTTAATATATTCGATCCATTGCATGAGAGGCATGTAGGAATGAATTTCTCATCGAGAATGACTTGATTGTCGGCACGCTTTTCAATAATTCGAGCCAGTGCGATGCCAGAAAATCCCTCCATCGCATCCGTCTCAAGCATAAACTTAGTATTTAGTCTACCGACCTGTAAAACTGAACTTGAAGAATTTCCTTCAACCGTATCTGTAACTTCAAATTCTTTTGTTCGATAACGTGCAGTCGTTTCTGCCTCTTTATCAAAAGCGATTTCCGTGCCGCCGCTTCGCCGAAGCGGAAGCGTAAGAAACACAATCTTGTCTCTGGCACCTTCAGGAATATCTATCGGATCTGGTTGATCAGCTCCTTCAGGGATACGGAACGGGGTGCCGTCATCAAAAACCCCCTCACAATTAGAGATCGCGAATTTTCCAATCGAAAGTAAGTCATGATCTATCTTAATGTCAGTGATTCCCCATGAGTGCGGAACCTGACCTTGAAGACGCTCTCTTAAAAGGCGCTCAAAATACCGATCTTGCTGCTGAAAATGTTGTGGCTGGAGAAACATTCCCTCAGACCAGACAACTTTATTATCCCAAACCATACATAAAGCCCTATCGCTTCGTTATTCGCCGATTTGGCGCGCCCTCGAAAGTTTCCTGAACTATCGATTATATCTGCTCAATTGGATACCCTTTGAGAAATTTCTCTAAAAAAAGAGCCGCTTTGATTTGACGGTTTTGAGGCTCAGTACTTTCGCCCCGAGAAAGCCCTCAATCCGCGTCGTTTCGCGGGGTATAACGGAAACTGTCGCTCGCCAGACAGCATTATCTAGGTCACGATATGCAGCAATAACGCCTAAATATTTTGCCTCACTAGAAATATTCACATTCCATTGTCTCGATGCGCCAGGTGAAACAATTAGTTCATCCTTACCAACCAAGGAAGACCCAAGACTACTTTGGGCCTTTTCAGAAAGCTGAAAAAAATCGGCATCTTGAAAACTAGAAACGGAGGTCAACTGAAAGATAAATAACTGAATGGGCGAGGGGCGACCAGTTGGGTCGGGGTTGACTGTATTTTCAGCTTTAATAGATAACTCTACTCTCGTTGGGGACGGTCCCCCTACACACCCTGCTAGCGCGAAAAGTGGTAATAGGAAGATAAGTAATAAGTTGCGTGCATGTTTTCTGTAAAAATTATCAGAAAACTCACAACTTCCTAATTTGCGCCTCGTAGGATTGAGCAAACTCATTCTTGAAGTTACTTCCGACATTTCCCTCAACATCCTGTGCTATCTCCTTGAATAACTGCTCATAGCTTTCCCAATATTTTTTGCTCTTAGCGCCTGGAAGGATACTTGAAAAAGAGCTCTTCTCTTCAAGCCTCTTTTTCAAGTTCTCAGGGTTGAACTGTTCGATAATACTCGAGAGGGTCGCCTGCATTGCCGCCATAAGAGCAATTTCGTGGGCTTTGAGGTCATTGAACCCCTGTTCAACTGACTCTTCCGCAGAGAGGTAGCCCGATTGAGGAGGTTGAATGAGCGCCTTAAGAGTGTCGGTTTCAGAGGCAGAGAATTTCAGCGGATTATTACGCGCGGCCTGAATAATGGTCCTCTCAACCCGGAACTCATTTTTTATTGCTGCCCGCGCCGCTAATGCCTCTCGCAAACCCGCGGTCATCGAGCGAATCACCCTTCCCACTCGCTCCATAAACAGCGTTTCATCGTCAATAAGATGTTCCATATCAGCTAAACCAGCGGCGTTTAGTAAAGCTGAGGCGGCAGAACTCTGGGCGCTATCTTCTGGCTGTTCTTGCGCGGCGACGCTTCCCAAGTCAGTGTTGGGGGGCGGCATATACTCCACCGCTTCTTGTTCCCGCTGATCCTCGAGAGGGAATGCAGGCTCTGATGGCTGATTAACTTCAATAGGATCATCGAAAGCCCAATTGTCGGGAATTTTATCTGGAGCTACTCCTGGAACGCTGAATTGGTCGTTCCACTGCGGCATGTTGTCCTTCTGAATATCGAGCAAAGGTTCATTGGACTCTTGAAAAAAATTGTTGTCATGAGAATCGAGACCAAAAATATCAGTTCCCTCAGGAATTAATTTGTGATCGCTATCATTTTTTAAATATTTTTCTATTTCTTCTTTATTTGACAGGGCCGGATCTTCAAATGATTGGTTCTGATCTGAGGTGGAAGGGCTTGTTTCAAAACGGAAAGGATCCATTTTTTCATTAACGGAATTGTTTGCCGTGGGCGCTCCGATGTCAAAGGGATCAACTTTCTCAGGGGTTTCTGCACTAATCGGCCGAGCTTCGCCATAAGAATTGATTGACTGATTGATCCCCTGTGATTGGACTTCGTGAAGATTTTTATGAATCTTTACTGAAAAACTATAGTTCCCGATTGAAAATGTATCCCCATCAAGAATTTCAGCGCGCTGATTTTTGCCCAGGGGAATTTCCGAATTATTTATAAAGATACCGTTTAAGCTTGTATCAATGATGTAAAAGACATTTTCTTTATTCTCTATTATGCAGTGACTCTTCGACATGACCCGATCGGGATCTGGAAGGGTCCAGTCGTTATCTGAGCCCCGCCCGATCGTGATTTGTCCCTGAGACAGGTTTTTTTTATTGCATTCGACCGGTTCATCACCATGAGAAATAATGGCGATTTCTAAGGTTGGTAGAGCTTGAAAGCTATCTGTCTCTGAAGCCACCCCAGTTTCACCTTGTCGATAATATCCCTTTTGGGCAGAATACCTTTGGTGTCCCCGCAGCGCAACCACCGAGTCGCATCAGACTGCCGAGCATCAATTGTAATATTCCAAATAATTGTGTTATATTTCAATAAAAAAATAGATATTATATAGAAAATAATATTTCGTTAATTTAATTATTAAAAATGAGTTACATCTATCAACGTTTTTTGTAAATAATAAACCGAGTTTTTATGAGTGGGGACACAATAGAGGTCCGCTCATATTTCTAAATCACTAGGCAGGAATTTCGGGTGGTGCTGTATCAGTTTGAGGCCCTCCACCTAGACCGCCCAATGCGATCGGATAGTCGATCCCCAGCAGGTCGCAGATCGGCGTTTTTATAATCGTATTCAATCCCAGTATTTGGGATTGGATCGTAGGGAGCGAAGGTCGCCGCGCACGGGATATCGCTAAACAATTTTGACTGGGCGCCACCAGAGCCGACCGGATGCGGCACTCTGCCCCTTGTTTGCGAGCCGAGTTGAGACGTATCGTGAAACATTAAGGCGTTGATGCTGAGGAATAGGCCCTATGCCAGAAATGAAACTCGGACTATTCATCCGTCCGACCGGCCATCACATCGCGTCCTGGCGACACCCGGAGTCGCACCATGACGCCCACGAGAACTTTGACAGGTTCGTCGATATGGCCAAAACGGCGGAACGTGGACTTCTGGACATGCTATTTTCGGCGGATACTAATTCGGCGTATACCACGGTCGAATCCGCTCTAAACCGCCAACATTACGTCGCCTGGCTCGAGCCTTACACGCTGCTAACGGCGCTTGCTGCTCATACGAAGCATATCGGCCTCGTCTGCACGCGCACCACCAGCTTCGACGAGCCGTATTCAATCGCCCGAGCCTTCGCCACGCTTGACGTAATCACCGGTGGTCGCGCTGGGGTGAATATCGTTACCACAGGGAATCCGCGCGCGGCTCTCAATTACAGCCAGGAAGCGCACAAGCCAAAACCCGAGCGCTACAGGATTGCTGAAGAGTTCGTCGAAGTTCTCAAGGGCTTGTGGGACAGCTGGGACGAAGACGCTTTTCTACGCGACCGAGAAACGAGCACCTTCTTCGATTGGGACAAGATGCATGTGCTTAATCACAAGGGAAAATATTTCCAGGTCGAGGGTCCGCTCAACGCGCCGAGGTCACCTCAAGGACAGCCTGTGATCGTCCAAGCCGGTGCCTCTGAGGAAGGGCGCGAGCTTGCCGCTAAATCCGCTGACGTGATCTTTGCTGCTCACCAGAACATCGGGATGGCGCAGGACTTTTATAAAAACGTGAAGGGAAGGCTCGCCAAATACGGCCGTCAGCCCGACGACCTCAAGATTATGCCCGGCCTGTCGGTGACCGTTGCGGAAACCAGGGAGCAGGCGCAGGCCAAGGCGGACGAGCTACAGGCGTTGATTCATCCTGACCATGGGTTGGCCTATCTTTCTCGGCGTCTGGGCCATGACGTTACAGGAATGGACCCCGACAAGCCGGTACCAGAAGATCTCGGTGCAAATGACGATGTCGGCACCCGTTCCGGTCAGATGCTCGATATGGCACGGCGCGAGAACTGGACGCTGCGCCAACTCTACCAGCATTTCGCAGCGACACGTGGGCACATGGTTATGGTTGGAACGCCGACCTCGGTTGCCGACGAGATGCAGGAATGGTTCGAGAACGGCGCCTGCGACGGCTTCAACCTGATCCCGCCCATGTTTCCAAACGAATTTGAAGCCTTCGTCGACATGGTCATACCGGAAATTCAGCGTCGCGGCATATACCGCAAGGCCTATGAGGGCAAAACGCTGCGGGATTTGCTGGGCCTGAGGGTTCCGCCGAGCCGTTATGCCAACCAAAGAACTGCGGCCGCAGAATAGGGCGGTCCTTCATACCGAATTCGCAATCCTCAGCGGCCGTAAGGACTGACAGTCAGGTTTGTTGGCCCCCAAGTGCCACATTACATCGCGACCAGTACGCTTGAATTTCCAATGCAAGGTGCGATAAGAAGCACGCCCTCGTGTTGCGGAGGGCTTGCGGCGTCGTTCCGATGGCGGGCTATCATGAAATTTTGAGGTTTTCAGAGATCTTCGCCCGGTCGCACGACAAAGATCAAAGTCAGGTACGTATATGTCCGAAAAATCTCGAGAGATGAAATTTCCGCCCCTGCCGGCTCCGGTGTTGCTGCCGGAAATAGATCGCGAGATCACGGAATTTTGGACCAGAGACAAGACGTTCGAGGCATCTGTCGAGCAGCGGCCGGCGGACAACGAATTCGTCTTCTACGACGGGCCACCCTTCGCGAACGGCCTGCCGCATTACGGCCATCTGCTGACTGGCTACGTCAAAGACATCATCCCGCGTTTTCAGACGATGGCCGGAAAGCGTGTCGAGCGCCGCTTCGGCTGGGATACGCACGGCTTGCCGGCCGAACTGTCGGCAGAGGAGGAGATCGGCGTTTCCGGGCGTAAGGCGATCATTGAGCTCGGTGTTGATAAGTTCAACGAGGCGTGCCGCCAGTCGGTCCTGCGCTATACTGCCGACTGGGAGGAATACGTCACCCGTCAGGCGCGCTGGGTTGATTTCGAGAATTCCTATAAAACGCTCGACCTAAACTACATGGAAAGCTGCCTGTGGGCGTTCAAGCAGCTTTACGACCGCGGTCTTGTTTACAAGGATTACCGGGTCGTCCCCTACAGCTGGGCAATGGAATCGCCGCTGTCGAACTTCGAGACGCGGCTCGATAATTCCTACCGACTGCGCACCGACCCAGCCGTCACGGTCGCGTTCCCGCTGAACGAGGCGGACGAGGACGGAACGCCCGTGAGCCTACTGATCTGGACGACGACGCCGTGGACGCTGCCGTCGAACCTCGCCGTTGCGGTCGGGGTCGGCATTGACTACGCGGTGATTGATCTCGGCGGCAAACGCGTCGTGCTCGCGGACAGCGCGCGCGAACGTTACACAAAGCAGCTCGGAGGCGCGGAACTTGTCCGCATGGTCAAGGGAGCCGAATTGCTCGGCAAGACCTATACGCCACCGTTCCCTTATTTCGCTGGGACCGAGAACGCATTCCGCGTCCTCGAGGGCGATTTTGTCGGCGAGGAAGACGGTACCGGTCTGGTCCACATGGCGCCCGGCTTCGGCGAGGACGATCTCAAGGTTTGCCGCGCCAACGGCATTGGGGTCGTCGTGCCTGTCGACGAGGCGGGGCGCTTCATGGAGCCCGTTTCGGACTATGTCGGCATGCAGGTCTTCGAGGCCAATCCGCCGATCATCCAACGCCTCAAGGACGAGGGGCTGATGTTCCGCCAAGATACGATCGACCACTCTTATCCGCATTGCTGGCGCACGGACCAGCCGCTTATCTACAAGGCGGTCGACAGCTGGTATCTGGAGGTCAGTAAGTTCCGCAGTGCGATGTCCGAGAATAATAGGCAGATCAACTGGATCCCGGGACATGTGCGCGACGGGCTCTTTGGCAAGTGGCTAGAAGACGCTGCCGACTGGAACATCAGCCGCACGCGATTCTGGGGCACGCCGCTACCGGTGTGGGTGAGCGACGACCCGACCTATCCGCGCATCGATGTATACGGCTCGCTCGACGAGCTGGAGGCAGATTTCGGCGTGCGCCCCAATAATCTGCACAGGCCCTATATCGACGCCCTCACGCGGCCCAATCCGGACGATCCGACCGGCAAATCCTCCATGCGACGCATCGAGGAGGTGTTCGACTGCTGGTTCGAATCGGGCGCGATGCCGTTTGCCCAGATCCACTATCCGTTCGAGAATAAGGAATGGTTCGAAACTCATTTCCCGGCGGATTTCATTGTCGAATACGTCGCCCAAACGCGCGGTTGGTTCTATACGCTAATGGTTCTCGGCACGATGCTGTTCGACCAGCCGCCGTTCCTGAACGCGATGTGCCACGGCGTGGTGTTGGACGAAAACCGCCAGAAGCTCTCCAAGCGCCTGCGCAACTATCCCGATCCGCTCGAGTTCTTCGACGCCTATGGCTCGGACACGATGCGCTGGTTCTTGGTCTCGTCGGCAGTGCTGTCGGGCGGCGACCTCGTCATTCCGAAGGAGGCGCGCGAGCTTGCGCAAGTCCAGCGCGAGGCCATCTCGCCGCTGCTGAACTCGTTTGCGTTCTTCTCGCTCTACGCAAACCTAGAGGATTTCGAACCGACGCTCGTCACCGGCGCCGAGCATGAACTCGACCGGTACATCCTGACGAAGCTCGCCGACGCCTCCGATGGCGTGAGCAAGGCACTGACGGAATACGACATCCCGGGCGCCGCGCGGCGGTTGGGCGGCTTCATGGAAGTGCTGACGAACTGGTACATTCGGCGTAGCCGCGACCGCTTCTGGGAGGAGGACGACACTTCCTCAAAGCGGGCGGCGTTCGATACCCTGTACACGGTGCTGGTGCGGGCGTGCCAGATCGGCGCGCCGCTGCTGCCGATTGTCACGGAAAAGCTCTACCGCAACCTGACCGGCGAGCGCTCTGTGCATCTGACAGACTGGCCGGCGGGCGAGGCTTTCGATCGCGACGCCGATCTCGCGCACCGGATGGATCTCGTGCGAGGCGCGTGCTCGGCAGGCCTTGCCGTGCGCGACCGCCAGCGACTTCGCGTGCGCCTGCCGCTCAAAAAGGTGGTCGTCGTACATCCTTCCGCGCCATCACTCGAATGCCACGCGGCCATGATCTCGAGCGAGCTCAACATCCGCACGATCGAATTCTCCGACGACCTCGAGGCGTTCGGGTCAGTCGAACTCCGCGTCGATCCGAAGATCGGTCGTCGGCTTGGCAAGAAAATGAAGGACGTCATGTCGGCGGCGAAGGCCGGCGACTACGAGATGTTGGACGACGGCGGCGTGCGCGTAGCCGGCGAAGGCCTCGCCGAAAATGAGTTCGAACTGCGGATGATCTGCGACGATGGCGGCGATGCCGAGCCGTTCGGCGGCACCGGTGCGATCGTCGTCGACACGTCGGTCGACGCCGACCAGGAGCAGGAAGGCACCGCGCGCGACCTGATTCGCGCCGTCCAGAACGCCCGCAAAGACGCCGGCTTCCACGTTGCCGACCGCATCGTGCTCGGCATCGAAGCGTCGCCCAAGGTGCTGGAATCGGCAGAGAAATTCGCAGATCTCATCGCATCGCAGACGCTTGCGACCACGTTTACGCTGTCGCTCGGCGACGGAGAGGTCAGCGAGCACGACCTCCGCGGGGAGCAGGTGCGGCTTTCGATGGCGACCGAAGCCTGAAAAATCCGCCGAAATATTCGGCCTTATTCCACAAAGGCGCTCTTGCCGAGATTTCCGGTCTCCATCGACCGGCGGAACGAGAGTCGTCCACAATACGCCGATGGGTAGGAACGTGCAGGGACGGTGACCTGTGGGAAATATCGATCGACGACATCGCCTATGTCAGGCACTCGGACGGCTGCTGCTTCACTTCTTCCGGCCCGTCTCATCGGAGCCTGTGCCGCTGGTGCTAATACTGCACCCCGGCATCTGGGCTGATTATTTCGGCGGAGCCGCCTAGAAGTCGTAGAGGCGCGCCGGATTGTCGACGAGGATCTTCCGCCGCGTTTCCGCGTCCGGCACGTATCGATAGAGCAGGTCGACCAGCTCGCCGTCGTCCGGTATCGTTCCGCGATACATCGGGTGCGGCCAGTCGGTGCCCCAGATCACGCGATCCGGATCCGTCTCGATAATCGCGTGCACGTACGGCACTACGTCGTTGTACGGACGCCCCGTTTTCGAGACACGGTCGCCGTTGGCGATCTTTGACCACCAGCCGTATTCGCGGATGCCTTCGAGCAGCAGCCGGAACGGCGCCTGGTCGAGCCCGGCCTCCGGGTCGACATGGCACATGTGCTCCAGCATCACCGGCAGCCTGACCGAGCCAAACAGGTCGGCGTGCTCGATCAGATCGTCGGTCCAAGCGTGGACCGTCACGTGCCAACCGAAGCCGGCGACCATGTCGGTGACGCGCTTGAACACGTCGAGGTCGGGCGGCCCGCCAAGGAACCGGACGAAATTGAACCTCACGCCGCGCACGCCCGCCGTGTGCATCGCCTCTATATCCTTCTCGGAAAACGACGCGTTCAGATTGCAGACCCCGCGATAGTGCCCGCCCGATTGCGACAGCGCATCGAGCATCGCTGCGTTATCGACGCCATGGATCGCCGATTGCACCACGACTGCGCGGTCGAGCCCCAGATGGTCGTGCAGCGCGCGCAGCTTGGCAAAGGGCGCCTCCGGCGGATCGTAGGGACGGCCCTCGAAATATGGGAACCGGTCGCGCGGCCCGAACACGTGGCAGTGCGTGTCGCAGGACAGCGGCGGCGGCGCCTCGGATGGCTTCGACGGTTTCGGGTGCGGGGGCGGACAGGGTTGCGGCCCGTCGTCTTTCGCCGTGTTCTCCAGGCGGCCGTTTATGTGTGCCATGCTTCTATTTCTCCGGTTCAGTCGAGAAGAACAGCGGGTGGCCCGCCTGCTGGCCGAGGTCGGTGGCCTCCGTCGCCTTGCTTTCTGCGACTTCCTTCGTATAGACGGCGACCACACAGGCGCCACGTTGATGCGCGGTCATCATGATTTGGTAGGCCTCTTCTTCGGTGGTGCGGAAGACCGTCTTTAGGACCTGTACGACGAACTCTCGCGGCGTGAAGTCGTCGTTCAGCAAAACCACCTTGTACATGCGTGGCCGCTGGGTTTTCGGCTTGGTGATGATCGTCGGCGTTGTCGCCGGGGGGGCAGTGGTGTTGCTCATCGGGTACCTGTCGCGCGTTCTAGGTTACCGGGCGATGCGTGGTGTAATGGTGACACGGCTTCCGGGGTGACGTCCAGCAGGCGCTTCAGGCGGCGGCGAAATCCGCCCCCCGCCGCAGCGTGCGGCCCGCCAGAACGCCCGTATGCATGCCGTCGCGATAGGTCGGGATGCCATTTACTAGAACGGTGTCGATGCCCGCAGCGAAGCTGTGAGGGTCCTCGTAGGTGGCGGTATCGGCGATGGTGATGGGGTCGAACAGCGTCACGTCCGCCGCGTAACCGGGGCGCAGAAGGCCGCGGTTTTTCAGTCCCAGCGCGCGCGCCGACGCGCCCGTCATCTTCCACAGTGCCAAATGGAGCGGCAGCAGGCTTTCGTCTCGCGCGTAGCGGCCGAGGACACGGGCGAACGTGCCGTAAAAGCGTGGGTGCGGCTTTCCCTGGCCTGTAGTACCGGTCGGTGCCACCGAGTTGCCGTCGGAGCCGATCATCACGTCAGGAGAGCGCACGAAATCTTTCACGTCGTCTTCGAAAATCGATTCCACTAATACGCGGGTCTGGCCGCGGTCGGCGACGATATAGTCGAACGCGGTGTCCATACCGTCACCGCCTGTGCCCAGCGCGTCCGCTGCCGACAGCTCGGCCATTGTGCGTCCGGCATGCTGCGGCAGATCGGGAGAGATCGAGACGCGGATCGCGTCCCAGTCCGGAATACGGCCGAAATTGTTGAGGCCCTCCGCCTCGACCGCGGCTCGAAGCCGCGCACGCACGCCGTCGTCCTTGAGCCGTGCGATCATCGCATCGACGCCGCCTTCCTGCAGCCACGGCGGGAACAGGTTCTTCAGCGGGTTGCTCGCCGCTGTGTAGGGGTAGATGTCGCAGTCGATCGGTACGCCGCGCGTTCGGGCGTCTGCAAGCAGGCCCATAAGCTTCGTCGCGCCGCCCCAGTTGTCGGTGCCCGACAGCTTCATGTGGACGATTTGGACGTGGACGCCGACCTGCTCGGCGAACTCCATCGCCTCCTGCACGGAATCGTAGACTGTGTTCCCCTCGTCGCGGAGATGGGTGAAATAGCGTGCACCCGCACCCTTGAGATGGCTGCCGATGGCAACCATTTCCTCGACTTCCGAGTACGACCCCGGCGCGGTGAACAGGCCGGACGACATACCGAGTGCGCCTGCGTCGAGCGCCTCGGTTAGCAACGCGCGCATGCGGTCGAGCTCGGCTGGCGTCGGCGGCCGGTCTTCCATGCCCATCGCCATCAGGCGCAGCGTATTGTGGCCGACGAGGTGGACCGTGTTCACAGACAGCGCGGGATATTGGTCGAGATAGTCTCGGAAGTTCGTCGCACGGAATGTCAGCCACGGAGCGCTCGGGCTCAGGTAGTCGGCAAGCTGGTCGACCTTGTCGGGCAGCGCCGGCGCGCACGAGTAGCCGCAATGGCCGATCACCTCGGTCGTCACACCCTGGCGGATCTTGCTTTCCGCCTGCGGCATCAGCGGCAAGGTCCAGTCCGAATGGGTCTTGATGTCGATGAAGCCCGGCGCGACGACACGGTTCGACGCATCGACGATCTCGGCGCCCGACGCTGAGACGTCTGTGCCGATCTCGGCGATGCGGCCGTCCTCGATAGCGACGTCGGCGTCGATGCCCGGTGAACCCGATCCGTCGATGACGTGGCCGCCGCGGATGACGATGCGGTTCGTCACGTGCGCTTCGCTTCCGCGTCGCCGCGGGTTTCCAGCCAGATGTCGCGCATCGCGTTTCGGTCCACCTTGCCGCGAGCATTTCGCGCAACGGCGTCCACGATCTCGAACGCCTTGGGCCGTTTGAAGTCGGGCAGCGTCGCGGCGCAATGGCGGGCGAGATCGGCCGCGTCGAGCCTGCGGTCGCTGCGCGGCGCGGCATAGCAGACGACGGCCTCGCCGTATATTTTGTCGGGCACGCCCACCGTGCACACCTCGAGCACGTCTGGGTGGCCCATAACGGCGTTGTCAATCTCAAGCGGGGAGATATTGATACCTCCCCGGATAATCAGCTCTTTCGCGCGGCCAGTAATCCGGAGGTAGCCTTCGTCGTCGAGTATTCCGAGATCGCCCGTTTTTAGCCGCTGGCCGCGAACTGGCTCGATGCTGCCGTCCGGGTTGAGATAGGCGGTGGCGTTCTGCGGCCCGCCGATCTCGATCTCACCCTCGGTCCCAGGCGCGACTTCGTTGCCGTCCTCGTCGACAATTTGCAGATTCTGGCCGATGCCGGGCTTGCCGACGCTGCCGATGCGGCGGGCGAGATGGTGGTTGCCTGCCACCGTGCCGCCTTCGCTCATGCCGTAGTGCTGGATCAGCTTGATGCCGTAGGTATCCTCGAAGCGGCGGTGCTGTTCTTCCATCAGCGGCGCGGTGCTGCAGCTCATGAATTCCAGCCTGGAGAGGTCTGCGCCCCCGCCGCCCGGCTCGGTGTCGAGCAGCATGTTGACCACCGCGGGGATGCCGATCGCCTTGGTGATGCCGTAGCCGCGTATCCAGTCGAACAGCCGGCCGAACGAGAACTTTCGCGCGAAACAGACGCATCCGCCGCCGAACAGGAGCGGCTGAAGGACGATCTGGTGCGATGACGACCACGAGAACGACCGGTATTCGAGCACGCGGTCTTCCGGTGTCAGGCCCCACAAATATGCGGTCTGCGCTCCGATATAGTTGTAGTTGCCGAACGAATGGATCACGCCCTTGGGCCGGTCCGTCGTTCCAGACGTGAAACAGATCACCGCGGTGTCGTCCTCGGCCGAGACGTCTGGCGGCGATATTTCGCCGTCGAGGCCGTTCAACGCCTCGAACAGCCCCCCGTCGGCCGCTGCCGCGCCGTTCGGGTCGAGCCCGCCGAAGGAAACCCAGTCGCCCGGCGCGCCGTCCCGCACGGGGGAGAGATCCCCGCTGAAATCCAACGCGTTGTGCCAAAGCACGATCTTCGGATCGAGACGCTCGATGATCTCGCGCATGTGGTTGGCATTGATCTCGACATTGGCGGTGCAGAACGTCGCGCCGTGGCGCTGCACGCCGAAATAGAAAACGAGATTTTCTAGCGAATTGTCGGTGAGCACGAGGATGCGGTCGTTGGCGCCGATCCCGCGCGCATGCAGCCATGCCGAGAGCTTGTTGGTCAGGCGGTGCAACTGTCCCCAGGTGAGCGTTGCGTCACCCTGGTCGATCGAGAGGAGACACGGCGCGTCCGGCGCGCGTTTCGCATGCCGCTCGATTAGCTCGCTGACGCGGTTGAAGGCGATATCCGGGGGCGGCGGTAGATCGGTCATTCCTATTCGGCCTTTAGTTCGGCGCGGCGCGCCTTTCCTTCACGATAGACGACGTAATAGGACGCCGCAAAGATTACGGCGGCGCCCACCCATGTCCACACGTCTGGCAATTCGGAGAACATGATCCAGCCGATGGCGGTCGCGAAGATCATCCGCGAGAACTGGAACGGCTGGACTATGCGGGCGTCCGCCGACGAGACCGCGCGGGTGAAGCAGTAACCCCCGAGCGAGCTGACGAGCCCAATACCCAGTACCAGCGGCCATTGCTCGAGCGTTGGGGTTACCCACAGGAATAGCGTCGGTATCAGCGCCAGCGGCAGCATGCCGATGTTGGTCCAGAGCGTGATGACCTCGGGATTGTCTTTGCGGGCGAGGACCTTGATCGCAGTGTTGTTGCCGGCATGCATGAAGGCTGTCGACAGCGCCGCCGCCGAGGCGAGCGTGATCTCGACGATGCCGGGCCGCATGACGATCAGCGTGCCGATGAAACCGAAAAGGCACGCGCCCCAACTGTGGATGTCTGCGTGCTGCTTGAGGACAACGACCGCTAGCAGGATGGTGAACAGCGGGATGGTGTATTGCAACGCATAGACGTCTGCGATGGGCATGCGGGCCAGCGCGTAGAACAGCAGCACCATCGCGCCGAACGCGAACAGGACGCGGAGCGCGTAGACCGGAATTTGGCTCCTGGACGGCAGGCCGACGCCCTGGCGCCAGACTATCGGCACCAGCACCATCAGAGCGATGACGTTGCGGAAAAAGACTAGTTCCATCGTTGGAATCTGGCCGGAAAGCTCCCGCACCATGCCGCCCGAAATCGAACTGATCAGCGTTGCCGTGCACATCCAGAAGATGCCGGCCGCCGGTCCCGTTTTGAGCACCCCGTTTCCCCTTCTTTCCGCCTAATCTAGCCGAAGAAAACTTAGCGTGCGCGCTTTCCCGTGTTATACGCTCGCCCATGAGCGACACCGACGACAGCGCCGAAAAATCCGGCGAAATCAGCGATTTTATCCGCGACAGGATCCGGGAAGACCTGGCGTCCGGCCTGCATGAATCGATCCGCACCCGGTTCCCGCCGGAGCCGAACGGCTATCTCCATATAGGCCATGCAAAATCGATCTGCCTGAATTTCGGCATCGCATCCGAATTCGGCGGCACCTGCAATCTGCGCTTCGACGACACAAATCCCGCTAAGGAAGACCAGGAGTTTATCGACGCGATCGAAAAGGATGTCCGCTGGCTCGGTTTTGGCTGGGACGGTGAAGTCAAATACGCCTCCGACAATTTCGAGCAACTCTATCAATGGGCCGAGTACCTTGTCTCGGAGGGGAAGGCATATGTCGATGACCTCAGCGCCGAGGAAATCCGCGAATACCGCGGAACGCTGACGGAGCCGGGCCGGAACAGCCCGCACCGCGAACGCACGCCGGCCGAGAACCTCGCGCTGTTTCGCGGTATGCGGGCCGGCGATTTCGCCGATGGCGAGAAAGTGCTGCGCGCAAAGATCGACATGGCGTCGGGCAATATCAACCTGCGCGATCCCGTGCTGTACCGCATCGTGCGCGCGCCGCATCCGCGCACCGGTGACGCGTGGTGTATCTATCCGACCTACGATTATGCACACGGGCAGACCGACGCCATCGAAGGCATCACGCATTCGCTGTGCACGCTGGAATTCGCCGACCACCGTCCGCTCTACGACTGGCTGATCGAGATCCTGCCGGTTCCCTCGCGACCGCGGCAGTACGAGTTCTCCCGACTCAACCTAACGCATACGGTGCTGTCCAAACGGCGTTTGACGCAGCTCGTCGCCGAGGGTCACGTTTCTGGCTGGGACGATCCGCGCATGCCGACCGTCTCGGGCCTGAGGCGCCGTGGTGTGCCGCCGGGCGCGATCCGCGACTTCATCGGCCGTCTCGCGATTTCGAAGACCGAGGGTGTCGTCGAAGCGGCGATGCTGGAGCATTGTATCCGCGACCCGCTGAACGAGGGCGCGTTGCGACGCATGGCCGTCATCCGGCCGCTCAAGGTCGTGATCGAGAACTATCCCGAGGGCGAGACCGAAGAGTTGGAGGCCTCCAACAATCCGCGTGACGAGAGTGCGGGCATGCGGATGGTGCCATTCTCGCGCGAGATCTGGATCGAGCGCGACGACTTCATGGAAGACCCGCCGAACAAGTTCTTTCGCCTCGGCCCCGGCCGCGAGGTGCGGCTGCGGTCGGCCTATTTTGTCACCTGCACCGGCATGATTAGGGACGATGCCGGCGAGGTAGTGGAACTCCGCTGCACGTACGACCCGGCGACGCGCGGTGGCGACTCGCCCGACGGACGCAAGGTGAAGGGAACGCTCCACTGGGTATCCGCGGCGCACGCGATCGATGCCGAGGTGCGCCTCTACGAGCCCTTGTTCCTCAATGAGAACCCCAGCGCCGCCGACGATTTCTTGGCGGAGATCAATCCCGACTCGCTGGAGGTGCTGACCGGCTGCAAGCTCGAACCCGCGCTCGCCGGGCTCGGCGAGGGGGAGGTCGTCCAGTTCGAGCGGCTTGGCTATTTCTGCGCTGACCCGGACGGGACAATCGACGTACCGGTGTTCAACCGCACCGTGGGCCTGAGAGACTCCTTTACGAAGGCGATGGCGAGGGGCTAATCCGGCTTTTTAGCCTCTGAGACCAATCATCTGATCTAGGTAGCCCGACGGATCGGCCGTGATGTCCACCACGGCAGGTCCGTCGAACGCGAGAGCTTCCTCGATCGCGGGGGCTAACGCATCGTCGCGCCCCACCCGCCAGCCGGCGCACCCGAGGCTGCGGGCGGCCGACGCGAAGTCGGTTTCCGAATACCGAACACCCAATGGCGGGCGCTGCTGGCGCTGCTGCTTGATGTCGATCAGGGACAGGGCAGCGTCGTTGACGACGACGACCGTCATCCGTAGCCCGAGGCGGGCGGCCGTCGACAGCTCGGCGAGAGACATCATCATGCCGCCGTCCCCGGTGACGGCGGCGATGGGGCGCTCCGGCTGCTCTAGCCGGCTCGCGATCGCGGCTGGCACGGCGTAGCCCATTGTCGATAGGCCGTTCGACTTCAGCACGTCGAACGGTTGCCGCGCGGGCCAGCGCGTCACCGCCGAGAACATGTGTGCGCCCGCATCCACCGTGAGGCGCGTGCCTGCGGGCGCGGCGGCGGCGAGGGTTTCCACGATGCTCTTGGCCGTGTGCCCGTTGCCGGACAGATCGCCGGCGGCGAAAAGCCGGTCCCGCAAGACGGCGATTTCCGGGTCAATCCAGTCTGCGCCGCCAGCCGCCTCGGCGAGGGCGGCCGCGGTGGCTGCAACGGACCCGACGATTTCCGCCTCAGGCGCGAACGGCCAGGCGAGCCCGCCGGTCTCGCCGATCACGACGACTGGTGCCTTGTAGACCCAGCGGCCGGGGATCATCTCGACCGGGTCGGCGCCGCAGAACAGAATCAGATCGGCTTCCGACAGGATGATCCCGTCGCTCTTCGAGCCCGTGAAGGTGCCGGCGAATTCGGGGACATCGTGCGGGATCACGCCGCGGCCCTTGTAGGTCGTCATCGCCGGGCCGCGGAGCGCCGCCGCGAGGGCCTGAACGGCAGCGGCGCGATCGGCTGGGCGTGCCTGATGGCCGGCGATCAGCACGGGTCGTTGGGCCTTGGCGATCAAGCCCGCCGCGTGGGCGATCTCCCCGTCATCCGCCGCCGATTCGGGTTGTGGCGTTTTCGGCGGACGGGCCGGTTCGGCGGCTGCCGCGGCGTCGCCCGCCGACAGGTTGATATGGACGGGGCCCGGAGGCTCGGCGGCCGCGCGCATGGCCAGCATTCCGAATTCCGAAGCGTTTTCCGGCGTCAATCGCACCTGCGCCTTGCTTATCGGCGCGAAAAGGGCGCGCTGATCGAATATCTGATGCGGCGGCGAGGTCTTGTCCTGCTCATGCGCATCCGTAATCAGCAGGACCGGGGCGCGCTCCAGTGATGCATACGCGATGCCGTTGACGACCGCGGCCGCCCCCGGCCCGATTCCCGTCAGCACGACGCCGGGAACACCCGTCAGCTCGCCTGTCACCGCCGCCATGATTGCCGCGGCGGATTCGGTTCGGCACAGCACGAACTCGATACCGGCTTGCGCGCCCGCATCGATCAGGTCGAGGCTGGAGCCGCCGCCGGGAACGCCGAACATGCGTTTTACGCCACGGGCGACGAGGTCGTTGGCGATCGCTTCCGCGACAGTCTGCGGGATGCTCATTGTCGTTTCTTCCCTGGTTGCCGGTGGCATTGTCCCGTGCGGCCGTTTAATGTCAAAGCCCATCCGAAGAATCGGTGCTGCTGGACTCCTGTTGCGGCGATGCGCGAAAATTTGGTTTTAGTAATGTGTTGAAGGAAACTGCCATGCCCTGGTCCGAATCCGATCTTGCCGCGCTTGTTGAGCCTGATCGCGCCCACCGGAAGGCCTATACAGATCCGGAAATCTTCGATCTCGAGATGGAGCGAATTTTCGAGCGAACGTGGATCTATATCGGGCACGAGAGCCAGGTGAAGAAGCCCGGCGATTACTATCTCGCCCAGGTCGGCCGTCAGCCGGTCATCATGATACGCGGTCAGGACAGTCAGGTGCGCGTTCTCTACAACCGCTGCCCTCATCGCGGCGCACAGATATGCACTGCGCGGAAGGGAAACACCGGCAATCATTTCTACTGCTCCTATCACGCGTGGACGTTCGAGCTGAACGGCAAGCTCGAGGGAATGCCTGCGAAGCGGGAGTACGAGGGGACCAATCTCGATTTCGACGATCCGGAATTCCATATGGCGCAGCCCGCTCAGGTCGACGACTATCGCGGTTTCTGGTTCGCGAACCTGTCGCCGGACGGCCCCGATCTCAAAACTCATCTCGGCGAGGCCGCCGCAGCGTTGGATCAGCTGATCGACCGGGCGCCCGGCAAGGAAACGGAGATCGTAGGCGACTGTTTTCGCATGGTGCAGCAGTCGAACTGGAAGATTTTCCTCGAGAACCAGCTTGATTCTTCGCATCCCGGTGTCACGCACGAGTCGACTGGCAAGGCGGCCCAGCAGCTCGAGGCGAAAATGCGGGCGGATGGCAAGGAACCGCCGATGGAGCTTTCGTTCCTGACCGATTTCGCCCGTCTGGGGCACGACGGTTGGACTAAGTTCGGCACCGTCGGCTACCGTAACGGCCACAGCAGTCTCGAAGGCTATATGGGTCTACGCCCCGACGATCCGGACACGAACGAATACGTCCGCCTGATGTACGAGGCCTACGGCGAGGAAAGAGCCGAGGAAATTCTCGGCATCAATATCCATCATATGATCGTCTATCCCTGCAATTCCGTACAACCACCATTGCAGCAGCTTCGGACAATCCGCCCGCTCAGCCATGACAAGACGCTGACGGAAATCTGGCATTTCCGGCTCAAGGATGCGCCGGAGCCTATTTATCGGCGGTCCCTGGCCTATTATTACCTCGTCAATTCGCCGTCGACGCTGATCAACGCGGACGATCTGTTCAACTGGTGGAAGTGCCAGCACGGGCTGGAGTCCTCGGCGAGAGAATGGGTCAGCTTTCATCGCAAGGCCGGCCATGACTTGGACGAGAACGGCATCACCCATTCCGCGCCGGAAAGCATGAGCGAGTTGCCGCTGCGTCATATGATGCATGCCTGGCGGGATTACATGACCGCCCGTATGGGAGCAAAGGCATGACGGAGGTTTGCGATATCTTGGCGGTGTCTGATTCGGCCGCCGTTGCCGATGTTGGTATCGAAACCCAGACCGCAGTGGAGCGGTTCCTATACCGTCAGGCGGAAATACTCGACGAGAAGCGTATGGACGCATGGCTCGAACTCTTCGCAGAAGACGGCTGGTACTGGATGCCGTCTGACGAGGAGCAGACCGAAGGCGACGGCCAGCCCAACATCTTCTGGGAGGACCGCGACCTGATGATGATGCGGGTCGCGCGCAATACCCATCCGCGGGCCCACAGCCAGGCGCCGCATAACCGGCTGTGCCACGTCGTCTCCAATGTGATTGTCGAGAGCGAGAACGCCGCCGGCGACGTGATTGTGCGGTCTCGGTTCCATTGCGCGGAATATTTGCGCTACGAGGTGCGAAACTTCACCGGAAAATACCGGCATCTTCTGAAGAAGACGCCTGACGGCTACCGGATCGCGCTTCAGCGGGTCGATCTCGTTAATCGCGAGGGACCGTTCGACTACGTGTTGCAGTGGTGGCTCTGACGGTTATAGCGGGAAATTAGTTTCCCCGGGCCTGTGACAAGGGTCTGTGTCGGGACCGCTTGATTTCTCATATGGCTTCCGGATTAAGTCCGGATGACCGTAGTGTGCAAAAGTCAATTAACGTTCTCGTACTGCTCCAAGCCCTCGATCTCGTCGAGGCTTTCGGCGCGGGCGCGTAGCTCGATCACGTTTCGGTCAGGATCGCGGACGAACACTGAGACGTGCCCGTCCCGGCCGAACATCACCGGGCCCTGCGTGATCGCGACGCCGTTCTCCTTGAGGACGGCGATCGTGTCCACAATCGACGTGACCCTCAGCGCCAGATGGGTGATGCCGGCGTATTTGATGTCGACATCCATTAAGATGTTCGATCCGTCATGCTTCTCCGCCGCGTTGACGACGAGATTGATCTCGACCTTCTCCCGGTTGCGGATGATGATCACGGGATCGAACGTGACGCGCTGCAGCACCTCGAAGCCGAGCATTTCGTAAAACTCGATTGCCCGTTCAGCATGCGCGACGCGGATGCCAACATGGTCGACCCGTTCGACCTCGATTTTACCCGGCATTCGTCCTCTCCGGTTTAAGCGGCCATGTTTATCGGCGCTAGCGGGTCGCGGCCGCGGATCAGGTCGGAGGCGCGCTCGGCGAACATGATGGTCGGCGCGTTGATGTTGCCGCCGAGCATGTCGGGAAAAACGGAGGCGTCGACGACGCGCAGGTTCTCCGCGCCACGCACCTTTAGTTCGGTGTCAACGACGGCCATCTCGTCCGAGTCAGCGCCCATCTTGCAGGTGCCGAGCGGGTGGTGGACGGTCCACGCGGTGCGCTTGATCCACTGGTCGATCGGTTCGTCTTTGGGCTGGATCTCGGGTCCGCGGAACGCGTCGAGCGGTTTCTGGCTCGCGATGTCGCGCAGGATCTCGACGCCCTTCTTAAGCGTCACCCAGTCCTCTGGCTCGGCCAGGAAGTTCTGGTAGATCAGCGCATGGTCGCGCGGGTCCGATGAGGCGAGCTTCAGTTCGCCCCGGCTCTTCGGATGGAGGACGACCGGGCGCACCATGAAGGCGTCCTTAGGTTTCTTGCCGAAGATAGGCCAGTAGGGCTGCGATTCCGGCGGAATGAAACGCGCGAGGATCTGGAGGTCGGGCTGGGCCATGCTGGCATCCGACTTGATATAGCCGGTCAGCGGGCCCGGCATCTCGGTTGAGAAACCAGTGCCGAAGAAGTAGGCCTGCGCCATCGACATCAGCAGGCGGTCCCAGCGCAGCAGCCCGACGAACGGACCGTCCCCGATGCGCTCGTACTCGATGCCCACCGACAGGTGATCTTGCAGGTTTTGACCGACGCCCCTGGAGGCGACGGCGGTTTCGATGCCGTGCTCGGCCAGCCGTTCCGGATCGCCAATGCCCGACAGCATCAGGAGCTGGGGCGAATTGATCACGCCACCCGAGACGATCACCTCGCGCGCGGCGCGTACAACGGTCGTCGAATTGCCGCCGGTCGAATATTCGACGCCAACGGCGCGGTTTCCTTCCATCACCACCTTGTGGGCGAGCGCCTTGGTGATCACGGTCAGGTTGGGCCGGCTCATTGCCGGGCGCAGGAACGCGACCGCGGCGCTGCAGCGCTTGCCGTTGCGTATGGTCGACTGCAACGTGCCGAGGCCTTCGTTATGGGTGTTGTAGTCGGGCGTGCGCGAATATCCGGCCGCTTCGCCCGCCTGGAACCAGGCTTCGAGCAGCGGGTCGGGATACTTGTTCTCGATGGTGGTCAGAGGCCCGCCGGTGCCGCGGAGCGGCTGGCCGCCCTTTTCCCAGTCCTCAGACTTGATGAAATAAGGCAGCACGTCGGCGTAGGACCAGCCCGTGCACCCGTTGCGCGCCCAGCGGTCGTAATCCTCGGGACTGCACCGCACGTAGGCCATCGCGTTGATCGAGGACGAGCCGCCCAGCACCTTGCCACGCGCGCATTCGACCTTGCGGCCGTCGAATTCCGCCTCCGGTTCGGTGAAGTAGCCCCAGTCGAACAGCCGGTCGAACAGGATTTTGCCCCAGCCGAGCGGCACCGTGATGATCGGGCTGCGGTCGCTGCCGCCGGCTTCGAGCAGCAGCACCCTCACGTCCGAATCCTCGGTCAGCCTGTTGGCGAGCGTACAGCCCGCCGATCCCGCGCCGACGATAATGTAATCGTATTCCATGCCGTTGCTCATCCCGTGCACCGTCCGGTTGTGTGTTGTTTTTGACCGGTTAGGATAGCACACATTCCGAATGGCACGAGACATGACAGCGAGTGACGATTTAAACCGCGCGCTCCCCAAGGAGGAACTTCACCTGCATATAGAAGGCAGTTTCGAGCTGGAACTGATGTTAGAGATCGCCCGTCGCAAAAGCGTCGATATCGGCTATCGATCTATCACTGCAATGCGGTAATGGCCGATCCCGATTTCGTCGCCCGGCTGGTGCGCGAGCGCGTGCCGCTTGCCGTCCGCTCATTGTCTAACCTGCGGCTAAATGGCATCGACGACATTGGCGAGCACCCGCTGAGCCGCAGTCCGGAAGCGGGTATCGTGGCGACGGTGAATTCTAACGATCCCGCCTATTTCGGCGGCTAAGTGCTCGACAACTATCTCGCGGTGCGCGATGCGCTCAGCCTGTCGCGGGAGGATATCGCGACCCTCGTGCGCAACTCGATCCTCGGATCCTTCATGGACGATGCTGCAAAGACCCGGTGGGTAGACGGGATCGACCGCTTGGCCGGATAGTGCTTAGGTCAGAAACGCGATCGTCGCGGCGAGCGTGCCCGCCGATATTCCCGTCGAAATCAGGATCGACGAGGACACCGGTCCGACGAATACGTTGTACTGGTGGGCGAGGACGAAGCAGGTCGCGCCGACCGGCGCGGCGGCCATCATCGTCGCGACGCCCGTCGTCAGCATATCCAGCCCGAAGACCTGCGTGCACAGCAGCCACACGACAACCGGATGCACGACCAGCTTGAAACAAATTATGGTGCCGGTCTTTGGCAGCCGCCCGGCGATCTTGTAGTCCGCCAGGCTAGCGCCCAGCGCAAACAGCGCGCAGGGGCCTGCAGCGCCGGAAAGCAGCCTGATCAGCCGCTCCACGGGACCGGCTATTCCAAGGTCCGTGAAGCTCCATGCCCCGCCGAGGACGATGCCGATCAGGATCGGGTTGCGCAGCATCGGCGGAATCGGTGCGAACAGGATCTGGCCTAGTTTCCGGTTCATGGCTTTGCCGCGCGATATCTCGATCAGCAGCGTGGTCAACGGCAGCAACAGCAGGGCGTTGAAGGCAATGATCGCGGTCAGCGGTCTCACGGCTGCATCGCCAAACGTGAGAACTATCAGCGGCAGGCCGAGGAGGACGGTGTTTGAGAAGCCCGCCGCCATCCCGATCAGCGAATGTTCCTCACCGGGGATCCGGAACACCGCGCGGGTAAACAGCATGGCGAGCGTCATTGAGATCAGGCAGCCGCCGAAATAGGCCGCCGCGATAAGCGGATCGACACCGTCGAAGGCCCGTCCCGAGGCCAGTTTGCCGAACAGCAGCGTCGGCAGCGCGACGTAGAACACGAACTTATTGAACGCACCGGTCGATCCGGGTATCCAGACCGGGGTCCTTGCGACCCCGTAGCCGATCAGGATCAGCGCGAAGACCGGCGCGATGATGTCGAGGATGGCGGACATGACGGGTCAGCCTGTCAGGCTTTTTCCCGTTCCGCCTTGAGCTTGCGCAGCGCTTCTTCGGCCGCCTTGGTGTCCTGAAGCGCGGACTTGCGGTCGACCGGCACCGGCTCTTTCTGGTCGGCGCGGGGCAGCTTCTCGACCGGTTAGACTGCGACCTTGTCGTTTTTCATCGACGTGTCGCGGTCGAGGCAGGGGTCGCGCACGTTGGCGTTTGGAAAACAGATCCAGCATCGAGTATCGAGCTTTCGTTGTTCGGCGTCGGCCCGCTTCGCCTTTTAGTCATGCAACGCCATTTTCGTCGAGGTTGGCCGGCAGGGGGAGCGAACCGTAACGCGAGAAAATCAGGGAAGGCGGACGACCTCCTGGCTGCTGCGGGACTTCTTGTCGAGGAATCGGTTGAGCGCCTCCTTGAAATAAGGATGTTTGACCGACTCCATCACGTTCTGGATTTCGAACTCGGTCGCTTCCTCGATCGAACGGCGCAAGCCCATGTGGAAGCTTTCCTTCGCCATGCCCTGCAGGTGCGTCGGGCCGGCTGCGAGGTCCTTCGCGATCAGACTCGCGTTTTCCTTGAACGCTGCGTTGTCGTATACGCGGTTGACGATCTGCCAGTCGAGCGCTTCCCGCGCGTTGAGAATGCGGTTCGTGTACATCAGCTCCATCGCACGGCGGAAACCGACGATCTTGACCAGTGAATAGCTGGTGGATGCGTCGTTCGCGAGACCGATTGAATGCCAGGCGCACAGGAACCGCGCATCCTCGTTACAGACCACCATGTCGGAACACAGCGCGACGCCGAGACCCGAGCCAGCCGCCACCCCGTTGACGGCCGAGAAGACCGGTTTCTTGATCCGGACGATCATATGGAAGACTTGGTGCCACCACATCGCGAGTTCGCGGAAATGAGCGCTGATGCTTTCTTGGCCGTCACCGACTGCCGGAATTTTCTTAAGGTTGAAGCCCGAACAGAACGCCTTGCCAACGCCGGTAAACAGCACCGCGCCGACATCCTCGTTGGCTTCGGCGTGGAACAGCGCGTCGAGCGTTTCCTGGACGCCGATGAGGTCCAGCGCATTACCGTATTCAGGCAGGTTAAAGATGATTTTAGCGACGCCGTCTTCGACGACATAAATGATGTTGGAATACTCGGGCTGGCTCACGCATTTCTCCCCGCTGATAGTCGCGTGAATCGTATCGTATGAGGCAAAACCCGTTAAGCGGTTTCGCCGTGGAGACCTATACCAGAGTTTCGGCCTTCTCGATTAGTTTGCCCAAGGCGGAGAGCAGTGCCGCGCTTTCATCTTCGTCCAGCACGGACATCAACTCGTTGTAGCGAGCGTTGGCGGTCGGCGCGATCCCAGCGTAGAGCGCCTTGCCCTTGTCCGTAAGCCCCAGCCGATAGATGCGGCCGTCTTCTGGGTCCCGCGTACGGGAAACGTAGCCGTCGTTGTGCAGGCGCTGAATGGCGCGGTTGACCGACATCTTCTCGAGCGCCCAGCGATTGGTGATCTCCGCCGCGCAGATGCCGGGTTCTGCCTCGATGGTTATCGCCACCCGCCATTCGGCGATCGAAATGCCGAACCGCGTTTCGATCTCGCCGTAGAACGCCTGCCCGATTCGGCTGGACAAGACGTGGACCAGGGAGAGCGGCTTTTCGTCGGCGATCGCCATTATTGCGCGTTCCTGATCTGCTTCTATTGCAGGTCGGGCAGGGCGCTATTCCGCCGCTTCCGACTGTCCGATCGCGGCGTTGACCGCCGGGATGACCTTTTCAGCCATAAGCTCCATCGAGCGCATGCCAAGCGCCTTGTCTTCCCAGTCCTTGCCGGCATAAAGCAAAGTGCCAAAGTCGCCAGTGACTTCGCGGAAGGCGAGAATTTGGTCGACGACGCTGTTGACGTCACCTGCGATCACTAACTCATCGACGATGTAATCTAGATTCACCTTTTCGTCGGGATAGTCCCGTTCCGGCTTGAAGACGCCATGCCGACCGCCCTTCTTCAATTTTGTGTAGAGCTGGTTGTAGTAGAACCGGTACGGGCTGCGTTCGTTCGTGCGACCGTAGTCAAGCGCCGTCTTGTGGTCGTCGTTGACGAAGATCGAGCGCGCCACCCGCCAGTCGCCTGTGTCGGGCATGCGGCCTGCCTCTTCGCAGCCCTGGGCATAGTTATCCCAGTGCGTCTTGACCCACTTGGCGAGCAGGAAGTTCGCCGAGATCGGCAAGAATCCACGCTTGCCCATCTCGATCACTCCTTTAGAGAACGGCGCAACCACTGTGCCGAGGATGGGCGGGTGCGGTTTCTGGTAGGGCTTCGCGATGGGGCCCATGCCAATCTCTGGCATGCGGGTCTCGCGGGTAGTAATTTGCCAGTGTTTGCCTTTGAGGTCGTATGGTTCCTCGCCGCTCCAGATGTTGATGATATGGTCGATGGACTCGGCGAACAGCTCATTGCGGTCAACGCCCCGGATACCTATCGCCTCTGCATCGGATTCGAGCGCGCCGGGGCTGATGCCAAACAGGAACCGGCCTTCCAGCAAATGGTCCATCATTGCAGCATGAGCTGCGATGAGGACGGGATGCTGATGCGAGAGGTTCGTCGTGCCGGTCCCCAGCTTGATCTGTTTCGTGTCCGAGATCAGGCTCGCCTGGAACAGCATCGAGTTAGTGACGCTCTCGGCGGCGTCAGTCAGGTGTTCGCCGACATAGGCTTCCGAATAGCCGAGCTTATCCGCCAGGATGATCGCCTCGCGGTCCTCCTTCAGGACCTCCGTATAGTTTCGGTCGATCCGGTGGACCGGCATCGTGAAAAAGCCGATTTTCATGGGTTTCTCCTGTTCTCCGGAAGGGCAGCGTCCCCGTCCCGCGTTTTTAGAGTATGGGGCAGCCGGTGAAAACCCGCTGCAAAGTAGGGAATTGTCATAGTGCTTCTGCCTCGACGAGACCATCAACGGCCTTGATATAGGCCTCCATATCGAATTTCCGGTTAAGGCCGTTGGCGTTCATGTAGCGAATTTTCCCGAAGATAGGCCGTTCCGTCCAAGCGCGATCGTGCAGGCCGTAACACCAGGCTACGTTCGCCCACGAGTTGGGATCACGCCCATCCAGGAAATACCTATTGTTGAGCGCTAGTGTCGTCTCGAATGCGTCGCGGGGCGTCGGCGACCATTCTAGGATTTTCTTTGCCCAGTACATGCGCATGTAGTTGTGCATAAACCCGGTATGCACCATCTCGCGCATTGCGGCGTTCCAAAACGGATCGTGCGTGTCGCAGGCGGCAAGCGTTTCGCGGTCGTAAAGATATTCGCGCGGATCGCTGGCATGCTCGGCTAGCGTCTTCTGCGCCCATTGCGGCAGCGCATCGTATGATGCGAAGTTTGGCTCGAACTCAATGTAGTTGATTGCCAGTTCGCGGCGGACGACCAGTTCTTCGACGAAACTATCCCGGTCGTCCGCGCCGGATCGGGTCGACCGCCGCGCAGCGAGCGCCATTTCGATAGGCGATATGTGGCCGAAATGGAGGTAAGGGCTCAGGAAGGAGGTCCCGCCGTTAGCCGGTTCGTTGCGCCCTTCGGCGTATCCCGGAAGCGTTTCATTCGTGAAGTTCTTCAGACGACGCCGAGCTTCCGTCTGGCCGCCGCGAAACCGGCGGACCGGCGCGACGCTTCTGTCGACGCTGAGCGCGGCAAGCGCCTTTTCGGGATCGGAGACGTCTAAATCGCTCTCGATACCGAATGCCGCCTCTTGCTTGGGTATCTGCTCGTCGGGCGCGACGAGGTATTCGTCCCAGTGCCGGTGGATCTTCGGCCGAATAGTACGCGCGGCGTATTCAGATTTGTCCGAGACGACGTCGACTGGGACGACGGTTTCAGTTTCCGCCTGCGCAACCGCGCAGCCAGCCTCGTCGGCGAGACGCTTGCGCCAGCGTTTCTGCTCGGGAAAATAGCTGCGGTCGCAAACCACGGCGGCGGCGTCCGGGGCGAGAGCCAGAGCGGCCTCTACGGGCGAGCCGCGGCGGACGACGAACTCAACGCCGCGTTTCGGTAATTCCGCCGCGCAGTCGGCTAAGCCTTCTAGCATGAAGGCGTAGTGTCGGGAGTTGGCCTCCGGATATTCGTCGGTCAGCCCGAACGCAGCAACGACGGGCAGCCCATACTTATTCGCGCCAGCAATGGCAAGGTCGAGAGCAGGGTTGTCGTGCGCGCGCTGCGCCTCCTGCATCCAGTAAAGGACGTAGGCGCCTCCTTTGCGCCGTGGCGTATCGTTGAGTGACCGGATGCGAGTGTTCTGAATCACGATTGCCGGTGGCCCGATTGCAAAGCCGTTAAGGCATTTACGCGGCCGGCGCCGCTACGGATCATGATCCAAGCAAAAGCGTCGCGCGCAGGCCTGGGGCGTTATCCCCTAGCTGAGCGGTGCCATCATGGAGCTTGGCGACCGCGCGGACGAGGCTCAGTCCTAGCCCGCTGCCTGGCTCATTGCGGCTTGCCTCCAGCCGATGGAAGCGGCCGAACACCGCGTCCCGGTCGGCGGCGGGAATGCCAGGCCCGCTATCGGCCACCGTCATGCTTGCGGCATTTACCGAGATTGCGATCGTGCCACCCGCCGGCGTGTATTTGATAGCGTTGTCGACGAGGTTGGCGACGGCCTGGAAAAGCAGGTCGCGGTCGCCCGCGACGTTTCCAGCAAGCGTTGTATCAAGCGTAAGCGCGAGGCCCTTTTCTTCGGCGACGGGCTCATATAATTCGAAGATGTCGGCGGCGATGTCTCCGAGCCCGACGTCGGCGAAGTTCTTGCGCCTCCCGCCGGCCTCAATCTGGGCGATGCGGAGCAGGCCGCCGAACACGGACAGTAGTCCGTCTGCCTCGCCGACCGCCGCTTCCAGCGCGTCGCGACGGTCGCCCACAGGTTCGTCGCCGCGGAGGCCTTCCAGCTTGTTTCGCAGGCGGGTTAGTGGCGTCCGGAGGTCGTGAGCGACGTTGTCCGAGACGTGCCGCAAACCTTCCATCAAATGCTGAATGCGGTCGAGCATGCCGTTGAGGTTAGCGGCGAGCTGGTCGAACTCGTCGGCGCTGCCCCGCAAAGGGATGCGCCGAGACAGGTCACCCGACATGATGTCTCGGCTGGTCTCATTAATAGCTTCGATGCGCCGCGCCGTGCTTCTACTCATCGCGACGCCGCCCGCGAGCGCCAGCGCTGCCGTGATCAGGATACCCCAGATGACCGCGTTCAGGATCATGCTGCGCGTCTGTTCCAGTTCGCGCACCTCGCGGCCGACCAGCAGCCCAAGTCCACCCTGTAGGACAAACGGACGCGCGCGCGCGAGATGCGGCTGTCCGTCGATCGAGCCCCTGTCGACCAGTTCGAATGTCATCCAACCGTCCGCATCGGGCTGCACGCTCGGCCAGGACGACAGGTTGCCGACCAGCCGTCTCCGAAGCTGATCCGTCAGCAGGTAGACCGTCCGGCCCCCGGGATCGCGCTGGACACGTTCCGAGATGATCATCGCGACGCCGGGCGTGCCGCGGCGTTCGTATTGTTCGGCGAGCCCTTTAATGTCGGCGAGGATGGTCTCGTCGACCTGCTGGGAGAGAACGCCCGCCGTGGCCCACCAGACGAATCCCAGCAGGACCGCCGCCGACGTGCAGAACAGCGCGGCGTAGACCAGCGTCAACCGGAATGTCGCGCTTCTAAGAAGCTGGGTCGGGCGCGCGAAGGACATAGCCCGCTCCGCGGACGGTATGAATGAGGGGGGCGTCGAAGTCGCGGTCGATCTTCTGGCGCAGACGGCTGACGTGAACGTCGATGACGTTGGTCTGCGGGTCGAAATGATAATCCCAGACGTTCTCCAGCAGCATGGTGCGGGTCACAACGTTGCCAGCATTTCGCATCAGGAATTCCAGCAGGGCAAATTCGCGCGGTTGAAGGTCGATCATCGAACCACCGCGCGTGACGTTGCGGGAGAGGAGGTCCATTTCCAAGTCTCCAACCCGTAGGGCGGTTTCGGCCCGGGCCGAACCACCGGCGCGCCGAGTTAGTGCCTCGAGCCGAGCGAGCAGCTCAGTAGCCGCGAATGGCTTCACAAGATAGTCGTCGCCTCCGGCCTTTAACCCCTTCACCCGGTCGTCCACGTCACCGAGTGCGCTAAGGATAAGTGCCGGCGTCATGTTGTCGGAAACGCGCAGCGCGCGTATGATTGTTAGCCCGTCGGGGCCGGGCAGCATGCGGTCGACGATGAGCGCGTCGAACGCCTCGGTCGTCGCGAGGAACAGCCCGTCCTTCCCGCTGTTGGCGGCCGTCGCCACGTGACCTGCCTCGCGAAGGGCCTTGACGATATAGGCGGCGACGTCGGCGTCGTCTTCGATGACAAGTATCCGCATGACTTTAGCGGCCGCTGAGGCCTGTCCTGTTTTCTTAACCGAATAAGTATTTAGGGGGCGGAAGGAGCTGCGCGCAACAGTCTATGCGTTAAACTTTTGAAATGTGGGCTATTCGTGCAGAGGTGATCCCTCGGAGGACGAGCTGTTGGCGACCATCGCGGGGTGGATCGAAGCGGCGATGCAGGTGAAGACGCGTAAGCCGGTCGTATATCAATTGTCCGACCACGAGATGCGGAACGCGTAGTTGATCAGCATGAAGTGGTCGAGGAAATTATACACTGGTCTTTCCGTTGTGAACCGTCTCTCGAAGCGCTTGCACGATTGAGCCTTCGATCGCCGGTTTGATGTTACAGGTGCGTTCGAACGGCGACATCGCCGTACCGCGAACAGAATGCAAGAAATTGAAACGGAAGCCTATTATAACCTCCGCTTATGAACCTGACGCCCATCGATCCTACCGTCTTGCCGAAGGCGCTCGCACGCGTCGCGGACCGCCTCCCGGGGGGGATGACGGCCGCAGCCGCCTTTGCCTCGATTGCGCAAAGCGTCGACCGCGGTGGGCCCGAAGAGACGTTGGCGCGCCATTCGGATGCCCTTGCCCTCGTCGAGAGGTTCGGAATTCCGACGATCGACGAGGCGCCAGTGGAGGCCTTCAGCTGGGACGGTGGCGCGGTACGCACGCGGAGCGAGGCGGCGGTGCTAATCCACGAGGTGGCGCACTGGCAGATTGCGCCGCCCGAGCGCCGCTTGCTGCCGGATTTCGGGCTAGGGGCCGGGCCGGAGACCGGCCGCGCCGCGGAGGCCGAGGCCGCCTGTTGCGTCGATCTCGAGGTGAAGGAAGAGGAGGAACTTCTCGCCTCGCTGCTAGGAATTCTATGGGAGGTGGAGCTCGGCCATCCTGCCATTTACTCATTCATCGAGCAGAATTGGCTGGAGGCGTGGGATCGGCGGGCGGCAGCCGAGCAGTTCGTCCGCGCTGTTGAAATGTTATTAGAGCGCGGTCTTATCGACCGAGAAGGGGTGCCAGCACGACCCGATTGTCAGCCCGAAAATCAGGCGGGTAGGGCGGCTATCGCGGCTATTTCGATCAAGAATTCCGGCCAGGCGAGCGCCGCCACCTCGACGATGGCTGATGCGGGCCCGTCCTGCGGGAAATAGCTCTCTCGGATATCCGAAATAGAACTGAACGCGTCAATGTCCCGAACATAGACGGTGACCTGCGCGATATCGGCCATTGTCCCGCCATTAGCTTCGACGATCTCGCGGATATTCTCCAGCACCTGCGTTGCCTGCGCCCGGATATCGCCCTCGCCGACGAGCCGTCCCTCTGCATCCAGTGCGACCTGCCCGGCGACAAACAGCAGCGGTCCTGCGTTCGTCCGAATGCTGTTCGAATAGTGCGGTTTCATTGGCGGCGCGACGGAGGGCGGATTTATGCCGACGGTTTTTGAAGCCATGATAGTTCCCTGAGGTTTTGGTTGGTCGAAAAGCCTATTTAACGCGACCTGCGCCCGACGCGCTATTGACTCCTCATTTTGACGATCAGCATACTGCCTCTTAGGACGATATTTATTATTTTGGCGTGCGGGGAAGTCCCGTCGCACGTTTTGAACTTAGGGCGTGATTTTCAAAATGGGAGAGTAATGATGGCAATTCGGAGAGTGATCGGCGCTGTGGTGGCGCTTACAGTCGGCGGTTATGCGGCCGGCGCGGTGGCGCAGACGGATATCAAAGTAGGCTTCGCGACGATTAACGACCCGCAGCACGCGGTCGCCCAAGAAATTAAGAAACGCTTGGACGGAAAGATGGGCATCAGTGTCAGGGTCTTCCCGGCCGGTCAGGTTGGCTCAATTCCGCGAATGATTGAGGGAATTCAGTTCGGCACGCTCGAAATGTTGATTACGCCGCCTGGCTTCCTGGTTGGCATCAACCCCAACTTCCAGGTGCCGGATGCGCCTGGCATCTTCGATGACGTGCAGCATGCGCACCGTGCGCTGAACGATCCCGAGTTCTTCGCCGCCTATTCGAAGCTGGCGGCGGCACGGGGCATCAATATGGCATCGCTTTATGTCTACGGCCCGACCTCGTTCGCGAGTAAGAAGCCGATCCGAACCCTGGCTGACCTCAAGGGCCAGAAAGTCCGCGTGCTTGCGACCAAGATGGAAAGTGCTCTTGTCGGTAAGTTCGGCGCCGCCGGCGTGCCGATGCCTTACACGGAAGTGCTGCCGGGCCTACAGCGCGGCACGATCGATGCTGTGCGCTCCAGCATCATTGTCATGGGCGGCTCAAAGTTCTTTACGGTCACTAAGTTCATCACGGTTGTAGAGAGCGGGATGATCCCGTCGGCCGTCATGGTCAGCAACGCCTGGGTCAAGAAACTCTCTGCTGACCAGCGGACGCTAGTCGAAGGGACTGTGGCTGGTATGAGCCAGTGGGCAACGGACACCGCTGAGGCTTTTGGTAAGAAGGCCGAGAAACTCTGGAGGGACAACGGCGCGGAGGTCATCCGCCTGTCCGCTACCGAGCAGAAGCAGTTTATGGATACGGTCCGGCCGCTCGGCGACGAGTTCCTTGGCGGAAACGCCAAGGTCAAGGACATGTACAACCTGCTCAAGAAGGCTGTGGCGCGTACGCGCAAATAGACGAAGCTTCTTTGAAGATCTAAAGGGCGGTTTCGGCCGCCCTTTCTCTTTACGCAATAGTCATTCTCTTGGAGCTTGGAAAGCGCATCCGTGCCGCTAAAGGTCTGCTTCGGGTGGCATCCGCGCAGGCGCTCGGCTGAACTCGTTGTTTGCCTCGACAAGTTCCGTCATCAGCTTCATCAACGTCTCGCGCTTTTCTGGCGATAGCGGCTTCATTAGTTTCGACTGGGCGCGAAGCGAGGCGTGCTCCATATCGCGGGCGATCCGCGTGCCTTCCGCTGTGAGGTTTGCGATCCGCATGCGGCGATCCGTGCCGCTGCGGCGCCGATTCACAAGCCCGCGTTGTTCTAGCCGAGCGAGGACGTCGGCGACGTTGGTGCGGTCGATCCCGGCATCCTGCGCGATCGTGATCTGGTCGGAGTCCGGTCGGTTCAGCAGCGCCGTCATCACCGCGTATTGCACGGGAGTGATGTTGTAGGCCGCGCATTCCTCGAGGAAGATCGCGACGTGAATCTGGTGTAGCCGTCGGATCAGGTATCCGGGACGTTCCCAAAGGCTCGTTATGGAGCCGGCATGATCTCCGGTCTTTGTCATCTAATGAGAATAGGCCGCCGGCACTCGTCAGTACACTGAGATCGGCCGCAGCAGGGCTTGTCCGAATATTAAAACGGGGTACACTGATTATTAACTTGTGCCGAGAATATTTAGGGAGACCGTCGATGTTTGTCCGAAATGCCTGGTACGTGGCCGCATGGTCGAAGGATGTCGGCCGCGGGCTGCTCGGTCGAATTCTCCTCGGCGAATACGTCGTCCTATACCGCATGGCGGACGGCATGCCCGTTGCACTAGAGAACCGTTGCCCGCATCGCAACCTGCCGCTGTCGGAAGGCAACCTCGTCGGCGACAAGATCGAATGCGGCTATCACGGGATGATATTCGATTGCACCGGCGCCTGCACGCATCTGCCAGGTTCCGACGATGCACCGGGGTGGGCAACGGTGCGGTCCTATCCGGTCGCCGAGCGCCACGGCTGGGTGCTGTTCTGGCCGGGCGATCCTGAGCTCGCCGACGAGAAGTTGATCCCCAACTATCCGGTTCATAACCTCGACGAGGAGTGGGTAAGGGTTCAGGGCCAGACGCATGTCCGGGCCGGCTACCGGCTGGTGCTCGATAATCTTCTGGACCTCTCGCATCTCACCTACGTGCATGGTTCTACGACCGGCAACCGCGACGTGGCCGAAAAGGCGCAGCTGACCGTCGAGTCCGAGGGCGACACGGTACGCATCACGCGCTGGATGGAGGGCATAGAGCCAGCGACAGCGTTCCGTCAGTATGGCAGTTTCGAGGGCAATATCGACCGCTGGCAGATGAGCCAGTTCATCCCGCCAAGCTATATCAACATCAACAACGGTGCGGTCGATGCCGGCGTCGGTGCGGATGCTGAGACGCGCAACACCGACCAGGGTAAGTGGGGCTTTGTGGTCTATCACGCGATGACACCTGAGACCGAGACGACCACGCACCAGTTTTGGACCGTAGCGGGGCACCAAGACAAAGTGCCGGAGGACATGCGTCAGCTGTTCTCCGACCAGATGCATACCGTCCTCAAGGAGGATCTTATCGTCTACGAAGCCCAGCAGCGTGCAATCGATCTAGACCCGGAGGCGGTCGGGCGCGACGCCAACCCGCGCGGCACGATCCCCGCTGATGAAGCCTTGCTCGCTATGCGACGCGTGCTCCGCCGTCTCTATGGCGAAGAACAGAAGGCGGTGCAGGCCATGGAATAAAGGAATCCGTTGCTAACTGCTACGGTTGCCGAGAGTCTCTACCTGACGGCTGATTATCAATTGACGCGACCGGGTTTCCGGGTAATGTTATAAAAAGGGCAGTATACTACGTATTAGGAAATACGTTCGATTAAAAGGGCGCAGATGACCATCACCATTCAAACGCCGCCCTGGCGCATCGGCGTAGATGTTGGCGGCACGTTCACCGACCTCGTCGTCGCCGACAGCGAGGGCCGGACCGATGTCTTCAAGGTCCCGTCGGTGCCGAGCGATCCGGGAGAGGGCGTGCTCGCAGCGCTCGAAGCTGCATGCAAGGCGCTCGCACTTCCCGTGGCCGATTTCCTCGACAATTGCCAGTTCTTCCTGCACGGCTCGACGGTGGCGACCAATACACTGCTCGAGGGCAAGGGCGCGCGCGTCGGGCTGCTAACGACGCGCGGCTTTCGCGACAGCCTCGAGGCGCGCCGAGGTCTCCGCAGGGACCCGTGGGATCATCGTACGCCCTATCCGCCGGTGCTCGTGCCGCGCTATCTGCGCCTGCCGGTCGGCGGACGGATCGATGCACGCGGCGCCGAGACGGAACCGCTCAACTTAGACGACGTGCGCGCTGCCTGCGCCATCTTCCGCGAAGAATGCGTCGAATCCATCGCAGTCTGTCTGCTGAATAGCTTCATCAATCCCGAGCACGAGCGCGCCGTTTCCGAGATACTGCGCGAAGAAGGCGTTTGCGACTGGATCTCCGTTTCGTCAGAGATAGTGCCCATTATGGGCGAATATGAGCGCAGCTCCACGACAGCCGTGAACGCCTATGTGATGCCGCGTGTTGCGTCCTATCTCAGGGCCTTGCAGGACCGGCTGATCGGCATGGGTCTAAAGACGCGGCTTCTTATGCTGCAGTCGAATGGCGGTGCCGCCTCGCTCGACCAGCTCATCCGCCAGCCGGTGAACCTGCTGCTGTCCGGCCCGTCCGCGGGCGTCGGTGCAATGAGCCATCTTGCCGCCGGCATCGGCGAGAACAATCTCGTCTCGATGGAAATCGGCGGAACCAGCTGTGACGTCATGCTGATGCACGAAGGCCGCGTTGCTATTACGGATTCTCTGTCAGTCAATGACTACGATCTCGTGACTCCGTCGGTCGACATTCACACGGTCGGCGCAGGGGGCGGCACCATCGCGGGTATCGATCCGGCGGGCCTGATGTATGCCGGGCCCGAAGGCGCAGGCGCGCGGCCCGGCCCCGCAGCCTATGGGCTCGGCGGTACGCGGCCGACGGTGACCGACGCGCATCTCGTGCTTGGCCGGTTGCGGCCCGGCCCCTACGCTGGCGGCTCCGTCTCGCTTGATCTGGCGGCGGCGGAAAAAGCCATCGACGACGACGTCGCGACCCCGTTCGGCCTTTCGCGAACCGAGGCGGCCGCCGGCATCATCCGCATCGTCGAACAGAACCTGCTGCACGCGGTCGAGCGCGTCAGCATCCAGCGCGGATACAACCCAGGCCGCTTCATGCTGATCGCCTGCGGCGGCGCGGGGCCGATGCACGGCGCTAGCGTCGGTCGCCGGCTCGGCGCGAACGCCGTCTATGTGCCGCGCCAGGCGGGTGCGTTTTGCGCCATCGGCATGCAGCATGCCGACGTGCGGCGCGACTTCGTTCATGTGGTTATGCGCCAGCTCGATGACGATTCGGCGCCGGTCATCCGAGACGGCTACCGCGCGCTCGAAGAACAGGCGCTTGCTGCGTTGAAGGAAGAGGGGTTTGATGCATCCGAGACGTCATTCGGCTATGAGTTAGACCTGCATTACGACGGACAACAGTGGGATGTGCGCGTCGCGCTTGCTCCAGACGCCACGCCCGCCGAGATCCGCGCTGTGTTCGAGGCGGAATACGACCGCCAGTTCGGCCACACCGTCCCCGAGAGCCGTATCAATGTCGCCAAGCTGCGGGTCGTCGGAATCGGCAAGCTGCCGCCGCTGGTTGATCCGACCTACGAAAGCACCAACGCGCCCGTAACTCCGGTCGAGACCCGGCCCGTCTATGCAGAGAGCGTGGGCGAGTTCCTTGATACGCCGGTCTATCGCGGCGCGGACCTCGCCCACGGCCAGGGTTTCGGCGGCCCCGCCATCATCGAGGAGGAGACCACGACTATCCTGGTCGGCCCCGACGACTGCGTTGCCGTCGATGCGCTTAACAATTACGTCATCACGTTCGAAGGGGATGGTTGATCCGATGGCTGAGCAGATTGATCCCGTCATCCTTGCTCTGACACAGAACCGGCTAGACCACATCTCGCACCAGATGGGCTGGGTGATGGTGCGGACGGCGCGCAGCCCGATATTTAGCCAGGCGCACGACTTTTCATGCTTCATCGCTGGGCCGACCGGCGAGGTCGTCAGCCAGGCCGACGGCATTCCGATCCATACCGGCTCGGGCGGCTTCGGCGTCCGCGCTATCCTGCGCGACTTCGAGGGCCGCATCGCCGACGGCGATGTTTTTTTGTTGAACGATCCGTGGGCGGCAGGCGGCAACCACCTTCCCGATTGGGTGATCGCGCGTCCTGTGTTTGTCGAGGGTCAGATGGTAGGTCTCACCTGTAACCGGGCGCACCAGTCCGACATCGGTGGCGGCGCGGCCGGCGCCTATAATCCGGCAGCGACCGAAGCCTGGCAGGAGGGTGTGCGGCTACCCGTCCTCAAGCTGGTCGAGGCGGGGGTGATGCGGGACGACCTGTGGAAGCTTTTGATGTTAAATACGCGGACGCCGCATCTGCTCGACGGCGACCTGCGCGCGATGCTGGGTTCCACCCGAATCGGCATGGAGCGCGTCGCGGCGTTAGTCGAGGAGCTCGGCGTCAAAGAGGCGCTCGGCTACTTCAAGGGCGTGCTCGATCACGCCGACCGCTCTGTCCGCGCGGAGATCGCGCGCCTCCCCGACGGAGTCTATGAAGCCGAGGACCGTTCCGACAACGACTGCTTTGAGATCCGCGATGTTACCGTGCGCGTCAAGCTGACGATCGACGGCGACTCGATGGTCGTCGATTTCACCGGTAGCGATCCTCAGATCCGAGGCTTCAAGAACTCGTCGCTCGGCAATACCTATTCGGCGATCTTTACCGCGCTCGCCTCGTTCCTCGATCCGCACTTGCCACACAACGAGGGCGCCTTCCGTTGCGTCGATGTGGTCGCTCCCGAAGGTACTATCGTGAATGCGAGCGAGGGCGCGTCAACGACGATGTGCACAGTCTTTTTTGCGCACGAAATCATCCATGCCGTCTGGAAGGCGTTGGCCCAGGCCGATCCTGAGCGCGGCTGCGCCGGCTGGGCGAAGAACGTATTCGGGATTTCGGTCGGGCGCGAGGAAGGTGGCGCGCCCTACGTTTTCTATCACGGCGCCGCCGCGGCGGGTTCCGGCGCAGTCATCGGACGAGACGGGTTTAACCAGATCGGCCACGTCTGCACGCTCGGCGGGCTAACAATGCCCAACGTGGAGGTCTACGAGCAGCTCTACCCCGTCCAGTTCCATCGTCAGGAATTCCGCATCGACGCTGCCGGGCCCGGCAAGTGGCGCGGCGGCTCCGGCTGCGACTACGAGGTGGATATCCGAACGCCCGCGACCCATTCGTTCCGCGGCGAAGGGCTTAACTATGAGACCGGCTACGGTATCAACGGCGGCGGAAACGGCGCGTCAGGTGTCATGAATCTTCGCGAAAACGGCTATGAGAGCGAAGCGCCCAAGTTCGGGCTTAAGGAGACCGGACCTGTCCGGTTCGTCACCCGGTCGCCGGGCGGCGGCGGCTACGGCGATCCGATGGAGCGTGACCCCGAGAGTGTGCTGCGCGACGTTCGCGACGGCATCGTGTCGAAGGAAACGGCGAACGATGTGTACGGTGTTGCGATCGCGGCTGACGGGAAGTCAATTGACGGCGTAAAAACCTCTGAAATACGTGCGGCCCGCGCTTAAAAATTAATACGCAGTATACTACGCATTTTTCTAGAAACGCGGTCAGAAACGCGGCACAATAAAGATAGATGGCGCGGCATATTGCAGCCGCGTGTCCAAGATAGGAGAAAAGCACATGGCCGACCTCACGACGGAATTCTGCGGCATTCCCTTTAAGAACCCGGTAGTTATCGCCTCGCTGGAAACGACAAACTCACCCGATCTGATGAAGCAGGCGTTCGACTACGGGGCGGCCGGCGCGATCATTAAGACACTTACCGACATCGAAGACATGGCGGTGCTGACCATGAATTCGAAATACGCGATCATGAATGACCGCGGCGACATCATTAAGGGGAAGGTGCCGCGAGACTTCAAATTCTATAGCCGGTCCGGCTATTCGAGCACCTTCTACAAGGACTGGATCCCTTACCTGAAGGAGGTCGGCGCGTATGCCCGCGAGCGCGGTGCTCACCTAATCGGCAGCGCCGGCGCGAAGGATGTCGACGGCTGGAGGGACATCTGCCGGACAATCGAGGATTGTGGACTGCCGATGGTCGAACTGAACTTCGGCTGCCCGCACCCGGCGCTGATGCCAGGGGTGCACGGCGGATCAATGATCGGCCAGGACCCTGAGGTCGCGTTCAGCGTGACCGAGGCCGTCTGCGAAGCGGTCGACATTCCAGTTGTAATCAAGCTGACGCCCGACCAGTCGAAGCCGGTCGAGATCGCCAAGGCGGTCAAGGAAGCAGGCGCCGCGGGCGTAACTGCGACAAACCGCTATACGGCTTTCGCAGTCGACATTGAGACCGCCCAGCCGCGACTCGGCGGCACGGCCGGCATCGGCGGCACGTGGACCAAACCGCTGACGCTGCGCTACGTACACAACATCTATAAGCAGGTCGGCATTCCGATCGCCGGTTCAAACGGCGTGTTCGACCACCGCGATATCGTCGAGTTCATCATGACCGGCGCGGACATCGTCGAGGTCGGCTCCGTCCTGATGATCAAGGGCATAAAATGGCTGCCCAACATAATCAACGGGGTCGAGCGTTTCATGGACGAACACGGCTATCCCGACATCAAGTCGATGTACGGCATCGCGTCGGAAGCCGCAGCGACGGACTATTCCGACCAATTCGCCAAAGACCGGATCCACGCCCGCGTGAACGCCGAGACCTGCCAGAACCCGACCTGCAACGTCTGCGTCCAGATGTGTTTCTACGAGGCGCTGTCGCAGGATCCGGCTGGCAAGATCGCGGTGCACGAGGACAAGTGCATTGGTTGCGAGCTCTGCATGGACGTCTGCCCGTTCGATTCCATCTCGATGGGCCAGACGACGCAGGAACAGTTCGCAGACGGCTACTTTAAGATCCAGGACGAGATCTACGAACCTGCGGACGTCAAGTTCGCTACCAACCGCAACAACATGGACACCATCGAGTCCAACTCGCCGAAGATCGCGGCCGAATAAGGATGTTGCTGACGGAAACGAGAACGGGCGGGCCTTCGGACCCGCCCTTTACATTTTCCGATAGCCCCGAAACCGCGCTAGTCGTCACCGGTCTTCAGCGGTGCGCGGCCCGCGTCGTTGTTGTCGAGCATCACTTTGACCAACAGTTCCATGAACAGCTTGCGCTCGCGTTCGCTGAGCGAGGCGGTGAAACGGTTCTGGGCAGCCTCCATCGAGCCGTGGGCGCGCTCCACGAAGTCGCGGCCTTTCGCAGTGATGCGGGTCAGCTTGGCACGCCGGTCGCGCTCGCTAGCGACTCGCGCGACGAGGCCATGGCGCTCTAGCCGACGCAGCACGTCGGCGGCGTTGTTGCGGTCGATGCCAACCTCGGCGGCGACTGAGACCTGGTCGAGCTCGCCGCCGCGATAGAGAACGCTGAGCACCGCGTACTGGACCGGCGTCACGTCGAACGCTTTGAACTCCTCCAGAAAGATCGCGACGTGGAGCTGGTGCAGCCGACGGATCAGAAAGCCGGGACGAGACAGTAGGTCGCTGTAGCCGATCGCGCCCATGTCGGGCGCCGCTTCAGAATTAACGTTCATGACAGCGTTTTACACGAATTGTGCGAGGCCATACACGCCCACACGGCGAGAGCATTTGTTGAGCGGAAAGCCCTTGAACCACCGCGGATATCGGTTAGGTTCCCTGGGGATTTTCAGAAAACTTCCAAATAAGGGGAACCGCACATGCGCATCGTAGCTTTCAAGAAGGACGGCAAGGAAAAGCTCGGCGTGAAAACCGACGCCGGTCTCGTCGATCTGTCCGTCGCGGACAAGAGCCTTCCGACCGATCTCAAGACGCTCATCGCGATGGGCAAAGGCGCGATGAACAAGGCAGCCCGCGCCGCCCAGAAAGCTTCGCCGCGCGCGATCGTGAAGGGCCGAGTGAACTATCTCGTTCCGATCAAGAATCCGGCAAAGATGCTGTGCATTGGCCTCAACTATAAGGATCACGCCGCCGAGGCGAACCTCCAGGTGCCGTCCTATCCGGTCGTGTTTGTGCGCTTCCCGTCGTCGGTCGTCGCGCACAACCAGGCGATCGTACGGCCGAAGATATCGAAGCATTTCGACTACGAAGCGGAGCTAGTCGCGGTCATCGGCAAGAAGGCCCGCAACGTCAAGAAGTCCGAAGCGCTCGACTACGTAGCCGGTTACACAGTTGGCAATGAGGGCTCGATCCGCGATTACCAGATGAAAACGTCGCAGTGGCTGGTGGGCAAGAGCGTCGACAACACGGGGTCGATGGGTCCGGAGTTCGTCACTGCCGATGAACTGCCGAAGGGCGGTAAGGGTCTCAAAATCCAGTGCCGCCTTAACGGCAAGGTGCTGCAGGATTCCAACACCCGCGAGATGATCTTCGACACCCAGACGCTGATCTACGAAATCGCGAAGGTGATGACGCTGGAGCCCGGAGACTGCATTTTCACCGGTACGCCCGCGGGCGTTGGTTTCGTTCGCAAGCCGCCGGTCCTAATGAAGGGCGGGGACAAATGCGAGATCGAGATCGAGGGGATCGGTATTCTGTCGAACCCCGTCAAGGACGAAAAATAACATTAATTCAATAGTTTAAATCGTGCCAAAAGCGGCCGCCTCACCCGCAAGTTACTGGCGGGGAGGTGGCCGTTTTCTTTACTGTGGGCATGAGAGCCGCCCGTTTCTTCCTCACGAGCTGCTGATACTGACGTTGTCCACTGACATCGACTCCGCTGCTGACCTTAAGCCCACCGTGGTCAAACCGTTCACGTTGCAGAGAGGCTATACGTGCCTGACGGCCGAGGCGCTTTTGACCGAGCTCGCTACCGAGGAAAGCACTCGTCGTGCTCAAACTCCACGTCGATTACCGGGACGACCTCGCCGAAGGCGAAGGTTGTGCGGTTCTCGTCCAAGACGGGAAGTGTGGGCTCACCCTCGGCGCCGCCACGCTGCATGACGCCGATCTGTTAGTGCGCCGGCGAGAACAAGGGCAAGTCGCTGCTCAGCCGCAACGTGGTGACCGAGGTGATGCGGGTCGGCGACTGGAAAGGCAGCGAGACCTCGATTTCGGTTTCGGATTTCCGGCTCGCCGACGGCGAAGGCTGTGCGGTTCTCGTCCAGGACGAGACGCTCGGGCCCATCCTCGGCGCCGCCACCTGCATGACGTCCACGAGTGACTCACTCGTTTGTGACTCACTCGGCCGCTGCCTGGCTTGGGTTGACGAATTTCGGCATCACCTTTTCCGAGAACAGCCGCATCGAGCGTTCCGCGACGGCGACAGGCGTGACGTGCGGCATAACGTGTAGCGAGGCGACCTCGAACCCGCCCAGCTGGCGGTCGTAATCGGTGATCATCTCTGACACCTCGTCAGGAGTTCCGGTCCAGCAGATACCGCGCTCGAGTTGCGCATCGAAATTGTCGTTCTTTAGCTGCGTGATCATCTTGTCGTAGTTGCGATAGGCCTTGGTGCTAGCGCCCTCCAGCCAGCCAGAAGCGGCATCGACGAGCCTTTCGAGATAGGCGTCGAGTGGCAGGCGGAAGGTGTCGCGCGCAGCCTTGCCATCCTCAGCGACATGCATCGAGAACGACAGCATCACCCGGCCGTTCCCGGGATGGCCGGCGGACCGCCAGGTTTCGCGGTAGAGCCCAATCAGCTCTGCCATCGTGCCGCCGCCCATCGGAATGCCCATGATGTTGAAGCCATTGCGGCCAGCGAACTCGAAGGACTCGGCAGAGCTCATCGCCGCGACCCAGATCGGCGGATGCGGCGTCTGAACCGGACGCGGCAGCGATGTTACGTTTTCGAAGCTGAAGAAGCGGCCAGCGTGCGTCGCTTTTTTTTCCGATAGCAGCAGGCGGATCTGCTCGACTCCTTCCTCGTAACGCTCGCGGCTCTCATCGATCGGGATACCGAAGGTCTCGAACTCGTTGGGAAGAAACGCGCGTGCAAAGCCGCATTCGGCACGGCCCTGCGCGATGCCGTCGAGCATGCCAAGCTCTCCCGCGACCTTCAGCGGATTGTTGAAGACGGGAAGGACCGCGCCGGTAATCATTTTCGCCTTGGCCGAGCGCTGTGCCGCGGCGGCGAGAAAGACGACTGGGTTGGGGCTATAGCCGCCATAGGGATGGAAATAATGTTCGACCGTGCGCACGTGCGTGTAGCCAAGCTGGTCCATCAGGCCGCAGAGGTACAGCGCGTCCGACCAGTAGGCCTCTGCCGACTTGTCTTCCGGCCCGCAGCTCGGAAAGAAATTCAGCCCGAATTCCATCGTTTTTCCTATCCGCTTTTCGATTTGCGCCACTCTAGCGCGTGGTAGCGTCAAAGCGCGAGTCGTCACCGCCGTTTGCGCCCGTCGCGCTGCGGGGCTACGCTTTCTGGTCCTTTTTTATGCGATCCGGATGGAGCAAGAGGTCATGTACGACTTTACTTTCGGCGAAATCAGCGTGACCCGCATCGTCGAGATGGAAATGCCCATGCTCAGCGCGACTGAGTTCTTTCCTGACTGGAGCGAGGATGCGATCGCGCCGCATCAGGACTGGATGATCCCGCGGCATTTCGACCCCATTAGCGGCCGCGTCGTAATCAACATCCAGGCTTTCTTAATACGTACCCCTCATTACACGATTCTCGTCGATACCTGCGTCGGCAATCACAAGTCGCGCGCTCGCGAAATGTTCGACGGCAAGGTGTTCCCGTGGATGGATAACTTCCTCGCCGCCGGGGTGATACCGGAGGACATCGATTTCGTGCTTTGCACCCATATGCATGTTGATCATGTCGGCTGGAACACGAAGCTGGAAGATGACCGTTGGGTACCGACATTTCCGAATGCGAAATACATCTTCGCGAAGACCGAGCTGGATTTTTGGATGCAGCAATCCGAACAGAACCTGATGACGCGGACTGGCGACTATTTTGCCGACAGCGTTATGCCAATCCTCGAGGCGAAGCGTGAGCTGGTCGTCGACGTTGACTACGAGATTGAAAACGGCCTGACACTGCAGCCGTTACCGGGCCACACCCCCGGCATGGTCGGATTGCACGTAGCGTCTGGCGGCCGGGAGGCAGTGCTGTGCGGCGACATGATGCACCACATGATCCAGTGTCATATACCGGACTGGAGCACGATCGCCTGCGCCGACATGGCGGTGGCGCGCGAGACGCGCCGGGCGTTCCTCGACCGCTACGCAGATACGGACGTCACGATCTTGCCATCCCACTTCCCGAACCCGACTGCCGGCTTCGTGGTGCCGTCGGGCGATACGTTCGGGTTCCGGTACGTCAACGAATAGAAACCGGAGGCCAGAGCGAGGTGGGCTTTGGGTGCCGCACCGGTCTTGCCCTCAGTTCCCAAAATGGAATTCCGCGTTGTGACGGCGCAGCAACGACGCCTTCGAGGCGAGCAAGCTACAGATGTGCGGGATGTCTTAATTCAAGAAGTCTCAGGTTAGCTAACGCGTGCGTTGACAGAACCTGGGACAGCCATTACGTTCCGACGCCCAATTCGGCGATTGGTCGCCGCTTTTCGGATGTCCGCATTGCAGGCGCTGCAGGCAGTGCAAGAAGAGGTCGACAGGATGAAAATCGTCAACTCGCTCAAATCGGTCAAAAAGCGCGACCGCTTTTGCCGCGTCATTCGCCGTCGTGGCCGGACCTATGTGATTAACAAGCGCAACCCGCGTTTCAAAGCCCGCCAGGGCTGAGATTTCCTTCCGCGAGGAAGACAGCGCCGCGCCCCTCCGGGCGCGGTTTTTGTTTGCGCCCCCCCCCAGGCGCGTTTTCCCACCCTTCGAATTCCAGTAAACTGCGCTCCGAACACGGGGTTTAACCGTTCAGGATCTGGCGCTATGCGCATGCCCGAACCGGACAGAGAAGTTTTGGCGCGCCGCAGCGATATCGTCGCTGCGCTGCGTCGCATCGTGCCCGGCGAAGGCGTCATCGCCGAGGAAGAAGAGCTTCGCGCCTACGAGTGCGATGGGCTTACCGCTTATCGTCAGCTGCCGATGATCGTCGTCCTTCCGGAGACGGTAGAGGAGGTCTCAGCGGTTCTGAAATATTGTCGCGACGCTGGCGTGAAGGTCGTACCGCGCGGGGCGGGAACCTCGCTGTCCGGCGGCGCGCTGCCGCTTGAGGACGGCATCACGCTCGGGCTCGGCAAATTCAACCGCATCCTCGATATCGACTATGAGAACCGGTGCGTGACCGCGCAGCCCGGAGTAACAAACCTGGCGGTCACCATCGCCGTCGAGGGCGACGGGTTCTATTACGCGCCGGATCCATCAAGCCAAATTGCGTGCACCATCGGCGGCAACGTCGCTGAGAACTCGGGCGGTGTGCACTGCCTCAAATACGGGCTGACCGCGAATAACCTGATGGGCGTTGAAATGGTGCTGATGACCGGCGAGGTCGTGCGGCTCGGCGGAAAGCATTTGGATAGCGCGGGTTACGACCTGATGGGCGTCGTGACGGGCTCTGAAGGGCTGCTCGGCGTCATCACCGAGGTCACGGTTCGTATCTTGCCCAAACCGCCCACCGCGCAGGCGCTGCTGCTTGGTTTCCCCTTGAGCGAGAGCGCCGGCGATTGTGTTGCCGCGATCATCGGCGCGGGCATCATTCCGGGTGGAATGGAAATGATGGATCGGCCGGCGATCCATGCGGCGGAGGCATTTGTGAATGCCGGATATCCTCTCGATGCCGAAGCGCTGCTGATCGTCGAGCTCGACGGGCCAAAGATTGAGGTTGACGACCTGATCGGGCGCGTCGACGCCATCGCCCGACAAAATGGCGCGCAGTCGGTACGTATCAGCGAGAGCGAGGCGGAGCGCAACGCCTTCTGGGCCGGGCGCAAGGCAGCGTTCCCGGCGGTCGGTCGCATTTCGCCCGACTACTACTGCATGGACGGAACGATCCCGCGTCACCGGCTAGCGGAGGTGTTGACGCGGATGGGCGAGCTGTCGAACGCCTATGGCCTCCGCGTCGCCAATGTCTTCCATGCGGGCGACGGAAACTTGCATCCGCTGATACTCTATGATGCCAACTTGCCCGGCGAGCTCGACAAGGCTGAAGCATTCGGCGCAGATATCCTCAAGCTGTGCGTCGAGGTCGGCGGCGTGCTTACCGGTGAACATGGCGTTGGCGTCGAGAAGCGGGACCTGATGGGCGAAATGTTCGACGAGACCGACCTTGCGCATCAGCAGCGGGTCAAGTGCGCGTTCGACCCGACGCAGCAGCTTAACCCAGGCAAGGTCTTTCCGATGCTGCATCGCTGCGCCGAGCTCGGCCGGGTCCATATTCATTCGGGCCGGACCAGGTTCCCCAACCTGCCGCGCTTTTAAGCCATGATGGAAATTTTTGAGCCCGGATCTGCTGAGGAAGCATGCGCCATCGTCGCTGAAGCTTTGGCGAGCAAGACGCCGCTGGAGGTCCGGGGGACGGGATCGAAACGCGCTCTAGGTCGGCCGCTCGAAACTGACTACGCGATCTCCACGGCGGCGCTTTCGGGCGTGTCGCTGTACGAGCCCGAGGAGCTCGTCATGCGCGCGGGACCGGGGACGCCCATGGCCCAGTTGCGTCTGCAGCTCGACCAGAACGGCCAGATGCTCGCCTTCGAACCGCCCGACCTGGGCCTTCTGCTCGGCGGCGCGGCGGAAGAGGGCACCATCGGTGGCATCATCGCCGGCAACCTGTCGGGGCCGCGCCGGATCAAGGCGGGCGCGGCGCGCGATCATTTTCTCGGCGTCGAGGCGGTATCGGGCCGGGGTGAGATCTTCAAGTCGGGCGGCCGCGTCGTAAAGAACGTCACCGGCTACGATCTGTGCAAGCTGATGTGCGGCGCGTGGGGCACGCTGGCGGTAATGACCGATGTGACGCTCAAGGTGCTGCCAGCACCAGAGAAGACGCGCACAGTCCTGATCGCCTGCGACGATCCCGCCGAGGCGGTCCGCGCGTTGACGGCGTGCCTGTCGAGCCCCAACGACGTCTCTGGAGCGGCATGGCTACCAGCGGACGTCGCACGGGAATCGGCCGTCTCCTATGTCTCCGGTGCGGGGACAGGCCTCGTGGCGCTCCGAGTCGAAGGGATCAGCGTTTCCGTGGATGCGCGCTGTGCGGCATTGCGCGAAGTCGGTTTTAGCTTCGGCCCGGTCGAGGAACTGCACACCCAAAATTCGCTCGTGCTGTGGCGCGCGTTGCGCGACGTACTCGCGTTTGCGGAATCCGGGAGGACGGTCTGGAAGCTCTCCGTTCCGCCGGCATCCGCGCCCGGCGTCATCACCGGTGTCCAGGATGCGGTCGATTGCCGGTTCTACGCCGACTGGGGCGGCGGGTTGCTGTGGATTGAGACGGACGGGGGAGACGATGCGGGCGCGAGCGTCGTCCGTGCTGCGGCGGGGGCCGCGGGCGGGCATGCGATGCTGGTCCGCGCTGAAGCCGACCTCCGCGCGCGCATCGGCGCTTTTCACCCGGAAGCGCCCAGCGTCGCTGCGCTAGCCCGCAACGTAAAGCAGGGTTTCGATCCGGAGAACATTCTCAATCCTGGGCGCATGTACTCGTCGGTCGCGGTGGACGTCTGAGTATGGAGACGAACTTCACTGCCGAACAACTTGAAGATCCCGCGGTCGCAGCCTCTGAAGAGATTCTCCGCGCCTGCGTTCATTGCGGCTTCTGCACAGCGACCTGCCCGACCTATGCGCTTCTCGGGGACGAGCTCGATAGCCCGCGAGGGCGTATCTACCTGATCAAGGACATGCTGGAGAACGACAGGCCGGCGAGCGAAAGAATCGTCCGCCATGTCGACCGTTGCCTGTCCTGCCTGTCCTGTATGACGACCTGTCCCTCGGGCGTGAACTACATGCATCTGGTTAACCACGCCCGAGTCCATATAGAACGCACCTACTGCCGGCCTGTCGCCGATAGGCTGGTGCGGGCAGTGCTTGCGCTCGTTCTTCCCTATCCGCGCCGGTTTCGCGCACTGATGCGCCTCACGCCGCTTGCCCGGCTCGCCTCGCCTGTCCTGCCGCGCCGGATACGGGCGATGCTGGGACTCTCGCCCGCCGCGCCTTTGGCCGATCCGCTGCCCAGGGGCCGCATAGTCTATCCCGCCGAGGGCAGGCGGCGATATCGGGTAGCGCTTCTCGCCGGCTGCGTGCAGCAGGTGCTGGAGGCACGGATCAACGAGGCGACGATCCGGTTCCTCACGCGCCACGGTTGTGAGGTGGTGGTGGCCGACGGCTCGGGTTGCTGCGGCGCGCTCACCCATCATCTCGGAATGGAGGAACCCGCGCTCACGTCTGTGCGGGCAAACGTCCGAGCGTGGCAGGCCGAGCTGGATGGCGAGGGCCTCGATGCCATTGTGGTCAACACGTCGGGCTGCGGAACGACGGTGAAGGATTACGGCTTTATGCTGCGCACCGACTCCGATCTCGCGATGGCTGCGGAACGGATTGCGACGCTAGCCCGAGATATATCGGAATTCGCTGAGATGCTCGATCTTCCAGCGGGTACCGGCGCAGGCCTGGCCGTCACCTATCATGCTGCGTGCTCGCTGCAGCACGGCCAGAAGGTCACGGAAGCGCCCAAACGTCTATTGGAGGCTGCGGGATTCGATGTGCGCTTGCCCGCCGAGGAACATTTGTGCTGCGGTTCCGCGGGCACTTACAACATGCTCCAGCCCGAGCTCGCTGGGCGCCTCCGCGCCAGAAAGGCGTCTAATATCGACCAAACGGCGCCTGATGTCGTCGCGACCGGCAACATCGGATGCATGATGCAGTTACAGGATGCGGTTTCGGCCCCGGTGGTCCATACGGTAGAATTGCTCGACTGGGCGACGGGCGGATCGCAGCCCGAACGGATTGCCGGTATTGCCCAGCGCGCCAAAAACCATATGTTGAAGACAAAACGCGAAAACGGATGGAACCCGACGCCAAACATTTCCTAAGCTGGTTGGCCACAGCGGCGACACTCACCTTCACTGTACCGACGATAGCTGGGCAGAACGACCCGCGTCTCGACGGGCTGTTCCAGTATCTGCAGACGGCGGAGACGGAGGAGGAGGCCCGACCGTTCGAACAGGCGATCTGGCAGTTGTGGCTGCTTTCAGGCAACGGTCAGGTCGATTCCAACATACTGCAAGGCCTGCAGGCCATGGGCACCGGCGACAACGAGAAGGCGCTCGCCTTCTTCGATAAGGTCATTAGGGCTCAGCCCGACTTCGCAGAAGGCTGGAATAAGCGGGCGACCGTTAACTATCTGCTCGGCCGCTACGATGACTCAGTTCAGGACATCCACAAGACGCTCGAACTGGAGCCCCGCCATTTCGGTGCTCTGTCGGGCCTTTGCCTGATCAATCTCGCGCTTACGCGTGACTACGAAGCGCTCAAGGCGTTCGAAGCGGCGTTGCGGATTTATCCGCACATGGCAGGCGCAGACGCACATATCGAAGCTCTGCGCGAAAAAGTTAGCGGCAAATGGATCTAACCCGGTCCGCTACGTGGTTCTCTGCTAGTCCTCCGCCCTAGTCCTTCACCCGGGCAATTCGGAGAATGTTGGTCGCGCCGGGCGTGCCGAACGGGACCCCCGCTGTTACAACCAGCCGCTGGCCCTTCTCGGCGAAGCCTTCGGCGACGGCGATCCGACAAGCCTTGTCGACCATGTCGGCGAAATTGCGGACGTCTTTAGTGATCACCCCGTGCACGCCCCACGCGATGGAAAGCCGCCGTGCTGTCTGGCCGCTTTCCGTCAAGCACAGGATCGGCACTTTGGGGCGTTCGCGCGCCGCGCGCAGGGTCGTCGAGCCAGAAGTTGTATAGGTGACGATGGCGACAGCGCCGATGGTCTCCGCGACCTGGCGGGCGGCGGCGGTGATGGCGTCGGGCGCCGTGTTTTCGGGGTTCGGGTGAACGGCGTCCATGATCGCGCGATAGCTGTCGTCGCGTTCGACCCGCGCAATAATCCGGTCCATGATCGCGACTGCCTCGAACGGATACTTGCCGGCGGCGGTCTCTGCAGACAGCATGACCGCGTCCGCGCCGTCATATACGGCGGTCGCAACGTCGGAGGCCTCGGCGCGCGTTGGTGCCGGAGCGTCGATCATTGACTCCAGCATCTGTGTGGCAACAATCACGGGCTTGCCCGCCTCGCGGCAGTGCCGGACAACCTGTTTCTGGATGCTCGGCACGTCCTCTGGAGGCATTTCGACGCCGAGGTCGCCGCGTGCGACCATGATTGCATCCGACAAAGAAACGATCTCGTCGAGCCGGTCGATGGCGGCGGGCTTTTCCAGTTTCGACAGGACTGCCGCGCGGCCCGCGATCAGCTTGCGCGCTTCCGCGACGTCTTCCGGCCGTTGCACGAACGACAGCGCGATCCAGTCGACCCCTGCCTTGAGGGCGAATTCTAGATCGGTATGGTCTTTTTTAGTCAGCGAGGCGAGCGGAAGGACAGCGTTCGGCACGTTGACGCCCTTGCGAGAAGTCAGACGTCCGCCGGCGAGCACGGTGGTCTTGGCGCGGTCCTTCTCGACGGAATCGACGCGCAGTCGGATCTTTCCGTCGTCGAGCAGGATGAGGGTCTCTTCCTTAAGCGCCGCGAAGATCTCGGGATGTGGCAAATAGGCGCGCCGAGCGTCGCCTTTTCCGTCGCCCAGTTCTAGCGTGACCGGCTCGCCCGCCGCGAGTTGCACGCCACCGTCGGGCATCGCGCCGATGCGAAGCTTGGGACCCTGCATATCGGCAAGCACGGAAATCGGGCGGCCATGGGACGTCTCGAGCGCGCGGATCGCATCCACGTTGGCCTTGTGCCCGGCGTGATCGCCATGGCTGAAATTGAGGCGGAAGACGTCGGCGCCCGCCTCGAACAGTTTTGCGATCTTGTCGGCGCCGCTGGTCGCAGGTCCCAGCGTGGCGACGATCTTTGCTCGGCGGAGGCGTCTCATGACCCGTATATAGTCCAGCCTAGGTGCGACCGCCACTGCCGATCAGGATGGCGCGGAAATCGTTCACGTTCGTCCGCGTCGGCCCGGTAACAATCAGGTCCCCTAAAATCGAGAAGAATCCGTAACTGTCGTGCCGGTCCAGATAATCGCGCGCATCGAGGCCGATCGCCCTGGCTCGTTCCAGCGTATCCGGCGTTATCAGCGCGCCGGCGGCGTTCTCAGTGCCGTCGATCCCGTCGGTGTCGCAGGCGATGGCGTGAATGCCGTCCGCGCCGTCGAGTGCCACTGCGAGCGCCAGCAGATATTCGCAGTTACGTCCGCCGCGCCCGCCATCTCTGCTGACCGTCACCGTCGTCTCGCCGCCAGAGATCAACGCGCCCGGCCGGCTGGCGAGGGCGAGGCGGGCATGGTCGATGCCCAGGTCGCGGGCCTCTCCCTCGAGATCGTCGCCGAGAACGGTTGTGAGAAACCCAAAACGTTCTGCCATGGCGGCTGCCGCTGCGAGACCATCCGCAGGCCGGGCAACTATCTCGAAACGCGCCTCGCGGAGACGCGGATCGCCAGGCTTTACGGATTCCCACTCGCCCAAATCCAGAGCGTTGCGAGCGCCTGCCGGCAATTCAATACTGCGCTTCTCGGCAATAGCCAGCGCGTCGACGCAGCTTGTCGGATCGCTGACGGTCGGGCCAGATCCGATAACCGCTGGGTCGTCGCCCGGCACGTCCGAGATAGCGAGGGTGACGACCCGCGCCGGCGCGGCGGCTGCGGCTAGCCGTCCACCCTTGATCGCGGACAGATGCTTTCGTATGCAGTTGATCTCGCCGATCGGCACGCCCGAGGCGAGAAGTTGCCGCGTGATGGCCTGCTTTTCGACGAGCGTCAGCCCTTCGACCGGTTCGACCAGGAGCGCCGACGCGCCGCCTGAAATTAGACACAGCAAGAGGTCGTCCTTGCCCAGTTTAGCGGCCTCGCGCAGAAAGATTTTGGCCGCGGCGCGGCCAGCCTCGTCGGGCAGCGGATGGCCGGCCTCTATCACCTTGATGCGCTCGCAGTCGATCCCGTGACCGTAACGCGTGACCGCTAAACCTGTCAGTGCGGACGCATCGCCGGTCCAATGCTTCTCGACCGCCCGCGCCATCGCTGCAGCCGCCTTTCCGGCAGCGAGAACGAGTGTCCGGCCGGACGGCGGAGCGGGCAGGTGCGGCGGTACAGCATTGGCTGGATCGGCGGCGCTGACCGCCGAATCGAATAAAGCGCGCAGGGTTTGTCGAATGTTCTGGGAAGTGTTCATCTGCGTGCGCTTCCGCGCCGCGCGAGGTAGATGCCGCTGAGGACGACGATGCCGCCAATTGCCTGCGTCGACCCGATTCGTTCGTCGAACAGAATCCAGGCCACGAACGCCGCGGTTACCGGCTGGATCAGAAGGCTGACTGAGGCGAAGGCTACTGGTAGGTGCGCCATCGCCCAGGCGATCAGCCCCTGGCCGAAGACCTGTGGCCCCGCGGCCAGCGTGATCAGCAATACCCAGCCCGCGAGCGTTTCGGGCGCCAGCGCATCGCCGCTCAGGATCGCGAGCGGCAGCATGCACAACGCGCTTGCCGGGACCGCATAGACCATTATGGTCAGTGTCGAGAAACGCTTGCGCAGGCGTTCCACTGACATCTGGTACGCGGCGTAGAAGACAGCCGTCATGATGCCGAGCATGTCGCCGAAGAAATGCGTCCGGCTGAGCGACAAGCTCGCCTGCGACAGCACGAAGACGCCTACCATCGCCGCGGCGAGTCCGATTAAGTAGGTGCTTGTGACCCGCGTGCGGAATAGAAGCCAGCCGCCGAGCACTACGAAAACGGGTGCGATGTTGGCGAGCAGCGTTGAATTGGCGACCGTCGTCATCTTTATCGACAGGTGCCAGACCGCGACATCTGCCGCAAGATAGACTCCCGCCATTGCCAGCAGGATGAAATCGCGTAAGCCGTGCGGCTTCCGCGCCGCCGCCGGCGCGGCCTTGCGCGGTAGCACCGTCTGGATCGCCCAGTAAAGCGGGATGGCGAGCAGGAAGCGGTGGAACCCCGTCGCCGTCGGGCCGATTTCGCTTAACCGCACGAGGATCGGCGCGAATGCGATCGTGATCGCGCCCACGAACAGGGCCGCAATAGCTATCCGCTCGTTGCGAAGTGCCGCTATCGCATCGTTTGCTGCTTCGACGTCGGGTGGATTCATGGCTCGGCTTATATCCCGCGCGCAGCGCTGGTCCAATTGTTGAATTCGCCCGGCGCGCGGGCTGTCCCACTCCCGCTTCGCCTTTAGCCTGTCTTGAAAACAGCTGGCGATGAGGGGCGAATTGCCTGCCGCCGCTTTGCAACGCGCCGCGATCCACCTTATATCACCAGCAACTGATTCAAGGATGAGGACACATCGACATGGATGACCAGACCCGCATTGAGCTCGAAGCCGCCGCTTTCCGCGCGCTTCGCGACCATCTGCGCGAGCGCACCGACGTCCAGAATATCGACCTGATGAACCTGTCGGGCTTCTGCCGCAACTGCCTCAGCCGCTGGTACATGGAAGCCGCGAACGAGAAGGGCATCGAGATGGAAAAGGATGCTGCCCGCGAGATCGTCTACGGCATGCCGTTCAACGAATGGCGCGAAAAGTACCAGTCCGAGGCGTCCGACGACCAGAAGGCCAAGTTCGACGAGGCTATCAAGGCGCATCACTGAGAGTTTTCCAGAGGCCCCTATTTATCCAGCGGGTCAGCGTCGGTTTTCCCACGGAAATTCGCCCTTTGTGGATAACCTGATGGCCCTGATTATTCCCGATTCGCGGACCGGCCCATAAGGTCCGACCACACCATTATGTGGAACAAAACGGGAGAATTTCGATGGCTGAAGGAGGCCAGGTTGCGCAGGACCGTCTGCGCTCGTTTATCGAACGCATCGAGCGGCTCGAAGAGGAAAAAACGGCCTTGATGGCCGATATCAAGGAGGTCTATGCCGAGGCCAAGGGCACTGGCTTCGACCCCAAGACGATGCGAAAGGTCATTCGGCTGCGCAAAATGGACGACAACGACCGCCAGGAGGAGGAGTTTCTCCTCGACACCTATCTAGCGGCGCTCGGGATGCTCGAACAGCCGATCGCGGCGGAATAAAATGTAAAACGTTGCGTGCGGCTCTCTAGGGTGCGGCTAATGCCGGCCCGAACGCAACACTACGAACGCTCCTACAGCGTTCGCAATTTCTGCACAGCTTCGTGGGGGCCGGTCTAAGACCGGCCCATTTAGTTGTAGGGCTCAGAATTTCTCAACCCAGGGGCGGAGCTCTATCTCCCAGGTCCAAGAGCTGCGGTGCTGACGGTGGACATAGAGATAATCCTTCGCGATTTCGTTGGGCAGGAGCATCGCATCCTCGCCGCGGTCGCCCGCGCGGGCATCGTCCGGGCCCTGCAGGATGCCGCCGTCGATAACGAAATGGGCGACGTGGATGTTCTGCGGTTGCAGTTCGCGGGCGAGCGATTGCGCGAGGCCGCGCAGCCCGAACTTGCCCATCGCGAAGGACGACGAGTTTGGGTAGCCTTTCACGCTGGCCGATGCGCCGGTTAGCAGAATGGAGCCCTTGCCGCGTGCGATCATCTGCTTTGCGGCCTGCTGCGCCACCAGAAAGCCGCCGAAGCAGCTGATCTCCATCGCCGTGCGGACTGCTTCGGGGTCGAGGTCCTGGATAGGCCCCCGCGCGCGGTTGGACGCGTTGTAGACGACCAAGTCGGGTTCGCCGATTTCTCCGGTAACGGCGTCGAACAGGGCGGCGACGGAGGCAGGGTCGGCGGCGTCGCAGGCATAGGCGTTCGCGCCGGTCTCTCCGCATAGGTCCGCAAGCTTGTCGGTGTTACGCGCCGCGATTGCGACGTTCATCCCTTCGGCGGCTAACAGCCGCGTCAGCGAAGCGCTGAGGCCGCGTCCGGCGCCGACGATGAGCGCCGTTTCCTTGTCTGACATGATCTTCCTCCCTGTCGACGGTCGGTTGTTTAGGCTTTGGGTGAGCGGACCCACGCGTGATTGACGACGCGCTGCACCCGCGCGGTATTTCGGATCACGTCGAGTACCGTATCGAGTTCCGCCTGCGAGCGGGCGGCGCCGATGAGATAGACAGTACCCTTGATGGACCGCCAACGGTAGTTGATTGACCGGATACCGTTCGTGGTCACGAGTTGCGCCTTCAGCTTGGTTTCGATCCACATATCGTTGGCGGCGGGCCCGACGCCGTAGGTGTTGGTCACCTGCATCTCGTTGATGACCTGTCGGACCCCCTCAATGCTGCGGAGGAGGTCGATTGCGCGCTGCTTGCTCTCCGGGAATTTGATCGTTCCCGTCAGCAGGACACGGCCCTCGTAGACGTCGGTCGAAATTTCGAAGAACAGGTCGCGGTATCTTTCGCTTAGTAGCACCTCGTTGATGTCAAGCGCGATGGCGCTGTCGCTCTTGAAGGCAGCGAACGAACGGTCTTCGGCGGGCGAGGACGCGACGTTCATCAGGCCGGTTGGCTGCGAGCAAGCGCCAAGGGCAAGGGCCGAGCAAAGGGCGACGGCGGCGGCGAGGGAACGGGCTAAATTAATCAAGGCACTTCTCCTATCTTTTAAGTGCTTGCATCCGTACGGCGGAAAATCCAATGAAATCCATGCGTTTCAGATGTAGGAAGAGTGTCGTGGGCGCAAAATTGATTTGCCGTGTGCCCGAAAATGTTCAGAGGCGCGATCAGCGTCCGTACAGTGCCTCCAGCCGCTCGCCGTAGCGCTTGCGGATGACGTGGCGACGGATCTTCATCGACGGCGTCAGCATTTCATTCTCGGTGGTGAATGTCTCCGGCGTCAGGATGAAGCGGCGAACCCGCTCGATGATCGACAGGTCGGCATTGATGCGCTCGATCGCCTCGCCGACGGCGGCGCGGAAAGCGTCGTTCCCGCACAGCTCAGGCAGGCGCGCCTCCGCCTCGTTTGCGCGCGCCCATTCGGCGGCGAAATCGGCATCGGGAACGATTAGGGCGACCAGATGAGGCCGCTTGTCGCCGTGGACCATAGCCTGGCCGATTTCCGGTTGCAGTGTGAGAAACCCCTCGATGCGCTGCGGCGAGATGTTGTCGCCGCCCGAATTTACGATGATGTCCTTCTTGCGGTCGGTAATCGCGAGGAAGCCGTCATCGTCGATTGTCCCAATGTCACCGGTATGCAACCAGCCGTTGGTGACAGCCGCAGCGGTTTCGTCCGGCATGTTCCAGTAGCCCTGCATTACCAGCTCGCCGCGGACGAGGATTTCGCCGTCGTCGGCAATCTTCACGTCGACGTCGACGAAGGGTGGGCCGACCGTGTGAATCTTGTTACTGGACGGCAGGTTGCAACTCACTATGGGGGAGGATTCGGTCTGGCCGTAACCCTGAAGCAGCGGCACGTCAAGCGCCTTGAAGAAGACGCCGATGTCGTAGTTGAGCGGCGCACCGCCGGAGACCATGGCTTTCAGCCGGCCGCCGAAACGGCCGGCGATCTTAGCGCGCACTAACTTGTCCAGCAGTGGGTCCATCAGCCTGTCGCCGATCGTGAGCCCGCTGCCCTCGTACCGCTTTTGGCCAATCTCGACCGCGCGGAAGAACAGTTTCTCGGAAAGCCCGCCTTTATTGCGAACGCTGCGGACGATGCGGTCGTGCATCGTCTCGTAGAGGCGCGGCACGGCTGTCATGATCGTCGGCTTAACCTCTTCCATATTGGCGGCCAACCGGTCGATCGCCTCGGCGTAGTAGATCTGCGCTTTGATCGACAGCGGGAACATCAGCCCGGCGGTGTGCTCGTACGAGTGCGACAGCGGCAGGAATGATAGGAACACCTCGTCGTCGAGGCCGAGCTGAAGTAACAGGTGATAGGCGCCCTTGCAGTTCGACAGGATCGCCCCGTGGCTCAACATCACGCCCTTGGGCGTGCCGCCGGTTCCCGAGGTATAGAGCAGGCAAGCCGTATCGGCCCGGGCGATGTTAGAAACGTCGGGCGGCGCGTCGCTCTGGGCATCCAGCAAGGCCAGCCAGTCGTGGATGGCGGGCCCGTCGCTGGCCCACTCCAGCGGCTCCATCGAGATCACGAAGTCGAGACCCACGTCGCGGGCGGCCGGCAGCAGGTTCTTCGCGAGCACCGGGCCGGAGACGATGGCCCCGCGCGCACCGCTGTCGCGCAGCAAATGCAGATGATCCGAAATCTGGTTCGTGGTGTAGGCCGGAACGGCAATGGCGCCCGCGGCCATGATGCCGATATCGGCGATCATCCATTCGGGCCGGCTTTCCGAGATGAGTGCGACCCGGTCGCCGACGCCGACGCCCAGCGCACCCAGCGCCCGGGCCAGTTTCGCCGCCTCCGACCGCGCCTTCGCGGCCGTCGTAGCCTCCCAGCTTCCGCCCGCCCTGCTCCACAGGAATGGCGCGTCGCCCATCGCGGCCGTGTTCTCGAAGAACATGGCCGCAAGGCTGGTACAGGCGTCGTAATCCGTAGACATCCGAGCGTTCCTAGTTGGCGTAACGGCTTTTGCAACTTATATCGTGGTCAACTCAAAGGAGCCACACATGACGACTAGAACGGCCGCCGCCGCGCAGGACGCGCCGCTCGGGAAATTGCCAGAGTGGAATCTCACCGATCTCTATCCCGGTACCGACAGTCCAGAGATCAAAGCCGACCTCGCCGCCGCCGCATCGGACGCGAGGGCGTTCGCCGCCGCGCGCAAGGGCAAGCTCGCCGGCTACGATGGCGATGCGCTCGGCGCTGCAATCGCCGAATATGAAAGCATCGGCGAGACGATCGGCCGGCTGATGAGCTTCGCGTCGCTCACCTTCGCGGGAAACGTCTCCGACCCCGCGATCGGCCGCTTCTATCAGTCGATCCAAGAGAAAGTGAACGCGATCTCGTCCGACCTGCTGTTCTTCGAGCTCGAACTCACGGATATCGACGACGCGACGCTCGAAAAACAGCTCGCCGGCAAGGCCGGTCACTATGAAACGTGGATAGCCAACGTTCGGGTCTACAAGCCGCACATGCTCGACGAGACGACCGAGCGTCTGCTGCTGGAGAAAAGCGTCGCCGGCCGCGCCGCCTGGAACCGGCTGTTCGACGAGACGATGGCGGATATGCGCTTTGACGTCGACGGCGGCCGCCTGACGTCGGAGGAGGTCATGAATATGCTGTCCAACCCCGACGAGGGGTTCCGCAAAAAGGCGGCGAAGTCGCTCGGCGCTGAACTCGGCAGGCACGGCCGGCTTTTCGCGCGTATCACCAATACGCTGGCCAAGGAAAAGGAAATAGAGGATCGCTGGCGCCACTATCCGCGCCCCGAGTCGCTCCGAAATCTCTCGAACCAGGTCGAGGACGAGGTCGTTGATGCGCTCAACACTGCGGTGAAAACGGCCTACCCTGACTTATCCCATCGTTACTACACGATGAAAGCGCGCTGGTTCGGCAAGGAGACGCTTGATCACTGGGACCGCAACGCGCCGCTGCCGGCGGCGGAGCACAGGGCGATCCCGTGGTCCGAGGCGACGGACACCGTGCTGACCGCCTATCGCGACTTCTCCGACGAACTCGCTGACATCGGCCAGAAATTCTTCGACAATTCCTGGATCGACGCCCCTGTCCGGGAAGGCAAGGCGTCGGGCGCGTTCGCGCACCCGACCGTGCCATCCGCGCACCCCTATCTGCTGCTCAACTACCAGGGCAAGACGCGCGACGTCATGACGCTGGCCCACGAACTCGGCCACGGCTGCCACCAGGTGCTGGCCGCGCCGCAGGGCAATCTGATGGCCGACACGCCGCTAACGCTGGCCGAAACCGCGTCTGTGTTCGGCGAGATGCTGACCTTCCGGCGCATGCTGCGCGCCGAGGAAAACCCGGCACGCCGCAAGGAGATGCTCGCCGGCAAGGTCGAGGACATGCTGAACACGGTGGTCCGCCAGATCGCGTTCTACAATTTCGAGCTGCGCGTCCATAACGCGCGGCGCGAGGCCGAGCTGACGGCGGACGAAATCTGCGACATCTGGATCGACGTCCAGACCGAGAGCCTCGGTCCCGCCATCCGGTTCGACGACGACTACCGCTGGTATTGGACCTACATACCGCATTTCATCCACTCGCCGTTCTACGTCTATGCCTACGCGTTCGGCGACTGCCTCGTGAACTCGCTCTATGCGGTCTACGAGCAGGCGGAGAACGGGTTCGCAGATAAGTATCTCGACATGCTGCGGGCGGGCGGCACGCTGCGCCACATTGAGCTTCTCGCGCCGTTCGGCCTCGACGCCTCCGACCCGGCCTTCTGGCAGAAGGGCCTCGGCGTGGTTCGCGGGCTGATCGACGAACTCGAGGCGATGGAGTAGCCGGCCACATGGCCTCTTCTGGCGAAGACAACTCGCTTGGCGGTCGTGCCAAGCGCTATGCCCGCGTGGGTCGGCGGCGCGCCGTCGGCGGTCTTGCCGCGCGCGTCGCGGGCCAACGATATCTCGGGCTCGAGCTCGACAAGGGCAAGCACGCCGAAGATCTCAAGCAGGCGCTCGGCGGCCTCAAGGGCCCGTTGATGAAGGTCGCGCAGATCATGTCGACCGTGCCCGACATGCTGCCCGAGGAATACGTCACCGCGCTGGCCGAGCTGCAGTCCAACGCGCCGTCGATGGGCTGGCTGTTCGTCCGCCGCCGCATGACGACCGAGCTCGGGCAGGGCTGGCAGGATAGGGTTGAAAGCTTCGAGCGGGAAGCCGCCGCCGCGGCTTCGCTGGGCCAGGTCCACCGCGCCGTGCACAAGGATGGCCGGCAGCTTGCCTGCAAGCTCCAGTATCCCGATATGCAGTCTGCAGTGGAGGCCGACCTTCGCCAGCTGCGCATCGTCTTCGGCATCTATCACCGCTACGACAAGGCGGTCGATCCGAGCGAGATCCACCGCGAGGTTTCTGATCGGCTGCGCGAGGAACTCGACTACGAGCTCGAACGCAAGCACATTGATCTCTATCGCGAGATACTGGCGAAGGAGACCGGCGTCCACGTTCCCGAACCGGTGCCCGAGCTGTCGACCAGGCGCCTGCTGACCATGACCTGGCTCGACGGAACGCGCCTGCTCGACTGGGTCGACGCGGATCAGGAAACCCGCAACACGGTCGCAAAGAATATGTTCCGCGCCTGGTACGTGCCGTTCTACTACTACGGCACCATCCACGGGGACCCGCATCTCGGTAACTACTCGGTTCGCCAGGACGGCTCGATCAATCTGATGGATTTCGGCTGCATCCGCATCTTCCAGCCGCATTTCGTGCAGGGCGTGATCGACCTCTACAACGCGCTCAGGACCGACGACCGCGCCCTCGCGGTTCACGCCTACGAGACGTGGGGGTTCACCGGCCTCTCCGACGACGTGATCGACACGCTCAACATGTGGGCGGAGTTCGTTTACGGCCCGTTGCTCGAGGACCGCGAACGCCGCATCCAGGAGACTGACGGCACAATGTACGGCGCGAAGGTCGCCAACAAGGTGCACGGCGAACTGCGCAGACTCGGTGGTGTCACGCCGCCCCGAGAATTCGTGATGATGGATCGCGCCGCAATCGGTCTCGGCTCGGTGTTCCTGCATCTCAAGGCGGAAGTGAACTGGCACCGCCTGTTCCACGACCTGATCGGCGATTTCGACGTCAAGGCGCTGGAAAAGCGCCAGTCGGCGGCGCTGAAAAAAGCCGGGATCGACAGGCCGGAATAGCGCCGAATCCCCCTTTTGAGGCGCCGCACGCCTGACTACAATACGGTATCAGTAGCCCCGCACATCGCGGGGTTGGGGGGTAGGTAAGATGAACTTCAGGGCTTTGGCGGCCGCGGCGGCGCTGTGCGCGTTGTCGGCGACCGGCGCGCGTGCGGCGATCATTACGCAGACGATCGATTTCACGTTCTCCAACTTCGCCGAGAACGGCTCCGGCAATCCTGCAACGTACGATCAAGTGTCGGGCACGGTGTCGTTCACGTTCGACGACGCGATGACCACGAGCATCTTCGGTCAGTCGGTCGACTCGATCAGCTTCACCGCGCCGTCGGGCGTATTCCAGGACAGCGACGTCCGTTTCGATCTCGTCGTCGGGGCCGATATCGCCGCGACCCGCATCGCCCTGTTCGGGACCGACGCCGGATCGCAAAACCTCGAATACGATCTCTACCTCTATCAGCAGGAACTGCCGGTTCAGCTCATCGAGCAGTTCGACTTTTTCATTCAGCGCGCGTCTGTCGAGACGCTCGGCGCGGAATTCGATACCACGGCGGGCGCTGCGATCGGCGCGCTGATGAGTTATTCCAATTACGAGGGCGCGGGCTTCCCGTATTATGTATGCCGCGACGAGACGCTCGTCAGCACGACCCAGACCGAAACCGGTTCGGCGGTTCCCGAACCGGCGTCGCTCGGCATCATGGGGTTCGCGCTGCCGGCGTTGGGCGTCGCACGCCGCCGGAAGTCTTGCTGACGGGCGTTTCCGCGTAAGCGGAAATAGAACGGAACGCGCGCTCGCAGGCGGCCCTCTCCCCGGCTGCTCAAGCGCCGGTCAGAGACGTTTCTTGACCGCGGACTGCAACACGCGCGCCCAGCCGGAGAATCCGAGAGCCCCGGCGCGCGATGCAATCGTATCGACGTCTGCGGCGTCTCCGCTTTCCAGCCACGACGCAAGCGCGTCCGCTCCGTCGGCCGTCAGATCGCACCATGGCAACGGTTCTTCGGTGAACGCGTCCCGCAGCGCTGTCGCGTAGCGCCGCGCTTCGTTCGGCCATTTCCGCGCGGCGGCCGTCAGCGCGGCGGCGCGGGAGCACCAAAGCGGATTATGGGAGACGCAGCCCGACGCGATGATGTCCTCGGCTTCCGCCAGGATCCGGCGACATTCGTCTTCGTCGCCGGCACTGCGCGCGGCGGCCCCGAGAGCGATGGGCAGACAGAATTTGGGACCGCTCTCCCGGGCAATGTCGACCGCTTCGGCGGCAAGCGGCACTGCGTCTGCGCGCGCGCCGGTGTCCAGCGCAACCCGTGCGCGGAAAGCGAGGTTCAAGGCCTCGTATCGTCGCGAGCCGAGTTCGGCCGCGAGCCGGCGGGCGTCCGCAAAGGCGCGGTCCGCCGCGGCGAGTTCGCCCGCCTCGATCAGAACCTTGCCGAGGCAGCTTCCGCGAGCCGTCAACTCCGCCCGCCGGTTGCCGCGGGCGAGCGACATCTCGACCGCCCTTTCGCAGTCGGCCCGCGCCTCCTCCATCCGGCACAGATAGAGCCGCATGTGTCCGCGCAGCGAGACATTGGCCAAAATCACCGAATCCAGCCCGTGCCGTTCGGCGGTTAGAACGCAGGCATCGTAGGACTGCTCGGCTGAGACGAGACGCCTGCCCGCGAACTGGGCGTCGGCAATTCCGCTGAGCGCCCGGGCTTCCGCCTCCGGATCGTCCATGCGACGCGCGACCTCGAGCGCCGCCGTGTGGGAGGCGATGCAGCGGTCGGCGTCGCCCAGCGGGAACAGGATATTGCCGCGCAGCACGTGCAGACGCAGCCAGTCCCGGTCCTCGCCAACGCGACCGGCTAGAACCTCCGCGCGATCGAGCTGCGCGAGCGCATCGTCGTATCGGTCCAGGATCCGCAGGCTCTCGACGAAATCGAGACGCGTCGTGAGTTCCCAGGCATCGTCGCCGACGTCTCCGGAATGCGCGAGGGCAGCCTCGTAATATCCCGCCGCTTCCGGGTGCGCCCACAACCCGGCGGATCGGGCGGCGGCCCTCCGCCAGAAGCGCGCCGCTTCGCCGTGACGGTCGGCGCGGTCGAGATGGAGAGCGACGTATTCCGGTTCCGCCTGGTCAGGGCCGCCGATCATGAGGTCGGCGATTTCGCCATGGACCCGCCGACGGGTCTCCCGCAGCAGCGTGCCGTAAGCCACATCCCGGATCAGCGCATGGCGGAAGGCGTGACGCCCGTTCTTCTCGACCAGCATCTCGCCGGCGTGAAGGCGCTCCAGCGCGGCGCCCACGGCAGCGTCGTCAACGCCCGACAGGGCGGCGAGGTCCGCTCGGCTGAAGCTATCCCCGAAGACCGACGCGATCTGGGCGACCCGCTTCGCCGGCCCCAGCGCATCCAGACGGGCGAGCAACGATTCCTCGAGCGAGGCCGGGATCCTGGCGGCGCCGCCTTCAGCGACCGCGCGGGTCAGTTCCTCCAGAAACAGCGGCGATCCGCCCGCGCGTTCGACGATCTCCCGGCGGCGGTCTTCCGGAACCGCATACCCCGCGACCGCTTCGACGATTGCCGCGGACTCCGCCGCGGTCAGCGCCGCAAGCTCGATACGGGCGCCGCCGATCGTGTCGAACAGGCGGTCGGCCGTATCGCCGCGACGTGCGATCACCACGAGCAGGATTGCGCATTCGGCGAATTGCGGGACGAGTGTCTCCAGCAGCTCTGCCGTCGTCGGGTCGATCCATTGGGCGTCCTCGATCGCCAGAAGAACGGGAAGGGCCGCCGCGCGCTCCGACAGGTCTTCCGCGACGGACCTGAATAGCTGCCGGCGTTGCTCCTCGCCCACCTCGCCCGCAGTCTCGCCCATCGATGCGGGGCGGACCGGCAGGGGATGAAGCGGCGTATTGAGCTGAAACGCCGAGCAACGCCACGTCTCCACGTCCGCGCCATCGAGCCGGGATTCGAACTCCAGGATCAGCCGGCTTTTTCCGCTGCCCGGCTCGCCGGTTACGTGGATGACCTGCGCCGCGCCCTTGCGGGCAAGGCTCCACGCGGCGTCGAGTTTGTCGAGGATGTCCCCGCGCCCGACGAAAGGCAGTTCGGGCCTGCTCGCCGGGCCGATTTCGGCAACGTAGTCGATTCGCCAGGCCTGCGTCGGTTCCGCGATTCCCTTGAGGGAGAGGACGCCGAGGTCGGTCAGTGCGAATCCCTCGCGGAGACGCCGTCGGGTCGCTTCGCTGACGATGATTTCATTGGCGCCCGCGACACCCTGCAGACGGGCGGCGAGGTTCGAGTCATGCCGAGTACCGAGCGTTCGCCGGCTTCCCCTTCGCCCAGTACGTCGCCGACGACCGTTTCGCCCGTCGCTATCCCAATCCGTACCGCCAGATGTCGGTCGGGCAGCGTCGTCAGCGCCTGGACATCGGTCACGATATCCAGCGCCGCGCGCACGGCGCGCCGGGCATCGTCGTCGTGGGCGACCGGATAGCCGAAATAGACCAGAAGGCCGTCGCCCATATATTTGGCGATATAGCCGTCGTAGCGGGCGACCGCGACGGCGCAGGTCTCCTGATAGGTGCGGATCAGCGTGCGATAGTCCTCTACGTCGAGCCGCGTCGACAGTTCCGTCGAGCCGACGAGGTCGCAGAACATGACGGTGAGCGTGCGCCGTTCCCCTTCGAGGAAGGACTCGTCCGGCGGGGGCGCGGCGGCGGCGGGAACCGGCGCCTGCCGGGCACCGAGGGTCGAGATCGCAGCCAGAAGAATCCGGCGGTGACCCAACAGGACTCCCATTTCGGCGAGATCCTGATCCGTCAGAAACGGCAGCGCCCGCATGTCGACGCCGTTTTCGGCGAAGATATCCGCATAGCGCTCCAGCCCCAGCGCGCCGAGCCATCCCGAGATGTCGGTCATTTCGTGCTCCCGCGGCCAGTATGCACGATTTCCGGAAGCCCGGCTCTACGCCGCGGAACGGAAGATGCCCAGTTTCCGCGCTCCGGCGCGGCTACTCCGCGGCGTCCTTCTTCACCCCGCGCTCGCGGTCGGCCTTTTCCTTGGCCGCCGCCATCGCCTGCTTGGCCTGCTCCACGTAGACCGGGTACTGGCGGGCGCTTTCGTCGAAGCTTTCGCGGCGTGCGGCGAACTGGCCGCGGAAATGCGGGATGACGTAGCGGGCGAACATCTCGTAGCTGCGGTTCGCCGCCGACCAGTCCGCCCAGTTCTGCTCCATGACGAGATAGGCGCCGAACCCGCCGACCCCCTCGTAAATCGTCTCCAGCGCGGAAATGACGTCGTCCGGCGTGCCGATCAGCGCGCCGCGATTGGCCATCAGATAGCCTAGCGGATCCTTCTCGCCGTGCGGTACGGGGCTGAACGGCAGCACCTCGTGCGAATATTTCACCCAGCCGTCGAAGCCGAATTTCAAGTCGTCGACGGCCTTTTCGCGGGTCTCCGCGACGTGCATGGGAATCGCGATGCGGAAGCCCCGCCGGTCGAAACTCTCGCCGCGCAGGGCCGCCTGTTCCTCGCAGATCGCGATATTGGATGCGTAATGTTTGAGCGCATTGTCGGACGCGCCGCCGAGCGCCAGCGTCCCGAGCCCGCAGCGCCCCGCCAGCATCGCGCCCGCCGGCGAGCGCACGTTGGTGATCGCCATTTCCATGCGCGGCTTCGTATAGGGCTCTATCTGGAGCTTGGCGTCGCAGAGCTCGAACCAGTCGGTCTTCATCGTCACGCGCTCGCCCGCCAGCAGCCTGACAATGGCTTCGAGCGACTTCTCCATCATCTCCCGCGTCCTGGTTGGATCGATGCCGAGCTGCATCGCGTCGATGGGGAGCGCGCCGGGGCCGACGCCCAGCATCACGCGCCCGCGCGTCATGTGGTCGAGCTGGACCAGCGAGTTGGCGACCGAGAAGGGATGCGTATAGGGCAGCGAGCGGACGCCGGTGCCGAGACGGATGTGCTTGGTGCGTTCCGCCGCGACGGCGATCATGACCTCGGGGGACGCGATTGTCTCGACGCCGCCCGAATAGTGCTCGCCGATCCACGCCTCGTCGAACCCCAGCTTGTCGCACAGCGTCACGACGTCGAGGTCGCGGTCGAACAGCAGCGTCGGGTTTTCCGTGAGCGGATGCTGCGGCGGGACGAACACGCCGAAGCGGAGCGTTTCTGCTGTCATTCGTTATGGCTCCCTTGCGTTTGTAATTTTTGTGTGTTTTGTCAGGTGCATGCGACACTAACGAGATTTCTTCTAAAATGCTGGTTCTGGAACACGATGCCAAGGAGATTCTGGCCGCCGAGGGCGTGCCGGTGCCCCGCGGGGCGCTCGCAGCGACGCCCGACGACCTGCCCGACTTCAATGGGCCGTGGTTCGTCAAGGTGCAGATTCCGGCAGGCGGGCGCGGCAAGGCGGGCGGCATCGTCCGCGCCGAGACACGAGAGGAAATCCGCGACGCGCTCGGGCGACTGTTGGGCCGGCGTCTCAAGGGCCACCCGGTCCGCGAGTGCCGCATCGAACGAGCGGTCGGCGAGGCCGAAGAGGCCTATCTGAGCCTGTCTGTCGATCCCACGTCGGGCGGCATCAACGTGCTCTTGTCGGGCACCGGCGGCATGGAGATCGAGAGCGCAGAGGGCCGCGCGGCGCTCCGGTCCGATCGCGCCGCGCGCGATGCGGACGCCATCGCAGCCACGGTCTCCCGGCTTGCCGACGGGCTTCCCGCGCACATGGCCGGTGCGCTGGCGGAGGCTGGCGGCCTCCTCGCCGGTATCTTCTGCCGGCTCGAACTGACCCAGATCGAGATCAACCCGATGCTCGTCGCCGCCGACGGCGCCTGGCTGGCGGGCGATGCCAAGATGATCGCCGACGAGAACGCTTTCGTTCGTCAGGAGCTGTTCGCCGATCTTGTTCGCGCCCGCGCGTCGACCTACCCGGAGGCCGCGCTCAAGCTCGCTCAGGACTTCGACTACGTGGAGCTTGACCCTGACGGCGAGATCGGCCTCGTGACGACCGGCGCCGGGCTGTCGATGCAGCTCATCGACGAGATGCGGGAAAAGGGCATCCGCCCCTACAATTTCTGCGACATCCGTTCCGGCACGTTCCGCGGCGATCCCGGGCGCTTGATCTGGACCATGCAGCAGATCGCGAAAGGCCCCAAGATCCGGGGCGTGCTGGTCAACATCTTCGCGGGCGTCACCCATCTGGGCGAGCTCGCCGATCTATTGCTGCAGGCGCGCGCCGCCGTGCCGGAGCTGACCGCGCCGATGGTGGTCCGACTCGTCGGCAACGGTCTCGACGAGGCGCGCGAGATTCTCGCCGCGGCGGACGACCCGCCGGTGCTCGAGGTCGACCTCGAGAAAGCCGTCGATCTTCTCGTCGGAGGCGCCGCATGACCGCGCCGCTCGTCACGCCGGAGACGCCGGTCCTCATCCAGGGGGCGACCGGCCGCGCCGGCCGCCGCCATACCGTGCTGATGCGCGATTACGGCACCAACATCGTCGCCGGGGTCTCGCCCCGCACCGACGCGGGGGACATCGACGGCATTCCGGTCTTCGCGACCTGCGCCGAGGCGGTCGCCGCGACGGGAGCGACGGCGAGCGTCGTGATCGTGCGCCCGACGGAGGTGCGAGACGCCGTCTTCGAGGCGCTGGATGCGGGCATCTCGCTGGTCGTCACCGTGGCCGAAGGCGTGCCGGTCGCCGACTGCATCGACGTGCTGGCGCGGGTGAAGGCCGACGGCGCGCGCTGGATCGGCGCCTCGACGCCGGGCATCGCCATTCCCGGCAAGCTGAAGATGGGCTTCCTGCCGTCCGTGTCGCTCGTTCCCGGCCCGCTCGGGCTGATGTCCAAGAGCGGCACGCTTTCCTACGAGATCGGCTACCGGCTCGCCGGGCGCGGCATCGGCACGTCGCTCTGGGTGGGCGTCGGCGGCGACATGGTCAAGGGTACGCGCTACGCCGACCTGATCCCCGATTTCGAGGCCGATCCCGCCACCGAGGCGATGCTGCTGATCGGCGAGGTCGGCGGCACCGAGGAAGAGGATTTCGCCGGCGCCTACCGCGCGCTCGGCGCGAAGAAGCCGGTCTACGCCATCGTCGCTGGCTCGACGACGCCCGAAGGCATCGCGATGGGCCACGCCGGCGCGCTGGTGCACGGCGACAGCGGCACGATCGAGGCCAAGCGCACGGCGCTCGAGGGCATCGGCGCGCACGTCTTCACCCGCATTCGCGATATCGTCGACGCGCTCACCGCGGCGTTCCCGCCCGCGTCCGCCAAGGAGACCTGATCATGGATTTCGCCCTCAGCGACGACCAGCGCGCGATGGTCGACAGCGTGCGCCGCGTGGTGCGCGACAAGATTCGTCCCGATGCGCAGAAACATCTCGACGGCGCGTTCCCGTGGGAGAACCTCAAGGCGCTGGCGGAGATCGGAGTGCTCGGCATGGCGGTGCCGGAACAGTACGGCGGCATGGAGCTCCCCGTATTCGACACCGCGCTGGTGCTCGAGGAAATCGCCAAGGGCTGCTATCCGACGGCGATGGCCGTTCTCGGCGAGGTCGGCACCCAGACCCGCATCATTGCGACCTACGCGCCCGACAGCATCAAGGAGCGCATCCTGCCCAAGGTCGCGACCGGCGAGTGCGTGCTGTCGATCTGCATGACCGAGCCGCAGGCCGGTACCGACGTCGCCGCCTACGAGACGAATACCGTGATCGACGGCGGCACCGCGCGCGTCAACGGCGTGAAGACGCTGATCAGCCGCGCCGAGGAGGCGGGCATGTTCGTCGTCTTCACGCGGGTGAACGGCAAGGAAGGGCGCGAGGGCATCGGCTGCGTGCTGGTCGACGGCGGCACGCCGGGCCTCACCATGATCGGCAAGTTCCACACGATGGGCGGCGAGTACCTGCACGAGCTCCGCTTCGAGGATTGCGAGGTGCCGGCCGAGAACGTCGTGCTCACCGAGGACGGGTTCCGCAAGCTCCTGTCGGCGTTCAACACGCAGCGCTGCCTCAACCCCGCGATCTCGCTGGGTCTTGCCGAAGGCGCGCTCGAGGAGTCGCTCAAATACGCGAAGGAACGCGAGGCGTTCGGCCGGCCCATCGGCGTCTTCCAGGGCATGCGCTGGAAGCTTGCGGAGATGTACCGCGACATCGAGGCCGCGCGCAGCATCCTCTACCGCGCCTGCGTCACCGCCGATCCGTTCCCCGATCCGCTGCTGGCGGCCACCGCCAAGACGGTGTGCAACGAGATGGCGATCCGCGTGACCAACGAGGCGGTGCAGGTGCACGGCGGCTACGGCTATACCGATGAATGCCCGGCGTCGCGCTACTACCGCGCCGCGCGCTACGGCTCGCTCGGCGGCGGCACGACCGAAACGCTCAAGGACCTGATCGGCCGCCGGCTGATGGCGAAGGACGGCTCGCCGTTCGAGTGATCGTCCATTGTCGCCAGTGGACGGAATCGGCGGGCAAACATAGTATTTCCGGGAGTTTCCGCTGGGCGAGCGGGGTAGGCAGGGAAGAGTAGATGGACGACAAGCGCGTAATGCGGCGCCTTGCGGCGATCGTGGCGGCCGACGTGGTAGGATACAGCAGGCTGGTCCGGGAGAACGAGGGAAATGCGCTTGCGGCCGTCCGGATGCTCCGGACCGGTGTCGTAGAACCGGTCGTCTCCTCTCATGGCGGCCGCGTCGTCAAGACGACGGGAGACGGCTTTCTCATCGAATTCGCAAGTGCCGTGGACGCGGTTGAGGCGAGCATGGAGATTCAGCGTTCGCTCGCGGCCGCCCACGACGGGCTCGCTCTCCGGATGGGTATCAATTTGGGCGATGTCGTCGTCGACGGAGACGATGTCTTCGGGGACGGCGTCAATATCGCCGCCCGTCTCGAGGCGATCGCGGAGCCCGGCAGCGTCTACGTATCGTCCGGCATTTACGAGCAGGCCGGTGACAAGGTTGATGCGTCGTTCGAGGATATAGGGCCGCAAATCCTCAAGAACATCGACCGGCCGGTACGGGTCTATGCGATCGGAGGGGCTCCGGCGGCACCCGGTCGGGAAACGGCAGGCGTGCGGGAGCGCGCCGGGCGTCGCCCGGTGATCGCCGTCCTGCTCTTCACCAACATGAGTCCCGACGCCGACGACGAATATTTTTCGGACGGCCTGACCGAAGACATCATCACGGAGCTTGCCCGCTTCCGGGACTGCCGCGTCACCGCCCGTAATTCGACCTTTCAGTAAAAGGGGCGAACGGTGGACGTCGCACAGGTCGGGCGCGACCTGAATGCCGGATACGTCGTCGAAGGCAGCGTGCGGCGGTCGGGCAATCGCCTGCGCATCACCGCGCAGCTCATCGAGGCCGGCAGCGGGACGCATTTGTGGGCGGACCGGTTCGACCAGAGCATGGAGGACGTATTCGACGTCCAGGACGAGGTGACGCAAACGATTGCCGCGATGCTTGGCGTTCGTCTCCAGGGTGCTGCGCTGGAGAGGACCCTTGCGAAAGGAAACGTCCGATCTGGATGCCTACGATTGTTTGCTGCGTGCCAGACGCTTCACCGCAACGCTGGATCCCTCGCTTCACGCGGAGGCGCGCGAGCTCTTGGAGAAGGCGGTTGAACTAGATCCCGGATATGCGGACGCCTATGCCTTGCTGGCGAACGTCTACCTGGCCGAATACCGGTTCGACTTCAATCCCAGACCGGACCCGATCCACCGGGCGTTCGATATGGCGCGAAAGGCTATCGAGCTGGACCCGCAGAATGCCGGAGCGCATTGCTGGATGGCGATCGTTCATTTCTTCAGGCGCGAGAACGAGCGCTTCTATGCCGAAGCCGAACGGGCGCTTGCGCTCAACCCGAACGATCCGGAAATCCTCGCCGACGTGGCGCACTATTATGCGTATATCGGCCAGCCGGAACGCGGCGCGGAGCTGATGACCCAGGCGATTCGCCTCAATCCGCTGCATCCGAGCTGGTATCATTTCACCTTCGCACGACTGCATTTCGAACAGGAAGATTTCCATGCGGTTCTGACAGATATCGAAAACATCCAGTTGCCCGACTTCTACTGGACACGGATTATCGAAGCGGCGGCGCTCGGCCATCTAGCAGAAAGAGACCGGGCTGCTGGTGTCATCGAGCGCCTGAAAGATTTGAAACCCGATTCGATGCGCGTGCCGAACTTCTTTAAATGGAACACGGCTTTCGACGACGCCGAACATATTCTGGATGGCCTCGAAAAGGCCGGGTTGAAGATCTCGTCAACATAGGGATCGGTGCGCAGGCCAGCGCAGCGCGTCTGGTCTATATTCTCCTTGCCGTCCAGCGCGGGAGTATCTCGGCTATTCCGCCGGTAATCGCGGCCAACTCCCCCTCCGAAATCGTCAGCGGCGGCATCGTAGATCACGTTGCCGAACGGGCGCAGCCAGATGCCGGCCCCTCGACGAACTGCGCTTTGAGCCAGCCGAGATCGGAGCTCCCGCGACCTCGACCGCGCCGATCGCGCCCTTTACGCGCACGTCGACGACGCCGGGCAGGCCGGCGAGCGGCGCGAGATCGCGCGTGAGCGTCTCTTCGATGGCAGCCGACTGCGCGAGGCGGGGCTCGGTTTCGAACAGGTCGAGCGAGGCGTTTGCAGCGGCGCAGGCCAGCGGCCTCGCCATGTGGTGGGCCCGTGCATCAGCGCCGCCTCGGGTCGGTCGGACAGGAACGCGTCGAAGACGTCGGCGGTCGCCACCGTTGCTGCAAGATTGATCGCGCCGCCGGTCAGCGCCTTGCCGAGGCAGATGATGTCGGGCACCACGTCCGCCTGCTGGATGGCGAACAGGTTTCCGGCGCGTCCAAAATTGACCGCGATCTCGTCGCAGATCAGCAGCGTGCCAGCGTCGCGCGCCGCATCCGCAATGGTTCGCAGGACATCGGCATCGTGCATCTTCATGCCGCCCGCGCACTGGACCAGCGGCTCGACGATCACGCGGGCGATGGCGCTGCCGTGGGCGTCGAGCGATCGCGCAGCGCCTGTTCGGATGCGCGTCGCGCGGAAGGTCGCAGACCGTCTGCTGGGGCAGGTAGCCGCGGAAGATCGCGTGCATGCCCTCCTCGGGGTCGGTCACCGACATGGCCGCGAGCGTGTCGCCGTGATAGCCACCGCGGAACGACAGGAACCGGGTGCGCCCGCCCTCGCCGCGGTTGAGCCAGACCTGCACCGCCATCTTCATCGCGACCTCGACGGCGACCGAGCCCGAATCCGCGAAGAAGACGCGCTCCAGGGAGCCCGGCAGCAGGGCGGCGAGGCGCTCCGCAAGCCGTTCCGCCGGCTCGTGGACGAGGCCGCCGAACATCACGTGCGGCATGGTGCGCAGCTGGCGCTCCATGGCGTCTACGATGTGCGGGTGGTTGTAGCCGTGGCACGCCGTCCACCAGGACGAGACGGAATCGATCAGCTCGCGCCCGTCGTCGAGCACGATGCGGCAGCCCTCCGTCCGAGCCGCGCGCAGCGGCGTCGGCGCATCGAGCATCTGCGTATAGGGAAGCCAGAGGTGGTCGGTGGGGACGCGGGACACGGCCCTATTCGGCGGCCGGGTCTGCGCCGTCTCCGCTGGCATCGGGCGGACGCCCAGCCGGTCGAACAGGGTCGCGGTCCTCGGTCGCGGCGGGATTGCCCGTGGTCAGCAGCGTGTCGCCGTAGAAGATCGAGTTGGCGCCGGCGAGGAAGCAGAGCGCCTGCGTCGCCGCGTCCATGCCCAGGCGGCCGGCTGACAGCCGCACCATCGAGCGCGGCATGATGATCCGTGCCACCGCGATGGCGCGGACGAGCTCCAGCGGGTCGAGCGGCGGCAGGGCTTCGAGCGGCGTGCCCGGGACCGGGACGAGGAGGTTGAGCGGCACGCTCTCCGGATGCGCCGGCAGCGTCGCCAGCGCCTGGAGCATGTCGGCGCGGTCGGCGCGCGTCTCGCCCATGCCGAGGATGCCGCCGCAGCACACGTTGATGCCGGCGCCCCGCACTTTGCCCAGCGTCTCCAGCCGGTCGGCGAAGGTCCGCGTCGAGACGATCTCGCCAGAATCCTTCCGACGTGTCGACATTGTGGTTGTAATAGTCGAGCCCGGCATCGCTCAGCCGTTCCGCCTGGCCGTCCTCCAGCAACCCGAGCGTGACGCAGGTCTCGAGACCGAGCGCCTTCACCTCGCGGATCATGTCGCACACCGCGTCCATGTCGCGGTCCTTCGGGCTCGCGCCATGCCGCGCCCATGCAGAACCGCGTCGCGCCGGAATCCTTCGCCCGGAGGCCGCGGCCTTCACCGCGTCGAGCGACATCAGCTTTTCGGCGCCGACGTCCGCCTCGTTGTGCGCGCTCTGCGAGCAGTAGGCGCAGTCCTCGGGGCAACCGCCGGTCTTGATGCTGAGGAGCGTCGAGACCTGCACCTCGTTCGCGTCGAAATGGATGCGGTGCACGGTCTGCGCCGCGAAGACGAGATCGTTGAGGGGGGCGTCCATCAGGGCGCGGACCTCGTCCGGCGTCCAGTCATGGCGCAGCGCGCCCGCCTCGAAAGCGGGGAGGTCGCCGATAGTGAGAATCGTCATGTGCGCTATAGTACGGCCGCACTTGGACGCGACAAGCAGGATTCGGCATGTCCAGCGAATCGCTCGACGGCTTCGCGAAAGCGAAGCTCGACGGGCTCACGGCCCGCGGCCTCCGCCGCCGGCTCATCGACACGCACCGGACGGACGCGGTGACGCTGCGGCGCGGCGGGCGCGACCTCGTGTCGTTCTGCTGCAACGACTATCTCGGTCTCACGCACCATCCGGCGCGCAAGCGCGCGGCGATTGAGGCCGTGGAGGCCTATGGCGCGGGCGCCGGCGCCTCGCGGCTGATCACCGGCAACCACCCGCTCTATCGCCGAGCTCGAAGCCCCGCCTCGCCGCGCTTCTGGGGGACGGAAGCCGCCTGCGTCTTCGCAGCAGCGCTACATGGCGAATACCGGCATCGTTCCCGGCGCTCGCCGGACCGGGCGATCTTGTCGTCCTCGACGAGCTGTCCCACGCTTCGATGCATATGGGCGCGCGCGCGAGCTGGGCGGAGATCCGTACCTTGTTTTCCCACAACGAGACGTCGCCGACTGCCGTGCCGTCCTCGCAGACAGGCGCGTTCCGCGCCACCTGCCTCGTCGTCACCGAGGGCGTCTTTTCGATGGACGGCGACCGCGCGCCGCTCGATGCGCTCGCGAAGGTCGCGGCGGCGCACGACGCCTGGCTCATGGTCGACGACGCGCACGGCTTCGGCGTTCTCGGCGGCGGGCGCGGCACAGCGTTCGAATGGGATCCCGTGCCCGCCATCCCGCCAGATGGGCACGCTGTCAAGGCGGCCGGCGGCTAGCGCGTTCCTGTGCGCGAGCGCGCCGGTGATCGAGTTCGTGAAGACAACCGCGCGCGCAGCCTCGTCTTCACCACGGGCCTCCCGCCGGCCAGCGTCACCGGCGCCGGCACGTCGCGCTTCGACGTCATCGATGAAGGACGAGCCCGGCCGCGTCGCGCGCCCGCTGACGCATGCGCCCGCGATTTTGCGCGTCTCGGCTTCCCGCGCCGGAAAGCCCGTCGTGCCGCTGATCGTCGGGCCGGAGGATGCGGCGCTCGCGGCCTCGGCGGCGCTGGAAGAGGCGCGGCTTCCTGGTCGCCGCCATCCGCCGCCGACGGTGCCCTGGCACGTCCCGGCTGCGCTTCACCTTCACCGCCGAGCACGACGCGGCCCACGTCGCAGCCTGAAACGCCGTCGACGCCGTCCGGACGACGGGATCGTTCGCGACGGCGCGCGGGCGCGGCATGACGGCGATCTTCGTGACCGGCTCCGGCACCGGCGTCGGCAAGACCTTCGTCGCCGAGGTGCTGATCCATCGCCAGTAGGGCTGAGGGGCGCGAGGTTGCAGGCGATCAACCCCGTCGTTTCCGGTTTCGATCCGAGAACGGGTGTGGGAAGCGACACCGGCCGCCTGATGCCGCGCTCCGGCCGAGCTCACGGCGCAGAACATCGCGTCTGATGTCGCCCTGCCGCTACATCGCGCCTGTCGCCGGACATGGCGGCGCCGCGCGAGGGCAAGACCCCGGTGGACGAGGTCGTCGCCTTTGCCGCGCCGTGATCGATGCCGCCGAGGCGACCGGCGGCACGCTGCTGATCGAGGGCATCGGCGGCGTCATGGTGCCGCTCGACGGGACGCGGATGGTGGTCGACCTGATCGCCGATCTCGGCATTCCCGCGGTGCTCGTCTCGGCAGCTATCTCGGCGCGCTCAGCACACGCTCACCGCCCACGCCGTTCTTCGGGCCCGCGGCATCCGGTCGAGGGATCATCGTCAGCGAGACCGGGGAGCGAGGTGCCGGTTTACGAGACCCGGGAGGTGCGTCGAGCGCTTCGCCGCGCCGACGCCGGTCCACGTCTTCCCGTTCGTCGAGCACCGCGCCTGAGAATTCGCGAGTAGACGTTCAGAGCCGCCCGAGCGACTTCCACACCAGCGTCGCCGACAGCACCAGCAGGAAGACCATAAGCGCCTTGCGGAACAGCGCCTCCGAGACGCGGCCGCGGAGCGCTGCCGCCGAGCGCCATGCCGATGAAAGTCGGGACCAGCGCCGCCGCCGGACCACAGCGCCGACGTTCCAAGGTCAGCGCCCCCTTCCAGAACGAGGCTGCCGGCCCAGAACAGGCCGGCGACGAGGAAGCAGAGCCCGACCGCCTGGATATAGGCGGCGCGCGGCAGCCGCAGGGCGGCGTACCAGGCGGCGAGCAGCAGAGTGGAGCGAGCCGGTCGCGCCGGTCAGGATGCGGAGACGAGCGCGACCGGGGCGTCCCCAGCGCTCGACGGGGCGGGCGCGACGGGATCGAAGCGGGCGAGCGTGGTTGCGGCATAGAGCGCGACGAGGATGCCGAGCGTCGCCGACATCAGGCCCGCTCGATGGCGAACAGGATCGCGGTGCCGATCACGATGCCGATCCCGCCCGCGAGGTTCGAGAGCGCGAAGCGGCGGAAGAGGGCCGGCGCCTCTGTTCCGCGCGAGGCCTGCCACAGGTTGGGAGACGACGCGGGGCGATCAGCAGCGGCACGGCGGCGCGCAGTTCGAGACCGAGGCCGAGGATCGCGACCGCCGTCGTCATCTGGCCGATGCCGACCGCGCCCTTGACGATACCGGCGACGAGGAAGGCGATGCCGCCGCGATGGCGATCTCGGTGCCCGTCATGATCCGGTCACGTCCCGGTCATGGCGCGCGGGCGGTGACGATCCACGCGGCCGCGGCGAGGCGGACGATGCCGTCGGGGTCGGTGTTCCGCTTCAGCACGTCGGCGATCGCGGCGACCGCCTTCTCGCGCTTCTCGCCCTTCACCGCGGCGAGCGGCTGCGACAGCGGCCCCATCTCCATGGCAAACGACAAGGCCTCGTCGAAGGTCCGGCCCATCGGGATGCGGAAGTCGAAGGGAGCGACGTCGATGTCGCGGAGGCCGGCTTCGCCCAGCACCCGGCGCACGCGGTCGGGATCGGCGAAGGCGAAGGGGCCGGGGTCCTCCGGGCCGGGCCGCGGCGGCATCTCGAGGAACTCGCGCGCCGCCGAGACCGGCTCCATCGCCCACAGGTTCTCGCGCGGCTGGCGCCACACGCCGAGGAGACGCCGTCCCTGCGCCATGGCTGGGCGGAAGCGCGTAAAGGCGGCGGCGGGGTCGGCGAAGAACATGCAGCCGAGGCGCGAGACCATCGACGTCGAACGCCCCTTCGTCGAACGGGTGCGCCGCCGCGTCGCCGAGGACGACGGTGACGTTCGAGAGGTGGGCGGCGGCGGTGCGCTCGCGCGCGTCACGTCGATCATGGTGCGGAGACGTCGATCGCGGTGACGGAGCCGACGGCGGTGACGCGGCGCGCGATCTCCATCGTCGTGCCGCCGCCGCCGCAGCCGAGGTCGAGCACGCGGTCGCCGGTGCCGATGTTCGCCGCATCGAGGATCGCGCGCGTGAACTCGGCGAACATGAAGTCGACGATCTCGGTGTAGCGCGCCCAGGCTTCGCCGTGCTCGCCGTTCCAGAATTCGGCCTGGTTGCCGATGCCTTTTTCGCTCATTCCCCGCCCGTTCTCGTGTGTCCCCGTGTTTCGTGCGAAAGTGTAGCGAATGGGCGGGCGTTTTCATCGCGCAACAAAAAGGCCGCGAAACGCGGCCTTCTTCTCAGCGCAGGGAACGAAGGCTCAGAAGCCTTCGCGCTCCATCCGCTTCCGCTCCAGCTTGCGCGCACGGCGGATCGCCTCGGCCTTTTTCGCGGGCCCGGCGCTCGGACGGCTTCTCGTAGGAGCGGCGCATCTTCATCTCGCGGAAAATGCCTTCGCGCTGCATCTTCTTCTTGAGGGCGCGCAGCGCCTGATCGACGTCGTTGTCACGTACGGATACTTCCACGGTCCGGTCGTCCCCTTTCAAGAGCGATCTATATGGCCCCGGCGCGCCCCGTTCGGGAAGGCTCGCACGCGGGCCGGAAAATAACGAAAACCGGCCTTCCGACCGGTTCAGCGCGCGCCTTATAGCATAGTCCGGGGTTGATTTTAAAGACCTTAACGCCATTGTCTGGTAAATCATTGGAATCGCCGGTTTCCCGGGGGCGAAAATCGCCCGGAAGGCCGTAGGCGGGCCGGAAAGGCCCGGGAATCGGCCGTATAGACGAGACGCACGATGCACGGACAGGACTTACGGACAGCACTATGACCCTCCTCAAGATCGCCCGCATGGGAAGCCGGTCCTGCTGAACCGGGCCGAGGCCATCGCCGACCCGACCTCGCGCGAGGTCCGCGCGCTGGTCGAGAACATGGTCGAGACCATGGAGGACGCGAACGGGGTCGGCCTCGCCGCGCCCCAGGTCTACCAGGGCCGCCGGGTCATCATCTTCAAGTCGCCACGGGAGCGCGGCGAGGAGCCGTCCGAGGAGACGGATTTCTCGCCCCTGACCGCACTGATCAATCCCGAGTACGAGGCGCTGTCCGACGACATGGCGCTCGGCTGGGAGGGCTGCCTCTCGATCCCCGGCATCACGGGCGCGGTGCCGCGCTTCACCCGAATCGTCTATCGCGGCTACCTGTCGAGCGGCCAGCCGGTCGAGAAGGTCGCGACCAACTTCCACGCCCGCGTGGTGCAGCACGAGATCGACCATCTCGACGGCATCCTGTTCCCGATGCGCATGACGGATCTGTCGCTGCTCTCGTTCAACGACGAGAATCAAGAATTTCATGGATTACGCCACCGCACGGCTGCGGACGAGGGCGATGCCGCCGATCCAGCGGAATGAGCCCGCGCGACGACGACATCCTGACCGCCGACCGCGACCGCCTGCTCGGCGCCGCACTCGCCGCATGTGCCGTTCGACGGCTGGACCGGGCGGCGCTCGGGCCGGCGCGCGCGACGCGGGCTTTGCGCCCGAGGACGCGGCCGACATCTTCCCGGGCGGCATCGCGGATGCCATCTCGTGGTTCTCGCGCTGGGCCGACCGGCGCATGCTCGCCGCGCTCGAAGTGCACGATCTCTCGAACATGCCGGTGCGCGAGCGCATCGCGCCGTCGGTCGAGGCGCGGCTCACGAGCTGATGCCGCATCGCGAGGCGGTGCGCCGCGGGCTCTCGTTCCTCGCGCTGCCGGTCAACGCGCCGCTCGGCGCGAAGCTTCTGTATCGCACCGTCGACGATATCTGGTACGCGGCGGGCGACCGGGCGGCGGATTTCTCGTTCTATACCAAGCGCGGCCTGCTCGCGGGCGTCGTCGCCTCGACGACGCTCTACTGGCTCGACGACCGGGAGCGAGGATTTCGTCGCGACGCACCAATTTCTGGAACGCCGCATCGCCGACGTGATGCGGCGCACGGCGCGCGCCGCCGCGTCGAAGGCGCGGGCGGCCGGCTGAACCCGTTCCGCATCGTGCGCGACGTCGTGGAGAAGCGTTACGGGTCCGGTCGTATTTAAGTTTATTTCGCCCAGCCCGTTCCGCGCCACCCAACGCCAGTATCCTCATGGGTGGCCGGGAGGGCGAGCGGGCGGGAACCGGCTGAATCTACTTGATCGGCGTGAGCCGGTTGACGTGGCCCATCTTGCGGCCGGGCCGGCTCTCGGCCTTGCCGTAGAGATGGAGGCACGCGCCCGGCTCGGCCAATGAGCGCGCGGCCAGGCGCATCGGCCTCGTCGCCGATCAGGTTGGTCATCACCGCATCCGAATGGCGCGCCGGGTCGCCGAGCGGCAGGCCTGCGACGGCGCGGACGAACTGCTCGAACTGGCTGACGGCGCAGGCGTCCATCGTCCAGTGGCCGGAATTGTGGGGCCGGGGCGCGATCTCGTTGACGAGCACGCCGCCGTCGCGTGTGACGAACATCTCGACCGCCAGCAGCCCCACGAGATCGAGCGTCGTCGCCACGCGCCCGGCGATGTCGCGCGCCATGTCCGCAATTTCTGGCGCCACCGTGGAGGGCGCGGTCGTCGTATGGAGGATGTGGTCGCGGTGAACGTTGTCGACCGGCACGTAGGCGGCGGTCTCGCCGGACAGGCCGCGCGCGACGATGACGGAAATCTCGCGCTCGAAATCGACGAAGCCTTCCAGCACGGCGCGCTGTTCGCCGATGGCCGCCCAGGCCGTCAAGAGACCGTCCGCGCCGTCGACGCGCGCCTGACCCTTGCCGTCGTAGCCGAACCGCGCGGTCTTGAGAATGGCGGGCAGGCCCGTCTTCGCCGCTGCGGCTTCGAGGTCGCGGGCGGCGTTCACTTCCGCCCACGGCGCCGTGCCGATGCCGTTGTCGTTCATGAACGCCTTTTCGATGGCGCGGTCCTGCGAGACGTGCAGGCTGTCGACGCCCGGCCGCACCGGCACGTGCGCCGATATGGCGGCGAGCGTCGCGTCGGGCACGTTCTCGAATTCGAAGGTGACGACATCGACGGCGCGGGCGAACGCCTCGGCCGCCGCGGTGTCTTCGTAGGGCGCGGTCGTCTCGAAGGCGGACACCTCCTTCGCCGGTGCGTCGGCGTCGGGGCTGAAGATGTGGCAGCGGTAGCCGAGCCGGGCCGCCGACAGGGCCGCCATGCGGCCGAGCTGGCCGCCGCCCAGAATGCCGATTACCGATCCGGGGGGAAGCGCGTCCGCCATCTGGCTCAGCGGCCTGTCGGTTTTTCCGGGACGTCGGCGGTCTGTTTCGCCCGCCAGGCGGCGAGCTTCTTGGCCACCGCCGGATCGCCGAGCGCGATGATCGAGGCTGCGAGGATGCCGGCGTTCTTGGCGCCCGCTTCGCCGATGGCCAGCGTGCCGACGGGAACGCCGCCCGGCATCTGGGCGATCGACAGCAGGCTGTCGAGGCCCTTGAGCGCACGGCTCTCGACCGGCACGCCGAGGACGGGAAGCGTCGTCATGGAGGCGACCATGCCCGGCAGGTGGGCCGCGCCGCCCGCGCCGGCAACGATGACCTGAAGGCCGCGGTCGGCGGCGGATTTGGCGTATTCGACGAGGCGGTCGGGCGTCCGGTGGGCGGAAACCACCCGGGTTTTGTGCGCGACGCCCATGATCTTCAGCATGTCGGCGGCGTGTTTCATCGTGGGCCAGTCGGACCGGCTGCCCATGATAATGCCGACGACCGGCGCCTTTTTCACTGTCCTGGCTCGCGTCGCCATTTTTTCCCCGTTACTCCCGGAATATTCCGTTCGACCCTTCAGAAACGACCGTGCCGCCAAACCCGGCAGGGATCGGCGGCCGGGCCGCATTATAAGCGCTTCCCCGGACGGCGCAAACCGCAGAAATCCGGGATTCTCAACTATTTGTTAACCGAAGCGGTGTTAACGATTGGGCGAAACGCAGCGACGGATGCGACATATGCGCATAGACAATACGCAGCGGCCCGCCCCGGTTTCAGGTGTCCGCTCGTACCAGAAAGCGAGCAAGGCCAGTGCCGGCAGCAGTCGTCCGGAGGACGCTGCTTCCTTTCTCGGCATCCCGGCGAACGAACTGACGCCGAAGGTCCAGGAAGCCATCATGAAACTGATGGAGGAAGTGGACCGGATGCGTCAGGAGCTGGAGGACAGCCGCTCGCGGATCGAGTATCTCGAACAGCTTGCCGACCAGGATTCGCTGACCCCGGTCGCGAACCGGCGCGCCTTCGTCCGAGAACTGTCGCGCAACCTGTCGCTCGCCGAACGCTACGGCACCGCATCCAGCGTCATCTATTTCGACGTCAACGGGCTCAAGCAGATCAACGACACCAAGGGACATGCCACGGGCGACGCGGTCATCCTGAAGGTCGCGCAAATCCTCGCGGCGAACGTCCGCGAATCCGACATCGTCGGCCGTCTCGGCGGCGACGAATTCGGCGTCATGCTGTCCAATGCGGACGAGAATGCCGCCAAGGCGAAGGGGGAGCAGCTCGTCGAGGCGATCGCCGGCGATCCTCGGGACTGGGAAGGCGAGAAAATCCCGCTGAAAGTCGCCTTCGGCGTTCATACCATCCGCGGCGGCGCGGATGCCGGTGCGGCGCTCGAAGCGGCCGACCGGGCGATGTACGAAAACAAGACTGCGAAAAAGCGGGAAAACGTCTGACGGCGCTCTCCGCCGCCGTCGGGGCAGCGATCACGCAATGATGTCGGGATAGAGTTTTCCCTCTATCCGCGAGATCTGATCCTTCAGAACGAGCTTCCTCTTCTTGAGACGTTGCAGCTGGAGCTGGTCATAGGGCGCCCGCTCGGTAAGGCGCGCAATGACGTCGTCGAGATCCCGGTGTTCGAGTTCCAGTTCGGTCAGCTTCTGCCGCAGGGCTTCTTCTTCGCCCATATTCCCTGCCATTCCGATGCAGCTTCGGCCGGATGATAGCAGAATCCCTCAGGCACTGTTACTGTGAAGCGGGCGGAATTCTCCAACCAGGCGGAGACACGTGACGGAAGCGAAACGAATCGGAGTACTTACCAGCGGCGGAGACTGTGCAGGCCTCAATGCCGCGATACGGGCGGTGGTCCACCGGGCCATCGACGGCTACGGCTACCGCGTTTTCGGCATCCACAACGGGACCCGCGGCCTCATGGAACGGCCCCTCGATTACGAGGAGCTGTCCGAACGCATCTTCACGGGACATATCCTTCGAATGGGCGGGACGATCCTGGGATCGGTCAACCGGGGAGATCCGTTCGCTTTCCGCATGCCCGACGGCACGGTCAAGGACAGGGTCGACGAGATCGTCGACGGGTACCGGCAGCTCGGGCTGGACGCGCTGATCGCCATCGGCGGTGACGGCAGCCTCGATATCATCCGCCGGATCGCGCAGCGCGGCGACCTCAACGTGATCGGTATCCCGAAGACCATCGACAACGACGTGGGCGTCACCGAGAACTCGATCGGCTATGTCACCGCCGTCGACGTGGCGACCGAGGCGCTCGACCGGCTGCAGCCGACGGCGGCCAGCCACAGCCGCGTCATGGTCCTGGAAGTGATGGGCCGCGACGCCGGGCATATCGCGCTGTCTGCCGGGATTTCGGGCGGCGCGGACGCGATCCTGATCCCGGAGATCGACTGGTCGGTCGAGGGACTCGCCGCGCGCATCGAGAAAGTCTACGAGACCGGCCGGAATTTCGCGCTGGTAATCGTCGCGGAGGCGGCGCGTCTTCCCGGCGGCGTGACCGTCGGCAAGGAACGCGAGGAAGGGGCGATCCGGCTCGGCGGCGTCGGCGACCGGGTCGGCGAGCTGATCGAGGCGTCGACCGGCTCGGAGACGCGGGTCACCGTGCTCGGCCACGTGCAGCGCGGCGGCGCGCCCAGCCCGCGCGACCGGTTCTTCGCGTCCGCCTTCGGCGTGCACGCGGTCGATCTGGTCGCCGAGCAGCGGTTCGACCGGATGGTCGCATGGTCCAACCGCGAATGCATCGATGTCCCGCTCCAGGACGGGATATCGGGTTATCATACCGTCGATCCGAAGGGCGTCATCGCGCATACGGCGCGCGGCCTCGGCATCTATATCGGCGACGCCTGAACAGGCTTTCACGGCAGGAGAGAGGATTTGGCCGAGTTTCCCGACCACCCGTTCTGGGACTTTTCGCTCGACGTCTATATGAGCGAGGGCGTCGGCGCGGCATGCCTCGCGCTGCAGGAAGCCCACGAGCTCGACGTGAACGTGCTGCTGTATTGCAGCTGGCTCGGCGCGTCGGGGCGCGGCGTTCTGAACGATGCGGAGATGGACGCGGCGCTCGGCGCCGTCGCCGACTGGCACGAAGAGGTGGTCCGGTCGCTGCGCGCGGTGCGCACGCGGATGAAGGGAGGCGTGGCCAACGCGCCGGCCGAACTGGCCGAATCGCTGCGGCAGCGGATCCAGAAGGCCGAGATCGACTGCGAACACACCGAGCAGCTCATGCTCGCCGCCGCCGTCGACCGCGCCGCCGACGGCTCGCTCGCGGAAAACCGCCGGGCCGCCGATGCGGCCGCCAATATCGGGCTCTATTTCGCCCGCTCCGGCCGCGTCGCGACGGATGCCGACAGGGCTAATCTGGGCGTGATCCTGGGCGTCGCTTTTCGGGGGATCCCGGAGGCGGAAATGGCGGAAATCAGGGACTCCATCGGCCGATGAGCCGCCGCCAGCATCGCGGGTTTTACTTTTTCCGGCGCGCTGTACTAGACTTCCCGGGTGGAGGCGATTTTCCACGCTACGGAGGGAACTTGATATGAGCGAAGGTCTGTCGATCGATAAGCTGAAAACACAACACGCAGAGCTCGAACACGCGCTCGAGGCCGAAGAGGCCAAACTCCAGCCCGATGATGTGACGGTCGCCGAAATCAAGAAACGAAAACTAGCGATCAAGGATGAGATCGCGCGGCTCGAGCATGTCTGAGGCTCGCTGACGCGAAAGAGAAAAGCCCGCCCCGGCATCCCGCGGCGGGCTTTTATATGAGTATTCGGGCAGGCGCCGGGCGGCAGGCCGCCGGCGGTTGCTCAGAGCTTGAATTCGGGCATCGGCGTGTTGGCCGGCGGCGGATCGTCGGCCGGCGGGGACTCGACGGTCGTGCTGTAGCCGGCCCTCTTCACTTCCTTGTCCAGGTCCTGCCGGTTGCACAGGCCCAGGCCCACCGGGTCGCGGGCGCTTATATTCGCCATGTTCCAGTGCGACCGGTCGCGGATCGCCTTGATGGTCGGCTTCGTGGTGCCGATCAGGCGCGAGATCTGCGCATCGGCCAGGTTCGGGAAATGCTTTACCAGCCAGGCGATCGCGTCGGGCTTGTCGCCGCGGCGGGCGACAGGCGTGTAGCGCGGGCCCTTGGTCCGCGTTGCGGGCCGCGGCACGGTGGTCTTCGCCATCTTGAGACGTTCGGCCGGGTCGGCCTCGCAGCGCGCGATTTCCTCGCGGGTCAGCTGGCCGTTGGCGATGGGGTCGTAGCCCACCATGCCGACCGCGACCTCGTCGTCCGCGATGCTCTGCACTTCGAGCTCGTGGAGATTGCAGAACGCCCCGATCTGGCGAAAGGTCAGGCCCGTGTTCTCGATCAGCCACACGGCGGTGGCCTTCGGCATCAGGGGCTGGGCGGTGTCGTTCGATTGACGGCTCATAATTCCACTCTCTTTCAAGTTCGACGCGCGGTCCGCGTTATTCCGCCGCGTCCGCGTCGACGCTTAGCATGATCTTACCGATATGGGCGCTCGAGGCCATCAGCGCATGGGCTTCGTTTGCCTTTTCGAGCGGGAAGACCTTGTAAATCAGCGGCTTGATAGCGCCTTTTTCGAACAACGGCCACAATTTCTCGTGTACCGCGGCGGCGATCGCGCCTTTTTGCTCGACGTTGCGCGGCCGCAGGGTCGATCCGGTGTAGCGCAGGCGCTTCATCATGATCGTCGGGATGAACAGCTCGACCTTGGCGCCCTTCTGAACCGCGACCTGGACGAGGCGGCCTTCCGGGGCCAGCACGTCGAGGTTCCGGTTGAAATAGTCGCCGCCCACCATGTCGAGGACCACCGTGCAGCCCTTGCCGCCGGTCGCTTCCTTGACGACCTCGACGAAGTCCTCCTCGGTGTAGTTGATCGCGCGGTCGGCGCCCATCTCCTCGCAGGCACGGCATTTCTCGGCGCTCCGCGCGGTCGTGAAGACGGTGCAGCCGAATGCCTTGCCCACCTGGATCGCGGCCGAGCCGATGCCGCCCGATCCGCCATGCACCAGCAGGATGTCTCCCGATTCCAGCTGTGCGCCGTCGAACAGGTTGGTCCACACCGTGAAGAAATTCTCGGGGATCGCGGCGGCGCGGATCATGTCGTAGCCCTCGGGCAGGGGCAGCGCCTGCGGGGCGGGCACAACGCAGTATTCGGCGTAGGAGCCGCCCGAAACAAGCGCGCAGACCTCGTCGCCCAGCGTAAAGCTGTCGACGCCGTCGCCCAGTTCGACGACCGTACCGGCGAGCTCGAGGCCGGGAATGTCCGTCGTTCCCTTCGGCGGCGGGTAGCCGCCCTCGCGCTGCATCGTGTCCGGGAAGTTGACGCCCGACGCGGCGACCTTGACCAGGATCTCGCCGGCCCCGGGGCGCGGCGTGGGTCGCGTGACCGGTTTCAGGACGTCGGGGCCGCCGAATTCGGTGATTTCGATGGCGGTCATATTTTCGGGAATGTCGAAAGACATTTCGCGGGTCTCGATTCTCTGATCTGTCGGGAACGAAGGTTGCAGGTCTATCGTCTCGGCGGCAAACTGACAAGGGGCGCGCGCCGGGAGACCGAGAGATGATCGAAGACGACAACCTTCCGCAGAACATGCCGAAACCGAAGCGGAACCTCGATCCGATGTCGATCGAGGAACTTCACGAATACATCGTGGAAATGGAAGAGGAGATCGAGCGAGTCCGCGGCGAAATCGCCAAGAAGGAGGCGCACCGCGCGGGCGTCGACGCGCTCTTCAAGAAATGAATCGCGTATTAACCAACAACGGCGATTCCATCTAGAGATTAAAACTTTTTTCGATGTGCAGATTCGATTTGTTTCGATTCTTTTCTGAAAAATCTTCCACGAAAGCCATATAACATATTGAAAAATAATAGATTAATCAGGATCTATGCGTCCGAGAATTCATACAATAATATTCCCTAATTTCCTAAAAATTGGGGTGTATTTTAAATGTTTGTTAACGATTTCGGCCGTATTCTCATTGTCGACGGTTCGGGCGACCGAATCGTTGAAAAGGATCCTCATCCCATCCTTTTGACGCCTCCCTGTTAACTTGAACCGCCCTTCACGGGCGGTTCTTTTTTTGCTTTACGCTTTGTTCAAGGCGTGTTTGCTAGGATGTGCGAAATCCCCAACAAGGTGCCGATTATCGAATGGCGGGTCCGCTGAACGCATTTATCGAGGATTCCTATCAGGAAACCCTCACGCTGATGACCGAACTCCGGGACTATCTGACGGAGATCCAGTCGTCGCCGACCCCGTCGCTCGACCCGCAGATCCGCACGCGGATCATCGGCGAAATATCCTCCATGACCCGGCATATGACGGAGGCCATGGCGTGGCTGCTGCTGCAGAAGGCGGCCGCGGCAGGCGAAATCACCAGCGTCGAGGCCAGCGAGCGGGCGGACGGGCTGATGACCGTCGAGGAGACGCCGCGCGAGCCCGAAGCCGGAGCGGCAGCGCTGCCGATGGAAGTTCGCGGCTATATCGACCGCAGCAGGCGGCTCTATGACCAGATCCGCAAACTCACGGAAACGACCGACAGGGCGATCGGCTGCTGATCGCTCGGCCGAATACCGTCTGGAATGAAAAAGGGACGCGGATGCGTCCCATTCGTCGTTTGCGCAAGCGGCCGGCTTACTTGATGCCGAGATCCTGGAACCGCTTGTTGAACTTCGCGACCTGGCCGCCGGAATCGACGAGGCGCTGCGAGCCGCCCGTCCATGCCGGGTGCGACTTCGGGTCGATATCCAGCTTTAGCTGTTCGCCTTCGCTGCCCCAGGTAGATCGCGTGCGATAGGACGTACCGTCGGTCATCACAACTTCGATTTCGTGATATTCCGGATGAATGTCTTTTTTCATCGCAATTTCTCCTGAGAAAGACCGCGCTTTATAGGAAAATGTGCCCCCGTTTGCAACAAAAAGCGGGGAGGTCGCTCAGAAGTCTCCCTACCGCTGGGTTAGCTTGAATTCGATCCGCCTGTTGCGGCGGTAAGCGATCTCGTCGGTGCGGGTATCGAGCGGCTGGAACTCGCCGAAACCCGCGGCGACAAGGCGCTTGGCCGGGACGCCAAATTCGATCAGCTCTTTCACCACGGAGATGGCCCGGGCCGAAGAAAGCTCCCAGTTCGACGGGAATTTGTCGTTTTTTATTGGCACTCGGTCGGTATGGCCGTCGACCCGCAGCACCCAGTTCAGCTCGTCCGGGATGCGCTTTGAAATCTCGGCCAGCGTTTGTGCGAGCCGTCGGATGCGGTCCTTTCCGTCCGGATTGAGATCGGCCGCGGCGGACGGGAACAGCACCTCGGACTGAAAGACGAAGCGGTCGCCGACGATCCGTACTCCTTGGCGTTCGCCGAGCACTTCACGCAGCCGGCCGAAGAACTCGGATCGGTAACGCGCGAGCTCGGCGACCTGTGAGGCAAGCGCCTGGTTGAGCCGCTTGCCGAGATTGACGATCTGGACGTTCTGTTCGGCGGCCTTCGCCTCGGATGCCTCTAGAGCGGCGTTGAGCCGGGCGAGCTGCTGGCGCAGTGCGGCGATCTGGCGGTTAAGGGTGTCGACCTCGCGGCGCGCCTCGGCGCCGATCTTCTGCTCGTTTGTCAGCTGCTGATCGATCCGCTGCGCTTGTTCGACCAACTCCTTTATCTTGAGATCCTTCGCCTCGATGTCCTTCTGGGCGAGGGCGGTGCGTTCCTCCTCGGTCGACAGGCGCGTCTCCAGCTCCTTTGATTTGTCGCGCAGCGCCGTGACCGTATCGTCGCGAGCCTTCACGATCGCGGCCAGATCGGCGACCCGTTTCTCGAGCGCGGTACGCACGTCGCGCAGCGCCGTGATGTCGCGGTTGAGCTGGGCGATTTCGGCGAGACGCGCCTCGATGACTTCCTTGTCGGCGGCGACTGTCGTGAGCGCTTCCGCCAGTTCTTCCCGCGTCGTCTGCTGCTCGGCAACGATCGCATCAAGCCGCGTCTGAAGCGCCGCGCGTTCCGCGTTGCGGTCCGCCAGCATGCTCTCCAGCGCGTTCTTCTGCGGCAGCACTTCGGCAAGCTGGGTCGAGAGGCGTTCGCGCGTCGCGACCGAGGCGGCGAGATCGGCGGAAAGCTGCGAGACGTTGTCGCGCAGCCGTGCCGTCTCGGACCGTTCGAGCGCCAGCAACTCCGACAGTTCGGCTACCTGCCGACTGAGGCGTTCAAGTGCCTGGTTGCGCCCGGACAACATCTCGCTGAGAAAGAACTGGGCCAGCGTGAAGATCATCAACAGGAAGATGATGATGATCAGGAGGGCCGATAGCGCATCAACGAAACCTGGCCAGATGTCTATAGCTTGGCGCCGGTTGCGGATGGCGCGGGCCATGTCGGCTCCTCGCCCTAGCCGTCAGCGCCCCGCCTGCTCGGCGATGGCGGCAAGCGTGCGGGACAGGACTCGGATTTCGCTGCGCAGCTCCTGGATGACCTCGGTCCGCCCGTTCGCCGCATCTTCGAGCAGGCGCGCCACATGGACGTCGATATTGCGCAGGTGATTACGGATGTCGTCGTTCCCCTCCGCGGCGGCGAGCCCCGAGCGGCTCAGGCTATCGTCGAGTCGCGCGAGGATGGGCTTCAGTTCGAGCTGGCTCTCTGCGAGCTTCATCATCAGCGACTGTTCTGCTTTCATCTGATCGGTCAAAATCCCCAGTCGTTCTGAGAGCTGGAGGATCCCCTGGTTGGCGCCGATACGGGATTCCTCGCCGCGCTGCAGGGTGCGCTGAAGGTTCTCGAGGCTGTCGGCAGTCTGCTCTAGTAGCGCCTGGACGTAGGCCGGAGCAGACTGGTCGCCTTCCATCGAGAGAGCGCCCGACGCAAGGCGCGTCTGGCCCGAAAGCCAGTCCTCGAGGTCGTTGTAGAACCGGTTCTGGGCCTGGCCAGCCTGGAGCTCGAGGAAGCCGAGCACCAGCGATCCCGCAAGACCGAAAAGCGACGACGAAAAAGCGGTGCCCATGCCGGCGAGAGGCGCCTGAAGACCGTTTTTGAGGTTCGCGAACACGGCAGCCAGCTCACTGCCCTCGATCGCGAGCCCGCCGATCACGTCGCTGACCGACCCGATGGTCTGCAACAGGCCCCAGAACGTCCCCAGCAGGCCGAGGAAGATCAGCAGGCCGATGGTGTAGCGCGACAGGTCGCGCGATTCGTCGAGCCGCGCCGAAATCCCGTCAAGCACTGAGCGCATCGACAGCGCCGACAGGCTGAAGCGCTCGGACGTGCGCTCGCCGAGCATGGTCGCCATCGGCGCTAGCATGTGAGGCTGCGGGGAGGCCGACGTGCCTGGCCGGCCGTTGCGATAATTTTCCATCCATACGACGTCGCCGATCAGTACAAAGACGGTACGGAAATTATAGACGATCCCAAGCAGCAGGACCCCAACGATCAGGCCGTTTAGGAACGGGTTAGACAGGAAGGCGTCGATTATTCCGCCAGAGAGAAGCGCGGCGATTGCTGCGACGGCCAGGAGAAACGCGACCATTCGGAACAAGTATCGCCGCGGATGCGTCATCGGCGTGGGCCGCCTCAGCGTTTCTGGCGCGCGGGTGCGATGGAGAGGGGCGTCATCGCGCCGTCACGACGATGTCGACGCGATCGGACGGCCCGCTCTCGAACTTGCTGCCGAGGGCGCGGACGACGATGCGCGTGTCGCTGATTCCCTTGTCGATGAGATATTTGCGGACTGCCAGGCCGCGCGAAAGCGACAGGCGTCTCGCCTGGCTGGCCGTCTGCGAGTCGCCGCCCGCGTAAGCCATCAGCTGAAGGCGCAGCGAGCTGTTCGACTTGAGTGATCCAGCAAGTTCATCAAGCGCCTGCTTTGCGGCGTCGCGGATCGCCGATCCGCCCGATTCGAAGCTCAGTCGGAACTCGCTGCCGGCCACGATCGCACCGCCGGAGGGCTGATGAGATGTTGCCAGTCGCGGCGGTTCCGGGGCGGCCTTGAGTGGCATCGGCTCGGACTTCGGAGGCTTTGGGAGCTGCCGTGGAGCGTCGGACGCAATCGGGGGCGCGGGCGGCAGGGCTGGGGCGGGCATAGGTGCTGTCGTCGGACCAATCGGCCGCGCCATCCGGGTCGGCGCGGGTCGGCTCGGTGCGGTCATGCGCGGCGCGGCGGGACGGGCGGTGGTCCGGGCGTCCGGCGGCACGAGCTGCTGCAGCTGCACGTCCGGCCTGTCTGAGGCGTTGGGCATCAGGAGGCTCCGGACGGACGGCTGTAGGACCTGCGGCACCGTCCGCGGCGCGCCGAGCGCGTTCAGAACGCTGAGGTCGATCGAGACCGCGCCGTCGGCGCTGCGCGAGAGGATAGACTGGGCAACGGCGGGCGAGGCCAGGGAGATTAATGCGGCGGCGGCCGACGCGATGATGAGCCCAGGCACCGGCGCAGCAGGAGTAGGCTCTGTATGTTTCCGGCGAGTGTCGACTTTCATTTGAACCAACCCGTTAGTCCGCAAGATTCATCTTGCCAATCGAATGTCGGAGTTTTCAACTAGCATAGCTCGGAAGACCGCGCCGAACAACCGGTTTGCTGTTTCATTAACCTGTCAACTTATTGAAATACAGGACTCATTCACCGATTTTGAGCCTGTCTTTCCGAACCGCGTCAGTCAGCATTTTGCGCAGCGGATCGTAAAGGCGCTGGTTCGCAGCGAGGATTGACTTGCCGTGCAGCATCCCGCCGCGCCCGTCGATCTCGCTAACCATTCCGCCCGCCTCGCGGACGATCACGACTCCGGCGGCGATATCCCAAGGTGAGAGACCCGTTTCCCAGAACCCTTCGTATCGCCCCGACGCGACATAGGCAAGGTCGAGGGCCGCCGATCCCATGCGTCGGACGCCCGATGTGTTGTCCATTGCCGCATTCAGCATTGAGACGAACGACTTGTTGCCCCCGCGGTTACCGAAAGGAATACCGGTGGCGAGCAGCGCATCGGCCATGCTCGAGCGTTCCGAAACCCTAATTCTCCGCCGGTTCAGATAGGCGCCCTCGTTGCGTTCCGCCCAGTAAAGCTCGTCCCTCACGGGTTCATAGATCACGCCAGCGACCAACTCACCGTCACGTTCGGCGGCGATGGAGATCGCAAAATGCGGGATGCCATGCAGGAAATTCGTGGTGCCGTCGATCGGGTCAACTATCCAGCGCTCGTTGGCGTTTTCGCCCTCGTGGACGCCGCTTTCTTCCATCAGGAAGCCGAATCCGGGGCGCGCCTTGCGCAGCTCCTCGAACAGGATCTGTTCCGTCCGCCGGTCTGCTTCCGAGACGAAATCGCCCGGTCCCTTATGTGAAACCTGCAGCTGCTCGACCTCGCCGAAATCGCGGACAAGCCCACGCGCCGCCTGGCGGGCGGCGCTGTGCATGACGTTGGTTAGAGGTCCGGGCATTGTTCGATTATGCGGTTGTGCCGAAGGGCGGCCGCAATTCAGTCCTTAGCCCGCTCTACGTAGGAGCAATCGGCGGTTGCGACGACGACGCGGGTGCCCGCCTCAATATGGGGCGGGACCATGATCTTCACGCCGTTGTCGGCGATCGCGGGCTTGTAGGACGATGACGCGGTCTGGCCCTTGACCACGGGCTCCGCCTCGACGATCTGGACCGTCACGTGCTGCGGCAGCGAAACGCCCGACACGCTGCCGTCGATCAGCTCCGCGGTCACCGTCATGCCGTCCTGCAGGAACGCGGCTGAATCGCCCACCGTGTCGCGCAGCAGCGAAAACTGTTCGAACGTCTCGCCGTCCATGAAGTTGAGTTGGTCGCCATCGGCGTAGAGGAAGGTGCACTCTTTTTCCTCGACCATAAGCTTCTCGACCGTCTCGCCCGTGCGGAACCGTTCGTTCGACTTGTTGCCGGACTTGACGTCGCGCATCTCGATCTGGACGAACGCGTTGCCCTTTCCGGGCAGCAGCAGCTCGGTCTTCAGAACCGTCCACTGCTTACCATCATGTTCGATGACGTTGCCGGGACGAATGGTGTTCGCCTGGATTTTCATCCTGAAATTCCGCTGTCTGGATGTCTTTGTAAAAGGCGCCGGAAACTATCAGGTTGGTTCGGCGTAGGCAATCGCGCTTATCCATCCGAACCGGCTGGTCGCTGGGCGGTTTGCCGAACACCATTCGCCGCACGGCGGTCAGGGCATGCCTTTATCCGTGTAGAGGTGAACGCGTCCGGTTCGGTCTTCGACCAGCCAGTCCGCGCCGTCCGCGCGTACGCGCTCGGAGAGGATTGGCACCTTCCCGAATCCACCAGGTATGTCGAGCACGTAAGTTGGCCGCGCGATCCCGGAGAGCCGGTCGCCGAGCGCGGCGGCGATGGCGCGCCCTTCGGCTAGCGGCAGGCGAAACCGCGCGGTGCCGTGCGCCTTATCCGGATGGTGAAGGTAGTAAGGCTTGACGCGCAGCGCCACGAAGGCGCGCATCAGCTCTTCGAGCACGTCGGCGTCATCGTTGACGCCGCGCAGCAGGACTGTCTGAGAGAGAAGCGGGATGCCCGCTCCAGCAAGGTGTGTGAGCGCGGCACGGACCTCGACCGACAGCTCGCGAGGATGGTTGCAGTGGAGCACCATCCAGACCGTTGTCTTGCGCTGCATTGCCTCGATCAGCGCATCGGTGACGCGATCTGGCGATGCGATCGGCGCGCGGGTATGGATCCGGACATTCGACAAATGCGGAATGCCCTCAAGTGCGCCAAGCAGGTCGCGCAGCCGCCTGTCCGACAAGGACAGTGGATCGCCGCCGGTGAGTATCGCCTCGCGAATTTCCTGCCGAGCGCGGATGTAGTTGATCGCCGCGGACATATCTTCCGGCCCGGGCGCGTTCGCCGCGTGGCCAACGCGCTCGCGCCGGAAGCAGTATCGGCAGTAGACCGGGCAGGCGAGCGTCGGGATCAGCAGCACCCGGTCGGGATAACGGTGGACGAGGCCGTGCACCGGCGAATGGGGTGCGTCGCCGATGGGATCGGCTAGCTCGTCGGGCGAAACGATCAGTTCGTCGAGGTGCGGGACGAACTGGCGGGCAATCGGGTCCTCTGGATCGGCGCGGTCGATCGCGTCCGCGATGTGCGGCGAAACCGCGATGCTGTATCGCCGGGCGACGTCGTCAAGCGGCGCGGCGTCCGCTGCCGCGACGAGGCCGGCCGCCGCGAGGTCGTGAGATGTGCGGAGCGTGCTCCGGCCAAAAAAGGGAGATGTCGGGGACGGAGAAGAAGACAAGATGACGCTCCTGCTATTGATGGGGCATTATCGCCGGCATGCCCGATGACGTAACCCCCAAAGAAATGACTCCCGACGCCACCGATACCTGGTGGCACCCCGACCGTTTCGAGGCGCGCGCCGACTACCTTGTCCGCCGTGCTGACATGGTTAAGAAGCTCCGCGTCTTTTTCGAAGAAGGCATGTATGTCGAGGTTGAGACGCCCGCACTTCAGGTCTCGCCAGGCATGGAGCCGCACCTGACCGCCTTCGAGACGTCGCTTACCGATCCGTATGGTGGGCGGCGGCGGATGTATCTTCATACCTCGCCAGAGTTCGCAATGAAGAAGCTGCTAACGGCGGGTATGCGGCGGATCTTCCAGCTCGCCCGCGTCTGGCGCAACGGCGAGGGCTCCTGGAAGCATCATCCCGAGTTCACGATGCTGGAATGGTATACGGCCGGCCAGAGCTGGCGCGGGCTTGCCAACGAGGCGATGGATCTCGTGCGCTCGCTGTGCGGGCCGGTCGCGCGGCGCGGAGATATCGCGTGCGACTTGCAGGAGGGCTGGGAATTCCTGTCGGTTGCAGAGGCTTTCGGCCGCTATACAGGTATCGACCTGCTGGCGACCGCGCCCGATCCGTCCGCGCCCGATGCCGACATGCTTCGGTGCGAGGCCGATGGCATCGGCGTGCGCACCGACGATGACGATGCGTGGGACGACGTCTTCTTCCGCATCTTCCTCGAGAGGATCGAGCCGCACCTCGGGATCGAGCGCCCCGTCGTGCTCCATTCCTATCCCGCCTCTATGGCGGCGCTCGCGCGCATCGATCCGGGCGATCTGCGCGTCGCGCAGCGCTTCGAGATATTCGTCTGCGGCCTCGAGCTGGCGAACGGCTACGGCGAACTGACCGACCCGGCCGAACAGCGCGTCCGATTCGAGGCCGAGATCGCCCGGCGCGAAGGGTTGGGGCGCGACGCATACCCCGTCGACGATAGCTTCATTGCGGCGCTGGAACTCGGCCTTCCGCAGTGCGCCGGCATCGCGCTCGGCTTCGACCGGCTTGTGATGCTGGCGACTGGCGCGGAACGGATCGAGGACGTACTTTGGGCGCCGGTGGCGGGCAGACGCAGCCCAAAATAATTCCCGCCTAATTCCTCATCTTTTCGTTAAAGGCCTTTACAGCCGCGCCCGGCCCGCCCGCGTAGTCCCACACGCCCGATGCGACGGCGAGAAAGTCGGCGCCCGCATCGATGACTGTCTCGCAATTGTCGACCGTAATGCCGCCAATCGCGACGCAGGGGATCGTCATAGATTCCTGCCAGAAGGACAGGATCTCGGTGTCGGCCGGGGTCGTGATCTGCTTGGTGTTCGACGGGAAGAACGCGCCGAATGCTACGTAGTCAGCGCCCGCCTCGCCGGCCACGAAGGCAAGCTCGCGAGACGCCTTGCAGGTGACGCCCACGATGGCGTCGTCGCCGACGATGGCGCGCGCCTCGGCGTAGGGCGTGTCGTATTGGCCCACATGAACGCCGTCGCAGCCCGTCTGCGCCGCGAGGTCGGGCCGGTCGTTCATGATGAAGGCGATGTCTCGGTCCTGCGCGATCGGCCGAAGGACGTCGGTGGCTGCTCGCACCTCGTCGTCGCTCGCATCCTTGAGGCGGAGCTGGATGCAGGCAACGTGCCCCCCGTCGAACGCGGCTTTCATGACGTTGGCAAACGCATCCACGCCGCCGTCGAAGGTCGGCGGCGTGATCAGATAGAGGTGGCAGGTTTCTGCGCGGATGAGAGGCATTCCAAGCCGGAGCCGTTACGAAATCACGCCTTGCCCTGATAGATCTTGATGATCTGGTCGAGCATCGCCTTGGCGTCTTCCCGTGGGCGCTGGAACGTGTTGCGGCCTATGATCGACCCGTTGCCGCCACCATCGCGGATAGCGCGAACCTCGTTGTAGATGCCGTCGAGATCCTTCGCTTCACCGCCGGAGAAGACGACAATGCGGCGACCGTTGAAGCAGCTCTGCACGACATGCTGGATGCGTGCCGACAGTGTTGAGACGTCGATTTTCTGCGCGTGGTAGACCTTCGCGGCGGCGTCGAGATACATCGCCTCCGTCGGCGGCTTGACCTTGATGATATGCGCGCCGATCTGACAGGCAAGGTGGGCCGCGTAGGCGCAGACGTCCATCGCCGTCTCGCCTTCGCGGGTCAGGGCGCCGCCGCGCGGATACGACCAGACCACCGTGGCGATGCCGACAGCCTTGGCTTCCTCCGACATTTCGCGGATTTCCTCGATCATCTCGTACTGGTCTTCGGAGCCGGGATAGATCGTGAAGCCGATTGCCGAGCAACCGAGCCGCAACGCGTCGCCGACCGAGCCGTAGACACCCTGGTCCTTATTGGTGCTGAGCGAGTTCGCCGAATTCAGTTTCAGAATGGTTGGCACCGCGCCCGCGAAACTGTCGGCGCCCGCCTCGATGAAGCCGAGCGGTGCAGCGTATGCATTTAGGCCTGCTTCAACGGCGAGCTGGTAATGATAATGGGGGTCGTAGCCGGCCGGGTTCGGCGCGAAGCTCCGCGCCGGGCCGTGCTCGACGCCCTGGTCGACCGGCAAGATTACCATCTTGCCGGTGCCGCCTAGCTTGCCGTGCATCAGGATACGCGCAAGGTTCGCCTTGGTCCCAGGATTGTCGCTCTCGTAGCACGATAGGATTTTTTTGACTTTCGGGGAGATGCGCATTTCGGGTTCCTTGATGTTTTCGGCGAAAACGATTGCAACCGGACCGCAGTTCGGGGCCGATCTAAATTGAATGGGTGCTCGCCATCGTCGAGGTCTGTCCCGCGCGTCGAGCCTCTATTCAATAGCGCAGCGGGAGGGCGATTTCACCCAGAAATCAGCTCTTAATGCAGAAAATCATGGGTTGAGCGCTCGAAATCGGTCGATTTTGCGAGATCGAGCGATTCCCCCCCCGCCGTGTCGAGCGCCACTCCGTATTGTGCCGCGACATCGCGAAGCTTCTCCAGTCCAGCGTCGATACCGTCGTAGCGGATCGCGTCTATGCCTGCGGCGCAGGCCTCAAACGCCAGCGCCAGGTCGGCGGCGCAATCTATAGCACCTATCAGGTCCGCACTTGGGACCCGGTGCCGAGTCTCCTCGATCAGAGCGGCGAACCACCCGATACCTGCATACCCGGCCGCGCCTCGCGCGCTTCGAAGCTGGATAGACCGTCCAGCGGCGGCGGCAGCTTTGGATGCTGCGATCGCATGCTCGAGCGAATGCACGATGAAGATTGCGCGGTCGGGGTTCTTCTCGCTCATGCGTGTATTCTGACATGGCGGCACGGCACTGAACAGGCTGCGACGACTCCGCTGCCTCGGTTGACGTCTGCTCCGCCGGGACCGTATGGTGAGATCCGCTATACGGTTCGATGGGTTAAGCGGAAAATTGTCGAAATTGAATGAAGCAACGCAGCGGCTGCAGGCTGCGGTCTCTGCGCTTGAGGCGGCGGCATGCACACGCCCGAGATCTCAGGCCGACGGCGCCGATCCGGCGCCGCTTGATATGCTGAAAACCAACAACGACGCGCTTGAAGCCCGCAATGCAGTCATCTCCGAACGGCTCGATCAGGCAATCGGTCGGCTACGCTCGCTCCTGGACGACTGAAATGGCGCAGGTCGATGTCACCATCAACGGCCGGATCTATCAGATCGCCTGCGACGAAGGGCAGGAAGAGCATCTCGCGCGGCTCGCCGAATATGTCGACCGGCGAGTAGAGGAGCTGGTGTCGGGGGTCGGTCAGGTAGGTGACTCTCGGCTGCTTGTGATGGTCGCGATGCTGATCGCCGACGAGCTTGCCGAAGCCTACGAGCAGCTGAAGAACGTCGGCGAGGCGTCAGCCGATGAGGCTTCCGATGTGCCGACGGCGGAGGAAATCGAGGCGCAGGCCGTCCGCGCGCTCGATGCGGCGGCCGAGCGCATCGCGGCGCTCGCTTCGGAAATCAGCAGCTGAGGTCCGTTTTCTCGCCTGATTGAGTCCGATCAATTTCACTTTGCCAAGAAATGAACTAATTTCGTTCGCAGGCGAAGCTGTCCGGTGCGCCCGGTCTTACATCCCTGGGGCCAATACCAGTCCTCAGGGAGCTGTCCCTGTCGGGGCCCTGGTCTCGGCACACGGCGCCCACCTGTCTCGTACAGGCCGCAGAGGATAACAACGACCAACGGCCGGTACGGCTTTGCCGCTCTTAATGACCTATGCTTCCTGACTAATAGGTCGATCGGACCCACATGAACGTTCACGACGAAAAGATTCTTCTCCGAAAGACCGCGGCAGCGCGGCGCGAGAACATCCATGAGCGGATGGGCTCGGCTGCAGGCGAGTTACTGGCCGCCCGCTTCGTCGAGGCGCTGACGGACCGGCTGGCGCCCGGCATCGTGGTGTCGTTGTATCGGGCGATGCGGGATGAAATCGACCTGGAGCCGCTGGGCGATGCGCTCGCCGCTTACGGCGTTGTCGCCGCGCTACCGGTGATGCAGCGTGCAGACGCGCCGCTTGCCTTCCGATCGTGGCGTGCAGGCGACGCTATGAACGATGCCGCGTTCGGCGTGCGCGAACCGGCTGGCGGCAAGACGGTGATTCCGGATATCTTAGCGATACCTCTTCTTGCTTTCGATGCTCTAGGCCAACGGCTCGGCTATGGCGGCGGCTATTACGACCGAACGCTGCGGTCCTTGCGCGCCGAGGGTGATGTGCTCGCCGTGGGCGTCGCCTATGATGAACAGGAAACGGCCTCGGTGCCGGTTGACGACTGGGACGAGTCACTGGACATGATCGTCACCGACCGGCGCACAATCGTGCTCGGCGCATGAGAAAAAAAGACGCGGAAAACAGATGCGTATATTGATCTGCGGCGACGTCGTTGGCCGCGCTGGACGGACCGTCGTAACAAATAATCTCTCCAAGCTGCGCGAGCGTTACTCGGTCGACTTCGCTATCGTGAATGGCGAGAACGCCGCCGGAGGGTTCGGCATAACGCCCAAGATCTGCAACGAGTTGTACGATGCTGGTGCGGACGTCATCACCACAGGCAACCACGTTTGGGACCAACGCGACATCATCCCGCATTTCGACCGCGAGCGCCGTTTGCTGAGGCCTGACAACTTTCCCGCTGGAACGCCCGGCAGCGGCGTCGGTGAATACAGGGACGGGCGTGGCCGGCGCATCGTCGTCCTCCACCTGATGGCGCGGCTGTTTATGGACCCGCTCGACGATCCGTTTGCGGCTATCGAGAGGATGCTCGGCACGTGGAGGCTTGGCAGCAACGTGGATGCGATCCTGCTCGATTTCCATGGCGAGGCAACGAGCGAGAAGATGGCGATGGCGCATTTCGTTGATGGCCGCGTCTCCGGCGTGGTCGGCACGCACACGCATATTCCGACGGCCGACGCACAGGTGCTTCCCGGAGGTACGGCATACCAGTCAGATCTTGGCATGTGCGGCGACTACGATTCCGTCATCGGCATCCGCAAGGAGATTTCCATCGAGCGCTTCATCCGAAAGATGCCGACGGCGCGCATGGAAGCCGCGCCGAACGAGGCGACGCTGTGCGCCGCGCTGATCGAGATCGACGATGCGACCGGTCTTGCGACCTCAATCCGGCCGGTACGGACTGGCGGGCGGCTCCACGAGGAGCTACCGAACTGAAATGGTCCGCCCTCCGATCTCAAAACTTTGTCGCACGAAGGCGCCAGTACATGTGAATTGCGCGTGGCGTTAGCTATAATGTCTCAAGCCACTTGCGCGAACGGGGATTATAGAGAGGGCGCGGCGATCAACTCTCATGCTTTACATCCGAAAGACCACTTAGTTTGATCTACCAGTTAAGTCAGGAAAGGTTGCTCAGGCGGTGGCAGCCGTTGCGGGTCATTTCAAGGTAAAATGGGAGTTTTGATTTGAGAGAGCAAATAATCGACAACTCATCCATTTAAATAAAAATAGCGACTTTCACCGTCGGACACAATAAATATTGGTGTAACAATCGGTGTAAATGAATATTGTGTTTAAGCTGTTTATTTTACGTAACGACCGCCTTTGGGCCTACCTTTATTTGGGTTGTAACACTCTGCTGGCACCTCACGTATATTATATAGACCACAAATTATTCTCTGTTGGTCCTTAACAATCTTGTCAAATTTCTCTATTTGTCTCACATATTGTTTCCGGAGTTTATCAAGGTTCGCCTTCGCTCTCAAAGCCCAGTCTCTCTGTAGCTTGTCGGGAGCGTTTTTTGCGTGGACCTTCATCGCGTCATACATGAGGTAAGTGTTATCCTTAGCCTTTCGAGCCTCTTCGCGCTTTGCTATAGCAACTGCTATCACCCGCTGATGATGCCGAATTTGATCCCACATGGTCTCTTTAAGTCTGTTGTGATGATTTGCATTTCCCACGACGGGGACGACGAGTAGGCCAACCAATGTGGCAATGAAAAGTGCTTTCATGATGCTCCCCTGTTTTTCCTTAAAGACACCTTACACCCAATGCCGGTCGAATAAATCTAAAGCGGCAATTAACCTCCCGCGTGCTCCGTGACACGTTTACCGTTACCCTGCCAGCCGAACACATGGAGGGAAACATGAAGATCGACCTGTACACCAAGGCCATTCTGACTGTGATCGCGATTGGGATCGGGTGTCTCGTATTTGAACAGAAGCCCGTAAAAGAGGCGCAGGCTGCTGGAAGCCTGGAACAGCGGGTGGCAAAGCTTGAGCGGGCTGGGAAGGCGCTTTCCAACTACCCCTTCAAGTGTGATACAGGCGGCGTACGGGGCAATGATGGCAAAATCACAAGTTTAAAGCGCGGCTTGTCGGGCAGAACAGACAATGGGGCCGCAGAGCGCGTTGTTCGGTGTCTTCGCAACCACAATACCGCCCTAAGTATACTGGCTCTCAAGTAATGGCTCGCATCTGGATCGTCGAAGCCGCGAAACAGGGCTTCAAATTTTGTCACACATTTTGTCACACAAAATTAGCTCACACGTCACACAAGCCGCATTTTTGTATCTGCAACGCGTTGTTATATTTACACAATTTTCGCCTGGAAATTCTGGCGACCCCAACCACAGTAGAAGCCTAATGGGCCGCAAATTACCGTTGGGGAGTGTTTTCAGGCGGCCGTCAGCGAGAGGCGAGAATATGCTGGGCCGGCGCCGGCACGGCTACCGGAGCTATATGCCCGGCTGATCACGCCCGGCAATCCGCCGGACAATCGCAATCACCTCGCTGGCCGCGCTTCTCGACCTGAGCGTGTTCATCCGGGCCGACGGAAAGCTCATGCTGAGCTTCGGCGCCCTATTCCTGCCATATTGAGCCGCTAACCTTGTAAACTAGTCCCAAATTGGCGGAATTGTGGGGGTTCGTACTCGCATTACCACCAGATATGGTATAATTTGCAGGGGTTTATGGGTCTATTTCAGAGCGTGTGCCGACGATGGCAGGTCATTCCAAATTCAAAAACATCATGTACCGGAAGAGCGCGCAGGATCAGAAGCGCGCCAAGGTCTTCACGAAACTCATCCGCGAACTGACCGTCGCCGCCAAGCAGGGCGGAGATCCGGACTCAAATCCGCGGCTCCGAGCAGCCGTTGCCGCTGCCAAGAACGCCAACATGGCGAAGGAAACGCTGGAGCGGGCGATTGCCCGCGGCACTGGCGACGGTGAGGCCGATAACTACGAGGAAATCCGATACGAGGGCTATGGCCCCAACGGCGTCGCGATCATCGTAGAGGCATTGACCGACAACCGTAACCGGACGGCTAGCGAAGTACGTTCTGCTTTCGCCAAGCACGGAGGCAATCTAGGTGAGACCGGCAGCGTCAACTTCATGTTCGACCGTGTTGGCCAGATAAACTATCCGGAGGCTGTCGCATCGAGCGATGAAATGTTCGAGGCAGCGCTCGAAGCCGGTGCGCAGGACGTGCATTCGTCCGACGACGGCCACGAGGTCACGTGCGACCCCAACGATTTTAACGACGTGCGCGAGGGGCTCGAGAAGAAATTCGGCACTGCCGAATCTGCCGGGCTGACGTGGCGGCCGCAGAACACCGTCGTGCTCGAGGAGGATGGTGCCTCGACGATGCTAAGGCTGATTGATGCGCTCGAAGACAATGACGACGTGCAGTCTGTGTCCTCGAACTTCGAGATCGACGACGACGTTCTAGATCGTCTGGCCGGCTAAGGGGCGGGGCGGATGCGGCTTATCGGTCTTGATCCTGGATTGCGGCGAACTGGCTGGGGCGTCATCGAAGTGTCGGGTAACCGGCTTACCCACGTCGCAAATGGCACCGTCGGCTCAGAAGCCGCGTTGTCGCTGGCCGAGCGGCTGTCGCAGCTGTTCGATGCGCTGACTGCCGTAATCGCCGAGTACAGCCCGGACGAGGCCGCCGTCGAGGAAACCTTCGTTAACCGCAATCCGTCCTCGACGTTGAAGCTTGGTCAGGCGCGGGGCGCAGTGCTGCTTGCACCGGCACAAAGCGGAATCCCTGTCGCCGAATATCCCGCGAACCTCATCAAAAAGGCGCTGGTCGGTAACGGCCACGCCGACAAAAACCAGATACAGGCGATGGTCTCGATCCTACTGCCTGGCGCGAAGACCACCGGCGCGGACGCGGCAGATGCGCTTGCCGTCGCCGTCTGCCATGCGCATCATCGGAGGTCGCCCACCGTCGCGGCGGTGACGCTGGAAGCACGCGCATGATCGCCAAACTCACTGGCATTCTCGACACCATCGGCGAGGACTGGGCCGTCATAGATGTCGGCGGCGTTGGCTATATAGTCTTCTGCTCAACGCGGACGTTGTCGCATCTGACGGGGCGCGGAGAGACGGTTTCGTTCGCCGTCGAGACGCACGTCCGTGAGGACCACATCCATCTTTACGGCTTTTTCGATGTCGCAGAGCGCGAGTGGTTCCGCCTGCTGACCACCGTCCAGGGCGTCGGCGCGCGCGTCGCGCTAGCGATCCTGTCGGTACTCGACCCGCAGGAGCTGTCCGATGCGATTCTCGCCCATGACAAAGGCATGATCTCCCGCGCGCAGGGCGTCGGCCCAAAGCTCGCGTCTCGCATCGCGACGGAGCTGCGCGACAAGGTCTCGGGCCTTGCTGAGTTCGCGCCGCAAGCTGCTGCGGCGGTGGCTAGCGGGCCCGAGCATGCGGCGCTCGACGACGCGGTTTCGGCGCTCGTCAATCTCGGATACCGGCGTGGCGCCGCGTTCGGTGCGGTCGCTGGCGCGATGCGCACTCTCGGCGAGAACACCGCCGTAGAGGATCTCATTCGCGCCGGACTGAAGGAGCTGACGGCATGAGGGGAGGCTGCGTATGAATGAACCCCGCCCGATCGCCGCACAACGGATGGACGACGATGCCGGCGAGGCAACCGTCCGGCCACAGACGCTTGACGATTTCGTCGGCCAGCCGTCACTGCGCAACAATCTTCGCGTGTTTGTCGAAGCGGCGCGGGGGCGGCGCGAGGCGATGGACCACGTGCTGTTCCACGGCCCGCCTGGTCTTGGCAAGACGACGCTCGCCCAGATCGTCGCGCGGGAACTCGGCGTCGGGTTTCGTGCGACGTCCGGCCCCGTGATCGCCAAGGCGGGTGATCTCGCGGCGATCCTGACAAATCTGGAGCCGCTCGACGTGCTGTTTATCGACGAGATCCACCGTCTTAACCCTGCGGTCGAGGAAATCCTTTATCCCGCTATGGAGGACGGCAAGCTAGATCTAATCATCGGCGAAGGCCCGTCCGCGCGCTCGATCCAGATCGAACTGCCGCCGTTCACGCTGGTTGGCGCGACGACGCGATCGGGCCTGCTGACGACGCCATTGAGAGAGCGCTTCGGCATTCCGCTAAGGCTTGAATTCTACGGTCATGACGATCTAGTTCAGATCGTCCTGCGTTGCGCCGACGTAATCGGAACGACGGTGACCGACGACGGCGCGGCCGAGATCGCGTCGCGCTCGCGTGGCACGCCGCGTGTCGCAGTGCGCCTGCTGCGCCGCGTGCGCGACTTCGCAGTAGTCGCCAGCGCTGCCGCCATTGATCGCAAGCTAGCCGACGACGCGCTTGGCCGGCTGGAAGTTGACAAGGCCGGGCTCGATTCAATGGATAGGCGCTACCTCGCCTGCATCGCCGAGAACTACGGCGGCGGGCCAGTCGGCGTCGACACGCTGGCCGCCGCGCTGTCCGAGCAGCGCGACGCAATCGAAGAGGTAATTGAGCCGTTCCTGCTGCAGACGGGCCTGCTCCAGCGGACGCCTCGAGGCAGAATGCTCACGCTAAAAGCCTACCGCCATCTTGGCGTGGCCGTGCCCTTGGGCCATGACACCCAGCTCGATCTAATCGCGGGGAAGTCTGACGGTGATGACTGAAAGGCGTGAGTACGTGTTTCCTGTGAGGGTTTATTATGAGGACACCGATGCAGCTGGAGTCGTTTACCACGCGAACTATCTGCGCTTTGCTGAGCGCGCGCGCACCGAACTGCTACGCGCTATGGGCATCGACCACCGCACCCTTCTCACCGAAGACGGCATCATGTTCGCCGTGAGCCGCTGCGAGACCGACTACGTGAAGCCGGCGCGGCTCGACGACCTTCTCGAAGTCCGGACCAGCTTCGCAAGAGCGACCGGCGCGAGCTTCTGGATGGAACAAGAGATTCGCCGCGACGACGAGATGATTGCCGATCTCAAGCTGAGGCTCGTCTGCATCCGGCCCGACGGCCGGCCGACGCGCCTTCCCGATGCCGTCCGAGAGTTGGCCGCGTCCGACCCAACCCAGACAAATCACTGACCGGAGAAACGACCCCAAGATGGAATCCACCGCCGTACAGTCCGCCGCCCTCGCAGGGTCCGTCGCCCACGATCTGTCGATCTGGAATCTATTTCTCCAGGCGGACTTCATCGTCAAGGCCGTGATGCTGGCGCTCATCTTCGCGTCGTTCTGGTGCTGGGCGATCATCTTCGAGAAAATCATGCGGATGCGCCGGCTGCGACATCAGGCGGGCCAGTTCGAGGAGAGCTTCTGGTCGGGCGGCTCGCTCGACGATTTGTTCGACCGCATCGGCGGCCGGCCCGCCGATCCGATGTCGGCCATCTTCTCGTCGGCGATGCGCGAGTGGCGGCGATCGCAGGCCAAGGGCGGAAGCCGCGAACGCGAGTCGCACCAGAGCCTGTCCGAGCGCATCGACCGGGTGATGCAGATCACGCTCAATCGCGAGCTGGGGCAGATCGAGCGCTACATGACGTTTCTCGCATCCGTCGGTTCGACTGCGCCTTTCGTCGGCCTTTTCGGCACAGTCTGGGGAATCATGAACAGCTTCACCGCCATCGCCGTGACCAAGAACACGTCGCTCGCCGTCGTCGCGCCCGGCATCGCCGAGGCGCTGTTCGCGACCGCGCTCGGTCTCGTCGCCGCGATCCCGGCGGTCATCGCCTACAACAAGCTGTCAACCGACATAAACCGCTACGCCGGCCGCCTCGAGGCGTTCGCCGGCGAGTTTGGGGCGATCCTGTCGCGCCAGAGCGAAGAGGAAGGCTGAGCCATGGCTGTGATGTCGAGCGGTGGAGGCGGGCGGACGCGCGGGCGGCGAGGCCACGTCCCAATGAGCGACATAAACGTCACGCCACTGGTCGATGTGATGCTGGTGCTGCTGGTCGTCTTCATGATTACCGCGCCGCTGCTGACGGTTGGCGTGCCGGTGGATCTGCCGCGTACCGAGGCCTCGCGGATGGTCGGCCAGGACGAGCCGCTGGTGATTTCGGTGAATGCGAAGGGCGAGGTGTTCTTGCAGGAAACGCCGATAACGCTCGAGCAGCTTGTGCCGAGGCTCGAAGCCATAACGCAGAACAAGCGCGACACGCGGATCTTCATCCGTGGCGATCGTGCGATCGCTTACGGGAGTGTGATGGAGGTGATGGGGGCGGTCAATCTTGCGGGGTTCTCCCGCGTGGCACTAGTCACCCAGCTGCCGAAGCAGGATGGCCCCGCTAGAAAGGGAAGGGGGCGGTGACCGATGCGCTATGGCGTCACCATTTCGGCCGCGCTTCATATCGGCGTGCTGATCCTTGCCTTCCTTGGGCTTCCGAGCCTCTTCGATGCCGACCGGACGGAGCTTATGGCGGTAAACGTCCAGGTTGTCAGCGAGGAGGATTTCGCAGAGACGTCGGAACCGCCCAAACCCGAACAGCCGAAGGCCGGCCAGCCCAAGGCTGCGACTGCCGCGCCGCCGCCGACGCCCGCTCCGCCGCCCACGCGGCAGCCGGTGCCCCAGGTCGCGAAGCTGCCGGAGCCCGAACCGATTCCAGAAAAGAAGCCGCTACCGCTCAAGTCCACGGAGAAACCCGAGCCGCCGCCCAAGCCAGTGCCGGAACCGAAGGCCAAGCCCGATCCGCCGCCCGAGGCCGAAAAGAAGCCAGTCGAGACGGCGAAGAAGGCGCCGCCGGCCGTGCCAGCGCCCAAGCCGAAGCGCAAGCCCAAGCCGCCGCCGGACGAGTTCGACTCGCTCCTGATGAACCTCGCCAAGGACAAACGCCGGGTAGAGCAGACGCGCAAAACAGAGGTGCCTACGCCGACCGCAGCGCGGGCGACGGAGACGCCCAAGCGGTCCGCCCTGCAGGAAAGGCTTGCGGCGCAAAAACTTGTGGCGTTGATCACCGCGCAGATTTCGCCGTGCTGGAGCATCCCGATCGGCGCGAAGGATGTTCAAGGGATGTCGGTCGATATCCGCATCCGAATGAATCCCGATGGCACTTATGCGACACTGCCGCAGATTCGCAATACCGCCCGCATGGCGACTGATCCTGCCTTCCGGGCGCTTGCGGAGAGCGCGGTGCGGGCTCTAAGGGATCCGGCCTGCACACCGCTCAAGCTGCCGTATGCTGACTATAATGACTGGAAAGACATTGTTTTTGCGTTCACGCCTCCAAACTAGCGGAAGTCCCATGACGAACAGACGTTCCAACTTCCGAATCCCGCTCATCATCATTGCCTTCGCGGCCGCGTTAATTGCCACGATGCCAGGGGCGGAAGCGCAGCTTCGGGTCGACGTCACGCGCGGCAACGTCCAGCCGATGCCGATCGCTGTGCCCGCATTCTACGGCGACGCTACGAACGAGCAGGACCTCGGGCACCAGATCGCGGACGTTATCGCGACAGATCTTGAACGATCGGGACTGTTCAAGCCAATCGACCGCCGTGCGTTCATCCAGCAGGTCGCGGCGCTCAAGGTGCGTCCACGATTCGGCGACTGGCGACAGATCAACGCGCAGGCGCTAGTTGCCGGCAGTGCGAAGGCGCAGCCAGATGGCCGGCTCCGAGTCGAGTTCCGCCTTTGGGACGTGTTCGGAGAGACGCAGCTCACCGGCCTGCAGTATTTCACAACGCCCGAAAACTGGCGTCGCGTCGCGCACATCATCGCCGACGAGATTTACAAGCGGATCACCGGCGAGAGCGGCTATTTCGATACGCGCATCGTTTATATCTTCGAGAGCGGCCCCGCAAACCGGCGCATCAAGCGGCTCGCCATCATGGACCAGGACGGCGCCAACCACCGTTTCCTAACCGACGGCCGCGCGCTAGTTCTGACGCCGCGCTTCTCGCCGACGGCGCAGGAGATCACCTATCTTTCCTACATGAATAAACGGCCGCGCGTTTATCTCTACAATATCGATACCGGACAGCAGGAAATCCTCGGCGATTTTCCTGGCATGACCTTCTCGCCGCGATTTTCGCCTGACGGCAACCGCGTCATCATGAGCATGGCGAAGGACGGCAATTCTGAGATCTATTCGATGGATCTCCGCACCCGACGCGTGCGGCGGATGACAAACCATCCGTCGATCGATACCTCGCCGTCCTACGCGCCGGACGGACGGCGCGTCGTGTTCAATTCCGACCGCGGCGGCTCACAACAGCTCTACGTGATGGACGGTGACGGCTCGTCGGTGCGGCGCATTAGCTTCGGCCGCGGCCGTTACGCGACGCCGGTCTGGTCGCCACGCGGAGACCTGATCGCCTTCACCCGGATCGACGGGGGCACGTTCGCGATCGGCGTAATGCGGCCGGATGGCTCGGGAGAGCGGATCCTGACAGACGGCTTTCTAGTAGAGGGTCCGACATGGGCGCCCAATGGGCGCGTCCTGATGTTCTTCCGCGAAGAGCCGCGGCGCGGCAACAGAAACCCCAACGCGCGGCTCTATTCGATCGACCTGACCGGTCGCAACGAGCGGCTGATCGCCACGCCATCCGGGGCGTCCGACCCGGCATGGTCGCCGTTGGTAAAGTGATCCAATCAAGCGAAAATGATTTCGCGCCGAATCGGCTTTACTTGGAAAAGCGCCAAAAAACGGCCATAATCTAGGATTAGCTACAAGCTTTGGTCAGACGGTCCCGCGAATCGGCCTATCTACGGGTCCAGTAAACTTAACCGTGTCGTTCCAAACGGGGGAAAATCTAATGCGCCTCACCCATGTCGTCTGCGTCCTGGCCGCCTTTTCTCTGGCTGCCTGCGAATCCTCGCCGGAAGTTAAATCGAACGCGAGCGGCAGTGGCTCATTGGGCGCTTCTGCGACCAGTGGTCAGCAAGCGGGCGCGCGGAGTTCTGCGGTCGAGTCAAAGCGTGTGTCTGGGCCCGCAGCCGGCAGTGTCGAGGACTTCGTCGTCAACGTCGGTGACCGGGTGCTGTTCGGTTTCGACCGCTTTGACCTCACAACGGAAGCCCGCACGGTGATCGAAAACCAGGTCATATGGCTCAAGCGATATCCGAGCATAAATGTGACGATCGAGGGCCATGCAGACGAGCGTGGCACCCGGGAATATAACCTCGCGCTCAGCGAGCGGCGTGCCAATTCGGTGCGTGACTACATGCTCGCCCTCGGCATAGAGCAGACGCGCGTGAAGACAATCTCCTACGGCAAGGAACGGCCAGTTGATCCCGCATCAACGGAGGACGCATGGTCCCGTAACCGCCGCGCAGTTACAGTTGTCGACGGCGCCACTGGCTGATCCGCTGTGGCGCACATGCGCCACAATGTTAGGCCGCGCCACATTATTGACACTTTTGCAGGCAATTCTTCTAAAAGCGCGTCGAGGAAACGCTCCGGTGCCGCTTGGCGCAGCAGGGGACAATCCGACCTTTGAGAGTTATTCCGGCGATGACGTTACGAATGCACCTTCTTGCACTAATCGCGATCGCGGCGGCCTTCAGCTGGGCGGCACCGTGTGCCTTGGGGCAAAACGCCGGGGTGCAAGAGCTGCTAAACCGGATCGAACGGCTGCAGCGCGAAATGTCGACGCTGCAGGAGCATGTCTATCGTCGAATGCAGCCCCCGACGACTGCGGCCGGTGCGTCTGTGCCCGCCGCGTCAGGCATCGAGGATCGCAGCGTGGAGGCGCGCAACTCGGTCCGTATCACCCAGCTCGAGAACGAGATTCGCAACATGACTGGCCGCCTCGAGGAATCCGATTTTCGCCTGCGCCAGATCCGGGAGCGTCTCGAAGCCCTTGTTGCCGATGTCGACCAGCGTCTGACCTCGATCGAGGGCGGCACGCCCCTCCGGAGCAACGGTAGCGGCGCCGCGCCGAGCGTCCAGATCCCGATTGCGCGGTCGTCAGGGGAGCCATTGCTTAAGCCCCGGTCACCCCGCACGCCCCAGGCCGCCGCCGGAATGGTTGCTCCGGTCCTCACGCCACCGCAGCGGCGCACCGCCGCCTTGCCGCCCGGCGTCCTCGGCACCATCCCGAAAGCCCAGGCGGTGACGGCTCCTCGAGGCCCGTCGTTCGTCCCCAATGCGCCGCCCAATCCGGCGGCTCCTCCCGCGCAAAACGCGTCGGCGACGCCGCTGCCGCAGGAAACGCCCGAACAGCAGTACGATCTGGCGCTTGGACTAATGCTTCAGAAGCAGGATTTCGCGACGGCGGAGACCGCTCTGCGGCGATTTATTGACGACTATCCGAAGAACGATCTCACCGGCAATGCTTATTACTGGCTCGGCGAGACGCACTACGTCCGCAAAAACTATCAAGACGCTGCGTTCATCTTTGCCGAGGGCTTCCAGAAATTTCCCACGGGCACAAAGGCGCCCGACAGCCTTCTCAAGCTCGGCATGACGCTGGCCCAGCTCGACAAGGTTAAGGAGGCCTGCACTGCCTTCGCCCGGCTGCTCAGCAACTTCCCCCAGGCAAATGCGCGCCTGAAGGCCCGCGTTGAGCGCGAGCAGGACCGCTCGAATTGCCGGTAGGCGCCGGCCCGCGCTTGACGGCTTGGCGACGAGCGGCCTGATGGCCACCGCGCCGCTGACCCAACGCGACTTTTCGGAACGTCTGGACCGGCTCGGCCCGTTCGAGACGGCCCCGCATGTCGCCGTCGCCGTTTCCGGTGGCGCCGACAGCATGGCGCTGCTTTTGCTCGCGGCGGCGTGGGCGGCCAACAAGAATGGCAGGGTTACGGCATTGACCGTCGATCACGGATTGCGCGCCGAGGCGGCGGCGGAAGTGGCAGAAGTGGCTCGCCGGTGCCGCGCGCGCGGCATCGCTTGCGAGACGATGCGCTGGGACGGCGATAAACCTGCGACCCGTATCCAGGAAGCCGCCCGGTCCGCCCGCTACGACCTGATGACCGGCTGGTGCCGCGATCGAGCCGTCGCGCACCTGATGGTTGCTCACCATGCCGGCGACCAGGCAGAGACATTTCTCTATCGGATGGGGCGCGGCAGCGGCGCCGACGGGCTCGCCGGCATGCCGGCGGCCGTCGTCCGCGCCGGCGTGCGCCTGCTGCGGCCGCTGCTCGACGTTGCGCCAGAGCGGCTGCGGGCCGTCCTCGATGCGGAGGGCGAGACGTGGCTGGACGATCCGAGCAATCGAGACGGCCGGTTTGCCCGCGTCGCCGTCCGCCGCAGGATCGAGGCGCTCGGCGACCGGGGGTTCGGGCTCGCGGTCTTCGGCGAGGCGACGGCGGCGCTCGGCGCCGCCCGAGCCGAACGCGACCGCGCGCGGTCGCGCCTCGCCGCCGGGGCGGTTGCGCTCTATCCGGAAGGCTACGCGGAGATCGCGCTTGACGCCCTCTGCCGCGCCGACGCCGACAGCGCGCGCGACCTGCTGGCCGTCGTCCTGCACACCATCGGCGGCGCACATTACGCGCCGCGCCGCGCCCGGCTCGGACGGCTGGCAGACGACGTGCTGACCGGCGATTTCCGGCGCGCCCGCACGCTGGGAGGCTGCGCGATCGTGCCGGACGGCGGCGGGTCGCTCCGGATCTGGCGCGAACCGCGCGCGGCGACCGAGACCGTGCCGCTGAGGGCGGCCCCGAAATCCGCTGGGACGGCCGTTTTGCCCTCTCGGTCTCCGCGACGGCCGGCCGGCGGCAGGGCATGCGTATCGCGCGGCTCGGCGAGACCGGCTGGCAATCCATTGCAAAAGGCACGAATCCGGGGATTTCCCGCCTTATTCCGGGGCCCGTCCGGTTCGCGCTGCCGGCGCTGTGGGACGGGAACGAGATTGCGGAAGTGCCGCATTTGGGATATCGCAAAGAACACACGGGCGCGCCGGTCCTGGAATCGGCGGTTTTTCGCCCGAATTCGGTGCTCGCGACAGTGCCGTTTCGGGTTGTTTAACGGTTTGGCGGCACTATCTACTATGGATAACATGTCGACGCAGAGCCCCGTCCCTGCAAACGACCGATTTTTATCGGGAACGAAGACTTGAACAATTTCGGAAAAAATCTGGCGCTCTGGGTAATTATCGGCCTTCTTCTGATCGCGCTTTTCAACCTGTTCCACCAGCCGTCGGGACGGACCGGCGGCGCGGGCATCCCGTTCTCCGAATTCCTGAAGGACGTCGACGGCGGCGCGGTCAGCGAAGTCACCATCAAGGGCAACAACATCGCGGGCGTCCGGACTGACGGGCGCCAGTTCAAGACCTACGCGCCAAATGATCCGAATCTCGTTGACAAGCTGCAGAAGCGCAATGTTGGCATCCGAGCCGCGCCCACTGACGACGGCTCGCCGTCGCTGCTGAATATCCTGATTTCGTGGTTCCCGATGCTGCTACTGATAGGCGTCTGGATCTTCTTCATGCGCCAGATGCAGTCCGGCGGCGGAAAGGCGATGGGCTTCGGCAAGTCGCGCGCGCGCCTGCTGACCGAGCGCGTCGGCCGGGTGACGTTCGAGGACGTCGCCGGCATCGAGGAAGCCAAGCAAGAACTGGAAGAGGTCGTCGAATTCCTGCGCGACCCGCAGAAGTTCCAGCGCCTCGGCGGCAAGATCCCGAAGGGTGTGCTGCTGGTCGGCCCGCCCGGCACGGGCAAGACGCTGCTCGCCCGCGCCATCGCCGGCGAGGCAAACGTGCCGTTCTTCACGATTTCCGGCTCCGACTTCGTCGAGATGTTCGTCGGCGTCGGCGCGTCGCGCGTCCGCGACATGTTCGAACAGGGCAAGAAGAACGCGCCCTGCATTATTTTCATCGACGAAATCGACGCGGTTGGCCGCCATCGCGGAGCTGGTCTTGGCGGCGGCAACGACGAGCGCGAGCAGACGCTCAACCAGCTCCTTGTCGAGATGGATGGCTTTGAGGCGAACGAAGGCGTGATCCTGATCGCCGCGACCAACCGCCCCGACGTGCTCGATCCCGCTCTGCTACGTCCTGGCCGTTTCGACCGCCAGGTTGTCGTGCCGAACCCCGACGTGATGGGTCGCGCGCAGATCCTAAAGGTGCACATGAAAAAGGTGCCGCTGGCGCCCGACGTGGATGCCAAGATCATCGCGCGCGGCACGCCCGGCTTCTCCGGTGCGGATCTCGCGAATCTCGTCAACGAGGCGGCGCTACTGGCGGCGCGTAAGAACAAGCGCCTCGTCACCATGGCCGAGTTTGAGGACGCAAAAGACAAAGTTATGATGGGCGCCGAGCGCCGATCCATGGTCATGACCGAGGAAGAAAAGACGCTGACGGCATATCACGAGGCCGGTCATGCGCTCGTCGGTCTGTCGATGCCTAAATCAGATCCGCTGCACAAGGTGACGATCATCCCGCGCGGCCGCGCTCTGGGGGTGACGATGTCGCTGCCGGAGCGGGACAAGCTTAGCCAGTCCAAGGTCGAGCTCACATCGCGCCTGGCGATGATGTTCGGAGGCCGCATGGCGGAAGAGCTCGTCTTCGGCGAGGAAAACGTTACCACCGGCGCCGGCAACGACATCCTGCAGGCGACGCGCGTCGCCCGCGCGATGGTTACGGAATACGGCTTTTCTGATAAGCTCGGCCGCCTTCGCTACGCCGCCAACGAGGAGGAGGTCTTCCTGGGCCACTCGGTGACCCAGCAGAAGCACATGTCGGATCACACGGCCGACCTGATTGATACCGAGGTCCGGCGCCTTATCGAGGAGGCCGAGGACAATGCTCGGAGCATCCTGACCGAGCGCCGCGACGATCTCGAGACGATCACCAAGGCGCTGCTTGAGTACGAGTCGCTGTCGGGCAACGAGGTGAACGCGCTGCTGCGCGGCGAAGACATCATCCGGCCCAATGTCGAGGACCCTCCCGCCGGTGCCAGCCCCAAGTCCTCCGTGCCGACATCCGGCAAGAGGTCGCGCGGCCCCGACGCCGAGTCCGGCGGCATGGAGCCTGAGCCCCAGGGAACCTAAATTCCGCGCCGCTCGATCATGATCCGTTTAAGTGGAGTCGCGCGGGCCCACTTCAGGCTATCGTCAGTTCTCTCTAGGGAATTGACTTTATGGGTGGCAGGTAGGAGACGGCCGGTGCTCACTGCGATGGTCAGTGCGAGGCGAGCATTGTCATGTTTCTCAATCCCATCGGGTTGCTGAGCGGAGCCGCGGCGAGGGCCGCGCTAGCCGAAGGGATAGCCGTGCCGCTCTCGAATACCGGTCTCGCCTTTACCCATGTTGAGGAAATCGACGGCAGGAGGGGAGCCGTCGTGCAGCAAACCGCGGCGCTAGAACTGGAGACTGCGGAATGCGCGCCATTCGCCGATGCGCGTGCGCCGTTCGCGGGTATCTCACTCGACCGGCCCCGCATCATGGGGATCGTTAACGTCACTCCTGATAGCTTCTCGGACGGAGGAGACTACGCAGAACCTACGCATGCGGCGGCGCGCGCGCTTGTGCTGGCGGAAGAGGGAGCAGACATCGTCGATATTGGCGGCGAATCCACGCGACCCGGGGCGGCGCCAATCTCAGTTGCCGAGGAGATCGACCGCGTGATGCCGGCGATCGAAGCGGCGGCGGGCGCGGGGCTCGTCGTGTCCGTCGATACCCGGAACGCGGAAACCATGCGGGTCGCGGTGGCCTGCGGCGCACGGATCGTGAACGACGTGACCGCGCTGAGCCACGATCCGGCGGCGCTCGACGCCGTGGCATCAAGCGGCCTTTCGGTCGTCCTCATGCATATCCAGGGTACGCCAGAGACGATGCAGGCCAAGCCCCGTTACAAGCTCGCCTCCTCGGACGTCCGCGCATGGCTAGGCGAGCGCGCGGACGCCTGCGTCGCGGCCGGCATCCCGCGAGAGCGCATCGCTGTCGACCCCGGTATTGGCTTCGGCAAGACGGACATGCACAACATGGAAATCCTCGACCGAGCCGCTATCTTTCATGGAATTGGTTGCGCGGTCGCGATCGGCGTCTCGCGAAAGAGCTTCATCGGCCGGATCGCGGGAGTTTTGACGCCAGGGGATCGCCAGCCGGGTACCGTCGCCGCGACGCTGATTGCGCTGTCGCGAGGCGTGCAAATCCATCGTGTCCATGACGTGGCCGCCGCCCGACAGGCACTTGATATATGGGATGCTTTGCCGCGCCGGACGTGAGTTTGGGGCGCGAACTTGCTATAAGGGAACGCACAGCTGCGCCTGAACGGCGCGACGGATGGATCGGAAATAATGGCTCGTAAACTCTTCGGAACGGACGGTATTCGGGGGTCAGCGAACAGCGACCCGATGACCGCGGAGATCGCGCTAAAGGTCGGTATGGCAGCTGGACACATGTTCACGCGCGGCGAGCACCGCCACCGCGTTGTGATCGGCAAGGATACACGCCTGTCCGGCTACATGCTGGAGCCGGCGCTGGCCGCCGGGTTCGTTGCGATGGGAATGGATGTGGTCTTCGTCGGCCCCATCCCGACGCCGGCGGTCGCGATGCTTACGCGTAGCCTCAGGGCCGATCTAGGCGTGATGATCTCGGCGTCGCACAACACGTTCGAGGATAACGGCATCAAGCTGTTTGGCCCGGACGGCTATAAGCTATCCGACGAGATGGAAGAAGAGATCGAAGGGCTTATAGAGTGTGATATGACCCCGAACCTGGCGGGCTCGTTCGACCTTGGCCGCGCCAGGCGCCTCGACGACGTTGAGGGCCGCTACATAGAATTCGTGAAGAACACCCTTCCAAAGGGTCTCCGCCTCGATGGTCTGAAGATCGTCATCGATTGCGCTAACGGCGCTGCCTACAAGGTCGCGCCGGCGGCGCTGTGGGAGTTGGGCGCCGACGTCGTGACCACTGGGGTCGAGCCCGACGGCTTTAACATCAACAAATATTGCGGCAGCACGGACACCCGAACGATGTGTCGGATGGTCCGCGAGCAAGGCGCCGATATCGGTATCGCGCTCGATGGTGACGCCGACCGGGTTCTCGTTGCCGACGAGACGGGGGAGCTTCTCGACGGCGACCAACTGATGGCGACTGTCGCCGAGAGCTGGCAGCGCGACGGAAGGCTGCGCGGTGACGGAATCGTTGCGACCGTTATGTCAAATCTCGGTCTGGAAATCTACCTGAAGGGGCTCGGGCTTAAGACCGTTCGCACCCAGGTCGGGGACCGTTACGTTGTTGAGTATATGCGCGAACACGGCTTCAACGTGGGCGGCGAGCAGTCCGGCCATATCGTGTTCAGCGACTACACGACGACGGGCGACGGCCTTGTCGCGGTGCTCGAGGTGCTATCCGTAATGGTGCAGTCCAACCGCAAGCTCAGTGAGGTGGGGCGCCGCTTTACGCCGCTGCCGCAGGTTCTTGAAAACGTCCCCTTCAAGGGCACTCCTCCGCTGGAGGAGGCTACCGTCATCCAGGCCGTTAAGGACGGGGAAGGCCTGCTGGGTAAGGACGGGCGTATCCTGATCCGGAAGTCCGGTACAGAGTCGGTTATTCGAGTGATGGCGGAGGGCGAAGATTCCGCGTTGGTCCGGGCTGTCGTCACCGAGATCGTAGGCGCCATTGAAGCCGCAACGGCTTGATCCACGAACCATCGCTGCGGCGGGAAAAAATCGGATAGGTAAATGCAGGGCAGGGTTCTTATTATCGCTGGGTCGGACTCGGGTGGCGGAGCGGGCATCCAGGCGGACATCAAGACCGTGACCGCGTTGGATGGTTTCGCCACGACCGCGATCACGGCGCTGACCGCGCAGAATACCGAGGGCGTTCACGGCGTAATGCCCGTCGATATAGCCTTCATCCGCCAACAGATGGAGGTCGTTCTGCGCGATATCGGCGCGGACAGTATCAAGATCGGGATGCTGCACAACGCCGAGGTCATCAACGTTGTCTATTCGGTTTTGGGCGCAGCTGCGGCGGGGATACCGCTGGTGGTCGATCCTGTGATGGTTGCCAAGGGTGGCGCTTCCCTGCTCAATGCGGATGCCGCGGGGACGCTGCGAAAGAAGCTGCTACCGCTCGCGACAGTGATCACGCCCAATATTCCAGAAGCCGAGGCGCTTCTCGGTTCCTCCATCGGCTCGGTCGGCGATATGGAAGAGGCGGCGCGAGCGCTTCGCGCGATGGGCCCCGCTGCGGTTCTGGTGAAGGGGGGGCACATGGAGGGCGACGAGCTGGTCGATTTACTGGTGGATGAAGACGGTGTCCACCGTTTTGAGACTCGGCGCATCCATACGGTGCACACGCACGGCACCGGCTGCAGCCTCGCGTCCGCGATCGCGACCGGTCTAGCCCAGGGCAATACGTTGGTCTACGCCGTTCGCCGCGCCCAGACCTACGTCGCCGAGGCGATCCGCACGGCGCCCGGTTTCGGCAGCGGCCACGGACCCATCAACCACGCGCACACGCTCCACAGCTTCCGGGGCGTCTGACGATGGCCGATATCTCCCTGAATAAGCTCGACGCTTTCTCCCAGTGCATCTTTTACGGCAATTCGGCAGCGATCTGCTCACTTGACGCGTTGATTGCCGCGGCAGTGTTGCAGAGCTTCGCCGCCAACAACAATCTGTCGGAAGCCGCCTTTTCGTTCCGGCCTAGGTCAGCGAGCGAGACGGACAAGCGCACAAGGTAACACCGAAGGTCGAGTTCGATCTATGAGATCAGTCGGCGCTCTCCTCCGCCTAGGTCGTTTTAACCGGCTCGCGCCGGGCCTGGCGTCCGTCAGCTTTTCCTTGCCTAGCAGCACGCTGACCTTCGAGGCTGAGATTGACCTGATGTTCGTGGGTTTTTCCGTCTATCCTAGGGCTGCCCCCACCTGGCCGGATTTCGTCACAGTCGGGCTGGCAGGAAGGCCTCCCCTAGGCCTTTTAAGGGCCTAACTTGGTGGTCTTTCTAGGCAGCGCTGGACAGTTGCGCGCCCTCGAGAACTAATTGACGGTGATATTGTCCGCGCACCCTCGCAGCGTCATAGTTACGGCGCCCGGCTGAAGGAATGGGGATGACGACTATGCGGACCGCGATTTCGTCAACCATTTCCTCGCGCCGTCCTAAAGAATCCCCAAGATCAGTCGACGGGGTCGGCACACTCTACGCTGACGCCCTAATGCGCGGGACTGCTCGGCAGGAAGAGGCTGGAGGCACGTTAGATTTCGTATCGCGGCAACCGAGCGGGCATCTGCCGCCACGCGACGCTATTCATGGAGGGACGATCCGAGTCTAACCGCCTGTTTCGGACTTCGAGTCAGTCCTTGTCGTAGTTTAGTCGTTCTTCCGCGCTCCGCTCGCCAAACACGCGTTTTCGGTCTTCCGGCCCGACCATGCCCAATAGCACCTGCCGGTATCCCTGCACAGCCTCCGCGCCCGCCTCGCGGTAGGCGTCGGCGAAACGGCTGCGCTGGCTTTCTGACAGGCGCCGCTCGAGCTCGACGCCCTTTGGCGTTAGCTCCAGCAGACGCTGGCGTCGGTCGACGACGCCTTCGTGCTGTATGATGAATTCCTCGCGCACCAGCTGGCCGAGGACGCGCGACAGGCTTTGCTTGGTGATCTTCAAGATAGCCAGCAAGTCGGAGACGGTGATCTTTGGGTTGCGGCCTACGAAATAGATGACGCGGTGATGGGCGCGGCCGAAACCGAACTCGGCGAGGATCTCGTCCGGTTCCGCAGTGAAGTCGCGATAGGCGAAATACAGCAACTCCATCCCTTGACGGATGTCTTCTTCTCTGAGGAACCGCGGATTAATCGGCGTTTTTATGTCAGTCATATTGACATATATGACTCCGAATGATACTCACTGCAACCCACAATAGTAACGTTGTGTCTTTTCGGCGGTACGCGGAGTAATAAAAAATGATCAACTTCGACGATCAGGATGGCGATATCTGGTTCAACGGTAAGTTGGTGCCATGGCGGGACAGCCGAATACACGTATTATCGCATGGGCTGCATTACGGCAGCTGCGTGTTCGAAGGAGAGCGCGTGTACAATGGTCACGTTTTCAAGCTCCGCGAGCATACGCAGCGCTTGCTGGATTCGGGCAAGGAACTCGGCTTAAAGATACCGTTCAAGCTGGAAGAGCTTGAGCAGGCGACACTCGAGACTGTCGAATCGCAGGGCTTTGCCGATGCCTATGTCCGTCCGGTTGCCTGGCGCGGTAGCGAGATGATGGGCGTCTCCGCCCAGCAGACAAAGATCAACGTCGCGATCGCGGTCTGGGAATGGCCGTCCTATTTCGCGCCCGAAGCGCGCCTGCGCGGCATCCGGCTCAAGACGTCGAAGTGGAGGCGGCCAGCACCAGACACCGCGCCGGTGCATGCGAAGGCGGCTGGCCTCTATATGATCTGCACGCTGTCGAAGCACGCCGCCGAGGCCGACGGTTTCGACGATGCGCTGATGCTTGACTGGCGCGGCCAGGTCGCGGAATCGACAGGCGCCAATATCTTCCTCATCCAGGAAGGCAAGATCCATACGCCGACGCCCGACTGCTTCCTCGACGGCATTACGCGCCAGACGGTCATTGGGCTCGCGAAGGATCGCGGCTATGAGGTTATCGAGCGTAAGATAATGCCAGAGGAGTTCGCCAAGACGGACGAAGTGTTCGTCACCGGCACCGCTGCGGAAGTCACGCCCGTCGGTCAGATCGACGACTGGACTTTCCAGGTCGGCACGGTCAGCCGTACGCTCATGGAAGATTACGACCAGCTGGTGCGCGGAAAGGCGGCTGCGGCTGCTTAATACTTTATGTATTGGCGGTACCTGCCCGCTCCGGCGTAAGCGATAAAAAGCCTATTTATCTGAAACGCGGACCCAGCGGTCGGCGGCGACCTCGTCCTCTTCGCGCGCAGTGACCCAGGAGGGTCCCGTCTCGCGGTCTTCCAGCTTCCAGAACGGCGCCTTGGTCTTTAGCCAGTCGATCAGGAAGGCGCAGCTTTCGAGCGCCGCCTCGCGGTGCGGCGCGGCGGTGGCGACGAGGACGATGCGCTCGCCCGGCTCCAGCCGTCCGAAGCGGTGGATGATCAGCACGTCCTGCAGCTCCCAGCGCTCCCGCGCCTCGGCCTCGAGCTTTTCGAGCTGCTTTTCGGTCATGCGTGGATAATGCTCCAGCGTCATCGCGCTGATCTTCTCGTCGCCCGCGAAATCGCGCACGAGGCCCAGGAAGCTCGCGAGGCCGCCGATTTCCAGATTGCCGTCAGTGATACGGCCGATCTCCGCGCCGACGTCGAAATCCTCGGTCTGGACCCGGATCATGGGCTCAGCCACCCGTCATCGGCGGGAACAACGCCACCTCGTCGCCTTCCTTGATAAGGGCTTCGTGTGGTGCAATCTCGTGATTGACGGCCGCGCGAATCTCCGACGCGTCGGCGAACGCGACCTCGTAGCCGCCGCCGCGCGCCTTGAGCCAGTCGATCAGCCCGCCGACGCTCTCGACGCCGTCGGGCGGCGAAACCTGTTCCTGGCCGATGCCGACTTTGGATTTGACCCAGCCGAAATAGAGTACCTGCATCACGCGAACTCGCTGAAGGGAAGAAAATCGACCATGGTGCCCGCCTCCAGCCGAGTCAACTCCTCTGGGAGCTCGACCAGCCCGTCGGTCTGGACCATGGAGGTCAGGATGCCGGCGCCGTCGCGCGGGAACTTGCGCAGCACCGGCGCGCCGTCTGGACCGCGCTCGAGGCTGACGCGCAGCCATTCGCGGCGGCCTTCCTTTTTCTTGATGTTGAAGTCGGTCGGCACCCGGAAGACCAGCGGCTCGGTCACGCGCGCGCCTGCGAGGCGCAGGATCGCGGGCCGGGCGAAACGCATGAAAGTCACCAGCACGGCGACCGGGTTTCCGGGAAGGCCGATGAACGGCACCTTCCTGATCTGGCCGAGCGCGAGCGGCCGACCCGGCCGGATCGCGAGCCGCCAGAAATGAATGCTGCCGAGCCCCGCGACGGCCTGGCGCACATGATCCTCCTCGCCGGTCGACACGCCACCTGACGTCATTATCAGGTCGTGGCCGTTGGCTGCTTCGCCCAGCGTCTTTTCAATCACCGCGCGGTCGTCGGGCAGGATCCCCAGGTCTGCCACCTCGCAGCCGAGCCGTTCCAGCGCAGCCGCGACGGAATAACGGTTGGCGTCGTAGATGCAGCCGGGCGGCAGCGCCTCGCCGGTATCGCGCACCTCGTCCCCGGTCGAGAAAAGCGCGACGCGCAGTCGGCGCCGGACCGGGAGCGCGGTGAGACCGATCGAGGCGGCAAGGCCGATATCCTGCGGCCGCAGACGCACGCCCGCCGCGAGGATGGTCGCGCCGGCTTCGATATCCTCGCCTGCGAACCGCCGGTTCGCACCCCGTTTGATTCCCGGCGGAATGACGACGGTGTCGCCGTCGCCGTCGGTCTCGCAATCCTCCTGCATCAGCACGGTGTCGGCGCCGTCAGGCATGGGCGCGCCCGTGAAGATGCGGATTGCCTCGCCGGCGGAAACCGTGCGGCCGAGCGTCTCTCCCGCCGCGACCCGTCCGCCGACCGTCAGCGATGTGTCGGCGTTCGCGTCGAGGTCCTTGAACCGGACGGCGTAGCCGTCGACCGCGGTGTTGTCGTGCGGCGGTACCGGCCGCTCGGAGATCACGTCCTCGGCGAGGATACGGCCGAGGACATCGCGTAATGCGACTTTCTCGGCGTCGACAACGACGTCGAGCCGGTCCGACAGAATCGCTAGCGCCTCTGCGGTCCGCATCAGTTCGCCGCCGAAGGCGAAGCAGTCATCCGAGAGCTGCGCCATGTCAACTGACCCCCGACAGGCGTTCGTCGAGCCCGCACTGAGACAGGATGAAGGCGGTCACCTCGGCCGGTTCGTTGAGGTCGATCACCGGCACGGCCGCACCCTCGACCGGCGCATCGCTGGCCACTGCCCGGATCGTCGCGTTCTCGGCGCACAGCAGCGGTGCGCCCATCGAAGGACGGTACACTTCGATCTTGGGATGCGGATGCGACTTGTAGCCCTCGACAAGGACGATGTCGGTCGGCGACATGCGTGCAATCAGGTCGGGAAGGGCGGGCTCCGGGTCGCTGCGGTTTTCGTGGACGATCGCCCAGCGGTTGGTCGACGATATCACCGTCTCGGTTGCGCCCGCCGACCGGTGCTTGTGCGAATCCTTCTCGGGTTTGTCGATATCGAAATCGTGGTGCGCATGCTTGATCGTGGCGACGCGGTACCCGCGGCGGCGAAATTCCGGAATAAGTGCGACAATCAGCGCCGTCTTGCCGCTGCCGCTCCAGCCGGTGATGCCAAAGACCGCAGGGCCCGTCGTGGCGGTTGCGTTCATTCAGGCCGCGCTCCGGCCGCCGGGTCCATGTGGCGGAGCCCGGACCGCAGGTAGTCGTAGCCGGTGACCAACGTGATCGTCGCGGCTGCCCACAGAAGTACCTCGCCGATCAGCCGTACCGCTAAGTCGGTGGGAATCGCCGGGTGTGCCGCATCGCCGACGATCAGCACCGGCAATGCGAACATCTGGATGGTCGTCTTCCACTTCGCCAGCGTACTGACGGGCAGCCCGACGCTGCGCCCGGCGAGATATTCCCGCAGGCCCGAAACCAGTATCTCGCGGCACAGGATGACCAGGGCTGGGACGATGGAAACGCCCGAAATTTGCCCAAAACCCACCATCATTAGCAGCGCCGAGGCAACCAGCAGCTTGTCGGCGACCGGGTCGAGGAAGCGGCCGAAATCCGACAGCTCGTCGCGTGCCCGCGCAAGATAGCCGTCAAAGAAATCGGTGATAGCAGCAACGACGAAAACACAGCAGGCGAGCCACTGGCCGGCGGCGCTCTCGAGAAAGAAGAACGCGACGAACAGCGGGATGACTGCGACGCGCATCAGCGTCAGCGCATTGGACAGCGTCAGCTCCATGCCGCGCGTGCCTTAGGCCTCGGTATGGAAGTGGTCATATATCCTCTTCGCCACCGTTGTGCTGATCCCTTCGACCTTCTCCAGGTCCGCCAGTCCGGCCCGCGCCACGCTCGCGGCGGAGCCGAAATGATTAAGAAGCGCGCGCTTGCGTTTCGCGCCGATGCCGTCGATCTCGTCGATCGCCGAGCGTCCGATCGCCTTGCTGCGGCGGTTCCGGTGGCCGCCGATGGCGAATCGGTGGGCTTCGTCGCGCAGTCGCTGCATGAAATACAAGATAGGGTCGTGTAACGGCAAGGAAAATGGGCTGCGGTCCGGCATGTAGAAGCGCTCGCGGCCGGCATTCCGGTTCGGCCCCTTAGCGATCGAGACGATCGGCTGGTCCGTGATGCCGAACTCGTCGAATACCTCCATCGCGACGGAGAGCTGGCCCTGGCCGCCGTCGATGATCACCAGATCGGGCCAGGTACCGCCCTCGCGGTCCGGGTCCTCGCGTAGCGCGCGGCCGAAGCGGCGCGTCAGTACCTCGCGCATCATGCCGTAATCGTCGCCCGGCGCGATCTCCTTGCTGCGGATGTTGAAGCGCCGGTAGGCGTTCTTCTCCAGCCCCTCCGGGCCCGAGACGACCATTGCGCCGAGCGCGTTGGTGCCCGAAATGTGACTGTTGTCGTATATCTCGATCCGTTGCGGCGGCCCGTCGAGGCCGAGCGCGTCGGCGACGCCTTCGAGCAGCTTCCGCTGCGCGCTGCTCTCCGACAGGCGCCTTACCAGCGCCTCGCGTGCATTCGCGACCGCGCTGTCCATTAGCTGGCGCCGCGTGCCGCGCTGCGGCCGCGAGACCGACACCTTGCGTTCGGCGCGCACGGACAGTGCTTCGGCGAGCAGCGCCTCGTTGGGCATGTCGTGGCTCACCAGCACGGTCGTCGGCGGCCGCTTGTCGGTATAGAACTGTCCGACGAAGGCTTCGAGTACCTCTTCTGGCGAAATCTTGTGGGCATGGCTCGGGTAGTAGGTGCGGTTGCCATAGTTCTGTCCCGCCCGGTAGAAGAATACCTCGATGCAGGTGTTGTCGCCTTCCTGATGCGCGGCGATCACGTCGGCCTCACCCATCGAGTCCACGTTGATGCCCTGGCGCGCCTGGATCTGGGTCAGCGCCCGGATGCGATCGCGATAGATCGCCGCCGTCTCGAAATCCAGCGCATCGCTCGCCTCCTCCATGCGCTTCGATAGGGTGCGCTGCAGGTCGCGGCTCTCGCCGCTGAGGAAGAAGCGCGTCTGCTCGACGATTTCGTTATAGTTTTCGCGCTCGATCAGACCTACGCAGGGCGCGGTGCAGCGCTTGATCTGGTACTGGAGGCAGGGCCGTGTGCGGCTCGCGAAAATGCTGTCGGAGCAGTTCCGTAGGGGAAAAACCTTCTGCAGTGTATTGAGCGTCCGGTTAACCGCGCCGGCCGACGCGAACGGGCCGAAATACTCGCCCTTAGCGTTGCGCGCGCCGCGGTGCTTCATGAGTTGCGCCCAGTCGGTGCCGGTCCGCAGCAGGATGAATGGGAACGACTTGTCGTCGCGAAGGATAATGTTGTAGCGCGGCTTAAGCTCCTTGATCAGGTTGCTTTCCAGCAGCAGCGCTTCCGCTTCGGTATGGGTCGTGACGACGACCAGATCCACCGTTTGCGCAACCATCATGCGAAGCCGCTCAGGCAGGCGCGCAGGGCGGGCGTAGGCGGCGACGCGTTTTTTTAGGCTGCGCGCCTTGCCCACGTAGAGCGGCTTGCCTGTTTCGTCGAGCATCCGGTAGACGCCTGGACCCGACGGCAGCCGCCGCAGCCACTCCGCGATCAGCTCTGCGCCGGAAAGCTGATCATCCGCCTTCGTTTCGCAATTCATGGCCGAATATTACAGTAATATTCGGCCGACCGGGACCTCGGACCTGTGCGGCGGGCGGGTCGAATCGACGGCCGTACGGCGGTTTTCCATATCCACCGAATCTGTGGATAACCCTGTCGACAAAGGAGAAATTCGGACGATTGACCTTATTGACATTCCGCAGGCCTTCCGGCTAACCCAGCTGCGAGATACGGTATAAGTATTTGAAATATTGATATAAATTTGGTCTTCGCCCTGAGTCGTCCGTTAAGGCATTGTTAATTTAAGGTTAAATTTCAATTACAACGGTTAACGCTGTGCGTTGTGCACAACTGCCGGCGTATTGATTCAGTCAGGTGCGCGGGCTTTTAGTTGGTTATTCAGTTGGTGCGCTCGATTTCAACGCCGACACTGGCCGCATCGGAAAACACGTCGAGTTTTTCTACGCGGACGCGGGCGGAAAGAACGTCCGGTTCGGCCAGACACAATGCGGCGACCCGCTCCGCCAGTGTTTCGACCAGATTGACGTGTCCCGCAGACGCAAGCGCCCGGACTTTCGTGATCACGTCTTCGTAGCACAGGACGTTGGACAGGCGGTCGTCGACCGGATTCGCGGATTCCGCCACGGAAAGATCGAGATTGATCCGGACGCGCTGCGTGCCGTCCTTTTCGTGCCGGTGGACGCCGATCAGGCAGTCGAGCACCAGGTCGGTGACGAAGACGCGCCGGACGCCGGGCGCGGTGTCGTGCGCGGGCGCGGCAAAGGCGGTTCGGTTGACGGTCATGTCGGTCTCTTGCTCCTGACGTCCCGCAGGCTCATTCCTCGACTAGGCTCCCGCCGGGGCCCGGGTGATCCCACCCGAGATGCTGTCCGCCGTCGAGGGCGATCATCTGTCCGGTCATCGACGGCGAGGCGAGTATATAGCGAACCCCGTTCGCGATCTCCTCGGGCGTCGCGCCATGGCCCAGGGGAACGCGCGCCGCCTGGCGTGCGAACTGCTCTTCGGTCTGGCGCGGGCTCGGCAGCGTCGGGCCGGGCCCGATCGCGTTCACCCGGATCGCCGGGGCGAGCGACAGCGCTAGGTTCTGCGTCAGCGCCCACAGCGCCGACTTGCTGACGGAATAGGACAGGAAGCCCGGCGACACGTTGGCCGCGCGCTGGTCGACGATGTTGACGATGTTGCCCTCCGCGCCCGCCGGCAGGCCAGCTGCCATCGCCTGCGACAACAGTACGGGCGCCCAGAGATTCGTCTCCATGTGCCCGTCCCAGCTCTCGCGGCTGACGGTGGCGAGCTCGTCCCGTTCGAACAGCGAGGCGTTGTTGACGAGGCACGTTACGGGGCCGGCCGCGTCGGCGGCGGACGCCATCATCCGCGCGCACGCCCCGTCGTCGCGCAGGTCGCCGGCCACGACATACGCTGTTCCGCCGGCTGCCGCGATCTCGTCCAGCAGCGCTCCCGCGTCGGGCCCCGGTTCGCGGACGTGAAGGCCCACGGTCCAGCCGTCGCCTGCAAGTGCGATGGCAATCGCCCGGCCGATGCGCTGGCGGGCGCCGGTGACGAGCGCGTTCGCGCCTTTCGATCCGGGAGGAGACGATGTCATTGGGCGAAAATGGGCCATCCGGCCCGGCTGTTCAAGCCGCCGCCGTTTGGCGGCCCCGCGCCACGGCGCGGTCGAGGCTAGGTGGTCAGGCCCGGCCGCTTACACCGAGGAAATGGGCCAGCAGGTAGCCGCCGTAGGCGAGTAGAAGGATAAACCCCTCGAACCGGCCGACGCGGAGGCCAGTGAACATGAAGGGAATCATGATCGCGGTGGCGCCCAGCATCGCCAAAAGGTCGAAACTGATGATCTTTTCCGAAAACGGCAGCGGCGCGAACAGCGAGGTCAGTCCGGCGATGCCGAACAGGTTGAACATGTTGCTGCCGATGATGTTGCCCACGCAGACGTCGGAATGGCCGCGGCAGGCGGCGACGATGGACGTCGCAAGCTCGGGCAGCGACGTGCCGAGCGCGACCAGCGTCAGGCCGATCACTTCTTCGGGAACGCCGAAGTCGCGGGCGAGCGTCGTCGCGCCCGTCACCAGCCATTCCGCGCCGACGACGACGGCAAAGAGGCCTGCGACGACGATCAGCGCGACGTTCAGCGTCCGCAGGGGAACTTCGGAGATCTCCTCGGCTTCCTCCTTGTGAAGCTCGGCCACCGCATCGTTCGTCTTGCTGTCGTGCCAGACCGTGAACCCGATATAGGCCGTGAGCACGGCGAGCATCAGCGCGCCCTGCCACCAGAGAAGCCAGCCCGTCATGCCGACGCCCACGAAGATCACCGTGGCGCCCGACATGCAGGCCATGTCGCGGGTCACGGCCCTGGGGTGCACGGCGACGGGCATGATCATCGCGGCGATGCCGAGGATAAGCAGGATATTGGCGATGTTGCTGCCGATGACGTTGCCGATCGCGAGACCGGGCGCGTCGACCAGCGCGGCGTTGACGCTGACCACCATTTCGGGAAGCGACGTGCCGAAGCCGACGATCGTCAGGCCGACGATCAGCGGCGACACACCGAGCCGGTGCGCCAGCGAGACCGAGCCGCGAACGACGGCCTCGCCGCCGATAAGGAGCAGCGCGAAGCCGGCAGCAATCAAAACATAAGTCATTCGACAGATACGTCGGCGTCTACTTGTTGCGTGTGACCGAAGGCAGCCCCCGTCGGTCGGAATTTCCCAACCCCCTTCGCCGCCGGTCGCCATATCTGGACGCCGGTAACCGTCGGCAAAGCTAGCAGGTAATATGGTATCGATTAACTTGTTTACCAGTTCCTTACCTGCGTTTCTCCCGGATTGCTTGGCCAAACTGCCGTCCGACGGTTAAGTTGCTCGGCAAGGGGTCCCGCCAGCAGCAATACAGGGCGAATGCACGACGTCTCTTTTCTTGCCGAAACGCTGATCTTTCTGATCGCGGCGGTCGTCGTTGCCCCGGTTTTCCAGCGTTTGCGCTCGAGTCTGGTCCTCGGGTACCTGGTCGCCGGCGTCATCATCGGCCCCGGCATCCTGGCGCTGGTCAGCGGCTCCAAGTCCGTCCACAACATCGCCGAGCTGGGCGTCGTATTTCTTTTGTTCACGGTCGGTCTCGAGCTCAATGTCGACCGTCTGCGGCTGATCCGGAACCAGATCTTCGGGCTCGGCACGGCGCAGGTCGTCCTCACGACGCTGGTCATCGCGCTGATCGCATGGGGGGCGGGCTTCACCGTCGAGGCGGCGGTGATCGTGGGCGGCGGTCTCGCGCTGTCCTCGACCGCGGTCGTCCTCCAGCTGCTGTCCGAGCGCGACGAGCTCGCCTCGCGGCGCGGCCGTCTCGCCTTCGCCGTCCTTCTGTTGCAGGACCTCGCCGTCGTGCCGCTGCTGGCGCTGGTGCCGGTGCTGGCGGGCGGCGATCACGGCTCGACCGGATCGGTGCTGCTCACGCTGCTCAAGGCGACGCTGGCGCTCGCCGGCGTCGCGATCGTCGGCCGGCTGGTCCTGCGGCCGCTGTTCCGCGTCATCGCGGTCGGGCGCAGCGCCGAGCTGTTCGCCGCCGTCACGCTCGCCGTCCTCCTGGGCATGAGCTGGATGACCGCGACCATGGGCCTCTCGCTCGCCATCGGCGGATTTCTTGCGGGCATCCTGCTGGCGGAGACCGAATACAGGCATCAGGTCGCGGCGGACATCCAGCCGTTCCGCGGCCTGCTGCTCGGCCTGTTCTTCATGACGGTCGGCATCGGTCTCGACCTCGGCGTCATCGCCGAGAACGCCCTGCTGCTGCTCGGCATGGTCGTCGGGCTGATCGCGCTCAAGACCGCGATCATCTTCGGGCTGTGCCGCGCGACCGGCGCGTCGAACGGCGTCAGCGTCAATACGGCGCTGGTGCTCGGCTAGGCGGGCGAATTCGGTTTCGTCCTGTTCGCGCTGGCCGGCGAGGCCGACCTGATACAGCGGCGCGACGCGACCATCCTCGCCGCCGCCATCGCGCTGTCGATGGCGGTCACGCCGCTGCTCGCGTTCGTCGGCAGCCGGCTGCACAACTATCTGGAGGCGCAGCTCGCCGATACCAGCGACGACATGCGGGCCGAGAGCGCCGACCTCAAGGACCATGTCATCGTCGCCGGGTTCGGCCGCGTCGGCCAGTCGGTCGTGAAGACGCTGGCGGCGGCCAACATTCCCTACGTCGCCGTCGAGTTCGAGCCGACGCGCGTGGCCGAGGCGCGCGCGCAGGGCCTGTCGGTCTATTTCGGCGATGCGAGCCGGGTCGAGGTGCTGGAGGCGCTCGGCGCCGACCGGGCGCGGGCCGCGGTCATCATCCTCGACAACGCCATCGCCGCGGAGCGCGCCGTGAACCTGCTGCATCGCCGCTTTCCCCGGCTCGAGATCTTCGTCCGCGCCCGCGACAACGCCCACAAGCGGTGCCTGAACGAGGCCGGCGTCAGCGGCATCGTGCACGAGACCTACGAGCTCAGCCTCCATCTCGGCGAGCAGGTCATGCGCGGTTACGGCACGCCGTCCGACCGGATCCAGGAAATCATCCGCGAGCACCGCGCCGACGACTACGCGCTGCTGTCGGACGTCATCCTGCCGAAGACGGAAGGTGATCCGAAGAAATCCCAGAACGGCGACAGCGGTCCAGCCGCATGACTTTCGAAGCGACGGACGGTACAGAAAAACTTATCGGTTTCTAGTTCGCCTCATGCGCTGAGTCACGGTCTCCAATTTTTTGCGTCGGGGCGTGACGCCTCGCGTTTGCGAAGCCAGCGCTCGGCGCGCGTCCTCGGCAATCGAGGAAAGGTTCAACAACCGGCGTTCCTGAATGGCGGCTCGCGCGGCCGTTGGCTGTCAAAATGAGAAACCACTTCATCGCTTCCAGCGCGTCTCGCCTGACACCCTTTCCGTAGTACATGAGGCCGATGTTGTATTGGGCGGAATCGTTGGCCTGCGTCGAACCACTTCTTGGGCTGTATTCCTGCAGCTTTGCCCGTCATGGGCTCTGCCGGGTTTGCAGCCGCCGGTCGTCGAGCATCAAAAGCCAACCGCCGTCGTCGCGCCCAACGCCCACTCCAGCATTTTTCTCGTCGTTTCGGTAAAACCAGCCATTTCCGTTCCTCCAGTTCGCTGGAGGAGGGGGTGCAAGTTCTATGCCAATAAATTATTCTTTATATTCAAAGTATTAGTGCGGTGCCGGCTTGCGACTTGCCATTTCGGGACAATCAGAAGTGTCCCGAAATGCAGCGATGTGCGATTTTTCGAAATTTGGAGGTCCGGTCCTGTTCATCCGCGGGACATGGCCGTCAATTTTCCTACCGCCGCTTCTTCTTCCGGTACTTGGCGTTCCCCTGGCCGCGCTTGGCCGCGTCGATGCGGGCGGCGAGGCGTTTGGGGCCCATCGGCGCGACGCCGAGCTCCATGTTCTCGAGGCGGCGGATCTCGTCGCGCAGCCGCGCGGCCTCCTCGAACTCGAGATTGGCGGCGGCGTCCTTCATGCGCTCGTCGAGATCGTCGATGTAGCTTTGCAGATTGTGGCCGACGAGATGCGCGTTCTCCTCGTCGAGCGTCCGACGGTGTAGGAATCCTGGGCGTAGACGGTCTCGAGGATGTCCGAGATGCCCTTCTTCACGCTTTCCGGCGTAATCCCGTGCTCGGCGTTCCACGCCTCCTGCTTCTCGCGGCGGCGGTTGGTCTCGTCGATCGCGTATTGCAGCGAATCCGTCATGTTGTCGGCGTAGAGGATCACGCGGCCGTCGAGGTTGCGGGCGGCGCGGCCGATGGTCTGCACGAGCGACGTGCGCGAGCGCAGGAAGCCTTCCTTGTCGGCGTCGAGGATCGCGACCAGCGCGCATTCGGGAATGTCGAGCCCTTCGCGCAGCAGGTTGATGCCGACCAGCACGTCGAACGCGCCGAGCCTGAGGTCGCGGATGATCTCGATGCGCTCCAGGGTGTCGACGTCGGAATGGATGTAGCGCACCTTGAGACCCGCCTCGACCATGTATTCGGTCAGGTCCTCGGCCATGCGCTTGGTCAGCGTGGTGACGAGGACGCGCTGGTTCTTCTCGATGCACTGGCGGCATTCCTCCAGCAGGTCGTCGACCTGGCTGCCCACGGGGCGGACGATGCAGACGGGATCGATCAGTCCGGTAGAGCCGGATGATCTGCTCGACGAACACGCCGCCCGTCCGGTCCATTTCCCACGGGCCGGGCGTCGCCGAGACGCAGACCGTCTGCGGGCGCATAGCGTCCCATTCCTCGAACTTGAGCGGCCGGTTGTCGACGCAGGAGGGCAGGCGGAAGCCGAACTCGGCGAGCGTCGATTTGCGGTTGAAGTCGCCGCGGAACATGCCGCCGATCTGCGGGACGGTGACATGGCTCTCGTCGACGATCAGCAGCGCGTCGTCCGGCAGGTATTCGAACAGCGTCGGCGGCGGCTCGCCCGGCGCGCGGCCCGTCAGGTAGCGCGAATAGTTCTCGATGCCGGCGCAGTGGCCGGTCGTCTCCAGCATCTCCAGATCGAAGCCGGTGCGCTGCTCCAGCCGCTGGGCTTCCAGCAGCTTCCCGTTCTTCTCGAACCAGGCGAGGCGCTCCTTCAGCTCCGCCTTGATGTGGCCGATGGCCTGGCGGATCGTCGGGCGCGGCGTGACGTAGTGGCTGTTGGCGTAGATCGTCACGGCATCGAGCGCGGCGGTGCGCTCGCCCGTCAGGGGATCGAACTCGTGGATCTCCTCGATCTCGTCGCCGAAGAAGCCGAGCCGCCAGGCGCGGTCCTCGTAATGCGCCGGGAAGATCTCGACCGTGTCGCCGCGCACCCGGAAGGCGCCGCGCGTGAAGTTCTGGTCGTTGCGCCGGTACTGCAGCGCCACGAACTGCTTCAGCAGGTCGCCGATCCTGACGCTGTCGCCCTTCTTCAGCGGGATCGTCATGCGCTGGTAGGATTGAGCGAGCCGATGCCGTAGATGCACGACACGCTGGCGACGATGATCACGTCGCGGCGCTCCAGCAGCGCGCGCGTCGCGGCGTGGCGCATGCGGTCGATCTGCTCGTTGATCGACGCGTCCTTCTCGATATAGGTGTCCGAGCGCGGAACGTAGGCCTCGGGCTGGTAGTAGTCGTAGTAGGAGACGAAATACTCGACCGCGTTGTGCGGGAAGAACGATTTCATCTCGCCGTATAGCTGCGCGGCCAGCGTCTTGTTGGGCGCGAGGACCAGCGTCGGGCGGCTGTAGCTTCTGTATCACGTGCGCCATGGTGAAGGTCTTGCCCGAGCCGGTGACGCCGAGCAGCACCTGGTCGCGCTCGCCCGCCCGAGATGCCGTCGAGCAACTCGGCGATCGCCTGCGGCTGGTCGCCCGCGGGCTCGAAATCCGAGGCGATCCGGAAGGGGACTCCCGCGTCCTGCGCGGGGCGTTCTGCGACGGTAACGGCCATGCGGGTAATATGGCGCTGCGGGGCCGGGGAATCCTGAATTTGAAGGCCGGAATGGGCCTCACCACCCTGTGATTGGCCCGGCGCGGTCAGCCCCGATATTCCGGTCATGGTATGAACAGCCGCACCATGATCCTTTAGGCCGTCGCCGCCGGGCGCGGCGGGTTATCTCCTATCCGGTCTCGGCGGCGACGACTCGGAGGCGGAGACCTTCGAGTTCGCCCTGTCGGACGACGAACGGCGCAAGCGCCTGGGCGACCGCGCGTATGCGGTCCTGCGCCGCGGGCGACTGAGCCGCCCTTCACCAGCGACCTGCTCGATGAAAAGCGCGCCGGCATCTACGCCTGCGCCGGCTGCGATCTCGACCTCTACGCGTCGTCCACCAAATTCGACAGCGGTGCAGGTTGGTCGAGCTTTTACGCGGCGCTGCCGAATGCCGTCGGCACCAGGATCGACCACAAGCTGCTGCTGCCGCGCACCGAGCTGCATTGCCGCGCTGCGGCGGCCATCTCGGCCACATGTTCGACGACGGCCCGCCCCCGACCGGCAAGCGGCACTGCATCAACTAATTGGCGCTGACGTTCCGTCCCGTCTCCGCGTGACCGGGCGGGCCTTAGACCCGCCCCTACGGACATTCGGACTCTTGTAGGGGCCGGTCTAAGACCGGCCCGTTTCAATAAACCGGCTCCGCCATTACAAGAAACCGCAGAGGCCCGCCCGGCACGACGGCGTCGAACGGGTAGCAGGTGACCAGCGCGATCCCGTCGGCGTCTTCCGGCGGGTACCACGGCAGGCGCGCATCGGCGAAGGCCGTCTCGGTCACCCGGTAGCGCGCCCATTCCCCGTCCGGCCGCTCGATTTCGACCGGATCGCCGGGCCTTACGTTCTTCAGCACGCTCAGATGCGTGTCGCGATGGCCGCCGACGACGCTGAGGCCCGGCGTTCTGGTGCGGCAGTGCCGGCGACATGCCCCGGCCCGAAAGCGAGCGCCTGTCCGCTGGCGCCTTCAAGCACGATCAGGTCGGCCTTTTGGTGAGGCAGGCGAAGCCGCGCGACCGGCCGGGTATCGGCCCACGGCCAGGGCTCTGGCGTGCGCGTCGCCCGCCAGCGTCCGATCCCAGGCGCGCCAGCAGACACCTGGGCGACGGCGGCCTTCGCCGGAATCGCCAGCGCCGCCGCGAGCTGCCAGGCCCGAGGGCTCCGAGCAGCGCCGCGGCGGCGAGGGCGGCTCTTCGCCGGGCGCGGCGTCCGCTCACCGGGCAGCATCCGGGGCGGGAGGCTGCGGCCGCCGGGCCGCAAAGAGCGCCAGGCTGGCCAGAATGGCAAGGCCGAGCGCGGCGATCAGATGGAGCCAGATCGGCGTCGCGCCCTGCGGAAGGTCGACAAAGCCCATGAGCCCGGCCCGCGTCGCGTCTGCCGATACCGGGGTGGACCGGAGGGCGGCGCCCATGGTCTTCCGGTAGTCCCAGCCGTGCGGCAGGTTGAGCGGCACGTCGCCGGCGGTACCGGCCGCACCCTCCGGCCGGACGCGTTCGCGCTCGGTGGCGACGAGGCTGGTGTATGGCGCGACACCAGGCTGTGCTTGAGCGCGACCTCGGTAACCGCCGCCGCCACGGCTTCCTCTGGCACGCCCTCGCGCCGACTATCGGTCAACGCCATGATCTTGGCCCGCGCCCACAGGGCGCCGATCCCGGATGCGGGCCGTGCGTCGGCCAGCACCGTCCGTGCCGTCCAGTTGCCGGACCGCAACGTCAGGGCCGCGTCCTGCTCCAGCGCCGCGGCGGCAGGCGGGTAATAAGCACCACCGGCTCGCCGGCATAGAGATCGGGTACGACGCCGGGATAGGTTTCGGGCGTCATGGCGGCGTCCGTGCTGGACCAGAGCGCCTCGATATTCGTCCGCGCCGGATTTTCCAGCTTGCCGAACAGCCGCGCCGTCTCGGTCTCGACCGCGTCGAGATCGGAAATGTAGACGTAGGTGCCGCGGCCCGCCTCGGCGGCCTTGCGCATGAAATAGCCGTTGGGCGCCGAGCCGATGCCGACGGTGAACAGCCGCGTCGGGCCGAGCCGGGAGGCGATCTCGCGGAACAGCTCGGTCTCGTTCGCGACCGCGCCGTCGGTCAGGAACACGACCTGGCGCAGACGGCCGTCGGGCACCGGTTCGCCGAGCGCGCGGATCAGCGCCGGCCGCATCGGTGCCGCCGTCGGCCTCCGTCGCGCGCAGAAAGACTTTGGCCATCAGCGTGGCTGATCGGTTGGCCGGCCGCACGGCGTCGAACAGCGCGTCGGTGTGGTCGGAAAAGCGGATCAGGTTGAAACGGTCTCCCCGTGCGCAGCCGGTCGAGGGCTGCTCTCCAGCGCGGCGCGGGCGGCGCGGATCGACTTGCCGCCCATCGAGCCCGACCGGTCGAGGATGAACACCACGTCGCGCGGCGGCGGCGCGCCGGTCCGATCCGCCGCGGGCGGCAGGATCATGGCGAGCAGGAAGATTTCGTCGCCGATGCGTTCGCGGAATGCGGCGACGCGCGGGGCGGAGCCTGCTTCCGGCGCCCAGGCGAGGACAAAATCGCGGTCCGCGCGCACGGCCTTGCCCGTCAGTGCGATGCGGCGCTTGCCTGTTCCCGTCTTTTCGATGTCGATCGCGTGGGAGCGGCTTTCGACGTACGCCAGCGTCACGCCCGCGTCGAGGTTTATGGCGAGCGAAACCGGGTTCGACGGCGTCTCCGACGCCGTGTCGCGCACCGGGATCGTGCGGACCGGCGGCGTGCCGGCCGGCTCCCCCGGCACGTGGCGCACGAGGCCCGCGGTCCGCTGTGCCGGGTCGAACCGAGGCGCTACAACGAGCGGGAAGCGGAGGCTGAACTTCCCGCCGTCGTAGCGGAGCCGCGACAGATAGTGCAGCTCGACCGAGATCCGGCCGTGGGGAGGGATGTTGGCGACGTCGTTGGAGAACACGTTCGGCCGGTGCTGTTCGACCAGCGCCGCGCGCCGCCCTTCCCGCCGGGCCTGTTCGTAGGTGCGCCGGGCGGCCTTGCGCTCGGCGATGCGCGCTTCGATCACCGGTCGCCGACGGAGAGCGTCATCCGGGTCACGGCCGAGTCCTCTGGCAGCGGGAAAACGTATCTGCCCTCCAGCCAGCCGTCGATCGGGTTCAAGAAATGCTGGCGCACCACCGTCCGCGCGACGATGCCGCCGACCTTGATCTCGACCTCGGTGGCGACCAGCGGCGCCGGCGCGTAGCGGCCCGGTTCGGCGGTATGGAAAAGCAGCTGGCCGCGCTCGACGTCGGCGAGCCGCATCAGGGGCGGCGTTTCGGAAGGCGGTACCGGTTGTGCGGCGGTGGCGAGGGGGGACAGCAGGACGAGGGCGAAGAGGGCGCAGGTTTCGGCGATGGTTTTCATGACGGCTCCCGGTCGGGTATCGGAGGGACGCCATCACACCCCGCCAGTGTGGCGAGGCGAGGGCGAAATCGGGCACGCACAAGGCCGTTTCGAGGCATTTCCGGGACGGCTTCCGGACGGGGGCCGTTTGACCGGGATCAAGCACAGGCGGCGGCGTGGCGCGGACAATCGCCTGACAGCAACTTGAATCCCGCGAGGGGGTAACCATGGCCCAGACACTCGACCGTCTGCGCGAGGAGCACCGCGCCATCGAACGTCTTCTCAAGGCGATCGAGCATCAGCTCGCGATCTTCGAACGCGGCGACCGGCCCGACTACGACGTGCTCGAGGCCGCCGGGGACTATTTCTTCGATTTTCCCGACCGGTGCCACTACCCGAAGGAGAACGCCGTCTACCGGCGGATGCGCACGATCGACGCCAAGGCCGCCAATGCGACGATGGGCCTGGAGGCGAGCACCGGCGGATCGGTGAGCTCGTGCGGCAATTCCGCGAGACGGTTTGCGCCGTCCTCGCCGACCGAGAGGTGCCGCGGGCCGGATTTCTGCAATTCGCCCATGATTTCGTGGAAGCAACGGCGGCATCTGGCCGAAGAGACGCATTTTGCCGCGCCGAGCGGCGGACGAAGCAGAAGATGAGGTCGCAAATCAGGTCGGGGGCGGGTGAAGGGCAGCGAATCGGGTGCCGCCAAAACCGTCTTGGAGCGCTCCGACCCCGGTTGCGTGCACCGCAGCGTGGGCGTAGGTTGCGCCCGCCTGACGTCCCAGAGAAAAGGTCGTTTTCAATGTCGCTGATCGCCGCCCGCCTTTCCCGAATCAAGCCTTCGCCGACCAACGTGCTGACCGGGAAGGTCGCGGAGCTCAAGGCGGCAGGCCGAGACATCATCGGGCTAGGCGCTGGCGAGCCCGACTTCGACACGCCAGACAACATCAAGTATGCGGCGAAACGCGCCATCGATGTGGGCGAGACCAAATACACGCCGATCCCTGGAACGTTGGCCGTGCGGAAGGCAATCTGCGGCAAGTTCAAGCGCGAGAACGGCATCGACTACAATCCGGAAGAGGTGATCGTCTCCTGCGGCGGCAAGCAAGTCATCTATAACGCCTTCATGGCGACGCTCGATCCCGGCGACGAGGTGATCATCCCGGCGCCCTACTGGGTCTCGTACCCCGACATGGTGCTGCTCGCCGAGGGCACGCCCGTGTTTGTCATCGGCCACGAGGAGACCGGCTTCAAGATCACGCCGGAGGATCTCGACGCCGCGATCACGCCGAAGACAAAGTGGGTGCTGCTCAACTCGCCGAGCAACCCTACCGGTGCGGCCTACATGCGCGACGAGCTTAAGGCGCTGTGCGATGTGCTGATGAAGCACAGCCACGTCTGGATCATGACCGACGACATGTATGAACATGTCGTGTTCGACGATTTCGTCTTTTCGACGCCGGTCGAGCTGGAGCCCGCGCTCAAGGACCGGACGCTGACGTTGAACGGCGTCTCTAAGGCTTATGCGATGACCGGTTGGCGGCTCGGTTATGCGGCCGGGCCTGTCGAGCTGATCAAGGCGATGACTGTCGTGCAATCTCAATCCTCGACGCACACGTCCTCGATAAGTCAGGCGGCGACAGTGGAGGCGCTCAACGGCCCGCAGAACTTCATCGAGACGCACAACGAGCTGTTCAAGGAACGCCGCGACCTCGTTGTCTCGATGCTTAACCAGGCGAGCGGGATTACCTGCCGCACTCCTGAAGGCGCATTCTACGTCTACCCGTCCTGCGCAGGGACAATCGGCAAGTTGACGCCGGAAGGCGAGAAGATCGAAAACGATTCCGATTTCTGCACACTGCTGCTGGAGAAGGAAGGTGTCGCCGTGGTTCCGGGCGTCGCGTTCGGACTGGAGCCGTATTTCCGGATCTCCTACGCGACCTCGACTGAAGAGCTGACTGACGCCTGCGAGCGCATCCAGAGGTTCTGCGCGTCGTTGTCATAATCGTCGTTCCTTCCGAGGTTTTGCGGCGCGGATGATTTGAATCAAGGTCCTGGTGTGGGGCGCGCGCCCCGTCTTCGCATGTCTTGAAGCGAACATGGGAACTCTCCAAGAACCAGCATCACCGGAAAATCTTTCACCAGTTTTTTGCACATCCGCCGAATCCCAACACCTTGATGCGCGAGGCGCAGGGTGTGTTCAAGGGGCTTGGCGCGGAGATCGACTAAGCCAGGATGGGCAAGATCCACGTCAAGCTCGGCGGTTACATCACGAATTTCTCGCATGTCGGCCGCCGCCTGCTGAAGGACGAGGTAGTGCATATCCTTAAACTCCTGGAGCCCTTTAGCGTCGACCTGGAACGCGACTATCCGTCGTAGATCGCTTCGCCGCGCTAAGGCTTTGCCGAATCTCCTTGCGCAACCTGTGCGGGCCTGGCCACAATAAAAGGTCAATGCAACGCACGAGGCCGATGGCCTCCCACCGGCGTCGCGACCTGATGCCGGATAACAACCCCAAAATACACGGGGCGGCCGTCGGCTGAAGGGAGGAAATTATGAGCGGTGGAACACGCTGCGCGGCGCTTGTCGGTCCATATCTCAGTGGCAAGACAACTTTGCTGGAAAGCCTGCTTTTCACGGCGGGCGCAATTCATCGGAAAGGCTCTGTCAAGGAAGGCAACACGGTCGGCGATTCGACCCACGAGGCACGTGCGCGCCATATGAGCACCGAGCTGAGCTCGGGCGCGGTGTCCTATCTCGGCGAGGACTGGACGCTCCTCGACTGTCCCGGCTCGATTGAGCTGATGCAGGAATGCCTAAACGCGCTCAACGTAGCCGATATAGGCGTGATCGTGATGGAACCGGTCGCCGAACGCGCGACGACGCTGTCTCCGATCTTCAAGGCGCTCGAGTCGCGTCGCACGCCGCACATGGTCTTCATCAACAAAGTCGACGCCATGATGGCGGACGTCACCGACATCGTGAGCTCGATCCGGGCGGTCTCTGACCATCCGCTGCTGCTCCGCGAATACCCGATCATCGAGGGCGACTCGGTCACCGGATACGTCGACCTTATAAGTCGCCGGGCCTATCGCTATATCGACGGCGCCGAGTCCGAGGAAATCGATTCTCCCGATGCGCTCACCGACGAGATTGAGCTGGCCCGCGGCGAGATGCTGGAGACGCTGGCCGACTTCGACGACACCATACTCGAGAAGCTGCTCGAGGAGGAACTGCCCGACGTCGACGAGATTTACACCAAGGCTGCCGAGGCGATGCGCCGCGGCGAGCTGGTGCCGGTCTATTTCGGTTCAGCTGACAAGAACCACGGCATCCGCCGCGTCCTGAAGGCGCTGCGCCACGACGCGCCGCTGCCCAACCAGCGCGCCGAAAGTCTCGGTTTCGACCCGGCGGGCGAGACGACGGCGCAGGTCTTCAAGAGCTATCACGCCCAGCATTCGGGCAAGTTCTCGCTGGCGCGCGTCTGGGCGGGGACTGTTAAGGACGGCATGACCCTCGGCGGCAGCCGGGTTGGCGGGCTCCAGAAGCTAGTCGGCTCCGACATCGAGAAGATCGCGCAGGCGGGTACCGGTGCGGTCGTCGGGCTGGGCCGGATGGAAGACGTCCAGACCGGCGACGTTCTGACCGAGTCGGCGGGCGAGCCCGACCGCTCGCACTGGCCGGCCGCGCTGACGCCGGTCTATTCGCTGGCGATCGAGCCAGAAAACCGCAACGACGAGGTGAAGCTCACCGGCGGTCTGCAGCGGCTGAACGAGGAGGACCCGTCGCTTACTTACCGGCACAACGACGACACGCATGAGCTCATTCTCTATGGACAGGGCGACATCCATCTGAAGATCGCGCTCGAAAAGCTCAACAGCAAGTATGGCGTGTCCGCCAGGGCGGCGCAGCCGAGCGTGCCCTATAAGGAGACCATCCAGAAGCCCATCGCCCAGCACGGCCGCTTCAAGCGCCAGACCGGCGGTCACGGCATGTTCGGCGACGTTCATGTCGAGATCGAGCCGCGGCCGCGCGGCGCAGGCTTCGAGTTCGCCGACAAGATCGTCGGTGGCGCGGTGCCCAAGCAATACATCCCCGCGGTCGAGGCCGGCGTTAAGGAGTTCGCCGTCGAGGGGCCGCTGGGCTTCCCAGTGGTCGACTTCGCGGTGACGCTGACCGACGGCCAGTTCCATGCCGTCGACAGCAACGAAATGTCTTTCAAGCTGGCGGCGCGCGTCGCCATGACTGAGGGCATGCCGAGGTGCAACCCGGTGCTGCTCGAGCCGATCCTAAAGGTCACAATCGACGTACCCAGCGAGTACACCAACAAGGTGCACGGCCTGGTCAGCGGCCGGCGCGGCCAGATTCTCGGCTTCGAGCCCAAGGACGGCTGGAACGGCTGGGATTCGATGTTTGCGAACATTCCGCAGTCGGAGATCCACGACTTGATCATCGAGCTGCGCTCGTTGACCCAGGGTGTCGGCACCTACTCGGCGGAGTTCGACCACCTTCAGGAGCTGTCGGGGCGTATCGCCGAGCAGATCGTCGAACAGCGCGCCGCGCATCGCCAGGAGGAGCGCGCCCACTGACGGCGACCGGGACCGGGAACCTGCCGAACGGGGCGAATTTCCGCCCTTATCCGCGTCCCGGCCGGATATTGACCATTAATTGATTACCGCCGTGCCATAGGCTCGCTATCTTCAGGGAACCAACCGGAGGGACTAGCCATGCTGACCAGATCGAAACCCAACTGGGAACTGCCCGAGAGCGCGGTGACCCCCGAATCCGTATTTCTCGACCGACGAGACCTCGGCAAGGCGATGGCGGCGGGCACGATCCTCGCGGCCGGCTCGCCCCTGTTAGGTCTCTTCGGCGGTGCGCAGGCGGCGGCCTATTCTTCCGCTGATCCGTCTGCCGGGCTTTATCCTGCGAAGCGCAACGAGGCGTATAAGCTCGACCGTGAGATCACGCCTGAGAAGATCGTCACCACCTACAACAATTTCTACGAGTTCGGCTCGCACAAGAACATCTGGCAGGCGGCGCAGAAGCTGCCGATCCGCCCGTGGACTGTCACCTTCGACGGCATGGTGGAGAAGGCGCAGACGGTCGATATCGACACGCTCCTGAAGGCGATGCCGCTGGAAGAACGCCTCTACCGCCATCGCTGCGTCGAGGCGTGGTCGATCGCCGTGCCGTGGACCGGCTTCCCGATGACGGCGCTACTGGACTTCGCGAAACCGACCTCCGGCGCGAAATACGTCGTCATGCAGACTTTCCAGGACAAGAAGATCGCGCCAGGCCAGCGACAGTTCTGGTATCCCTGGCCCTATGTCGAGGGGCTGACCATCCAGGAGGCCGCGAACGAGCTCACGCTTATCGGCACCGGCGCCTACGGCAAGCCGATGCCCAAGCAGAACGGCGCGCCGCTGAGGCTCGTCGCGCCGTGGAAATACGGCTTCAAGCAGATCAAGTCGATCGTGCGTTTCACCTTCACCGAAAAGCGCCCGAAGAGCTTCTGGGAGGAGATCCAGGCCGCGGAATACGGCTTCTGGGCCAACGTGAACCCCAAGGTCGACCATCCGCGCTGGAGCCAGGCGACCGAAAAGCTGCTCGGTACCGGCGACCGCGTGCCGACGCTGCTCTACAACGGCTATGCCGAGCAGGTCGCGGGCCTCTACACCGAGATCGGTAAGACGGAAAAGATCTTCTACTAGGGCGCAATACCCAACATCTCCAGAAAAGAAGCCCGGTGCTTTCGCACCGGGCAGTCTAACAGGGAGGCTTCACGTCTGGGAGACGTAGGATCCGAGGACCCCTTGAATCCCCGAAAATTGGGAATTCTATCCGGACAAAGTCCGGGCTGAGGGCAAAAAGCATCAATGCCCTTCGCTCCTCTCTAATTAGGCTTCGGGCGGTCCGTTTAGTACCCGCTTGTTAAGAAAATCTGCTATGCGCTCTGCGCATAGCAACAACATCCCGAAATATTCTTGTTTTTGAACTATTTATGACGATTGGAGATGTTACGCAGCAGGAAATCGCGGAACGCCATGATCCGCTGCGAATGGCGCAGCTCTTCGGGGTAGACGAAGAAGACGTCGAAACTGGGACCCTCGAATTCCGGCAGGATGGGCACCAGATCATGGGCGAGCTGGCCCATATAATCGGGCAGCGAGGCGATGCCGAGGCCGCTCGCGGCGGCCCGGAACATGGCATAGATGTTGTTGACCCGCAGCACCGGCTCGCGCACCGGCGCGTTCTTGGCGAGGCCGGCCTTTAGCAGCCAATTGATCGCCGTGAACGGCTGATTGAAGGAATCGTCGTAGGCGATGATCCGGTGCTTGTCGAGGTCCGACATCGAATTCGGCGTCCCGTGATCCTTGAGATAGCCAGGAGACGCGAAGACGCGGTGATACATGCCGAGAAGGGGGCGGCGGATCAGGTCCGCTTGGGTCGGCGGCGTCATGCGGATAGCGACATCGGCCTGGCCCATCGACAGGTCGAGTTCGTCCTCGCTGACGATCAGCGTGACCTGTATCTCGGGATAGCGCTCGATGAACTCCTTGAGGCGCTCGGTCAACCAGATGGAGCCGAACGCGACGGTCGTCGTGATGCGGAGCGGGCCCTGCGGCCGGTCGCGCGCCTCAGAGACGAGCGATTCAGCGATCGCGACCTTGGCAAATACCTCGCGCGCGGTGGCGTACAGCGTCTCGCCGGATTCGGTGAGTTTCAGGCCGCGGGCGTGCCGGCGGAACAGCGGCACATTGAGGCTTTGCTCCAGCGCGCTGACCTGCCGACTGACTGACGACTGTGACAGGTTCAGGATCTCGCCCGCGTGCGTGAAGCTGCCTGCCTCGGCGACGGCGCGAAAAACGCGCAGCTTATCCCAGTCCATGGGCGCCGCCGGTCCGCTATTCCGCCGCTTTGGCCGCGCCGGCTTCGAGCCCTGCGACGAACTTTTCGGCCTCGAGCGCCGCCATGCAGCCCGTTCCCGCCGCGGTCACCGCCTGGCGGAAAGTTTTGTCCTGCACGTCGCCGGCAGCGAACACGCCGTCGACATTGGTGCGCGTCGAATCGGGTGCGGTGACGATATAGCCTTCGTCGTCCATGTCGATCTTGCCGCGGAACAGCTGGGTCGCCGGGTCGTGGCCGATCGCGATGAACACCCCGTCGACGGCAAGCCCGCTTTCTGCGCCGGTCTTGATATTGCGCAGCTTCAGGCCCGTCACCCCCAGGGGGGCTTCCGTGCCAACGACCTCGTCGACCAAAGTGTCCCACAGGACCTCGATGCGCTCGTGCTTCAGCAGACGGTCCTGCAGGATCTTCTCCGCGCGCAGCTCGTCGCGCCGGTGGATCAGCGTCACCTTGGTGGCGTGGTTGGTGAGGTACAGCGCTTCCTCGACGGCCGTGTTGCCGCCGCCGACGACGGCGACTTCCTTCTGGCGGAAGAAGAACCCGTCGCAGGTCGCGCACGCCGACACGCCGAAGCCCTGGAATTTGCGTTCGCTATCGAGGCCAAGCCATCGGGCCTGCGCGCCGGTCGTGATGATGATCGAGTCCGCCATGTAGGTGTCGCCGGAATCGCCCGTGCACCGGAACGGCCGCTTGCTGAAATCGACGTCGACGATCATGTCATTGATCATCTTTGTACCTACATGCTCGGCCTGAGCGTGCATCTGCTCCATTAGCCACGGGCCCTGGATGACGTCGGCGAAGCCAGGAAAGTTCTCGACGTCGGTGGTGATGCTCATCTGGCCGCCGACCTCCATGCCGGTTACCAATATCGGCTGCAGCGACGCGCGTGCCGTGTAGATCGCGGCGGTATAGCCGGCCGGGCCGGAGCCGATAATGAGCACTTTTGCATGGTGGGTTTCCGTCATGTTCCGATCCTGCGTCCGGCGCTCGGACGTCTATTCGTGAAAGTCCCGCAAGTACGTATGCGTAGTATTTTTAGGGCGCGCGGGACCGGGAGGCAATCTGCAGCGCCGGGAATATAGGGGTGGCGGCTTCGTTTTCTGGCCCGATAACCGCTCAGAACCCGAACATGTGGTCCAGGCTGAACGATCCTTTCGGGTGCAGCAGGCCGTGATAACCGAACAGACGGCAGGTCGTGTCGCGGATCAGCACGTAGGCGCCGTCGCCCGCTCTGGCTCGGTCGGCGGCATCGAAGGTCCCGTGAAACGTCCAGAAACGCGAGCCGCCGCAGGGGATGTCGAGGCGCGCCCGCGCGATCTCGACGCCGTCCGGCGCGACCAGGGTCAGGTCGGTCTCCGACGTGCCGTGCCACGGCGTCGACGCCGGGTAGATCAGGTGGCACATGGTGTCGTGCGGCGCGTCGCCGAGCCGCAGGAACAGCCGCGTGGAAAGGCCCGGCGCCGCGCCCGTGTAAGACTGGGGCTCATTCCGGTAGGTCATCACCATGTTGAAGATGTGCGCGCCGAAGCTGGTTTCAGCTGCGTTGCCCGTCTGGATGTTGCGGTACCGGAAAAGCCCGTGCAGCCAGCCGTCCGCCTCGCCACCGTCCGAGAAGTCGTAGACCAGTTCCATGTGGCCGTAGCCCCCCGCGGGTGCGGCGCCGCTCATCAGCTCGCCCGCGTCGAGCGTGACTGCGTGGTTCCGCGGCAGCTTGCCCAGCGCCTTTCGCGTGATCTCGTTGCCGTCCGGGTCGAGCGCAATCACCGCGATCGGTAACTCATTCTGCGCCGTCGACATGGGGGTAGGCAGCGCCAGCGACGAAAACCGGTCCATCGGCAGGATCGGCGCCGGGAGGATGTATCCCTTGCCGAGCATGTTGCTGTATTCAGCGATACCGGGATCGGGTTTCAGGTCCATGCGCTCCACGTTCGGGTGCGCGATGCGGTAGTCGCCGCTGTCGGTCTTGATCTCGTATCGCGGACGGACGACGTGCTTGCCGGCGCGGATCTCGATCTGAGCGGGCCAAGCGAGATCTGGCAGCAGGGCGGCCACGTCGAGTGCGCAGGTCGCGTAAGGCGCCAGCTCGATCTCCAGCGTCGCGACCGTGTCTTCGCCCATCCGGTTCAGGCCGATGTCGCGAGCCGGGATCGGGCAAGGGTGCGAGTTCTGCACCCAAAGGACCACCTTTTCGCCTTCTGCCGGCGCGGGAAGCCCTGCATAGAGGTCCGATGGCCATGCGTTGGCGTCGTGCGTGCAGGACAGCAAGTCGGGATCGTCACCGTAGGTATCGAGCGCGTACTTTACGACGTCGTGGCCGGTGGCCCCGATCGCGTGGATGAAGAGCTGGCCGGTGAAGTCGCCCAGGCCGAAACGCTCGCGCACATTGGCGCTGTCGATCGAGATCGTCTGATCGGCGTTCGGCACCGGCTCGGTCCATTCCGCGAGCGTTTCGCCGTCCGCGTCGAACAGGCGCATCCACAGCCGCAGTTTGGTCGTGCCGTGGCGCGCCCAGTAGTTGGCGGTGATGACCCGGGTATGGATCGCGCCATCGTCGCGGAAGAAGGCGAAGTTGGTGGCAAAGTTCGTCGGCTGCAGATAGGCGGCCGGGTTCGTCAGCATATCGTTCGGCAGGCGCAGCGAATCGAACGTCACGACCTCGCAGCCCGCCGGCACCAGATGCGCGATTTGGGCCTTCATGCGGTCGGCGTCGAACGCGGTCAGCAGCAGGATGGCGGCCTTGCTGCCCGGCAGGTCGGTCACTGGCTGAGCCTTCTGGCCCATGATTTCCGCGCCAACGCGCGTCACGTCCTGGATGAAAACGCCAACGAGGTTCACGCCGTTCATCGAATAGAGCGCGCCAAAGCCCTCGCCGTAGCCGAGCGGATCGTAGACCGCGACGCCGTCGGCGGCGCGCAGGCGCGCCATCAGCTCGTGTGCCCGCTCCGCCGCCAGCGGATGGCTGATCGCCTTGTAGTAGCTGTTGCCCCCCGACCGGTTGTCGAAGGTCTCGATGTTAAGCCCCATGGGACTCCTTTCCGGACGTCGGCATTATGCGGTGGGCGAGGGCGAATCTCCATGCGAGGTCCGATCGCCCATGGACTGTACGCGGTCGCCGAGTCGTGGATGACGGTTCAGCGGGTCAGCCGCTTGAAGAAGGCCGATACCGCGTGGCGGCGCCGTTCGCGGGTCGCGTATTTGAGGTCGGTCACCCAGTTGAGCTGGATCACCCGGCGCTGGCCGGAAAACGGTTTGTGGCCGTGAAACGACGTGTCGCTGCGCCGGAAGGCGAGCAGGGTACCCTGGTCGGGCGGCGCTTCGACGGCATAGTCTTCGATGTTGTCGGCCGAGCGCAGGAGCCGCAGCCGGCCGCCGCTCTCTTCCCAAGGCGGGTTCATGTAGATCAGCACCGTGATGATCTTTTCCGCCGAGTCGGGATGGATCTTGCCGTCGCGCTCGCGACACTGGCCGCGGACGGTCACCGTAGTCGGCCGGCCTACTAAATCGAGCCCGAAGACGCGCTCTACCGCGGCGCGCATGTCTGGACCTTGCAGAGCGTTGATCACACCGCCGAAGACCGGATCGATTTTGAGCGCCTGGTATGGGAAGCTGCCCGGACCGTTCGTGACTGGATAGGCCTCGTGGATGGCCGGCAGGGCTCCCTTTTTCAAGAAGCCCGGTACGATGACGTGTTCGAACGGCTCGCGCGCAAGTGGCGTCGACGCCAGCGCCTCTATATCGAGCGCATCGGAAAGGGCGGTAATCTGGTCCATGGCTGAGAGATATCTCCCTCCGTCAGGATTTTCAATGGCGGCGGACGGCGGACCGCATCAGGCCCGGGCCGCCATACGCCGCCGCACTTCCGCCGCGACGCGCGGCGTGTCTTCCAGCGGCTCGTAGGTCCATGTTTCAAGCGTGCCGTCGAACGGGCGTGTAATGCCACGGGCGTATAGACGTTCGTGGAAGCGGGCGAATTTGGCCGAGCCGCCTTCGAGCTCGATCACGTATACCGGCTTTCTGGTCGAGCAGGCTTCCGAGACCATCGAGACCGAATCGGCGGTCACGGCGAGGATGTCGCCGATGCCTAGCAGGCCGAAATAGGGGTTCTCGCCGCTGCCGTCCCAGAACCAGACATTGCCCGTCCCGATTGCGTTGGCGAGCGCGTCGCGCAGGATCGTCCCGTTTGCGGCGCCGGTCCGCCGCGACGCGGTGATAGCGAGTCCGGCGCCGTGGTCGTCGCAAAGCCGACGCAGGCTCGCGGCGATGCGGCGCGCGACGGCTTCCGTCATCTTGTAATGCGCGTTGGAGCCGCCAATCAGCACCGAGACAAGCGGCCGTGGAAGGGGCGGGAGCCTAGATGCAAGGCGACCCGCACCCTCGGCGAGTTTTTCGGGCGTCACCCGGTGCAGCGCGCCATCGGTCGCGATCACGTTCGGTCCGTCGATGCGGTCGTGCGCGGGGATCGCCAGCAAGTCGAATCGGTCGCAGCCGGTCGTCGGATTCTGGATTTGGACGCAGAAGGTTCGGCCGCCGCTGGCCTTCCGGATCGCGAGCGCGGGCGCCACCGTCTGGCGGCCGGTCGCGATCAGCAGGTCCGGCCAGGGCGGCTCGAGGGAGTCGCCTTCTTGGCCCGGTGCGGACAGCGGTGAGAGCCAGAGATGCGGTGGTAAAATTGACCACGGGAAACGCGGCGCGATGCGTTTCAAGGCTGGCGCGATGCCGAGCGCTTCGGCGAGACCGAGGCACTGGTTCTCCATGCCAGGCTTCCCGTCGGTGAGCACCCAGCAGCTGCCTGTGGCGGGCGCGTCCGTCATGGGTATCGGCTTTTCGCAGCGATTGTTTGAAATATTATTATAATTCTTTAACATAAAATTTCGTCTTCTGTCGGCAGTTTCGCGGCGTCGGCATAGCGGCGGTCCCCTCCACGGGGAATAGGAACCTGGTGCAGCCGCGAAACAATATCAGCGGATCATACGCTCATGGCGCGAGTCAAGCTCGACAAGATAGACCTGAAGATCCTTCGCGATCTGCAGGCCGACGGCCGTATCACCAATGTGGAGCTGGCCAAAAACGCCGGTATCTCGCCGCCGCCCTGCCTGCGTCGCGTCCGCGCGCTGGAGGAGACCGGCTGCATCCGCGGCTATCATGCCGACATCGATCCTGAGGCGCTGGGCTTTGGCGTGACCGTGTTCGCGCATGTCGGGCTTTCGAGCCAGGCGGAGGCGGACCTGATAGCCTTCGAGGAACGGGTCGCCGAATGGCCCGAGGTTCGCGAGTGCCATATGTTGGCCGGGGAGACAGATTTCCTGCTGAAGATCGTCGCGCCTGACTGGGACGCTTACCAGAAGTTCCTGACCTCGCGGTTGACGCCCGCGCCTTCCGTCAGCGTGGTCAAGTCCGCGCTGGCGATCCGCAGGTCGAAGCAGGCCGTCGGCGTTCCCGTCGACGTCGAGGCGGATTTTTCAGGGCGGTAGATGTTCAAGCGGGCTGGTCTCAGACCGGCCCCTACACAGGTTTCGCGAATTCCGAAGGGGCGGTCTGAGCTTGCGCTCGGGCTGCTTTCGCCGGACCCGAAGGATCCGCCAGATTTCGTTCGCTGCCGCTACTTGTATTTGACCGACATGATCTCGTATGACTTTGTGCCGCCGGGGGTGGTCACCTCGACCGAGTCGCCGACCGTTTTGCCGATCATGGCGCGCGCCATCGGCGAGGTGATCGAGAGCAGGCCCGACTTGATGTCGGCCTCGTGCTCGCCGACGACCTGGTAGGTCTTCCTTTCGTCGGTGTCCTCGTCGGCAACGCGAATGGTCGCGCCGAACTTAATCACCTTGCCCTTTATCGCGGTCACGTCGATGACCTCGGCGCGGCTCAGCAGATCCTCGATATCGCCGACGCGGCCCTCGATGAAGGCCTGACGCTCGCGCGCGGCGTGATACTCGGCGTTTTCCGACAGGTCACCGTGCTCGCGCGCGGCAGCAATCGCCTTGATCACGTCAGGACGTTCAATGGTCTTAAGCCGTTTAAGCTCCGTTTGGAGATCCTCGTAACCCTTCGAGGTCATCGGGGCTTTGTCCATTTCCACCCTACCCTTCGCACAAAAAGGCCCTGACCCGCATACGTTCCGTCCGGAACCCTTGCGGTGCACATCTCAAGTTGTTGCTAAACAGGACTCGTAAAATAAGACTGGAGTGGCGCCACTTCAAGTCCGCCGGCGCGCATGGCGGTAATGGCTTCCACGGCGGCTTTCGCGCCCGCAACGGTCGTGTAATAGGGAATTCTGCGGACCAAGGCGGAGCGTCTTAGAGCATATGAGTCGGCGATCGCTTTTGCCCCCTCGGTGGTGTTGAAGACGAGCTGGACGTCGCCTGAAATCATCGCATCGACGATATGGGGACGCCCTTCGCGGACCTTTTTAACGGTCTTCGTCTCGACCCCAGCGGCATTCAAGTAATCGGCCGTCCCGCCGGTCGCCAACAGCTCGAACCCCATGTCCCTAAGGCGGCGGCCCACCTCGACCATTGCGTCCTTGTCCCTGTCGCGCACCGAGATGAACACCGTGCCCGATTTCGGCACAACTGCACCGCTGCCTAGCTGCGATTTGGCGAAAGCGCGGCCGAAATCCATATCGAGCCCCATCACCTCGCCCGTTGACTTCATTTCGGGCCCGAGAATGATGTCGACGCCGGGGAACTTGGTGAACGGGAAGACCGCTTCCTTCACTGCAATATGCTCGCCCACCATGTTCGTATGGTAGGTTGTCAGCAGGTCGGCTAGCTTCTCCCGCGCCATCGCGCGCGCCGCGACCTTGGCGATCGGAATGCCGGTAGCCTTGGCGACGAACGGCACGGTGCGGCTCGCCCGTGGGTTAACCTCGAGGATATAGACCGTCTGGTCCTTGATGGCGTACTGCACGTTCATAAGCCCGATGACGCCGAGGCCTCGGGCGAGCAGATTAGTCTGGCGTCGCAGTTCGTCGATGATCGGAGAGGGCAGCGAGTAGGGCGGCAGAGAACACGCTGAATCGCCGGAATGGATGCCCGCTTCCTCGATGTGCTCCATGATGCCGGCGATATAGACGGCGTCGTCGACATCGCGAATCGCATCCACGTCGACCTCGATCGCATCGCGTAGGTAGGAGTCGATTAGCACTGGATCGCTGCCGGAAACCTGCACAGCGGTGTCGATGTAGCGCTTCAGGCCCGCTTCGTCGTGGACGATCTCCATCGCGCGGCCGCCCAGCACGTATGACGGGCGGATGACGACTGGATAGCCAATCTCGGTAGCTACCTTCACGGCTTCGTCCTTGCTGCGCGCCGTGCCGTTGGCCGGCTGCAGTAGCTCGAGGTCTCTCAGCAGCGCCTGGAACCGCTCCCGGTCCTCGGCGAGATCGATCGCGTCGGGCGATGTGCCCAGCACCGGCACGCCAGCTGCTTCGAGCGCGGTGGCGAGCTTGAGAGGTGTTTGGCCACCGTATTGAAGGATCACACCGACGACCTCGCCGTTCTCCTCTTCCTTGCGGACTATCTCAATCACGTCCTCGGCCGTCAGCGGCTCGAAATAGAGCCGGTCGGACGTGTCGTAGTCGGTCGACACGGTCTCCGGGTTGCAGTTTATCATGATTGTCTCGTAGCCCGCCTCGTCGAGCGCGTAAACGGCATGGACGCAGCAATAGTCGAACTCTATCCCCTGGCCGATTCGGTTGGGACCGCCACCGAGGATGATCGCCTTTTTGCGGTCCGACACGTTGGCCTCGCACTCGGCGGGGCCGTGGCCGGCGTTTTCGTAGGTCGAATACATGTAGGGCGTCTGCGAGGCAAACTCCGCGGCGCAGGTGTCGATGCGCTTGTATGCCGGCCGCACGCCGAGACCAGCGCGGTGGATCGCGACGTCGGGACCATTGATCCCGGCGAGCTCGCCGAGGCGCTCGTCGGAGAAGCCCATGGATTTTAGCCGGTGCAGCGCGATCTTATGGTTGGGAAGCCCGTTCGCGCGAACATCGGCTTCGGAATCGACGATGCCCTTCAGCTGTTCAATGAACCACGGGTCGAACCCGCTGGCGCGGTTGATGGCGTCGATCGACAGCCCCGCTCGAAGCGCCTGCGCGACCAACAGGATTCTGTTCTCGACTGGCCGACCCAGCGCGGCCTCGATAGCGTGTTCGTCGGTCACGCCAGTCTCGGGATCGAAGCCGTCGAGCGGAACCTCGTTCAGGCCGGTCAGCCCAGTTTCCATCGAGCGCATCGCCTTCTGGATCGACTCCTGAAACGTGCGACCGATGGCCATCGCCTCGCCGACGGATTTCATCTGAGTGTTGAGGAGTGGCTCGGTGCCAGGGAACTTCTCGAACGTGAAGCGCGGCACCTTGCAGACGACATAGTCAATGGTCGGTTCGAACGAGGCGGGAGTCACGCCGGTGATGTCGTTGTCTAGCTCGTCCAGCGTGTAGCCGACGGCGAGCTTGGCGGCGATCTTGGCGATCGGAAAGCCTGTTGCCTTCGACGCCAGCGCCGACGAGCGCGAGACGCGCGGGTTCATCTCGATGATAACCAGCCGCCCATCCGCCGGGTTGACTGCGAACTGCACGTTCGAGCCGCCTGTATCGACCCCAATCTCGCGGAGGACCGCGATCGAGGCGTCGCGCATGATCTGGTATTCTTTGTCTGTCAGAGTGAGTGCCGGCGCGACGGTGATGGAATCGCCGGTATGAACGCCCATCGGGTCGACGTTTTCGATCGAGCAGATGATAATGCAGTTGTCCGCTCGGTCGCGGACCACCTCCATCTCGTATTCTTTCCAGCCAATGATAGATTCCTCGACCAGCACCTCACCGGTCGGCGAGGCGTCGATGCCGCGCCGGACGATCTCCTCAAACTCGTCGCGGTTGTAAGCGACACCGCCGCCAGTGCCGCCGAGGGTGAAGCTCGGCCGGATGATCGCTGGCAGGCCTGTTTCCTCGAGGATCTCGAATGCCTCTTCGAGGCTGTGCGCGAGGCGGCCGCGCGGGCTTTCGAGCCCGATGCGGCTCATCGCTTCTTGGAAGAGCTGGCGGTCCTCCGCCTTGTCGATCGCCTCGCGCGTCGCGCCAATCATCTCGACGCCGAACTTCTCCAGCACGCCCATCGAGGCGAGCGAGAGCGCGGTGTTAAGGGCGGTTTGTCCGCCCATCGTTGGCAGAAGCGCGTCGGGGCGCTCCTTCTCGATGATCTTGGCGACCAGTTCCGGAGTCACAGGCTCGATGTAAGTTGCGTCGGCAAACTCCGGGTCGGTCATTATCGTCGCCGGGTTCGAGTTCACTAGAACTACGCGATAGCCCTCGTCCTTGAGAGCCTTGCAGGCCTGGGTGCCAGAATAATCGAATTCGCAGGCCTGGCCGATAACGATTGGTCCAGCGCCAATGATCAGGATGGATTCGATGTCTGTACGTTTGGGCATCGCTCGCGTTACTTCAGTGCCCTGTAGACCGGGGAGGGTAGATCGGAAGGCGCATGAAACTGAGAGAAGTTGTTTCCCACGACTCATGGGCCGGTGCAAGGGGGGTAGTCGAGGTAATTATCGCTGACGGCCCCGCCGATCCCGTTTGACACGGGCCTATTATAGCAGGCAAGCTTAATTCGCTGAAAAACGACTGTATGAGCAGCGTCCCATTAAATAACGATATTCTGGGGAGGAAACCATGAAACATCATCTTGTAACGACGGCCCTCGCGGCCGGAATCACGTTTGCGTTCACCGCGGCCTCCACGGCATCTGCGGCGGAAGTCAGCCTCAAGGGCGCCTACTTCATTAGTTCTAAGAAATCGCTGACCCGCCAGGCGTTCGACTCATTCGTCGACAAGATAAATGCCGACGGCAAGGGTCTGGTCACTGTTAGCTCTGTGGTGGGTCAGGAAGCAATCCCATCGCGCCAGCAGGGCAATGCGGTGAAGAGCGGCCTGATCGATTTTTGCGGCACGCCGCCGGCCTATATGGCGAACCTCGTCAAGCTTGCGACCGGCTTCACGCCGACGACCAAGCCGGTGCAGGAGATGCGAAAGAACGGCGCGTTTGCCATCTTCCAGGACCTGTTCACCAAGCAGGCCAACATGCACCTGCTGTCAGCATTTGGCGGCACTATCGAGTTCCACCTCTACACCAACAAAAAGATTTCGAAGATCAGCGACTTTAAGGGCATGAAGCTGCGCACGTCGAACACTTACAAGGCGTTCTTCGATGCGCTCGGCGCCCGCACGTTGCAGATGCCGCGCCGCGAAATCTTCACGGCGATGGAACGCGGCGCAGTAGACGGCTTCGCCAATCTCGATTCGGAGGTGATGGCGCTCGGCTGGCATGAAGTATCGAAGTACAAGATCAGCCCCGGCTTCTACCATCCGATCATTATCGTCGGCATCAATGTCAACAAGTGGAAGAGCCTCAACTCGAAGCAGCAGGGCGTGCTAACGAACGCCGGCCTCTATCTCGAGAACGAGCTGTCGGCCAGCCTTGGCAAGAAAGATCGCGAGATCGGCAACCAGCTCGTCACCCAGAAGGGCATGGAGCTGATCAAACTGCCTGCGGGCGACGCCAAAGAATTTCTCCGGCTCGCCACCAAGGCGCAGTGGGACGTGGTCGAGAAGCGCGATCCTGTCGTCGGCAAAAAGCTCCGCGCGCTGATCGGCGATCAATAAGACTCAGCGTCGCGTTCAACTGTGGATATGTAGCGAAGCCCCGGGGACCGAGTGTCCCCGGGGCGAACGCCATATCTTAAAACTAACATCCGAGGGGGGTCCCGGCAGGGACAACCGGCCCATGAAGAAACTGGGACTGGCATTTGACAAGATGCTGGAAATTGCTGGCATCATTCCGGGCATTATCATCGCTCTTCTGGCTGTCGGCGTCGCCGCGGAGGTCTTGGCGCGCAACTTCAACATGTCCGGCTTCTACTGGATGCTAGAGGCCGTGGAATATGGCCTTCTGCTCCTGACGATGTTGGGGACAGCCTACGTGCTGTCCATAGGCCGGCACGTCACGGTCGACCTCGTCGTCGGAGCGCTGCCCCCCGGCCCAAAGCGCTGGTTTAGGATCTGCATCAATATTTTCGTCGTCGTCGTCTCGGCCGTGATCTTTTGGTACGGGATAGTTACCGCGCACCAGGCTTTCGTGGAGGATTCGACGCTCTACAAATCCTTTGAGATCAAGGAATGGTGGCCGGCTTCGGTGGTTCCGGTCGGGATGGGGCTGTTCTTGATCGAGGCGATCCGCCAGCTCTGGATATCAATTTTCCATCCCGAAGAGTCGACCGAGGTCCCCTCCGAAACCAACGAGGTGTTCTGAGCCATGGAATGGTACTGGGCCCTCATATTCCTTCTCGGGATGGTCATGATCCCGATGTTTCTGGGCGTTCCCGTCGCTATCGCCTTCTTCGGCGCCAACGTGATCGGCGCGATTACCTTTCTCGGTGGCGAGGCCGGGCTGATCCAGCTCGAACGCAACATGGTCGAGGGGCTGGTGCGGTTCGCGCTCGCCCCGGTGGCGATGTTCATCCTGATGGGCGAGATCCTGTTCCATACCGGGGTCGCGTTCCGCGCCATCGACGCCGTCGACAAGTTGATCGCCAAGGTGCCGGGTCGCCTCTCGCTTGTCGCTGTTGCCGGCGGCACGGTGTTCTCCACTCTTTCCGGTTCGTCGATGGCGAATACAGCGCTCCTTGGCACCACGCTGATGCCTGAGATGCAGAAGCGCGGCTATCACCGCTCGATGGCGATGGGGCCTATCCTAGGAACCGGCGGCATCGCGATGCTGATTCCGCCGTCGTCGCTCGCGGTACTGCTAGGCAGCCTATCGGGCATTTCGATCGCCGGCATCCTGATCGCCGGGGCGATCCCTGGCGTCATCATGGCGGTCGTCCATTTCTCCTACGTGATGATCCGGTGCAAGCTAAACCCGACGCTGGCGCCAGCATATGATATGCCTCCGACGACGGTGTGGGAGCGCATTCGCCCAACGCTGATCTACGTCGTGCCGCTTCTCAGTCTATTTGGAGTCGTCGTGGGCTCGATCTTGGTCGGTGTCGCGACGCCGACCGAATCCGCCTCGCTCGGTGCTCTCGGCGCGGTCGCCGCCGCTGCCTGCTACCGCGGGCTGACCTGGAAAGGCCTATGGCGCGCGATGGTGGAGACCGGAAAGCTTACGGTGATGATCTACTTCATCATCGCCGCGTCGCTGACCTTTTCGCAGATCCTGTCGTTTTCCGGCGCAACCACCGGCCTGCTATCGCTAATGCGCGAGATCGATCCGACCCCGCTCAGCCTGATCTTGGGGATGATGATCCTGATGCTGGTAATGGGCTGCTTCATGGACCCGGTGTCGATCATGCTGATCACGTTGCCGTTTTTCATCCCGATCGCTGAGGTCATCAAGATCGACCTCATATGGTTTGGTGTCCTGATGCTGTTGGCGCTCGAGATCGGCCAGACGACGCCGCCGTTCGGAATGTTGCTTTTCGTAATGCGCGGGGTGGCTCCCCCGAGCATCACGATGAAGCACATCTATGCTGCGGTCACGCCGTTCGTGCTACTCGAGATCGGCATCCTGCTGTTCCTCGTGCTGGTTCCCGAAGCGGTGACCTGGCTGCCGGAACTAATGGCGGGGTAGCGCATTAACTGCGGAAACTGACCCTGGACAGCCTGACCCATTGGAGTGGTGGCAGGCAGCGTTGGAAAAACTCGCGAAGCCGTCAAAAAATTTTACACCCTCGGTTAAGTGCGGTGGCTTACGTGGACCTAGAAGCCTAAAAGTTATCCATATTTCGGAATTAGAAAGGGTTTTGCACAGAGAAATCGGAGACTGGAGTGTGGGTAGGTTCAACGCAGTATTGGCTCAGCAATAACAGGAGCCTGCCATGTCGATGTTTCCCTAACCCCTTGAAGACGACCGCCTGAATTCCTTAAGAATATTCGATCGAGACAGCGGATACGGAGCTCGGTGAGGTCGTGCAATTCGGTTTCAGGTTGGCTGTAATTGGGATACGTTGCTGCATAGCGATATAAAAAAGGGCGCCGACCTGGTGCTACCATCTCTCTCAGAGAGAAATTCCGGCTAGGTCTCATGTGACATAGCGATATTGCGTCTAAGGAGTTGGGTAGGCGAGACGCTACCCTTATTAAATCTTACGTTTTCCGTTGGGTGTTGGCAGATACCAAATTTGCGGAGCGAAGCTCTTATTTTGTCCGAGAGGGGCCCGTCGCAAGGACGGCGTCGTGGTCTCGACAAATTCGGGAAGACAGATGCAGCCTCAAGCAACTGCAGCCGGGCGTACTACGCCCGAATTCCCTCATTTTCCATCATCTCCACGAACCTTCCGAACAGATAGTGGCTGTCCTTGGGGCCGGGGCTCGCTTCCGGGTGATACTGGACGGAAAAGATCCGTGCGTCAGTGACGCGGATGCCTTCGACGCTGCCGTCGAACAGCGAGACGTGGCTAACCTCTGCGTTCGACGGCAGCGTCGCTTCGTCGACGACGAAGCCGTGGTTCTGGCTGGTGATCTCAACCTTGCCGGTGGCGAGGTCCTTCACAGGGTGGTTGGCGCCGCGATGGCCGAGATGCATCTTCTTCGTGCTCGCGCCGAGGGCAAGTGACAGGATCTGGTGGCCAAGGCAGATGCCGAACATCGGCATGCCAAGTTTCATGAGTTGCCTGATGACGGGGACGGCATAGACGCCAGTCGCCGCCGGATCGCCAGGACCATTAGATAAGAAGATGCCGTCGGGCTTGTGCCGCAGCACATCTTCGGCAGACGCGGTCGCCGGCACCACGATGACCCGGCAGCCGGCGGAGGCGAGCGAGCGAAGGATGTTGCGCTTCGCGCCAAAATCGATAGCGACGACGTTGAAACGCGCGTCCGTTTCGCCGAGCGTGCCGTAGCCGTCGTGCAGTCGCCATAGCGTCTCGTTCCAACGGTAGGTCTGCCGGCAGGTAACCTCCTTAGCGAGATCCATGCCCTCCAGACCAGGCCAGTCGGCCGCGGTCTTCCTGAGCGCCCCGAGGTCGAAACGGCCATCCTTAGAATGGCACATCGCGCCGGTGGGCGCCCCCGCGTTGCGAATCAACCGCGTGAGGCGACGCGTATCGACGCCGGTAAGCCCGATCAAATCGTGGCTCTTGAGCCAGTCGTCCAGGTGATGGGTCGCACGCCAGCTCGAAGGGTGCGAAATGTCTGCCCGCAGGATGAGGCCGCGCGAGGCAGGCGTCGTCGTCTCGATGTCTTCCGGATTCGCGCCCACATTGCCGACATGCGGGAAGGTGAAGGTGATAATCTGGCCCGCATAAGACGGGTCTGTCATGATTTCCTGGTAACCAGTAATCGATGTGTTGAAGCACACCTCGCCCACGGTGGTGCCGGTCGCGCCGATGCCACGGCCCCAGACGATTTCTCCCGACGACAGAACGACTGCTGCCGTCGCGCCTTCCGGCGGTGTCAGCGTGTCGGCTGTCGATATATCGGCCATGAAAAGGATTTCCGGAGGAGCGATCTGGTCGGCGGCTGCGCAGCGACGGAACGTGTCGCGTCGAGTCCGAGCCAAACTTTGATAAGGGATCGGGAGAGACTCGTCAACCTCGTGAAATAATTAAATAGCAATATATATCAATTAGTTAATGTACGAGAATAGGTTTGCGCCTCCTGGCCGAATGCGCTAACGTCCGCCGCTTTCGAACAGGCGGAACGCTTTGCATGATGAGAACCCGGCTCAACGAGGCCCTCAAGACGTCGATGAAGGCTAAAGAGCAGGTAGCCGTTTCCACGCTGCGCTTGATACTAACTGCGATTAAGGACCGTGACATCGCGGCGCGCGCGAAGGGCATAGATGACGGTATTAGCGACACCGAGATCCTGCAGGTGCTCCAGACGATGGTGCGCCAGCGCCATGAATCGATCGAGCTTTACACGCAAGGCGGCCGCAATGAACTCGCTGACCAGGAACGGTTGGAAATCGAGGTTATCGAGAGCTTCATGCCTCGTCAGCTCGACAACGCCGAGGTCGAAGCTGCCATCTTGGAAGTCATCTCTGACACCGGAGCATCGTCTATTAAGGACATGGGCAAGGCGATGAGCGCGCTTCGCGAAAAATACGCGGGCCAGATGGATTTCGGCCACGCCTCCGCAACCCTAAAGGCGCAGCTGGCGGCTAAGTAAGGATTATGGTCTAATAAAACCCTGCTGCACGGATGGGGGGCTGCCGAAATCTTGGCGCTTTTGAAACGACATCGCCCGGTCCGCGATGCCGGCGAGGGGTAGCTGACTACCATGGCCTTTCCGCCCCAGTTCCTCGACGAGATCCGCACTCGAGTTACGTTGTCCGACGTGATCGGACGCACGGTGAAGCTCGTCAGGAAAGGTCGCGAATACTCCGGCCTGTGCCCGTTCCATGCTGAAAAGACCCCGTCCTTTACCGTTAATAACGAGAAAAATTTTTACCATTGCTTCGGATGCGGGGCGCATGGGGATGTGTTTGGGTACCTCATTCAGAAGGACGGCGTGCCGTTTCTTGAGGCAGTCGAGAGGCTGGCGGCGGAGGCGGGGCTGGAGGTGCCAACGGCGACGTTCGAGGACCGCCGCAAGGCCGAGCGCCGGGCTGGATTGCTCGGTGCCACGGAAGCTGCCTGCGCGTTCTACGAGCGCACTCTGCACGGGCCAAACGGCAGGCGCGCGCTGGAATATCTCAAAGGCCGCGGCCTGACCAACGAGACGATCCGGCGCTTCCGACTGGGTTTCGCGCCGGTGGGCAATTCGCTGAAGACCGCGATCCTCTCGGATGAGATGCCAGAGGCGTTACTGCTCGAGGCCGGGCTAATTCGCAGGCCTGATGACGGGAGATCGAACTACGACTTCTTCCGCGACCGGGTAATCTTCCCGATCCTCGACGTGCGTAGCCGCGTGATCGCGTTCGGCGGGCGAACGATGGGCGACGGCGAGCCAAAATATCTTAACTCTCCCGACACGCCGCTGTTCGACAAGCGTGCGACGCTCTACGGCCTATCGGCGGCGCGGCGTGCGGCGCTCGACAAAGAACGCGTGGTCGTCGTTGAGGGCTACATGGACGTGATTGCGCTATCGCAAGCCGGCCTGCGGGAGGCGGTTGCGCCGCTCGGCACTGCACTAACCGAGAGCCACCTCCGGACGCTGTGGAAGCTCGCGCCCGAGCCGGTGCTGTGTTTCGATGGAGACGCCCCGGGCCTCAGGGCAGCGGGTCGCGCAGCGGAACGCGCGCTGCCGTTGCTGAAGCCGTCGAAATCGCTGCGCTTCGTCACCCTTCCGCCGGGCGAGGACCCGGACAGCCTAGTTTCGGTCCAGGGGATGCAGGCAATGGAAGAGCTAATCGGCCGAGCCGCGGCGCTAGACGCCGTCATTTGGACGCTGGAAACCGAAGGCCACAATTTCGATACGCCAGAACGCCTTGCCGGACTAGAAAAACGCCTCGACGGCCGCGCGCTCTCGATCGAGGACCGCGGCGTGCAGTTCCGCTACCGCGCCGCCTTCCGCGACCGGCTGCGCGCGCTGGCAGACGCCACACGGCCCAAACGCGCGTTCGCACACAGCACGACGGCCGGAGTGCCCGGAAACCGCGTCTTACGCGGTCGGCCCGAGCGGCCGCAGCCGTCCGCACTGCGAGCTCGCAGGGGGCCAGCCGTACTTCGCCGGCGCCTTGAACAGGTGCTGTTGGCGGTCGCGGTTAACCATTCGGAAATTCTCGACATGTTCGCCGAGCATCTAGCAATGGTTAACTTTTCCGACCCAAAACTTGACAACCTTCGGCAGGAAATCTTAAAGCTCTGTGCCGACGTGCCTGGCCTTGACTCTGAAGGCTTGAAGACGACCTTAGAACAAGGCGGAAGCGCTGATGCGCTCAAAACCCTTCTGGGGTCGGATGTTTACGTGCATGCGCGTTTCGCGAGGCCGGATGCGCGCGAGGAAGACGCCCGCTCGGGATTCCTTGAGGTGCTGTCTCGGCATCTCGAGCCCCGCCGCAAGGCGGAACTGGAGGAAGCTAGGCACGTGTACGTGAACGACCCGACCGAAGAGAATTGGGAACGTTTCGAGAAGCTGAAGCTTGACGCCCGGCACCGTGACGGCGCCGGCGATGCCGCCGTGGGGGCGGACTGAAGATTGAACGGCCGGCGGCCGCTCGGGGGGAGCGGCGCAGCGGCCAGGTAAAAACAGCGCCCGGCGGTGCACGGTGCATCTAAGTGCGAACGGGCCGGCTGCGGAAACACATGGGACCGGATATCCGATGGCGACGAAAATCAGAAAAGAGCCCGAGGCGAAACAGGCGGCTGAAGATAGCACGGACGCGCCGGTCATCGACTCCGTCGACGCCTCGGTCAAGAAGCTGATCGAGGCCGGCAAGGAGCGCGGCTACGTCACCTATGACGATCTGAACAAGGCGCTGCCGCCAGACGACGTGAGCTCCGAGCAGATCGAGGACACGATGACCCAGCTCTCCGAGCTCGGCATCAACGTCGTCGAGAGCGAGGACGACGCCGACGATTCCGACGGCGACGACGCCAAGTCCGAAGGCAAGGCCACGGCCGGCGATTCGTCCGGCTCCGAGGATCTCGGCCGCACCGACGACCCGGTCCGCATGTACCTGCGCGAGATGGGCTCGGTCGAGCTGCTGTCGCGCGAGGGCGAAATCGCCATCGCCAAGCGCATCGAGGCCGGCCGCGAGAAGATGATCGCCGCGATCTGCGAAAGCCCGCTGACCTTCCGCGCCATGCTGTCGTGGCGCGAGGCGCTGAAGCAGCAGGACATGCTGCTGCGCGACGTGATCGACCTCGACGCGGCCTATGGCGGCGAAAACCCGCCGAAGAACAACAATGCCCAGAACGGGGCGAACGGCGCCAACGGCGCCCAGACCGCCGCCAACGACGACAAGGCGCAGGACGCCGATACCGACGACGACGAGGACGAGGACGACGACGAGGCGGCGAACGTCTCGCTGTCGGTGATGGAGGAGAGCCTCACCCCGCAGGTCCTCAAGACGTTCGACAAGATCGCCAAGACCTGGCCGCAGGTCGCCAAGCTGCGCGAGAAGCGCGCCGGCGCCGCCATCGGCAAGGGCTCGTTCGGCGCGGTCTCCGAGAAGAACCTCGAGAAGTCGACGAAGGAGCTCGTCACCCACGTGAAGACGGTGCGGATGAACAACTTCCGCATCGAGCAGCTCGTCCAGGAGCTCTACACCTACAACAAGACGCTGCTGTCGCTCGAAGGCCGGCTGCTGCGCATGGCCACCAAGTCGAAGATCGGCCGTGAGGCGTTCCTCGAGGAATATCTCGGCAACGAGACCGACCCCAAGTGGCTGAACCGCATCTCGCGCCTTTCCGGCAAGGGCTGGAAGCCGTTCGTCCAGCGCTACCGCGACGACATCAAGGACATCCGCGACCAGATCGCGGCGCTGTCGACCGAGGTCGAGATGCCGGTGGACGAGTTCCGCCGCCTCGTCAACGAGGTGCAGCGCGGCGAGCGCGAGGCGTCCCGCGCCAAGAAGGAGATGGTCGAGGCCAACCTGCGCCTCGTGATCTCGATCGCCAAGAAATACACCAACCGCGGCCTGCAGTTCCTCGACCTCATCCAGGAAGGCAACATCGGCCTGATGAAGGCGGTCGACAAGTTCGAGTACCGCCGCGGCTACAAGTTCTCGACCTACGCCACGTGGTGGATCCGCCAGGCGATCACGCGCTCGATCGCCGACCAGGCGCGCACCATCCGCATCCCGGTGCACATGATCGAGACGATCAACAAGCTGGTGCGCACCAGCCGCCAGATCCTCCACGAGATCGGCCGCGAGCCGACGCCCGAGGAACTCGCCGAGCGCCTCGGCATGCCGCTCGAGAAGGTGCGCAAGGTCCTCAAGATCGCGAAGGAGCCGATCAGCCTCGAGACGCCGATCGGCGACGAGGAGGACAGCCACCTCGGCGACTTCATCGAGGACAAGAACGCCGTCCAGCCGCTCGACGCGGCGATCCAGGGCAACCTGCGCGAGACCACGACGCGCGTGCTCGCCAGCCTGACGCCGCGCGAGGAGCGCGTGCTGCGCATGCGCTTCGGCATCGGCATGAACACCGACCACACCCTCGAAGAGGTCGGCCAGCAGTTCTCGGTCACCCGCGAACGCATCCGCCAGATCGAGGCGAAGGCGCTCCGGAAGCTGAAGCACCCGAGCCGGAGCCGGATGCTGCGGTCGTTCCTCGACACTTAGATACCGCGATTGTCATCCCGGTGACCTGCCCCCCCTTAACCGGGTCCATTTGCTGAGTTAGAGAATTGGCATCTGGATCCATCTTGAAGGGAGCAGAGATGCCGAGGAAGCGTTTTACGGTTGAACAGATAATCAACCATCTGAGGGAAGCCGATGTGCTACTGGCACAAGGCCGAACCGTCGGAGAAGTGTGCCGGCGGATAGGCGTGTCGGAGCAGAGTTACTACCGCTGGCGCAAGTAATATGGCGGACTGAAGGTCGGTCAGGCCCGTCGCCTGAAGGACCTCGAGGCCGAGAACGCCCGGTTGAAGCGCGCGGTCGCCGAGCTGACGCTGGACAAGCAGATATTGAAAGAGGCTGCGGAGGGAAACTGGTAAGCCCCGAGCGCCGGAGACGATGCGTGCAGCATGTGATGCGGAAGCATTGCATCCCGGAGCGGCGCGCCTGCCGCGTCCTGGGGCAATCGCGGGCGTCGCAGCGATACCAGCCGATCATCCGTGATGACGAGGATGCGCTGACGGCGGCGATCGTCCGCCTGGCGGGTCAATACGGCCGGTACGGCTACCGTCGGGTGACGGCGCTGCTGCACGCGGAAGGCTGGCACGTGAACCACAAGCGTGTGGGCCGCATCTGGCGGCGCGAGGGGCTGAAGGTACCATTGAAACAACCGAAGCGGGGCCGTCTGTGGCTGAATGACGGATCGTGCATTCGTCTGAGGCCGAGCTGGCGGAACCATGTATGGGCCTATGACTTCGTACAAGGGCGTACCCATGACGGCCGGGCGTTCCGGATGCTGACCGTGATCGACGAGTACACACGTGAATGCCTTGCCATCGAGGTGGACCGGCATATCCGGTCGGGCGACGTCCTGCATGTGCTGACCGACCTGTTCACGCAGCGCGGAGCGCCTGACCATATCCGGTCCGACAACGGCAGCGAGTTCACGGCGAAGGCGGTGCGTGACTGTTTGCCAAGGGTGGGCGTGAAGACGTTGTACATCGAACCCGGATCACCCTGGGAGAATGGCTACAACGAGTCATTCAACGGCAAGCTCAGAGACGAGCTGCTGAACGGGGAGATCTTCTACTCAATAACGGAGGCAAAGGTGCTGATCGAACAATGGCGCAGGCATTACAACACCATCAGGCCGCATAGTTCGCTGGGCTACAGGTCGCCCGCACCGCAGACCATCGTGCCTCACCGCGGCGATCCGCCCTCCGCTGCCGGGAGGCTGCGCGCTACTCGCCGATCAACAAACAGTCTAAACTAACCGCTGGTACTAAACGTGGGGGCAGGTCATCAAGAGCACCGCGCCGAGGATAAGCCCCACGACCGTATCCCAAAAATCGTACCCACCGCTGGTCATCGCATTGCCGACGATCGCCGAGAAGGCAACACCGAAGATGACAAACTGTTGCGAACGAATATCGGTTACGGCCTGTTCCGAGTCCGGGACCTTAGCTGTTTGAGAGTCGCCCACTATGAGTGCCTCCGGCTTTGCGCGGAATTCGATTTCCCGCAAGAGTTGAAAACTCTATCCCTATTCGCCCTTCCGCCCACCGGACGCGCCCCCTTGCCCGCCGCGCGCGTTCGCCCGACACTCCCGCGAAACGAAACGGGAGGGACCCATGACGCCGAACGACACCGGGGCGGAGATCACCGCCGAACAGATCCACGGCACGTGGGTGATGGTCGACCGCGGCACCGACAGCGCCGAGGACGAGGCGCTGGGCCGCGAACGCTACGGCGACGATCCCCAGGGGTACATGATCCTGTCGCCGGACGGCTGGATGTCGGGCGTCGTGTGCTGGGGCGGGCGGCCCGCGATGGCGGGCGATCCGGCGTGGCATGCGGATGCGCCGGACGCCGACAAGCTGCGCGCGTTCGACACCTATCTGTCCTACGGCGGGCGCTACGCGATCGAGAACTCGGTGCTGACAACCACGGTCGAGCATTCGATCAACCCCGGCTGGGTCGGCGGCACGCAGGTGCGCGGCCTCGAGATGCCGGGCGACGGCACGCTGATCCTCCACTGGGAGCGCGTCTGGGCCGACGGCCACGTGGTCAGGGGCTGGGTGCGCTGGCGGCGGGCGGATTGAAAATTGTTTCGTAGGGGCGGGTCTGAGCTTGCGCTTGGGCCGGCCTTCGCCGGACCCGGGGGACCCGCCCGCATCGGTCGGTGCGTGAAACGGGCGGGTCTTAGACCCGCCCCTACGGAATATTGGTGCGTATCGGTCGCATACGCCCCTCCCAACCGTCCTTTGAATTTCCCGCCGGACAGGCGTATTTTCGGCTCCTGACGGCCCCGCGACCGGAATGGGGCGGACGGAGGAAATGCAAATGGACGGATCGGTGGCCGCGGCGCGCGGCTATGACGTGCTCGACATCACCCAGTGGAACCCGTCGTTCGGCGCGGTGGTCGGCAATATCGACCTGACGCGGCCGCTCGACGACGCGACGCTGGCGGAGCTCAAGCGGGCGTTCACGCAGTACGGCGTGCTGTTCTTCCGCGACCAGCAGATCTCGTTCGACGACCATGCGCGGCTTGCCGAGTATTTCGGCTCGATCGGCCAGCATGTCGGGCCGAAGACCAACAGCCAGGTCACCGACGATCCGCGCGTCCGCAAGTTCCACGCCGACGGCGCGACGCCGCGCGTCTCCGGCAACGTGTGGCACACCGACCAGTCCTGCGCGCCGATGCCGCCGATGGCGTCGATCCTGTACCTGCACACGATCCCGCAGAACGGCGGCGGCGATACCGGTTTCGCCGACATGTACGCCGCCTACGAGGCGCTGTCGGACCGGATGAAGGCCTATCTCGACGGCATGACCGCGCATCACGAAGGCGTGCAGCACTTCGGCCCTGGTTCGCCCGAGGCGGACCATCCCGTTATCGTCCGCCACCCGGAAAGCGGCCGCAAGCTGCTGTTCGTCAATCACGGTTTCACGACGCGTCTCAACGGCGTGCCGCGGGAGGAGAGCGACGGCATCCTGTCGTTCCTGTTACAGCACTGCATCCGGCCCGAATGGACGACGCGCTTCCGCTGGGAGCCGCATTCGATCGCGTTCTGGGACAACCGCTGCGTCCAGCACCGCGCCATCGCCGACTACCTGCCGCAGCCGCGCTCCGGCTACCGCGTCCAGATCGAGGGCGTCGCCGCGCCCGTGGCTGCCTGAGGCGCGGGGTAGGGCCGTCATGGCGGCGCACGTCCCCGCCGAGCCGATGCGCGAGGTCGTCGACCCGGCCGGCTGGACCGGCGACGAACTCGCGGCCGACCCGTCGTGGATCTACGAGCTGACCGACACCGAGATCGCCGAGCTCGACGCGGGCGTCGCGTCGGTCAAGGCGCGCGGGCTCGACATCAAGGACATCGCGGAAGAAGACTTCCCGCTGCCGGCGCTGGAGGCGACGCTCGGGGCCGCGCGCGAGCAGGTCCTGCAGGGCCGCGGCATCGCGCTGATCCGGGGCGTGCCGCTCGAGCGCTACGACATCGCGGAAGCCGCCGCCGCCTATTGGGCGATCGGGCTGCGCATGGGCGAGGCGGTCTCGCAGAACCATCACGGCCACCTGCTGGGCCACGTCTACGACCTTCTCGGCGAGGATCGCAGCGCGCCGTCGACGCGCGCCTATCACACCAGCGCCTATCTCAACTATCACTCGGATTCGTGCGACGTCGTCGGGCTGCTGTGCCTGCAGACGGCGAAGGCGGGCGGGTTGTCGTCGATCGCGAGCTCGGTCGCCATCCACAACGAGATGCTGCGCCGCCGGCCCGACCTCGTCGAGGAGCTGACGAAGCCGTGGTACCGCGACCGCCGCAACGAGATCCCGCCGGGCAAGGATCCGTGGTTCGAGCTGCCGGTGTTCTGCTTCGAGCGGGGCTGGTTCTCGTGCAGCTGGCACAATTACTACATCCGCTCGACCCAGCGCTTCGCGGAGCTGCCGCGCTTCACCGACCGCCAGGTCGAGGCGCTCGACACGATGGACATCCTCGCCGACGAGCTGAAGCACGAGACCGGCTTCCGCCGCGGCGACATCCAGTTCCTGCACAACCACGTCATCGTGCATGGCCGCACGCGCTACGACGACTGGCCGGAGCCCGAGCGCAAGCGCCACCTGCTGCGCCTGTGGCTGGCGACCCCCGACGGCGGCCGCCCGCTGCCCGAAGCTGTGCTCGAGCGCTATGTCGGGCTGAAACCCGGCCAGCGCCCCGCCGGCATCATCGTCGAGGACATGGAACTCAAGACGCCGCTCGTCCCTGAGTAAGGGACGATTTTACAACCCGCCCGTTACTGCCCCAGCCGCGCGATCTGCGCGTCGGTCAGCACGATCGAGTCGTAGTCGGCCGGATGCGTGGTCTCGAGCATCTCGAGATCCTTCGACCAGCCGGTGACCGCGTGCTTGATGCCCGCGGGCAGCAGGTGCACGTCGCCGACCGACAGCTTCTTCTCGCCGACGCCGTCGTACCAGAACTTCACCCAGCCCTTCAGGATCATCACCAGGAGGAACTCGCAGTCCGGGTGCACGTGATGGCGCACCGGCGGCTTCGCGCCCTTGGCGACGCGGATGACGTGCGAGCCGTACTTGCGCTTGGTCGCTTCCTCGACGCCGAAGTGGCGGTATTCGAATTGCGGGCGGTGCGGCTCGGTGGTCCACTTCGCGCCCTTGGCGCTGTCGATCACCAGGTCGAATTTCTTCGTGCGTGGCTTCGCCGTCTTCGCGGCGGGTTTTGCCGCCACTTTCTTCGTCACGGTCTTCTTCGCCACCGCCTTCTTGGCGGCGGGTTTCTTCGTCACAGTCTTCTTCGAGGTCGCCGTCTTTGCGGCCGATTTCGTCTTCGTCGCCATGATCCCGTGCTCCTCTCGACGCTCCGATGCGCCAAAGGCTAACACGCGCCGGCCTGCGCGGTCACACGGAATCCGAGGCGGCGTTTCGCTCCTGTTTCGCTGTGCGCCGAACGCGCTATAACCGTCGCAACGAACAATTCGGGACATATGGGAGCACAAAGATGGCCGACCAGCCGGCGGACACGCCGTCCAATCTCAAGAACGAGGGCTATCTCGACCTGCGCGAGCTGATCGAGCGGTTCGACGAGATGGGCGAGCTTGCGCGCGTCGACGGCGCCGACTGGAACCTCGAGATCGGCGCGCTGTCGGAGACGGTGGCGGCCGAGAATCCCGGGCGCGCGAAGGCGCTGCTGTTCGACAACATCCCCGGCTACCCGGAAGGCTTCCGCATCATGTCGGGCGCGGCGAACGCCTACAAACGCCTCGCCGTCGTGCTCGGCCTGCCCGATCCCGAAAACGAGATGGACCTGGTGCGCGCGTACCGCCAGCGCGCCAAGCAGGAATTCGAACTCATGCCGCCGGTCGAGGTCCCGACCGGCCCGATCCTGGAGAACGTCGACCGCGACGACGAGGTCGATTTGCTGAAATTCCCCGCGCCGTTCGTCCACGAGCTCGACGGCGGCCGCTACATCGGCACCGACGATCTGGTGGTGATGCGCGATCCGGACTCGGGCTGGGTCAATGTCGGCACCTACCGCGTGATGGTGCACGATCGCAACACCGCCGCGCTCTGGATGTCGCCCGGCAAGCACGGACGGCTGATCAGCGAGAAATATTTCGCGAAGGGCGAGCCGTGCCCGGTGCTGATCTCCTGCGGCCACGACCCGAACCTGTTCCTCGTCGCCCACCAGGAGGTCGACTACGAGCTCGACGAGTTCGCCTATGCCGGCGGCCAGCGCGGCCGGCCCATCGAGGTCATCCCGTCGGAGCTGCACGGCCTGCCGATGCCCGCCTATTCGGAAATCGTGCTCGAAGGCGAGATCATCCCGGGCGAGGAGCGCGAGGAGGGCCCGTTCGGCGAGTTCATGGGCTACTACGCGTCGGAATCCTCGATGCTGCCGATCGTGAAGATCCGGCGCGTCTACTGGCGCAACAACCCGGTGCTCACGCTCGCCATCCCGTCGCGCCCGCCGGAAAACTTCACCTTCGCGCGCGCCACCGTGAAATCCGCGATGATCTGGGACGAGTGCGAGAAGGCGGGGCTTCCGGGCGTCCAGGGCGTCTGGTGCCACGAGTCCGGCGCAGGCCGGCTGTTCAACGTGATTTCCATCAAGCAGCTCTATCCCGGCCACGCGAGCCAGGCCGGCATGCTGGCCGCGACCTGCCACGCGGGCAACTACGCCGGTCGCTGGGTCGTCGTGGTGGACGAGGATATCGATCCGTCGAACCTGTTCGACGTGACCTGGGCGATGTCGACGCGCTGCGACCCGCCGGAGGACATCCAGTACATCAAGCGCGCCTGGTCGACGCCCCTCGACCCGATGCTCCGCCAGCCGCCGTGGCAGAACAACCGAGCCGTCGTCGATGCCTGCCGCCCCTATGGCTGGAAGGACGATTTCCCGACCGTGGCCGAGGCGAGCCCGGAACTGAAGGCGACGCTGCGGGCGAAGTTTCCGGAGCTGTACTGACCTGCCCCCCCTTAACCGGGTCCATTTGCTGAGTTAGAGAATTGGCATCTGGATCCATCTTGAAGGGAGCAGAGATGCCGAGGAAGCGTTTTACGGTTGAACAGATAATCAACCATCTGAGGGAAGCCGATGTGCTACTGGCACAAGGCCGAACCGTCGGAGAAGTGTGCCGGTGGATAGGCGTGTCGGAGCAGAGTTACTACCGCTGGCGCAAGTAATATGGCGGACTGAAGGTCGGTCAGGCCCGTCGCCTGAAGGACCTCGAGGCCGAGAACGCCCGGTTGAAGCGCGCGGTCGCCGAGCTGACGCTGGACAAGCAGATATTGAAAGAGGCTGCGGAGGGAAACTGGTAAGCCCCGAGCGCCGGAGACGGTGCGTGCAACACGTGCGGGAGAAGTACCCGGTATCGGAGCGGCGCGCCTGCCGCGTCCTGGGGCAATCGCGGACGTCGCAGCGCTATGAGCCGGTGACGCGTGATGACGAGGATGCGCTGACGGCGGCGATCGTCCGCCTGGCGGGTCAATACGGCCGGTACGGCTACCGTCGGGTGACGGCGCTGCTGCACGCGGAAGGCTGGCACGTGAACCACAAGCGTGTGGGCCGCATCTGGCGGCGCGAGGGGCTGAAGGTACCATTGAAACAACCGAAGCGGGGCCGTCTGTGGCTGAATGACGGATCGTGCATTCGTCTGAGGCCGAGCTGGCGGAACCATGTATGGGCCTATGACTTCGTACAAGGGCGTACCCATGACGGCCGGGCGTTCCGGATGCTGACCGTGATCGACGAGTACACACGTGAATGCCTTGCCATCGAGGTGGACCGGCATATCCGGTCGGGCGACGTCCTGCATGTGCTGACCGACCTGTTCACGCAGCGCGGAGCGCCTGACCATATCCGGTCCGACAACGGCAGCGAGTTCACGGCGAAGGCGGTGCGTGACTGTTTGCCAAGGGTGGGCGTGAAGACGTTGTACATCGAACCCGGATCACCCTGGGAGAATGGCTACAACGAGTCATTCAACGGCAAGCTCAGAGACGAGCTGCTGAACGGGGAGATCTTCTACTCAATAACGGAGGCAAAGGTGCTGATCGAACAATGGCGCAGGCATTACAACACCATCAGGCCGCATAGTTCGCTGGGCTACAGGTCGCCCGCACCGCAGACCATCGTGCCTCACCGCGGCGATCCGCCCTCCGCTGCCGGGAGGCTGCGGGCTACTCGCCGATCAACAAACAGTCTAAACTAACCGCTGGTACTAAACGTGGGGGCAGGTCACCGTCGCCGGGCTCGATCTCGTGAACGAGCCGGATCTTGCCGCGTCGCCCGAGCATGCCCTGCATGTCGCGTGCGCCTTCTGGCGCTGGAAGGATCTCAATCCCCTCTGCGAGCCGGGCGGTTTCGTCGCCGTCACGAAACGGATCAACGGCGGGACGAACGGCATGGCGGACCGGCGCGAGTGGCTGCAGAAGGTCGAACGTATCCTGGGCGACGACGCGGCATCCGGCGCCGCGCCGGAGCCGGATGTCGAGACCGTGGTTGCGGTACAGCGGGCCTTGCAGGAGTTCGGCTATCCCGAGGTCGGGGCCGCCGACGGGCTTATCGGATCGAGAACGAATGCCGCCATTCATCGGTTCCGCCAGCAGAACGGCCTGCCGCCCGGCGGCATAGATGCGGTCCTGCTCGAGGCGCTCGGCCTCGATCTCTAGGCCCCGGCCGGACGAAGAGCCGCGCACGGCTTAATCGGCTTGCGTGCGTGCTCACGCGGTGGCAGCTTGCGGCCCACGGTGGGCCTGTAGTTCAGCTGGTTAGAACGCTCCGCTCATAACGGAGTTGTCGGGGGTTCGAGTCCCTCCGGGCCCACCATTTTCCTTTGCCGCCCCATTCCTTTGCCGTCGTCCGCCGACCCTGCGTGCGGATCCGGGTTCGAGAACAGTCCTCTCGCCTTCACCGTTTCCGCTTGCGGCGAAGGGAACGGCCGCGCCCGGATGCCATAGCGTCCCGGGCCGGGCGCGCTATTATGGCGGTGAATAAGAACGATGCCGCGAGAGGGGAGAGACTTCCGTGCTGAACGACGACAGGAACAGGCTGGTCACGCAGACCGGGCTGGGAACGCCGATGGGTGCGTTGTTCCGACGCTACTGGATTCCGTTCCTGCTGTCGCACGAGGTCGCAGAGCCCGACGGAACGCCTGTGCGTGTCACGCTTCTGTCCGAGAAACTGATCGCGTTCCGCGACACCGAGGGCCGCATCGGGCTGATCGAGGAATTCTGCGCCCACCGGCGCGTCTCTCTGTGGTTTGGCCGCAATGAGGATTGCGGCCTGCGGTGCCCCTATCACGGCTGGAAGTTTGACGTCGAAGGCAACTGCGTTGATATCCCGTCCGAGCCGGAAAACAGTGTCATCAAGCAGGAAGCTAGGCTGACCTCCTACCCTTGCGTCGAGCGCGGTGGCATCGTCTGGGCCTATATGGGCCCGCCCGAGGAGCGCCCGCCGGAGCCAGCTTTTGAATGGACGACGGTGCCGGAGACCCAACGCTATCACACTAAGCGGTTGCAGGAGTGCAACTACCTGCAGGCGCTTGAAGGCGGCATCGATTCCAGCCACGTCGGCCATCTGCACACTGGCGAGCTAAAGAGCGATCCGCTGCATCACGGCTCAAAAGGTTCGGACTATCACCTGAAAGACCGCAAACCTCGCTTCGAGGTGAGGGAGTCTGCCGGCGGGCTCAACATGGGCGTGCGGCGCAACGCGGGCGAGGACAAGTTCTACTGGCGCGTCACCCCTTGGATCATGCCCTGGTACACGATCGTGCCGCCCTATGGCGACAACCCGCTGCACGGTCACGCGTGGGTGCCGATCGACGACGATAACTGCTTCGCCTGGACGTTCTCCTATCATCCGAGCCGTCCACTGAGTGCACTCGAGATCAAGGTTATGACGGAAGGCGGTAGCCTCCACGTGAAGCAGGACCCGGTCACGTTCCGCCCAGTGGCGAACCGCGACAACGACTATCTGATCGACCGCGCAGCGCAGAAGGCGGGCACCGCGTCGAGCGGCGTGAAGGGCATCGCGATGCAGGACGCCTCTATCCAGGAGAGTATGGGCCATGTCGCTAATCGCGCGCGCGAAAATCTCGTGATGACCGACCGCGGCATCGCGCTGGCGCGCCGCCAGCTCATGAAGGCGGCGGAGGAACTGCAGCAGAGTGGAGTAGCGCCGCCTGGGCTCGATCCCGCGGCACAGGCGGTTAGGTCCGCCTCATTCGAACTAGACCGCGAGATTCCGTTTGACGGGGCGCCAGGCGAGCCGCTTCGCGTGAAACAGGGCGTCTCCCACACTTCGATCTGACTGAAAGGATTATCCGTTGACCGACGAGCTCGATCCGCGCGCTGCCGGCGCCCGCCGCCTGAAAGATAAAGTCTGCGTCGTTACAGGCGCAGGCCAGGGAATCGGCCGCGCCATTGCGAAGCGCCTCGGGCAGGAGGGCGGACGCATCGTCGTCGTCGACCGCGTCGACGACGGCGTTAGCGAGACCCTAGCTTCCCTAAAAGGGAACGGGGTTAAGGCGGTGAAGGCGCTGGTCGACCTAAGCAGCTACGAAGGTGCCGAGGAGATGATCAAGACCGCGACCGATGCCTTCGGTCGGGTCGACGTGCTCGTAAACAATGTCGGCGGCACGATCTGGATGAAGCCGTTCCACCTGTATGAGGCCGACGAGATCGAGCTGGAGCTCGAACGATCGCTCAAGCCCACCCTTTGGGGCTGCCGCAGTGTTTTGCCGGTAATGATGGCGCAGGAGAAGGGCTCCATCGTCAATATCGGCTCCCAGTCGGTGCGCGGTCTCTACCGCCTACCCTACGCATCTAGTAAGGGCGGTATCCTCGCGCTGACCAAGGTGCTGGCGATGGAATATGGCCGCTACGGCATCCGTGTGAACACGGTCTCGCCCGGCGGCACGGATATCCCGGACCGGGTTACATCGCGCCTTTCGATCCGGCCTGGTGTAATTGCCGAGGACCTGCCGCAGAAGGAGGCCGATGCGTATCGCGCTGAGATGAGCGCCGACATCCGGAGCCAGCAGGCGCTCAAACGACGCGGCATACCCGCGGAACACGCCGCCGCCGTTGCCTTCCTCGCATCTGACGACGCGAGCTTCATCACTGGTGACAATATCAATTGCAGCGGAGGGCAGTCGTGATATTCGAATGGTAATGCCCCTCGACAATCGGGCGCCGCCGCCTATCTTGATGCGATGACCTCCGAAAATTTATTGCCTACTGCACCTGCCGCCGACCGCCGCTCCTACACAGTCGACCGCCACGGCCGTATCATCGACGACCCCTATCACTGGCTCCGCGACCCCGACTGGCAGCGCGTCATGCGAGAACCAGATGCTCTGCAGGCTGAAATCCGGGCGCATCTCGATGCTGAGAATGGTTGGACCGAAGCGGCGCTCGCACCTGTCGCAGGTCTCCGTGCAAAGCTGTTGGCCGAGCTTAGGGGCCGCATTAAGGAAAACGATTCCTCTGTCCCCATGCCCGATGGGCCGTGGGAATATTACCAGCGCTTCGTCGAGGGCGGGCAATATCCGCTGCTGTGCCGCCGGCCGCGTGGAGACGAAAGCACCGCTGCCGAACAGGTGCTGATCGACGGTAACGCCGAGGCGGAGGGCGAGAGCTTTTTTGCGATCCACGGGGCGGTTCACACGCCAGATCATGTCCTCTTCGCCACCGCAATTGATCGTAACGGCTCGGAATACTGCACTGTCGAGTTCCGCTGTCTGAAGACGGGAGAGGTTCTGTCCGACCGGCTGGCCAACGCTCAGGGCGATATGGCGTTCTCGGCCGATGGCGCATACCTGTTCTATACCGTGCTAGATGACAATCACCGGCCGTCGCGGGTCTATCGCCACCGGATGGGCGATGATCCTGCGGACGACGCGCTGGTCTACGAAGATCCGGACCCTGGGTTCTATCTCGGGCTCGGCAAGATGGAGAGTGGGCACTACATCGCGATCGGCGCACATGACCACGCCGATACCTCCGAGATCCACCTGATCGATGCTTCTACACCCACTGCGGCACTTCGCATGATCGCTGCGCGGGATAAGGGCGTGACCTACGACGTTTCTAATCGAGGCAATCGGCTGTTCGTTCTCACTAATATCGGTGGCGCGGTCGACTTCCGGATCATGGAGGCACCGCTCGACCAACCGGCACCCGAGAACTGGCAAGAAATCATACCGCACTGCGAGGGGCGGTTGATCCGTTCAATGCTGGTGTTTTTCCGCTGGCTCGTTCGACTGGAGCGCGAGAACGCGCTGCCGCGTATCGTCGTCCGCGATCTGGAGAGCGGCGAGGAGCACGCGATCACCTTCGAGGAGGAAGCCTACGATTTGCAGCTGGTCCCGGGCCACGAATTCGAGACCGACACGCTGCGCTTCGTCTATTCGTCACCAACGACACCGTCGCGCGTCTACGACTACGACATGGCCGCGCGGACCAGGAAATTGAGAAAAAAGCAGGAGATCCCGTCCGGCCACGATCCCGAAAAATACGTCTGCCGCCGAGTCTTCGCTAAGAGCCATGACGGTACAAAGGTGCCTGTGACCGTTCTACATGCTAAAGACACGCCGCTCGACGGCTCGGCGCCAATGCTGCTCTACGGCTACGGCTCCTATGGTATCTCGATCCCGGCATCGTTTTCACCCAACCAATTCAGCCTTGTCGACCGCGGCTTCGTGTACGCTATCGCGCATATTCGGGGCGGCACTGAGGGTGGCTATGGCTGGTATCTCGACGGCAAGCTCGAGAAAAAGAAGAACACGTTCCTTGATTTTATCGCCGCCGCCGAGCACCTGATCGCGGACGATTATACTTCGGCGGGGCGCATTGTCGCCGAGGGCCGCAGCGCCGGCGGCATGTTGATGGGGGCGGTCGCTAACATGCGCCCCGACCTGTTTGCCGGCGTCATTAGCGAGGTGCCGTTCGTAGACGTGATTAACACCATGTGCGACGACACGCTGCCACTGACGCCGCCCGAATGGGTGGAGTGGGGCAACCCGATCACTGACGAGACCGCATTTAAATACATGGCGTCCTACTGCCCCTACACCAATATCGAAGACAAGGCGTATCCCAACGTACTGGCGACCGGCGGGCTAACGGACCCGCGCGTCACCTACTGGGAGCCCGCCAAGTGGGCGGCGAAGCTGCGCCACCACAACACTGCCGACACGCAGGTGCTTCTCTATACTAACATGGACGCGGGCCATGGCGGCGCCGCCGGCCGTTTCGACCGGCTGGAGGAAGTGGCGCTGTCGTGGGCGTTTTCGATCATGGTGACGGATACGAACGCTACCTGAAACGGACAGGTCGGGGACCTGTCGCTGCGCATGCTGTTCATATTTTCGGGGGGCGTCTCATAGCGACCCGCCGCCACTCTGACCTAGAGCGTCTCGTCGAAGAAATCCCGCATCAGGCGGTAGGTTTGGTCGCACAGGCGCTGGTCGTATCGCTGGATGTTGTCGTCAGCGTCGCGGACGCAGAAGCCATGAGGCGCGCCGCCGAACATCATCGTCTGCCAGTCGACGCCGGCCATCGTCAACTCGGTCTCGAACGAGTCCACTTGTGGGACGGGCGTCACGATGTCGCGGCTGCCGTGGACGATCAGGACTTTACCTTTGATGTCGGATGGTCGGTTCGGCGCAACGGTCATCGGCAGCGTGACATGGATAAAGACCGAACCCTTGTAGTCGGCGCCGGCACGGATCTGTTCCGTCAGGAACCCGCCGCCCATGCAGTAGCCAACGGCGACCTTGTTCGACGCGTCGATCAGTCCGAGCTTCTCTGCCTCCGCCGTCAGAGCCTTGTCTGCCGTCGTGCCGCAGCCGAGGATGAACTCGATGTCGGAGCGCTTAGCGCGAGCGATCGGGCCTAGCTGTTCGTTAGTCTTCTGCATACCGCCGTAGTTCTTGCCGAACATGTCGGCTAGAAGGATTACGTAATGGGCGTCACCAAGCGCATCGGTCGCCATCTCGATTGTGTGCGAACACACGCCGAGCCAGTCAGGCTGCATGAAGACGGCCGGCCGCTTGCCCGAATGGGCATCGTTGTAAACGAGCATCCCCTGATACTGATCGCCATCATATTCGTACGGTACCGGATGTTCAGTGATCGCCATTCTGCATCTCCCTTGACTTCACAGCGAGTCTAGCGTTCCAGAGCGAGCCGTAACACCTGTCTATTGCCGCAACCGACGATAAATCCTGGGTGTCGCCCGTTATTCCATCTTGGTGATTTCCGCGGCAAGGTCGGAACATGCGGCCGGGCCGATGGACCAGTCCCATTGCGCGTCGTCCTGGTCGGCAAGTGCGACCGCGCGCCCAAGAAATGCCGCCAGTAAGACTTTACGCCTCAACTCATTCGTTCGTTCCCGAAACCCAGCCAGAAAAAAGGGGACGTCAAGACCGCCTCCTTTCAAGGTTCTATTCTACGAACCGGCCGATAAATTTCTCGGGCGGGGGCTCGCCCCACTGGGAAATCAGGCCTTCCTCGACGGACATGACCTCGCCGCCATTGGCGACATTGAGACGGTCGCTGTCGGCCCAGTGCTCGTGCACGCGGCCCCACGGATCCGACCAGTAGTCGTAGACCTGGCTGCCGAGCAGATGACGGCCGATGCCCCACATATGCTCGTACTTGCCAAGCTTTTCGAGATAGTTGTGGCCGGTAAAGACGTCGTCCACGTCGTGTACCTCGAACGACAGGTGGTTTAGCCCGGCATGGCCATGCTGCATGCAGAAGAAAACGTGGTGATCGACGTATTCGTCGCCCTGGTCGACCCGGTTGAATGAACCGATGATGTTGTTCTCCTCGCCTGCATAAACGTCGTCGGAGCAAACGAAGCCGAGCGTATCTCGGAACCATTTGACGGTTCCCGCGAGATCAGGCGAGCCCATGACGCCGTGCCCGATACGCTTCACGCGCGACGGGCCCTGGTGTATCCGCATCAGTTCGCCAGCGCGATTGTTACTTTCGGGGCCAGAGTTCAGCTTCTGGAAACGCACTGGGATGGGGTCGAGCTGCTCGATGCCCCAGACCACCTCGATCTGATAGCCGTTCGGCTCGCTCAGGCGCACGCGCCTGCCGCCGCCGGGCTCGTCGATGTCCTCGACCGCCGAGGCGCCCGGCACTTCCAGCGAGAGCTTCTCGAGGTCTTCTTCGCTCGAGGCGTTATAGGCGAAACCAACGAACTTAGGATCGCCCTTCTCCGTGATGTGGATATGGTGGTCCGGGTCCGTCCCGCGCATGTAGAGCGCGTCATCGGTGCGCGCCGAGCGCACCATGCCGAATTCGGTCAGGAACTCTTCCATCACGTCCAGATCGGGCGCCCGCAGGCGTCCGTATGCGATATCCCGTACTTTGACGATGGGCATGATCTTTCCTCCGAGGGTATTGGTTGTTCGTATGCGTTCTTCGTAGGGCGAATAATCGCAAATTGCGGCCGTCGAGAAAACGCCTGAGGCTAAGATTTATCAACGGGCCTGCTTGCCCCCTCCTGGACGACCATGATGATACTAACATTGGGTGGCCTGGCCGGGCGTGCGGGCAGGAACCGCGATTTGATTTCGCCCCTTCGACGCTCTCGAAACCTCAGAATTCCGGAAGTCCCGCGAAAAGGCCGTGGTTATTTGGAAATTTCTTTTTCGATGCCGTATGGATTCTTAGTCCAGTGGTTCGCGAGCGTGCCGAGATTGAAGATCGTCAAGACCGGGTAGTAGCTGTTTGCCGGGTTTTTATGCCCGCACCCTTGGCCGGTTCTGCTTACCGCCTAATCGCCCAATCCAGCTCTCGGTAATCCGGCACGACCGCGTTTATGGCTGTTCCACTGCGGATCACCGTTCGGTCGCGCTGCGGCCGCGCGAGGAACTCGCTCCAGTCGCGGGCGCGAAACAGGATCATGTCAGCGGGCCCGCCCGCGGCCAGCCTGCCGACTTCGTTTGCGCCCATAGTATCGGCGGGCGTGCGAGCGACCGCTGCTGGCCAATCGCCGACGGGATGGTCGAGCTGCGCGATGCGTACCGCCTGGGTGAAAACCTCTGTCATGTCGAGGTCGCCCCATGCGTAGAACGGGTCTCGGGTGTTGTCGCTGGAAACCGCGACGGGAATGCCACGCGCCTTCATCTCATGCAGGATCGTGATGCCCCGCCAGCGCGGCGTCCTACGCGAGGCGTTGGCTTCGGCGGACATGCGAGAGCGGTCCTGGAGATACATGTTGCACATCGGCAGGGCTGCGACGCGCATCTGCGCTTCTGCCGCGAGATCTAGGGCGCGGTCGATCTCGTCATAGGATCGCAGCGCCAGCGCGCAGCAGTGGCCGACGTTGACCGGCTGGCCATACTTGTTACGGATTAGCGCCTCGGCAATGGCGTCAAACGATCTAGCTTTCGGGTCGGTCATCTCGTCAACATGGAAATCCAGCTCAAGGTCGCGGTCCATTGCAAGCCGGATCACCTTGTCTAGAAGTGCATCAGTGTTCTTCTGGATGTTGAGGACCGCGCCCAGAATGCCGCCCGATTCCTTAACCCGGTCGGCGAGGGAGATTGCGAACCCGTCGTCCGCGTAGGCGGGCAGGATGTCGAGGGCCGACGCCTGCAGGCGAATTCGCCCGGCCCAGTCGGCGCGCATTTCCTCGAAGACCGGCCAGGAGATCGCATCCTGCGGTGGCGTCGAGTCGAGATGCGTGCGGATCGCCGCGGTACCATGGGCGAACGCGCAGCGAAGCGAGAAGTCCATCCGGGCGCGCACGTCATCGGCGCCCCAGTTTTCGGAACGGTCGGCGGCGACGGCCGAGATCGCGCTGTCCCGCGTGCCGTCAGGATTGGGCGTGCGCGGCCAGATATGGCCCTTGTCGAGATGGGTGTGCACGTCGGCAAAGCAAGGAAGTACCATACTCCCATCGAGATCGACCGAGGCGAGCCCGGTTGTCTCGAGCGATCCCGGCGTGCCCAATGCCTCGATCTGGCCCTTCCGCAGCGCGATGTCTAGGCGGACCAGCCCGTCTGCGTCCACAGACGTCGTTTCCGGCAACCCGTCGATCGCACAGGCGGGGACGGTCGCATTTCGGAAAAGCACGTCGCCACCAGGTATATCGAGAGCGAAAGTCATGGTAGGTCGCAAATTCAACAAGAATGATAGCGCGCGGGTCGCACTTGGTCTCAAAAAATAATAGAGTACCATACATGCGGGTCGATTGCTGCCCCTTCGCGGTAGGCATGGCCTGACACCCATCTGACAGGATCCGGCCAGGCTATAGCGTGCGGCCGAAAACAGAGGAGGCACTGGCTTGGGACAGTACGGTATAGGACAACCAGTTGCGCGCGAAGAAGACCCGTATTTGCTTAGGGGTGAAGGGCGCTACGTCGACGATGTAACCTCGGATGGTCAGCTGCGCGCCTACGTTCTGCGCTCGCCGCTGCCGCATGCGAAGATCAAATCCATTGACACTAGCGCCGCCGAGGCGGCTCCCGGTGTGAGCTTGATCTTGACCGGAAATACGCCGGAGGTCCTCAAACTCGGCCTACAGCGGCCGATGATGCAGCGCAAGCGCCGCGACGGCTCCGACGCGCCGACGCTGGCGCAGCCGCATCTGGCCAAGGACCGGGTGCGTTACGTTGGCGACTACGTCGCTTTCGTCGTCGCCGGCACGGTCGCCCAAGCCAAGGACGCGGCCGAGATGATTGTGGTCGACTACGAGGAACTGCCGGCCGTGGTCGATACAGCGCAGGCGGTTGAACCCGATGCGCCGCAGATCTGGGATGAGGCGCCTGGCAACGAGTTCTTCGTTCACCAGGCGGGCGACAGGGCGGCGACCGACGCGGCCTTCGAGAAAGCTGACCACGTCATTAGCCACCGTATGGTGATCAATCGCATTACCACCAATTCGATGGAGCCACGCGGCTGCCTAGCGGAATACGACACTCGTGACGATCGCTACATCGTCCGCTGTACGGTGCAGGCGCCGCATCGGATCCGTGCTATCCTCGCGAGCCAGATCTTCGAGCTGCCAGAGCACAAGTTCCGCGTGATCAGCGACAACATGGGCGGCGGCTTTGGAATGAAGGGTGGCTGCTATCCGGAATATATCCTGTCAATGGTCGCTTCGAAGATTTTGCGGAAGCCCGTGAAATGGATCAGCGAGCGCTCTGAAGGCCTCTTGTCCGACGAACAAGCGCGCGACAATGTCACCGAGGCCGCGCTCGCTCTAGATAAGGACGGTAAGTTTCTTGGCCTCCGGGTGAAGACGATAGCGGCGTCGGGCGCGTACTACAATTCCGAGCGAGCGGCCGGCCCGGCCGTCGGCAATATCGGTGTACTCGCCGGCACCTATACGACGCCCGCGATCCATGTCGACGTCACCGGCGTAGCTACCAACACCATGCTGACTGCGCATTATCGCGGCGCTGGTAGGCCCGAGGCCGCCTACGTCATCGAGACGCTGGTCGACATGGCGGCGCGCGAACTCAAGATGGACCCGGTAAATCTGCGCCGGATGAACACTATCCCGGTTGATGCGATGCCGTTCAAGACGGCGCTCGTATACACCTATGACTGCGGCGACTTCACGAAAAACCTTGAAGAGTGCATGAAGATCGCGGACTACGCGGGCTTCCCGACGAGGCGCGACGAGGCTAAGGCGCGCGGCATGCTGCGCGGGATAGGCGTCTCGAACACCATCGAGGCGTCAAACGCAGGCATGATCGAGACGGCCGAGATCCGCTTCGACGCGTCCGGCACGATGACGCTGTTCATGGGCACGCACGATCACGGTCAGGGTCACGGCACGACGTTCAAGCAGATACTTTCCGGCATGCTTGGCGTGGACACTGACGACATGCGGTTCGTCTACGGCGATACCGATCAGGTCCAGTCGGGAACAGGTACGTTCGGCTCCCGCTCTGCAGCGTGCGGCGGTACGGCGGTGAAGATGGCGGCAGATAAGATCATCGAGCGCGGTAAGAAGATCGCGGCCCACCTGCTGGAAGCGGCCGAGACGGACATCGAGTTCGCGGACGGCGCGTTCTCTGTCGCCGGCACCGATCGGGTGATCTCGATGTCTGACGTCGCCAAGGCGGCATTCCAGCCGGCGCGGCTCGGCGGCAACATCGAGCCTGGCCTCTATGAGACCGCGACCTACAACGGTGGGATCTTTACCTTTCCCAACGGCTGCCACATTGCTGAGATCGAGATCGACCCGGCTACCGGAGTCACGCACATTATGCGCTATAGCGTCGTCGATGACGTCGGCACGATCATTAACCCGCTGTTGGTCAAAGGCCAGATCCATGGCGGCATTGCCCAAGGAGTTGGTCAGGCGTTGATGGAGGACATTATCGTCGACGCGGACTCGGGGCAGGTTGTGACCGGCTCGTTCATGGATTACTGCATGCCGCGCGCTGATGATCTATGCTCCTACGAAATAGGCTCTAATGTCGTGCCAACGCCGACCAATCCGCTGGGCGTCAAGGGCGCGGGCGAGGCTGGCACTGTGGGCTCGCTGCCCGCGATCATGAACGCGGTCAACGACGCGTTGGCCATGATTGGGGCTGCGTACGTCCAGATGCCTGCGACCGCGCAGAAGGTCTGGGCGGCGATCGAGGTGGCGAAAGGAGCGAAAGCAGCTTAGGGCGCGAAGGACGGTGCGAGGCGTTACATGTTTTCTAAGCCTGTCGTCGCCATATGCCGGGCCAAGTTCAGAGCGTCGCTCAAATTGGAGTATCGATATGCGCCGACGTTGAAATGTTCGCTTGGGGTCCACGTGATACATAGATGTTCCATCTCGCTATATTCAGTCATTTTCGTTGCGGCGGGTTCTGCCGCTTATGCGTAGGTATCTTCGGAGGTGTTGTATCGGTAACGAAGAATCTCCTTTGGTCGGTTGCTAAAACTCCGGCGGGTTGACCCGCGTAGTTCACCGGAGTTGGCAAGCGCGCCGCCTGCCGTCACACTAGCCCCGATTCCCGCTCACACCGAGACGAGACCGCCAGGTCAAGATGGATTTCTCCGCGATCCCCAAGGAAACGCTCCACCGCTGGACGCTGTCATCGGGCAGCACCGTCGCGGTCGACAGCATTCGAATTCCCGATTTCCTCATGGCATTCACGCAGCTTCCGACACCCGTCCTGCAGATCGGCAGCAAAGCATCCGTCATCGACGGAGACGCGGGCTCTGGCGCCAAATGGCGGCGGCTTTTTGGGCGCAGTCCTTTCGTTGGCGCCGACCTGGAGCCCGGTGAGAACGTTGATTTTATCCTCGACGTCACAAAGGATATAAAAAAATTTCGGAAGGCGTCCGGCATCTTCCAGTACCAGACCGTGATTTGCGCGCATGTACTCGAGCACGTCGAGGATCCGTTCGTCGCCGCACGCAACATCGCGGCGCTCATCAACAAGGGCGGCAATTTGCTGGTTACCACTCCCTGGGTGCAGAGCTATCACGCGTTCCCCGAGGACTACTGGCGCTTTTCCTTCGCAGGGCTCCGCAAGCTATTTCCAAGCATGGAGGTCGTGGGCGGCTTCTATAGCGACGCGCGCGAGGAGACGGGCTACTGGATTGCGATCGACGGCCGGCCTAATTTCACGAAGGACGCTCTCCGCCTCGAGGGCAACCTCTTCCAGTTCCTGCTCGACGAGTTGCCTCGTCAGGAAATGTTTCAGGACGCCTTCGACGGCGACAAAATCGCGCTGTCGCGGCTCTACATGCCGGCGATGAGCGTGAACCTCGTGTTCCGGAAAGCATGAAGTCGGAGCTCTTGGGCAGAGCACGAAAGCAGCGTGCACGCGAATGCCGCTAAGCTGCCCTCAGCCAAGCCAGTGCAGGATTCGTTTCTCTGAGACTGCGAAAAGCATCGGACTGTTTCCGCCTCATTTACTCGAACGTACCGTCTACGAGAACAAACATCATATAGCAGTCCTCGTCGGAGCGGTTCGACCACGCATGATTGGTGCCGCGCTGGACGCAGGTGTCGCCCGGCTTCATTAGTACCTCGGAATCGTCAAGGACGAGATAGATCTCGCCCGAGACGCACATCGCGAAGTCGATGGTCTCGGTCTTGTGCATCAGCGGATGCGGCGGCTCTCCTTGATCGGAAGCGCCCTCAGCACCGATCGACGCGAAGCTCGCCTTGGCGGCTTCCTTATCGACGTTGCCGATCCAGTCCTTCTCCGGCGGGAATTTGATCACCCGAAAAACCGAGCCGTTCTTGGGCGGCAGCAGGCCGATTTGGCGGTCCTTTACTGTCTCCTCCTCGCCGAGCGGCTTGCAGGGCGCCTCGTCGAGGACCCACATGTTGTTGATCTCTACGCCTGGCCGGTTGTCGGGGCGAAGGATGTTGGGGGATTCGCCATCGGCGATCACGATGGCCTTACCGTTTTCGTCGTGGCCGGTGACAATTCTTCTGACGCCCATGCTCTAGAGTCTCCCTTCAATGACGTAATCCAGTATGCGCACCACCTGTTCCGGCGTCTGCGCTACCGCCAATGCGGCGGCATCCACTTCCTTGAGGGCGTGCGTGTGGCCCTCGTCGTGCAGCGTAATCATCGGCTTGCCGAGCGCCGCAGCGTAACCGGCGTCGAACGCCGCGTTCCACTGCTTGTACTGCTCGCCGAAGCGGACCACTATGATATCTGAGTCCGCGATCAGGGTGCGCGTCCGGATCGCGTTCATCTGCGCACCCTTGTGATCCTTCCAGAAATTATTGCCTTCCGCGCCGAGGATCTCGACGCCGCAATCGTCCGATGAGTCGTGATCGGTGACGGGGCCGAAAAACTGTACGGGCAGGCCTGCCTTGTCGACGCCTTCCTGGATGCGCTCGCGCCAGTCGGTGTGGATCTCGCCCGACATGTAGACGGACCAGTTTTTGCTAGCCATAGATGCTCCTTTTATGCCTGCAAACGTTGGAAAACAGCCTTTTTCAATGTTCTCTCGGCATATCTTCCCCGCGGTCGATTTTGACGCCTTTTATCACTTCCTTGATGGAGCCGCAAAGCGGCAGGCTAACGCGCGCGGCATCGGCCTCTTTGAGGACGATCGTCATGTCCTTTTCGGCCCATGGCATGGGCCATTGGTCGGCTTGGACCTCCATTGCCCAATTGTGCGCGCTCGAATCGAGCAGCGCCTCACGCAGTGGGCCCGCTTCGACGCCGAGCGCGCTCGCGATGCGCGTGCCCTCAGTGTTGGCGGAGATACAGGCCCAAAGGATAAGGTTGTTGACCATCTTGCCGACCTGACCCGCGCCAAGATCACCGAGATAGTAAATTGAACTGGCGAATGTCTCGAAGGCAGGGCGGCATTCGTCAAAGGTCCCCTTGTCGCCGCCGCCCATGATCAGCAGCTCGCCCGCAATGGCGGCGTGCTCGCCGCGGCACATCGGAATGTCGAGGAACGTGACGCCCATGCCCGCCGAGCGAGCGGCGATGTCTTTCATCATCTGGGGCGAGGCGGTTGACGCGATGGCGACGATCAGTTCGTCGCGTGGGTTGGTCATCAGCCCACTCTCACCGAACAACGTCTCCTCGACCTGCGAGTCAAACCCGACACCGATGATGGCAAGGTCACACGCCGCGCCGATTTCGGCGCAGTCGGTGGCCGCCTTGACGCCCGCATCTGCGACGGCGTCAACCGCTGCCTTCGCAACATCATAGCCCATAACCGCGAAGCCCGCGCCTCGCAGATGGCGCGCCAGCGGCCCGCCCATCTTGCCGAGCCCAATAACGCCGATCTTTTCGATTGCCATAATTCTCTCCCTTTGTTCGGCGAGCTGGTCTTAGACTGACCCTACGAGCGATTGTATTCATTGGTCCGCGTAGGGGCGCGTCTAGGCCCGCGCGCCGGTTTCGATCACACCGTGTTTGCGTTCTCCTTCAATACTTCGCGAACGTCGACCAGCGACCCGCACTCGGCGCAGCTGGTCTCCTCGAGGGCGAAATTGGGACCGTCGCCCCCATAGCGCAGCGCGATCCACGGGCCGGCGCGGCGCAGCGGATAGCGCGCAGACGCGAAGTCCGTCTCGTTGCCACAGACACCGCAGCGATGCAGCTTGCCATTCGATGCCTTGTTGCCCGCCTTTCGGCGCGCGGCGCGGATGCCAGAGCGTGTAGCCCCGGTAGCGGGCAGGTCGGGCGTGCCGTCTGCAGCTAAGACGACACCATAGAGTTCGGCCGCGGCGCTGGTCGAGATCGTGCCGTCGGCGACGTCGGCCGCGACCCACGCGGGTTCGCGGTCGAGCGGATCGCCGAATCCGCCGCCCCCCGCCGCCCAGTATCCGTAGACGTCGCCCGCCCGGATGATCTCGTCCGCCTTCGACGGCAGATAGGACATCTCCCCGCCGAAGCCAGAAATCGGCGGCATCTCATCGCCCCGCGCAAGCCGGTCCGCGACGTCGCTGCCGCGCACCAGGGCTGCCTGCGAGCCTGCGCCGGGATAGCCCCCGTCGAGTCCGTGCGCGTTTGTCTGCTCGGTTCCCGCCGTATTCGTAAGCTTTAGCGCCACGTGGTCCACGCCATACGGCGTGAAGGCGACCTCGCAGGTCGTCCCGCCGCGATGCTCGCCAGGACCGCCGGAATCCTGCATCCGCCGGCGGTAGAGATAGAGGATCGGTGTCTTCCATTCTGCGCCTTCTATATTGCCGAGCGAGCTAGCATATGAGGTGATTGTGCCGCCGTGGTGGAAGCCGTCAGCGAACGACCGCGCACCTGCGCCGGAGCCGCGATGGTCGGACAGCAGTCCGCCGGTCTGCCTCCCGTCCGGGTAGATGGCGAAGACATTGTTGCAGTTACTTGACGAGTTCCAGGATGGGCACGCGCGATCGCGGTGCTTGTCCGAGCTGTTAAACATGTTGGCTACCGCCTGCGTGGCGGCCACGGTAACAAGCCAGCGGAACCCGACGGTGGAAATGCTGACCGGCGCGGGGAAGACGGCACTGACCACGGTGCCATCGGGCACGATGACCTCGATGCAACGCTTGAGACCGTCGTTCCAGTCGATGTCGCCTTGGCACAAGAAGCTGTAGAGCGGCACAGCCGAGCCGGCGATGGTGGCCGAGCGCGTGCTGTTGACCGCGGCGTCAACCTGCGGCGAGGAGCCGGTGTAGTCGAAGGTGAGCTTGTTGCCTTTGCAGGTTAGGGTCAGCACGACTTTCGCGATCCGCTCGTCGCCGACACGCACCCCGTCCATGAAGGCCTCTCCGGTCCAAGAGCCGTCCGGCAAGTCGTGGATGAAGTCGCGGATTTGGCGCTCGGCGAGGTCGATTGACTGATGCATCACGCCCCTGACCAGCTCTGGGCCCCGCTCGTCCAGCAGCAGGTTGATCCGGGTGCGCGCCACGTTGATCGCGCCGATCTGGGCGCGAAGATCGAGCGCGACGGCGTCCGGCAGGCGGGAATTGTTAACGAACGTGTGTTCTGATTCCTTCACAAGCGCGCCACCGTCGAGGATCTTCATGAAGAAGCGCGGCGGGTCATCGTGGATTGTGCGAGCGTTGATGCAGAAGCTACCGGCGTCGATACCCCCAACGTCCGGGTGATGCAGGACGTTGGCGATCCACATAAAGATCTCACCGTCGCGGTAAAGGGGTGCGGCGACTACAACGTCGTTCTGGTGCAGTGCGCCAAGGAACGGGTCGTTGAGCATGAAGGCGTCGCCGTCGCGGATCGTACCGGCACCGTCGATCACGGATTTCACCGCATCGCCCATGGTTGTCACGTGCACTAGCGAGCCGATACCCGCGGTGACCAGCTCGGCATTGGCGGTGAACAGCCCGACATTGTAGTCGTTGCCCTCGACTACGATTGGCGATGCCGAGATCGTCTTGATCGCGATGCCCTGCTCGTCGTTGATCTGCCACAGCCTGTGTTTCACCACCTCGAAGGTGACGGGATCGATGGTGGTGGTCATGCTGCGTCTCCCTGATCCGCACCGGGGTCGATTCCGAGATTGCCGAACTCGTCGAGCGTCGCCGTCGCGCCGACCGGCAGCCAGATCGTCGTCGTTTCGCGCTCGATCACGGCTGGGCCGGTGAAGGGATATCCGGGCATTAGAGTGCGGAAATCGCGGATGTCGGCGGCGGTCCAGCCACGGCCGCGGATATAGACGTTGCGGGTCGGTGTCGTGTTAGCCGCGGCCCGGCCAGTGGCGAGCTTCACCAGTGGCGGGCGCGCCGTCGGATGGATCGCCTCAACGCGGAAGCTAATCAGTTCCAGCGGCGTCGCGCTTCGTGTCGTGCCGGCGCCGAAGCGGCGCTCATAATAGGTCTCGAAGTCGCGCTTGAGGGTCTCGATCGCCCCGGAGTCAAGGATGGCGGCGGGTGAGTCCAGCGTCACCTCGTTCATCTGACCCTGGTAGCGCATCTCGATCCGCCGACGGTAGGTGCACGCGGCGGGATCGATGCCGGCTTCTCGCATGTCCGCGGCGGCGCGCCCCTCTAGGACCGCGAAGTGGCGGCTCACCGTCTTGGCGGCGGTTGCGTCAAGGTGCAGCGGCTCCGACTGCGCGTGCGCGTAGACAATGTCGGCTATGGCAATGCCGAGGGCCGAGAACACCGGGCCCGCGAATGGGAGCACGAGCTTCCGCATGCCGAGCTGGCGCGCAAACTCGGCGCAATGTGCACCCGTCGCGCCTCCGTAGGCGTAGAGCGCGAAGGCATTGGGGTCATGGCCGCTCTCGATTGAGACCTTACGGATCAGGTTCGCCATGTGCGCGTTTACCAGCTCGATTATGCCGGCGGCCGCGTCGTAGACGTTCATCTCCATCGGTTTCGCGATCTTCTCGGCGATGGCCTTTTCGGCGAGACTGCGGTCGAGAGAATAGGAGCCACCGAAGAAATTGTCGGGATCGATGATGCCGGTGGCGATCAGCGCGTCGGTGACCGTCGGCTCGGTGCCACCCCGGCCGTAGGCGGCCGGTCCCGGATCAGCGCCGGCGCTCTGCGGGCCGACATGGAGGCGGTAGCCGTCGGTCCACGCGATCGAGCCGCCGCCCGCGCCGATGGTCACCAGCTTAACCGCGGGCAGCGTCACTGGCAGGCCCTGGTCGAGGAATGGGCGCGGGTCCTCTTCGAGCATGTCACCGTCGATTAGCCCGACGTCGAAGCTGGTGCCGCCCATGTCGGCGGTGATGATCCTGTCGTGGCCGAGCGCGTCGCCAAGAAAGCGCGCCGCGACCAGCCCGCCGACCGGCCCGGAGTTGACCACGGAGACCGCCTGCTTGCCGATATTGGCAGCCCGCGCCGCGCCGCCGTTCGACGTGATGACCTGCAAGGGGTGGCCGAGACCCTCGCCTTTGAGGCCGCTGTCGAGCTTGCCGATATAATCCTGCGTCACAGGGCCGATGAAGGCGTTGACTGTGGTTGTCACCGCGCGCTCAAACTCGCCCATCTTGGGCGCGATTTCGGACGACAGGCTGACCGGCAGGCCGGCTGATATGCTGTGGGCGAGATCGCCGATCCGCTGCTCGTGCTCCGGGTTGCGAAATGACCACAGTAGGCAGATCGCAAGGCTTTCCATGCCGTCGTCGAGCAAGATGCGTATCGCCTTTTCAGCCCTTGTGAGGTCCAGCGGCGTGACGATCCTACCGTCCGGCCCGACGCGTTCGAAGACGCCGCGCACCATCCGGCGCGGTACCAGCGGCGGCGGCGGCTCGGTGTGGAGGAAATCCATCGCCTTAGCCTGAGGCAGCCCGCCCACGCGCCCAATAGGACCGCGGCCGATGGCGAGTGTGTCCTCGAAGCCAGCGGTCATTAGAACGCCTACCTTGGCACCCTTTCGCTGTATCAGCGCGTTGGTCGAGACCGTGGTCCCGTGGGCAAAGAGATCGGTACGGGCGAGGATGTCGCCGACGGAGGTGTTCAGCGTCGCGGCCGCGCGCGACAGCACGTCAAACACGCCGTTCTCCGGTGCGCGTGGCGTCGAGAACGCCTTCTCGACCCGGATTGTCCCGTCGTCGCCGATCAGCACCAAGTCGGTAAAAGTGCCACCGGTATCGCAGCCGATTTGGGTGAAGCGGACGGGTCGAGGGCTGTCCATGGTTGGGCTCCTGAAGGCTAGCCGGCATCAATGCATGAACTGGCCGCCATCAACATTGAGTGTTTGGCCGGAAATAAAATCCGCGCCGTCGGACAGCAGGAACATTACCGCACCGCACAGATCTTCCGGGAACTGGTGGCGCTGGATGCAGCGGTCAGACGGAGGCGCATTGGTCTGGGCATAGGCACCGGACGACGAGACCTGTGTGTCTGATAATGTGAATCCCGGCGTGATTGCGTTTACACAGATGTTGTCGACGCCAACCTCCCGCGACAGCGACCGAGTGAGCCCGATGACGCCTGCTTTAGATGTCGAATAGTGCAGCCTGTTAGGCGAGCCGTTCCAGAACCGACCCGAGGAAATGTTGACGATTTTGCCACCCCCGCCCTGCTTCATGTGTGGGAAGACCGCCTTGCAGCAGGCGAAGATACCGCGCAGATTAACTGCCATAACAGCGTCCCACTCGTCATCAGGGATGAGCTTCCAGTCGCGGCGCTCGAGCACGCTCATCAGCGAGGCGTTGTTTACAAGCCCGTCGATCCGCCCGAAGGCATCGACCGCCGTTGCCGCCATCGCGTCTGCAAGATCCTGCTTCGAGACGTCAGTTGTCGCCGTGACAGCCTCGCCGCCGAAACCACGGATTTCGGCGACCGTATCCTCATTGGCCTCGTGATCGATGTCGGCGACGACGACCCTCGCACCCGCTCTGGCAAATTCTCTACAATAGACCTTGCCGATGCCCTTGCCGCCACCGGTGACAATGACGACCTTGCCGTCGATCGATAGAGGGTTTTTGCGTTCGAAGTCCGCCATGGTTTGGTGCCTCCTTAGCGCCCGGCATCAAGCCGTACGGAGGAGTGCCGGCCGGGCAGTTTTACCGATTTTGTTGGGGTTCTCCGGGACGACGCAAGGATACGCGCCCCGCTGCAAAGGGTGCAAGTGGCATAAAAAAAGGGAGAGGCAGGCTCTGGCCTGCCCCTCCAACTTTGATTGTACTGAAAGTCAGGCTGCCGCTTTAAAACTCTCAATCGTCTCTTTTTCAAAGGTGAGCAACTTTTGAACGCTCTCGCGCTGCTGCATACGCTCGAAATGCGCCATAACGTTCGGATAGGTCGACATGTCGATCTTGAACTGCGTCGCGCGGCGCGTACACCAGAAGAAGTGCGCATCTGGCGAGCGGAAGTCACCCATCAGCCAGTCCTTGCCGGCAAGGAGGTCGTTGGCGATGGCGAAGTTCTCATGCAGCGCTTCCTCAGCATGGGCAACTACGCTGTCGGCGGTCCCGTCAATTTCACAGACCTTCGCTGGGTTGTTGATCCGGCTTAGGTAGGGATGGATGCCGCCAGAACACCAAGAATGCAGCGAAATCGCTTCCGACAGTCCCCACGCGTCTGTTGGCATTAAATTGGCATTAGGGAATGTGTTGTGGATCCACAAATGCATGGCTGCGTTCTCGGTCATCTTTATACCGTCGACGATTAGAAGCGGAACCTTGTGCTTCGGGTTCAGCTTCAAGAACTCCGCTGACATATGTTCTGCCTTCCGAAAGTTGAGCGAGATAGTTTCGAACTCTGCGCCAGCCTCGGTGAGCGAGATGTAGGGTGCCATCGCGCAGGTAATTGGTGCGTAATAGAGCTGAATCTTCATCTTGTCCTTCCTTCGGGGGGCTCGTCGCGGCCCCAAGATTACTTTAATTAGCGTCGATTATAGCTCCGGCGGGTTGTCGCGCCTAGAACGCGCCCACGGTATCCAGCAGGAGCAAAAGGATTATCTCCATTGCGACGTAGCGGATGAGGGCCAGCCACAAACGGCCGGCTGTGGTGTTTCCCACGAGGCGCGCCGCATCCAGCGCCGCCGCGCGCCGCCTGGTGTTAGTCAGCGCAGAGGCAGACTAGTATCCCGCCAGAGAACAGCAAATAATTAGAGAAGGCACGGTCGATCGCATCGAAGACGCGAAGTCCGCCAATCTTTACGTTCGCCAACGTGCCCGAGACGCAACTTTTTCTCTCCTAAAATCGAGCAGTTACTCGCTGTCGCCCTTTTTCGTTCAGGATTTTGGGCTGACGTAGCCCTCGGCCTCGTCGCGCGCGACAGCGGCGGCATCGCGCCTCGCCGGATCTCCGTAGCCTCCGCCGCCCGCGGTCTGGATGCTGAAGACGGTTCCCGCCTCGAAGATCTCCCGAAAGGACGACGGAAACTGTCGCTGGTTCGGCGTCTCCGGAGCTTGCAAAAACCGGCTTTTTGCGCCCGGTTCCCCACCGGCGAGGCCCAACGGCTCCATCTCGGCGCGGTCGGCGCGGTAAGTGATTGCGGCTGGCGCAAGCAGTTCGTAGTCGCGCCGGTAGGCGAGGCCGCCGCGGAACTCGCCGCGCCCGCCCGTATCTGGAATCGCCTCGTAGCGGGCCACGCGGCAAGGGAACTCCGATTCTAATATCTCGATCGGTGTCGCGAAGATGTTTGCGAGGTGGACCGTGACTCCTGTGGTGCCGTCGTGACCAACGCCCGCGCCGTATGCCGAGCCGAAGATTTCATACTGGTTGTTGCGCTTCACCCCGTCTTGCCACGCGACCATGATAGAGGCGCTGCCGCCGACATTGGCGATGGCGCGGCCTGGCATGAACGGATCCAGCGCCTGCAGCATCACGTCGACAACCTTCTGGCAGGTTTTCATATAAGACGAGCAAGGCGCTGGGGACCGGGGGCTGACGACCGAGCGTTCTGGCAGAGTGAAGCGCACCAGATCGCGCGCTGCGTCGGAGTAGGGGATGTCCTTGTCAAGGAAGCCGATCAGGCAATAGAACGCGCAAGCCTCGACCATAGCGATCCGGAGGTTCGCGGGGCCGCGCGTTTGCGGCGCGGAGCCTGTGAAGTCGAAATGGACGCGGCCGTCTTTCACCTCGACGCGTACGCGGATTTTTATCGGCACCTGCCGGCTCACACCGTCGTCGTCCATGAAACCCTCGGAGACGTTCTCGCCATCGGGCAGGCGCGTCATAGCTGTGGCGAAGTTGCGCGCCGAGGCATCAATGATGGCGTCGAAAGCTTGCACGAACGTTTCGCGGCCGATGCCGCTGCACAGCGCGGCCAGACGGTCTCGGCCGATACCGGTTACGCCAATTTGGGCGTGCATGTCGCCGAGCACGAGCTCGGGAGCACGCGAATTGCCGGCGATAAGCCGCTCGAGGTCGAGGTTGCGTGTCCCCTTGCGCACGATCTTCACCGGCGGCAATAGCATGCCTTCCTGGAAGAGGTCCGTCGCCTGGCCCCATGTGCTGCCCGCCACCGCGCCGCCGACGTCCGCCTTGTGGGCGATCGACGCCGTGAAGGCTGCAAGCTCACCGTCTACGAACACGGGCCGGACCAGCGCCATGTCGGGGACGTGCGGCAGGCTGCCCTCGTAGGGGTGGTTGCATACCAGCACGTCGCCGTCATCCAGCCCGTTCTCGCCGTATATCTGAAGGACGCGCTGGATCAGGTGAAAATAGACCGGCGCGTGGAAATACATGAACGGCGCCACCGCGAGGCGTCCGGTGCGGTCGGTGACGACGCAGGAAAAATCGCGGGACTCGCGCACGATCGTCGAATAACCCGACCGGTAGAACCGGTAATCCATTTCCTCCATCAAGCTGGCGATACGATTGCGGACGATCTGGATGGTGACGGGGGAGACGGGCTCAGACATTGAGGCAGTTTAGCGTCGCGGGCGGGAGGCGGAAAGCCGGTCGGGTCTTGGACCGGGCCCTACGAAATACCGTTATCGTTACCAATCAAGCACCCTCCGAAGGGTTGTACGGAACACTGGAAATCAACGCGCCGGGGCGTTATGTACAAAAGCCGCGAGAACCCGGCCGCAGCCCTCTGACGGCCTCAGGAGACCCGAAAGACATGGCGTCTTATCAGTATGTTTACACAATGCGCGACCTCACTAAGACTTTTCCCGGCGGGCGGGAGGTCCTGAAGCATGTCACGCTGGCGTTCCTACCGGGCGCGAAAATCGGCGTGCTCGGCGTCAACGGTGCAGGCAAGTCGACGCTGATGAAGATCATGGCAGGCGAGGATAAGGAATTTAATGGCGAGGCGTGGCCAGCCGAGCAGGCCGAAGTCGGAATCCTGCATCAGGAGCCGGCGCTTGACGAGACCAAGGACGTTTACGGCAATGTGCTCGAAGGCATGGCTGAGACGCACGCGCTGCTGGAGCGTTTCGAGCAAATCAGTAACAAGTTCGCCGAGCTGATGGACGACGAGGAGATGAACGCGTTGATCGCTGAGCAGGGCGATCTTCAAGAGAAGATCGACGCCGCCGATGGCTGGGACCTCGAACGAAAGCTCGAAATCGCGATGGACGCGCTGCGCTGCCCGCCCAAGGACGCGGACGTGAGGAAGTTGTCGGGCGGCGAGCGGCGACGAGTGGCTTTGTGCCGCCTGCTGCTGCGCCAGCCCGACTTGCTACTGCTCGACGAGCCAACTAACCACCTCGACGCCGAATCCGTCGCCTGGCTGGAGCGACATCTGGAGACTTATTCGGGCACTGTGGTAGCAGTGACCCACGACCGGTATTTCCTGGACAACGTGGCGGGCTGGATCCTCGAGCTCGATCGCGGACGTGGCATCCCTTTTGAGGGAAACTACTCGGCCTGGCTTGAGCAGAAGCAGAAGCGGCTCGAGCAGGAGGAGCGGAGTGAGAAGGCGCGCCAGCGCACGCTAAGCCGCGAGCGCGAATGGATCGCCGCCTCGCCGCGGGCGCGCCAGGCAAAGAACCGGGCGCGCATCACCGCCTACGAGACACTGCTAGCGGAGGCGTCCGAGCGCTCCCCGGATTCGGCGCAGATCATAATCCCGCCGGGCCCCCGGCTTGGTGACCTGGTGATCGAGGCTCAGGATGTCGGTAAGGGCTTTGGCGATAAGTTGCTGATTGAGAATCTCGACTTCAAAATTCCACCCGGCGCGATTGTCGGCATTATCGGCGCAAACGGAGCCGGCAAGACGACGCTGTTTCGCATGATCACCGGCCAGGAAGCACCGGATTCGGGGACGCTCCGCATCGGCGATACGGTCGTGCTCGGCTATGTCGACCAGAGCCGCGACTCCTTGGACCCCGGCAAGACCGTCTGGGAGGAAATCTCCGAGGGCGCGGACGTGATCCAACTCGGCAAGGGTACGACGCAAAGCCGTGCCTATGTTGGGGCTTTCAACTTCAAGGGTCCTGACCAGCAGAAGAAGGTAGGCCAACTTTCGGGTGGGGAGCGCAACCGAGTGCATCTCGCCAAGATGCTAAAATCGAAGGCCAACGTGCTGCTGCTTGACGAGCCGACCAACGATCTCGACGTCGATACGCTGCGCGCGCTCGAAGACGCGCTGCTCGAATTCGCCGGCTGCGTTCTGGTCATCAGTCATGACCGGTGGTTCCTAGACAGGATTTCAACCCACATCCTCGCCTTCGAGGGCAACAGCCAGGTCACGTGGTTTGAGGGCAACTACGCGGATTACGAGGAAGACCGGCGCCGTCGCCTCGGCGACGAGGCCGATAATCCGAGGCGCCTTAAATACAAGCCGCTTGTCCGCGCTTAGGCCGGACAAAACGAGCAAATTAGCGCGAATAGCGGGGACGAATAGGCTTCAAGGCCACAGGGTCATCTCGCGCGGAAGAAGGCTGCGTGTTCTCGAGTGACGGGGCGTTAGTGGGCTATTCGCTGGTCTTACGGCGGAGCGCCTTGATAAGGCCGGATAGCCGTCCGCCGTTCTGACGGATCACCGCTGCGAATTCGTCGCGCTGGGTGACGCTCATGCTGACGCCTTCGACGGTGACGTCGATGATTTTGGGGCTGCCGTTCCGGTTTCGAACCCTCCAGTTGACGGGTATTGGCTGCTTCCCGGTGATCTCGATCTGGCTAAATACCAGTGTGTCTTTGTCGCTAAGCGGTTCCGATCGGATGATCTTAAGTTTCTTGTTGCCCAAATTCTTGAAGCGGTTGGCGTAGGCCTGGATAACAAATTTCTCAAACAGCGACTGGAATTCGTTCTTCTGATCGTCCGTCGCGCGGCGTCCGTGAACGCCGAGGACGAACCTGCCGATATACTTCAGGTCGAAGGCGTTGGTCAGCAGGAATCGAAAGCGCTTGACCCACTCGTCGTCGGTTATGCCGTCCTGGGCGAGCGACGAAAAAGCCTTGGCGCTGACGATTTCAATGAAGTTTGCCGACGGATCCTCCGCCGAGGTTGCGGACGACGGGACCGCTGCGAAGACTAGGATCAGTGACGCGAAACAAATTAATGTCGATCGGAGCGAAGTTCGCATTCAATTATCCGAAGTATGATTTAGGCTCTGCTGTTCGTTGCCTGCGCCGTCGGGGGCGACAGAGATGCGACCTGGAGCTGGGTTCACGGCTGTGGGCAAGCCGTTCCTGATCTCGTCCATCCGACGTTGCCGATAAAGGCTTTTCACGGAGGAGTAGAAGTCGAGCGAGTTCTTCTGAAGGTCATCGATCGTATCGTAGCGCCGAGCGCGACGGTCGACAGCGGTCGTGACGGCGCGTCCGATGGCGAAATCGGTCGGGGCGATCATCCCCCACGGGTCGATCAGCGTGTCGACGGCAATTCCAGCCATATCGCGCGGGTTTGACGGGCCGAAGATCGGCAATACGAGGTAAGGCCCCGATTCGGCACCCCAGACCGCAAGCGTCTGGCCGAAATCCTCGTCGTGCGCAGGAATTCCGGCCTCGGTGGCGAAATCAATAATGCCCAGTAGCCCGATCGTCGTGTTCATTCCGAAACGCATTAACGTGTTGCCCGCACGGTCCATATCGCCCTGCATCAGGTCGTTGGCCAAGACAACCGGCCCGCGCAGGTTATTCAGGAAATTGTGGATGTTGTGCCGCAGCGGTTCCGGGACCCCTTCCTTATAAAGGTAGGAAACCGGACGAAGGATCATGTCGTCCAGAAATAAATTGAAATCGAACATCGCCCGGTTAAAGGGCTCGTAGGGATCGTTGTCCTCTTGGAATGCCGCGACGGCTTCCTTGTCGTATGCCGGTGGGGGCGTTGCGCATCCCGCAACGAGGACTGTTGCCAAGGCAACAAAAACAATCGACCGGATGCGCCGACGCGAAACTGATTCAAACAAAGACACGATGTCCGCCCCGAATTCCCTACTCTCAATAGTCCTGTACTTCATCTCACGTTCATCATGGCCGCGATAGATTCTATTCCTAAATCCAGGCTCGGTAAATTTCCAAGAAGCCGGTCAATTTTTTGCACAAGACACTCGCCCAAGCGCATCAACTAAAAATACGCTTAACCCTACTGCTCAATTCACCGCTATCACTATACGGCATCCGTTCGTGACAGTTGCTGTCTACCAATATTGTTCGGTTTTGCGATAGCCTGCATGTCGCTCTTGCCGTGCAACCGTCCTAAATGCGTGGCAAATTTGTCACAATGGCGGGTTAGGCCTCTGGCGATGGAAATGCAATATCGATAATCCGATAGGGCGGTACTGATGATCGCCGCAGTTCCCCGGCCTACACGCGCCGCCGTGCCAGTTGGTGGCCCCATACTATGCAAGGCTACGTTGAAGCCGCCGAACAGCCCCCAGATCGGGCGAAAACGATACATTCTTGCACATTCTTCGAATTACTTCCTCCGAGAACTGAGAAGGTGAAGCAATTGCTCTGGCCCGCGATCAGGCGACTAGAGACTTTGCGACCGCGTTTCGTTTCAGTCAACCGCGGCGCCTGTGTCCCTCATCCAGGCGGCTATGAATACGCGGTCAATCTTGTCGAGTACTTGCGCAATGCTGGAGATTGCGAGATCAGCATTCGTAATGCTTCCGACTGCGGCGGTTTTCGGCTATTAAATAAGCCACCTGAAGGTGCAATATTTCGGAACAAGCGAGATAAGCCGCGACCAGTTGGAGAATCACGCCACCCGCAAGGTCATTGACGCGGCGACCGCCGATTGGTGGCTCGTGCCCATCCTCGGACACGATAGCTGATCCGAGACGCGCCTCTGCCAGATCTTCCACGACTGGACGGCATATGAATTCACACGAGGAACTACCTCACATCTGGGAAGAGTCGGTGCGCGATGAGTGGTGCGACTACAACGACCATCTAAACGTCGCCTATTACATACTGATCTTCGATCACGCGACGGACGCATTCTACGATTCCGTCAGACTTGATGAAGCCTATCGCGCTGCCAGCGGCTGCTCGACCTTCGCGGTCGAGATGCACACCAACTACATCGCCGAGGTGCGCAACGGCGCGCCGGTCTACTGTACGACCCAGCTTCTCGATTACGACGAAAAGCGGATGCACTACTTCCACCGGATGTTCCATGCCGAAGAGGGCTATCTCGCAGCGACGACGGAGGTCATGGCCGTCCATGTCGACATGAGCGTCCGCCGCGTCGCCGCGATGCCGCAGGCGCTGATCGAGACGCTCGGCGGGCTTCGCGCTGCGCATGCCGATATACCGGCGCCCGCGCAGCAGGGCAGCGTGATCGCCATTCGCCGGAAATGAAAGATCGGTAGCCGGGCTGATGCCGGACAGTTTCGCCTTTGCGCCAGGTTTCAAGCGCGATAAGGTCCCCCCGATGGCGCTCAACACTTTGAATCCCTTTCTCAATTCAGGATTCCCTCCGGGTCCCGAACCGGTCACGTCGTGTGCGCTCGGATGACAGGTAGCAAATATATTGAGCCGTTCTATCGGTTCTTCCACAACCGACAGCTCATACTGCTTCTGCTCGCCATCGTCACGGGTTCGGCCGCCGCCCTAGGCGCCGTCGTGTTCCGCGAGGTAATCGTGCTGATGCAGACACTCACGTTCGGCTCGTCGCTAGAAAATGTGTCGGGTGTGATCGGCGATTTGTCGGCTTGGCATTTCCTCGTCGTGCCCACCTTAGGCGGCCTGCTTATTGGCCTGTTCGTGCAGTACGCGATGCCAGGCGGACGCAATCGCGGCGTCGCCGACGTGATGGAGGCGGCGGCGCTGCGGTCGGGCGAGATCTCGCTGAAGCAAGGGGCTGCCTCGGCATTGGTAAGCGCGGCGTCGATCGGCGTCGGCGCGTCGGTCGGCCGCGAAGGCCCGGTCGTCCATCTAGGCGCGACACTATCGTCCCTGGTCGCGACCCGTCTCCGGCTCAGCCGGTCACAGGCCGTTACGCTGCTCGGCTGCGGCGTCGCGTCGGGCGTCGCCGCCTCGTTCAACGCGCCCATCGCCGGGGTCTTCTTCGCCCTCGAGGTCGTGATCGGCCACTACGCGCTCAGCGCCTTCGCGCCCATCGTGATCGCGGGCGTTGTCGGCACGATCATTTCGCGGCTCTATTTCGGAAATTTTCCCGCCTTCATCATCACCGAGCATTCCATTGTCTCGTTCTGGGAATTTCCTGCGTTCGCGCTGCTCGGCGTCGTCTGCGCGCTGGCGGCGGTCATCTTTCTGCGGTCGATTGAGTTCACGACCAATGCCTTCGGAAAACTTCCCGTGCCGCCATGGATTCGGACCGGGATCGGCGGGTTGTGCGTCGGTGTCATCGCGCTTGCCTTTCCGCAAGTGCTCGGCGTCGGTTACGAGGCAACGGACGTCGCGCTAAAGGGCCAGTACGAGCTAGCCATCCTGATCGCGCTCATGGCGGCCAAGATGGCGGCGACGGCGATCTCCATCGGCGCGGGATTCGGTGGTGGCGTCTTCAGCCCGTCGATGTTTATCGGCGCGATGGTAGGCGGCGCCTTCGGTATAATCGCGACGCAGGTGTTCCCCGATCTTTCGTCGGGTCATTCCGCTTACACGATGGTCGGGCTCGGCGCGGTATCCGGCGCGGTTCTCGGCGCGCCGATCTCGACGATCCTGATTGTCTTCGAGCTGACGGCGGACTACGCGCTAACGATCGCGGTGATGGTTGCGGTGGTGATCGCGTCGGTCATCACGCAGCAGGTCCGGGGTCATTCGTTCTTCACCTGGCAACTCGACCGGCGCGGCATCAATGTCCGCGGCGGCCGAGAATCTGGACTGATGTCTTCTACGCGCGTCGAGGATGTGATGAGCCGCAGTTTCACCTCCGTGCCGCGCGACCTAAACATAAAAGGGGTGCGCGAGAAGCTTTTGTCGGCACCCTATAGCGAGCTGCTCGTAATCGACCAGAACGGCGCGCTGTGCGGGACGATCACGCTCGCGGATTTGTCCCACGGCGCGTTCGATCACGCGCTCGACGGCATCGTGAACGCGGGCGACATCGCGCGGGTGCATCCGCCGTCACTGCAGGCCAACGACGATTTGAATGTCGCGCTTGCACGGATGCAGGCTACGGGCGAGGAGCATCTCGCCGTCGTCGAGAACAACGAGACCCGAAAGCTGGTTGGTTTCGTTCACGAGATCGACGTGATGCTGGTCTATAACCGGGCGCTCCTTGAGGCCCGGCGCGAGGAGCGCGGCGAACTCTAAGCCCGGCGCCGAATTGACCGCCTCCGGGGCGCCCCATAAGATTTCGCCGGGTTTGGGGATGAAGAGGCGGTAACGCTCATGGCGCTGATCTTCGCCGTCGATACCGGCGGGACGTTTACCGACATTGCGGCTTTCGACCTGGATACGGGTGACGTTTCGTACGCCAAGGCGCTGACCACCTACGGCGATCTCGTCGATGGCGTCATGCAGTGCGTCGAGGAGGCCGGTGCCGATCTCTGCGATGCCCTGTTGGCCAAGCACGGTACCACGCTGGTTATCAACACGCTGCTGCAACGCAACGGCGCGCGCGCGGCTTTGGTCACGACGAAGGGCTTCCGCGACACGCTCGAACTGGGGCGCGGCAACCGGACGAGTCCGTTCCGCATCGACTACCGGCGGACGCCGCCGTTGATTCCCCGCGAGCTCCGATTCGAGATTGATGAGCGCATCCACGGCCGTGGCGACGATCTTCGCGCTCCCGACCCGGCCGAGGTCGATGCGTTGGCGGACAGGATTGCGGCGCTCGGCGTCGACGCGGTCGCGATATCATTCGTGAACGGCTATCTCGACGACAGCCACGAAGCCTTCGTCGCCGCGCGGCTGCGAGAACGCCTTCCCGACACATACATCACGGCCGGAACCGAACTCACCCGCGAATGGTACGAGTACGAACGCTGCTGCACCGCGGCGGCTAATGCCGTCGCCGGTCCGCGGATGTCCACCTACACCCGGCGTTTGGAGAACCGGCTCGCGGAAGCGGGATTCGGTAGAACGCTCTACATGATGGGCTCGAACGGCGGCGTCCTGTCCGTCGACCGCACGCTGCGCGAGCCGATCTCCCTGATCGAGTCGGGGCCGGTCGGCGGCTGCATCGGCGCCGGCGCCTATGGCGAAGCGCTCGGCCTGCCGAACCTGATCGCCTTCGACATGGGCGGTACGACGGCCAAATGCGCGGTGATCCGCGACGGCCAGTTCAATCTGCATTCGCCCTATTTCGTCGGCGGTTACGGCGCCGGATTCCCGATCCGGGGCTCCGTCGTCGACATCGTCGAAGTCGGTGCCGGCGGCGGCTCGATCGCATGGGTGGACGATGCGGGGCGCCTCAATGTCGGACCGCGCAGCGCGGGCTCCGACCCCGGTCCGGTCGCCTTCGGCCGGGGCGGAACCGAACCTACCGTCACCGACGCAAACCTTATCGTCGGGCGCATCGGCGCTGACGTTTTCCTCGGCGGCGGGCTCGATCTCGACCTCGACGCCGCGCGGGCGGCCGTTTCCGACAAGGTGACGGCGCCGCTTGGACTTGACGAACAGCCGGTGGAGACGACCGCGGACGGCATTCTCCAGATCGCAACCGTCAGCATGACTAATGCGATCCGCCAGATAACAGTGGAGCGGGGCTATGATCCGCGCGATTTCGGGCTCTTCGTCTTCGGCGGCAGCGGGCCAATCTACGCCGCCGCGCTGGCGCGCGAACTGAGCATTTCGGAGGTGGTGATTCCGCCGGAGCCGGGCAATTTCTCGGCTGTCGGCATGCTGCTCGCCGATGCGCGGCTCGACAGCGCGCGCACGATGGTCCTCGATCTCGATGCCCAGGCCCTTGCGCAGATGGCGTCGGCGTTCGAGGAAACCGGCCGTTATGCCGTCGAGACGCTTGGCCGGGAGGTCGAAGGCGCCGACGTGACCTTGTCGCGAAGCATCGACATGCGCTATCGCGGCCAGAAACATACCTTCACCGTGCCGCTCGACGGAATTCCCGACGATATCGGTGCCCTGCGCATTGCGTTCGAAACCTACTACCGGAACCGGTTCGGCCATTCGGACGGTACCGCGCCGATCGAAATCGTCGGGATCCACGTGAGCGCTTACGCGCGAACTGCTAAACCCGACCTTGCGCGCCTGCGGCGGCCCGTCATCGAAGGTCCAGCGGAGGTCCGACATCGTCCGGTCTATTTCGGCGGCGACGGCGGCTGGGTCGACGCGCCCGTCTATCGGCGCGATGCGTTGCCGTCCGGCTTCGAAGCCGAAGGCCCCCTGGTGATCGAGGAATACGGCTCGACGACGGTCGTCGGCGCCGGGGATCTGTGCCGTATCGGCGATCTCGGCGAAATCAGGATAAGCATCGGAGATTGAGAATGGACGGAACCGCCAAAATCTCAGTCGATCCGATCACGCTGGAAATCATCCGTCACGGCCTGGTCGCGATTCCCAACGAGATCGACGCCAACATCACGCGCACGGCCTTCAGTCCGCTGGTCTACGAATACAAGGATTTTGCCACTGGTCTCGTCGACCCCGAGGGGCGCCTGATCGCGCAGGGATCGGGGTCGATACCCATCTTTGTCGCGAACGCGCTCGGCAACGCGGTGCGCGACGGGCTTGATATCTACGGCGCGGAACACATTCACGCCGGCGATATCATCATCTCCAACCATGCCGGCACGCTGGGCCAGCACCTTAACAACGTGGTGATGTATTCGCCGATCTTCGCCGATGAGAACGAAGCGGACCTGTTCGGTTTTATGTGCGTTCTGGTGCACTGGATCGACATCGGCGGCGGCGCGGTAGGCTCGTGCAGCGCGACCGACACGACCGACATCTTCCAGGAGGGCATCCAGTACCGCACGGTAAAGCTGTGGAACCGCGGCGTCCGCAACGACGAGCTCTACCGGATCGTCGAGTACAACACGCGGTTTCCGGCGATGGTGCTGGGTGATCTCGACGCCCAGCTCGCCGGAACGCTGGCCGGGCACGACAAGGTGCGGGCACTTGTCGATCGCTACGGCGCGAAAACGGTCCGCGCAGCCATCGAGGCGATATGGGACCAGTCCGAAGCGGTCGCGCGGGACGCCGTGCGCGCGCTTCCCGACGGCGTCTGGCGGGCGGAGTCCTTCCTCGACGACGACGGCATCGACGGCTCTCCCGTCCCCGTGGGCATTGAGGTCCGGATCGACGGGGACCGGATGAGGATCGACTTTTCCGGATTGGGGAAGGAATTGCGCGGGCCGCTCAATTCTGGCGTGCTCGGCGGCGCCTATCCAGCCGCGCGGATCGCGTTCAAAATTCTCACCGCGCCGGACGAACCGGCGAACGAGGGGTGTTTCCGGCCACTGGAAATCGTCATCCCCGACGGTACCTTCCTGAGCGCCGGGCCGACGGCGCCCATGGGCCTGTATAGCGCGACCTTGCCGACCGTTATCGATACCATCGTCCGGGCCGTCGGCGCCGCCGCGCCGCAGGTGGCCGCGGGCGGCCATCACGGATCGTTTTGCGCGCATTGGTTCTTTGGCAAGGACCCTGCAACGGGCGAACTGTTCCAGCAGCTGGATACCGGTCACGGGGGATGGGGCGCGACGGCGGGTAGCGACGGCTCCGGGCCGTTCAAGACGATGGCGCACGGCGATACGCTCGACGTCCCGGTCGAAGTTCAGGAAGCGCTCAATCCGCTGCTCGTCGAATCCATCGCGCTGAGAACAGACTCGGCGGGAGACGGCGCGTCGCGCGGCGGTCTGGGGACCGAGAAGGTGGTGCGTGCGATGGCCGATTGCCAGGTAAGCGTCCAAATCGACCGCACGAAATGCACCCCGTGGGGGCTCGACGGCGGTGTCGACGGAGAGCCCGGCGACGCCTTCGCGGAGCCAGTCGACGGCGACGCGTGGCGGGTACTCAAGGGCACGATCTCGCTGAAGCAGGGCGACAGGTTCCGCCTGAAGACAGGCGGCGGCGGCGGCTTCGGCAGGCCCGTGGATCGGGATCCCGCCCGCGTCGCCGCCGATGTTGCGGGCGGTTATATCAGCCGCAGCCGCGCGGAAGCGGTCTATGGCGTCATTCTGGATGAGAAAGGCGGCGTCGATGTCGGCGCCACGGACGCGGCGCGGGCCGCGTGGCGCTTATGACGCGGCGCTAGTACGTTGGCTTGAGTTTCAGCCAGTCGTAGCGGTCGATGGATTTGACCTCGAACTTGGTCGGCTGGTTGCCGCGCAGTACCAGCAGCGGCACGTGCACCCCGGGGGCACCGAGCGCCCAGACCTTGCGATAATAATCTGCCAGGCCCGAGACAGGCACGCCGTCGACGCCCAGCAGCAAGTCGCCCTGCCGCAGCCCCGCGTTCCAGCCCGGGCTGTTCTCCTGCACGCGCGCGACGAACAGTCGTCCCTGTATCTCCTGCGCCGCGATGCCGAGCCACGGGCGGCTGTTACGGTCGGATTTCCCTTTGGCGATCAGGTCGGCGAGGATCGGCTTCAGCGCGTCGATCGGGATGAACATGTTGCCTGGATAGATGCGATCTTCCTCCTGCAGCGCGTCGGGCACGATGAGCGAGCCAATGCCGATCAGCTTGCCGGTCGGATCGATGAGCGCCGCGCCGCCGAAATTGCCGTAGGGTGGCGAGGTGAAAATTGCCACGTCGAGCAGGTACTCCCAGTAGCCGGCGAATTCGCGGAGGTCGACGACGAAGGCGCCCATCGCTTTCGTAGGACCGCCGTAACCCGCGACCAGCACCGGCTGTTTCTGCTCCAGCCCGGCGGACGTCCCCATCTCCATCGGCTTCACGCCGAGCGGCCGCGCAGCTTTCAAGAGCCCGAACCCTGTATCGTGGTCGTAGGCGACGACGGTCGCCGGAAACGCCTTGCCGCCGGCCGTTTTTACCTGCACGTCGTCCGCCTCGAGGATGCCGTAGCCGATGGTGAGGACCAGCCCGTCGCTGTCGATAACAACGCCGCTGCTTTCGCGCTCAGTGCCGAGCGACCGTGCGGTCCGGGCGTCGGCCGGCACGCGCGCCGTTACCTTGACGATGGATTCGAGGATTTCGGCGCCAGACGATGGCTGTTGCTGCTTCTCGTGAGCCGGCGCCGGGACGGCCAGCAACAGCGCCAGAACGCCAAAAAGGATGCCGAGAACTCTCATGGCCAACGCTCCATATGTCGCGGGACAATCTTAACCGTGGGTACGTGGAAAGGGGAAGAAACGGATTGCACTTCGCTCGAACGTGATAGCCTCCCGCTGCGGGATGCGATTCGCCGCGTTGGCCGCGCAAGCATCACTGGCGCTGGTATACTCTGCAAATGACATCCGAAACGTCTGAAACGGCGTCCGCCTTGAGGCCCCCTGTCGCCCCGCCTGCGCGGTGGCTCGCCGGGCTCAACGCGCCGCAACGCGACGCCGTCGAGAGCCTCGATGGCCCCTTGCTGGTCCTTGCCGGCGCCGGCACAGGCAAGACGCGCGTTCTGACGACGCGCATCGCGAATATCCTCGTTTCGCGCAAGGCTTGGCCGAGCCAAATTCTAGCCGTTACCTTCACCAACAAGGCCGCGCGCGAGATGCGCGACCGCGTCGCGGCGATGATCGGCGGTGTGACCGAAGGCTTGTGGATCGGCACGTTTCATGCAATCTCGACGCGTGTCCTTCGGCGTCACGCCGAACTGGCCGGGCTGAAGTCGAACTTCACGATCCTCGACCAGGACGACCAAATCCGCCTCGTGAGGCAGATCATCGAGGCGGAGGACATCGACGACAAGCGCTGGCCCGCCCGGGCCGTACATGCGGCGATCGAGCGTTTCAAGGACCGCGGGTTGACGCCCGATAAGGTCGGCGTAGCCGAGGCAGGCGAAATTGCCGACGGACGCGTTGGCGAGCTCTACAAAATCTATCAGGACCGGCTGACGACGCTGAATGCGGTCGATTTCGGCGATCTGCTGCTGCATTGCCTGACGGTGTTCATGCAGAACCCCGACGTGCTCGCCGAGTACCAAAACCAGTTCCGCTACGTCCTCGTCGACGAATACCAGGATTCCAACGTCGCGCAGTATCTGTGGCTCCGCCTGCTGTCGCAGGGCCGCAACAACATCTGCTGCGTCGGCGACGACGACCAGTCGATCTATTCGTGGCGCGGCGCCGAAGTAGGCAACATCCTGCGTTTCGAAAAGGACTACACCGGCGCGAAGGTGATCCGGCTGGAACAGAACTACCGCTCCACCCAGCCGATCCTGTCGGCCGCATCCGAGCTGATCTCCAACAACCGCGGCCGGCTCGGCAAGATGCTGTGGACCGAGGTGGAGGAGGGTGATCCGATCCAGGTCCGCGCAGTCTGGGACGGCGAATCCGAGGCGCGGTTCGTCGGCGAGGAGATCGAGGCGCTGCAGCGCGGGGGCAACGCGCTCGACGGGATCGCCATCCTCGTCCGCGCGAGCTTCCAGATGCGCGAGTTCGAAGAGCGGCTGATCACTCTGGGTATCCCGTACCGCGTCGTCGGCGGCCCGCGTTTCTACGAGCGCCAGGAAATCCGCGACGCGTTGGCCTATCTCCGCCTGATCGCGCAGCCCGATGACGATCTCGCGCTGGAGCGCATCATCAACGTGCCGCGCCGGGGTCTCGGCGACGCGACGGTGCAGACGCTTCATATCTACGCGCGGGCGCAAGGCATATCGCTGTACGAATCTTCGCGCCGCCTGATCGACACCGACGAGCTGCGTCCGCAGGCGCGTTCCGCGCTGCGGCGGCTTATCGAGGATTTCGAGCGCTGGCGCGTCAAGATGCTGGCCGACGATCATGTCGACTTGGTCGAAACCGCGCTCGACGAATCCGGCTATACCGAGATGTGGATGCAGAGCAAGGCGGCGGACGCGCCCGGTCGGCTCGAAAACCTGAAGGAACTGGTGTCGGCGGTGGGCGAGTTCGGGTCGTTGGAGGGCTTTCTGGAGCATATCAGCCTCGTCATGGACCGCGACGACGGGGCCTCCGGTGAAATGGTCAGCCTAATGACGCTGCATGCCGCCAAGGGGCTAGAATTCGACAATGTTTTCCTGCCCGGCTGGGAAGAAGAGGTGTTTCCCAACCGCCGGTCGGTCGATGATGGAGGCTCGGCCGCGCTCGAGGAGGAACGCCGTCTCGCCTATGTCGGCCTGACGCGTGCCAAGCGGCGGGTATGGATCATCCATGCCTCCAGTCGCCGGGTCTACAACCAGTGGCTCTCCTGTGCGCCCTCGCGTTTCATCGACGAGCTACCGGCGGAACTGGTCGATCACGTCGTCGAGCCGGGCCTTTACGCCGGTGTCGCCGAACCCTGTTTCAGCTCCGCGTCCGACGACTGGGGCTCGCCGCGCCAAGGCCGCGGGCCCGGCTACGATCGCATGCGGGCCCGCCGCGGTTCGGCGGGAGGCCGCCTGCAGGAGGATGTCGCGCCGGTGCTGACGTCGAGCGTTGCGCCCGGCACGCGGATCTTCCACCAGAAATTCGGCTATGGCACCGTGCGGTCCAACGACGGCGGCAAGCTAGACATCGATTTCGAGAAGGCGGGGACGAAGAAGGTGATGGAAAGCTTCGTCGAGCCCGCATGATCGAGCCGGAAATCTGGGAAATCGCCGTCGAGGTTGGCGACAAGGAGGCGGTGGCCGCGATCGAGGAGATCGTCGCGGAGGTAGCGGAGAGCACCGCCGCCTTCGAGGACGATAAGACCAAGGGATGGCGCGTCACCGGCTATGCGACGACAGCCCTCGACGAAGCTGCCGTTTGTAGACGCCTGCAAATCGCTGCGGCCGATGCCGGGCTCGGCGCGCTCGATATCCGCATCGGCCTAATACCGCCCACCGACTGGGTCGCGGAGGTCGAGAAGACCCTGAAGCCTATATCGGTCGGCCCCTATTACATTTACGGCTCGCACGTCACCGACCCGCCGCCCGACTGCGCCGTCGCGATCCACGTCGATGCCGGGCTCGCCTTCGGGACCGGAAACCACGAAACCACCCGCGGCTGCCTGATGGCGCTGGAACGCCTCTATCCCGACACCGGGCCGGGCAATCCGCTTGATGTCGGCACCGGCAGCGGCATCCTCGCGATCGCGCTCGCGAAACGCTACGGCGTGCGCGCGTTCGGCAGCGACATCGACCCGATCGCCATCGACGTCGCCCGCGAAAACGCCGAGGTCAACGGCGTTGCCGATCTGGTCGGCTTCACGGTCTGTGACGGGCTTGAAGCCCCGGAGATTGCCGCGCGCGGGCCGTACGACCTGATTTTCGCCAATATCGTCGTCGATCCGCTGGTCGCGCTTGCTGGCGATCTCACCGGCGCGCTTGCGGACGGCGGGCGGCTCGTGCTTTCCGGCATCCTTGCGGAGCAGGAGAGTCGAATCCTCGACGCGTATGGCACGGGCCAGGGGTTGCGCGCGTTTGGCGTCTTGGCGCTGGCCGAATGGCGGACGATGATATTCGAGAAGGCCTGAGGCCGGGCTGTCAGTTCGGTTTGGCGCCCGTTTGCGTCTGGAAGGCCGCAAAGGTTTCCTTGAAGCCGTTAAGCGCGAAATTTACCCGGAGCGGCCGTCTGTTCGGCTAACGGAACATCACCTGGCCCGTGGCCGCGTTGAAGAACAGATTCTTCACGTCCCTCGCAAGGGGAAGGATCCCGGACAGCCGTTCACGTTGCAAAGGCGCAGCGGGAATTTAACCGCTTCGCTGTCGTCCATTACCAGCGTCAGGCCTGCGAGCAGCAGGATGCCGAGCGGTGCGTTGATGACGACGACATTGGCGTTCTTCTAGCCGGAGCCGGCTATAGAGATGTTGAGGACCCGTTTTCTGCTTTGCCGGAAGATGATGTCCTGCACTAGCACGCCACCGCCGGCGGCGGGCGCTCCGCGGTATTTCAGGGTCCAGTCCCCGATTTTCTGGCTAGTTTTAGTCGTTGCCCTGGGCGCGGGCGCTGTGCGGCAGGGCGGCAGTGGACGCCAGCGCCGAAAACAGGAATGCTGTGCAGAGAAGGCGTCGCGCGATGCCGGATGGTACGGTTCGCATGACGCAAGCCCACGGAATTCGGCGGCGGATCTGCAACGGTATTGTCTCCCATTTCCCATGACTTTACCGTACTGCACCAGAATTTCGAAGGTGACGGATGCCGACCACCCCTGCGACGGAAGAACTGCTGCGCGGCCTCGCAGCCTCCGCGTTCGACGTAACGCTCGAAGATGCACCCGCATTGCTGGCCGAAATGGCCGGCGACATCGACCCGACCGACGCCGCCGCCCGCATCGAGGCGATCCGCGCCGGGCGCGATACCGCCGCCGTGCGCGGTCCCGCGCCGCCGGAGCGGCTCGCCGCGGTGCGGGAGAAAATGGCCGGCGCGTCGCTCGACGGCTTTCTCGTGCCGTTGGCGGACGAGCATCAGGGCGAGTTCATTCCGCCCCGAGCCCAGCGTCTCGCCTGGCTGACCGGCTTCAGCGGGTCCGCCGGTTTGGCGATCGTGCTGGCCGACCGAGCGGCGATCTTCGTCGACGGGCGCTACACGCTGCAGGTCCGTCATCAGGTCGATACGACAGTCTTTACGCCCTACCACCTGATCGAGGCGCCGCCGGACCACTGGCTTGCGGAAAACGCGGGCAAGGGAAGGCGTGTCGGCTTCGACCCGTGGCTTCATACCACGGCCGGAATCGACCGGCTGCGGCGCGGATGCGAACGCGCGAGCGCGGAGCTCGTGCCGGTCGACGCGAACCCTCTGGACGCGGTATGGTTGGACCAGCCGCCGCCGCCGCTCGGGCCCGTTGTGCCACATGCGGACGACGTCGCCGGCCGGTCCTCCGCCGACAAGCGCGCTGAGGCTGCCGAGACGGTGGCTGAGGACGGTGCGGATGCGGCGGTACTGAGTGCGCCGGATTCGATCGCGTGGCTGCTGAACGTCCGCGGCTGCGACGTCGACAACACGCCGTTGCCACTTAGCTACGCGATTCTCCATGCCGACGCCTCCGTCGAATGGTTTTTGGATCCGCGCAAGCTGCCCGCGGCGACCCGAGAACATGTCGGCGCAGACGTTTCGGTCATGGAAACGGGCGCCTTCGGGGGGCGGCTTGATGCGCTGGGCGCGGCGAAGAAGCGCGTTCGGCTCGATACGGCGAGTTGCCCCGAATGGATCCGGCTGCGGCTCGAAGCTGCAGCAGCGAACGTCGGGTCGGGCGGTGATCCCTGCACGCTGCCCAAGGCGCGCAAGAATTCCGTCGAAATCGCAGGCACGCGCGACGCGCATGTTCGCGATGGCGCGGCGCTTACGTCGTTTCTCTCATGGCTTGCCGTGGAAGCACCGAAGGGCGGGGTCACCGAAATGTCCGCCGTTGACCGCCTGTTCGAATTCCGGCGCCGGGACCCGGGGTTTCGGGGCAACAGCTTCGATACGATCTCGGGAAGCGGGCCGAACGGCGCGATCGTGCACTATCGCGTCACGCCGGGGACCGACCGCGCGCTGATGCCTGGCGACATCTATCTCGTCGATTCTGGCGGCCAGTACCGCGACGGCACAACGGACGTGACGCGGACGGTCTATATCGAGAACGGGACAGGCGCGCCCGACAATGCGCGCGAGATGAACACGCGTGTCCTGCGTGGCCACATCGCGATCGCGACAGCGCGGTTTCCCGTCGGAACGTCCGGCACGCAGCTCGATGCGCTGGCCCGCGTCGCGCTATGGGAGGCGGGCGTCGACTACGATCACGGGACCGGCCACGGCGTCGGCAGCTATCTCGGCGTCCACGAGGGCCCGCAGAGGATTTCAAAGCAAGGACCGGCAGTATCGCTGGAGCCGGGCATGATCGTTTCGAACGAACCGGGCTATTACCGAACCGACGGGTTCGGAATCCGCATCGAGAATCTTGTCCTTGTCCGGGCGGCAGAGATGGGCGGCAGCGGCGAACGGGACCTACTCGAATTCGAGACCCTAACGCTCGCGCCTATCGACCGGGCCCTTATCGAGCCATCCCTGCTGTCGGCGGCGGAACTGGGCTGGCTCAACTCCTACCACTCGCGCGTTCGCGAGACGATCGGGCCGCTGGTAGACGACGCGACACGATCCTGGCTGGCAGCAGCGACCGCGCCGCTGCAGTAGGTTCGTCGGCTTTCAGGCGCCGACCAACGCGCGCCAGTCTTCCTCGCCGAGGATTTCGACGCCGAGTTCCGCGGCCTTTTTCGCTTTCGAGCCCGCATCTGCGCCTACGACGACGTAGTCCGTCTTTTTGGACACCGACCCCGATACCATAGCGCCCAGGGATTCCGCCTTCGCCTTGGCCTCGTTTCGGGTCATGGTTTCCAGAGTGCCGGTGAAGACGACCGTCTTGCCCGCGACCGGCGACTCAACTCTTTGCGGCGCCTCAACTTCTTCGATCTTGAGCTGCGAGGCCAGATCGTCGAGTATCCTGAGGTTTTCGGCATTTGCGCTGTCGAAGAAACCTGCGAGCTCGTCTGCAACCGCCATGCCGATCGTGCCGATGCCGTATAGCTCGGCATAGGTCTCGCCGATGTTCTCGGGCTTCTTCTCTTCCTCGCGGTTCGCGTGTCGCTCCGCGCTGACCTTCGCCATCGCCTCGCGCCACGCGTTGAAGGAGCCGTAGGTGCGCGCCAGCAGCCGCGCCGTGGCTTCGCCGACCTGCCGGATGCCGAGCGCATAGATGAAGCGGTCGAGCGGTATCGTGCGGCGTGCCTCGATGGCAGCAAACAGGTTGTTGACGGATTTCTCGCCCCAGCCGTTCCAGCGCTTGAGCGGATCGAGATCGTTCGCGTCGTCCCGCGCTTTGAGGGTAAAGATGTCTCCCGGCGTCTTCACCAGACCGCGCTCGAAGAATGCCCGCAGCTGCTTTTCGCCGAGCCCGTCGATATCGAAGGCGTTGCGGCTGACGAAATGCTTCAGGCGTTCGACCTGCTGTGCCGGACAGATGAGCCCGCCGGTGCAGCGGCGCACGGCCTCTCCCGGTTTGCGCACAGCTACGCTGCCGCATTCGGAGCAGTGATCGGGATAGACGTACGGCTCGGCGTTGTCCGGCCGCTGCGCCGAGATGACTTCCAGGACCTGCGGGATGACGTCGCCGGCACGCTGGATCGTCACCGTGTCGCCGATATGAAGGTCGAGCGCCCGGATGTAGTCTTCGTTATGCAACGTCGCGTTGGAGACGACGACGCCGCCGACGGTCACCGGCTCCAGCCGCGCCACCGGCGTCAGCGCGCCGGTGCGCCCGACCTGTATGTCGATGGCGCGCACGATTGTCTGCGCCTTCTCGGCCGGAAATTTGTGCGCGATCGCCCAGCGCGGCGCGCGGCTGACGAAGCCGAGCCGTTCCTGCCAATCCAGCCGGTCGACCTTGTAGACGATGCCGTCGATGTCGTAGCCTAACGCGGCGCGCTTGATCCCGACGGCTTCGTGTAACGCGATGGCTTCCGCGGCGCCATTGCAGCGCTTCGACTCCTCGTTGACTGGAAATCCCCAGCTGTCCAGCCGCTTGAGCGCTTCCCATTGGGTATCCGCGATGCGTCCGCTGACCTCGCCCCAGCTATAGGCGAAGAACCGCAGGGGGCGGCTTGCGGTGATCTCCGGGTCCAGCTGGCGCAGCGAGCCCGCGGCGGCATTGCGTGAGTTGGCGAAGACGGGCTCGCCTGCCGCGACACGGGTCTCATTCAGCGACGCGAAGTCCTCGTGGCTCATATAGATTTCGCCGCGGACTTCGAGCACGTCGGGGACGTTGCCGCGGATGATGTCCGGAATGTCGCGGATGGTCCGGATATTGCGGGTGACGTTCTCGCCCTCGCGGCCGTCTCCGCGGGTCGCGCCGAGCGTGAACCGGCCTTTGTCGTAGCGCAGCGTGATCGACAGCCCGTCGATCTTGGGCTCGGCAACGAGAGTCACGTCATCGTTCTCGCCGAGATTCAGGAACCGTCGGATGCGGTCGACGAAATCGGTCAAGTCCTCGCCACTGAACGCGTTGCCCAGCGACAGCATCGGCACGGAATGCCTGACCTTGCCGAAACTGGCCGACGGCGCGGCGCCAACCCGCCGGCTCGGGCTGTCTTCGCGGATCAGCTCCGGAAAGGCGTTCTCAAGCGCCGTGTTGCGCTGGCGGAGCGCATCGTAATCGGCGTCGGACACGAGTGGGGCGTCGTCCTGATAGTAACGCCTGTCGTGGGATGCAATTTCCTCGGCGAGACGGGCGAGTTCCGATGCAGCCTCTTCCTCCGTCAACGTCTCGATGTCTTTTTCGTCGGGCATTTTCGCTTTCAAGGGGCTCTAGTGGGCGATTTCGGCGATCAGACTGTCTGCTGCGGCACGCGCTTCCTCGGTGATCTTTGCGCCCGCCAGCATCCGAGCGAGTTCCTCGCGCCGTTCGTCGTTCGACAGAACGGAGATCGTTGTCGTCGTGGTTTCAATGCCATTGGGGGCCGCGACGTCTTTCCGGACCCGGAAATGCGTATTGCCGCGGGCGGCGACCTGCGGGGAGTGCGTGACGACGAGAACCTGCGCCTCGCACGCAAGCCTATGCAGCCGCTCGGCGACGGCTGCGGCGGTCGCGCCGCCGACACCTGCGTCGACCTCGTCGAAGACCAGCGTGTCCACCCGATTGGTCCGCGAGAGTACGACCTTGAGCGCGAGCAGCAGGCGTGCCAATTCTCCGCCCGACGCGACCCGGTCCACGGGTCCCGGAGGTTGTCCTGGGTTGGCGGCGACCTCGAAGCGGATCCGGTCGAGACCGTCTGGGCCACCGTCACCGGGATACGATGTCTCGAGGGACGTCGCAAAACGAGCTTTTTCGAGGCGCAGCGACGGCAGTTCCTCCGCAACTGCGGCGTCGAGCCGCGCCGCGGCCTCCCGCCGCGCCGCGCTGAGATTGAGCGCCGCGGTCTCGTAGGCTGCGCGTTTTTCCGCGGTCTCGGCTTCAAGCGCGGCGATGTCCTTGTCAGCACTGTCGAGTGCCTCCAGCTTGGCGGCGAACACTTCGCGCAGCGCGGCGAGAGAGTCCACGTCGGTGTTGTGCTTGCGGGCGAGCGCCCGGAGGGCGAACAGCCGTTCCTCGAGCTGTTCAACCCGGCCGGGGTCCTGATCGATGCCGCGGAGCACCTTGTGCAGCAGATCGCCGGCTGTCGCCGCTTCATTCGTCGTCCGGTCAAGCGCTTCTAGCGCTTCGCGCAGCTGGCCTGCCGCCTGCTCGTTGGCTCGTTCGAGTCCGCGCATTACTCTCGACAAGCGTGTCTGCAGCCCGTCGCGCCCGCCGAGGACGGCCTGCGCCTGCTCGATGGCTTCAACGATCTTTTCGCTGTTCATCATCATCGCGCGCGTTTCCGACAGGCTCGAATCCTCGCCCGGCTGCGGGTCCATTTCCGCCAACTCGGCATGGACATGGCGGAGATAGTCTCCTTCCTCGGCGATGCGGGCGATGTCCGCACGAGCGTTTTCCAGCTGGCCTTCCGCGTCGCGCATTACGGACCATGCGGTCCGCACGTCACGGACCTTGCCGGCTAGGCGGCCAAACGCATCGAGGGCCGCACGGTGGTTCGCCGGGTCAAGCATTCCGTGGCTCGCGAACTGTCCTTCGATCTCGACCAGCGTTTCGCCGATCATTCTCAGCGCGGCGACGCTGACCGGCTGATCGTTGACGAAACCGCGGCTACGCCCGTCCGCCGCGATCGTGCGGCGCAGGACGAATGACTCGCCGGCCTTCGGCGGGTCGATATCGTGTTCGCGTATCAGGTCGAAAACGGGGTGATTGTCGGGCAGCTCGAAGGTGGCGGTGACGGATGTGCGGGCATCGTCTTCAGCTGCCGTCCGAGCGTAGGATGCGTCGGCCCGCGCGCCGATGGCGAGTCCTAGCGCGTCGAGGAGGATGGATTTGCCGGCGCCCGTCTCGCCGGTCAGGACGCACAGGCCGCCGTCGAATTCTAGATCGAGCCGGTCGATCAGGACGAAATTGCGGATGGAGAGCGACGCCAGCATCGGCGCTCAGAAAAGCCAGTCCCAGGTGCGCGCGAATATGCCCTTTTCCTCATTCTGCTCGCGCAGGTCCACGCCGGTCGCGATGTAGTAGGTGTCCAAGTACCATTCGCTGCCCGGATAGTTGTACCCGAGGACCGCAGCGACCTTGCGCGCTTCGTCTATGACGCCGAGCGCAGTGTAAGCCTCCACGAGGCGGTGAAGCGCTTCGGGGACGTGGGTCGTCGTCTGATAGACTTCTAGGACCCGCCGGAAGCGGTTGATCGCCGCGGCATAGTGCCGGCGTTCAAGATAGAACCTGCCGATTTCCATATCCTTACCGGCAAGATGATCGCGTGCAAGGTCGATCTTTAGTTTGGCGTCGCGGGCGAATTTGCTCTCCGGGAAGCGCTTGATGACGTCTTCCAGCGACTGGAGTGCCTGGCGCGTTGCTCGCTGATCGCGCGACACGTCGGAAATCTGTTCGTAATGCGCCAGCGCCCGAAGATAGTACGCGTAGGGCGTATCCCGATTGCCGGGGTGCAGGCGGATGAAGCGGTCGAGGGCGATGATCGCGTCGTCGTATTCGTTTGCCTGGTAGTGCGAATAGGCGGCCATGAGCTGGGCCTTGGTCGCCCATGTGGAATAGGGATGCTGCCGCTCTACCTCTTCGAATTTCTTGGCGGCCTCGTTGTAGTTCGCTGTCTCGAGCGCGTTAACAGCAGCATTATAGAGCGGCTCTACCCTCTGCTCGACATAGATCTCCTCCTCGGAGGAGCTGCACGCAACCATAAACGCGCAGGCCGTTAGGGCTATGACCAAAAGTCTCAATACGGTTCTCATTGTATCGGCCGTCGGAAAATCGATCAGTCATTTATAGCACAGCAAAGACGATTGGTGCATTGCGCAGCGAAACAGGCGCCAGACTTCGTGGACCTTCTGAAAGGGGTTACCCAGCCGGAGGCAAGATCAGGCGACCACCTCGATTGCTTGCGCCTCGACGGCATGTCGGCGGGGCTCTGCGTCGACTAGCGTCCACGCCGTGTTGTCATCGAAGACGGCCTGCAGAAGGGCGTTGTTCAGTTGGTGACCTGACCGGGAAGCCCGGACTTCGCCGATGATGGGCCCACCCGCAAGGTAGAGATCGCCGATGCAGTCGAGGATCTTGTGACGGACGAATTCGTCTTCATAGCGCAGGCCTTCCTTGTTCAGGATCCGGTCTTCGCCGACAACGACGGCATTGTCTAGCGACCCGCCGAGCGCGAGACCGGCGCTGTGCAGCGCGTCGACTTCATTTTCGAAGCAGAACGTGCGCGCCCGCGCGATATCTACTTTGAAGTCGCTGTTAAGGTTCTCGAAGGCGTAGTGCTGACGATCGATCGCCGCGTTGTCGAAGTCTATCTCGAACGATAGGCTGAACTCGTCGGACGGCAGGATCGTCAGCGAGCGGTTGCCGTCGCCGACCGTGATCGGCTTCAGGATCTTGATCGCCTTGCGCGGAGCTTCCAGCTCGACGACGCCGGCGCACTCGATGAGGAACACGAACGGCGCTGCGCTGCCGTCCATGATCGGGATTTCGGGTCCGTCGACCTCAATCACGAGATTGTCGATCTCGCAGCCGGCGAGGGCGGACATCAGATGCTCGATGGTACTGACCGTCGTGCCGTAATCGTTGCCGACCGTCGTCGCAAGCTGCGTGTCGACGACCTTGGACCAGTCGACGACGATTTCGCTGGCGCCGTTGACCAGGTCGGTGCGGCGGATGCGGATGCCCGCATTCGCTTCGGCCGGTTTCAGGTTCAGCGTGGTCTTGCGGCCGGAGTGAAGGGCGATGCCGGTGCAGCCGATTGCCGATTTGATGGTCTTCTGTTTTGTCACGCTTGCGGTCTTTTTATCTAAATACCGACGGGTCATTCGGTTACGCGGCTGAGCCGCAGAGATTTTCAGGGTTTTCGTCCGCCGTTTCCCGACCGGGGCAGGTTCCGCAGAACCCCCGGAACCGATTTCTAGGCCTAGCCGAAACCTCTCACTATGAATATCAAAACTGGCTTATCAAACTCAAATCAACAAATGTTACAGAATGTTACGCGATTTAGAGGGTTAAGCTTGATTTAAGGCTTGTTCACGAAAGCAAAGCCGGCCCGTTCGGTCGCACGGGCCGGCTCCTTACGCTATCCGCGCGAGGCGCGGTTAGTTAGCCTGACGGCGCAAAAATGCTGGAATATCAAGTAGATCATCGTCAGCCTGAGACGTTTTCACCCTGTCTTCCGGGTCGACGCCGGCGAAGCGCGGCTGCTGCACGGCTGGTTCCTGTTCCTGTTCAGCAACCGGTGTCATTGAGGCTTCTGGAACAGCCGGCGCCGGCGATTCGGCGCGCCGATCCGCGTCGGACGCTATGGCTGGTTCCGGGACTCTTCCTCGGGTTCCGCCGGTGATTCTCTGGAACAGGCTTCCGCTACGCCATTTCGGCTCGACCTTGCTGCCGCCGTTGATCAGGTCCGCTTCCTTGAACGGATCGGACCGGCCTGTAGACTCGGCGGGAGCCCGGGGATCGGCGGGCGGCGGCGGCATGAACGCGTCGTTGCGCATAACGAGGCGCGGCTCTGACGCTACCGGCTTCTCCGCGGCAGCCGGAGGCGGGGCTGAGGTTTCGGCCGGAGCCGGGATCGGGGCCGCCGGCATTGCCGGTTCCGTGGTGATCTCGGCTGACGCTTCAGGTTCGCTAGCGGGTGCCAACAGTGCGAGCGCTTCCGTTGCCTGCTGCGCTGCTGGGGTAGCTTCGGGCGCTGCAGGAGGTTCGATATTGAGGGATGACATTGCAGCCCGGGCGACCGACGACGCGGCGGCCTGGTTCTCGGCCGCGGCCTCCGTCTTTTTGGCGGTCGGGGCCGAGAGGGGGTCTTCCGCCTTTTCTGTGGATTCCGGCGTTCGCATCAGCTTTTGCGGCGGTGAATAGACCTTCATGACCGGACGCGGCTTGGCGTCGGACTGAACGTCGATTCCGGTCGCCACGACCGAGACCCGCATGCGGCCCTCGAGCGACGAGTCCATGGTCGAGCCGAAGATGATGTTGGCGTCCGGGTCGACTTCATCGCCGATGCGGTTGGCGGCTTCGTCGACCTCGAACAGGGTCATGTCCGGGCCACCCGTGATGTTGATGAGCACGCCGCGGGCGCCCTTCATCGACACGTCGTCGAGCAGCGGATTGGAGATCGCCGCTTCAGCCGCGAGACGGGCGCGGTCGTCGCCTTCGCCCTCGCCGGTGCCCATCATCGCCTTGCCCATCTCGCTCATCACCGCGCGAATGTCGGCGAAGTCGAGATTGATCAGGCCAGGAACGACCATCAGGTCTGTTACGCCGCGGACGCCGGAGTGAAGGACCTCGTCGGCCATTGTGAAGGCGTCAGCAAAGGTCGTTTTCTCGTTTGCAATTCGGAAAAGGTTCTGGTTCGGGATAACGATCAGCGTATCAACGTATTGCTGCATCTCTTCGATGCCGGCTTCGGCGATGCGCATACGGTTGATGCCCTCGAACTGGAAGGGCTTGGTGACAACGCCGACGGTTAGGATGCCGTGCTCGCGGGCGAGCCGTGCGACGACGGGCGCCGCGCCGGTGCCGGTGCCGCCGCCCATGCCGGCAGTGATAAATACCATGTGTGCCTCGCCGATGGCATCCATGAGGTCCTCCATGGCTTCCTCGGCGGCAGCTCTGCCAATATCAGGCCTGGAGCCGGCGCCCAGGCCATGCGTGATCCCCGGGCCGAGCTGGATCGTGCGTTCAGACTGCGACAGCGCCAAAGCCTGAGAGTCCGTGTTCGCGACGACGAATTCGACTCCGCCGAGCTGCGACATGATCATGTTATTGACCGCATTGCCGCCGGCACCGCCGACGCCGATCACGGTGATCCTCGGCTTGAGGTGATTTTGCTGTTCTGGAACGGTGATGTTTATGGTCATGAGGGCCTCCTAGCCAGCGAAGAGACAGGGGATGGACAAGCAGAACCGTCCACCGTATCGGGTTTGTGGGAGCCGCGGTTGTCCGCGGTCGGGGTGAATGAGGTCTTAGGCAGGGTCATTTGTCAGAAACTCTCCTTGATCCATTGGCCGAGACGAGCAATTCGCCCGACGGGCGCGGTCTCGGCGGTCTGGGTGTCTTCGAGCGCGCCAGAATATTTCTCGACCGCATAACGGAGCAGGCCGGAGCAGGCTGAGAAGGCGGGGCCGCTGGTCGCTTCCGCGAGGCCGCTGATCCGGAGTGGGCGGCCGATACGGACCTGCTTTTCGAGGACGAGGCCGGCGAGTTCTGGGATGCCGTGGAGCTGGCAGGCGCCGCCGGTCAGCACTAGGCGACGGCCCGATAGCCGGTCAGCGCTGCTGATTTCCAGCCGCTCGCGCACTAGTTCGAAAATTTCTTCCATGCGCGGCCGAATGATCCCGGTCAGGATCGAGCGCGGCACGTGATTGGGCTGGTTGTGGTTATCTTCGCCGACGAGCGGGACGTCGATCATCTCGTTCTCGTCCGACTGCTGCGTGATCGCGCTGCCGTAGAGGATCTTCATACGCTCGGCATTAACGACTGGCGTCGACAGGCCGCGCGCTATGTCGTTGGTCACGTGGCCGCCGCCGGCGGGAATCGAGTCCGCGAACACGACCTGGCCGTCGTAGAAAACGGCGATCGTCGTTGTGCCGGCGCCTATGTCCACGAGCGTCACGCCTAAGTCCTTCTCGTCCTCGACTAGGCACGACAGGCCCGACGCGTAGGACGACATAACGATTTCCTCGATCTCGAGGTGGCAGCGTGCGACGCAAGTCTTTAGGTTGCGCACCGGACCGACCGAAGCATTGATGTGATGGAAGCTTACGCCGAGGCGTTCGCCGAACATGCTACGCGGGTCGTGGATACCCCGGTTGCCGTCAATCGAGTACCCGACCGGCAGGCAGTGGATCAGATCGCGGTCCTCGGGCTGCTCGATGTCGAAATTACGTTCCCTGGCGCGGCGCAGATCGGACGAGGAGATCTCATGGCCCGCGATCGAGACCTCGATCTCCTGGATCTGTGAATAGACCCGTCCCGCCGACAGGTTGACGAAGATGCGATCAATCCGCTCGCCCGCCATCTCCTCCGCCGCACTTACGGCGGTCAGAATGGCTGCTTGGGCCGCTTCCATGTCGATAATGGCGCCGTTCCGGATGCCGCTCGCCGCCTGCTGGGCGACGCCGATGACGCGAATGCCACCGTCGGCGTTCACGTGCGCGATGAAACAGCAGACCTTGGCGCTCCCGATGTCGAGTGCGGCGATGATCCCTGTACGTATCCTGGCCACTTTCATTGTCACTCCCTGGCCTGTGCGGTCATGTGTCTTTGCCTTTGCGTTCGCGCGCCCTCCGTTCGAGCGCCGGATGCTCTGCACGGGTGCGGACGATGAGTTGGTCAGGAATGCGGAGATCGATCGACAGCAGATCCTGCTTGAGCAGCCCGTGCTCGCGTTCGAGCCACGCTAAACGGTGCCACGCGCCTTCGGCGTTCTTCTCGGGCAGCCGGACAAATACGCCGTTGTCCATGCGGACGTTCCAGCGGCGCTGACCGATGCGCACGGCGGCGTCGACCCGGTCCATTAGAACCGGTTCGGCCGACAGCGTCGCGAGGAGCTCTTGCGCATGCATGGGCGCGTCGTCGCCGACGATCACCAGCAGGTTTGCGAACCGGTCGAGCCCGCGGTCGGTGATGATAACGCCCTCGTCGTCGACGAGGGTCAGCTTGGTGCCGCGCTGCCACAGCGCGAGCGGCCGGCGTTCGGAAACGGTGACGCGGATCGCGCTCGGGAATTCGCGCTTGATCGCGGCGGCGCGCACCCAGTTTAAAGACTCGACCCGCGAACGAGCGCGCTTCAGGTCGACGGAGAGCAGGGGGGTTCCGCGGTCGATAGATAGCGCCTCAGCGATGCTTTCCGCTGATTCGTTGACGCGGCCGTGCAGGTAGATCTGTCTCACCCGGAGACCGGCGTCGCCCAAGGACTCCGAAACGGATGCGGCGAAGCTGCCCATTATCTCGGCGACCAAACCTGATTTCCAGAGCCATGCTGGCCCTCCCACCACGGCGCTCAAAACAATGGCCGCCGCCGCGCCACGCGTGGCGCGCCTTGCCCCGCGTCGTATCGGCCGTTTGCGGGCAGCTGCGGAACGTTCGGTTTTGCCGGGTTTTGCGGCATTTTTCTTATCGCGAGTCAGCCATCGCATGCTGCGTTCTCCACCATCCAGCTGACGAGTTCGCCGAAGCTGATGCCGACATGGGTTGCTTGTTCGGGCACCAGCGACAGCGGCGTCATGCCTGGCTGCGTGTTGAGTTCGAGGATGAAGAGCTGTCCCAGCTCTCCGTCCTGGTCGTCGTAAATAAAGTCCGAGCGCGAGACGCCCCGGCATCCTAGCGCCTTGTGGGCGCGCAGGGCGTAGTCCATCGCTTTCGCATAGATTTCCGGATGGACGGGCGCGGGCACCAGGTGTTCGGTTTTGCCTTCGGTGTATTTCGCCTCGTAGTCGTAGAACCCTTCGTAGGGCCGGAGCTCGGTCACGCCAAGCGCGCGGTCGCCGATGACGGAAACCGTCAGTTCGCGGCCCGCGACGAAGCGTTCGATCATCAGCCGAGAGCCGTGTGTCCAGATATCATGGTCCGCGCCGGGCTTGTCGGTGTCCACGCGCACGATGGTCACGCCGACGCTGGAGCCCTCGTTGAGAGGCTTAAGCACGTAGGGAAGCTCCATGACCTCGCCGCCGAGATATTCGTCGCGCGTGACGATCAAGTGCGGCGCGCAAGGGATGCCCGCCTTTTCGAACAGCAACTTCGCCATTGGCTTGTTCATGGCCATCGCGGAGGCCATGACGCCGGAATGCGAATAGGGGATGCCTAAGCATTCAAGGACACCCTGCAGGCAGCCGTCCTCGCCGTAAGGCCCGTGCAGCGCGTTGTAGACGACGTCCGGCGCGGGCGTCAGGTCGTCGATGAGCTGGCGGAGGTCGCGGCGCACGTAGATGCGGCGCACGTCGTAGCCCGCATCCGTCAGCGCGGCGGCGATCTGGCCGCTGCCCATCAGGGAGACCTCGTGTTCGCTAGACCAGCCGCCCTCGAGGACAGCGACGCTCTTTTTCCGGTCGTCGTTCATGCGGCGCCTCCCGTGTCGTCTGAGGGCCGGCCAATTCGGCGTATTTCCCATTCCAGCCGGATACCTGACCCGGCCTCGACGCGGTCGCGGATTTCCTCGCCCAGCGTCTCAATGTCGGCCGCGGTCGCGGCGCCGCAATTGATCAGGAAGTTGCAATGCTGCTCAGAGACCATCGCGTCGCCGATGCGGAATCCGCGGAGACCAGCCGCGTCAATCAGCTCCCACGCCTTCGCGCCAACGGGGTTTTTGAAGGTCGAACCGCCGGTGCGGGCCTGGATTGGCTGGCTGCGGCGGCGCGCGTCCGAAATCTCGGCCATTCGCGCCGCGATCGCGTCGCGGTCGCCTGGCGCGCCCTGCAGCCGGCCTGACAGGAAGATCCAGTCTTCGCCGATGTCGCAGTGCCGGTAGGTGAAACCGAATTCGGCGTTGGAAATCGTATGAACCTCACCATCGGGGTCGACGGCGGTTGCCTCGATCAGCACTTCGGAGATTTCGCGACCATAGGCGCCCGCGTTCATGCGCAGGGCACCGCCGATAGTGCCAGGGATGCCACTAAGAAATTCGAGACCTTGGAGGCTTGCGTCGCGGGCGGCCCGCGAGACCGCAACGCCGAGCGCACCCGCGCCCGCCGAAAGGACACCGCCGTCGATAGAGATGTCCGACAATGCCTTGGCGAATATCACTACGACGCCCTCGATACCGCCGTCGCGCACCAGCACGTTGGATCCGAGCCCGAGCACGATTACGGGAACGTCCGACGGCAAGCCGCTGCGGAAGGTGGTCAGGTCGTCGGCGTCGGCAGGGTGGAACAGCACTTCGGCGGGCCCGCCGGTTCGAAACCAAGTTGCGCCGGCAAGCGAGGCGTTCTCGCTCAGCCTGCCGCGCACAGCGGGCAGACGATCAATCAGTCGCGGGGAAAGCTGCGCCAGCATCCGCTCGGCCCTCCTTTCCTGTGCCGGCCCGCACGTTCCAAATATTCGCGAGCTGCTTCGGCATAGCATTTGCCCACGCCGTTATATTGCCAGCGCCGAGGCAAATGACGAAGTCGTCAGGCTCGGCGAGATCGGCGATCATCTGCGGCAATGCGCCTTCGGACTCGAGCGCGAGGACGTGTCGGTGGCCGCGCCCGCGCATGCCGGAGACGAGCGCATCGCGGTCGATGCCCGGGATCGGGTCTTCTCCCGCCCGGTAAATGTCCGCGACGATCACGGTGTCGGCGTCGTTGAAGCAGGTGCAGAACCCATCGAACAGGTCGCGCACTCGGGTGAACCGGTGCGGCTGAACGACGGCGACCACATTGCGCCGGGCACTCGCCCGGGCTGCTGCCAGCACGGCGGCGATCTCGACCGGGTGATGGCCGTAATCGTCGATGATCGTGACGCCGTTGACGATGCCCGTGCGCGTGAAGCGTCTATTCACGCCGCTGAAGGCGGCGAGCGCACCGCGCACCGTTTCTGGCTCGATCTCCATCTCTATAGAAATCGCGATCGCGGCGAGCGCGTTGCGGACGTTGTGATGCCCGACCATCGGCATGGTGAAGCGGCCGAGATCGCTGGTCCGGCCGGACAGCCGATTGGTTACGGTGACGGTGAAGTGCGAGCCCAGTGGATCGGTAGCCACGTCGGTGGCGCGCACGTCGGCCTGCCGGCTCATGCCGTAGGTCAAGATTCGGCGGTCGAGCACCTCGGGGATAAGCGCCTGGACGTTGGAATCGTCGATGCAGAGCGTTGCGAAGCCGTAGAAAGGAATGTTCTGCACGAAGGTCGCGAACGAGGCGCGCAACGTGTCGAAATCGCCGTAATGGTCGAGATGTTCGGGGTCGATGTTCGTGATCACGGCGATGGTCGCCGGCAGCTTAATAAACGTGCCGTCGGATTCGTCGGCCTCAACCACAATCCAGTCGCCGGTGCCAAGCCGGGCGTTCGTTCCGTATGCGTTGATGATGCCGCCGTTGATGACCGTCGGGTCTATGCCGGCCTCATCAAGCACTGACGCGACGATAGAGGTTGTCGTCGTTTTGCCGTGGGTGCCGGCAACCGCGATTCCCCATTTGAGGCGCATGATCTCGGCGAGCATTTCAGCGCGCGGGACGACGGGTAAGAACCGCGCCCGCGCCTCAACGACCTCCGGGTTGTTCTGCTTCACGGCCGACGAAATAACGACGACGGTGGCGTCGCCGAGGTTTTCTGCCTTGTGGCCGACCTTGATGAGGATGCCGAGATTGCGCAGGCGGACGACGTTTGCGTTCTCCGAGAGGTCGCTGCCCTGAACCGAATAGCCTAGGCTGTGTAGAATTTCTGCGATACCGCTCATGCCGATGCCGCCGATTCCAACGAAATGGATAGTGCCGATGTTGAGGGGAAGCGCCTTCATGCGGCCATCTCCTGGGCCGCGCCGATGAGCGCGACCGGCGCGCCCGCGCCGGCGGTCGGGCCGGCGATCTGGGCGATCCGGTCGGCCAACCTCCGGGCGGCGTTGAGACCGCCCGCCCGTTTAATCGCCTCGGCGGCGTCGATCAGTTTACTCGGGAAGTTGACGAAATTCTCGAGCTTAATTGTCAATGACTCCACCGTAAACGCGCTTTCCGGTATTGGCCACGCGCCGCCAAGCGATTCCATCGCGAGCGCATTCGCCGTCTGGTGGTCGTCAGTGGCGTGCGGGTAGGGAACCAGGATCGCGGGACGGCCTGTCTCGGCGAGCTCTGCGACCGTCGATGCGCCGGAACGGGCAACTACGATATGGGCCGCGGCCAGCCGATCTGGCACGTCGTCGAAGAAATCCGAGAGCGTTGCATTGGTACCGACACTTTCGTATGCGGCGCGCACGCGTTCGAGATCCTCGGATCGGCACTGCTGGGTGATCGAGAATCGGCTGCGCAGCGCGGGTGGCATGCTGGCGATCGCTTCGGGGACTACGTCGCTGAGCACCCGCGCGCCTTGGCTGCCGCCGAGGATCAGAAGCTTGACGCCTTCGCCGTTCGGCCCAATGGTCGGGTACGCCTGTTCCCGCACCTCTCTGAATGATCCGCGGACCGGATTGCCGGTCAGGACCAACTTGTCGACATCGCGCTCAGAGATGCCGGCCGTCTTCGGGAACGACGTGGCAATGACGTCCACCTTTGGCGCAACGAGCCGGTTGGCGCGCCCCAGAATGGCGTTCTGCTCGTGGATGACTGTCGGCAGCCCGCGCGAGGTCGCCGCGACCATGGTGGGGACCGACGGATAGCCGCCGAAGCCGACGACGCATGCAGGCTTGAGGCGCGCGAACAGACGCCGCGCCTGCAGGATGCCGACGCCGATGGAAGCCGCGCCGCGAAGCTTTGCGGCAAGCCCGCCGCCGACCCCAGACGCGCTGATCCGGTATAGCGCGACGTCCTCGAGGCGGTTGCCGAAGCCCTTGCCCCGCTTGTCGGTGACGAGCGAGACGCGATAGCCTCGCGCGAGCAGTTCCTCGGCGACGGCGATCGCCGGGAAGATGTGCCCGCCCGTGCCGCCAGCGGCGAGGACGATATGCTTTGCGTCCGCGCGGGCGCTCATCGCAGCCCCACTGGGCTGACGCGTTTTCGCGTTAGCGCGAGCAGGAAGCCCATACATAGCGCTATCGCGATCAGCGACGAGCCGCCGTAGCTGACGAACGGCAGCGTCATGCCCTTGGTCGGCATCAGCCTCAGGGTCGAACCCATGTTAATCACGGCCTGCAGCCCGAACTGCACCAGCAGCCCGGTCGAGGCGATCAAGATGAACAGGTCCGTTTCCTGAAGCGCGTTGGCGAAGCCGCGCAGCACGACGAAGGCGAATAGGAAGACGATGATCAGGCAGACCAGAACGCCAAACTCCTCGCCGGCGACGGCGAAGACAAAATCGGAATGGGCGTCGGGGAGGACTTCCTTGACAGTTCCTTCGCCGGGGCCGCGGCCAAGCAGGCCGCCGTTGACGAAAGCTTCCAGCGAGCGGTCGACCTGGTAGCTGTCGCCCGAGGACGGGTCGAGAAAGCGGTCGATGCGACTTGCGACGTGGTGCAGCGTGAAGTAGGCGGTGACCATCGCGCCTGCGCCGAGAAGAACGAGCCCGACCGCGAGGAAGAGCGGAAGGCCGGCAAGGAAGAACTGGGCGGACCAGACCGCCGAAATGACCACGGCCATGCCGACGTCTGGCTGCTGCAGCAGCAGGCCGATGATGAGCCCAAAGAGTCCGATGCAATAGAGGTTCGCGCGCGGAATGTCGCCGGAGCGCGCCGCGGCGAACAGCCATGCGGCGACGACGGCGAAGGTTGGCTTGAGGAACTCTGATGGCTGCAGCGACAGAACGCTGAGATTGATCCAGCGGCGTGCGCCCTTGATGTCGGTGCCGATGACGAACGTCGCCATGACGAGGACCGTAAAAAGGGCGAGCGTGATCGCGGCAACCCGGAAGACGCCGACAGGCGACAATAGCGACGCGCCGAACATTACCGCCAGCGCGACTGGTAGGTAGATCATCTGGCGGCGTGCGAAATAGAAGTAGTCGAGGCCGATGCGCTCGGCGACGGCGGGGCTGGCGGCGAGTGTCATGATTATGCCGAACGCGATCAGTGCGCCGATGGCGGCGAGCGTCCATCGGTCGACCGTCCACCACCAGCGGCCGAGAACCGACGTGTCGGAGCGCGCGAAGACCGTCACGCGGCGCCTCCTGCGAGTAAGGCTGACACGAAATCGCGGAACGCGTCGCCGCGCGCTCCGAAATTCGTGAACTGATCGAACGACGCGCAGGCGGGCGACAGGAGAACGACCGAGCCGAGGCTGGCATTACGCCGGGCTTCCACCAGTGCCGTTGCGAGGTCGCCCGACCGCGTGACCGGCACACGGCTATCGATTTCCGCTTCGAACGCGTCGGCGGCTTCGCCGATCAGATAGGCATGGGCGACGTTCCCTAAGAACGGCACGCAGGGCGCAAGGCCGTCTTCCTTGGCGATGCCACCAGCAATCCAGTGGATGTCCGTGAAACTCGACAAGGCCCGCGCGGCTGCTTCGCCGTTGGTCGCCTTGGAATCGTTGACATAGCGCACGCCCGTGATCTCGCCGAGCGGCTCCATCCGGTGCGGCAGGCCGGGAAAGGTCCGGAGTGCAGCGACAATATCGATTGCGGCCAACCCCTGCGCGCGCGCCACCGCCCAGGCGATGGCCGCGTTCTGCCAGTTGTGCGGCCCGCACAGCGTGTCGATATCGGAAATGTCGTGCCCGCTGCCCGCGGCACCGTCGAGCGCGTCGAACAGCGTGCCGTCGATCGCGTAGACGCCGCCGTTGAGGATGCGGCCAACCGAGACCGGGATTGTTCGCCAGCCGTCGCGGGCGGCGATCTCGTCGTGGACCGCGCGGCAATATGTGTCGTCGACGCCCAGGATAGCGAGCTGTTCGGTGGGAGCGCCGATCCTGGTCCGGAAGATCGATTTCTTGGCCGCGAGATAGCCCGCCATGTCGCCGTGCCGGTTGAGATGGTCCGGACTGACGTTGATCAGAACGGCCATTTCGAAGGTGGCGGCGTGGGTGAGGTCGAGCTGATAGGACGACAGCTCCAGCACCAGCGCCTCTCCTGGCGCGGGCGGCTCCATCCCCAGCACGGGCGGGCCAAAATTGCCGCCGACCTGAACGGGGCGCCCGCAGGTCTTCAGGATGTGATGGATCAACGCGGTTGTCGTCGATTTACCGTTGGTGCCGGTGACGCCGATCATCAGCGAGTCCGGGCACGCCTCGCGCAGAAGCTCGATGTCGCCGAGCACGGGCTTGTTCTTTTCGTTGGCGCGCAACACCACCGGGTGCGGCGCCGGATGTGTCAGCGGGACGCCGGGGCTGAGAACAAGGGCGGCGAAGTCCGACCAGTCCGCCGTGGCGAGATCGGCGAGCGGCAGATGTTCTGCCGCCGCAGCATCGCGCGAAGCGGCGTTGTCGTCCCATGCGCTCACCCGCGCGCCGCCTGCCGTTAGCGCGTGCGTGGTCGCACGGCCCGAAGCGCCGAGGCCGAACACGGCGAGCTGCTGGTCTTTGCGAGTCGTCACGGGGATCATCTGCGCGTCGCCTACCTCAGCTTCAGGGTGGCGAGGCCGGCGAGCGCCAGGATCGAAGCGATGATCCAGAAGCGGACGACGATGGTCGATTCCGCCCAGCCTTTCTGTTCGAAATGATGGTGCAGCGGCGCCATTCGGAAGACGCGCTTGCCGGTGAGTTTGAACGAGGCGACCTGAACGATCACCGAGACGGTCTCGAGGACGAACAGCCCGCCGATGATGGCGAGTACGATCTCGTGCTTGATCACGACGCTGACGGCGCCGAGCGCTCCGCCGATCGCAAGGGAGCCGGTATCGCCCATGAACACCATCGCGGGCGGCGCGTTGAACCACAGGAAGCCGAGCCCAGCGCCGACCAGCGCGCCGCAGAACACGGCGAGTTCGCCCGAGCCGCGGACGAAATGGATCTGGAGGTAGTTCGAGAAGACGAAGTTGCCCGCGACGTAGGTGATCAGCGCGAAGCAGGCTGCGGCGATCAGCGCCGGCATGATCGCGAGCCCGTCGAGCCCGTCCGTCAGGTTCACCGCGTTGGATGCGCCGACGAGGACCACCAGCGCCCACGGGATGAAGAACCAGCCGAGCGGCACCAGCAGGTCTTTGAAGAACGGGATCGCGAGGCCGGTCGCGAGCGGCTCGCCAGTGATCCGCATGATCCATAGCGTCGCAGCGCCGCCCACGATGACCTGCAGGAGGAGCTTCATGCGCCCTGACATGCCGTCGCTGGAGCGCTTGGTGAGCTTCTTGTAGTCGTCGATGAAGCCGATAATGCCGAAGCCCAGTGTGACCATGAGAACCGCCCAGACGTATCCGTTCGTCAGGTCGGCCCAGAGTAGCGTCGCCACCCCGGTCGCGAACAGGATCAGCACGCCGCCCATGGTCGGCGTGCCCTTCTTCGCAATCAGGTGCGACTGCGGTCCGTCCTCGCGGATCGGCTGGCCTTCGCCCTGCTTGCTCTTCAACCACCGGATCACTGCGGGGCCGAGAAGGAAGCTGACGACCAGCGCCGTCATCACCGCGCCGCCAGTCCGGAGCGTGATGTAGCGGAAGAGATTGAAGATCCCGATGTCGTCGGCGAGCGGGAACAAAATATTATACAGCATTGCGAACGATCCTCGACAATGAGGAGGACGAAATGTCGCCCGATGCGCTCTCGAGCAGCGCGGAGACGAGGTCTTCGAGACCTATTCCGTGAGAGGCCTTTACGGTGACGACGTCTCCGGCGCGGAGCCCGGCCGACACCATAGGAAACAAGGCCTTCCAGTCTTCCGCTATGCCGCCGATGCGCTTGCTAGACAGGCGGCCGGCGAGTGCGCGGATTTCGGTGCCCGCGAGGAAAACCAGATCGACCTCGTTTCGGTCGAGATCCGCTGCAAGACCCGCATGAGCCTCTTCCGACCCGTCGCCTAGCTCCAACATGTCGCCGATGATGGCGACGCGGCGTCCGCCGTTGGGCGAGTACCCGCCGAGAGTGTCGAGCGCGGCGCGCATGGACTCGGGGTTGGCGTTATATGCGTCGTCGATCAGACGGATCTCGCCGTCGCCCCAGGGCAGCATGTGCAGCGCCCCCCGCCCCTTGATCGCTGGCAGCGTCGCTAGGGCCGCGGCCGCCTCGGTCAAGTCCGCACCCATTGCGACAGCCGCCGCTAGGACTGCGAGGCTATTACAGGCCCAATTCACACCGGGTTGCTCAACCCGGAAGGAGAGTTTTTCGCCGTACCCAATCGCGTCGATCTCGGTGCCGGTTGGGGTGCTCATCGCTTCCATGAGCCGGACGTCGGCCTTAGGGTTGCGGCCGAATGAGACGACTGTGCCGGCGCCGGCAGCGTGCGCCATATCCTCAAGTAGGTCGTAATACTCGGTGTCGCGGTTGATGATCGCGGTTCCGCCGTCGGTTAATCCTGAGAAGATCTCGCCCTTGGCGCGTGCGATGTCCTCTACGTTGTTGAAGAACGCCATGTGGGCGGGCGCGATCGCCGTGACGACGGCAACATGCGGCCGGACCATGCCGACCAGCCGCGTGATCTCGCCGGGGTGGTTCATGCCGATCTCGAAGACGCCGAAATCCGTATCCGCGGGCATCCGGGAGAGCGACAGCGGCACGCCCCAGTGATTGTTCAGGCTGCTTCTGCTCGCGCTGACGATACCCTGCTGCGATAGCACGTGGGCGAGCGCTTCCTTGGTGCCGGTCTTGCCGACGCTGCCTGTGATTGCCGCGATCTTTGCGTCCGTCCTAGTCCGCGAGGCGACGGCGAGCGCGCGAAGCCCGTCCATCGTGTCGGCGACGACGACGAGCGGGCCTTCCGCCTCGAGATCGTCGCGCGAGACGAGGGCGGCTACGGCGCCGGATGTGAGCGCGCGTGCGACAAAGCGGTGCCCGTCGAAGTTCGGCCCGGCCAGCGCGACGAACAGGTCGCCTTCTTCAAGCGTCCGCGTGTCGATGGAAATCCCCGTCGCGGCGAAGTCCGCGGTGGCGCGTCCGCCCGTTGCGGCGGCGGCGGCGTCGGCGGTCCAGATAGGTGCTGCCGTCATGCCGGCTCCCCTCCCATCTCGCCGATGATGCCTCGAGCGACTAGCAAGTCGTCGAACGGCAGGGTTCTATCGCCGACGGTCTGACCGGTTTCGTGGCCTTTGCCAGCAACGATGAGAATGTCACCCCCGCTGAGAAGTCCGATGCCGTGACGGATTGCTTCCGCGCGGTCGCCAATTTCGGTCGCGCCCGGTGCGGCTACCATGATCTCCGCGCGGATGTCGGCGGGGTTTTCCGAGCGCGGATTGTCGTCCGTGACGATGACCGTATCCGCAAGCCGGGTCGCTATATCGCCCATTATCGGGCGTTTGCCCCGGTCGCGGTCGCCGCCGCAGCCGATCAGCGCAACGAGCCTACGGTCGGCGTGGGGCCGAGCGGCGCGGAGCACGTTCTCAAGGCCATCCGGCGTATGGGCGTAATCGATGTAGACCGCGGCGCCCGACGAGAGCCGGCCGGCGCGCTGCATGCGGCCGAGAACGCCGGACAGCGACGGCAGAGCCTGCGCGACCTGGGCGGGATCCGAGCCGCTCGCGATCGCGAGGCCGGCGGCGCATAGGACGTTCCATGCCTGGAACGCGCCGACCAGTGGCAATATGAGGCGATGGGGCGTGCCGAAAGCGACGAGATCGAGAGCGATCCCGTCGGCGGTGGGCACGGCATCGGAGATGCGAAGCTCCGCCGCTGCCCGGCCGTAGCCGACGACCTTGCCGCGTGCCTCCTTGGAGAGACGGGCGAATTCCGGTGCGTCGGCATTGAGTACTGCGATGCCGTCGTCGGGCAGCAGTTCGGAGAACAGACGGGCCTTGGCGTCGAGATAGGCCTCCAGCGTTCCGTGATAGTCCAGATGGTCGCGCGACAGGTTGGTGAAGCCGGCCGCTCGCAGCTGGACGCCGTCGAGTCGGCGCTGGTCGAGACCGTGGCTGGAGGCTTCCATTGCCGCATGGGTGACGCCCTGGTGCGCGAGTTCCGCAAGGTCGGCATGCAGCGCCAACGGATCCGGCGTCGTCAGCGAGGGACGTGTGGTGCCGTCGGGAAGTTTCAGACCGAGCGTGCCGAGGCTGGCCGCGGAATGGCCCAGCTTCTCCCATATCTGCTGGGTGAAGCTAGCGACGGACGTCTTGCCATTGGTGCCCGTGACCGCGACCATCGTCTCGGGCTGGCGGGTGTAGAACGCGGCGGCCATGCGGGCGAGCGCGCGGCGCGGGTCGGGAGAGGTCAGGACCGCGACCATTTCGTCGGGGCATTCCGCACCTTCCGATGCGAGGATCGCACGGGCGCCCGATGCAACCGCGTCGGCGATGTAGCGGCGGCCGTCGCTCTGCGTGCCCGGAAGCGCGGCGAACAGGAATCCCGGGCGCACCGCCCGGGAGTCCGCGGTCAGTCCCGTGATTTCCATGTCGGTTGCCTCGATCGGTCCAGTCACTTCGATCCTTTCTCCCGAAACAAGGTCAATGATTCGCAACCCGTTGCTCCCAGCCGGCTTTCCCGGAAATCTTCACGGACAGCAGGTTCTGTATTTCGTGTGACGCCTCGTCGACGGGATCTACGCTGAGCAACGGCGCGATGCGGCGGACCACCTTGCCGATCACCGGCGCAGCGACCCAGCCGCCCGTGGCGTAGCCGAACGTGTCCTTTGTGCCCTTGGCTTCGTCTAGCATGGCGAGTACCACGTAGCGGGGCCGGTTCATCGGGAACGCCGCGATGAACGAGGAGATGAGCGCCTTGCGCTTGTAGCCGTGCCCGGAGACCTTCTCGGCCGAGCCCGTCTTGCCGCCTACGAGATATCCCTCCGCTGCGGCTTTCTTGCCGGTGCCTTGTTCGACTACGAGGCGCATCAGGCGGCGCATTTTCATCGAAGTCTCTTCCGAGACGACACGCGTGCCTCGGACCATCTGTCCCGGCTTGCGCTTGATCAGGGTCGGCGGGCGGTAGATGCCGCCGTTGACGATCGCCGAGACGCCGGACACGAGGTGCAGCGGGCTGACCGCGAGGCCGTGACCGAACGAAATCGTCATGGTATTGATGTCGCGCCAGCGGTTCGGAGCCAGTGGCGCACCGATTTCCGACAGCTCGATCGATACGGGTTTCAGCAAACCGAGATCGCGAAGAAAGCTGCGATGCCCCTCGACGCCGACGTCGAGCGCCATCTTCACCGAGCCTATGTTGGAAGAGTACATGAATATCTCGGGAACCGAGAGCCAGCGCTTCTTGGCGTGATGGTCGCGGATGACAAAGCGGGCAATGCGGATCGGATCAGTTGCGTCATAGCCTCCCGAAAGCTTCACCGTGCCCGCGTTGAGCGCCATGGCGGTAGTGAAGATCTTGAAGGTCGAGCCCATCTCGTAGACGCCGAGAGTCGTGCGGTTGAACCGCAGGTCCTCGGCGATCTCGCCGGGCTGGTTCGGATCGAACCCTGGCAGCGAGACCATCGCGATCACCTCGCCGCTTTCGACGTCCATCACGAGGCCCGCCGCGCCGATGGCGCCGTGCTTTTGCATCGCGAAGCCCAGCTCGTGGCGCAGCACGTGCTGAACGCGGACGTCGAGCGACAGCTCGATACCGGTGCGGCGGATTCGGAGTTCCTTATCGAAATAGCGCTCGACGCCTGCGATGCCACGGTTGTCGATATCGGTGAAGCCAAGTACGTGCGAGGCGAGTGGACCGAGCGGGTAGATCCGCCGCTCCTCGTGCTGAAAGTTTAACGCCGGAATGCCGAGCCGGTTCACGGCGTATTGCTGGCGCGGCGTCAGGTGGCGGCGTAGCCAGATGAAGCCGCGGTCGGTGCGCAGCTTCCGCTCTATGTCGTCCTTGTCGACGCCGGGGAGCACCGAGGCGAGCTTCTCGGCCGCCTGTTCCGGATCGAGCACCAGCTGCGGGTTGGCGTAGAGCGATGCGGTGCGGAGGCTGGTTGCGAGAAGCAAGCCGTTGCGGTCAACGATTTCTGCGCGGCCGGTGCTGCGTTCATCCTTGCCGACACTGCGGGTCAAGGTCGGCTCCGTCGATTCCGTGAGCATGGCGACATCGACGACTCGTGCGGCGATCAGCGTGAAGGCGGCGGCGAAGACTGCACCAGCAACGATCAGTCGGTTGCGGCCGGTCTCGATTGCGGTCTTGCGTTCGCCTTCGATGCGAATCTTGTCGGGTGCGGGGGTGCGCGGGCCGGTCATTGCGTCTTCTTCAGCCTGGCCATGATCGGCGTAAGCCAGTCCTCGTCCTGAACCGACGTGGGCAGCATCTTGCGTTCGGGGCGGCGCCCGGGCGTCGGTGCGGCCGCCACTTCGGTCGCGCCCGCCTCGACCGGGGCTACCGGCCGCGGCGCGACCTCTTTCAGGAAATCCTGCAACTGGCGTGTCTGTTCGGGACGCGGCGCGTCCATGCCCAGCAGGCGCCGGCTCAGCTCTTCCAGGCGGGCCGGCTGGTTGAGATAGGCCCATTCCGCCTCCAGAACCTGGATGGCGTTCTGGTCGGAAATGATCTCCGCGTTGAGCGCGGTGAGCTTTTCCTCGAGCGACTGGACGCGATGTTTGATGACGAATAGTCCGACGACGACGGCGGCGCAGAGCGTTGTCCAGAACAGGAGGGAACGCCGCATGATCAACCCTCCCTTCGTCCGGCCAACACGGTGGTGCGTTCGGCGATACGGAGACGCGCAGAGCGGGCGCGCGGGTTACGCGCGGTCTCGGCGGCGCCCGGTTTCACGGTGCCGCGCTTTAGAAGCCGGAATCCGGGCTCCGCGCGGCGGCCAGCGTCCGGCATATGACGGGACACGGCGGGGACTTCGCCCGAGGCGGCGCGGAGAAATTCCTTCACCGCGCGGTCTTCGAGCGAATGGAACGATACGACCGCGAGCCGGCCGCCAGGGGCGAGCAGGATCTCGGCGGCGGCGAGTCCGCGACCGATTTCGTCGAGTTCGCCGTTTACCTCGATGCGGATCGCCTGGAACGTACGCGTCGCCGGATCGATCTTCGACGCGGGTCCCCGATAAGCGCTGCGCACGATCTCGGCGAGCCGGCCGGTGCGGGAGATACGTTCCTCAGCTCGCGCGGCGACGATGGCGCGCGCCATGCGCCGCGCCTGACGTTCCTCTCCGTACTTGTAGATGATGTCCGCCAGAACCGACTCAGACGCTTCGTTGACGATTTCGGCGGCGCTGCGGCCGGCGCGCTCCTGGCGCATGTCGAGCGGCCCGTCGCTGCGGAAGCTGAAGCCGCGCTCGGGATCGTCGATCTGCATCGATGAGACGCCGAGGTCGAGGGCGATGCCGTCGACCGGCCCGATTCCCCTCTCGGACAGAAGCCGGTCCATGTCGCCGAAGCGGCCTTCTATGACGGTCAGGCGTTCGGCATAGCGGGTGAGGAGGTCAGCCGCGTTGCGCACTGCGTCCGGATCGCGGTCGATCGCCCAGACCCGGCAGTTCGCCGCATCGAGGATCGCTCGGCTGTAGCCGCCTGCGCCGAATGTGCCGTCTACATAGAGGCCGCCGTCGCGGGGCTGCAGCGCGGCGACGACTTCCGCGACCATCACCGGGTCGTGGCTGTACGCCGCGCCGCCCGTCATTGCGGTCCGTCCTCGGTCAGCCGCGCTCGGAGCGCGTCAAGCTCGGCCGCCTGGCGAGCGGCGTGACGTTCGGGCGACCAGATCTGGAAGCGGGAGCCCCGTCCGACGAAGGTGGCGCGGTCTTCGATGCCGGCGTGTTCGCAAAGCCGTTGCGGCAGGATGATTCGGCCTTCGCTGTCGAACGCAAGCTCGTGCGAGATCGACATGATCGTCTCGACAAGCCCGTCGTCGGAGCGGCCAATGAGCGTCTGCGCGAAATCGCCGCCGTCGAGCGACTGATCAAGGCGCCGCCGGTTGAGCTCGTCGAGCATTGCGCGCCCGATCCCCTCGATGGCCGGCTCGATCAGCGACTGATAGGCAATAATTCCTTGAAATTGTTCGCTTGCGAGCGCGGCGCGGAACGCGGCTGGAACGGACACGCGGCCCTTCCGGTCGACCTTGTTCTCATAAGTCGAAATAAACGACGACACGGGACTATCCGCTTCCTCTGGTTCGACGCTGCCGGAAAACCGGCACAACTCCACGTCCCGTATGCAATTTTGGGACATGATGGGATATCATGGTAATTTATGGGAGTCAATGCTATCGAAAGTAAATAAACAGTAAACAAGCAACAATAAGTCATGCTTCCAGCCGTCCGGAAGTCGGCAACGACAGCGCGCCAAATGCATCCGAAAACGTCAGGCAAGAAATATCGTCGCCAATTGTGGCGTTATTTTGTTCTCATTATGTTCATATTTCGACAGGAAGGGCGGGAAACGGGCCAGACGGTCTGTAAGCCGGGTTCTGTCCCCGCGCGCCAAAGCGCGCAGGAGATGGCCATTCATCTGGGACGCCCGTCGCCGGACGCCTCGCGCAACCCACCCGGACCGCGGCGCGGAAACCCGCCTGCGGACTTGCGCCCGCGTGCAGTCCCTATTCGGTCTTGCTCCCGGTGGGGTTTACCATGCCGTCGCCGTTGCCGGAGACGCGGTGCGCTCTTACCGCACCCTTTCACCCTTGCCGGCCCCGAAGGGCAGGCGGTCTGCTCTCTGTGGCACTTTCCCTGGGGTCGCCCCCGCCGGGCGTTACCCGGCACCGTGTTTCCGTGGAGCCCGGACTTTCCTCCCCCCGGCGAGTTTCCCCATTGCCCGAAGGCGACCATCCGACCGTCTGGCTCAGCGCATAAGTGCGCCTCGATGCCCGAGGCGTCAAGCGGAAGAGTTTGGACGAGGGTTCAGGTCAGGATTGCAGCGCGGCGACGGCAGCGATCGCCCGACGCGTTATGTCGTCCGGCTTCCCGGAGACTGCATCAGGGACGAACCGGCGCTGAAACGCGGCGACGACGTCGGCGAGCGGAGCGTTCGGGTCATAGCCAATGCGGGCGAGGAGGGCCGGAACGTCCGATGGGGGCGGCGACGTCTCCGGTATCTTATTCGGCCAGATCGCGAAACCGGCGCGGGCAAGGCGCGGCCAGTCGAACAGCTCGCCTGGGTCCTGCTTGCGGCTGGGCGCGACGTCCGAGTGGCCAATGACGCGGGCGGGCGCAATGTCGTGGCGCGCGACGATGCCGCCAAGCAGTTCCTCGACCGCCGCCATCTGCGCTTCCGGAAACGACTGATAGCCGAATTCGTGGCCGGGATTGACAATCTCTATGCCAATCGAACGTGCATTGATGTCGGTGGCCCCGGCCCAGTGGCTGACACCCGCGTGCCATGCGCGGCTTTCTTCCGCCACGAGACGCCAGACCCCCCCGTCCTGTTCGACGACGTAATGCGCGCTGACTTTCTCAACGGGGTCGCACAGCCGGTCGAGCGCGGCCTCGGCAGTCTGCATGCCTGTGTAATGAAGGATCGCCATATCTACGGAAGCGCCGCGGTCGTCGAAGTTCGGGGACGGGCGGTCTGTTATCCGCATCGATCCCGCCTTAAGCCGAAGACCGCGCGGTGAGCGGGCGCCGGAAGATTACGAGTGCAACGCCGGCAATGGTTATCGCTCCGCCGGCGACGATTGTCCACGTCACGGTCTCGCCGAGAACGGCCGCCCCGAACGACACGCCGAAGACGGGGATCAGCAGCGAGAAGTGCATCGTTTGGTTGGTCTGGTACATTGGAACGAGAAGGTACCACAGCCCGTGGCCCAAGATGCTGACGACGATGCCCATGTGAACGATGGCGATCGCCGCCTCCGTGCTCATGTTAAGGATCGCGTCGATCTGCCCTGTCTCGGAGATGTACGAGATGAGCGCCATCTGCGGGATCGCGAAGACAGCCATCCAGCCATTGATCGCGAACACGCTGACGCCGCCGAGACGGCGGAGCTGCAGATTGGCGGTCGCGAAGCAGAAGGCTGATACCAGCGCCATCGCGGCGAATAGAAGATTGTTGGAAAGGCGCGGCTCGCCCGATATAAGCGCGACGCCCGCGAACGAGATCGCGATGCCCGCGGCCCGGCCCCAGCCCAGCGGTTCGCGGTGAATCACCCAGGCCAATAGCGCCGCAAACGGCACCGACGTCTGGATGATCAGCGCCCCGGTTCCAGCCTCGATATGCTCGAGCGCGACGAACATTAGGCCGAAATGCAGCGTGCCCATTGTCACCGAGAGCCAGAATATCTGCCTGAGGTGTGCGCGCGGGATCCGCACGAACGGCACCAGCGTGATCGCTATAACCGACATACGCAGCGTGATCAGGGCCCAGGCCGGGACCTCAGCGGCGCCGATGCGGGCGGCGGTGATGTTGGAGGCCCACACCGCCATGACGAGGACGGAAAGGGCGATATGGGCGGGCTTCATGGCGGCGGAGAGTCGGTTCCTGGCGGATCGTTGTCAAACCCGTTTTGGGCCGAAATGCGTCATAAATTTATACGCATTTGTGTCCGCCGCAGGGGGCGGATGGGCTGTTTTCTGAGGAAATGCGAGGATGGCAAAACTAGAACGATCTTTGCCTGTACGCATTATATCGAAATATCTTTGGGTTGCTGTGAGGGAGTGTGGCGATGAGAAGATTCGTTATTTTTACCGTTCTGGCGTTCCTGTTCCCGGGCAGAGCCTCGACGCCGCATATCAGCACCGAAGTCGAAGGATAACGTCGGATGCCGGTTCGGCGCTAGTCGCGGCTACCGGATCCCTCGCTGCTTTCGCACGGTTTCCCACGCCTCGTTAATTGCGGCCATCTTACGGGTCGCTACCTGGATGAAGTCTTCCGGCATGCCCTCGGCGGTCAGCTTGTCCGGGTGGTTTTCCGTGCTCAGCTCACGCCAGGCCTTGCGGACTTCGTCGTCCGAGGCGTCGCGCTCGACGCCGAGGATGGCGTGCGGGTCGGCGATGTCGGCGCCAACGTGGGAGGCGCGAATCCGCGAGAACTTGGCGTCGTCGAACCCGAAAATCTTCGCGACCTCCCAGAGGAACTCATCTTCCTGCGAATGCAGGACGTTGTCGGCCTTAGCAATGTGGAAGAGCGAATCGAGCAGCTCCTCCATCACGGCCGGGCGGTCGTCGAACATGCGTGCAACCTGCCGGGCATAGGCGTCGAAGCCTCGCACGTCCTGTCGTGCGAGATCGAAGATGCGCTGGACGTTCTTCATCTCGTCTTCCGGCACGTCGACGATCTGCCGGAAGGCCGCGACTTCGTCGGGCGTCACAATGCCGTCGGCCTTCGCCATCTTCGCGCTGAGCGCGATCACCGCGATCGTGAAGGTCGACTGGCGTTTGGCGTCGTCGTGCACGTCGTCCGTTGCCCGGAAACGGTCTAACGCATGCCCCGCGACGGCGCCGACCAGGGCACCGAGCGGTCCGCCAATGGCGAATCCGGCTGCGCCGCCGATGATCTTGCCGAGTAACGCCATGGATTGTTCGTCCGTCGATTGAGTCAAATGGAGACCAGAACGGGCTTGCGAAGAACGCGAATTTGCTCAAAGCCCTCGATACCGGGTGAATGCGGCGGAATTCGGGCGAACGCGCTCACAAAGCACACGGTATCACGGAGCCGCCTGTCCGACAACGAATCCGCAACCTTAGCGATGTGGCTGACAGCCGCAGACGCCGTTGATACAGTCGCGCCCCACGGCAAAACCGAATAAAACGACAAATCCGAAAACAGGTTTTCAGGAATACCCGAGGAGGCGACCATGACCAGCAGCACCGGCACCCGAATCATTGCGCTCGAAGAGCATTATTTCGATGCCGCGATCGCGGAGCAGTTCAATCCCAGGCAGGGATTTTCTGGGACCCCGATCCGCGAGCGGCTCGACGACCTCGGCGAGCGCCGCATCCGGGAGATGGACGAGGCCGGCATCGACGTGCAGGTCCTGTCGCAGGGCGCGCCCGCGACCCAGAATTTGGACGCAGAGCTGGCGGTGAAACTTGCGGCCGAGGCGAACGACCGGCTTTACGATACCTGCAAACAGCACCCCGGCCGTTTCGAGGGCTTCGCGACACTGCCGACGCCGGACCCGAAAGCGGCCGCCGACGAGCTAGAGCGAACCGTCACCAAGTACGGCTTCAAGGGCGGCATGGTGCACGGGCTGACGCACGGCGAGTTCATCGACCGGCCCAAGTTCCGGCCGATCTTCGAGCGCGCGCATGTGCTCGACGTTCCGATCTATCTCCATCCCGCGCCGCCGCACCCAGAGGTCATAAAGGCCTACTACGCGGACTACGCGGAGAAATTCCCCGGCATCCTGACCGCGGGCTGGGGATTTACCGTCGAGACCGCGACCCAGGGCGTGCGCATGGTCCTCAGCGGCATCTTCGACGAGTTCCCCGGCCTGCAGGTGATCATCGGCCATCTCGGCGAAGGCCTGCCGTTCCTGCTGTGGCGGATCAGCGAATCGATCAGCCGCGGCGACGAGCTGCCCAATAGCTTCCGCGACACGTTCTGCGAGCACGTCCACATCACGACGAGCGGCAATTTCTCCGATCCAGCCATGGTGTGCTCGATGATGGAAATGGGCGCCGATCGGATCATGTTCTCGATAGATTATCCGTTCGTCATGAACAAGCCGGGCGTCGACTGGATCGAGAACCTCCGGATCAGCCCTGACGACAAAAAGAAGATCCTGTCAGGCAATTGCGAGAAGCTCCTGAAGATGTAGGCCACCTCGGCGGCGGGGCTCTGCCATGCACACCGAACTGATCTCCATCGATACCGATACGGTTCCGCTCGACGGCGCGTGGCACGAGCCGGACGGCGGCGCGCCGGCGGGCGCGGTGATGCTGTGTCACGGCAACACGATGAATTTCTACGTCGGCGCGCCGCGCTTCCTGCCGCCGGCGCTGACGGAGCTCGGCTACGCCTGCCTTGCCTTCAACCGGAGGGGCCACGACATCCTGTCGATCCGTGACAGCCGCGCGGCGGAGGGCGCCGCGTTCCAGACGACGGCCGAGGGCATTGCCGACAACGAGTACGCAGCCGGCTGGCTGCGGCAGAAAGGCTTTGACGCGCCGGTCGTGATCGGCCACAGCAACGGCGGCTTTCTCGGCGTGCAGCACGTCGCGAACCATCCGGAGACGCCGGCGCTGGTGCTGCTGTCGGCGCATGCGGGCGACCCGACCGCCGCCGCGCTGGCGCCGCGCTCGGGTCTACTGGGCGGCGACCGCACGCCCGAGCTCCGGGCGCAGGCCAGGGCGATGATCGCTGAAGGCCGTGGCGGGGAGCTGATGCTGCTGCCGGGCTGGTGGTACGTCGCGACGGCGGAGAGCTACATCGATCGGCTGACGACGATGCCCAACACGGTAGAGACCGCACCGAAGATTTCCTGCCCCGTCCTGTTCCTGCGCGGCGACCGGGAAATGCGAGACTCATACCCCGCGGAGGATTTCGCGGCGGCTAGCGCCGGGCCATGCGACGTGGAGATCGTTCCCGACTGCGATCACTTCTACAAGGGGCGCGAGGCCGCGATCACCGGGATCGTCGTCCGCTGGTTAAAGAAGACGCTCGCGGCCTAGCCGGAACGCGCCGGGGATTGTAGAAACCCGTGATGGGATCGTTGACGACCAATCCTGAGGATGAGTGACGTGAGCAACGACAGCAGGTGGCAGTTCTGGATCGACCGGGGCGGCACGTTCACGGATTTCGTGATCCGCGCGCCAGACGGCAAGCTGACCACGCACAAGCTGCTGTCGGAGAACCCCGAGCGCTACGCGGACGCCGCGATCCAGGGTATCCGCGAGACGCTCGGCGTCGAGGACGGCGCGCCGCTGCCCGACGGCATCGTCGAGGCGGTCAAGATGGGCACCACGGTTGCGACCAACGCGCTGCTGGAGCGTAAAGGCGAGCGCACCGTGCTCGCGGTCACGAAGGGTTTCGCCGACCAGCTCCGCATCGGCTATCAGAACCGGCCCAACATCTTCTCGCGGCGCATCGAGCTGCCCGAGCAGCTCTACGAGACCGTCGTCGAGATCGACGAGCGGTATTCGGCCGAGGGGGAGGTGCTGCAGCTGCTAGATGCCGACGGTGCGCGCGCCGCGCTGCAGGATGCGTATGACAACGGTATCCGCTCAATCGCGATCTGCTTCATGCACGGCTACCGCTACACCGACCACGAGGCGGCGGTCGCCAGGATCGCGCGCGAGATCGGCTTCACGCAGGTCTCGGTGTCGCATGAGGTTAGCCCGCTGATGAAGTTCGTCGGGCGCGGCGACACGACGGTGGTCGACGCTTACGTCTCGCCGATCCTGCGGCGCTATGTTGACCTCATCGCCGAGCAAGTGGGTGATGCGCGCCTCATGTTCATGCAGTCCAACGGCGGGCTCGCCGACGCGCGCTTCTTCCAAGGCAAGGATTCGATCCTGTCCGGCCCCGCGGGCGGAATTGTTGGCGCGGCGCAGACCGCGCACATGGCGGGCTTCCACAAGATCATCGGCTTCGACATGGGCGGCACTTCGACCGACGTCGCGCATTACGACGGCGAGTACGAACGCGCGTTCGAGACCCAGGTCGCGGGCGTGCGGATGCGCGCGCCGATGATGAATATCCACACGGTGGCCGCCGGCGGCGGCTCGATCCTTCATTTCGACGGCTCGCGCTACCGGGTCGGGCCGGACAGCGCCGGCGCCAATCCGGGTCCCGCGTGTTACCGCCGCGGCGGGCCGCTCTGCGTCACCGACGCCAACGTTATGCTCGGCAAGATCCAGCCCGATTTCTTCCCGCACGTGTTCGGCCTGGACGCGAACGAGCCGCTCGACGCCGACGTGGTGAGCGAGCGCTTCGCGGCGCTGTCGAGAGAAATCGAGGACGCGACCGGCGACAAGCGCTCCGCCGTCCAGGTCGCCGAGGGCTTCCTGAAGATCGCCGTCGACAACATGGCGAACGCGATCAAACAGATCTCGGTCCAGCGCGGCTACGACGTCACTGAATACACACTCAACTGCTTCGGCGGCGCCGGCGGCCAGCACGCGTGCCTGGTCGCCGATGCGCTGGGGATCACGCGAGTGTTCGTGCATCCGTTTGCGGGCGTCCTGTCGGCTTACGGCATGGGTCTCGCCGCGCAGCGGCTGATCCGCGAACGCGCGGTCGAAAAGACCCTGACCGAAGACCTCGTCGCGGAGCTCGAGACCGCCGTCTCGGAGCTCGGCGCCGATGGCAGCTCCGAGATGCAGACGCAAGGCGTCGACGCCGGCGAGATCGAGGCCGTCGCCAAGGCGCATCTTCGCTACGAAGGCACGGACACGGCGCTGATCGTCGATTTCGGACCGAAGGCTGACATGGTGAAGGCATTCGAGGACGCGCACATGCAGCAGTTCGGCTTCATCGCGCCCGAGAAGGCCAACATCGTCGAGGCGGTCACGGTAGAGGTGATCGGGGGCGGCCAGGAGGTCGCCGACGAGGAGCTAGATCTTGACCCCGATGCAAAGCCAGCAGACCCGCTCGGAAAGGCCGAGATGTATGCTGCTGGCGAGATGCGGACCGCGCCGGTATACGACCGAGAGGGCCTCGCGCCTGGCGCGACAGTCGACGGGCCAGCAGTAGTCATCGACGCGAATGCGACCACGGTCGTAGAGCCCGGCTGGCGCGCAGAGATCACGCGGCACAACCATCTCGTGATGAACCGCGTCGAGGCGCGGCAGGACGAACACGCGGTCGGCACCGACGCCGATCCTGTGATGCTCGAGGTGTTTAACAACTTGTTCATGTCGATCGCCGAGCAGATGGGCGTCGTCCTGCAGAACACGTCCTATTCCGTGAACATCAAGGAGCGGCTCGACTTCTCCTGCGCGATCTTCGACGACGACGGAGATCTAGTCGCCAACGCGCCGCACATACCGGTTCATCTGGGCTCAATGAGCGAGAGCGTGAAGACGATCATCCGCGAGCGCGCCGGCACCGTAAAGCCGGGCGACGTATTCGTGCTCAACGCGCCCTATAACGGCGGCACGCACTTGCCCGACGTGACGGTGATGACGCCGGTCTTCGAGGAATACGGTGACCGGCTGCTGTTCTACGTCGCCTCGCGTGGTCACCATGCCGAGATCGGTGGCAAGACGCCAGGCTCGATGCCGCCGGATTCGCGCCACATCGACGAGGAAGGTGTGCTGATCGACAATTTCCAGCTTGTCGACCAGGGGAGGCTGCGCGAAAAGGAGCTCGAGGAGCTGTTCACCACCGCACCGTACCCGACGCGCAATTTCCATCACAATCTCGGCGACCTTAAGGCGCAGATCGCGGCCAACGAGAAGGGCGCGCACGAATTGCGCAAGATGGTCGGCCATTTCGGTCTCGACGTCGTACTCGCCTACATGAAACACGTCCAGGACAACGCGGAGGAATCGGTCCGTCGTGTCATCGAACGCCTTTCCGACGGAGCGTTCGAATACGAGATGGATTTTGGCGCACGGATAAAGGTGGCGATCACCGTCCATCCCAAGACGCGGTCGGCCACCATCGACTTCACCGGCACGTCGCCGCAGCAAAACAACAATTTCAACATTACGCATGCGGTCGCCGTCGCGGCGGTGCTCTATACGTTCCGGCTGATGGTCGATTCGGATATTCCACTGAATGCGGGCTGCCTGAAGCCGCTCGACATCATCATCCCCGAAGATTGCATGCTGCGGCCGAAATACCCGGCCGCCGTCGTCGCCGGTAATGTCGAGACCTCCCAGGCGATCACCGACACCATCCTCGGCGCGCTCGGCCTGATGGGTGCGGCGCAGGGGACGATGAACAACTTCACCTTCGGCAACGCCAACCACCAGTACTACGAAACGATATGCGGGGGCGCGGGCGCGGGCGCGGACTTCGACGGTACTGATGCCGTCCACACCCATATGACCAACACGCGCCTGACTGATCCGGAGATTCTCGAATGGCGCTTTCCGGTGATCCTCGAATCGTTCGAGATCCGGCGTGGCTCCGGCGGCGCCGGCAGGCACCGCGGTGGCGACGGCGTCATTCGCAAGGTGATGTTCCGAGAGCAGATGACCGCCTCGATGCTGTCCGGCCACCGGCGCATCCCGCCGTACGGCATGGCGGGCGGCGAGCCGGGCCAGCTCGGCCACAACTACGTGATTCGCACCGACGGCAGCGTGACCGAGCAGGGCGGAACCGATTCAACTGAGGTCTTCGCGGGCGACGTCTACGTCATCGAGACGCCCGGCGGCGGCGCGTACGGGGCACCGGAAGGACGCAAGCAGGCGGCGGAATAGGGCACTTTCTACCGATTCACGCGGTCGTACGACGACAGACGCAAAAATTGCTTGAATAGCGGTACGGAAGGTTTATCTCACCCCGCGAAATTGCTTTCCGCCGGGCCGGCGCGATCGGTCCGGGCAAAGGGGGCGGTTTTTCGTCTTTGTTACGCCGGGCGCCAGCGCGCTGGACCGGCCGTGTTCGGAAAACCTTCATGTCGCCCTCTGATAATGGTACCTCGCCGCGCCTATCCACCCGCTCACCCCATCGCACGCTCGGCCCGATCTCCGATCTCGAAAAGCATCTGCCCGCCGACTGGTGGCGGTCGCTGTTCAACGCTGTCTATCTGAAGACCGACGGCGATGTCGTCGAGAATGCGGCCAACACCGCCGCTGATATCGACCTGGTCATACGCGCTTCAGGGATCGAGAAGAACGACCGGATCGTCGATCTATGCTGCGGGCAGGGACGGCATACACTGGAGCTCGCCCGCCGCGGCTATCGCAACCTGACCGGCTTCGACCGGTCTAGGTATCTCGTCCGGCTAGCGCGCCGACGCGCCCAGGAAGAAAAATTGTCGGCGACCTTTCGCGAGGCCGATGCACGCAAATTCCGCTATGAGGAAGGGGCGGCAGATGCGGTCATCGTTATGGGTAACTCGTTCGGCTATTTCGAGCGTGAAGAGGACGATACGGCCGTCCTAACAGCGATCCGCCGCGCGCTTCGCTCGCGCGGGACGCTGGTGATGGACATCGCCGATGGCGAGTGGATCGCCGCCAATTATGAGCAGCGGTCGTGGGAATGGATCGACCAGAACCAGTTCGTCTGCCGCGAGCGCACGCTGTCGTCCGATGGCAGCCGCCTGATCACGCGTGAGGTTGTCGTCCACGCCGAGAAGGGCGTAATCGCCGACCAGTTCTACGCCGAACGGCTTTATTCGCAGGAGTCGATTATGCGCCTTCTGGCGGATGCCGGTTTTGGCGATATCCGCATCCACGACACGGTGGTCTCGCAGTCCGAACGCAACCAGGACCTCGGCATGATGGCGCGGCGCATCTTCCTGACCGCCGAGGGTCCCGTCCGCCCGACGCAGGCGATCATCGAATCCGTTCCCCTGCCCGACGTGACGGTCCTGCTCGGCGATCCGCGCCTGCCCGATACCGTGAAGCTTGGAGGGCATTTCAACCCCGAAGACCTCGCGACTGTCCAGAAGCTGAAGGACGCGCTCGGCGAACTCGAGGGTTTCCGGTTCTCGTACCACGATAATCATCAGGCTTTCCTAACCGCGATGCGGAACGAGCCCCCGACCTTCGTGCTTAATCTCTGCGATGAGGGTTACGACAACGACGCTCTTATGGAGCTGCACGTGCCGGCCTATCTCGACATGCTGGGCATTCCCTATACCGGCGCGGGGCCGTCCTGCCTCGGGCTGTGCTACGACAAGTCGCTGGTGCGCGCTATCGCGGACGCGGTCGACGTGCCGGTGCCGGCCGAAACCTTTGTCGCGATCGACGACGGCTCGGGCACGCTTCCGTCGGTGTTCCCGGCGCTAATCAAGCCGGCCAAGGGTGATAGCTCCATCGGCATCACGCAGCACGCTGTCGTGCGCACGCCCGAGGAGGCAATCGCCTATCTAGACACGCTGCGCGAGACGGTTCCCGATCGAGATGCGTTGATCCAAGAATATCTGGAGGGTAACGAGTATACCATCGGACTGATCGGCAATCCCGGCTTCGGGCTGCGCCCGCTGCCGGTGCTGGAGGTCGATTACTCGAATCTGCCCGAAGGGCTTCCGAAAATCCTGTCCTACGAATCCAAATGGGACCCCGAATCGCCTTACTGGACCAGCATCGGATACCGGGAAGCGAACCTAAACGAGGACCTGCGCCGTAATCTCGTCGACTGGTCGGCTCGCCTGTTCGATCGGCTCGGCTGCCGCGACTATGCGCGTTTCGACTTCCGCTGCGGCGCCGACGGGGTGCCGCGGCTGCTCGAGGTCAACCCGAACCCTGGCTGGTGCTGGGACGGCAAGATGAACCTGATGGCGGAAATGGAAGGTCTACGCTACGCCGACCTGCTGCGACTGATCCTTGAAGCGGCGCAGGCGCGCGTTGCGCCCGCCGCCGGGGAGAGCGCGGCAGCCAAAAAATGAGCCGGTGAAGCGGACGGCCAAGTCCCGCCAAATTTCTTTCAACCTGAGTTTTCCCTGACAACGGTCCGCTTCCGCCCTAAATTGAGGGCAATTTGGGGGAGGACATAAATGGCGACAACCGTCGAACCATTTGAAACGCCGAAGGATCTGCGCGCGGCTTGCCGCTCGGGTGCCTATGGCGGCCCTACTTCGGGCCACGCGCCTGGCTTCGTGCAGGCGAACATGGTGATACTGCCCGCGGTCGACGCCGAGGATTTCCGACTGTTCTGCGAGCGCAATCCGAAGCCCTGCCCGGTCCTCGAGATTCTCGAAACGGGCGACCCAGAGCCACAGAATTGTGCGCCCGGGGCAGATATTCGGACTGACCTGTCGCTCTACCGAGTCTTCCGGAACGGAGGGGTGGTGGGCGACGTCACCGATATAATCGACCTCTGGCGCGACGATTTCGTCACCTTCCTGCTTGGCTGCTCTTTCACCGCCGAGGAAGCGCTGAGCGCCGTTGGACTGGAGCCGCGCCATATCCGTGAGACCGGCATGGTGCCGATGTTCAGGACGACCAAGCCGACCGAGAGCGCGGGCAAATTCAGTGGCCCCTATGTCGTCTCCATGCGCCCCTATACGCCCCAAGACGCGCTGCGCGCCGCCGAGGTCACAGACGCCTATCCGATGGCGCATGGTGGGCCCATCCAGATCGGCGATCCGGACGCACTGGGCATCCGAAATATCGGCAACCCGGAATACGGGATGCCAGTCGCCATAAAGGAAGGAGAAATCCCTGTTTTTTGGGCTTGCGGTGTAACGCCGCAGGAGGCGATCAGGAACGCAAAGCCCGAAATTGCGATAACCCATGCGCCGGGCTACATGTTCGTGTCCGACCTCCGCTCGGACGACGGAAGGCTCTAGAGATGGACGGCGCCGCGGGGCAGATTCAGACCGCCATCGACATTCTTCGACAGCGCTTCCTCGATCGGTTGACGACCAATGCTGATATTCGCGAGCGCCACGGGACGGACGAATCCTATCACGCGCCCAAGGCGCCCGACGCGGTGGTTTTTCCGCACACGACTGAAGAGGTGGTGGAGATCGTCAATATCTGCCGCGAGCACCGGACGCCGATCATCCCATTCGGCGTCGGCTCCTCTCTCGAAGGGCACATTGCGGCGCTAGAAGGCGGCGTCTCGGTTGATGTCGGCCACATGAACAAGGTGCTTCGCGTTAGCGTCGAAGACCTCGACGTCACGGTTGAACCGGGCGTGACACGCAAGCAGCTCAACGAGCATATCCGCGATACGGGGTTGTTCTTCCCGATCGATCCCGGCGCCGACGCCTCGATCGGGGGCATGTGCGCAACGCGCGCGTCCGGCACCAACGCCGTTCGCTATGGCACGATGCGCGACAACGTGCTGTCGCTTGCCGTTGTTCTCGCCAACGGCACGCTGATCCGAACCGGCGGCCGGGCTCGAAAGTCGGCGGCGGGTTACGACCTAACGCGGTTGTTCATTGGTTCCGAAGGCACGCTCGGCATCATCGTCGAGGCGACGCTGCGTCTCTATGGCATCCCGGAGACGATCTCAGCGGCGGTCTGCACCTATCCTAGCGTCGATGACGCGGTAAACACGACGATCCTGACCATCCAGTCCGGTATTCCGATTGCCCGTATCGAGCTGGTCGACGCGATGCAGATGCGCGCGATCAACAAGTTTTCGGGGCTTGGCTATCCGGAGCGGCCGACGCTGTTCTATGAGTTCCACGGTACCGAGGCGGGCGTCGCCGAGCAGATCGACAGCGTAAAGGCGATTTCGGACGAATTCGGCGGCGACGATTTCCAGTATGCCGTGCGTTCGGAGGACCGAACGAAGCTGTGGCAGGCGCGCCACGACTCTCACTACGCCAATATGCAGCTCCGTGCCGGGGCGAAGGCGTGGCCGACCGACGTCTGCGTGCCGATCTCTCGTCTTGCGGAATGCATTGCCCAGACGCGCCGGGATATCGAGGACTCCGGCCTGCTGGCGCCGATCGTCGGCCATGTCGGCGACGGCAATTTCCACGTCGACATGGTGCTGGACCCAGACGACGCCGATGAGGTCGCGCGCGCCGTTGCGCTCAATGAGCGTCTAGTTGCCCGCGCCCTTGCGATGGACGGGACGTGCACCGGCGAGCACGGCGTCGGTTACGGCAAGATGGACAAACTGGTGGACGAGCACGGCCCGGCCGTCGAGGTGATGCGCTCGCTCAAGCGCACGCTCGATCCGCTAAACCTGATGAACCCGGGAAAGGTCATCCGGGTCTAGGCGCTGTTTTTGCCGCTGCCGTCCGTCCGGTCGTTGCGCTTTTTTCCGTCTAGATCGCGGATCAGCTTAACAGTTTCGGCCTCTTCAGCCTTGCGCTGCGCCTTGGTGCGGCCGAACTTCTCGCGGTTCGCGGCTGCGTCGCCTGCCTTTGCGGCGCGTTTGCGGGCCTTGCGCTCGCGGTTCAAGTTTATAACCTTGCGCATTCAAGTTTGACCTTCAATCGATCAATCGGGGTTACCAAGTAACCGACAATATCGTGTCACGCCTACTCCGTACAACAATACGGCGGCGCCCGCGGGGAGTTCGCTCATGAAGAAGCTCGGCTACGGCGCGATCGGTCTCGTCGTACTGGCCATTGCCGCTGTCCTGGTCATCCCGAGTCTTATCGACTGGAACAACTTCAAGCCCGAGATAGCCGCGGAAGTCAAAAAGATAACTGGCCGGGATATGGCGGTCGAAGGCGACTTGTCATTCGCGGTTCTTCCCTATCCGCACCTGTCGGTGGAAGGCGTGCGCCTCTCCAACATTTCCGGCGCGGCGGCTCAGGACATGGTCAGCCTCCGTGAACTTACGGTCTCGGTGAAGCTTGCACCCCTCATAAAGGGCGTGATCGAGATTGCGAGCGTCGAACTGATTGGCCCTGTCATCGAGCTCGAGCGTCTCGGCGACGGTCGCGTCAACTGGGCGTTCGCGACACCCGCAGGCGCGACCGGCACTGCCGAGTCCCAACCTGCTCCGACGACGGTGGACCCGACCGGGGACAGCAAAGGTAACGGTCCCATCTTTGGACTGGAACATATTCGGGTGGTGGACGGTAAGTTGATCTACCGCGACGCAAAAGCCGGGACCGTTCACCGAATCGACGGCATCGCGCTCGACGGCTCGGTGGGTTCCGAATCCGGGCCGTTTGCGATAGACGGCAAGCTGGTCGTGGGCGGCATCCCGCTTTGGGTCGACCTGTCGACAGGCAAGTTTTCTAAAGGCGGCACGGTCCCCGTTAATGCAAGGGTGCGACCTGGCAACGCGGAAGCAACGTTGTCGGCCAAGGGCACGGTGACCGACATCAGAGCCCAACCAAAAATCTCGCTTGCGCTGTCGGCGGAAGGTGGAAGCCTTGCGGGTCTTATCGCCACTTTTACCGGCGGGACGGCCGCCGGGCCGGCCAGGGCCTTCACGCTTGCCGCAGGTATCGAGGCGACACAGCGCAATATCTCGGTCAACGACCTAAAACTGGCCGTTGGCGACATGGCGACAGGCGGCATGGCGAGGGTTCGTCTGGGCGACAAGACGCGGATTGACGTGGAGCTGAAAGCACCGCTCGTCGACCTGAACAGCCTGCTGGCCAGGGCCGTCGTGGCCGCAGAATCCGCGAAGGCCGCGCCTGCCGCGGGGGCCGCGAGCGGCGGCGTGCCGGCTGGCTCGACCCCGACGCGGCAATCGCCGGTCGATTCCTCAGCGGCAGATTTTTCGCTGCCGAGGGATATCGAGGTGAACGTCAATATTTCTGCGGAAGAGGTTGCCTGGAAAACCAGGCGCGCCCGGCAGGTCAGCCTGATCGCAACGTTGCGCGACGGCGTTCTCACGCTTGATACGCTGTCGGCGCGCCTTCCGGGTGCGGCGAGCATTTCCGCATCGGGCCGGGCCGGGGGCGGGGCGAAATTCGCCTATTCCGGGCGGGTCGACATCGCGGCTACCAACTTGAGGGCGACCCTGGCGTGGCTCGAGGCGGAGCTTCCCGATATTCCGGCGGACCGCCTGCGCACCCTGACGGTGACGGGCGAATTTTCCGGCGATACGGATCAGCTGCGGGTGACGCGGCTCAACGCGCGTGTTGACGCAACGCGAATCGCCGCTGCCGCGACCGTGGCGTTGCGCGCTCAGCTGGCATTCGGTGCCAGCGTAACCATCGATACCATCAACCTTGATTCCTATCTGCCCGTCGCCGTGACCGAGCCTGCGAAAGCCGCGCCGGGGGCAGCATCCGGGGGCAATGTACCGTCTTCGGGGGCGGCTGCTAAAAAGGCCGTTGACGGCGGCAAATCGCGCTCAGCCCTGGATACCCTTAATGCGAACCTCGTGCTCCGGGTCGGCCGGCTTGTCTATAAGAAGTCTGGCATCGAAGACATTGCGTTCGACGGGACGATCCAGAACGGAACCGTCACCATCCGAAATGCGGGCGTCCGGAATTTCGTGGGGAGCAGCGTTCAGGTCGCTGGAACGCTTCGGGATCTGGCGGCGGTTCCGAGCTTTGCCGGGATGGTCGCCGCAGCTTCGAACGACCTGACGGGCCTGTTTCGCGTCGCCGGAATTGAGCCGGCGGTGCCGCCGAAATCGCTGGGTGCGATGCGGCTGTCGGCGACGACCAGCTTCGAGGAGGGGCGCCTGGCCGTGGACGGGCAATTACAGCTCGGCGATCTGCGGACGGTGCTGAAGGGCGGTATCCGGAGCCTGGCCGGCACCCCTGAGATCGATGCTGCCCTCAAACTGCAACATGGTTCGTTCATCCGATTCGTACGGTTGTTCGATCCAGCGTTCTCGCCGCGAAATTCGCAGCTCGGTGAATTCCGGCTGTCGACGCGACTAAAGGGCGACATGACCAGACTCACCCTGTCGGATATCGCCGGAAACGTCGGCGAGATCGCCCTGACGGGTAAAGGCGCCGTCGACCTGACCGGCGTTCGGCCGGCGTTCGATTTGACATTGAATTCGGGCATCATCCCGGTGATCGATTTTCTTGCTGCCCCGAGGCGGGCCGATGGCGACGACGCCGTTCTGGGAAACGGCAGGCCGCGTCTAATACGCGTTGCGACGGCGCCTGCGTCGCCGAAATGGTCTAGCAAGCCCCTAGATACGGCTTTGCTGGCGCTCGCAGACGTGACCATCGATCTCAGCGCCAAGGCACTGCTCTACGACAATCTCCGCGTCGATACACCGATGATCGTCGCGGTCCTCAAGGACCGCGTGCTCGATATCAGCCGCGTCAGCGGCAAGATGTTCGGAGGGTCTTTCGAGATGACGGGCCAGCTGGATGCGCGCCGGACGCCTACCGCGACTGCCGAGGTCCGCATCGCGAAAGCCAACGTCCGCAAGTTGCTGTTCAACGCCGCGACATTCGACATTGCCAACGGCATTCTCGATTTCAAGATGGAACTGGCAGCCGAGGGGGTATCGCAGCTAGAAATGATCCGCGCGCTGAGCGGCAATGGCCGGATCGACGTCGCCGACGGCTCCGTTCGCGGATTCGATCTCAAGACTGTATCTGAAAATCTCAAGAATGCCGGTCGGATCGGAAGCCTGCTCGGAATTCTTGGCTCCGCGATGGGTGGCGGTACGACTGAGTTCTCTGAACTCGGCGGGACGTTCAAGATCGATAGGGGCATCATGCGCACTGCAGACCTAGCGATCGCGGCGGATGTCGGCCAGGGCAAAGCCATCGGGTTCGTCGACCTGCCTGCCTGGCATATGGACATGAATACGGTGTTTCGGCTGACCGAACATCCGAACGCGCCACCGTTCCGCGCCCAAGTGGTCGGCCCGCCCGACGAACCGCGGCGTTTTTTCGACTTTAAGGATTTGCAGGCCTGGATGCTTCAGCGAGGTGTTGGCAGCCTGATCCAGAAGTTAATTCCAGGCGCCAAGTCCGCCGGCGGAAGCAACGCCGACCCGGCGCAGCAGGACTCGTCTGGCCAGCAAAAGCAGCCCGCTCCCAACCCGACGGAGCTCCTGAAAGGTCTGTTGAAGGGGCTCGGGCGTTAGCTAGCTCTTCTTGAGCTCGGCGAGAACATGGAGCCGAATCGCGTTGATCGACTTGCCGCCGCGCTCTGCGATGGCGAGCATTCTGGTCGCGCGAGGCGTCGATCTCCGCGATTAGGCTGTTGATCGACTTGCCGCCGCGGTCTGCAATGGCGAGTAGTTCGTTCCAGAACTCGTCTTCGACCGATACGCTGGTCCTATGGCCGGCAATCGTTACGGAACGTTTACTCGTCAATGGATCGGCCTTAGCGCCGCGGCGGAGATGGGCGCGTCATCGCCTCTGGGCTGACCTAATGGTTTTAGTCCGCCTCGGACACGAACCCGCTCGCGAGCCCTTCGTCGCGCGGCCTGGTTTTCGTGGCCCGCAATGAGGCCGAAAGTCAACCGGTCGTTGGACGACTGGCTGGCCAGCATTGACGTGATCGTTCGGATGGAAACCGCCGAGTTCGTTGGCGCGGTTCGCGAACGTTCAAGTTTGCCAGACGACCCTCCACCGGGTACCTATCCGCGCGCGCGCGCGGTCTTATGATTGGCGCGCGCCGGGCCGGACGGTGAAGTCGTCGCCGAGAAGGTAGGGTCGCATCGGGCCATGTGCTCATTCTATAAGATGCCGCCGCGCGCGACAAGAACCAAATTGCCGGTTTGCCCTTGCGAAAATGGTCGCGTCCTCAAAATAGACGCGTCGTCGGCGATCAGGCCGAACAAACTCCATGAAGACGCCGAAGCCTGACATGCGTTTTGGGCTACGCCGGTCGGTGACGTCGTGTCGCTCGCCGCCCATTCTATAAAGCCCGGGAAATGGCCGGCAAAATCGAAAACTCGCGGCGATGGGCTCTGCCTCAATTCTCAACTGGAAAAGGACTGGGAACCTGTTGTTCGTTTCTGGGCAGGTGCCGCGCGTCGATGGCGAAATCTCGTGGGTCGGCAAGGTTGGCCGCGAGTACACCCTGCAACAGGGCCAGGAGGCCGCCCGCGACAGCGCGCTGATGGTGCTTGGCTGCGTCAAGGAAGCGCTGGGCGACCTCGACAACGTGAGGGAAATCGTCCGCATCAAAGGCTACATCAACGTCGACCCCGACTTCACCGATGTCTCCGCCTGCCTCAACGGCGCGTCAGAGCTATTCATAAAGTTATTCGGTGATCCCGGTCGTCATTCGCGTACCGCCATTGGTGTCGCGTCCATGCCGTTCGGCGTTGCGATAGAGGTCGAAGGCGTGTTCGAGGTGACCGACTAGTCACCCGGCCAGCGGATCGACCCCTATTTCGGGATATAGCCCCGCCTCGCGGGCGCGCTGGCGCAGAAGGGCGTATATTAGGTCGATCATCGGCGTGTCAATGTCGAGCAACCGCGCGATCTCGACGACCGCTCCGGTGATGCCGTCGACCTCCATTGGCCGGCCCGCTTCTAGGTCCTGAAGGATAGAGGTCTTGTGGCCAGCCACCCGGCGCGTCATCTCCACCCGGTCGGCAATTTTTGCAGTGAAGACGACGCCGAGCGCTTCGCCGACGGTCTGGACTTCCTCCATGATGCGGACGCCGAGGGCCCGCAGGTCTTCGCGCTCTACCAGCGGGCCAAGCGTCGATAGGGTCAGCGCCGCCATCGGGCTGAATGACACGTTGCCCCACATCTTGGCCCACAGCTCGTCGCGGATGGTCGGCAGCATGGGCGCATCCAGACCGCCGGATTCGAGCGCCGCCGACACGCGTTTCACGCGCTCCGAAGCGGATCCGTCCGGCTCGCCGAGCGCGAAGCTACGATTGCCGATATTTCGAATGACGCCCGGCTCCGCGACCATGTTGCTGGAGTTGATCACGCAGCCGATCACGCGGTCGCAGCCGATCGTCGCCGCGATGCGCCCGCCCGGATCGACGGTCTGAAGGGTGTGGCTGTCGAGCTTCCCGCCGTGTTTGTGAAAGTACCAGAAGGGGATGCCGTTCTGCGCCGAGACGACGACGGTCTCGGGCCCTAGAAGGGGCATTATCGTCTCGGCCGCGGCGGTCAAGGAATGCGCCTTCGCGGTAACGAAAACGACGTCCTGGACGCCGAGTGACGCGGGATCGTCGGTCGCCGACGTCTTGACGGCGAACTCCTCGCCGCCCGCGATCACCTTCAGGCCGTTCGCGCGGATCGCGTCGAGCTGCGCGCCGCGCGCGACGAGCGAGACCTCGGTGCCAGTGTCGGCCGCGTTGCGCGCCATCACCCCGCCAACGAACCCGCCGACGGCGCCAGCGCCGAATACGCAGAATTTCATGCGCTTTCCCGTTCCTTGCGATGCAGTTCCGCCAATCTACGCCACGGCTCGATCGACCACCAGCGCGTGGCGAGGCCCGACGGAGACGGCAAGACGAAGATGCGGGTCTCGCCGATGCGCGCGTCCTGCAGTCCATAATCCGCTAGGCTGCCGCCGAACGTATGCAGCAGGAAGCGAGCGGCAGGCCGTTTCCCGGTGAAGGCGAGGTGACGCGGTTCGCAGTCCTCGATCTTCGCCAGAAGCGCGCCCGCGTCGTAGGCGCTCGGAGACAGGGCGGCGTCGGTGCCCGATTCATGCTTGGCTAGGTCGGTCAGCCCGATGCCGTATGATGTGACGGTGTGGAATTCCTGCGGGTCGAAGCACCGGTCGGTGAAACCGGCGTCGTGCAGCGTCGACCAGAACTTGTTGCCCGGCCGCGCGTAGTAAGCGCCGACCGCGGCGGATGTCGGGCTCGCGGCAGAGCCGCAGAAAACAGTGACGAGGTCGCGTTGCAGGACGTCGGGCAGGACGCTCATGCGATGCCCCCGACCTGGAGGATTAGATCCGAGAAGGTCAGATATTGGCGAAGAAGTCGTTGCCTTTATCATCGACGACGACGAAGGCGGGGAAGTCCTCGACCTCAATGCGCCAGATTGCTTCCATGCCGAGCTCGGGATACTCGACGCATTCGACCTTCTTGATGCAGTCCTGCGCAAGCCGCGCGGCGGGGCCGCCGATCGAGCCGAGATAGAAGCCACCATGGTTCTTGCAGGCGTCGGTCACCTGCTTCGAACGGTTGCCCTTGGCGAGCATGACGAAGCTGCCGCCCTTGGCTTGGAATTCCTCGACGTAGGAATCCATGCGCCCAGCCGTCGTGGGCCCGAACGAGCCGGATGCATATCCCTCCGGCGTCTTAGCGGGGCCCGCATAGTATATTGCGTGGTTTCGGAAATGATTGGGCATCGGCTCGCCAGCATCAAGGCGCTGCTTGATCTTGGCGTGCGCGGCGTCGCGTGCGACGATCAACGGCCCGGTCAGGGACAGGCGGGTCTTAACAGAGCACTTAGAGAGGATCTTGCGGACCTCGTCCATCGGCTTGGTGAGGTCGATCTGGACGACCTCGTTCGTCAGGGCGGTGGCCTCCACGTCCGGCATGTATTTCGCCGGGTTCATCTCGAGTTGCTCGAGAAAATGCCGTCCTTCGTGATCTTGCCAAGCGCCTGGCGGTCGGCGGAGCAGGAGACGCCGAGCCCGATCGGCACGCTCGCGCCGTGGCGCGGTAGGCGGACGACGCGGACGTCGTGGCAGAAATACTTGCCGCCGAACTGCGCGCCGATCCCCATGCTGCGGGTCAGCTTCAGAATCTTCGCTTCCATCTCGAGATCTCGGAATGCCTGGCCGTGTTCGTTACCGTGCGTCGGCAGTCCGTCGAGATAGCGCGTGCTGGCAAGCTTGACCGTCTTGAGATTGAGCTCGGCGGAGGTGCCGCCGATTACCACAGCGAGGTGATAGGGAGGGCACGCTGCGGTGCCGAGCGTCCGGATCTGCGTGTCGAGGAACGTGATCATGCTCTTCTCGTTCAGGACGGCGGGCGTCTGCTGATAGAGGAACGTCTTGTTGGCCGAGCCGCCGCCCTTGGCGACGAACAGGAACTTGTACGTGTTGCCTTGCGTCGCGTAGAGATCGATCTGGGCAGGCAGGTTGTTGCCGGTGTTGACCTCCTGGAACATCGACAGCGGTGCGACGTTCGAATAGCGGAGATTGCTCTCGGTGTAGGTCTTGAGGACGCCGTAGGAGATCGCAGCCTCGTCGTCGCCCTTTACCCAGACGTTGCGGCCGCGCTTGCCCATGACGATCGCGGTGCCGGTGTCCTGGCACATCGGCAGGATGCCGCCGGCGGCGATGTTTGCGTTCTTCAGCAGGTCGAGTGCGACGAAGCGGTCGTTGTCGGAGGCTTCCGGATCGTCGAGGATGGTGCGGAGCTGTTGCAGATGGCCGGGGCGCAGATAGTGCGAGATGTCAACGAACGCCTGCTCGGTCAGCTGCTTGATGCCTTCCGGCTCGACGAGCAGCACGTCCTCGCCGGCGAAGCTCGCGGTCGACACGAAGTCGGACGAAAGCTGGCGGTACTCGGTCGTATCCTCGCCGAGCGGGAACATCTCGTGAAATGGCTGGTCTGACATGGGGTCGCCTCCGGTGGCAGCGCGGGCCCGCGCTACGTGTTTTAGGTATTATTTCTTCTTGCGGAACGCATCAAGTGCGACAACTTCGCCGGCCTTGGGCAGATCGTCCCGGTCCGATTCGCTTGCCCGCTCATCCCGCGCGCCGGCGTCCTCGAGCAAGCCGGCTATCTCTTCCGTGTCCTCCGATACGACCCCGTCTGTTTCTAGGGCCTTGAATTGAAGCCCGAAATTGACCGAGGGGTCGGCGAATCCCGTGACCGCATCGAGAGGAATATGAAGCCGTTCGTTCTTGCCGGAAAACCGGAGCGAGATCTCGAAGGCATTCTCCGATACCTCGAGGCCCCAGAACTGGTGCTGGATGACGATGGTCATCTCGTCCGGATACTGGGCGACAAGGCGGCTCGCGATGTCGACGGCCGGTGCCTGGGTGCGGAACGAAATATAAATGTGATGGTCGCCGGGCAGCCCGTCGACCGCAACGCGACGCAACGCCTCGCGGACTACCGTCCGCATCGCGCCTTCCACAAGCGACTGATAGTCCATTAAATCCTCAGACATGGCGGGACTATTATGCGATGACGGTAAACGGCGCAAGCGAAACGCGGGGACGGCGCCGTCGGCCGGTACGAGAGGGAAGTGGGGGGGCTTCTGTTGCCCGGCGCCCCCCCGAACCGCGCTTGCCTAATTAGGCAGCGAGGGCCAAATCGTTATCATTGGCACTTGTAAAAACGGCCCGCTAACGGCGGTACCATACCGGGCAAAAAGCAAGTCTTTACACGCGTGTCGATCCTGTTTCGCCCCCATGCCGACTGCCCGTAACCTCTTTGCGGAAGGCGCGGCAAAACCGGAAGTTTGGTGGAGGCGCCGGGTACTGCCCCCGGGTCCACTGCGCTTATTACACAAGCCGTTTATCGCCATAGTCGGAACACCGACACTTTGTGTATAGGGCGATTCGGGCTTAAGTTAAAGTGAACTCTTTAAGCTGGGAAATCACGAGCAGCGGCGACTCCCGGCTGAATCAGACTGTTGGGTAAGAGCTCAAGGACCGCGATGCAGCAATATCTAGGCCTCATGCGGCACGTGCGCGACATAGGCGTTTTCAAGGATGACCGGACTGGCACCGGCACGTACAGCGTGTTCGGCTACCAGATGCGCTTCAACCTCGCCGAGGGGTTTCCGCTGGTCACGACCAAGAAAATTCACACTAAGTCCGTCATCCACGAACTGCTGTGGTTCCTCAAAGGCGAGACGAACGTCGCCTACCTGAATGAGAACGGCGTCTCGATCTGGGACGAATGGGCCAACGAAGACGGCGATCTCGGGCCGGTCTATGGCGCGCAGTGGCGTTCGTGGGCGGCAGCGGACGGATCGACCGTCGACCAGATTTCCGATGTCGTGAAGCAGATCAAGACCAACCCGGACTCACGCCGGCTGATCGTAAGCGCGTGGAACGTGCCGGAGATCGCTAACATGGCGCTGCCGCCATGCCATTGTTTGTTCCAGTTCTTCGTTGCGGACGGGAAGCTCTCCTGTCAGCTCTACCAGAGGAGCGCGGACATCTTTCTCGGAGTGCCGTTCAATATCGCTTCCTATGCGCTGCTGACGATGATGATGGCGCATGCGACGGGGCTCCAGGCCGGTGAATTCGTGCACACGTTCGGCGACGCGCACCTCTACGCCAACCATCTCGAGCAGGCGAACGAGCAGCTCCAGCGGGAGCCTTATGCGCTGCCGACCATGACGCTAAATCCGGAAGTGACCGACATCTTGAGTTTTACCTACGAGGATTTCATGCTCGACGGTTACCGATTCCATCCCCACATCCCGGCGGCGGTCGCCGTTTGATCCCGCATTGATTGTCTCGATCATCGCCGCCGTTGCCGAGAACGGCGTGATTGGCCGCGACGGTGAACTGCCGTGGCGGCTGTCATCCGACCTGCGCCGGTTTAAGGAGATCACCTTGGGAAATCCGGTGGTGATGGGCCGCAAGACATGGGAATCGATCGGCACGCCACTGCCTGGCCGCGCGAACATCGTGGTCACGCGCAACGCCGGGCTCGTCGCAGAGGGTGCCGACATTGCGACGGATATAGAAACCGCGCTGAAGACCGCGCGCTGCCGCGCGGCGGAGGCAGGCGTCAACGAAATCTTCGTAATCGGCGGGGCAGCGCTCTACGAGGCGGCGCTCGGCCTCGCCGACAGGCTCTATCTGACCGAGGTCCAGGCCGCGGTCAGCGGCGACACGCACTTTCCCAACATTGATCGCACCCGATGGCGCGAGATCGGCCGTGAGACGCGCCTGGCCGGGGAAAAGGACGATCACCCTCACGCCTTCGTGACGTTTAAGCGCGACGACTGACGCCCGAAAGCGGCGTTTACCGGATTTGCCGTTTGCCAAACGTTAACGAGTTTGGCTAAAAATGCTCGGCAACGATTTCACGTGCGACTTCAAGAGGTTGACTGTGCGCTTTTCCGTTGCGGCCCCTTTGGTGGCTTTTGTATGGCTTTCGCTTGCGCCCGCGCAGGCGAAGGAAGATCAGTCCGCCATGCTGACGGACAACCTTGAGGCCGACCGAATCGTCGTCTTGAAAGGCGAGCGCCGACTCGTGCTAATGCGAGACGACCGAATGCTCCGTGTCTACAATGTAGCGCTAGGCCGCTATCCGAAGGGCCACAAGCAGCGGAAGGGCGACGCGAAGACGCCCGAAGGCATCTACACGATCGACTATCGTATTGATTCCAATAAGTCTAAATTCTACCGGGCGCTCCACATCTCCTATCCCAACGACAGGGATAAGGCGCGGGCCGAGGCGCGCGGCGTAAATCCGGGCGGGCAGATTATGATCCACGGCCTGCCAAATAACTGGACGGCCAAGCAGCTCGATCACCCGCGCCTTGACTGGACGCAGGGCTGCATTGCGGTCACCAATCGCGAGATAGACGAGATTTGGGCTATGGTGCGAGACGGGACGACGATCGAAATCCATCCCTGACGTTCGCCGCAGCGAGCCGGCCCCACTCGGACCACGCGGACGCAACGGGTAACCATCATCATCGACGGCAGCATGAGGTGAAAGATTTCCGTGATTCGCTCGCTCTGGAGCTCAACGGTACAGGTAAACATCCCGCTGAGAGAGACGACGCCGAGCAGCACGATGGTGATGCAGAGGTTACACCGGTCGGGATGAAGACGTTTCGCAACAATCGCGAGCGCGCGGCTCGCAAGTAGCATCAAAAGCGCGAAGAAGTTCGTCAATTGGCTGAGGAACTTGACGAATTCGGGCACGTCCTTGAGGATACGCACCTCGTTTGCGCCTTGTCGTTCCTGCCGGCGCGCGGCTTAAAAATTGGCCGACCCTGTCTGCCGAAGTATCGAATTCGATGTGAAGCTGCAACAGCTCGATCTTTTTTGGCCCGATTGGCGGTTTGACTGTGTTGCCGTCCGTCAGCGGATACGCACCTCGATGACTATGACGGCGGCCCGAAGATCGCATCGACGGTGAGCGGTCCGTCGCAGTCCGCGCGGCCTGTCTCCACCATGTGCTCCATGTGTGCGAGGACGGAGCGGGAGGCGGCGCGGTGCATCGCGTCGGGAAGGTGCGTGTACATCCGCTTCACCATCTCGGGGATTGTCGTAACCCCGTCCGAAAGACATTTCGAAATCTGCGTTTCGCGCATGATGCGGTGGTTCAGGTAGGCGCGGACAAACGGCCGAGGATTGATTATCTCCGGCCCGTGCCCCGGCAGGTAAGTCACTTCGTCGCGGCCCAAACAGGTGCGCAAGCTGGCTAAATATTCGCCCATATTGCCGTCTGGCGGCGAGACGATCGTCGTGTTCCACCCCATCACGTGGTCGCCGGAGAACAGGACGTTTTCCTCCTTTAGCGTGAAGCAATGGTGGTTCGACATGTGCCCCGGCGTGTACACCGACTCGAGGGTCCAGCCCGGACCTGCAATCTCGTCTCCATCGCCCAGTGGGATATCAGGCGCAAAGTCCTCCTGCGCCGCTTCAACCGTCTTGCCGCCGTCGAGCGGGCGGGGATGCGCTCCGACGATGGGCGCGCCTGTCACTTCCTTGAGCCAGTCAGACGCGGGCGAGTGATCCATGTGGGTATGCGTGACGACGATGTGTGTGACCGTTTCGCCGACGAGCGCCGTCTTCAGGTTCTCGATGTGCTGCTCAACGAGCGGACCCGGGTCGAGCACCGCAACCTCGCCGCGGCCGACGATGTACGTGTTGGTGCCAACGTGGGTGAAGGCGCTCGGGTTCTCAGCGATCACCCGTCGGACGCCGGGGACAATTTCCGCGGGCGCGCCGTACTCGAAGGCCATTTCCTTTCGGAAGGGGATGTCACCTGCGCTCATGCGAGTTACTCTGTTAGAAGACGATGCTATTCAAAGACGATGCTGGGCGCAGCCGGCTGGGCGGCGCCCACTTTTGCCCATATCTGCTCGGCGATTGACCGGTAGGCCTGCGCGTGCGCGCCCCCCGGGTCTGAGGCGACGATCGGTGTGCCGCCGTCCCCGCCTTCGCGAATCGCCATATCAAGTGGGATCTCGCCCAAGAAGTCGACGCCCATTTCTATCGCTGCCTTGCGGGCGCCCCCATGGGTGAAGATGTCCGAGCGTTCGCCGCAGTGCGGACACAGAAAGTAACTCATGTTCTCGACGATGCCGAGTACTGGCACCTCGACCTTCCGAAACATGTTAAGACCCTTACGCGCATCCAGCAGCGCAAGATCCTGCGGCGTCGAGACAATCACCGTGCCGGCGATCGGGACGCGCTGCGCCATGGTGAGCTGCGCGTCGCCCGTGCCCGGCGGCATGTCGACGACGAGAATGTCCTGCGGACCCCACTGAACGTCACCCATCATCTGTTCAAGCGCGCCCATGACCATCGGCCCACGCCAAATCATCGGCGTATCCGGCGGCACTAAGAAGCCGATCGACATGCAAGTAACCCCGTGCGCCTCCATCGGAATGATCGTCTTGCCGTCCGGCGAGGTCGGCCGGTCGGTGATCCCCATTAGGGTCGGCAGGGACGGGCCGTAGATGTCGGCGTCAAGTATGCCTGTCCGCAGGCCCATCGCGCGGAACGAAAGGGCCAGATTCGCCGCTGTCGTCGATTTGCCCACGCCGCCCTTGCCCGAGGCGACGGCGACGATGGCGCCGACCTGCGGTAGAAGCTCGCGAGCTTGCTGAGGCTGCCGAGGCGGCGGCTGGTTCCGCAGCTGCGGCCCGTGTGCCGTCATGACGGCAGTTACCGACAGAACCCCAGAAATCTCCTTAACTGCAAGCTCCGAGGCGCGGCGCACCGGTTCCATCGTTTCGGCCTGCTCAGGCTCGATGACGAGTGTGAACTGGACGTGGCCGTCCTTGACGATCAGCCCGTCGATCAGCCCCGCGCCGACGACGTCCGTTCCCGTACCGGGCAGTTCCACGCCACTCAGTGCCTGTTTCACATCGTTCTCGTTCGGATGCGCCATCCTTGACTTCTCCCGTCGCGTCACAATATCTGACACTTACAAGGGATTGCCCCGCATTGCGTGCGGGGTCAAGCTAACATATGAGGCGCTCGGCCAGCCGAGGGTAAAAAAGACCGAATTGAGACATATTGCAGCTGACAATAAAGCCGATAAGGCGTCTCAACATCGACAGGGAAACGGTTTAGGATCTCACAGAGACGGATTGGATTTAAAGCATGCCATGGAAACAGCAAGGCGGGGGTGGAAGTGGCCCCTGGGGCGCCGGTAGCGGCGGCAGCGGCGGTCAGGGACCATGGGGCGGCCGCGGCGGCGGAAATGGCGGAAGCGGCGCATCGGGCCCGCCTGATTTCGAGGAATTGATCCGCAAGGGCCAAGACCGCTTCAAGCGCTTCGTGCCCGGCGGCGGTCTCGGCAGTGGCCGCGGCATTATCGCGGTCATCGTGATCGGAGTGTTCCTATGGCTTCTGAGTGGACTCTATCGGGTGCAGCCTGGAGAGCGCGGCATCGAAATGATGTTCGGCCAATACGTAAATACGACGCAGTCGGGCCTGAATTTCTGGTTCCCCTGGCCCATCGGTAGCGTTGAGAAGCCGAACGTCGAGAAAACCAACCAGATCAATGTCGGGTTCCGCTCGCAGGGTTCGCGAGGCCGGGTAGACAACGTCCGCGACGTAAGAGAAGAGAGCCTGATGCTGACCGGTGATCAGAATATCATCGACATCGATTACGTCGTGCAGTGGCGCATAAGTAATGCGAGAGACTTCCTGTTCAACATCCGCGACCCTGAGAGCACGATTAAACTTGCCTCTGAGAGCTCGATCCGCGAAATCGTTGGCCAGACGCCGCTCGAGGAAGCGCTGGCGACGAAGCGGACCGAGGTGGAATCGCGGACTCGCGACGTACTTCAGCGCATAATGGACGATTACAAGGCCGGTGTGTTCATCGCCGACGTAAAGATGCAGAAGGTCGACCCGCCAAACGAGGTCATCGACGCCTTCAACGATGTCCAGCGCGCGCGCCAGGACAAGGAGCGCCAGCAGAACGAAGCCGAGGCGTATCGCAACGACATCGTGCCGAAGGCGAAGGGTGAAGCGTCCCGCATGCAAGAGCAGGCTGCGGCCTATCGCGAGCAGCTCATCCGCGAGGCCGATGGTGAGGCGAAGCGCTTTATTTCTGTCTACGAAGCCTATGCGACAGGTAAGGACGTTACCCGGCAGCGTCTCTATCTCGAGAGAATGCAGGACGTCCTGAAGAAATCCGACAAGATAATCATCGATAAGGGACAGTCCGGAACGGGCGGGGTGGTGCCTTATCTGCCGTTGCCGGAATTGAGAAAACGCGAGAATTCCCAAGCCAGACAGACGGGAGCGCGGTAATGACCAATCTTCGTCTACTCATAGCCGGCGTCTTCATTGTCATCGTCGGACTCGTGCTGTTCTCGAGCACCTATACGGTTCACCAGACGCAGCAGGCTCTAATCCTTGAATTTGGCCAGCCACGGAGCGAGGAACGCGACCCTGGCCTGCATTTCAAGCTGCCGTGGCGCACGGCAACCTACTATGATAAGCGAGTGCTGTCGCTCGATCCGCCGGCGCAGGAAGTCATCCTGGCCGACCAGAAGCGCATCAACGTCGACGCGTTCGTCCGTTATCAGATCGTCTCGCCACTGAAGTTCAAGCTGCGTGCGGATACGGAGACCAACTTCATCGATATCTTCGGCCGACGGCTAAATTCGGCGGTCCGGGCGGAAGTCGGCCGAGTTCTGCTTGGCGACATGCTGTCTAACAAACGTGACGACGTGATGTCGCGGATCACCGACGCGCTGAAGACGCAGGCGACCGATTTCGGCATCGTCGTGGTCGACGTTCGTATCGGCCGCACGGATCTGCCGCCCGCAACCAGCGAATCGGTCTTCAACCGGATGCGATCGCAGCGCGTCGCACAGGCGGCAAAACTTCGCGCCGAGGGCGCCGAGATCAAGGCGCGAATTCAGGCCGAGGCGGATCGCGAACGCACGGTCATTGTCGCGGAGGCGCAGCGCCAGGCGCAGATTCTCCGAGGCGAGGGTGAAGGCGAGAAAACCCGTATCCTTAATACTGCATTCGGGCGCGATCCGGAGTTCTTCGCGTTCTACCGGTCGATGGAAGCGTATGGTGACGCGCTCGGAGATGGCACTACGATGGTACTGTCGCCCGATAGCGAGTTCTTCCGTTATTTCGGCGACTTGCCCGGAGGCCTCAAGCCCGCATCGAAAACGGCGCCGTCCAGCAACTGATGCTATGGCCGGACGTTGGCTGACGAACTGATCGTCGCGATTGCACTGATCCTGGTGATCGAGGGTGCCCTCTACGCGTTATTCCCAGCGGGCATGAAGCGGATGGCGCAGCAACTCCAGCAAATACCCGCTGGGTCTCTGCGCGCCGCCGGGTTGTTCGCCGCAATCGCCGGCGTCGGCATCGTCTGGCTGCTGAAGAGGTCATGACGGTATGTTGCGCGAAGCGCTAACCCGACCGATCGGAAGATCACGTATCCAAAATGACTACATTAGCCACTATGTTAGGTTTCGTACTTGAAGCGGACCTTGCGGCTGGCCACTTCATAGAAATCGCGAGCGTCGGGCAGTGCGTTCGATAACAGGAGAAAGATCGTGATCCGCTTTCGGTCCCCCCGCATTGTACCAATTTTCGCGCTGACGGTAGCCATGTTCGCCCTGACGGCTCAGAGTGCGGCAGCTCGCGGCGTACCCGACAGCTTTGCGGACCTTGCCGAGCGCCTGTTGCCTGCTGTTGTCAATATCTCGACCACGCAGGTGGTCAAAAAGAAGGCTGAGGGCGGCCCCCAGATGCCGCGTTTTCCACCCGGTTCGCCGTTCGAGGAGTTCTTCAAAGAGTTCTTCGATCGACAGCAGCGTGAGGCGCCCGATAGAGGTGCGACGTCGCTCGGTTCGGGTTTCATCATCGATCCCAAGGGCTATGTCGTCACCAACAACCACGTCATTGCTGAAGCGGACGAGATTACGGTCACGCTACATGACGACACCAAGCTGAGGGCGACGCTCGTAGGTCGTGACGAGAAGACGGATCTCGCGCTTCTCAAAGTTGCGCCGGAAAAACCGCTTCCGTCGGTGCAGTTCGGAAACTCCTCTAATACCCGCGTCGGAGACTGGGTAGTGGCGATTGGTAATCCATTCGGTCTAGGGGGCACAGTTACTGCAGGCATCGTGTCGGCGCGTCAGCGTGACATCCGCTCTGGGCCATATGACGACTACATCCAGACAGACGCGTCGATCAATCGCGGTAATTCCGGCGGCCCGATGTTCAATCTCGATGGCAGGGTCATTGGAATCAACACTGCGATCTTCTCCCCGTCGGGAGGGAGCGTTGGCATTGGCTTCGCGATTCCGTCCAATCTGGCGCGTCCGATCGTCGATCAGCTTCGCGAGTTCGGAAAGGCGCGGCGTGGCTGGCTGGGCGTCCGTATCCAGACTGTGACCGAAGAAATCGCCCAGAGCCTCGGGCTGGCGGAAGCGACCGGTGCGCTCGTTGCGTCCGTCACCAAGGATGGCCCAGCAGAAAAGTACATGATCAAGGTCGGCGACGTGATCCTGACGTTTGACAATAAGAAAGTAGGGGAGATGCGCCGTCTGCCGCGCATCGTCGCAGAGACGCCGTTTGGCAAGGACGTTGAAGTCGTCGTCTGGCGCGGCGGGAAGAACGTGCGGCTAAAGGTACGTCTCGGTGAATTCCCCGAGGACGACGAGAAGGCCGTGGCCGAGACGCCGGACGGCCGGTCCCAGAAGCCAGCGACAGCGAAGATAGAGTTGCTCGGCATGACACTGTCGCGGGTTACCCCTGAGCTGCGCGATAAGTTCAAGCTCGACGATGGGGTCGAGGGCGTCATTATTACCGACGTCGTGCCGGCCGGACCCGCCGGCGAAAAGCAGATTCCGGCGGGCGCGATCATCCGGAAGATTGGCCCAGACCAGGAAGTGGTAACGGCGCCCGAACAGGTCCGCAAGAAGATCGACGATGCGCGCAAGGCAGGGATCAAGACCATCCTAATGTTGATCGAGGTGGGCGGTCCGCCTCGGTTCGTCGCCTTCAATATCGAAAAAGGTTGACCGAACGCCCAGTCGTCGTCGTCGGAGGGCCAACGGCTGGCGGCAAATCCGCGCTCGCTCTTGCGATAGCCGAAGAGTTCGGTGGCACGGTCATCAACGCGGATTCAATGCAGGTCTATCGCGACCTTCCGATCTTGACCGCGCAGCCCGACCCGGAGACGCTATCCCGGGCGCCCCATAAGCTTTATGGGGTACTCGATGCCGCCGATAAATGTTCCGCCGGCAGGTGGCGCGACCTCGCGGGCGCGGAAATTCGGGCGGCCTCAGAGGCGGGTCGGGTCCCGATTGTGACCGGCGGTACGGGACTGTATCTGCGCGCGCTCGTCTCGGGCCTTCATCGTATGCCTGCAGTTCCCGCGGAGCTACGCGACGGGCTAAATGCGCGTCTAGCGGCGGAGGGGGCGGCGGCGCTCTATGCCGAGCTCGCCCGGGCCGATCCCGAAACAGCGGCGCGCCTGCTGCCGAGCGACAGCCAGCGTATTGTTCGCGCAATCGAGATCCTGGTTCATACCGGGCGGGGACAGTCGGACTGGCAGCGCGGCGCCGAGGCTGAAAAGCCCGCTGGGCTCCGCTTCCTAAGGATTACCCTGCTCCCGCGGCGGGAACCCCTTTACGAGGCCTGCAACGCCCGCTTCGCCGATATGCTCGATGCAGGGGCGGAGTGTGAACTTCGCCGGTTCTCGGCATTCGCGTCTTCCGACTGTCCGCTTTGGAAGGCGGTTGGTGTCGATCCCATCCGCCGACATCTCGCTGGCGAGATCGACCGCGACGAGATGATCGGCCTGGGCTGTCGCGACACGCGGCGCTATGCGAAACGACAGCTCACCTGGCTGCGACATCAGATTGTTACAGATTTGCCCATTTTAGAGAAATTTTCAGAAATTCGGTTGCCTGAAATCTTTTCGAAAATTAGTACTTTTTTGTTGACCCCGTCCTAACGGGCCGATAGCTTGTGCGACGCACTGCCGTTGTGCGGTGCGATATCCCACAGGGGATTGGTTCGAAACCGGCCTTCAGGCCGGTTTTGCTTATATTCGCGCCACCAAATTTCCGGGCCACATGCCGGATGTTTAAGGCGCGGCAGCGCCGACCCCGCGGGACGGCAACTGTAGAGGATCGGGAAAGAGACGATGGCCGAAAAAAAGCAGACGGGATCGGAGATCATCCTCCGCGCGTTGATCAACGAGGGGGTCGATACGATATTCGGCTATCCCGGTGGCGCAGTACTGCCGATCTACGATGCGATCTTCCAGCAGAACGCAGTGCGCCACGTGCTCGTCCGTCAGGAGGGCGGTGCGGTTCACATGGCCGAGGGGTATGCGCGCTCGACTGGCAAGGTCGGCGTCGTCCTTGTCACGTCTGGTCCCGGCGCGACCAACGCGGTCACCGGCCTGACAGATGCGCTTATGGACTCAATCCCGATAGTCTGCCTGACCGGCCAGGTTCCCACGCACTTGATCGGCAACGACGCCTTCCAGGAGGCTGACACTACCGGAATCACTCGGCCATGCACCAAGCACAACTATCTGGTCAAGGATATGAAGGACCTATCACGGATCATGCACGAGGCGTTCTACGTCGCGCGAAGCGGCCGACCCGGCCCGGTCGTGATTGATCTGCCCAAGGATATCCTGATGGGCGAAGGTGTCTACGAAGAGCCGGTCGAAACGGCGGCGCACAAGACCTATCGGCCCCGCCTCAAAGCGGTGAAGTCCGAGATTGACCAGGCAGTCGACATGATCGCTTCGGCCAAAAAGCCGCTTTTCTACTGCGGCGGCGGCGTCATCAATTCTGGGCCGAGGGCCTCCAAGCAGCTTGAGAGGCTGGTCAAGCTGACCGGCGCGCCGATTACGCTGACCCTGATGGGCCTTGGCGCGTATCCGGGGACCGACGGCCAGTTTCTCGGCATGCTCGGGATGCACGGCACTTTTGAGGCCAATCTGGCGATGCACGACGCCGACCTGATCGTTGCCGTCGGTGCGCGGTTCGATGACCGCGTGACCGGCCGCCTCGCGGCTTTCGCGCCCAATTCGAAGAAGATCCATATCGATATCGACCCGTCGTCGATCAACAAGAACGTCGCGGTCGACCTGCCGATCGTAGGCGATGTTGGCAATGTGCTCGACCAGCTACTGCTCGCGTGGAAGACGAAGAAGCTCAAATCCGACGCGAAGGCAATCAAAGACTGGTGGAAGCAAATCGACGAATGGCGGGGGCGGGATTGCCTGAATTACAACCAGACCGGTTCGGTCATCAAACCGCAATATGCTATCGAGCGGCTCTACGAGATGACCAAGGACCGCGACTGCTACATCACGACCGAGGTCGGTCAGCACCAGATGTGGGCGGCGCAGTTCTACAAGTTCGACAAGCCGAACCGCTGGATGACGTCCGGCGGTCTCGGCACAATGGGTTACGGCCTGCCGTCAGCGATTGGCGTGCAGATCGCGCATCCCAACTCGCTCGTCATCGATATTTCGGGCGAGGCTTCGTTCCTTATGAACATGCAAGAGATGTCGACCGCTGTGCAGTACCGCGCGCCGGTGAAGGTATTCATCACGAACAACCAGTACATGGGAATGGTGCGCCAGTGGCAGGAGTTGCTGCATGGCGGGCGCTACTCTGAGAGCTATACCGACGCGTTGCCCGACATGGTCAAGCTGGCCGAGGCATGCCAGTGGGTCGGTCTGCGGGCGACGCAGCCAAACGAAGTCGACGACGTAATCTCCGAAATGATCGCGGTCGATCGGCCAGTGATCGCTGACATCTGGGTCGACCAGACAGAAAACTGCTTCCCGATGATCCCGTCGGGCGCCGCACACAATGAAATGCTGCTCGGCCCCGAGGATGAGGCGGCGAGGCCGATTTCGGAAGAGGGCATGGTACTGGTCTGAGACGTCGCTGCACCGCGGCGATTGACTGACCCAGATGACGAAAAAAACTACGGAGCGCGAAGTTGGCGGTCGAAAATACGATTGAACGGCATACAATTGCCGTACTGGTGGACAACGAGGCGGGAGTTCTCGCTCGCGTCATCGGCCTTTTTTCTGGGCGGGGCTACAATATCGAGAGCCTGACGGTGGCGGAAACTGACGCCGATGCCAGTCTCAGCCGCATTACTGTCGTGACCACCGGAACGCCGATGATCATCGAGCAGATCAAGGCGCAGCTTTTTCGCCTGGTTCCCGTCCACAAGGTCGTTGACCTGACAATCGAAGGTGCTAGCGTCGAGCGCGAGCTTGCGCTGGTGAAGGTCGTCGGCAAGGGTGACAGGCGGGTCGAGGCGCTTCGCATCGCCGATATTTTCCGGGCGCGGGTGATCGACAGCACCAACAGTTCGTTCGTCTTCGAGATTTCCGGTTCGACGCAGAAGCTCGACGCTTTTGTCGGTCTGATGGAGCCGCTTGGGTTGGTCGAAGTGTCGCGGACGGGCGTCGTTGCTATTGCGCGTGGGTCCGCACCGCTCTAGAAAGCGCGCCGGACAGATGCATAAGCCGCGAATATTCTACGGGGAAAGGTAGAACGATGAGAGTTTATTACGACCGGGACGCCGACGTTAATCTGATCAAAGACAAGAAGGTCGCGATCGTCGGTTACGGCAGCCAGGGCCACGCCCACGCCAACAACCTGAACGATTCCGGCGTGAAGGAAGTCGTCGTCGCCCTGCGGGAGGGTTCGTCGAGCATCGCCAAGGCGGAAAACGCCGGCCTTAAGGTCATGACGCCCGCCGAAGCAGCCGCCTGGGCCGACGTGACGATGATCCTAGCCCCGGACGAACTGCAGGCGCAGCTTTATGTCGCCGACCTTCGCGATAACCTGAAGGAAGGCGCGGCGCTGGCGTTCGCGCACGGGCTTGCCGTTCACTTCAATCTGATCGAGCCCCGCAAGGATCTGGATGTGTTCATGGTCGCGCCGAAAGGCCCCGGCCACACAGTGAGGTCGGAATATGTCGGAGGCGGTGGGGTGCCCTGCCTGATCGCGGTCCAGCAAGATGCGTCCGGCAACGCTCTTGAGATCGGCTTGTCCTATGCGTCTGCCATCGGTGGCGGCCGGTCCGGGATCATCGAGACAACGTTCCGCGAGGAATGCGAGACCGACCTGTTCGGCGAGCAGGCGGTGCTCTGCGGAGGCCTGACGGCGCTCATCACGGCCGGCTACGAGACACTTGTAGAGGCCGGATATGCGCCCGAAATGGCGTATTTCGAGTGCCTGCACGAGGTAAAGCTGATTGTCGATCTGATTTACGAGGGTGGTATCGCCAACATGCGCTATTCGATCTCGAATACGGCAGAATACGGCGATCTGACGCGTGGACCGCGCCTAATCGACGCGTCCGTAAAGGAGCGCATGCGTGAGGTCCTGACTGAGATCCAGACGGGCAAGTTCGCCCGAGAGTGGGTAACCGAGAACCAGGCTGGCCAGCCTAGCTTCAAAGCGATGCGCCGCCTCGGCGAAGAGCACAGCATCGAAGAGGTCGGCGGCAAGCTCCGCGACATGATGCCGTGGATCAAGGAGCGCGCGCTGGTCGACAAGACCAAGAACTAAGCGCGCGAATTTGAGCGGAAGTTGTCTGACACGTCTAACGGCTTAAAAATGGGCGGAATCCGGTCGATTTCACCCATAAAAACGTTGCGCCGAATATAAAAAGCATCGTAGAATACTAACAAACCTGAGACTAAAAATTGACGAGCAGGCGATGCCTGATCGGCGTCAGGGCAGAGGAAAGCTAGTTTCGGGTACCGCTGATAGAGCGATGAATATGACGGCGAAAGGCAATTTTGTGCACTACGGAAGCGCGCTCGGGATTTCCGGCGATATCCGGGGTCTGTTCGTGCTTGGCCGTCTGAACCTGCTTTCCATCGCCGGTGCTGGGGCTCTTCGACTTAGGTGCCCCTGAATAGCTACGCGCAGGTCGCATGCATTTTCAGGGGATTTTTTATCCATACCTAACGTTGAAACATTAGAGATACGAGGAATTCTCAAATGAGCGTCAACACTGACTCCAAACGTGTCATAATTTTTGACACCACATTGCGAGACGGCGAACAGTCGCCGGGCGCGTCGATGAATCTCGAGGAGAAGCTGCGCATCGCAGAAATGCTCGAAGAGATGGGGGTCGACGTGATCGAGGCGGGTTTCCCGATCGCGTCCAACGGCGACTTCGAGGCGGTTAACGAGATCGCGAAGCTGGTCAAGAATTCGACTGTTTGCGGGCTCGCTCGCTCTGGAAAGGCTGATATCGAACGCGCCGCTGAGGCGCTCAAGCCCGCTACGAGGCCGCGCATCCATACCTTCATCGCGACCAGTCCGCTCCATATGAAGTTCAAGCTCCAGATGGAACCAGACGAGGTCTATCGGCACGTCATCGACAGCGTCAGCCACGCGCGCAAGTTCACCGACGACGTCGATTGGTCGCCTGAAGACGGCACGCGGTCGGATCACGATTTTTTGTGCCGCTGTGTAGAGGCGGCGATCAACGCTGGTGCGACCTGCATCAATCTGCCGGATACGGTCGGCTACGCGGTGCCCAGCGAATTCGGCAGCCTGATTCGCATGCTGATCGAACGGGTGCCGAACAGCGATAAGGCGATCTTCTCGACCCACTGCCACAACGACCTGGGACTTGCTGTAGCGAACTCGTTGGCCGGGGTCCAGGCGGGCGCGCGGCAGATTGAGTGCACCATCAACGGCCTTGGGGAGCGCGCTGGAAACGCTGCGCTCGAGGAAATCGTGATGGCGCTCAGGACGCGCCAGGACGCGATGCCGTTCGCGACCGGCATCAAGACCGAAATGATCACCAGGGCCTCGCGTTTGGTGTCAACGATCACCGGTTTTACAGTGCAGCCCAATAAGGCCATCGTGGGTGCCAATGCGTTCGCGCACGAATCCGGCATCCACCAGGACGGCATGCTGAAGAACGCGAGCACCTATGAGATCATGACGCCGGAATCGGTCGGCCTGAACCAGTCCAAGCTGGTTCTCGGCAAACTCTCGGGGCGAGCCGCTTTCAAGTCCAAGCTGTCCGAACTGGGCTACGAGCTGGGTGACAACGCGTTCCAGGATGCGTTCCGCCGCTTCAAGGCGCTGGCCGATAAGAAGCGTGAGATCTTCGACGAAGATATCTCGGCGCTGGTCGACGACGAGATCGTGCGCGGCAACGACCGAATGAAATTCGTGTCGTTGCAGGTCGTTTGCGGCTCCATGGGTCCGCAGACCGCCGATCTCGAGCTTGAAGTCGACGGCGAGTTGAAGAATACCAAGGCTATTGGCGACGGTCCGGTCGATGCGACTTTCAACGCGATTAAGGAGCTGACCGGTTGCGGTGCGCGCCTGCAGCTGTATCAGGTGCATGCCGTGACCGAGGGAACCGATGCGCAGGCGGAAGTTACCGTCCGGCTCAACGAAGATGGCAAGACGGTGAACGGCCAGGGAGCAGACACCGACACGCTGGTTGCGTCCGCGCGCGCATATGTGAATGCGCTCAACAAACTGCTGGTCAAGCGGGAGAAAACGTTGCCCAGCGCGCTCAGCGCCTAATTAGACTCGGAGTATCAGCCTGTTTCAGTGATGCAACGACCGGTGCGGCAGTTACACAAATAAGGAAGCAGTGAGGATTCATGTTTTCTAGACTACTTGGCTTTTTATCCGCTGATATGGCGATCGATTTAGGGACTGCAAATACGCTGGTCTACGTTAAAGGCCGGGGCATCGTCTTAAATGAGCCATCGGTAGTGGCGATCGCCAATATCAAGGGGCGACATCAGGTTCTTGCTGTAGGAGACGAGGCCAAGCTGATGCTTGGTCGAACTCCCGGTAACATAGAGGCAATTCGACCACTTCGTGATGGCGTAATTGCCGACTTCGAAATTGCCGAGGAGATGATCAAGCATTTTATCCGTAAAGTTCACAATCGACGGAGCTTTGCGAGCCCTCAAGTAATAGTATGCGTGCCTTCTGGCGCCACGGCTGTTGAGCGTCGGGCGATCCAAGAGTCGGCCGAGAGCGCTGGAGCGAGGAGCGTATTTCTGATTGAAGAGCCGATGGCGGCCGCCATCGGGGCCGGGTTACCGGTCACAGAGCCTACTGGCTCGATGGTCGTCGATATCGGCGGTGGCACAACCGAAGTGGCCGTGCTTTCTCTTGGAGGTATCGTTTATTCCAGGAGTGTGCGTGTTGGCGGCGACCAGATGGATGACGCAATCATTGCCTACATCCGAAGAAACCATAACCTGCTTGTGGGAGAGGGAAGCGCTGAGAGGATAAAAAAACAAATTGGCTCTGCCTGCGTGCCCCCTGATGGGGAGGGTAGCGTAATGGAAATAAAAGGCAGAGATTTAATGAACGGGGTGCCTAAAGAGCTTGTGATCAGTCAACGGCAAATAGCAGAGAGCCTGGCGGAACCCGTTAGTTCGATTGTTGAAGCCGTTAAAGTTGCTCTTGAACAGACGCCACCAGAGTTGGCCGCAGATATCGTTGATAAAGGTATAGTTCTCACCGGCGGTGGAGCCTTGCTGGGCAACTTGGAGCTTGTTCTTCGGCACGCCACTGGACTGCCTGTTACGGTGGCAGAAGAACCTTTGAACTGTGTTGCGCTGGGTACCGGACGTTGTCTCGAAGAGATGAAGACGCTTCGGAATGTTCTGACGAGCATGTATTAATCAAACCGCTAAAGGCTGCGCAGTCATAGAGTCATCTAGGTAGAATGTTCGTTTTTTTAAGCCATTTATCTCGGGTGCTTGAGCGTGAATAGGCGTGCTGAAACAGTCGCGAAAGTGGCCATGCCCGTTAGGACCCTGCTGCAACGCTTCTCGCTGCTTATCCTATTTCTGACGGCATTCTTGATCATGCTGCTTGGCAAGGCGGAAATGGCGGTGGTTGAACGGGTGCGAACCGGCGTCGTGGACATCGTCGCGCCCGTGATGGATGCGGCTTCCCGCCCCATAGCGACCGTGACCGAGGGTATCGATCGCATCGGCAACCTTTTCACCGTCTATGAGGACAACGAGCGCCTGCGCGAACAGAATGCGCGGCTCCTCGAATGGCAGAACGCCGCCTTCGCGCTCGCCGCAGAAAACTCGACCTTCCGCAAGATGCTCAACTACACACCCGAACCCGGCGCACGCTTCGCCTCGGCGCGGGTGATCGGAAATTCTGGCGGGGTCTTCGTTCGGTCAGTTCTAGTTAACGCCGGCGCGCAGGCCGGCGTCGAAAAGGGCGATGCCGTGATCAGTGGCTCCGGCCTTGTCGGTCGTGTCGCAGAGACCGGCTGGCAGTCCGGCCGCGTGCTGCTGATCACCGACCTCAACTCCCGGATTCCTGTCATCGTCGAGAAGACTCGCATTCGTGCCATTCTTGCCGGCGACAACAGTTGGCAGCCAAAGCTAGCCTTCCTGCCGCCGAACGCGAGGCTAGATGTCGGCGACCGGATTGTGACGTCGGGGCATGCCGGTGTCTTCCCGGCGGGGCTGCCCGTCGGCCGGATCGCAAGCGTTTCCGGGGGAGTAATGCGCATTGAGGCATTTGCCAACTTCGATCGTCTCGAATACGTCCGGATCCTCACCTCCTTCCCCGGGGAAAAGGCTGGGCATATCGTCCCGTCGACGGTACATCGCCGCGCCCGCTGATGGTCGCGGGTTTCTTCCGCCGCATCGACCGCTTCGCGCGGCACCTGTCCCCCTTCGCGATTAGCGCCGCGCTTGTTCTTTTCGCAGCTCTCCCTGTACAGATTCCTGGATACGGTCAGATAGCGTTAAATGTCGGCCTGATGACGGCATTTTACTGGGCTATTTACAGGCCCGATCTTATGCCGGTTTTCGCGGCGTTCAGCCTCGGCCTGTGGCAGGACATTCTCGTCGGCTCGCCGATTGGTCTGAATGCGTTCATCTTGTTGCTGACGAATTGGACGATCATGTCCCAGCGGAACTTCTTCCACGGAAAGTCGTTCGGCGTCATCTGGTTCTGCTTCGCACTGGTAACGATCGTTGCGGCGTTTAGCGCCTGGATAATCGTATGCGGACTGAACGCCTCTTTGATCGATCCGTCCCCCGGCCTGTTCCAGGGGGTGTTGACTATCGGCGTCTTCCCGTATTTGGCCTGGCTACTCGCCAGGCTTCAGCATGCGCTGCTGGGGCCCGTCAATGTCGGTCTATAGGGATAAAAGCCGCTACAAGTTGTTCTCGCGCCGCGTTGCGTTACTCGGCGGCGCGAAGTTGGCGCTGCTCGGCGTAATTGCCGGGCGCATGTACCAGCTACAGGTCGTCGACTCGAAGAAGTACAAAACTCTGTCCGACCAGAACCGGATCAACCTACGTCTTCTCCCGCCGCCGCGCGGGCGTATTCTCGACCGCTACGGGCGGCCGCTGGCCATCAACCAGGAAAACTATCGGGTGAGGCTCGTCGCCGAGCAGGTGCACGACCTCGATGCGATGCTTGATACGCTGTCCGGTATCATTTCCCTAACCGACCGCGAGCGCCAGCGCATCGTGCGCGAGATTCGCCGCCGCCGCGGTTTTATACCGGTCACGGTTCGCGAAAACCTCGACTGGGGCGAGGTCTCGAAGATCGAGATGAACGCGCCTGATTTGCCGGGGCTCTCGATTGAGGTTGGCCAGAACAGGTCTTATCCGTTCTCCGAGGACTTCGCGCACGTGTTGGGATATGTGTCTGCGGTCTCCGAGAAAGAGATCGACGGCGATCCGCTTCTCGAACTGCCCGACTTCAAGATCGGCAAGAACGGGGTCGAGCGCATCTACGACCTCAAACTGCGCGGCAAGGCGGGGAACAGCCAAGTCGAGGTAAACGCCGTGGGCCGAGTCATTCGCGAACTATCGCGGCAGGAGGGAAAGCCGGGCGACGATTTGCGTCTCACGCTCGACCGCGACCTGCAGAAATTCGCCGCGGACCGGCTAAAGGAAATGAAGAGTGCGGCGGCCGTCGTGACCGACATTGTGACCGGCGAGGTGATCACGCTGGTGTCCGTTCCCGGCTTTAATCCTAATTCGTTCGTTGCCGGCCTGTCGTCGCGCGAGTGGCGCGCGCTGGTAAACGATCCGCACACCCCGCTAATCAACAAGGCTGTCTCGGGCCTGTACGCGCCCGGCTCCACCTTCAAAATGGTGGTCGCGCTGGCAGCGCTCGAGGCCGGCGCGGTGGCGGCCGATCATCACGTCTTCTGCCGCGGGCATACAGAGCTCGGCAATGCGCGGTTCCATTGTTGGAAAAAGCACGGCCACGGCTGGCAGGACGTGGTGGGTGCGTTGCAGCATTCCTGCGACGTCTATTTCTACGATATTGCTAAGCGCATCGGCGTGGATCGCATCGCCGAGATGGCTAATAAGCTGGGGCTCGGCAAGAAGACCGGCGTCGACCTGCCGAGCGAAAAAGACGGGATAGTTCCGACACGGGCGTGGAAGCGCGCCGTAATAGGCGTACCATGGCAGCAGGGCGAAACGCTGATATCTGGAATTGGCCAGGGCCTGATCCTGACGACGCCGCTACAGCTCGCGATCATGACGGCCCGGCTTGCTAACGGCAAAAAGGCTGTCAAGCCGCGAATTCTCCGCACGGACGAGGAAAAGCTCCAGAGGGACCTCGCTGCGCTGCCCGATCTGGGTATTTCCGAACACGCGCTCGAAGTCGTCAGGGAGGGAATGTACAAGGTCACGAATTCGGACCGCGGGACCGCCTATCGCGCCCGCATCACAGCCGAGGGCATGGAAATGTCTGGCAAGACCGGGACGGCGCAGGTCCGGCGCATCAGCAAGGCGGAACGGGAAACCCGCGTCTTGAAGAACGAAGAACGGCCGTGGCGCGAACGTGATCACGCGTTGTTTGTGGGATTTGCGCCGTCGCACCGCCCGCGATACGCGGCGGCAGTCGTGGTCGAGCACGGCGGTGGCGGGTCCGCCGTGGCGGCGCCGATTGCGCGCGATTTGCTGCTCGAGACCCAGAAACGTGATCCTGCGAGCAACGATGCGCCGCGCTTAGACAAGGGCGAGAATATCTGATGACCCGCGTCTTCGTAGATCCCCGTTCCGGCCGCATGAGCCTGGGCCGCAAGTTACTCCAGATCAACTGGGGTCTCGTGCTTTTGATACTGCTGACCGCGGCGGTCGGCATCGCGATGCTCTACTCGGCGGCGAACGGGTCGTGGGAGCCTTGGGCCAAACGGCAGTCTGTGCGCCTTGCGGTTGGACTCACGCTCCTGATCACGGTCGCTTTGATCGATGTCCGCTTCTGGTACCGATACGCCTATGTGATTTACGGAGTGTTGCTGGTGCTGCTGGCCGCGGTCGAAGTCGCAGGAACAATCGGCATGGGCGCGCAGCGCTGGATCGACCTTGGCGTAATCCGCCTGCAGCCGTCGGAGCTGATGAAGGTTGGTCTCGTGCTGGCGCTGGCGCGCTATTTCCACGGGCTTTCCGTCGACTACGTGCATCGCATCACCTATCTAATCGTACCGATCCTGATAATCGCAGCGCCCGTTTCGCTAGTTCTCAAGCAACCTGATCTGGGTACCGCTCTGTTCCTGCTAATGACCGGCGCTGCGGTGCTGTTCGTCGCCGGCGTGCGTCTCTGGAAGTTCGCGATGGTGTTCGCGGCTTTGGGCGTGGCGGTGCCCATTGTTTGGAGCATGCTGCGGCCTTACCAGCAACGCCGTATTCTTACCTTTCTCGATCCCGAGAGCGACCCGCTTGGTGCCGGCTATCACATCCTGCAGTCTAAAATCGCTCTTGGCTCCGGCGGGTTGTTCGGCAAGGGTTTCATGCAAGGCTCGCAGAGCCACCTAAACTTTCTGCCCGAAAAGCAAACCGACTTCATCTTCACCATGCTGGCGGAGGAGTGGGGTATGGCTGGCGGGCTCACGCTGCTTGGCCTCTATATGCTGATCATGATCTACGGCTTCGCCATCGGGCTCCGCACGAGGCACCATTTTGGCCGCCTGCTGGCGCTTGGCTTGACTAGCATGCTGTTCCTCTACGTGTTCATCAACATCGCGATGGTGATGGGGCTGATACCGGTTGTAGGCGTGCCACTGCCGCTGATCTCCTACGGCGGTACAGCGATGCTGACGCTGATGTTCGCCGTCGGGCTGATGATATGCTCCTATATCCATCGCGACGTGACCATCTCGCGGCATGGAAACAGCGAGGGGTAGAAATGATCCTGAGAGAGATGCGAAAGGGCTGTTCCCTTCCGCCTTGCATGACGTTCTCGATCCGTGTAAATCCCACACGCCGCAACGATTTCAGCGGCACTAGGGGCGATTAGCTCAGTTGGTAGAGCAGCTGACTCTTAATCAGCGGGTCGTAGGTTCGAGTCCTACATCGCCCACCAATCTTTTCAAGGCCTTAGCGGCTTTTCGCTAAGGCCTTTTCTCTCTCTGGTAGCCACATGGTAGCCACCGGAATGAAACTCAATCAGTGTTTTACCGGCGGTATCGTGGCCAACGCCCTCAACGCACCAAGGTGTGAGCGACCGCTGTGATCGATTGATACCTGCCGCTTCTCGATAAGCAATCCACCAAGTTTGGCATGCCCCATTAACGCCGTCCCAGCTACACTCCATTGACCGTCAGCCATTCTGCTCGGGACTTGAAATCGGGAAGCTGAAGACGAAACGCTTACAGTCCGTTAACTTATATTGCGAGAGAGCGGTGCTGGTCTGTGACGTGACCTGTGTCTGCGGCATATTCTACTGCTGCCCCTGCCACAGGAATATTAGCCGCGGTTTTGCAGAGTGAATGCCAGTCGAGGGGTTAAAAAGAGGAGCGCTGACATGAAAACAGGCTTTATCGGCCTCGGGATGCAAGGAAAGTATCTAGCGATCAATCTTGCCCAGGCAGGCTATGACCTCATGGTCTACGATGTGAGAGCAGAACCCCTAGAGGAACTCGCAAGAGTAGGCGCAAAAGTTGGAGTATCGCCTTCAGACGTTTCCAATCACGCGGAAATTATCCAAGTCTGTTTACCCATCATTAAACTTGGTCAGATAGGCTCCGAATAAAGATGGATTATGAATTTGTCTTTCGTGTAGGTCCAATAGGATTAAGCGGCAAAGAAACCTCCGATTTAGAGGATGGGACGCTTCCACGTAATGTCACCACCACGCCAGGGCCAACGGGCCAGGTATTGGATCTAAATGATCAAGATGACGTCCGACGTCTGAGCCGCGGAACTGCTGGCATTAACGAAGAAAAGGGTAAGGGAGAGGCTCCATCGCCTGTTCCAGATAAAGACGATGGTGCAGCCCCAGTTCCACCAAAACCAAAACCGAACACCCGGAAATTTAAACTTGTTGAACTAATTGAGGTTTATGTTGGCGTTGACGACGATATTCCAGAAGGTGCCGTTATCGGAGCCGCCCCCGCCAACAAATCTGGTGAATACTCAAAAATATTTGAGCGTGAGTTGTTCGTCGACTCATTCAAACAATACATTAATTTAGAAATAGATGACCGCGAAGATGGAAAAAGACACCCTGATCACAGCAGATGGATTGCATTACGCGCTCGTATCGAGTGGGCCGACGGCGGCAAAAGCGACTTGGCAGGAAAAAAAATCCGTTGGTCGTTCACTGAAACACCCCATTCAGAATCGGGCCGTCCGGCTCAGCTAACTGCTGATCAAAGCGCAGGGTTTGAACCCGATGGTAGGGGGGAGAATTTAAAAACTACGATGTCAACCACTGATGATAAAGGTTGGACACCGGTGGTGTGGTTTGGCCTGTCTGAATACGCTGGAGACCAATTTGTGATCCACGCAGCGGCTGAACCAGCAGAGGATGCGGAAGATAATAGTGTTAAATTAAATGCTGGGCCTTATCAGGTGTGGCGCAAATTTTGGGCACAGATCACGCAGCTAAAGAATAGCGGAATCCCCGAACCATACTCTGCGATTGACTCATTGATAGATGTTTTTGCTGAACTTATTTTCGTAAATACAGTCGAGATATCTCGAGAAAAACTTGGAGATGAAGCTGACTTTTGCATTTATCCTCAGTGGATGCTAGCGCCGCCCCATCCGGTTATTGGGGACCCAGATTCTGACGCGCTTTTAGTTCGAGCTGAAAAAGAAACCGGCAAATTGTGGGAGTTCACTGAAAGAAAAGAGTTCTTTCCTAATCGGCACATAGTTTTAGCAAATAAAGTAACGTATGGAACAATTTTAACACCTTTAATTACTCATCCAATGTCATCTAATGAAGAAGAGTACACGTTCAATGGTCTGAGCCAAAATCAAATTTTTGTGAACCCTTTAGAGGAAAAATTTGTAGCGTATGGGGCATGGGAAATTGATGATACGGGGCCTTACTCAGATTTCTTTGCTTCAAAAGGTATCCCGGTTTGTGAACCGAATTCCAGCCCCAAAAATGGCACGTCGGGCTTAATTAAAGATGAAGACATAATAATAAAAAAACAGCGCAGCAATCAGCATGCGGTTACAATCAAGCTGCCAGATGATTGTCCGGACGCAACTCAACACAGAATCGTTGTCACGTTAAGTCTTAGAAGCGTGCGTGCGATTTCTGGTTTTGCTGACCACCGCCTGAACCGAACAGCCGCCAAATATACTAGAGACTCTAATCATGGAACTCAGTATGCAGGATATCGGCTTGGTCGTACTGTTACTCACGAACTTGGGCACTGGTTTAATCAAGTGCCTCAACAGCCTGTTGCACCCTTGGGTTCGCACGCGACCGCTTACACCGGGATGGGAGGTACTGGCCGCCACTGTCATTTTGGCGCAACCCTAATTACTAGAGGTAATCCACCTCAGCAGGAATGGTCGGAGGGCGAATGCGTGATGTTTCATGTAAATACAGATAATAAGGACGACGGATTTTGCAATAATTGTAGGCCTTTTGTGCATCTTGCTAACATGACAGGCAAGAATTCTTGAGATGAAAAACGTTATTCTGAGTGAGGATGTAGCTAAAGAATTTATCCCCCTTGTAAACGCCATGTTTTTTTCTGATGATGAAGATGAGGTAAAAAAATTAATATACGAATTGTCGGGTATAAATTTTTATGGAATTTCCATAAATTGCCTCCCTAAAATAGAATTAAAAGAAGAAACTTCTCTACCAATAATTATTGTAACGCAGGAAAGCGGTCTGCGTGCTTGGCAGGTTTCTCTTAAAAGTAGTTGTTCTTTAATAGCCACGAACTTGGAAACCCGAGAGATTTTTTTTGGTAGGCCGTTTTGGGACCCTGAAACCGAGACATCTCTTGAAGAAATTGATGAGGTAAAATATCAAAAACCTGAGGGTGGCCAGGCGGTCTCTATCTTATCAGATGCAACAAGAGTAGACGCGCGCAAGGTTTTGGGTCTGCCTTGGACGCCAGGTCGATACCGATTCAATGTCGTGTCTTTCGACTGGATTTCGAATTCAGTGGACGTAGCATTAGAGGGCACAGTGCCTGAAGAAATGGTGCCTCCAGCCTCGGTATCCAGGCTCATAGAACCAGCAAAGAGCGGCGACGGGTATTTGCCCACCTATCTAAGAGTTTCAAGCTCGCCCAAACTGCAAACAGGGGCGTCTACCGCTGCTGACGTCACGGTAACACCGAAGCCAAATCCACATACGCAACTCTTGGTTTCTGGCTCCTTTTCCGTGATCGCCGATGAGACGCACCTGCCCTTTGTTGCCTATAACATCCCAGAAATCGACGGGGTAGATAAAAACGTCGCGGCAGCCGTGCCAGTAACACTTGCTCTATTTGTCAAAAATAGTTCAATTCCATACCGGTTTGATTGGAAAATACCGATTTATTCTGAAAGGCCCATTAAACCAGGTGATCGCGTAGAGGGATATTTTTCTTTGGATGCCTTCAGAGGCACAGAATATTATTTAATTGCTGGGGATTACGTTGCGTATCTGATTATTGAGGGGCAAATATTCGGACCAACTAGCTATTGTATTACTTGAATGGGTGGCTTGTTCAGATGCGCTGACGGCTTCGCAGGCAACAATTTAGATCCGTTTTAGGTCTGCCCAAAAATGCGTTAATTTGAAGCGCCGCTGAAGTTTTGAAGAAGTATCTCGAAGGCAAAAGAAATTTTATCCAACGTTTTCATCGCCTTGCCTTATAAATGGGCTAATTCCGGCATGGGTGAGTTTTTTCGGTCCAGAAACGTTAGGATCAGTCGATATGCGTTGCGGTCAGTTTGGCCATGGCTGCAATAGTTGGGCGAGCGCGTATATCAAACACAGGCGATCCGTACGCCTAAAAAACTGCTCATGCGGTCATTATTGTCGCGTGCAATCGGCCGCCATTTCGAGGTTAAATTGGCACAATCAGCATTGCCCGCGAAGTGTATGCTTTCATCGAATTTACTTTTGAGTTGTTAATCAAAAGGTTCGCCCCCATGAAATTTGCTTCCCTACCCCCTCAAATCGAACCAGCCATAAGTCGTTGACAGGCTGTTTCGTCATTTAGGAATTGCCTATTCTTGATCGCTATGGACGACGGAGTAACGGTTACGACTAGCGACGCCACCCGGTTGGCCAAGACGGCCTGGGATCGGGAGACCGATCTGCTCGTCGCGGGCGCCGGGCCCGCGGGTATGACGGCAGCGCTCGTAGCCTCGCTTGAGGGGCTCGACGTGATCTTATGCGAAAAGGCCGAGCAGGTCGGCGGCACCGGCGCAACATCGGCAGGGACGCTGTGGATTCCGGGTAACCGGCAGAGCGCTGCGGCGGGTTTTACGGATTCGGTCGATGACGCGGCGCGCTATCTCGACGGGCTACTGGCAGGTGGGCCGGCCGGCGCTGCGGGCGCCGAGATGCGCGCTCTCTATCTGCGCGATGGGCCCGACGTGATCGACTACCTTGTGGAAAAGACCGACGTCCAGTTCGTGCCGTGCGGCAAGCATCCGGACTACCGCAACAACATGCCGGGCGCGGCGGTTCACGGGCGAGCAATAATTCCGGCTAATTTCGACGGCCGCCTGCTGGGACGCGACTTCGCGCGGGTTAAGGCGCCGATTGACGAGTTCATGCTGATGGGAGGCATGATGGTTGGCAAGGTCGACATCGTCAACCTGGTCGATCGGTGGCGGCGGCCGGGCGCGTTTCTGCACTCGGCGAAGATCGTTGCGCGATACTGGCTTGATCGGCTCCGTTACCGCCGGGGGACACGCCTCGTTATGGGGAATGCGCTGGTGGCGCGGCTGTTCTACAGCCTGAAGAAACGGGGCGTCCCGGTGATGTTTGGGGCGCCCGTTCAGGAGCTTGTGCTTGAGGGCGGGGCCGTTGCCGGAGCCATCCTCGGGACCGCCGAAGGCTCCGTTCGCGTCCGCGCAAAGAGGGGTGTTGTCTTTGCGACCGGCGGCTTCGCGCACAACCGGCGCTATCGCAACAACTTCATGCCGAAACCGACGCCGCCTTGCTCCCTCGCTGCCGAGACGAATGAGGGCGACGGGCTTCGTATTGCCGAAGGCGCCGGCGCCTGTATTGCGAGCGGTGGGCATCGGGCAAGCGCATTCTGGACGCCCGTCTCGGTGACATACCGCGCGGACGGCACCACGGGCCTCTTCCCGCACCTGTCGCTCGATCGCGCGAAGCCGGGGCTGATCGCGGTGAATTCCGCCGGGCGACGTTTCGTCAATGAAGCGGTCTCTTACCACGATTTCGTCGAGGCGATGTACCGCTCGAACGAGACGGTCAACACAATGCCGGCGTGGTTGGTCTGTGATTCCGCCTTCGTCCTCAAATACGGCGTCGGGATCATTCATCCAGGGACGCGGGACCTCTCGGCCTATGCGAAAACGGGCTACGCGGTGGTCGCCGACAGCCTCGAGGCGCTTGCCGCAAAGCTCAAGATCAAGGCGGACGCGTTCGCAGATACGGTCGCGCGCCATAATCGGTTCGCAGAGGAGGGAAGCGATCCCGATTTCGGCAAGGGCGATCTCGAGCTGAACCGTTTCAACGGCGACCCGGCGCACAGACCCAACCCGTGCCTGGGTCCCATCGCGACGCCGCCATTCGTCGCGGTTGCAGTGTGGCCGGCGGAGATCGGCTGCAGCATCGGTCTCGACACGACGCCGGACGGCGAAGTGAAAAACGCCGCAGGCGATATGATTTCGGGGCTTTATGCCTGCGGCAACGACATGTCGTCGGTGATGGCCGGATCCTATCCGGGGCCGGGGACGACGCTTGGCCCTGCAATGGTATTCGGCTGGCGGGTAGCGATGCGGGCAGCGGGAAAGGCGCGCGGTTTGTAGCGTTGGAATCTGTTTCCATACGCTAACGTATGGTTTAGACCGTGCTCAGAATTCTCAAGACGAAGACAGCGAATAGCGGGACGAGAAAATGGAATATCTGAAGATCGGGCAACCGGTCCGCCGGCGAGAGGATGCGCGCCTGCTGACGGGGAAGGGACGGTTCAGCGACGATTGGCATATCGACGGCCAGGCCTGGATGGCGGTTATCCGGTCGAGCCACGCGCACGCCATGCTGCGCGGGATCGATTCTGCGGCCGCCGCCGTGATGCCGGGCGTGCTCGGCGTCTTCACCGGCGCCGACGTGCTCGCTGAGGGTCTTAACCCGATCCCGCACAGCCCGTTGCCGTCGACCAAGCACGATATGAAGCTGCATGGCCCGGGCGGGTCTGACGTCTTCATCGGCGACCATCGGCCGCTGCCCGCGGACAAAGCGCGCTACGTAGGGGAGGCGCTCGCGGTCGTCGTCGCCGAGACTCGGGCACAGGCCGAGGATGCAGCTGAGGCGGTGCTCGTCGACTACGACCCACTGCCGTCCGTCGCCGATACTGCGCGCGCCGCAACACCCGGAGCGCCCGTCGTCTGGGACGAGACACCCGACAACGTTCCTGTGGAGACGTTCTTTGGGGACAAGGTGGCGACCGACGCCGCCTTTGACGCGGCCGACCATGTCGTTGAGATGGAAATCCATATCGACCGGGTTACCGGTGTGCCGATGGAGCCGCGCTCGGCACTCGGCGATTACGATGCGGAAACGGGTCGCTACACGATCTATGCCGGCTCGGGCGGCTCTGTTCGCCAGAAGCGGGAGATCGCAGAGGTGCTCGGCGTTGCGGCAGAAGACGTGCGGGTTATCTCGAGGGACGTTGGCGGCAATTTTGGAACGCGCAACCGACTTTATGTGGAATTTCCGCTGGTCGGATGGGCGTCGAGGAAGGTCGGCCGTCCCGTGAAGTGGACGGCGCAACGGAGCGAGGCCTTCGTCAGTGACTATCAGGGCCGCGATCTAGTCACCAAGGTCTCACTAGCGCTCGCCAAGGACGGCAAGTTTCTCGGCATGCGCGCTGACAATCTGTCGAACGTCGGCTCAAGGATGGTTTCACTATCGCCTTTGTCGAAGGGCTCTGGGCTGATCACCGGCTCCTACGATATCCCGGTGGCGCATCTTCGCTCGCGCGCCGTGTTCTCGAATACCCCCCCGACCAATGCCTATCGCAGCTCTGGCCGTCCCGAGGTCACATTCGCTATCGAGCGCCTAGTCGAGACGGCGGCGCACGAGCTCGGCCTCGACGCGCTGGAGCTGCGGCGCAAGAACCTCGTCCGCACCGACCAGATGCCGTACTCGAACGCCGTCGGCATGGTCTACGATTCTGGCGAATACGCGAAAAGCATGGACATGTGTTTGGAAGCCGCCGACTGGGACGGTTTCGCCGTGCGAAAGGCCGAAGCCGAAGCGCGCGGCAAGCTGCTCGGGCGCGGTTTCGCGAATTATGTTGAATCCTCCATCGGCACGCCGCGCGAGCAGGCGGAGATCCACGTGAAGACGGACGGCGGGGTCGATCTTGTCATCGGCACGCAGCCGAGCGGGCAAGGCCACGAGACGAGTTTCGCGCAGGTCTGCGCCGAATGGCTCGGCGTGCCCATTGAAAAGGTGACGGTGATTGTCGGCGATACAGACGTAGTGAAGGTCGGCGGCGGCTCGCACTCCGGCCGTTCGATGCGCATGGCCGGCACAGTCATCGTCAAGGCGGCAGACCTGCTAATCGAGAAGGGCAAGCGGCTCGCCGCGATCGTCCTCGAGGCGGCGGAGGGCGACATTGGTTTCGAAGACGGCGCGTTCTCAATCTCTGGCACCGACCGGTCGATCGACCTGTTTGAGTTAGCGCGGGCGCTGGACGGGCGCGACCTATCCGACGATCTCAAGGGGGGGCTTTCAATCGTCCAGGACAATGTGATGGAAACGCCGGTCTTCCCCAACGGGTGCCATATTTGCGAGATCGAGATCGATCCCGAGACCGGCAGCTACGAGGTGACGCGCTACACGACGGTCGACGACGTTGGGCGCGCCATCAATCCGCTGATCGTTGACGGCCAGACCCATGGCGGTATCGTCCAGGGTGCGGGCGAGGCACTGGGCGAGCTATGCGCGGTCGACGAGGAGACGGGCCAGCCGCTCTCCGGCTCGTTCATGGACTACCAGATGCCGCGCGCACTGGAATATCCATCTTTCAAGACGCAGCTTAATGAGGTGCCATCACCGACCAACCCGCTCGGCGTAAAGGCAGGGGGCGAGGGCGGCACAACGCCCGCGTTAGCGGTGCTGGTGAATGGGTTCGTGGACGCGCTGCGTTCCTACGGGGTGCGGGATATAAGGATGCCCGTTACGCCCCAAAAGGTGTGGGAGATCATCGGGGCGGGAAAAATGGGCGGCTAAGCGACTGGTGTTTGGGGCTTGAGCCGAACAGGATGAATGGTGCGAGGACCACCGCCCAGCTCGCGATACCGTACTTCAGGATACGAAACAGTTTGGTTTGTATCGACACGTCGACCTTGTCTGCTCAGCGGCAGTCCGCGGCGGTGGAGGACGCATGCATCAGGAAACCGTGCTGTGCCTTGGGTCGTCTCCTGATTGGAAGCTCTGATCCTCGACCGCATTTCCCTATATTTTTGATTAAATCCGAGACAAATTGCATGAGCCCATGCAAACCGCCTTCCCGGGCTACCGTCGCGAGGGAAATCTATATAAAGTGCGCCGCGGCGCCCGACAGGTGCTGCAAATGACAGAAAATCAAATGAAATCAGGCGTCGTTTTATGAAAGCCGCCCCATTTACTTATGTCCGCGCGACATCGCTCGACGAGGTATGCGCACTGCTCGCCCAGGCCGGCGATGAAGAGCGCAAGATCATCGCTGGTGGCCAGACGCTGGTGCCGCTGATGGCCATGCGCATGGCCCGCCCCGACATGCTGATCGACGTCAACGACGTCGCCGAGCTTGCCAGGATCGAGGATTGCGGGGACCATGTGGTCTTCGGCGCCTGCACCCGCCAGCGCAAGGTCGAACTCTCCGACATAGTATCCGACCGCCTACCGTTGGTTGCCAAGGCGGCGCGCAACGTCGGCCATATTCAGACCCGCAACAGGGGCACTATCGGCGGCAGCATCGTCCATGGCGACCCTTCCGCAGAGCTACCGCTCGCAGCGCTGGCGCTTGAGGCGACGCTGGTACTGAAGACGACCGGCGGCAGCCGCGAGGTTCCGATCGACGGCTTTTTCGAAGCGGCGATGGTCACAAATATCCAGCCTGAGGAGCTTCTGACCGAGGTTCGCATTCCGGTCTGGAGCGGCGCACGCATCGGTACCGGATTTCACGAAACGTCGAGCCGCCAGGGCGATTTCGCCATCGTTGCCGCAGCGGCGCAGGTTCAGCTTGCCGAAAATGGCGCAATTGCCCGCGCGGCCGTGAGTGCCGGCGGTGTTGCGCCCGCGCCGGTCAAGCTGCGCGCATTCGAGGCAGCGCTCGTCGGCAAGCAGCCGTTGGAAGCCGAGATCAAGGAGGCCATCGCGCTTATTGACGAGGAAATCGATCCCGATACCGACGTTCACGCGACTGCCGACTACCGGCGCCGAGTCGCCAGGCGTCTCGCAGCGCGGGCGGTGCTGGATGCCGCCGCGGAGGCAGGCAAATGAACGATTACGTGGAAATCACTCTCAATGTGAATGGCCGTGACCGCACGGCGCTGGTGCCACCGCGCATGACGCTGGTTGACTGCCTGCGAGATATGCTGCGGCTTACCGGGACCCACGTCGGTTGCGAGCACGGTATCTGTGGCGCCTGCTCGGTACTGTTCGACGGCGAGCCGATCCGTTCCTGCCTGATGTTCGCGGTGCAGGCCCAAGGCCACGAGATCCGGACCGTTGAGGGGCTCGCGGCCGCCGATGGCGAGATCAGTGACCTGCAGGATTCGTTTTGGGAATGCCACGCGATGCAGTGCGGCTATTGCACGCCTGGCATGCTCGTTGCCAGCCATGCACTGCTTGAGGAAAATCCGAACCCAACGGACGACGATATCCGCGAAGCGATCAGCGGCAATCTGTGCCGCTGTACGGGCTATCAGCAGATCGTCGAGGCAGTGAAGATGACGGCCCAACGCCGCCGGGAGACGTCCAATGGCTGATGTGCCTGCGCTGCCCAACTACCGTTACGTATCGCGCAAGCGGCGGACCAAGGAAGACCGACGCTTCATCACCGGGCGCGGCAAGTTCGTTGCCGACGTCGACGTACCAGGTATGAAGCACGTCGCAATTCTCGCGAGCCCGCACCCGCGTGCGAACATTCGTTCCATCGATACGAGGGCGGCGCTGGCGCTGCAGGGCGTGCATTATGTGCTGACCGGCGACGAGTTGGCCGAGGGCACCAATTCGCTGTTCCATGGGCTAGATCTGCCAAACGTCAAATGGTACCCGCTGGCCGTCGGCATGACGCGATATGCTGGCGAATGGGTCGCCGCGGTAGTTGCCGACAGCCGCTATGTAGCGGAAGACGCTGCCGAGCTAATCGAGGTCGACTACGAGTCTCTGCCGGCCGCCGTAGATTCCGAAAAGATGATCGAAGCAGACCAACCGCTTGTGCATCCGGAGCACGGCAGCAACGTGCTGTTCCGAAAGGCTTGGACTTGGGGACCGGTGGCCGACGACTTTGCCAGCATGCCGCACACTGTGAGCTACCGTGCGCGCTGGGGCCGGTCGTCGACGGTGCCGATCGAAACGTTCGGTGTCGTCGCCAAATGGGACGACATCAACGAGATCATGGACGTCTGGGCGTCGATCCAGATGCCCCAGTACCAGGACCAGATTGCAAGCGCGTTGCGAATTCCAATGAATAACGTCCGAGTCCACAACGATGTAGACGTCGGTGGATCCTACGGCGTGAAGCGCGGAATTAAGCATACGGTGCTGGTCAGCTACCTCGCGAAAAAGCTCGGCTATCCGGTCCGCTTCATCGAAGACAGACTCGACAATATGTCGGGCGGTGACGCGCACGGGCCGGACCGTATCTTCGATATCACGATGGCTTTCGACGACGAGGGTATGATCAAGTCGATGAAGATCCGCGCGCTCGACGACGTCGGCGCCTATCCCGGCCGTGCGCCGCTGCAGCTCGGCAAGCCGATGACGGCGCTGTGCGGACCCTACCGCGTGAATTCGATCGAGTACGAGGCGATCTCGGTCACGTCGAACAAGACCGGCCAGGTGCCGGTGCGAGGCTTCGGCCAGTCGCCGACCAATTTCGCCATCGAGACCGGTATCGAGCGGGTTGCGAAGCATCTGGGGATAGACCGTGTCCAGGTGCGCGCGCGCAATCTGGTGCGCAAGGATGAGTTCCCCTGGAAGATCCCGCCGGGCTCTCGCTACGATTCGGGTGATTTCCATGCCGTCCTTGAAATGGCGCTGAAATCTGCCGATTGGGATGCGCTTGTCGCACGTCGCGAACAGTTGCGCTCGGAAGGCAAGCTTGCCGGAGTCGGCATCGCGACCTGCCTTGAGCCAGGCGGCGGCAACAACATATTCGAGTATTTGTTCAATCCGAAGCTCAGGATCACGACCTTCGTAGAATCCGTTTTGATCAAGGTCGAGCCGACGGGGGCTATCACCGCGGTGATGTGCACGACCACGTCGGGACAAGGGCATGAGACGCTGGTATCGACCATCGCCGGCGAGGAGCTGGAACGTGATCCAGATACGATCCGCGTCACCCACAGCGACACGCTGGAGGCCCTGCCGACGCGTAGTCCTGTCGCGAGCCGCATGGCGATAGTCCTTGGCACCGCCACGTCGAGGGCGGCGCGTGAGATCAAGGACAAAATGATTACCATCGCGGCCTTCGACCTCGGCGTCGAAAAAGAGCAGATCGAGTACGCTGACGGCGAATTTTCCGTGCGCGGCGAACCCTCCAGGAAGCTTACATGGGAAGAGATCACCCATATTGTGCACAAACAGTTCCATCGTATGCCGCCGGGCCACGAGCTCGGCCTGCAGGCCTATGCGGTGCAGCAGGTACCAGGCGGCGGCCAGATGCCGGACGAGAATAACGAGGTGCCGCTATACCCGTGCTTCTCGTTCCAGGCGCATGTGCCGTTGGTCGAGATCGATCCCGCGACCGGCAAGGTGAAAGTGCACGACTATTTCATCGCGCACGATTGCGGCACTGCGATCAATCCGGACATCGTCCGCGGCATGATCATCGGCGGCGTTGCGCACGGCATCGGTGCCGCGCTCTATGAGAAGTTCGAGTACGACCCGAGCGGTCAGTTGCTGGCCGGGACATTCGTCGACTACCTGCTGCCGTCGGCGCACGAAATTCCGCCGGTTGCCGACTTTGAGCACTGCACGCCGTCGCCCCTTACCTCGCTCGGTCAGAAGGGCTCGGGGGAGGGCGGCTATCTCGGCGCGCCCGCGGCGATTGCGTCCGCCGTCAACGACGCGCTGTCGCCGCTCGGCATCGAGATCAACGAGCTACCGATCCGCGCGCGCGATATCGAAGCGGCGATCCACGAAAAATCCAACGCAACCGAGTAACTGGAGCGATCATGAGCGACGACATTCTGCTCGAACAGGACGGACGGATCCTGCGGGTGACCTTCAACCGAGCTGAGGACAATGCGTGCTCGGACGCGATGGCGGCCGAAATGTCCGAGGCTCTTTTAGAAGCGCACGAGACTTCGGACATCGTTCTTGTCCGCAGCGTCGGTCCCGATTTCTGCACGGGCCGCAAGCGCAATCCAGACGCGGGCCCGCCGCATCCTGAGGCCTACACGCGTCGCGACGAATACGATTCAATCTTTTACTGTTATAAGGCGATTCGCGACGCGAAGGTGCCAGTTGTCGGCGTAATCGAAGGCCGCTGTATGGGCTTTGGCACCGCGATCGCGTCGTTGTTTGACGTCTCGTTTGCGAGCTCAACGGCGACGTTCAATATTCCCGAGATGGATCACAACGTGATGCCGACCATGGTGATGTCCGCCGTCTACGACAGGATGCGCCGAAACGCGATTCTTTGGATGACGTATACGGCGAAGTTCATCGATGCGGAGCGTGCACTGAACTACGGCATCGTCAGCCATGTGGTCGACGCCGACAAGCTCGACGCGGAGGTCGACGAGTTCTGCTCTACACTTTTGAGCCGGCCGCGCCCGGCAATCCTGGGTCTCAAGGAATATCTGCATACGGCGCCGCGCATGGACGAGCAGGGCGCTCTCGACTACGCCCGGGCACAACATTCTATGGTCAATACCGCGGCGGCGATGAAGAAAGACCACTAAATCTATTTGCGGCGCCGGCCCGCTCCCCTTTCCGAACACCCACGCAGATACTGGCGTTCGTTGGCCTTAAGAGGGCAGACCGGCAGTGTTACCAAAAAATACGGCGCCCTTGCCATTCGCGGGGCGCCGTTTTCTATTGGGGAAAAGACTAAACTCGAGGGACTACGACTATGATCATCGATACCCATGCTCATTTCGTGCCGCAGACGATGCTGAATGCCGTCGTCTCGGGCGAGGCGAGTTTTACCAATATCGAGGTGCTGCGCGAGGACAAGGTGTTCAAGCTCGCCTTCATGGGGGGGGCGCCGACGCGGCCCATCGCGCCTAAGCTGCGCGAGCTTGAGACGCGCGAGCAGTGGCTCTCCGAAAACGGCATCGAAATGCAGGTCTCCGGCGGTTGGCTCGACAGCTTCGCCTACGAGGTGCCGGCCGACGAGGGCGCGGCGTGGAGCCGCTTCATGAACGAGCACCTGATTGAGCAAATGCGCGCGACGCCCTACATGACGCCGCTCGCCACTGTACCGCTGCAGAATGGAAAGCTGGCGGCAGCGGTTCTAAGAGAGGCGATGGCGGCGGGCTTTTCTGGCGTGATGATCGGTACCCAGCCCAAGGGCGGGCACGGCAATCTCGACGATGCAGACCTCAATCCATTCTGGGAAGCGGCGTCGGATCTGGAGGCGGCCGTATATTTGCATCCCATGTTCGGCTGCGGCGACGAACGGCTACTGGACTACGATATGATCAACGCCGTCGGCCGCGGTGTCGACACGACGACGGCGGTAGCGCGGATGATCTACGCCGGGCACTTCACGAAATACAGCGGCATGAAGATGATCCTGTCGCACGGCGGCGGTGCGCTGCCGTACATTCTCGGTCGAATGGAACGGAACTACCTGATGCACAAGGATGACGGCTATGCCGATCCGGTCGAGCAGATGCAAAGTCTCTGGTATGATACGGTGCTCTTCGATCCGCGCACGCTGCGCTTGCTGGTCGAAATGTTCGGCGCTGAGAAAGTCGTGCTCGGCTCGGACTATCCGTTTCCCATCGGCGACCTTGAGCCTTGCAAGATCGTGCATGCCGCGAAACTATCGGAAGTGGATACAAGCGCGATCCTTGGTGACAACGCGGCGAAGCTATTCCGGCTCGAGGGCAGTTGTTCAGGGCATTGAGGGGTCTGCGCGGGTCGTCGAACAGCCCCGAATTATTCGACAGATGTATTACGGAATCTAGGGGCTGATCGAGGACCGACCCGTTCAGAGGTTCCGCTTGCGCAGATCCTCAGCGTAGTCTGCCATAGCTTCGTCCAGCGTAAATTGCGGCTCCCAACCTAATTCGGCTTTGGCGCGGCTGACGTCGAGTGGCGTGTCGCGCGAAACCGGCGGGGTGCCAGGCGTTATCTCGATCTGGAAGCCGGGAACGGCGGATTTTACAGCCACCACCAGGCGTTCGAAGCTGATCACCTCGCCGTACGCTAGATTGTAGACCGCCTTGCCAGGGAGGCCGGATGCGGTCGCGGCAAGGTCGACCGCGCGGCCCATGTCCTTCGCGTAGATATATTCAAACGCCATCGTCTGATTTTCCGGGATAACTGCGGTTTCTCCGCGGAGGCCGGCCTCGACCAGCGTCTGCACCTTTTCGCCGCCGCCCGAACCACCCCAGAAATGGCCGACGCCGAATACGTTTCCTGGGCGAAGGAGCACGAGCTCGAAATCGCAGAGGCCATGATAGGCCTCGAAGATCAGTTCCTGCGCTGCCTTAGAGTTGGAATAGGCCGAGCCGGCGCCACGGTGAAAGCTCTCGTTGACCTTGGACGGCGTGGTCTGCCGCCAGTCGTAGACGCCGAAGGTCGAGATGTGGATCAGCCGTTTGATGCCTGTCAGGCGCACTGCTTCGGCGACAGTCATCGCGCCGCCGACATTGAGGCTGTATCCGTAGGCGAGCGGGTTGCCGACCCGCTGCCCGATCAGCCCCGCAGTGTGCAGGAGAGTTTCCGGTCTGTGCGTCTGGATCGCGTCTATCAGCGCGGGCAGGCTGCGCACGTCGTCCTGGACGATCTCGTAGTCGGCATCGCCGACGCGCTGCGCGATATAATCTGCGCGCGGCAGTGGATCGAGAAAGATCACTTTCTCGCCGCGTTTTGCCGCCTCAATGGCGTAGGCGGTGCCGATCAGTCCAGCACCCGTGATCAATGTCGTCATTGCGTCCGTCCCATATAGATTTCGGTCACGTGCTCTAGAACTCTTCGTCAAAGAACTCTATCGGCACGGAATTGTTGCTCCGAAGGTTCCTACGTATCGGATCCACCAACGTAGGTAGGGCTCGGACTCGGTTGCTTACGGTAGTTGGTGGGCGATTTGCGTATCGGCGCGGCCGCGAGCCAGAAGCTGCCCGACAACGTTGGAAAGGACCGGCGTATCGATTGCTGCCAGTTTCGATTGGCGTTTCCAAAAGTTCATCCGAGCCAAGTGCCGGCGGAACGGTGTCCCATGCTGTGATCTCCGCTGCCTCCAATTTCTGTGCACGCAACCAAAGGCCCGCCATAGCTAAAACGGGATCACAGAATAATTGACGAAGCGGGTATGCGTGGCGGTCGGCGGTGATATTCTGTTCAAGTTGAGCTACGGGCTCTACCAGGATGCAGTCATTTGAGAGAACTCTAGCCGGACCTTTAGTTCGCATCACGGCCTCCGCGACCCGAATATGGGACCGGTGGCCGGCCGTGCGCTTGACCTTTCCTTTCTCGTGTTAACCTGTCTCCAATGTTCCGGGAACTTTTTGCGTCAATTGTTGACACGTTCTGTCGGGCGAGGTGAGAGTTCTGCATGGCCAAAATTTTAACAGATGCGCAGGTCGAAAAATACGCGACGGAAGGTTACGTTCATCCGTTTCGCGCGTTGAGCCCCAGCGAGGCACAGGATCTTAGGGATAAGATTGAGGCGTTCGAAGCCGAACAAGGCTGCGAGGCGCAGAGGGCCCTGGTCTTTAAGGCCCACCTGCCGTTTCGTTGGTTATCAGATATCGTTACTCATCCCCGTATTCTCGACGCCGTCGAGGACGTTCTCGGCCCCAATATCCTGTGCTGGGGGTCCAGCTTTTTTCAAAAAAACGCGCGCGACCCGCGCTTCGTCTCTTGGCATCAGGATACATTCTATTACGGGCTAGAGCCGCCCGAGACGCTCACGGTGTGGCTGTCGATTACACATAGCAATCTTGCATCGGGGTGTGTCCGGGTCATTCCCGGGAGCCACGCGAGACGCGAGGTTGTCCCCTTCCAAAACCTCACGCACGAGGACAACCTCCTGGCGCGTGGTCAGACCATCGTCAGCGTTGATGAGGAGGCTGCCGTACCGATGATCCTGCAGCCTGGTGAATTTTCGATGCACCATGAATCCATTGTGCACGGCTCCGACCCGAACCGGTCTGAAGATCGGCGCATCGGCCTGTCAATCCACTACATCCCGACCAACGTGAAGCGTGTGAAGTACAATCGGCCTGGCATAAAGCCGCGCGCTGCGCTCGTGCGAGGTTCGGACGACTATGGGCACTGGGAGCACGAAAAACTGCCCGAAGCGGAATTCGACCCTGGCAAAATGTCCGAGCTGGCTGCAATGCGCCGCGAGTTCATGTCGCGACACCGCGATGGGCTGGCAGAACCTGCTTGAACGAGTGTAGGAGGATACGAGGATGCCCCCCCCAAAGACTCTAGCCGCGGTGGAAAAGTTCGTCGACGAGATGCGAACCGTCTGCGCCCAAACTGGCCGCGACGACACGGAGCGCTGGGAAAAATGTCGCCAGTTGCTTCAGCAACTCCTTAAGGATCCCGATCTGCAGGAGCATGCGAAGGCATGGCCAGTCGGCGGATTCGACGGCAAGAAGGTCGACAATCTGCTGTTTTATGAGGATCCTGATCACGGTTTTGTGATCAACGCGCTGATCAAGAACCCGGGCGGCCGAGCTATGATCCACGATCACGGCAAGTCGTGGACGGTCTATGGCCTGCTCCAGGGCTATGAGCGTATCGTGCGATACAAGGAAACGAAAAAAGATGATGGCGAGGCGTTCTACGAGGAGGACTACGCCGAGCAATGTGGACCTGGTGACGTCGACATAGTGCCGCCGTGGGAAATCCATTCTGAATATGCTGGCGACGAACAGACCGTTGCGGTGATTATTCGCAGCCAGCGCTCCGGCACATTTGAACAGCACCGCTATTATGATGACGGCGGCAAGGAGCTGTTTCCTGGCCCGAACCAGGTGCCGTACGAATTGAGCTAACTCCTGGGGCTACGCAGGCCCGCGGATTTCCTCGGGCAGAAAAGGAAAGGCCGACAGTTCGTGAGAGACGCCTACGGCGCGGGCTTCCTTGACGAAACTTTCATCGATCTGATCGAGCGAAGACACGCCGATCAGACCCATTGCGTTTTTGATTTCGGCCTCCATGATCTCCAGTGCCCGAACGAGTGTTTCCTTGCCACCCGCTGCAAGAGCCCAGCCTTGAAAGCGTCCTAGCCCAATCGCGTCCGCGCCGAGCGCTATTGCTTTAAGGACGTCGGTGCCGCGCACGAACCCTCCATCGACGACGATCTGCGCCTTGCCCTTGGCGACCGGCACGACCTCTTTAAGAATTTCGATGGTCGCATCGCCCTGGTCGAGCTGACGCCCGCCATGGTTTGATACGTAAATCACATCGATGCCGTGCTGGATTGCCAGTTCTGCGTCCTCCGCGGTTTGGATGCCCTTTAGAATAAACGGCAGCCCACCACGTTCTCGCATACGCTCCATCCATTCCCAGGTTAAACCTGCCTGATGGATGCGTACGTTCTCGTCATAGCGCTGAATACTCGGCGGCCGCCAGCCAGTGATGAGTTGTCGTTCGCGGCGGCCGTAATACGCTGAGTCGATTGTGAGGCAGAGCGCCGAGTAGCCCGCATTGCGCGCGCGATCAATAGTCTCGTCGACCCAAGCCTCATCTCCGCGAATATATATTTGGAAGATCTTTGGGTGATCGGTGGCGGCTTGGATTTCCTCAAGTGTCGGTTCAGTTACGGTGCTAACCAAGTTTATCGTCCCGAATTCTTTGGCCGCTTTGGCGACAGCAATACCACCGGTTCCGTCTGGAGTTACCGTTTGGAGCGAGCCGATAGGCGCTAATAAGCAAGGTATCCGCAGAGTGTGACCCATAAATTTAGTCGAGGCATCAATCTCCCTCACATCCCGCAAAATTCTTGGGCGGAGAGCGAGGCAATCTAGCGCAAGTCTATTCCGTCGAAGCGTCGTCTCAGTTTCCGCGGCGCCTGTAATGTAATTCCATACCGACCGATTAGCCGTGTTTCGTGCAGCAACGATGATTTCGTGGGTTGTCGCGTATGACGACGGCATTTTATGAGCGCTCCGCTGAGAGATGAATTTAAGGGGTCGGGGTGACCATTTATGACACCAGATGTCTGGGACGCAATAATACAGTTAGCCCTTTCCACCAGCCTGTTTATGAGTCTAGACTAAAAAAAATTAAGAGAGAAAAGGGAGGTCTGACAAATGAAGAATCATGCAAGCGCCATTTTGGCCGGATTGCTCGTATCAGTTATTGCGTCGTCGACTGCAGCGATCGCAAAAGAGATAGAGGTTACCGTTATTGCTGCCCCGCCACCGGCAGTTACATTCGTTGGAACTTTTAAGGATCGTGTTAGCGTCAAGATCAACGAGAGGCTAAAAGCTGAAGGCCATAATCTTCAAATTAAGTGGAACCACGCCTACTCTCAGACCATCGCAAAATTTCCAGAGGTTTTTGAGGCGGTTGAAGAAGGGATCGGCGGCGCCGGACTAATTCTCAAGAATTTTGAGCCGTCAAATCTCCCTCTTGAAGCCTATTCTGTGTACATGCCGTTTTTTGACGCTACGCGATCACAGCTTGATTTAATTGATCGCTCCTTGCGCAAAAAAATACCTGAGTTAAATCAAGCTTACGCAAAACATAATCAAGTTTTTATCGTCAGCGGCGTTAACGACTCGATGCACTTATTTTCAAAGTTTCCGGTAAAAAAATTCGAGGATCTCAAAGGCCGGAAGCTTGGATCGTCGGGTTCTTTTGGGCAATGGCTTCGCGGCACTGGAGCTATCTCAGTAAATTCAAGCATGAACCAATCATACACGAACATTAAAAATGGCGTTTATGAAGGTTACCCTATTGGTCAAATACTTGCGTTTGTTTATAAGACTTGGTCTGCAGCGAAAAATTTCACTGAAATTAATTTTGGCGTTAGCAATGTTTCTGCTATTACATTTAATACAAATACTTGGAAATCTTTGCCTTCATATGCCCACAAGATCATTCGTGAAGAGGCCGATCATTGGGTGAAATATCAAAATGCTGCCGATGATAAGAAACGAGGTAAATTTATCGGAATAATGAAGAAGGGTGGTGTGAAATTTACTAAACTTTCTGATTCAGAAAAGGATAAATGGGCTAAGGCCATGCCCAATATTGCGAAAGAATGGGCGCAGATGCTTGACAAAAAAGGCCAGCCCGGCACCAAGCTCGTGAATGCTTTTATGGGCGAGCTTCGATCGCGAAATATTAAATTCACGCGGGATTGGGATAAATAATCTCTGGTATTTCTCAAGTGAGAAATAGTCGGTAAATGACCGAAAATTCGGTAATGAAAACTGAGACTAGCCCGTCACTGATTTCAAAAATCTTTGATGGGTTAGTTTCAGCTTTTAACGCTGGAGGCAGTGCATGGATATTTTGCATTATGCTTCTGCTGGGAGCAGATGTTCTAGGTCGCTTTCTTTTTAACTCTCCAATTGATGGCGTCCCGTTATTGGTAGAGTTGTCGATTTTGATGATTGTTTTCTTGCAGTTGCCAGCGGCAATCCGAAGCGGTCGTCTTACACGTTCAGATATTTTGTTAGCGCGGTTACTTGACCAACAGCGGTCACTCGGCGTTTTTTTGCATTCGTTATACGATGCGCTTGGCATTTTCTTAATGGTGGTTGTGTTTTACTACACAGTACCATCATTCGAAAAAGTATGGCGTCGAAACACTTATGAAGGGCTTGAAGGTGATTTTTCGTTACCGTCCTGGCCATTCAAACTACTTATTCTAGTCGGCGCGGCTTTCTGCTGTGTGCAATTTGGCCGTTCACTCTGGAGCGGCCTTCGGGAACTTCGAGTACTGCACGGAGCCAATGCGTTTGAAGGTGGCAAAATAACCCGCGTTGCAATTGGCGTGGCGCTATTCGCAGCTATTGTTTTTGGTCTTGGTAGACTCACTGACATCTCCGACGCTGGTATCGGTGTTGTCTCAATCATTTTTGTTCTGATTTTTGTCTACGTGGGCGTCCATGTGGGCGTCGCTCTTTCCCTAATATCCTTCGTGTGTGTGCTCGCGGTGCGGGACAATCTAGACATTGCAGGTCATCTCTTAGCTCTCTCCATCGGCGAAAGCATGCAAGAGTATGAGTTCGGTGTGATACCGCTTTTCGTCTTGATGGGACTGCTGGTCAGCGTCTCAGGCATCGGCCGTGATACCTACGACGTTGCCAACCACATCTTTCGCAAATTCAAGGGCGGTTTGGGAACCGCAACGGTTGGCGCCAATGCCGTGTTCGCGGCCGTTACTGGCACTTCGATTGCCTCTGCTTCCGTGTTTACCAAGGTTGCCGTCCCGGAAATGCTGCGCCTCGGCTACCGACCGCGTTTTTCAGTCGGTGTGGTCGCAGGGTCGTCCGTTCTCGGCATGTTGATTCCGCCAAGCCTTCTACTGATCATCTTCGGCATTCTTGCAGAGGTTTCTATTGGCGACCTTTTCATCGCCGGGATCATACCTGGCCTTGTTTTGACGCTCGCCTATTGCGTGCTCATTTGGTTTTTGGCGAACCGCTTTCCCGACAAGGTCGGGTCGGCGGAGGCGTTGAATAACAAGCGCGAGGCGATGATGAGCGGCCTGGAGGCCGCACAGAAAAGTCTACCGATTATCTTGCTAATTGGTCTTGTGCTCGGCGGTATTTACGGTGGTGTGTTCACCGCGACCGAAGCTGGCGGCATCGGAGCGCTTGGGGCGCTCATACTGACATGGTTCAAAGGCGCCCTAACACGCGAGAGCCTTTGGCAGGCTCTATCTGAGACAGGCCACGTTACAGCGGCGATCTGTTTCTTATTGGTTTCCGCTCATATCTATTCCCGAATGATCGCGATCACCGGCATACCGAATATTATGGAGGCCTATATCGAGGCGTCCGGGCTCGGACTGGCCGGCCTACTTGCAATTTATATTATTGCCATCGTCCTTATGGGGACGATCCTCGATGCTGGCTCAATAATGCTCATTACCGTTCCGTTGGCGGTGCCAGCGCTACAGCCATTCGGTATAGACTTAGTCTGGTTCGGCATAATCACGATTATCGCCGTCGAGATAGGATTGTTGACGCCGCCATTAGGGCTCGCTTGTTTCGTTATTCACAACAATCTTCAAGATGACAGGATCAAGATAGAAGATGTGTTCTGGGGCGCTTTGCCGTTCGCCATCACGATGCTGATCGTGCTTCTGATCGTAGTTGCGTTCCCGGATCTCGCCACGTTCCTGGTCTACTGACCACCCCTTCGCTTGGGAGAAAGCACTTGAAACTGCTCACCATCGATTGCGCCGCAGGTGACTACGCAGCGGGCCATCCCGCCGTTCTTGTCGGCGACGGACAAGTTCTAGATCTCGCCAATGCCCCCGACGCGGTTGTGGGCAGCTGGCGTCCAGCATCGGTGCGGGAAATCCTCGAGCGCGGCGACGAGGGGCTTGACGCCGTAAAACGCATTGTCGCGGCCGCGGAGGCGGACCTGGCAGCTGTTTCCGGTTCCCTTAGCGCATTTGACGAGACACCGCTTGCGCCGCCGGTACCCGATCCTTGGCTGATCTTCTCAGTTGGTATGAATTACGGCCGCCACCTCGCTGAAATGGGCAACACACCGCGCCCAAAACATCCTGCTGGCTTCATCAAGACGCGAGATTCATTGCTCGGCGCTGGTAAGGCGATTCCCGTGCCGTCGCAAGCGCCCAACATGATCGATTACGAGGGTGAGTTCTGCTTTGTGTTTGGCCGGGAGTGCCATTCGGTAACTGAGGCTGAGGCGATGGACTACGTCGCCGGCTACACCATCGCCAATGACGTATCCGCTCGAGACTGGATTCCCGACATACGCGAGGGAGAGCCGCCGTTCGGGCCTATCCACGGCTGGGAACGCAACATAATGGGCAAGAACTTGCCCGGTTTTACGCCCTGTGGCCCCGTGATCATCACCAAGGACGAGATCGCCGATCCTTACGATCTGCACCTTCAGACGCGGCTGAATGGCGAGGTGATGCAAGACACCAAGACCGACGATTTGATTTTCAAATGCGCCGAAATCATCGCCTACTATTCGCAGTGGTACCGCTTCCACCCAGGCGACATCGTGACAACCGGCTCGCCGTCGGGAGTTGGTGTTGGTCGCGACCCACAGGTATTTATGCATGCCGGCGACACCGTCGAGGTTGAGTGTGAAGGGATCGGTATTCTTCGCAACGCGTTGACTTAATTCTCGGGGGCCAGCAGGAGCCGAACGGAAGAGGGAAAACGAGCATGGCAAGGAAAACAACCGAAGCCGCCAAACGCTACGGAATGAAAATCGAAGAGCCGGTATTCATCACTATGCGCGACGGAGTACGCATTGCTGCGCGCATTTACCGGCCGGACGCGCCAGGCAAGTTTCCCGCCCTATTTGCTGCCTCTCCCTACCAATTCGAGACCGATGATTTGCCACATTCGACGCTATTCCTTTGGCGCGAGGTCGGTCCCGTAGAGTGGTACGTCCGCGATCAAGGCTACGCCTACGTACATATCGATGTCCGCGGTACTGGAGCGTCGGACGGTGTTTATAACCTGCTCGACTATGACGAGCAGGATGACCTCTACGAATGTATAGAATGGGTGGCGGCGCGCGACTGGTGCGACGGGAACGTCGGCGGCCTCGGACAGTCCTACTATGCGTGGACCCAGTGGTTCATGGGCATCGTAAATCCCCCCAGCCTTAAATGCATCGCGCCCTATGACGGCGCTGTCGATATGTATCGAGGCACAATGTATCACGGCGGCATCTATTGCGACTTCATGCCGTGGTGGTATCAGCACGTGCGAGTTAACAACCTGCATCGGGCGGCGAATGGGCCAGGTGGCAAGGATTTCCCACTCGATCTCGCAGGTGAGATGACGCGGCACCAGACCTATGACGATTGGTGGCGGGAACGATGCCCGTGGGAACGGCTTGACCAGATCGAGGTGCCCGTTCTCTCCATCGGCCATTGGGGCAAGATGGGCCTGCACCTCCGTGGCAACATTCTCGGTTATGAGGATGTGAAGGCGCCCAAGAAGCTGGTCGTCACCGGCGCAAAGGATGTGTTTGAGGCGCACGACCAGTTCGACCACATCTCCTATCACGAGACTGAGCTGCTGCCATTCTATGATTTTTACCTGAAGGGCAAGAAGAACGGCTACGAGGACCGACCTAACGTACGCCTATTTGTGACGGGGAAGGAGGAATGGCGCGAGGAGGAGGAATGGCCCCTCCCGAAGGCACGATACAGATCTTACTATCTCAGTAAGAAGACGTCGAAAAGCGTAACGTCACTAAATGACGGCTCTCTGACGATCAAAAAGCCGGCCACGAACGGGGGCTCGACGTCCTATGACTATCCGAACCCCAGCTGGCTGCGTGGAACCCTCGCGATGGGGCCGCAGGGACCGGACGCGCTGCGCGGTGCCTTAACCTTCACCACAGAGCCGCTGGCGCGCGACACCGAGATTGCCGGGCCGATAGTGCTGGAACTCTATGCATCCTCGAGCAAGCCTGACTGCGACTTCTTTGTGAAGTTGTCCGACCAGGCGCCGCAGGATAATGAGGCTCGCAAGAAGGGCGTACAGCCCGCATCCGTTGTGGTCTCGAAGGGCTGGCTAAGGGCGTCGCACCGCGAAAAAGACGAGGCGCGCAGCACCAAGCGGCGACCGATCTACACACATACTAGCCCGCAGCCGATACAGCCAGGCGAAGTCTACAAATTTGAGATCGAGGTCATGCCTTGTGCGCACTTGTTCAAGAAAGACCATTGCATTCGGCTCGAGATCTTGAACGGCGATTCGCCTCTTACCGACGGGCTTTTTACCCACCAGTACATTTACTACAAAGTAGGTACCGATACGTTCTGGCACAGCGCGAAACATCCGTCCCGACTGCTGCTGCCAGTAGTGCCTGCTGGATAATTTATAGAAGCAGCAAGAGCGCACCGGTGATGCAGAAATTGCAGCTCATCAGCAAGAAGTGATAGGTGCGCTGCGGATCAGTCATCGTCCAGTAGCGATGGAAAATCGCGGTGGCGAGTAGGGTAAAGACGATTAACAGGATTGAGCCTGCCTCTGTCTGCCAGTCGAACAACACAAGGAACGCGCCAGTAAACTGGAGCGCGAAGCCGATTGTCAGGCTGAGCGGGCCCGGCAATCCCTTGTCGCGCAATCGCACCACATTGACATCCCAAAGCAGCACATTCTTGACGCCCTGCCAGATAAAATAGATCGCGATTATGGCCTGGCCGACGGCCTCTGTAATACTGTGATCGGCGTACATGACGGTCTCCGTTTGGTCCTCGTTTCTATCGCGCCTGACCACTCACTGCTATAGTTGTTCCAATATCAAAGCGGCCCGGAAGAGCGACTTCCGAAGAGGAAACGACCGGCATGCGCCTAGGCTATTTCACACAACCGGTTCATCCGCCCGCCAAGAATTATGGGCAGGTGCTTCGTGAGAACCGAGAAGCGGCTCTGCTTGCAGACCATCTAGGCTATGCCGAGGCGTTCTTCGGCGAGCACATAACCGATCGAGCTGAGCCAATAACGTCGAACCTGATGTTTATCGCGTCCCTCTGCCATGAGGCGCGAGATATCGTCTTTGGCACTGCCGCCGTGACCCTACCGTCCTATCATCCGGCAATGGTCGCAGCGCATGTTGCCATGATCGATCACATGACGGATGGAAGGTTCATTTTTGGCATCGGACCGGGAGGTTTGTTGTCCGATGCCGAGATGTTTGGCCATCTCGACGACAATCGTAACAGTCTGATGCTTTCATCAATCGAGATGATCCTAAATATCTGGTCCGACAGGGCGCCTTACGGTTTCGAGAGCGGGCCTTGGAAAGCATCTACAGAGCGCACGCTTAACGAGAAGATCGGCCAGGGCATCGTTGCGGTGCCGCTGCAAAAACCACATCCGCCCATTGTCGTAACCGCTGTTTCGCCGGACTCCGTCGGAATAACGGCCGCTGCGGCGCGCGGGTGGGACCCGATTACCTCAAACTACGTTCAGCCGCATTGGGTTGCTACTCATCTGCCGCGCTATCTAGATGGGCTTCAGGAAGGCGGCCGCCCTGCACGCGGGGATGGCTGGCGCGTCGCCAAGTCGATCTTCGTCGCCGACGACGATCGGACAGCGCAGGAATATGGCCGCTCCCCTGACGGGCCTTATGGCTTCTATTTTCGCAACATTATGACCAAGCTGATCGGCAACGGAAAACCAATGATTTTCCGGGCGTATCCGGATCAGCCCGACGACCATATAACGCTTGAGCAATCGCTCGACATGCAGGTTATCGCGGGAACGGTGAACGACGTGGTCGACCAGATCCTTGCTTTTCGTGAACAGGTCGGGCCTTTCGGCACATTACTTTACACCGGCCATGATTGGCTCGATCCCGCTCTTAGCCGTCGGTCGATGGAGTTGATGGCAGAACATGTTATGCCGCGCGTTAACGCTGCTCTTGGTGAGCGCTTTGCGGCCGAGTAATCCTATCGTTCGCTACGCTCCACCGCCGCTCATCGCTGGGCCTATGGCGATGCTGTGTTGGGCTTTTTCCATGATCGTCGTTAAAGAGGTGGCGGGCGTAGTGCCGCCGGCAGCGTTATCGTTCTTCCGCTGCTTGATTGCGGTGGCTATCCTTTACTTCCTGTGCGGGCGAAACCTCCGCGCACAGCTCCCACTGATGCGGCGGCATTGGAAGATAATCGGGCTGCTTGGTGCGTGCCTGTTTGTCGGTGGTAACGGAATGCTGTTCGTGGGGCTGCAGTTCACAACGGCGATTAATGCGGCTCTGATAAATTCGGCCGAACCGGTAACAATCGTTGCAGTCGCTTGGCTGATGTTTCGCGACCGTCTGACGGCAGTCCAGTGGTTCGGCGTGGGCCTCTCGCTGGCGGGGGTTATCTACCTGATTGGCCGCGGAAGCCTCGACGTTTTGCTCTCGTTTAGCCTCAATATTGGCGATGTTTTTATCCTGATCTCGATCACAACCTGGGCATTCTACGCGGTTCTCCTGCGCAAGGTGCCGCGCGAGTTGGATCGACTGAACCTCGTCTTCGGCATCCTTGTCGCTGGATCGGTTCTCGTCTTTCCATTCTGGGTGCTGGAATATATTTTTTACAAGCCTACGTCGTTTGGCTGGGACCTCATCTGGGCGACAGGCTTTAATGCCGTGTTCGCGTCGATCTTCGCGATGTTCTGGTGGAACCACGCTGTCGAGGGGCTAGGTCCCGGCCGCGCAGGGCTATTCGTTCACCTGATCCCAGTCTACACGGTGTTCTTGGCCATGTGGTTCCTCGGTGAAGAGCTCTTTTGGTTCCATGCCGTCGGTATCGGGCTGATTGCCGCCGGCATCTTTTTCACCACGCTACTTAAAACCGGCCCAAAGAAGGAGGCTGTCCATTGACCCGTACCCGGATACGAGCAGACGGCGTCGGTGAACCGCCGGAAGGAACCTGGTCCAATTGTCTCGTCGTGGACCGGCATGTCTACATCGCCGGTATGACGTCGCGCAGCAGCGTTTTTGACCGGATCGACGGGCCCAACGCCTATGAGCAGGCGAAGATCATCTTTTACAAAATTAAGGCGCTGATCGAGGCAGCTGGCGGCGGCATGACCGACATCGTGAAGGTCAACGTATTCCTGACCGACATCAACGACCGCCAGCAGGTCTGGGAGGCGCGGCGAGAATTTTTCGAAGGCGATTTCCCGGTCTCCACCCTGCTCGAGGTCTCGAAGCTAGTGCATCCCGACATGAAGGTCGAGATAGAGGCCGTCGGCGTTCTGGGCTCGGGCGGCTAAGCGGCCCCTACGCTGGCGCCTGAATGTCCTCTATGTTTCTCTCAACTGTAAGGGACGGAAATGGAGAACGGGGCCGATGCTGACCATGCGGTCGGCGCTCGAACGCGCGCATTACCTGTACGGCGAGAACCGGGCCATTGTCGATATCGAACGCAAGTTCAACTGGGCCGAGCACATGGACCGGGTGATGCGGCTCAGCGCCGTCCTCCAATCGAAAGGCGTCGGTAAGGGCGACCGGTTCGGCATCATCTGCCGCAACACCTGGCGGCATTGCGAGCTGATCCATGCCGGCTACTGGAACGGCTCCATCCCCGTCCCCGTGAATTTCCGCCTCGCGCCGCCTGAAATCCGCAATATCCTGGACGACGCGGCAGTGAATGCGCTCTTCCTCGAAGACGTGTTTCTGGCGTCTCTGGAGACGCCAGAGTTCGCTCCGTGGCGCGACAGTGCCGTCGTCATTCCGGGAGAGGGGACGGCCACCATGCTGGAGACCTCCGATGCGCTGATCGGGGTGGCCGCGCCGTCCGAAGGTAATGACAGCGGCGAGGAGGAAGACGCGATCCTGCTCTATACCGGTGGCACGACGGGCCAATCGAAGGGTGTTCGTTTAAGCCACCGCAACATCTTCTCCAACGGTATGCAGTGCTCGGTACCGATGAAGGCGGCGGCCGACGACATCTATCTGCACGCCGCGCCAATGTTCCATTCCGCTGACCTGCTGGGGACCGCCTTTACACTTGTTGGCGGCGCGCATGCCTATCTGCCGGCTTTCACGCCCGACAACCTGATGCGGACGATCCAGGATACAGGCGCGACGGCGATGATGATGGCGCCGACGATGATCATCCTGACGCTGCAGTCGCCTAACATTGAGAATTACGACCTGTCGTCTTTCAGGCGCGTGCTTTACGGCTCTGCGCCCATGGCGGTCCAGTGGACTCGGCGGTTGATGGAGGCGTTCCCCCAGGTCGATGTTATGCAAGGCTACGGGCTCACCGAGACCTCTCCGATCCTGACCACCCTCGATGGCGACGTGCATGCGGCGGCCATCGCGTCCGGTGCGTACGACATACTGAAGGCGGCCGGCCGGCCAGTCGTAGGCATCGACATGCGGATCGTCGACGACGATGGCACCGTAATGCCGCTCGGCACGCCGGGCGAGGTCGTCGTGCGAGGCCCCAATGTCAGCAGGGGTTATCTCAACCGGCCGGAAGAGGACGAGCGCGCTTTCCGCGACGGCTGGTTTCATACTGGCGACGTTGGGAGGATGGACGAGAATGGGTTCATGTATCTCCTGGACCGCAAAAAAGACATGATCATCACCGGCGGTGAAAATGTCTATTCGCAGGAGGTCGAGGTGGCACTCCACAGCCACGAGAACGTCCACGAATGCGCCGTGGTTGGCGTGCCGGATGCGAAATTCGGAGAGGCGCTGTTCGCGGTCATCGTGCCGCGCCCGGGCACGACGCTCGCCGAGGATGAGGTGATTGAGCATTGCCGCGGGCTGATCGGCGGCTACAAGATCCCGCGCCGCATGGCGTTCGTCGATGAGCTGCCGAAGAGTGCAATGGGCAAGATCCTAAAGAGCGAACTCAGGAAACTCTACGGAGAGCAAAACGCATGAAGGACAGTCTTGCCGTTGGCCTCGAGAGTACCCGCAGCGTCGAGATCGACAAGGCGCGGACGATCTCCTTCATGGGCGACGAGCTCCGCGTCTACGGCACGCCCTACATGGTACGTGACGTCGAAGAAACTGCACGTCTCCTGATCCAGAAGCATCTCGATCCCGGCGAGCAGACGGTTGGTGCGCACGTCTCGATCGAACATCTTGGTGCGACGCTGATAGGTCAGACGGTGGCAGTGCACGTGAAGATCACGGGCGTTGAGGGTCGCCGCATCATGCTCGAGGCCGGCGTCCACGACGGCATCGACGAGGTGGGGAGGGCCAAGCATATACGCTTCGTGATCGACGAGGAGCGCCAGCGCGAGCGGCTGGAGAAGAAGCGGGCGAAGATCTCGGGTGCCTAGCCGAAAAACAGCCGCGGCAGGATCAGAAAGACCATCGACAAGGGAACCAATAGGGTAACGCGGACGATGCACGAGCACCATAACGGTGTGACGCCGGGCAAGACGGTCGAATTTGACGCGTCTTTAACGACCCCCTTCAGCATAAGGCCGACAGGCGGGATGATCAGTATGATCTCGGTGACAACGATTATGATGATGCCGAACTAGACGAGAATCTCTTCGCCGCCTTCGGGGCGGGCACTGATGGCACGATTGCGGGATGCCAGGATTTCCGAGTGCCGCTTCATTGGATATAAAAGTTTTCCAATCCGGCAGCCATGAGAGCCGGGATACCTGTCTGGAGGACAGCTATGTTCGATTTCTTTTTTCCGTCTGAGCCGTTCGGTTCGCAGACTCTCCGTCTCGTCGCCGAGGCGGGCGAGGGCGGGGGCGATGCATTCGAGATTGCCCGGGTCTGCCGCGATATCGAGCTTGGCAACAAGGAGAGCTGGGAACAGGCCTGGATCGACAAGGCGGAAGTTACCGAGGCGCGTGCTAAGAGGGCGCTGACCGCCGGGCACAAGCGGACCGCGATGCAGTACTTCTTTGCGGCCAATCAGTACTGGCGCATGGCAGATGTTTTTCTCACCATCGAGCGCAACGACGACAAGGCAGCCTATTTCGCCAAGTCGCAGGAGAATTTCCGCGCAGGTGCGGCGTTGCATGACCCGCCGATCGAGGTGATCTCCGTCGTCTGCGGCGACGAGAAATACGACGGATACTTCTGCCATCCGCGCAATCCAAAGTCGGACAAGTGGCCGGCAATTTTCTTTGTTGGGGGCGCGGACGCTTTCGCCGAGGAGATCTATTTCTCGGGCCGCGAGCTCGTTGAGCGCGGTTACGCGATGCTGCTCGTCGATACGCCCGGCCGCGGCTCGTCGATGTATCTGCACAACATTCCGACGCGCGCCGACTACGAAGTGCCAGGAATAGCGTGCTTCGACTGGCTTTTCGACCGACCCGAGATTGACCCCGATCGCGTCGGGCTAATGGGCATTTCGATGGCGGGATACTATGCGCCGCGCGTCGCTGCGTTCGAGGACCGCATTAAGGCGTTGGTATCGTGGTGCGGATGCTACTCGATCCTCGACGATCTCTATCTGTTCTACGATCATCTGCAGCCGACGGTCCAACGCCTGCTCGGCGGGGTCAGCCATGAGGCAGCGCTCGAACAGCTAGAGGCGTTTTCGATGAAGGGCCTGGCCCAGAACATCAAGGTCCCGACACTGATGACCCATGGCGCCAACGATCGGCTGATGGACGTCGAGGGCGCGAAGAAGCTGTTCGCCGAGATCAGCGCCGAGGACAAGACGCTACATATCTTCAATGATCCGCAGGAGGGCGGAACGGTTCATTGCAGCCACGACTGCTGGGTGCATCACGGTCCGATGATCTTCGACTGGATCGAGGAGCACGTGTAGCGAATGGGTGATCTGAGCCGCGTTACCGTCCGAATGAGCTGACATGGACCCTTGCTACATGAGTGCCGCGGCACTAGCCACGGAGATAGCCGGCGGCAGGATTTCCGCTATCGAGGCGCTAGACGATTGTCTCGCTAGGGTCGAGGCGAAGAACCCCGCGATCAACGCTATCGTGGAGTCAGATATCGAGGCCGCGCGGGCGGATGCCAGCGCAGCGGATGCCGCCCGTGCTTGCGGCAAGACTTTGGGGCCGCTGCACGGCGTGCCGACGACCATAAAGGACTCGTTCGATTTGGCGGGGTTTCCGTCTACCTTCGGCCGGCCCGAACGTCGTGATCATCGCGCTACACGCGATGCACTCGCAGTCGAGCGGTTGAAGGCTGCCGGCGCGATCGTGTTCGGCAAATCCAACGTGCCCAAAGACCTCGCCGACTGGCAGTCCTTTAACGAAATTCACGGCGATACGGTTAATCCGTGGGATGCGTCGCGTACGCCAGGTGGATCGTCCGGAGGCGCGGCCGCGGCGCTCGCGACCGGAATGGCCGCGCTCGAATTCGGCAGCGATATTGGCGGCTCGATCCGTATCCCGGCCCACTGCTGCGGCGTCTATGGGCACAAGCCCACCTTCGGCATCGTGCCGCTACGTGGTCACGCCTTTTCGCCTGACGATGCGGACTCAGATATTCTGGTCGGGGGGCCGCTGGCGCGGAGCGCGCAAGACCTCGCCCTCGCGCTCGATCTTACGGCGGGCGCTGACCTCGAGGCTGGAAGCGCGTGGCTGCTGGATCTGCCGCGCGAGCCGCGCGGCAGCCTTCGGGACTTCCGCATTGGGGTCGTGACCGACGACCCGCGGTATCCGGTCGATGCCGATACGCAGGCGGCGCTCGATAACGCAGCCGACTTCTTAGCGGCAGAGGGTGCTCAGGTGGTGCGCGACCCCGTCCTGCCAATGCCTAGCGAAGAGCTGTGGCTGCTCTATCTTGGGCTTTTGCGGGGCGCAACTTCGGCGCGGTTGACGGAAGAAGATGCGGGGGCCGCGGTGGCGCGCGCCGCTGCGACCGACTCAGCCGATCTTGGCTACGGCGCGGTGATGCTGCGGGCACTAGGCCAGAGCCATCACCAGTGGCTGCGGGCCAACGACCGCCGCGCGTATCTGCGAAACCGGTGGCGAGAATTTTTCGGCGGCATGGATGCGCTGATTACCCCGATGATGGCGACGGCAGCGTTCCCGCATATCCGCGATGTCGCCAAGCAAGACCAGCAACTCGACGTTGACGGCACTATGCGGCCGATTTCGGATACCTATTACTGGATTGGCCTCGCGTCAGTTACTGGTCTGCCCGCTACCGTTGCGCCCGCCGGTGCGAGCCGCGACGGTCTGCCGATAGGCCTTCAGATTGTCGGCCCGGAGTTTCATGACCGCCGATGTTTGAAGCTGGCCGGGTTTTTGGAGCAGGGGTTCCGGAAGTTCGTGCCGCCACCGGAAGAGGCTTATAGACAAGGGCGCTAGCATCTGACTTGGGCGACGGTATCGACGCTCGGGTCATACCAAACGGGGGAACATTCGGCCGAGCAGCGCCGGTATGACTACTAGAAATATTAGGGCACTGCAGGCGTCTGCCAGAAACGCGGTGAGAGTTGCAGCAAGCCAAATTACCTGGGCGACTGGACAGGTATGCCAAAGTCCCCGGATATCGAGATCGATAAAGTGCAACCGTGCACAAGCGCGAGGGTGACGATGCTGCGGGCGACTGGGTCGTACGTGTCAGCTTCTTAGTTCTACTAGCGCGGGACCACGACCCAAACGGCGGTCAAGATGTCTGGGACGGCAAGGCCAGCAAAAAATTTGACGACATAGTCCGAAATCGGCACGCATAGCTAGAGCGCCACAAATAACGCCGACCGACGGCACTGGGCTCTGAGATCCCTTTTTTCAAGCCGACCAGACGAGCGGTTCGTCGCCGGCCAGGGCGAAATCAGTGCCCCAATCCAAGAACGTCCGCCTGAATCTGCAGCGCCAGATACCGCGAGTTGATCCTGCACTGGGCGAACGAACCCGCCATGAACCACAGGCCTTGCTGCGGCGTGCGGTGCCACACGTTGGCAAGTTCCTGCATGTCATCGTCGATGCCCCAGATCTGGCCGACGCGGTCGGCGATCTCGTCGCCCAGCAGGCGACGAACGAATTCCGGGATACCCTGATAACCGGTTGCGGTGACGATTACGTCGGCTGGAATCAGGGTGCCATCCTTCAAGCGGAGCCCGCCACCCTCGAAGAGATCAAGGTCGTCCATCTGGTGGACCGGGATTGAGCCGTCGGCAATCAGATCGGAGCAGCCGACGTTGAAGTAGTAACCACCGCCGCGCGTCAGATATAGGATCTGCCAGTTACGTCCATGCTCACTGCCTTCCTGCAGGCGGAAACCCGCCTTGCGCAGGCGGTCGAGCAGCTCGCGGTCAATCTCGAGGCCTTCCGTTAAGCATTTCTTGTTGGTGGCGCGGACCATGATCATCGGCGAGCCGGCGGTGATAAGGTCGCATGTGTCGACTGATCGCTCCGTTTCATACAGCGTGTAGGGTAGCTGGCCGGTCGGCTCGACGCTCTGTACGAGCGTCGGGCTTCGCTGAAGCATGGTGACTGGGACGCCGTTGGTCGCAAGCTCCTGTGCGACGTCGTGCGCGCTGGTGCCGGACCCGATGACGACGGCGCGTTTACCCTGCCAGTCCTTAGAGCCAGTGAAGTCCTGTGCGTGAACGACGGTTCCTTCGAAGTTTTCGATACCGTCGATTTCGACCCTGTTGGGGATGGCGCTGACGCCCGGGGCGAGGACGAGGTGCGCAGGCCGCAGCGTCCGAGTGGAGCCATCCGAACGTTCAAGCGTGACGTGCCATATGCCGGCTGCTTCGTCGCGCTCTGCACCGGTAAACTCGGTGCCGGCCCAGACGTTGAGCTCCATCGCCTCCGCGTAGTAAGAGAGCCAGTCGGCGAGCTTGTCCTTTGGAATGTAGGTCGGCCATGTCTCCGGAAACGGCATGTAAGGCAAGTGGTTAATCCGCGTCCGGTTATGTAGCACGAGGGCTCGATAGCGTTTTCGCCAGTTGTCGCCAACGCGGGCGTGCCGTTCGACGACCAGCGTATCGAGACCCAGCTGCGTCAGCCGCGCCGCGATGCCGAGACCGGCATGACCGGCGCCGACGACGATAACCTGAGGGTCGCGGTCTTCATATTTTGCAGACGCTTCACGCCGGTCCAGCCAGTTGGGACCGCGGTCGCGTTGCATATGGATGGCCGGGTTTTCCGCTCGGCGATGAATTTCCTCTTTGCCGCGCCAGGCAATCGCCGCTGTCATAAACGTCCAGATTTTCAGGGAACCGGTCTCAGGGCAGGTGGCAAGCCGCACTACGCCCTCGCAAGCGGCGCGGTCAGTATCGAATTCGAACGTTGTCTCAACGAACCGCACGCCTTCCAATTCGGCAACGCGAACCGACGGCTTTTGGGAATGAGGTCGGAGGCTGTGCGGCCGTTGGGCTTCGAATTCGTCCACCATCAAACCGACGACGGCGTCGCGGCCAGACCTGGTGCGCATCGTGCCCGAAAATGCGACCAGATCGCGCCAGTGGCTGTCGACGCGCAGAAGGCCCGCGATCCTGTCGCGGTCGGGCGACGTCCAAGCACTTTCCCAGTCCGCCATCCAAGCTGAGACGGCGGCTTCCGAATGGTTTGAAAGGTCATGTTCGACGGCGCGCAGCGCGTGAACGGCGAGGTCGCTGTCTGGCATGCGCTTCGCCTCCTATGTGTCTGTTCGAAAAACGAGCCTATGCTATGCCGGAAAGGGCGCAAAATAAAATGGCCGGTTTTTCGCCCTTGTGTAATCGACGTCTGGTTTGTCGATGGTATATCAGTCGATATGGGGTAAGCGGCGCCAGGGTGGCTACCGCGAAAATCACTACGATGGCGACCCAGTAGTGTCTAAATACGAAACCAATCATCCTGCATCTCACCTTCTTCCAGCCCGACGGCGGTCGATGGCCGTCAGCCGGGACGCGTATGCTGTCTGTCTCGCGAGGCAATCGTATGTCAGTTACGGCAAGTGTCTGCAGTTCGATTGCGACGGCCACGACGGGCCTGACTTCTATAGATGGCCGAAGCTGCCTGTGGCACCAGACGCGATTTGTCACGCGTCTCAATCGGTGCCACATTCCGGTCGAACACAAATCTCAGGAGCCGGCCGAAAATGATCGTCGATTTCCAGCACCATTTTACCCCGAGGGAGTTCTTCCCCGAGGGGTTTGGCGACGCGTCGAAGACCTTCTTCGACAAGAACGGGGTGCCATCTTATAGCTTCCACTCCTTGCTGTTCGATCTTGACGCCCATATCGAGATGATGGACGTGGCCGGCATCGACGCTGCCGTCCTCTCATGCGCCGAGGGCATGTGCACCGATCTCGAGAAATCGAAGCTGATCAACGACCGAACCAAGGAAGCGACCTTGAAATACCCCGGGCGCTTTCTCGGCTTCGCCCATGCGCATCCTCTCGGTGGCGCGGACGCCTTTGCCGAACTCAAACGCTGCCGAGAGGAGCTGGGCTTCGAAGGGGTCGTCATCACGACCGAATTCGAGGGTAAATACGTCGACGATCCGTCTCTCGATTTGTTCTGGGCGGAGTGCGAGAAGCTAGGCCTGTTCGTCTTCATTCATCCGGCGCTGCGCTTGACCTGGCCGCAGCAGTTTGATGCTTACGACCTCGCGCGGTCTGTCGGCCGCGAGTTCTCGCTGGTCCAGGCGGTGATCCGCCTAATCAATGGCGGCGTCCTCGACCGTTTCCCCAACCTTGTCGTTCAGATCGCGCATCTGGGTGGTGGTATTGCCTCGGTCCTCGGCCGCATCCGTTCTTATCAGGATAAGGATTTTTGGGGCACGCACGAAAGCCCACGCCACGGCTGCCTGCCGGAGCAGGAATTTGACTGGTATCTCCGAAATCGGCTGGTGTTCGACACCGCAGGCTTCTGTGGTGACGTTCGGTCCGTGCGATCTACCATCGTAGAGCTGCCTACCGACCGCATCGTATTCGCCTCGGATTATCCGCAGGAAATCAGGGCGCCCAAAGCGGTGAAGAAGTTTGTCGACGACATCCGAGCCCTTGGTCCCGAGGGCGAAAAGATGCTCGGGGGCAACACCGGGTTGCTGCTCAAGAACGTCTGACGCCGTCCTTCAATCCGGATAGATCGCGACTGACGGAATCTGGGTCCAGGCGGACGGTGCGCCGGCCTTTTCGATGCGTTGATCGAGAGGCAGTGATTCGTCCCATAGCGCCGCGATGAACCGCATTGCGGTGACGCCGTCGGAATCGTCCGATGCGAGCCAGACGATTGGCCTCTGCATCACGTCGGGCTGGATGAGTTTCTCGCGGGGAATGCCAGAGGCATCCGGGATCATGCGCGTGTTCACTGGCCCGCCCGGGATCAGAATATTGGCAGTGACGCCGGTTCCTTCCAGGTCTTTTGCCATGATGCGCGTGTGCGCTTCGAGCGCTGCCTTGGTCGGGCCGTAGGCGCCCGCGCCTGGTAAGTACATGGTATCAAGGCTTGTAGTGACGTTGACGATGCGGCCTCGGCCGCGCCCTATCATGTATCGGGCGCAGGTTTTCGCCATCAACTGGGGGCCGAAGATATTCACCCGCAGCATCGCGTTCCACAGATCGTCGTCTAGCTCCCAAAATTTCGAAGGTTTGACGAAAAAATCTGGGATTCGCTCGGGCCCTACGACGGCGTCGTTGACGAGCATGTCGATCGCGCCGAACGCGACGATCACTTCTTCCACCGTCGTGTTCGCCCGATCCGCATTCGTGACGTCGCAGACGAACGGCTGGACGGAACCCTGTCCGCCCGCTGCTTCCGCCTCTGCTGCAGCTTCCGCCAGAACGTCTCCGTCGATGTCGATCATGGCTACTTTCGCGCCGGCCTCGGCAAGGCCGATAGCCATGGAGCGGCCCATCCCTCGGCCTGCACCGGTCATCAGGACCGTTTTTCCTTCCAGATTTCGTTCAGCCAATTTCCTTCCCCCTTTTTTTCAACGGTCTTGAGATAAGATCGAACCGAAAAATAGTCGTTGCACACGCTTTTTTCGAAGAAGTGGTGGATCGCGGCGAGTGCTTTTTCGAAGCCGTCGAATTAGTCGGCCTAGAATCACGAACAGCTCGATGAGCGTGAAATCTAAGTCGATCCCCTTGAAGGCTTCCAGCTCGAATGCTTCTCCGTTCATCGAGAGGAAGTTGAACCGCCCAATAACGTGGCCTAGGGGGTCTGCGCGATAGCGCGTTCAGGGACGACAGCATCCGCGCTCCTTCTTTGACCCGCCTCTTCAACCAGCGTCGGCCTTAGGCCCTCATGGTCGGCATCGGGCTTGTATCGATGAGCTCCATCTGCCGGTGAGCAAGCCGTTCGAACAGTTCGGCGCGCAACGCCATGTGCGCCGGATCGTCGAACAGATTCTCCATCTCGTCCGGGTCGTTCTTAAGATCGTACAGCTCACCCCAGTCCTCGCCGCGCGACACCGTGAGTCGGTAGCGATCCGTAATTAGAGAGCGGATGCGGGGCGGCTTGCTGTAGCCGAAATAGACCCGCTGCTGGTCGTCCTCGACGATAACGGAATCCACGGCATCGGGATCCTCCGTGCCGGCAATCGCGTTGAGCAGGCTACGCCCCTGAATGCCGTTGTAGGGCTCGATCATCGCGCGATCGAGGATCGTCTGCGCAATGTCGCAGGTGCTGCCCAATGCATCGGTGCTTCGGGCTGACGCGCCGGGTTCAGACCAGATAAACGGGACGTGGGTAATACCCTCGAAGTGCGCCGGCCCCTTCAGCATTAGCCCGTGATCACCCAGAAAATCGCCGTGATCGGCGGTGAAGACGACGACCGTGTTACTGGCAAGACCGGTTTCCTCTAGCTTTTCGAGGATGGCGCCAACGGCATCGTCGATCATGGCGATCATTCCGCAGGTCAGCGCACGCGCTTCCAGAATTTCCCGTTCGTTGACGGCGAAGGCGCTTTGCGAGTTGACGACCGCATCCCCTTTGTCGCGGAGATCGCGTGCCCATTTCACGTGCGGCGGCGGAGCCACGTTGCCGTAATCGAAGCTCGCCGGCACTTCCATGTCTTCGGGCTTGTACATATCCCAGTACTTGCCGGGCGGCGTAAACGGGTGGTGTGGATCGGGGAAGGACGCCATCATGAAGAATGGCCTTATGTCGTCCGATGCCGCGCGGGCCTCGAGATACTCAAGCGACTTTTCGCGGATGTAGCTCGTCGGATAGAACTCTTCGGGGATCGCCGTGCGGTATGCCTGCGGGCAAATATAGTCGTGCTCGAACTGGTTAGCCCGGTCGCGAAGCTCGTCCGCGTCCGCGCGTTGTTCCTTGAACCAAACATAGTACTGACCGCCAACATGGTCGGAATGTTCAGTGCAGAGATCCACGTGCTCGAAGCCGTAGAAAGGCAGATCGAGATCGAAGGGCTTGCCGGGACGCCAACGGTCCGGATGCTCCTGGTAGTAGTTCCCCTCTTTGTCCAGGGCGAACGCTTCCGGCATCGTATCCCGGACCGTAGAGTAGCCGTCCTTGGGGTCGGGTCGCGTATGCATGGCGGGAAGGCCGGTCATGTTCTGGATATGGCTTTTGCCGACCAGAGCCGTCGCGTATCCGTTCTGCCGCATCGCCTCCGTGAACGTGCTAGAGCGCATGTCGAGTGGGATGCCGTTTGAGCGTACGCCGTGGAGAGAGGGCATGCGGCCTGTCAGAAGGGTTGACCGGTTTGGCTGGCAGACCGGGGTTGCGACGTAAAACCTGTCAAACTTCGTGCCCTTTGCCGCAATGGAATCGATGTGTGGCGTCTTGAGCACCGAATGGCCATTGCATCCCAGATGGTCGACCCGGTGCTGGTCAGTGATGATGAACAGGAAATTTGGACGATCTGACATGGATTCTCCCCGACAGGCCCTCTTGCTTTATGTTAGCCACTATATCGGAAATCCCCTCGGGAATAAGTCTCATGTCTAACCTTACGCTCGCGCTCGACCGTTACGACCGCCATTTGCCACTGCTGCTTGGCGCAGTCACCGCGCCTGACGGCTACGTGGTCGATGTGCTTGAGGTTGGCCAGCACGGCGCACTGCGCCATGGCGAACACCGGCACGAACGTATGCTGCGCGATCGCGAGTTTTCCGCCGCCGAGGTGTCTCTTTCCTCGTTCCTTGTCGCCTTCGACCAGGGCTTACCGGTGACGGGCATCCCCGTGTTTCCACGCCGGCTGTTCAGCCAGACCCAGATGTTCGTCAACGTGGACTCCGGTATATCGAAGCCGCAGGATATCGAAGGCCGCCGGGTAGGGTTACAGTCGTTCCAGACCACACTGGCTCTGCTCGCGAAGGGTGACCTCAAGTTCGTCTACGACGTGGACCTGACGTCGGTCGACTGGCGGCTGAAGCACGCGGAAACGCTCTCTGTCGATGTTGGAGGCTTCTCTATCTCACAGATGCCGGCTGGTAAATCGCCCGGCGAGTTGTTGGCGGCAGGCGAAATCGACGCGCTTCTTTATTCCCGCACGCCCGAAGGTATGGCCGAGGCCGGCGGGAAGATCCGGCGACTGTTCGACGATCCTCGTGCCGAGACGCAGCGCGTCTTCGCGGCTGACGGATTTTGGCCGATCATGCACGTGATGGCCGTCCGGACCGAGCTAGCCGACGCCGATCCAAACCTTTGCTCCATGTTGATGGCGCTTTGGGACTCATCCCTAAAAGAGTCGCGGCGCTGGTATCAAGATCCTAATTGTCTGCAGTTTCCATGGGCGCGGCTCGATGTCGAGTACCAGCTGGCCGCCTTCGATGTGGAGCTGTGGCCGAGCGGCGTATCCGCCAACCGTGCCTGTCTCGAGCGCTTCGTGAAATACTCTTGCGATCAGGGGCTGATTTCGCGCGCGCTCGACGTCGACGCGCTGTTCCATCAGACTGTGCGCGCAACCTGATCGATCAGCCGGCGTCGTCGTGCTCGAACGGTTCTCGCGTGATGCGTTCGCCCAACCGCGTCGTCATGATCACAAACAAGACCGCTGCCGCCGCCAGGCCGAGCACGATGAAAAGGAAGCCGGGATAATCGATCCGGTGATACTGGTGCGCGCCCAGCCACCACATGACGGCGATAAGAGCCGCCAGCAGCAGCCAGTGCAGCTTTTTGCCGATGAAGAAATCCTTCATGCGCCGATCCTCAGAGGTTCCCGCCGCGATCGACGAGCGGTATCGCGTCGCGGTCCTTGTGGAAGAACCACATTCCGATGCCGACGACAACGCCCGCGCCGTTTAGGATGAATCCCGAGATGCCCATTGGGCCAAGCAGGGGCGGGTACATCAGGCAGACCGCTGCGGCGGCGCACAGAAGGCGGACGCCTGCCGACAGCTTGCCGTGCAGCCAGCCTTCTAGCGCGACCGAGAGCAGCCAGACGCCGGCACAGGCTGTCGCCGTCGAGTAGCACGTAAGCCAGAGGGGACCTTCAAACAGTAGGCTCGGGTTGTAGACGAAAATGAAGGGTACGAGGTACTTGGCGATGCCGACGCGAGACGATTCCACTGCCGTTGCCATTGGCCGCGACCCCGCGATGGCGGCTGCGGCGAACGAGGCGAGCGCGACCGGCGGGGTGATTGACGAAACCACGCCGAAATAGAACGCGAAGAGGTGCGCCGCCATCGGATTGACCCCGATTTCGACGAGCGCAGGCACGATAAGCGCTGCGACGGTGATGTAGACCGCCGTTGTCGTGATCCCCATGCCAAGGATGATGGCCGCGACCGCCGTCAGGAACAGCAGAATGATCAGGATACCGCCTGACATGTCGATCACCGAGTTCGTAAACTTAAGTCCTAGCCCCGAAAGAAAGAGCGAGCCGATGATGATGCCGGCCGCGGCGCAGGCAACCGAGACCGGTATGCACGATCGCACGCCTGACTCGAACGCGGCGAGAAGATCGACCGGGCTCATCCGAGTGGAGGAGTTCACGAAAGATAGTCCGAGCAGCGCGATGATCGCCCAGAACGCCGCCATTGTGACTGTCCGTCCCATGACCAGAAGCACGATCAGAACCACCAGCGCCAACATCAGGTGCCAGCCGTTCCGCAATACTTCCCCAAAAGTCGGCAACTGGTCTTTGGGCACGCGGCGGATGCCATACTTGTCGGCTTCCAAGTGCACCATGAAATACATCGTCGAGAAATAAAGCAGCGTCGGGATGATCGCGGCCACGACGACATGGATATAAGGGACGCGCAGGAATTCCGCGATGATGAAAGCCGCCGCGCCCATGATCGGCGGGGTGATCTGCCCACCCGATGATGCGCAGGCCTCGACCGCGCCTGCAAACCGGGCCCTGTAGCCGAGGCTCTTCATCATCGGAATTGTGAATGAGCCCGTGGTCACGACGTTGGCCGTGGCGGAGCCTGAGATCGAGCCAAAGAAGGCGCTTGCGACGACCGACGCCTTGGCCGGGCCGCCCAGCCGGTGGCCGGTTATCGACATCGCGAGGTCGATGAAGAACCTTCCCGCATTTGAACGGATCAGAATTGCGCCGAATACGATGAACAGCACGATGTAGGTGGACGCGACTAGGATCGGGATGCCAAAAATACCGATGATCTGGATGAACTGGCCGTCGATAAACGTATCCATTGGGACCGGTGGGCCGTACAGAATGCCGAATCCGTCGAACCAATCGGCGAAAAGCGTATGGAAGACGAAGAAGCTGGTGATGATGACCATCGCCCAGCCAACGGCTCGTCGCGTTGCTTCCATGACGAGCGCAATGAGCAGCCAGCCGTAGACCATGTCGTCTCCGTTGGGCGCGCCTTCGCGGGCCTGCAGTTCCTCGATGTCGTCCAGCATGTAGACTTGGACGGCGAGAACGAGGAGGATCAGCGTGATGTCGATCGCGAAGCCCAACATACGCTTCGTATTGCCGGGCTGACCCGGCTGCCAGACGCGTTCCTTCAGCCCGCTGCGGAAGATCGGCTTAACAAGGAAGGCGAGCAGCAGCATCGCGCTCAGGTGCGTCGCGCGGAACGATAGCGATTCCGGCGTGCCGAACCCGGCGACGAAGATGTGATACATCGCCAGCGCGATCGCGAGTGACGATGCGATTAGGGCGACAAAGTTCGGAAAATCGAGTTTCGGCGCGCGCAAAATCTCCTCAAGCAGCGAAAATTCGCGCCGCTCGACATATTCTAAGCTGGGAGCGCCGTCAGGGGTGTCCGTCATGCGGACCTCGCGTGCGGCCCGCCCCCTCCGCGAGGGAAGGGGCGGATCGTGTGATCGGCTAAGGTCGCGATTACTTCGCGATACCTTTTTCCTTGTAGAATTTCATCGCGCCGGGATGCACAGGGATCGGCGCGCCCTGGAGCGCGTTAGCGAGCTTTGCATTGTTCCAGCTCTTGCTGACCTTCGCGAACTCGCCGTGATTGTCCCAGAGTGATTTGGCCAGCTTATAGCCAAGCTGAGTATCGAGTTTGGCGTTGGCAATTAGCACGGTCGCTGTCGCCAAAGTAGGCACGTCGTTCGCTACTCCCTTATAAGAGCCGCCCTTAATCGTGTAGCCAAAGAAACCTGGATTCTGCTGAACGAACTTGTCGGCCATTGGCTTTTCGACCGGCAGGAAACGGATGCCGGGCTGAAAATCGAGCGCGATGAACGACGAGTTCGGCACGTTCGTAAGCGCTACGAACGCATCGATGTGGCCGTCCTTCATCAGTGCGACTGAATCCTTATAACCGACGCGGTGGATCGTGCCGCCCGCGGCCTTGATGTCGTTGTAGCTGATGCCGTAAAGCGCTAGCAGTTTCTCTGCGGTCACATTGCCAGAGAAAGTAAGCTTACCCGGGCTGAAGTTTTTGCCCTTTAGATCGCCGTACGTCTTAATCGGCGACTTGGCAGTTACGGCGGTTTGCAGGATGCCGGGATAGAGCGTCGCGAAATAGCGGATGTTCTCGTGCTTCTTCTTGAATTTGCCTTTTCCGGCGTATCCCTCGTAAGCCGTGAAGCCGAAGGTCCACCCCAACTCCGCAGCGCCCTTGTCGACGTTGCGGACGTTGCCGACGCCGCCGCCCGGTCCGTTAGAGGTGCGGATGCCAGAAATCTCCTTCTGGGCGACCTCCATTATCTTGGCTCCGAACGGGTACCAGGCGCCACCGGCGGGGCCCGCCAGCATACGAACGAACGTGTCCGCGGCAATCGCGCTGGTTGCCGCGAATGAAAGCGGAAGAACCGCGATCGCAATTTTAGTGATCGATTTCATGATCTTCTCCCTATGTTTCGGGAAGACGAATCACCAGCTTCCCACCCGTATATTTTTATCGAAGAACTATCCTGCGAAAGGGGAGGCGAGGCAAGGCCTGCTATTTCGGTTATTCAGGCCTCTGGATCACCGTCCGTAAGATAATCCCACATGCGCTCGAAGATTCGTCCGGACGAGACCGCGCGGGCCTTCGCCTGGTCGGCGCCGTAGACCACGGACTCGTCCTCGCGACCCGTCGCCATGACGGCAAGCTCAGTCTTGGCGGCTTCCTCCAGATAGAACGCCATGCAGATCGCTTCCTCGACCGTCGGAGCCCGTAAGCACGCAGCCGTTGCCGCGCATGACGATGGCGCGTGCGTCGCCCAGTGCTTCCGCGAACTTCACCGCCGCCTCGTCGTTTCGCATCAGAAGCGGGTCGTCCCAAAGTGCTGCTTGCGGCGCGAAATAGCTGCCAAAACCGATGCGCACCTTAGGTGTCCGCCGAAAGGTTGAGAGCGTCATGACGTCGCGAAGGAACGTCCGTGCGATGCCGTTAATGTCGGGACGGCGCTTGTAGATCTGCTGGTGGCAGCGAACCTCACCCAGGACGCCCTCCGGCAACGGGCCGTCGACCGGAACAATGGTGCCTTCGTCATCAGGAGTTACGAGCCCCATCGGCTTCGGCGCGCAGACGAGGAAACTGTCCGCGTCAAGGCGGGCGCTGACGTGGCCGTAGGCGTGACCCAGATCATTGCGGCCGAGTGCTCGCGCTGCCATGCGAACGCGAATCTGAGTGCGCTCGATCGGCTCGCCGAGCGTTCCGAATTCGATTTCGGTCACGGCGCTATTCCCGGAACTCGGGGATGTCAGGCTTGGAGCCCCACACGCAGAATGACTCCGGCGTGAAGGGGAACTGGCGGGGCCGCCAGTCGTCGTCCGGCTCGATCATGCGTACGCCGCAGGAATATTCGTAGACCATTCCATCGGGGCCTTCAAAATACAGGAACCGAGCGCCTGAAGTTGCATGGCGGCCGGGGCCGAAGACGATGCGCTCCTGTCGGTCCTGGAGGAAATATGACGAACGCATGATGTCGTCGGTCTCGCGGACCTGGAAGTTAATGTGCTGCACACCGGCGTGGTCGGTCGGGAACAGCGCGAAGCGATGATGGACATTGTCGAACGACATAAGCGGCGCATCGCCGATCCAGTCGTTGGACGTGAAGTTAAACACAGTCGTCCAGAACTTCTCGTCGCGCGGCGCGTCGGACGTCTTGAGCCCGATATGGTTGAACCAGTACACGCCAGCGTCGCGGCTTGGGAAATAGCGGACGCCTGAATGGAAGGGCCTGACGATCAAGTCGAACTTGTTGCCGGTCGGATCCTTGAAGGTCAGGTACTTCATGACCCGGCGGGTCGCGGCGCCTTCGGCGTCGCCCCACGTGAATTCAACGCCGTTCGCCTCGAGATGGCTAGCTGCAGCATCGAGCGCAGCGTAGTCCGCTACGGCGACGCCTACCGTATTGTCTTTCGGGTCGCCTTCGAAGTAGCAAAGATTGTGGTTACGGTCATCGCCGCGAAGGAAGATCCGGCCGTTTTCACGCGCGACCTCCTCGAGACCGTAAATTTCCTGCGCCCATTTTGACGCTTCGCTCGGATTCGAGGCGCCTAGATGTACGTAATTGAGGTCTTTGAGTTCGATCATTAAGAATCCTCCGTTCGGCGCGGACCGCTCCGCCGCGCCGCGTGGAACGTATGATATCTGCGAACGAGCGGGGCGCAAGAGCGGAGCCCTTAGCCCTGAAGCGGAGGGGAACTATCTAAACTACGCCTGCGGCGAGGGGAGGTTGGACGACCGCCTTCAAGCAAATGTCGGGACTAGTTGTCCGAGACTTTGCTGTGCAGGCTGCTAGGCTTTTCGATCTCGCGAAGCTCGCGTGCACGATCGTCGACAAGAAAGGTGACCTCGGGAACAGTCTCGTTGCCGCTGTTCTCGATGGTTCATTCGGCGGTCGACACCAGCTTATCGACGAGCACCTCGAGCTGATCGTTCGATTGGGGAAGCTCGATTACTTAATCAGGGAAGCGCTAAATTTCTTTTTCCTCGGCACCGAAACGGCCGTGGATCTGCTCCCAAATCTTCAGGCGGGCATCGTTTTCGCGCTCCTGCGCCGCCTTCAGATCGCGCAGCATATTTGACTTTGCCTTGAGTGCCACTCAATCACTCATATTCGTTGAGCGTTTTGCTGTTTTGTGATGATGGTTATAAGTGGGCGGATAAATTCGAAAATTGGTTAACGTAAGCGAAGAATGAAGCGGTTTTTTTTATGAGTAAGCACCATGCCCGGCCCTGAAGCGGAGCGATTCGCATTTTGCCGGGTGGAACATCGAATAGTATTGCCGCGATGACCTTGGATGCCTTCTATCTCCACCTCGCCTTTGCTCTTGGACTGTTCGGTGCGACTGTTCTTGCAACGCGCATCGTCATGCGGTTCGGTGTCCTCGACGAGCCCAACCAGCGCTCCAGCCACGAGAGGCCGACCCCATCCGGCGGCGGGATCGCGATTGTTGCAAGCTTCGCCGCCGGGTTTGTCGCCATTCTCGTCGTCAGCGACGAGGCGCGCCTGTCGGCCTTCCATCTAATCGGTTTCGGGGCCGCCGCAGTCGCCATTGCCGCGGTGGGCTATGTCGACGATCTTAAGTTTTTGAAAACTTTTAAGATCAAATTGGCTGCGCAGATCGGTGCCGCGCTGCTGCTGACGCTTTTCGGCATCGTTGTCACGAGAGTCAGCGTTCCAGGGATTGGCGCTGTCGATCTAGGCTGGGTCGGCTACCCGTTGACAATCCTTTGGGTGGTGACCTTGACCAACGTTTTCAACTTCATGGACGGACTGGACGGGCTCGCCAGCGGCACTGCCGTAATTGTCGCGTCGTTCCTGTGTGCAGTGACCTTCCTCGAGGGTTCTTTTTTTGTCTACATTATGTGCTACGTGATCGCCGCGAGCGCAGCTGGTTTTCTGATCTTCAATTTTCCGCCGGCGCGTCTGTTCATGGGCGACGTCGGCAGCCAATTTCTTGGCTTCGCGTTCGCCGCGCTTGCGGTCGTTGCAGCCGAGGTCGATGCGTCGCGCACGTCGTTGCTCGTCGCCCCTCTTCTGTTCTTCCACTTCCTTTTCGACGTCTTCTTCACGCTGGTTCGTCGCGCGCTTTGTGGCGAGAACATCACGCAGGCCCACCGAAGCCACCTCTACCAGCTCCTGAACCGATCCGGCACATCGCACCGTGCGATAACGCTTCTTCATTACGGCGTGACCGCTGCGCAGGGGGGCGGTGCGCTATATCTGGTTCAGGCCAATTCGGACAACCGGGTCGCTGTATTTTTGCCGTTTCTAGTCTGGGAAATTGGCTACGCAGCGGTCGTGATGCGTCGTGCCCGCAAGGCCGGACTGCTCAAGAATCCCTCCGGCTGACCCGGCGTGGCGACCGCTCCGGCCCGCGCGCCGGCGGAATTCGTCTGCGATCGCCTCGGTGGGAAAGGCCTAGATGTCGCCGCGGTCGACCATCGCCTTCCGGAGCCTTCCTATCGAAGCGCCCGCACGAGAGGGCGATGCGATCGGGGAAGCCGCAACTGCCGTAACCGAAAACGCGGACATTCCCGTGTCCGTAAAGACCTCAGATGACGAGGTGACCCCTACAACGGACAACGGTATCGCGAAGATATCGGTGTTGGTGACAAAATTGTCGCAGGTATTGCGGAGCCGCTGTCTAGCGCTGGAAGCTCCTGGCGCCCCCAGACAGACATTTTTCGATGGTCCCGAGACGCGAAGCGCCGCCAGCTAGTTGAGGGCGATGATCTCGCCGTCCGCCGTCTTTCCTTGGCGTCGGTAGAAACCGAGGGTCTTGAGGGTCGGCTCGTCGCTCGCGACGAAAAGTATCGCGTCGTCGCTGTCGGATCCGTTCACGTGCTCATACCAGGCGCCACCCGGGACGGCGAGTGCATCAAACGGCGACCAATCGAAGCGCTTGCCGTCGACAATACTGTAGCCATTGCCGTGAAAGGGGAAGACGACTTGGCTGGCATTCTGCTTCTGAGGAAGGGTCTTTTCGCCCGGGCGCAGAAGTTCGCCGAAGAAGGTCATCGTCGGATAGGCCGTGCGGCCCGAAATAGGATCGGTGTATTCCACCTGGATGGCGTCCCAAAGGCTGCCGTCGTGATCGCGGAAGCTCTCCAGCAGTTCGCGTGTGCGCTCCCAGCGATAAACGTACATCGGCGAGTGCCGGCCCGTGCCGCGATTATGATCGATGAAACGGGGACGCAGCCCGCCGAATCCGTATGTGCGATGGGAATGATCGTCTGAGTATCGCGCCGATTGCTCGTGCCGCGAGACGAGCTTTCCGTCTTCTTCTTCTTTGTACTCGTGCTCGAAGCTGGCGGCGTTTAGCACCTCCGTCAGTGGCAGGTCGAGAACGCTGACGTTGACAGCGAAATCGTCTCCATGATTGCCGTGATTGTGCCAGGCATCTGCGGGGGTCAGCACGACATCGCCGGGACCAAAGACGATCGGTTCGCCCTCGACGCCGGTGAAGTTCTGGCTGCCGGTCAGGCCGATCCGGACCGCGTTTATCGAATGTCGATGCGGCGGCATGATTTCGCGCGGATCGTTTAGCCGGTATGCGGTGTAAAGTGTCGAGACCGTCGCTCGGACAGGAGAAAGGCCAGGGTTAACCAGGACGATCGACCGCCGCTCCGAATCTTCCATGGTGATCAAATCCGCAGCTTCGTAGAGCAAGGGTTCGATTTCCGCATATTTCCAAATATAGGGCAGCGCTTTGCGCGCTTTCAGGACTTGGCCGTCTTCATCGTGGTCGTCCTTGTCATTCTGTACTGCCCAATACGGTGCCATGTCGCTCGTTTGAAGCTTGTTGTACAGAGCGGCGAGCCGGACGTCGCGGTCCTCTTTTCTGAACAGGGTGCTTGAATTAGTTCTCATGAAGAGTCCCTCTGGGCGCGAGATTAATGATCGCCATCACAGCATAGCATCCCGTCACTTCGACGGAAAATAGGCCGTTTTTTGACCAACTTGATGCTAGCCCCTATCAGACCTGAACGGATCCAGCGGTCTATTCAGCTTACCTAATCTGAAATGACATCACAGACATCCTGACATAGCGGTTTGCTGATGTTTGCGAAAGTTGTAAGCTCGGTTTCGATCAACTCTAAATTACGAAACGCATTAGGGAGGAAACCATGCAAGTTCTTGGGACTGTTGGCGTAGGGATGGCCGCTGCTGCCATGGCCCTTGCAGTTCAAATTGCTCCGGCAATGTCTGCGCCGAAGACGATCGCTCTGACGGCAGTAGACGGTTATCCGCCGCGAGCTCTTCAGGTGAAAACATTCATCGAATATTTCATCCCTGAGGTTGATAAGCGCCTGAAGGCCGGGGGCAACAAATACAAGATAAAATGGAACCAGGCTTGGGCTGGACAGATTGTCAAGGTTCGGCACGTTTTTACTGGGATGCAAAAAGGCCTCGGTGACATCGGCGTCGTGACCAGCGTTTTCCACCAGGATAAGGTTCCGCTGCAAGCGGTCGCTTACGTCACTCCTTTTGTAACCAAAGACCCTGTTCTGCTATCGAAAACCATCGATTCTCTGGCCGAGAAATATCCGGCGATAAAGCAAGCTTGGGCGAAGCATAATCAAGTGCTTCTAACCAGCTTCTCGGTGATCGACTCTTATCAGATGTTCTTCAAAGACTCTGTGACCAAGGTCGGAGATTTTAACGGAAAGAAAATAGCGGGTGCAGGCATCAACATGCGCTATTTGACCGGAACCGGGGCGACCCCTGTAATCGGTTCGATGGTACATTATTACAATCAGTTCAAGACGGGCGCGATTGATGGCTCCATGCTTTGGACGGACGCGGCTGTTGCCTTTAAGCTGGTTGATAGTGGTGCGAAGAATATGCTCAAGGCAGACATCGGGACCGCTAACTCCAAGGCAATCACGATGAATGCGGGATCTTATAAGCGTCTGCCGAAAGAGGTGCGAGATGTCCTTCACGCCGTAACAGCTGATTATCGCGACTATACGGCCAAAGCTGCAGTTACTGTCGCAGATTCAGCCTATGCGAAATTTGCGAACAAAGGCGGCAAAATTGTTCAGATGTCTGATGATGCTCGGACTGCTTGGGCAAAATCTATGCCTAACATCGCTAAGGAATGGGCGGCAGGACTGGATAAAAAGGGCATGCCTGGTACCAAAATTCTCACCGCATATATGGATGCTATGAGGGCTGCTAACCAGCCCATCCTGCGGCAGTGGGACAAGGAATAAACAACTTGTCTGAACTCTCAGAGTCGTCGACCGGAGCGGGGCATAACAAAAGCGCCCCGCTCCGCGCTTTCGGTGCCTTAGTCAGTGGAATGAATGCGGCCGGCACCTGCTGGATCGTTGTATTGATGCTTCTAATCAATGTTGAAGCGATAGGTCGATCGGCGTTCAATGAGCCCATAATCGGCGTTATCGAGATGATTGAAATCTCGATTGTCGGCATTGTCTTCATGCAACTTGCTGACTCGCTCAGACAAGGCGTCCTTACTCGTTCCGACGGTCTTTATAATCAAGTGATGCAGCGAAAACCTCGGGTTGCTCACGGCATGGGTTTAATTACTTGCCTACTTGGCGCCGTATTTATGTTGGTCATACTCTGGGGAAGTGTTCCTTTCCTAGCTCAAGTTTGGAATGAGAACTGGTATATCGGTGTTGAGGGAATGTTCACTGCGCCGGTCTGGCCCGTTCAGCTTATGATCGTTATTGCTATAGCTGTTACGATGACGCAGTTTGCCGTACAAATTCTTGACCATTCTCGGGGCATGATTGCGAAAAATTAGCAATTTTTCGCGAATCTAAAAGGAACTAAACGCTATGGTCGGTGTAGAAGTCGGCATTGCTTCCGTATTAATAATACTTATTCTTATTTATTGTGGCGTGCATGTTGCCGTCTCTCTGGGTCTTGTGTCTTTTGTTGGTGTTTGGATATATCGAGGAAATATTGACGTTGCTGTGAGCCTGCTTACGCAGGCGACGCATGATACTATCCAACAGGCCGTTTTTGCTAATATTCCGCTATTCGCTCTGATGGGGATCGTCGCCAGTGAGATTGGGCTTGGCGCAGATGTTTATCGTGTGGCTGATCAAGTTTTTCGCCGGATCCGGGGCGGGCTTGGTATGGCTACAGTAGCCGCGAATGCTGTATTCGCGTCAATAACTGGATCTTCGATTGCTTCTGCATCTGTATTCACGCGGATTGCAGTTCCAGAAATGTTAAAGCTTAACTACACTCGGCCTTTTTCAGTTGGAGTGGTTGCCGGTTCTTCTGTGCTAGGTATGTTAATACCTCCTTCGTCCATGCTTATAATTTACGCTATTGTTGCCGAGACTTCCGTAGGGGACATGTTTGTCGCTGGCTTTATCCCAGGAATTCTTTTGGCGGTAGCTTTTATTATCGGAATTTTGCTGATGAGCTACGTCGCGCCGCAATTTATCGGCGGGTCGGCTACTCGGCCAGCGCAAGCTACTCTCGAAGACGAAGAATTTTTAAGCAGTTACGAGATAGCTAAGTTGATGTTCCCAGTCGCCATACTTGTGGTGATTGTGCTTGGCGGAATTTACACAGGATGGTTTTCTCCTGAGGAAGCTGGGGCGGCTGGGTCGGCCGGGGCGCTGATAATTGGTGTTGTAAAGCGGCGCCTGACTTGGAAAGGCTTCTGGCGTGTCCTCGTTGAAACCGGTCATATTGCGGCAGCTATACTCTTCCTAATTATTTCAGCATCTATGTACAGCCGGATGTTGGGCGTGGCTGCATTGCCCAGCGAATTTAATGATTGGCTTCAGTCGATGGGCTTCGGCCTGACAGAGCTAATGATTATTTACATAATATTGATGGTTTTGCTCGGAACGATTATTGAAACTGCATCAATAATCTTAATTGTGGTTCCGTTGTTTCTTGGATCCGTGGAAGCACTTGGCGCTGATATTGTATGGTTCGGGATCGTTACTGTGATTGGTGCCGAGATTGGCCTGTTGACCCCACCTCTTGGCATTTCATGCTTTACCATTAAAAGCACGATTCGCGACCCGTCAATCACTCTATCTGATATCTTTAAAGGGGCATTCCCTTTCGCACTCATAATGCTTCTTGTTCTGATCTTAATAGTGATTTTTCCGTGGCTTAGCTTGGCGCTGATTTAGAAAATCATTTCAATATTACTGCGTCACTTCAATAACGTGCATACCCCGTAACCTATCAATAGTGTAGATCAGACCGCGGTTGTCGACGGTGATGTCGTTGGTGCACAGACGGTCGCAGCCAGGCTGCGGGTCGGGCTTGAAGTGGCCGACTTCCTTCGGTGCGTGCGGGTTCGCGATGTCGATCATGCGCACGCCCTCGGCGAACCACGCGAACGGGATGGTCGTGCCGGTCACGATCTCGCTAGGCTGGTGGCAACCGGACATTGGCTGAGCGGGCGTGCCGTCGTAGCCAAGGCCTTCAACTTGCCAAGACGAGACCGGTATAGGATTCGTCTCGTCGGTGATGTCGAACACCCACATGAAGGCTGGCGCATGCGGGCGCAGCTTGGCGACGTCTTCGTCGGCGACGATCAGATGCCGGTGGCCGTCGATCTCGAAAGGGATCGGCAATGCCGTGTGCGTCGGATGAGGAAAGGTCGGTCCAGTGTTGTAGGACGAGATCATCATCGGCTTCGACAGATCGTCGATGTCGAGGATGAAGAAACCGTGATGCCAGTAACTCATGTAAAGACGGTTGCCCATGCGCAGCGGATGGTGGCACCGCGGCTCGGGCCCGTCGCCCCACGGATATTCCTCGCCGCCGTCTTCCCACTGGCCCGGAATCCACCACTTGCAGACTTCGACCGGGTGGGCGGGGTCATGCAGGTCGAGGACGACCATGATCGGCCCGCGATAGCCCTCGTAGGTCGACGAGAAGTACATGTAGCGGCCGTCAAAATCGAACCTGTGGACGCCGCGCCCCACCGTGTCCCATGTGGTGATCAGCTTTGGGTTGGTCTTGTCGGAGATGTCGTAAATGCCGACGCCGGTATGGAAGTCGGACGGCTTTCCGGGGCCGATCAGCTCGTGGTTGCGCACAAGAATGTCGCCTTGGGCATGAACCTTATGAGAGTGCGTGCCCTCCGGCATCTCGATATGCGACAAGAGCTTGGGGTTCTTAGGATCAGCGACGTCTACGATCGATGTGCCATAGGGGTTGGCCATGTGGCCGATATAGGCGGTGGTCCCGTCAATGCGGACCTGGCCGCCACCCGCACAATCGAAATATCCGACTTCCCTCAAACCTTCCGCGCTTGCCATGCTGTCATCCCTTTCGGCGTCTTTAGAGGAACGGGTCTGGGCCCATCTCGTTAATAAGCAATCTCAAACGTAAACCTGGTAGCGCTCCTTGCAGACGGTCACGACCTCGTCGGGGTCGCGGCGCCACCAGTTGCGTTCGGAGAATATCTCAACTTCGTTGTAGCCGCGATAGCCCGCTGCTTCGACCCAGCCGCGAATACGACGAATGTCGATAACTCCGTCGCCCATCATGCCGCGGTCCCAGACCAAATCAATGGTCGGCACCAGCCAGTCGCAGACGTGGAAGCCAAGAATGCGATCCGCCGCTCGTTCGATCTGCGCTTCGAGTTTCGGGTCCCACCAGACATGATAGCAGTCAACCGCGACGCCAATGCCGCCTGCCCTGTCCGGATCGAGCGCATCGCATAGATCAAGCGCGTGCTCCAGCGTGTTGACGCAGGCCCGATCTGCCGCCGTCATAGGGTGTAGCGGCTCGATCGCGACTGGAACGCCCGCGTCCCGCGCATGGCCCAGTATCGCGCCTAGCCCGTCCTCGATCTGCCGCCTAGCGAGTTTTATGTCTTTGGAGCCGACCGGCAGCCCACCGCACACCATGATCAGGCAGGCTGCGCTGAGGGCGGCGGCTTCGTCAATGGCGCGGAAATTGTCGTCTATAGCGGCCCGAAGGCCCGCCGCGTCGTTCGCGGGAAATCCGCCGCCGCGGCATAGGCCGGTAACGTACATGCCGTGATCCGCAAGAATCTTGGTGGCGTCGTCCACACCGCATTCGGCGAGCTTATTGCGCCATATGGAGATGCCCCCGATGTCGTGACGCGAATAGCCCTCGATCGCCTCGCGCAGTGTCCACTGCTTCATCGTCGTCGCCTGGTTGACGGCAATCTTTTTGAGGTCCGCTATTTTCACCCTCCTATGCCGTGGGCCGCCATCATGCGGCCGCTATTAATAGAGCCCATCTCCAGAGATGGTATATCGCGGCGTCACTGATCGGCGCGAGGCTTTCTTCAGTGTGCCCGAAATGCTCCGGCCGTTAGGGCTACATTTAAAGCGAGATGTTGCTCTCTGCGCGCGTCCAGAGATAGATCGTTTTGTCGACGAACTTGTTTTCCAGATACTCGTGGTGTTCCTGCGTGGTCTTCACGCCTTCATGTCGATCGCTATTGACCACCTTCTTATCTTAACGGCATTCTTGGTTTGCGCTTTTCACTGAGGTGATTCTTGTCCAGCCCAATTCGGGGGACAGCACCGTCAAATTGAACGCGACATTGCCTTCCAAAGAGGATTGCACCCGGAAGCGGTTGAAAGCCGGCCTTTGCAGGCGACACCGCTTAAAGAAATTATTAATAAGGCAAGCGAACGGCTGCAGAACCTAACGATAACGCGGAAAGCGAGGGGTTAGTGGCGATCCGTCCCATAGCGCTGCCGGAAATTTCGGCCGCTGAAGCCAATGGCGAAACCCGCGCTATCTACCGCGCAATCGAAGCCGCTCTCGGCGTCCGCCTTGTCAACCTCGTGTATCGGCATTTGGCGACTTTTCCAGGCGCGTTGGAATGGGCCTGGGGAACTGTCGGGGAGGCTTTTGGCCGCGGCGAAATCGCGGTAGCCGCGCAGGAGGTTACGCGCCGGCTGACCGGTGCGGCGCCCTCAACTCCGCCTGTGTCGCTTAAGGCTGCCGGTCTTGGGATATCGGATGCCGCTGCAGTCCGCGCAACACTCCATGCCTACAACCGGGCCAACCCTATGAACGCCGTCAGCATCCGCATTGTCTCGCTGGCGCTGACGGCGGGCCGGCCTGCGGATCGGATAGAATTAGCTCGCTGCAACCTTCCCGAGCTACCCGACCTTCTCCCCATGCCGCCGATGGAACAGATGAGCGACGAGCTTCGCGATATCCTCTCAGTTCTCGCCCGCCAGGCGACCGGGGGCCGGTCGCCGGTGGTGCCTTCTCTCTTCCGGCACTTCACTGGTTATCCCCGACTTCTGCAGTCGATTTCTGATTGGCTCGGCCCTATTGCCGCCGAGGGGGATATCGATGCGCTTTCAGACGAAATCGCCGCCGCAGCAGACATGGCCGCTGCGCGCCTATTTCACGACTTGCCCGCGTACGGCGCAGATGCTTTTGTGCCTGATGAGGAGACGCGCGCCGCCCTTGCCGAGACGATCAGGATTTTTCCCCCAGCGATCTGCCGGATGATCGTGCTGGGTGGAATGCTGAGCGTCGCTTTGAGGGAGTGAAGTCCCAGGAATTCGGGAGGGTTGATGGTGAACGAATGGCGAAAAGTCTGCGAATTTTGGTTCGGAGCGTCTAGAAACGAGGTCTACGCGTCGTGACCGACCGCGTTGATTGCGCCGTAATAGGCGCCGGCGTCGTAGGACTCGCCGTCGCGCGGGCGATGGCGAAGGCCGGCCGCGAAGTAGTGGTGCTCGAAAAGGCCAATATGATCGGCACCGAAACAAGTTCGCGCCACAGCGAGGTAATCCATGCCGGCATCTACTATCCGCAGAACAGCCTAAAGGCGGAATTCTGCGTTGCCGGAAAGAGGGCCATTTACGCCTTCTGCGATGAGCACGGCGTTGACTACAAAAATTGTGGAAAGATCATCGTGGCCACCGACGAAGAACAGCTTCCGGAGCTTGAGCGGCTCAAGGCGAATGCGGCTGGGAACGGTGTCGAAGATCTAGAGTGGATGACACCTGAACAGGTCACGGCGATGGAGCCGGCGGTTTTCTGCGTCGGCGCGCTTTGGTCGCCGTCGACCGGAATTCTCGATAGTCATGGATACATGCTAGCGCTGCAGGGGGACGCGGAGGCGGCGGGCGCGATGTTTGCGTTCCTGACCCCGGTAACGGGCGGGCAGGTGATGAATGACGGCATCCGGCTCGACTGCGGCGGCGCTATGCCGATGTCGATCGTTGCCGAGACGGTCATCAATTCGGGTGGCCTGTGGGCGCAGGAGATTGCACGCACGATCGAGGGAATCCCGCCGGAGACGGTCCCGCCGACCTATTACTGCAAGGGCAACTATTACACCCTGTCAGGACGGCCGCCGTTTACGCGTCCGATCTACCCGGTTCCCGAGCGTGCAGGTCTCGGCGTTCACGTGACCGTCGATCTTGGCGGTCAGGTCCGCTTCGGCCCAGACGTCGAGTGGATCGACGATATCAACTACGATGTCGATCTGGCGCGCGCCAACAAGTTCTACGACGCTGTCCGAAAGTACTATCCCGACCTTGCCGACGGAGCGATCCAGCCCGGCTACTCCGGCATCCGTCCTAAGATCCAGGCACCGGACGAGGCGGCCCGCGACTTCGTCATCCAGTCGTCGGACGATCACGGCGTGCCGGGGCTAGTGAACCTCTTCGGCATCGAATCGCCCGGCGTGACGTCGTCGCTGGCGATTGCGGAATACGTCAAGAAATTACTTTAAAACAATGGGTTGCTGGGTCTTGAAATGGGCCCAATCCTCCCCAAATACACGTTGTTCGGCTCCCGGATTGGGGACGGACACCTGTAAGGACCTGCCATTTTGGGGGTCCGCAACCACATGTTGCTCAATGGAGGATATGTACCATGCGAACTTTCGATTTTTCCCCCCTGTATCGTTCTGCCGTTGGTTTCGACCGCATGATGTCGCTGCTCGACGCAGCGCAGAAGAGTGCGACCGCAGACAGCTACCCGCCTTACAACATTGAAAAGACGGGTGAAGACGCCTATCAGATAACCATCGCAGTTGCCGGGTTTGGCGCTGAGGACCTCGACGTTGAGGTTCGCGACAGCCAGCTAATTATCGTTGGTAAGGGTGCGCTGGACGGCGAGAATGTTACCTACCTGCATCGCGGCATCGCAAAGCGAGCCTTCGAGCGCCGCTTCCAGCTCGCCGACCATGTGGAGGTGAAGGGTGCCGACCTGCGTGATGGTCTGCTGGTGATAAATCTCGTCCGCGAGATCCCAGAGGCGATGAAGCCCCGAAGGATTGATATTGCGTCGGCCGGGAATGTGATAGAGGATCGGTCGACTAAGGCCGCCTAACTCTATAATGAGGAATGAAGCCGGGCTCTCTGAGGCCCGGCTTTTACTTATGGGAGACGTTGACCAGGCAGTCCGATACTAGTGAAGGCTGACTTTGCAATCTGAGTAGAGCTGTTGACGAACTGTCGCCGGAGCATTAGTTCCTCGCGGTTCGAAAGTGGCCTTTACCGTTACGACGGAGAGGCAGGAAAACCTGGCAATACCGTCGTCGGAAAGGCGTGGGAGGTTAGAACGAAGATGAGCACGATGCTCGATATTCAGGGACTGACCAAGAATTTTGGTCCCTTTACCGCCGTCGACGATGTGAGTTTCAGGGTCGAAAATGGCGAGGTTCTCGGCTTTCTGGGCCCTAACGGAGCAGGGAAGTCGACAACGATGAAGATGGTCACGGGCTTTCTGCCGCCGACATCAGGAACGGCCGTTGTCTGCGGCGCCGACGTCACGCGCGATCCCATCGCGGTTAAACGCCATATCGGTTATTTGCCCGAAGGCGCGCCGATGTACGAAGACATGACGCCTGCCGGGCTACTGACCTTTATAGCCGAGGTGCGCGGCCTTAAGGGGGCGGCCCGGCGCGAAGCGATCGACGTTGCGGTCGGCCGCCTTCAGCTCGACGAAGTATACAACCAGCAAATTGGCACGCTTTCCAAAGGCTTCAAGCGACGTGTGGGCCTTGCGCAGGCGATCCTTCACGATCCCGACGTCCTGATACTCGACGAGCCGACCGACGGGCTGGATCCTAACCAGAAGCACCAAGTGCGTGAACTGATCGGGCAGATGGCCAAGGACAAGGCCATCGTTATCTCTACCCACTTGCTGGAAGAAGTCGACGCGGTCTGTACCCGCGCAGTCGTGATCGCCCGAGGCTGTATGGTTGCCGACGGCACGCCGGCCGATCTAGAACGGAAATCTGGCTACTACAACGCAGTATCGGTCCGGCTGCATCCCGATCATGTCGACAACCTCAAAAGCGCGCTCGACGGCATCGACGACATCGAAAGGATCGATATCGTGACGAGCCGGGCCGACGCGGCGCATGTCATCGTCATCGCTCGCAACGGCGCGACGATAATCGAGACGGTCAATGCGCGGATGAATGACCGAGGCATTTCCGTCGAGCAGCTTTACGTCGAACGCGGCCGGCTCGACGACGTGTTCCGCCAGATCACGGCCGATACCGCGGGAGGCCAGGCATGAACAACGTGTGCGCCATCGCCAAACGTGAGCTTTCGGCCTATTTCTCGACGCCGCTCGCCTACGTCTTCATTGTCATCTTCCTCGCGCTCGCGGGGGCGACGACATTCTATTTCGGGGGCTTCTTCCAGCGGGGGCAGGCGGATCTTCAGTCCTTCTTTTCGTTCCATCCGTGGCTTTATCTCTTCCTGATTCCTGCGGTCGGCATGCGCCTGTGGGCGGAAGAGCGAAAGTCGGGAACCATCGAACTGCTGATGACCTTACCGATCTCGACGACCCAGGCCGTCCTCGGCAAATTTTTTGCCGCCTGGATATTCGCCGGTATCTCAATCTCACTGACCTTTCCGATCTGGATCACGGTTAACTACCTGGGTTCGCCAGATAATGGTGTAATCTTCGCGGGTTACGTCGCGAGTTTCCTGATGGCAGGCGCGTTCCTCGCTATTGGCAGCTTCATGTCGGCTTTGACCCGAAATCAGGTCATCGCCTTCGTCATTACGGCGGCGGCATGCTTCCTATTCATGATGAGCGGTCTTGAGCCGGTCCAGTCCGCCTTCCGCGGCTGGGCGTCGCCTTTCGTCGTCGACCTCGTCGCCTCGCTCAGCTTCCTCACTCATTTCGACGCCATCACGCAGGGCGTGTTTGACCTGAGGGACTTCGTCTATCTCGCATCGGTGATTGGGGTCTTCCTGTTCGCGAATGTGGTGATCGTCGACCTCAAGAAAGGATCGTAGGATTCGCCATGACAGATTCAGTCAAGAAGTCGCCAATCCGGGAGAATCGCACGCTAGGTATTGCCTCGCTGGCGCTTGCGGTGGTGCTGTTCCTGGCGGTGAACATTTTCTCCGAATCCGCAATCAAGGGCGTACAGGCGGACCTGACAGAGAACAGCCTGTTTACCTTGTCGGACGGCACGAAGGAGACGCTCGCGAAGGTCAAGGAACCCATTACGCTCCGCTTCTTCTCGACCCGCAAGCTGCTAGATACTACGCCGGGCCTTACGGCTTACGGCGCCCGAGTGCAGGAACTGCTGGAGCGTTATGTTGGGCTGTCGAACGGCGCGATTAAGCTTGAGCTGATCGATCCCGAGCCCTTTTCCCCCGAGGAAGATCGCGCAGTCGGCTTCGGGCTCAGCGGCGTTCCGATAACCGAGGCAGGCGATCTTGGATATTTCGGTCTCGCCGCGACCAACACCACCGACGATACGGACGTCATCCCGTTCCTGACGCCGCAGCGCGAGCGGTTTTTGGAATACGATCTGACGAGAATGATCAATAACCTCGCGAACCCTAAGAAAAAGGTGATCGCGCTGGTTTCTGGCATTCCGATTGATGCCGATCCGGTTAAGAAATACAAGGCTTGGGCGCTGGTTGATCAGCTTCGACAGTTCTTCGAGGTGAGGCCGCAGGGCCTGACTCCGAAGCTCACGGACGATGTCGATCTGCTAATGATCGTCCACCCTTTCGGGCTCAGCAATGAATCCAAATACGCCATCGACCAGTACGTCCTGCGCGGCGGCAAGGCGATGGTCTTCGTCGATCCGCATGCCGAAGAAGGAGCGCAGAGCAACCGCGCGCTCCGAATGCCGGGCGGCGTCGGCTCGGACCTGCCGGAACTGTTCAAGGCCTGGGGCATCAAGTACGACCGCAATCTAGTGCTCGGCGACGAGCTCGCCGGACAGCGCGTGCAGGCGGGCGTCGACTCCTTCGGTCGGCCAATCATCACGCGTTACGTCGCGTGGACGAGCTACGGCCCAGAGAACATCAAATCCGACGACGTGACGACGGCGCAAATTCGGTCGGTCAATTTCGGCACGCCAGGTTTCTTCGAGGTTGCCGAAGGTGTGACCGCGACGATCGAGCCGCTGATCTTCTCGACGAAAAGCTCGGGTCCGTTCGATGCCCAGCTGGTGCGCCAGAACCCGCAGCCGGCCGAGATCCTCAAGCAATTTAAAGCGCAGAACAAAACCTACATCTTGGCGGCGCGTCTCAGCGGTAGTGTCAAGTCGGCGTTTCCCGACGGCCCGCCGAAGGCTGACAAGAAGAAGGACGACGCGGCCAGGGACGGCGAAAAGAAAAATGAAGCGCCCGCCAAGCCACATCTGAAGGTGTCCGAGCGGCCTGCCAACATCATTCTGGTTGCCGATACCGATTTTATCGCCGATGCTTTTTGGCTGCGCACGCAAGACCTGTTCGGTCAGACGGTGGTGGTTCCTACTGCAAACAATGGAGATTTCGTCGTAAATGCCGCTGACAATCTCGCCGGTGCGAGCGCGCTGATCGGGCTCCGCGGCCGCGGTCTATCGTCGCGCCCATTCGAACTGGTCAAGAAGATCGAAAACGAAGCGGAGGACCGCTACCGAGACAAGGAACGCTCGCTGGTTAAAGAACTCGAGGACGTACAGAAGAAAATGCAAGAGCTTCAGACGAAGGAGCGGGCCAAGGGTAACGCGGTGCTGTCGTCCGAGCAGCAGGAGGCGATCGGCAAGTTCCGGACACGAGTTATTGAAATCCGCCGCGAACTGAGGGCGGTCCAGCTCAACCTGCGGCGTGACATTGACGATCTGGATGCGCGTCTTAAGGTTCTCAACATCGCCGCAGTGCCGGCCGCCGTAGCAATCTTTGCGCTTGGCGTCGCCATGGTCCGCCGTAACCGCAAGCGCGGCCGGTCGGCGGCCTGACCGAAGGGAGATCCGAGGATGAAACCCGTCACCTTCTATTTCGTTGCCGGTCTGACGGCCGCCGCGGTTGTGGCGGCCGCAGTCGCCGTTTCAATGCAGACTGACACCACATCGCTTACAGCGGGAACCAAACCGGCGTTACCGAAGCTTGCATCCGACATCAATGGCGTCGCGAAGATCGAGCTGAAGAATGCCAAGAACAGCTTCTCTATCGCCCGAAGCGGTGAAGGCTGGGGACTCGTCGAGAAAGACGGTTACGCCGTCGAGTTTGAGAAGGTCAAATCGGCGATCGTTTCTGTTGCTGAGTTTAAGTTGATCGAGCAGAAGACCAGTGATCCTGCGCGGTACGGTCGACTCGAACTCAACCCGCCAACCAGTCCTGAGGCGAAGTCGACCCGCCTTGTTTTCAAGAACGAGAAGAACGACGTTCTCGCGGACGTGCTCATTGGCAAGCTCAACACCAGCCTGTTTGGGCAAGGCGGCGCCGGCACCTATGTCCGGCGAGCCGACGAAAAGGCGACATGGCTCGTGCGCGGGCAGGTGACGCTTGGCGAGGAGCCGAACAACTGGATGGTCCGCCAGATCGTCAATTACGGAAAAGAAAAAGTTCGCAAGGTGACCATCAAGGGACCCGACGGAACGGACCATTCAATAATCAAGGACAGAGAGACCGACCAGAACTTTGTCCTTCAAAATATACCCAAGGGGCGGAAAATAAAGGCGAAGGACGAGGCTGATCCTCTTGGCGGAGTCACGTGGCGGATGATGTTCGATGACGTGAAGCTCGCCTCGAAGCAGAAATGGCCATCAAATCCGTGGGTTGCGCATTTCTATACTTGGGACGGGCTCGATATCCGGATCGAGACGGTCAAGTTTGGTGACGACCACTGGGGCCGTTTCAAGGCTGCAGTCGATCCCTATGTAACCGATGCGAAGAAACGTGAAGCGGCGCAGAAGAAAGCCGACGGGATCAACGCGCGGACGGATGGCTGGACCTACATGCTGACCGCCGGCGACGCCGAGAAATTGACCGCTAAGATCGACTATTTCTTGGCTGACCCGAAAAAGAAAGGGTCTTGAGACGCAGCCTTTAGCGCAGTGTCAAATATGATTGGGGCCGTCTTTCGGGACGGCCTTTTTCTATCCGCTCGATGTCGCTGTGGCTATGATGGAGTCATACGTATTGTGGCGTTACTCGCGTTCCGCTCACCTCGGCAGCGTCAGCATTCGCGTCTCCTCGCTGCGCTCTGGATTTAATGAGTCAGATCCTGTCGGCTTGTAACGGTGCCTCTCCGCGCTCCACTGAGTGGAATATCATTCGCACGGAGGCGTTAAAGGCACGGTTGGCATGCGTGTCTGCAGGGACGCTCCGCATTGCGCGAAGGTCGGAGCGATTGACGCGAACCAGCGCCGCCGCCATGGTCGCGAACAGCATATGAGAGGGAACAAAAAATGGTGCTGATCCTCAAGCCCGGCGATTTGCAAGGGCTCGTCGGGATGAAAGACGCTATCGATGCGATCGAGCAGGGCTACCGCGAGTCAACGGAGTTTCCCGTGATCAACGCGCCGCGCCGACGGGTTCATTCGCCGGCTGGCGTTCGTGTCTCTAATTTCCCCGGCGGGGTTCATGCACTTGGCGTCATGGGCGCGCAGGCGCGGGCGGAGCTGGTCGTGCAGGAGGGAACTAACCAGCGATACGCGCACCGTGCGCCTCCGGTGCATGTGCTCAATGATTCCTCGACCGGCAAACTGCTTGCCGTCCTTTTCGGCGAAATCGATGAGAAGACCATCGGTCCGAGCAGCCTCATGGCGTTCCGGACGGCGGCAACCAGCGGTGTCGCGTTCCGCCATATGGTGCGAGACGATGCGGAGACAGTCGGCCTTTTCGGGACCGGCGGCCAGGCCGCTAACCAGCTCTGGGCGCTAAAGACGGAGCGGCCGACCATAAAGCGCACGCTCGTGTATGGGCGTGACGCCGCCCGCCGCAAGGCGTTCGCCGAAAAATGGGGGGAGCAATTCGAGATCGACATCGAGCCAGTGGATTCGCCTGATCCGCTTCTCGACGGCGTCGATGTTGTACTGTCCGCGACCAATACAAACGTCGAGCTGTTCGACGGCAACCGCCTTGTTCCGGGACAGCACGTAACCGGCATTATCGGCGGCAACAAGCAACTCGTACAGGGCGGTTTTCTGTCGAAACCGCGCCGCGAAATCGATGACAACACCGCACGGCGCGCTGACGTGATCGTCACTAACCTCAAGGAATCGATGGTCTCAGAGGAACAGGGCGATTTGTGGATGCCGATCCAGGCCGGGATCATCTCCATCGACGATGTCTATGAGTTAGGCGACCTCGCCACCGGCAGGCATCCCGGGCGGACGTCGGGTGAACAGATCACGTATCACAAAAACAACAACGGCACCGGCTCATCTGAAATGGCGATCGCCATGATCGCCTATCGGCTCGCGGTCGAGGACGGCCGCGGTACGGAGATCGATCTAGGGTGATACTCGACTGGTTGACATCCCATTACGAGCTGACGACTGAGGAGTCCCTACTGGTGGCGGGGACTGCGTTTTTTGCCGGCATCATGAGGGGCTTTTCTGGTTTCGGCGCCGCGCTGACCATCGTGCCAGTTCTCGCGCTGACAGTCGGGCCGCGAGCCGCGGTTCCCGCGATCCTTATAGTGATGATAGTCACGAGCCTGCAACTTGTCCCCGGCGCGTGGAAAGATACGAATTGGAAGACAGTGACTCCGCTGTCCATAGGTGGCGTCGTCGGTTTGCCACTCGGTGTTTGGCTGCTCGTCGTCGTCGACCAGGAGATTATGCGACGGGCTATTTCTGGCTGCGTGATCTTCTTTGCCGTCCTGATGCTGATCGGCTGGCGCTATAAGGGAAGTGTAGGGCCCTGGGTTAGTGCGCTTGCCGGCTGGCTCGGCGGGTTCATTTCGGGTGCGGCGGCGGCCGGTGGGCCCGCCGTTATCATGTTCTTGCTGGCGGGTCCCGAAAACGCAGCACGGAACCGAGCTTCGATCATCCTTTATTTCTTCTTCACACAGGGCGCTGCTTTGGTGATCTTCGGGTCGACCGGGATGATGACCTGGAAGACATTCTGGATCGCGCTTCCCATGATTCCGACGATTGCCCTTGGTACTTGGATTGGCGAATGGATGTTCGGCAAGGCCTCAGACGCCCTCTATCGAAAGGTGGCGCTCGCGTTCCTGTTGGCTATCGGTATTTCAACGTTCTTCGCGTGAAGCCGAAGTGGTGGAATACTGGGCCGACATAACAATTGCTGAGACGGTTCTGGTCGCCGCGACCGCGTTCGTAGCCGGCATCATGCGCGGTTTCTCCGGTTTCGGCTCCGCGCTCGTAATCGTGCCGGTGATGGCGGCGGTCTACGGCGCGCAACTAGCTGTGCCCGCAGTCGTCGTGATCCACCTGCTCACAACCGTTCAGCTTCTGCCGGGCGCGTTGCGGGATTGCGAATGGGGTAGGGTGATCCCGCTGTCGGTTGCTGGAAGCCTAGCGATCCCCTTCGGCGCCTGGGTGCTTGTAACGCAGGATTCGGACCTGCTTCGCAAGGCTATTTCCGTACTTATCATTCTCTTCGCGATCATGATGTTGCGCGGTTGGCGGTACACCGGAAAGATCAACGCGTGGATCATGGCTGTGGTCGGCGTTATCGGCGGCGTAATTACCGGCGCTACGACGATTGGCGGGCCGCCCGTCGTGACGTTTCTGATGGCTGGTCCGTTCAGCGCGGCACAAAATCGCGCTGCGATCATTCTCTATTTCACCTTCGTCCAGCTAGTAGCTGTAGTGATGTACTGGCTCGGCGAGCTTATTCTGTGGCCCATAGTCGGTATCTGCGTGACGGTAATGCCGACGTTGATGGCGGGCATGTGGATTGGCCAAAACCTTTTCAAGCACGCGTCGGAGGAGGGGTTTCGTCGAATAGCGCTATTGTTCCTGCTGCTGATCGGCTTTGCGACATTAATTGCATGAGAGCCGCCAGTAATACGTACGCTCGGTTGTCTATATGATCCTCTACGGCATTACCTATTGGCATTTCGCGGCGATAATCGGAGCCTTCGTTGCGTCCGGTCTGGTGCGAGGTTTCAACGGCGGCGCCGGCGCAAACTTCATCACGGCGCCGGTTTTGGCGCTACTATTCGGCCCGCGCGAGGGAGTGCCGATTATCATATTGCTGAACCTGATCAGCAACGTGCAGGTTATGCCAAGTGCTCTGCCGCATGCGGACTGGAAAAGGATGCTTCCCGTGGGGCTCGCCTCGATGGCGATGGCACCGCTCGGGGCCTACATTCTTCTGACCGTGGAAGAAGACACAATGCGTCGCATCGTGGCGGGAACCTCTATCCTGCTGTCGCTGTTGCTTCTTACGGGATGGCGATACTGCGGGCCGCGCGGGTTACCGGTACGCATTGGCGTCGGTGGGCTCGCTGGGTTGGTGACTGGATCGGTGTCGATGGGCGGGCCGCCGGTCTTTCTTTATTTGCTGTCTGGACCCGGCACGGCGGCTGAACAGCGTGCCAATTTCCTTGCTTTCGGCGCGATGGTGCAGACGGGTGCCGTTATCACGTTCATCGTTGGCGGGCTGATCTCGGTCAAGACGCTCGTCCTTGCGGCGGTCCTATTCGTACCGTTCATGCTAGCTTGCTGGGTTGGGACGCGTCTGTTCGCGCATGCCTCTGATGCGCAGTTCCGAAATCTTACCTTATGGGGGATTGCGGTCCTGTCACTGATTATCGCGGTAGCGTAGCGCCCGTCAGGGTGTGTTCCCGGGCGGCAGGTCAAATAGTCCGTCCGGCAGGCTTTCGATATGCGCGACGATTTCGTCAGTGGAGACCACGTCGGCATATTTTGCGTTCATGTCGCACAGATTAATCGCGTGGCTCGCCTGGCTGCGATCGAAGCAACCTTCCTCTGCCAGCGTAACGCGGTAGTTTTCGCTGAACGCGTCGATAGTTGAGGCACGGACGCAGCCAGATGTCGTCGTGCCGACCATGATGATTGAGTCCGCCTTGAAATTGTTCAGGAATGAACTCATAGGCGTGCCGTGGAAAGCGCTTGGCTTGAGCTTCTTGATAACGATGTCCTGCGGCATCGGCGCGATTTCATGGTTGATCTCGTTGCCGTCGAGGTTGGTCTGACGCTCGGGTGCAGACTTCCACTCGCCGGTTCGGTTGTTCTTCCACGCCCAGGAACCCCGGTCCCAGCCATCGGGACGGAGGTCGCCGGTCGTGTATATGACAGGGATGCCTTTCGCACGGGCTGAGTCCAGTAGGGATTTGATGTGCGGCAGCGCTTCCCAAGCCTCCTCGCCGCATGAGTTGGGCCAGCGCTTGATCGAATCCAGGATCGGCTCCCTCTTGTCGCCAGTGAAGTGATAGTTGACGTCGATGACGACCAGCACCGGCCGTTCACCGAAACCCGCTCTCTGGCCGTAACCGGCGGTCCCGAAAACTTCCTTGTCGCGTTCCGTTAGAAACTCATCCCAAATTCGTTCGGCCATCGGCTTGCCTCAATTTTTTGCACGTTTAAGAGTTACTCTAAGCGTAGAATGCAATATGCCGCACAGCAATATTCGATTGTGTGTGTGAGCAGTGGCATATGGAGAACCACATGGCTGTAACCGAATTGAACCACATCAATATCCGGACGATGCTGATGGAGGAAACCAAGGATTTCTACAAGGACATTGTTGGCCTTTCGGTAGGCTGGCGTCCCCCGTTTGCGAATCACGGCTATTGGATGTATTGCGGCGATGTGCCGATAGTTCATCTGTCGCTGTCCGATCCGGATGGGGAACCGCGCACCGTTTCGGAAGGTACCGGCAACGGGCTCGATCATATCGGGCTGTGGGCTGAGGACATTCCGTCATTCGAGAACACGCTCTCCGACAACAGCATTGACTACGCCAAACGGCTCGCTGCCGGCGACAAGGTGATCCAGATGTTCTTCCTCGATCCTAATGGTGTCCAGGTCGAACTTCAGTTCGACGTCGAGAAAGAGGGTGTCGACCCCAGCAAGTTCGAACGGATCAATGTGCCTGGGCTTGGTTTCTGAAGGACGTTAGATGCCTGCGATGACGATATTGTGGTCAACGGTTTTGCCGACGTCGCTTCGCTGAGGAAAATAATTTCACAGAACTCCGGCGTCGTCATAAAAACGATCAGGCAAGCACCCGTTCTTGTTAGTGAAAGTCTCGTGACGGGAACAGCTTGTGGGTGGCAAGCTGGCGCGCGTTGGGTGCGGTGCTTTTCACCTCGTCAGCACGGGCGAGATTATTTTTGTAGGCGGCGTCGGCGTCCTTGTGGCGGATTTGGTTTTTGAAGTCTGGGCCGGCGAGCGCGCGTAGCCAGTGCGTTAGGTCCTCCATCGCATCAGCGATAACGTGGATGACAAGCCCCTCGCGCTGCAGTTTACCGGTCACCCGGATCAGATGCGCGCCCATGATGACGCGGCGGAATTTCTCGAACGTCTTCGGCCAGACGATGAGGTTGGCGACGCCGGTCTCGTCCTCCAGCGTGATGAAGATCACGCCGCTCGCCGTGCCGGGCCGCTGGCGGACTAGCGCGAGCCCGGCGACGGTGACGCGCGCGCCGTCCTTCGTTTTTGCCAGACCTTCGGCCGGTACGGTGCCGGTCGCGGCGAGCTCTCCCCGAAGCAGGGCTAGCGGATGCGTCTTGAGCGACAGGCGCAGCGCCGCATAATCGTGCGTTACCTCCTCGCCGCTGGTCATCTTGGGCAGCGTCACCTTGGGATCGGTGCGGTTCTCGCCCGCCTCGAACAGTGGCAGCGGCGCCGGCGGCAGCGCGCGCACGGCCCATAGCGCGGCGCGCCGACTGAGCCCCATCGATCCGTACGCATCGGCCCCGGCAAGGCGTTCGAGCGCAGTGGGTGAAAGGCGGGCGACCCGGCGGATTTCGGCGGGTTCGTCAAACGGCCGGCCGAGCGTATCGCGCGCGGCGACCAGCGCTTCCGCATCTTCCTTGGCCATCCCCTTGATCTGCCGGAAGCCAAGCCGCAAGGCGTGGCGGCGGCCGCCGATGCGCTCCAGCGTGTTATCCCAGCAGCTGTGATTGACGTCGACTGTGCGCACCTCGATGCCGTGGGTCCGCGCGTCTCGGACGAGCTGCGCCGGCGCGTAGAAGCCCATCGGCTGGCTGTTCAGGATCGCCGCGGCAAACACGTCCGGATAGTGTTTCTTGAGCCAGGCGGAGACATAGACTAGCAGGGCGAAACTGGCAGCGTGGCTCTCGGGAAAGCCGTATTCGCCGAATCCCTCGATCTGGCGGAAGCAGCGCTCGGCGAACTCACGGTCGTAGCCGTTGGCAGCCATGCCCTCGATCAGCTTGTCTTGGAAAGTGTGGATCGTGCCGACGCGGCGGAACGTCGCCATAGCGCGGCGCAGTTGGTCGGCCTCGGACGGGGTGAAGCCGCCAGCGATAATGGCGATCTTCATAGCCTGCTCTTGAAACAGTGGAACGCCCATCGTCTTGCCGAGAACGTTGCGCAGCTCTTCCGATGGGTACTCTACCATCTCTTCTCCGTTCCGCCGCCGTAGGTACGGATGGACCATGTCGCCCTGGATCGGACCGGGCCGAACTATCGCGACCTCGATGGCGAGATCGTAGAAATTGCGCGGTTTCAGGCGTGGCAGCATAGTCATCTGGGCGCGGCTTTCGACTTGGAACACGCCGACAGAATCCGCCTCGCACAGCATGTCGTAGACTGCGGAGTCTTCCGAGGGCACGGTGGCGAGATCGTAAGAGCGGCCATAATGGCGCTCGATAAGCTCAAAGCCCTTTCGGATACAGGTCAGCATGCCGAGCCCGAGGACGTCGATCTTGAGAATGCCCAGCGCATCCAGGTCGTTCTTGTCCCACTCGATGGTGGTGCGGTCTTCCATCGCCGCGTTAGCGACCGGCACCATCTCGGATAGCGGGCCGCGGGTGATGACGAAGCCACCGACATGCTGCGACAGGTGACGTGGAAAACCGGTCAGCTCCCGGGCGAGGCGGAGCGTGAGGCTGAGACGCACGTCGGACGGGTCCAGCCCGGTCTCGCGGATGTGCCTATCCTCGATGCCGTCGGAGCGCCAGCCCCAGACGGTGCCAGCGAGCGCGCCGATCGTGTCCTGGCTTAGGCCGAGCGCCTTGCCCACTTCGCGTACTGCCATGCGCGAGCGGTAGTGGATGACGGTCGCCGCTAGTCCGGCGCGCTCGCGGCCGTATTTCTCATAGATGTACTGGATGACCTCCTCGCGGCGCTCGTGCTCGAAATCGACGTCGATATCGGGCGGCTCGTTGCGCTCGGCCGAGACGAAACGCTCGAATAGAAGGTCCATGCGCGCTGGATCGACCGACGTGATACCGAGGCAGTAGCAGACGGTGGAATTAGCTGCTGAGCCGCGCCCCTGACACAGAATTCCCTGCGAGCGCGCAAAGCGGACGATGTCGTGCACGGTCAGGAAATAGGGGGCGTACGAAAGCTCGCCGATCAGCTTCAGCTCGTAGTCTATTTGGGTCCGCACGCCGTCCGGAATGCCGTCCGGATAGCGCTTTGCCGCGCCCAGCCAGGAAAGGCGTGCAAGTTCCTCCTGCGGCGTGGTGCCTGGTGGCGCCTCGTCGTCAGGATATTCGTAGCGTAACTCGTCGAGCGAGAAGGTGCAGCGTCCGGTGATCTCCATCGTGCGCATGACCGCCTCGGGGTGGCGACGGAACAGACGCATCATTTCTTCCGGCGTTTTCAGATGCCGCTCGGCATTGGCCTGCAGCCGGAAACCCGCCTGATCTATGGTGCAGCCTGCGCGGATGCAGTTCAGCACGTCGAGCAGCGGTTTACGGTCCGGACGGTGCAGGCGCACGTCGTTGGTCGCGACCATCGGCACGCGTGTCTCTGTGCCGAGCTGCGCAAGCGCCCACAGTCGCGCCGCATCGTTGCCGCCGTAGCGGCAGCGTCCAGCAAGCCAGACGTCGCGGCCAAACACCTCGCGCAGCGCACCCAGGTGCGCAGTGTAGCTGCTGGACAGTTTGTTGGGCGGCAGCGAGACGAACAACTGGCCGTCTGCATGCTCGAACACGTCGCGCAGATAGAGTTCGCAGTTGCCCTTGAGAGCGCGTCGCCTGCCCAGCGTGATCAGCTTCGATAGCCTGCCGTAGGCGGCGCGCTCGGTCGGGAAGCACAGCAGCGACGGCGCGTCCGCGAGGTCGAGTCGGGCGCCGACCAGTAACCGGATATCTGCCTTCTTCGCTGCCTCGTGGGCGCGAACGACGCCGGCCAGTGTGTTGCGATCGGTCACCGCCACTGCCGACAGCCCCAACACAGCTGCCGTCTGCGCCAGCTCCTCCGGGTGCGATGCGCTTCGCAGGAAAGAGAAATTGGTAGTGATCTCGAGCTCGGCGTAGGCTGTCATTCAGCCGAACACGCCGTGCATGTACCAGAGAGGCTGCTTGCCTGGGCGGTAGACGCCTTCGCGGTAGACCCAGAAACGCCGGCCGCTACGGTCCTCGACGCGGTAGTAGTCGCGGACGCTGTCTTGGATTGGGTTCGCTCTGGGATCCGTTTTGCTCTCATCGGTGGTGGTTTCATCTACCCCTGACTCGTCCGGGGGGGGCTCGCCGAGCCCGTCGTTCCACCATTCGGGTGCGATGCGCTCGGGTCCGTCGGCGCGCTCGATGCGGAACACCTGCTTGCGCCAGCGGAACATCACCGGCGGGTCGTCTGGCACCGGCGCCACCGCCTCGATTTCCTCCGGTCGCGAGAGAAGACGGAGCGGCCGCGGGCGAGGCAGAGCGCGGGCACACCACGGTGCGGTCGGACGGGTGTGCGTGCTCGCGGTGACGGAGGCGGCGACGCTCGCACGCTCGGGGATATGGCTTTCCTGCAGGGTGAGCCTGGCGACGCTGCGGCTGCCGAGCCGCGTGCCCAGCCGGTCGGCGAGGGCGGCAACGCCGGCGTTGTCACGCAGGCTTTCACCGCCTTCCGTGCCAAGCCGGTCGAGCGCGGTCTGCGCGGCTTCCAGTTTCTCGGTGGTAGTTGCCGTCAGCGTCAGTGCGTCAATGCCGAACGGCGCGTCGATGCGCTCCAGCCGGTCGGTGAACAGCCGTGCGAGATTGCTGGCGTTGCGGCTCGCCCGGCTGGTGCCTGCCTCCAGCCTATCGATATTGCCATCCGGATGATAGAAGGCGAGGACGAGGCGCCGTGCGCCTCGCCCATCGGCTTCGAGCGTGCTGGTAAGCTCGGTGGCGAGGCGGCGGACGGCCTCGATGATGTCCTCTAATTTGCCGACGGGTTCTGGAAAGGCTGCAAGCGCGGTCCATGGGCTCGCGGGGGACAGGGGAGAGACCGGTTCAGGCCGCTCGCCCAGTGCCTGGTCGAGCCGGTCGGCGACGTCGCTGCCGAAGCGGTCGGCGAGCGCCGCACGCGGAATCGGCATTAGGTCTCCGATGCAGCGCATCCCGATCGCTTGCAGCCCGGCGACGGTCTCGGCAGGCAGCCGCAGCCCGGCTACTGGGAGCGCAGCGAGGAGGTCGCGGCTCCTACCTCGGCCGACGACATACCAGCGCCTGCGGCGGCGCGAGTGACGGGCGGGCGGTTCCTCTTGGAGATGGCGGACGGTAGCCCAGGCGGCGCCGGGTGTATCAGCGATCGCCGCGAAGGCGGCATAGCCGAGTCCGTCGAGTCGCCCGATCAGGTCACGCATCAGTGCCGTCTCTCCGCCGAACAGGTGGGCGCAGCCGGTCACGTCGAGCCAGACAGAGCCTGCGCCGGCGAACTGGGCGCCCGAGCCGTCGTGGTCAGGTGCTGTCCAAGGGCTATAGCGGCTGCACCAGTCGGCGAGCCGGCCGAGCGCGTGGGTCTCGGCCTCTGCGTCGGCCTCGCTGGTCTTAAGCTCGGGCAGAAGCGCGCGTGCGTCGGTGAGCGACAGCCCGGCATACAGACCGGCCTTTACGGCGGGCGCGTTGACCGCGTGTAGAACCTGGCGGCCGCTCTGCTCGCGCACCAGCGCGAGTGGGCTATCCAGCCAGTCCTGCCGTAACCGGCACAGCCGGTCCGTTGCAAACCACGGAAGCCATAGAGAAATCACCCGTTTCATCATTCCATTCCATTGTCCAGCTGGCGGCGGCGCCACCGCGGCAGCGGAACATCTCCGCTTGCCAGCGTGCGGCACCTAGCCCCGGCGGGGCTGAGTCTGTCATTCCGGTCATAGCTCTAGATCTTGCCGTTGCGCCGAGCCGCCAACGGCTGGCGGCGGCGCTGGGGGTGGGCCGGTCGGTACGGGGCCGAAGCATCAGCGCAGCCACGCCGCTCTCGCCAGCAGCGAGCTGCAGCCGCCGGCTAGCGGTCAGCGACATGTCGCTGACCTCGCCGACGACAGCGGCGAGATGCGGACACCTTAGCCCTTCCTCCATCGCCCACAGCGTGTCGTCGTCGCGCCTCGCACGGACCAGGAGCACGCGCGCCGGGTCGATACCGAACGGTAGCAGCGCCGGCGGATATAGCGCGCCGGCGTCGAGTGTCCACGGCCGCTCGCACCATAGGATGCCGCCCGCAACGCCGTCTGCGTCGTGCTGGTGGACAAGCCGCCCGGCTAGCAAGGCGCAGAAGGCGGTGGCGATGCCGGCGTTAGCGCTTCCCTCGCCGGCCGCGAACACCTCGTGCAGCGCGCCGCGCGCCAGCCCGCCGCCGGGCAGGCGGGAATCGATCTCTTCGATGCCGAACGGCAGCACCTGACGGTTTCCCTCAGCCAGCGTGCCGCCGTAGCTTTCGATGCGGCGGATATGCTTGTGCAGTCGTTCGAGGCTCGCCGGAATCCGCCCGTTTCCCCGGTTTTGAGAGGGGAAGGAGCGGTTCCTGGCGCTGTCGATGTGCTCCGGCATGGTCGTTCCACTGACTGAAAAAGAAAAATGTTCTTTTTTTGTTCTATTTTGGGGTGGGCGAAGAGTCAAGCGCTGCGGCTCCTTACGCGGAGCCCATTGTCATCTCGAACCCCGTCGCTTACATAGCGCCGGATGCATACGTAATGGGGCTGATGATGACGCTACATACCGGCGCGGCAGCAGAGACGGGTTTACGCGCCCGGGTGCGGGATTTCGTGGAAAACGCGACCTTCCAGAAGGCGATCATGGCGCTCATCGTGATCAACGCGGTGACGCTCGGCTTCGAGACCTCGCCGACGATCATGGACTGGATCGGCCGGGAATTGCACGTCTTCGACAAGATCATCATCACGGTCTTCGTGATCGAGATCGCGCTGCGCATCTTCGCGCATGGACACCGGTTCTTCCGCGATCCGTGGGGAGTGTTCGACTTCATCGTCGTGGCTATCACCCTGGCGCCGGCAAGCGATTCGTTCTCGGTCCTTCGCGCGCTCCGGGTCCTGCGAGTTCTTAGGCTGGTCTCGGCTGTGCCACGCCTGCGCCGCATTGTCGCCGCGCTACTCCATGCGGTGCCCGGCGTTGGCGCTATCGGCGCGCTGCTGATGCTGGTGTTCTACGTTTTCGCGGTCATTACTACGAAGCTGTTCGGCAACGCGTTCGACGACTGGTTCGGTACCATCGGCGCCTCGATGTACAGCCTGTTCCAGATCATGACGCTCGAAAGCTGGTCGATGGGCATCGTGCGCCCGGTGATGGAGGTATATTCCTGGGCGTGGATCGTGTTCGTAGCCTTCATCGTCCTGTCCAGCTTCACGGTCCTCAACCTGTTCATCGCCATCATCATCGATTCGATGCAGACCTTGCACGAGAGTGAGCAGCACGAGACGGTTGAAGAGATGAGCACCGTCGTCCATGACGAGCACCGCCAGCGCGCCGAGGAGTTCGAGATGCTGCGGGCGGAAATCCGCGAGATCAAGGACCTACTGGCGGCCCGCAAAGACGGCTGATCGGCGGGTTCACCCGCTTGACAGCTCTCTTAAACGGTCCCACGTTGGGGACATAAGTGACTCGGGGTGGCCAAGCCCGCCGGATGAGGTGGGGAGCGGTCTGAGAGCATACCCGTGGAACCTGAACTGGGTCATGCCAGCGTAGGGAAGGGTCACCGGATTATGAAACCCTCGTAATTCAGGCCGGACCGCACCCCGCTGGCGGGGAGTCGAAAATTGTTTGCCATCGTCGGCAGCGGCATCTGCGGACTGGGAATCGGCTGGCGGCTCGCCTCTGCTGGGGCCGAGGTCACGGTCGTCGACAGCGCCACGGCGGGGCAGGGCGCGACCTGGGCGGCGGCCGGCATGCTGGCGCCGCAGGCCGAGGCTGAGCACGGCGAGGAAGCGCTGCTGCCACTGCTGCTGGAATCGCGGGCGATGTGGGCCGGTTTCGCCGCCGAACTCGAAGCGGCGTCCGGCATCGACGTCGGTTACCGCACCGAAGGCACCGTCGTCGTCGCGCTGGACCGCGACGACCACGAGTTTCTCGAACAACGCCATACCTATCTGAAGAGCCTTGGGCTCGACGTCGAATGGCTGACGGGCCGCGCTGTGCGCAAGCGCGAGCCCGGTCTCGCGCCCGCCGTCACCGGCGGCATCTACAGCCCGCTCGACCACCAGGTCGATAACCGAGCTGTGTTCAAGGCGCTGCGGACGGCCTATCTCGAGGCTGGCGGCACGCTGATTGAGAACACCCCTGTCGACGAAATTGCAATGTCGGGTGGTCGTGCCGTCGGTATCCGTCTACCGGATCGCGAGATTGCCGCCGAGACGGTTGTGCTTGCCGCTGGCGCGTGGTCGCGCCTCGTGCCAGGCCTGCCGGAGCCGTCGCGCCCGCCAGTGCGCCCGCTAAAGGGCCAGATGATAGCGCTGCAGATGGACCCGGCCGCGCCGCTTGTCGAGCACGTAGTCTGGGGCCCCGATATCTATATCGTGCCGCGCAGGGACGGCCGGCTGGTGATCGGCGCTACCGTAGAGGAGATGGGCTTCGATACGCAGATGACGGCGGGCGGCCTCTACGAGCTGACGCGCCACGCGTGGGAAACGCTTCCCGGCATCTACGACCTGCCGGTGATCGAGACCTGGGCGGGTCTGCGGCCAGCCAGTCGCGACGATGCGCCGATCCTGGGTGCGTCTGACATTCCGGGCCTCGTCATCGCCACCGGCCATCACCGGAACGGCATCCTGCTGGCGCCGGTCACGGCGGACGCCATTTCCGGTCTTGTTCTTCGCGGCGAGACGCGGGAGTCGGTGCGGCCGTTCGGTCCCGAGAGGTTCGCCGCGCCAGCGCGGCAAAGGGAGGGGCTTGCATGAACGGCTCGATTAAAGTCAACGGCGAGGCACGCGACTGGAAGGACCAGTCGATGGTAGACTTGCTCGGCGAATTCGACGTCGCGGCCGGCCAGTCCGGGGTCGCGGTCGCCCTCAACGGCGCGGTGCTGCCGCGCGACGACTGGGGCGCGACGCGGCTGGCGCAGGGCGATGAGGTCGAAATCGTCTATATCGTACGCGGAGGCTGACAATGGACGATGCACGAACCGCCGACTCCCACGGCATGACGATCGCTGGCAAGACGTTCCGGTCGCGCCTTATGATCGGCACGTCGCGCTACCCGAACCAGCAGGTCATGCTGGATGCGCTGGAGGCCAGCGGGGCGGAGATCGTGACCGTAGCGGTCCGCCGGGTCAGTCTCGATGGCGGCGGCGCGGGGCTATACGACGCGCTCGGCGACAACTATCACCTGCTGCCAAACACCGCAGGTTGCTTCACGGCTCGTGACGCGGTGCTGACCGCGCAGCTCGCCCGCGAGGCGCTGGGCACCAACTGGGTTAAGCTCGAGGTGATTGGCGACGAAGAGACGCTGTTCCCAGACGTCGAGCATTTGCTCGACGCCGCCGACCAGCTCGTCAATGACGGCTTCATCGTGCTGCCCTACTGCAACGATGATCCGATTACCTGCAAGAAGCTTGAAGACATCGGCTGCGCAGCGGTGATGCCGCTCGGCGCGCCGATCGGTTCGGGCATGGGCATCCGCAATCCTTACAATCTCCGCATAATCCGAGATCAATGCTCAGTGCCGATCATCGTCGATGCCGGGGTTGGTACCGCGTCAGATGCTGCAGTGGCGATGGAGATCGGCTGCGACGGGATCCTGTTGAACACGGCGGTCGCTGGGGCCCGCGACCCGGTCAAGATGGCCCGCGCCATGCGCCTCGGCATCGAGGCCGGTCGCTACGCTTTTGAGGCGGGCCGCATCCCAAAGCGTCTCTACGCCACCGCATCGACGCCCGAAGACGGCATTATCGGCGGGTGAAACTCCCCGACCCGCCGGTTCTACTTATCACCGACCGAACCGCGGCGAGAATGCCGCTCCTGGACGTTGTCCGCGCCGCCTTCGATGGCGGCTGCCGCTGGGTGTTGGTGCGCGAAAAGGACCTCCCGACCGCTGAGCTTGCGGCGCTTGTCGCCGACATTGTGGAAATCGCATTGCCCTACGGCGCGCTCGTCAGCGTAAGCGCTGATGCGGCGGCCGCGCGGATGGCGGGCGCGCAAGGCCTTCACCTGCCTCAGGGATTGTCCATGATCGAAGAACGCGACGGCCTGCTGACCGGCGTGTCGACCCATACGCTCGAGGAACTGCGCCACGCGGTCGCCGCCGGCGCTGACTACGTGACCTTCGGGCCGGTCTTTTCGAGCCTCAGCAAGCCGGGTTACGGCCCAGCGGTGGGCGAAGGCGTTGAGGAACTGGCTGCTGCCGTTTGCGAGACGTCCTGCCCGGTGATCGCACTGGGTGGCGTTACCTCGGAAAATGCTGCCGTCTGCATGGCGGCGGGCGCGGCGGGGATCGGCGTCATCGGCGCGATCGTGTCGGTGCCCGACCCCGCAGCGGCGGCCGCTGCCTTGATAGCAGAAATTTGACGCCATTTAAGAGAACCAAGGCGACATACCCTCGTACATCATCTTGAGACCGAGCAGGAATAGGATTGAATAACTGATCCGCATGAAGACCTTCTGGGGGATCAGGTAGTTGAACTTGATACCGAGCAGCATGCCTATGGGTGCAAGCGGCATGAGCACCAGCGCGGTCGACAGGTTCGGCGTCGTGAACAGACCGAGCCACCAGTACGGCACAATCTTCAGATAGTTGATAAAGAAAAACAGGATTACGATCGTTCCGACATGGATGCGCTTATCAAGCCGCTGCGGCAGCAGATACATTGCGACTGGCGGCAGGCCAGCATGGATTACGAAGCTGGTGAAGCCCGCGATGGTGCCGAGCACGTAGCCGATCGGCTGCGAATAGACGCGCGCTGCGGCTTTCTCTCCGCCCGACCGGAAGAAATCTATGAAGAACGCGATGGCGATGACGCCAACCATGAGCTGGATGAGCTGATCATTCAGCCAGCGGAAGGTGAACATGCCGATGAGCGTGCCGACGACGCAGCCGATCCCAAGGACCTTCATGCTTGGCCGGTCCCAGTCCTTTCGGTAGGCCCACGCGCCGATGATGTCCATGATGCACAGGATCGGCAGCATGATCGCGACGGCGGTGACCGGCGACGAGACCTGCGCGAGGCCGAGCACGCCTATAAAGCCTAGTCCGCCGCCGAAACCGCCCTTGGACAGGCCGGCGAGCAGGGTCGCCCCAATGGCGAACCCCGCAAAAACAGGATCGTTGATTAGCTGGTCCATGTGTCGGTCGGGTCTTTCGTATCGGGCGCGGTGTCACGCGGTGTCAGTGCCGGTCTCGATGATGAAGGGCGAGCCGATCTTCACGCCGAGCTCGGCGCGGGCGTCGCCCTGGTTGACCGCGAACTCGACCAGACCGGACGAGTTCTCGTACCAAAATGCGTTGCCTTCCGGGTTGTCGCAGAAGGTTCGGGACCGGTAGAGTGATCGGCCATTTACCGACAATTTCGCGTCGATGGGAACCGACTTTGCGCGAACTCCGGTCATAGCGTTGCCGAAGGTGTCGAAATAGATCACTTCATAGAGCTCGTCGGGCCAGTGAGGCCGTCTGACCTCTTCAACCGGTCGCTCTTCGGATTCCACCGTGTCGCCGCGCGCCAGCCTGGCTGCAACGGGTCCGAACAGGTCCCGGCCATGAAAGCTCGCAGACATTCCCTCCGGCTGCCACGTGATGTGCCGGAAAGAGGTTTCGGTGGCGCGCCGCAAGACGAGCTCGAAAAGGCCGTTGTCAGGACCGACGAAACGGCGTCCGTCAGCTTCAACAATAGCCGGCGCGCGGCCGCCGCCGACGCCGGGGTCGACGACGCACAGGAAAATCGCGTCCGTCGGGAAGACGTTGACCAGCGATGCAAGGAGATAGGCAGAGGCGCGCGCCTGGAACATAGGCGCGTTTTGCAGCAGGTCGATGACGGGGATGCCGGGCGCGTCCCGTTCGAGTACCGCCTTGACCTGGCCCACATAGGGGCCGACTTCGCCAAAGTCGGTGAAAAGGACGATCATTTCGGGAGTATGCCGCCCGTGACGGACCGCGGGCAAGTATCGACGCTATTCTGCCGCCGGCAGGGCGGGCTGGCCCGCTTCTTCGGACATCACGCGGTTACCGCCGAGCTTTTTCGCGAGATAAAGGGCCTGGTCGTGGCGTCCCATTTAAACGGATCCGTGGCTCATCGTAATCTCGGCAGATTGCCGGAGTTTGGGGACTCTGAGGGGATTGAGGGAGGGGAAGCGTATTGCGGAACTATTCGAAGCGAACCTAAGCTGCCGTTAATCAAGCGATGCTGCGGTGCATCAGAATTTGTTGCCGGAAAGTGGTGAAATCGTTATATTGCATCGCAATAGCGGATTGTTGCGACGCAATAATCCACTGCAGTTCAATCGCCAATGGATCTAAATATGGACCAGCAAGTCAGACCAGCCGCCATCGTCGCAACTATGGAAGAGCTGCGCGGGCACTACATAGAAGAGCTCAAAACCGGCCAGACGGCGGTCTATGTGCGGACGGTCACCGAAACGGATATTGTCCAGTATTCACAAATATCGGGCGACGACAATCCGCTCCACGTGAACGAGGAATTCGCCAAGGAGACTGTCTTCAAGGGCCGGATCGCTCATGGCATGCTGACCTGCGGCTATATCTCCGCAGTTCTCGGGACCAAGTTGCCCGGCCCGGGCTGCGCCTACCTTAACCAGAACCTCAATTTCCGCGCGCCGGTGCGCATCGGCGATACCGTCCAGACCCGCATCACGATCAAGGAAATCGAGCCGGAAACAAACAAGGTCGTCTGCGAGGCGGTCTGCTCGATTGGCGAAAAGGTCGTGATCGACGGCACGGCGACCCTCTGGGTGCCGAACCAGCGGAAATAGGGTTGAACCGCGTTCATCGCGCAGCGCGGTATTGGTTTGACTTGCCCAGAAGCGGTGGGTACGAAGACCGCCGCTATGCGTATATTCAGACATGTTGCGGGCTTGCCGGACTTCGTCCGAGGGACCTGCGTAGCCATCGGTAATTTCGACGGCGTCCATCTCGGCCACCAGGCGGTGATCTCCGAGGCGGCAGCGCATGCAGCGGACTTGGGGACGTCGCTCTCTGTCATCACGTTCGAGCCGCACCCGCGGCGTTTTTTCCGCCCCGAAGAACCCCCGTTCCAGCTCACGCCACTGCACAGCAAGGTGCGACGGCTCGGGGCGATCGGCGTAGACAATTTGCTGGTAGTCTATTTCGACATCGAGACGTCCAAGCTGTCGCACGACGCCTTCGTCGATACGTTCGTTACTGGCGGCTTTGAGGCCCGTCACGTGACCGTCGGCTACGACTTTGTCTTCGGCGCCGGCAGGCAGGGGACCGTAGATTATCTCCGCGAGCGCGCGCGTGCCGGGGGCTTCGGGTTCTCCGCGATCGAACCGGTGAGAGATACCAGCGAAACAGTTTATTCATCGACCAATATCCGGAACTGCCTCGCAGACGGCAACCCGCTCGGCGCGGCGCGGCTACTCGGCCGGCCGTGGGAGATCGAGGGCCGGGTAATCAAGGGCGACCAGCGCGGTCGCCAAATCGGATTTCCGACGGCGAATGTCGCGCTGGAGGACTATGTTGAGCCGGCGCTGGGCGTCTACGCCGTCTGGGCCGGGATCGAGGAAGGCGGGGTGACGACGTGGCATCCGGGCTGCGCCAATGTTGGGCGGCGGCCCACCTTCGGCAAAGAAGACGTCAACGTCGAGGTATACATCTTTGATTTTACCGACGACATCTACGACAAGCTTCTTCGGGTGGCGCTCGTCGAATACATTCGCCCCGAGAAGAAATTCGACGGAATCGCTCAGCTGCGCGAACAGATCGCGCTGGATTCCCATGATGCTCGGGCATTGCTCGAAAGTATCGCGGACAGCGATTTCCGCCGGCCGCCGGACTGAGGACCGAGAGTGTGATCCGTTTCGGTTTCATGACCTCTCTCGTGGTGCTAATCGTCGATCAGCTGTCCAAGTTATGGATCGTCTACGATCTAATGGACCCGCCCCGGACGATTGAGGTCGCGCCATTCTTCAACGTCGTCATGGTTTGGAACAGGGGGGCTAGTTTCGGCCTATTCGCGACAGAATCGCCTTCGACGCAATATCTACTTTCCGCAATCGCAGCGGTCATCTGTATCGTCCTGTTTCTTTGGTTGCGCAAGGCGACGACAGGTTGGCTGGCGCTTGCGCTCGGCGCCGTGATCGGTGGCGCGCTGGGAAACGTAGTTGACCGGCTCCGCTTCGGCGCGGTTGCCGACTTTCTTGATTTTCATGCAGTGGGCTACCATTGGCCTGCGTTCAATGTCGCGGATATCGCGATCACCGTCGGTGTCGGGATGCTCGTTTTCGACGGGTTGATTGGGCACCGGCGCGACCATAAATTTAAGTCCTGAAACGGGACGGGTAATATGACAGTGAAATCTCCGAAACGGCCGGTGTTTGCGGTGGCTATTGCCATGGCCGCGCTGACAGCGCTTGCGGGCTGCGAGAGTATGCGCGACGCTGTCGGTATAACCAAGCGGTCGCCCGACGAATTCGCCGTCGTAACCCGTGCGCCCCTGACATTGCCGCCTGATTACGGTCTGCGGCCGCCGCAACCTGGCGCGCCGCGGCCGCAGGAGCAGGAAGTGCGTGATAGTGCGCAGACCGTCCTGGCCGCGCGGGCGGGCTCCGTTAAGCGCTCCAGCCTACCGCCGGGCGCATCGCGGGCAGAGACGGCGCTTCTCGCGAAGGCTGGCGCGACAGAGGTCGATCCGGCAATCCGTGCGGCCATCGACCGAGAGTCGTCGATCCTGGCAAACCAGGACGAACGCTTTGTCGATACGCTCCTATTTTGGAATAAACGTCCGAAGCCGGGCGAAATCGTGGATGCTAGGCAAGAGGCCAAGCGACTGCAGGAGAATGCCGCGCTAGGGAACTCCCCGACCACGGGGCGGACTCTGCGGATCGAGCGCAAGCCGAAGGGCTGGCTCGAGGGCATTATCAAATAAGCGCGATTTTAACGCGATGGGACTTGCCGTGCGGGTGCGTAAACCCCACCTCGTTGGAGGGTCGGCATCGATCCGAAATCCGGCCAGACGCTCATGAAACTCAGATGGAGCGATACAATGTCCGCGTCATTACGAGCTAATGCCGCGACTTCCAGCGTAACCCAGGCGTTGCGCCGCTTGCGGTTGGCCATCGGCGTTGCAGCCCTGGTTCTGACAACCGCACCGGCTTTCGTTCCCGCCGCGCAGGCCGCGGTTTTCTCACCTAAGACTTTTGAGCTCGAAAACGGGCTAAAAGTCGTCGTGATCGAGAACCATCGCGCGCCGATCGCGATGCAGATGGTGTGGTACCGCGTCGGCGCCGCCGACGAGAAACCTGGCGAATCCGGCCTTGCGCATTTCCTCGAACACCTTCTGTTCAAGGGCACCAAGACCGTCAAGCCCGGCGAGTTCTCCCGTAAGATCGCGCGGATCGGCGGCCGAGAGAACGCCTTTACTAGCCACGATTACACCGCCTACTACCAGACTGTTGCGGCACACGAGATCGAAATGGTCATGAAGCTCGAGGCGGACCGGATGCAGAATCTGGTCCTCAGTGACGAGGTCGTAATGCCCGAGCGCGATGTTGTCCTTGAGGAGCGCCGGACGCGAACCGATAACAGCCCTGCCGCTCAGCTCGGCGAACAACGCAACCGAATACTGTATCTCAACCACCCATACGGTCGCCCCGTCATCGGCTGGATGAGCGAGATACAGGCGCTGACGACCGAAAAGGCACTGGCCTTCTATCGTAAGCACTATGCGCCGAACAACGCGATGCTCATCGTCGCAGGCGACGTCACCGCCGAGCATGTTCGCGCGCTCGCAGAGAAATATTATGGGCCCGTTCCACGTCGTATGATTCCCGCCCGCGTCCGTCCGAAGGAGCCGCCGCAGCGCGCGCAGCGCCGCGTTATCTTGGAAAGCGAGCAGGTACGCCAGCCTGCCTGGTCGCGGGTCTATCTTGCGCCCAGCTTCGCGACCGCTGAGAAAGAGCGCGCCTACGCCCTCGAAGTCCTGTCGCAGGTTCTGGGCGGGGGATCCACCAGCCGGCTGTACCGCACGCTGGTCGTCGAGCGAGGCATCGCATCTAACGTCCGGGCCTGGTATGCGGGTGACGGGCTAGATTACGCGGAGTTCGGCATATTCGCGAGCCCGACGGCGGACGGCGATATCGATGCGCTCGAGAAGGCGGTCCTCCAAGAGCTTGCGGCAGCCGTCCGCGAGGGGTTCAAGTCGGAAGACATCGAACGAGCGAAAAGACTAATCATAGCGAGTGCCATCTACGCTCGCGATGGCCTGCGCGCGGGCCCGATGGCATTCGGACAGGCGTTCACCCAGGGCCAGACCGTCGAAGACGTCGAGAGCTGGCCCGAGCGTATCTCTGCCATCACGCCCGACCAGGTCATGGAGGCGGCTCGCATCTTGCTCGACAAACGCCGGTCCGTGACGAGCATTCTCTTGCCGGAGAAAGGCCCATGACTCGGCGTATTGCGGCATTCGTCTTTGCGGTATTTATCCTCGTTCCCGTCAGCGCCCATGCGATAGATGTCCGCCGCCTGGTGTCCGACAAGGGTATCGAGGCGTGGTTCGTTCCCGACAAGTCCATACCCGTCGTCGCGCTGAGCTTCGCGTTTCGCGGTGCCGGTGCTGCTACCGATCCCTCTGGCAAAGAGGGGCTCGCGGAAATGGTGACCGGCCTACTCGACGAGGGAGCTGGCGATCTCGCGTCACAGAACTACCAGCGCGCCGTAGAGGAGATCGCCGCGCAGATATCCTTCGATGCCGGCCGTGATCATTTCTTTGGCCGCTTGCGCACGCTGTCTGCCGAGCGCGACCGCGCTTTCCAGCTGATGCGGGTCGCGATCAACGCCCCGCGCTTCGATGCTGAGCCGGTCGAACGTGTCCGCGGTCAAATTCTTGCGGGATTAAAGCGCCAGGCGGAAAACCCGCGCCGTATCGGCGGTGATGCATGGCGAAGTATAGTCTTTGCCGGTCATCCCTACGCCCGTCCGACGGAGGGAACGGCGAAGAGTGTCTCAGAGATTGCCGTAGCAGATCTTCGTGCGTTCGTCGCTGAGAGATTCAGCCGCGACCGCCTGATTATCGGCGTTGTCGGTGATATTTCAGAGGCCGAGCTTCGGACGCGTATCGACGAGCTGTTCGGCGCTCTGCCCGCGATCGGCAAGCGCTTCGCGGTCTCGGAGATCGTGCCCAAGGGGGCGGGGATTACGAAGGTCATCGAGAGACGGATTCCCCAGAGCCTGATCATTCTCGGCCATGCCGGGATCAAGAGATCGAACCCCGACTGGTACGCAGCGACAATGGTCATGCAAGTGCTCGGCGGGGGCGGGCTTAGCTCGCGCCTGTACGAGGAAGTTCGGGAAAAACGCGGGCTCGCCTATTCTGTCTCTGCCTATCTGAACCCGATGGAGCACTCCGCAATCGTTGCCGGAGGTACAGCAACCCAGAACGCGCGGGCCGGAGAGTCGCTCAAAGTCATCAGGGCCGAGTGGCGCAAGGTCGCCGAAAAGGGGATCAGCGCGAGAGAACTCGCGGAAGTTAAGGATTATATGAACGGCTCATTCCCGCTCCGTCTCGGATCCAGCCGGGGGATCGCTAACACGCTCGTCGGTGTGCAGCTGTCGGGGCTCGACATCGGCTACTTGTCGCGCCGCGCCGAGATCATAAACGCCGTGACGCTTGAAGAGGCTAATCGGGTCGCGCGTGAGGTTTTCGATGCCGACAAGCTGACGGTGGTCGTCGTCGGAAAGCCGCAGGGCATCGCAGCCATACCCTGAGGACGATTTATCCACAAACATATCGCCGACGCGCCCACGCCGCCTTAGCCTGATTCGGCGCCATGTCCTAAATTGGATCAGGACGCGCAGAATGACCGAAAACCCATTGCAGAGCGGGGCGCCATGAGCGGCCTCAGGCTACTTCCCGAAACGCTGGTCAACCGTATCGCGGCGGGCGAGGTGATCGAGCGGCCGGCGGCCGCTGTGAAAGAACTCGTCGAGAACGCCATCGATGCCGGCGCACGCCATATCGACGTGATGCTCGAAGACGCCGGGCGCGTGCTGATCGCGGTTGCCGACGACGGTCGGGGGATGACGGCCGACGAGCTCGAGCTCGCGGTTGAGCGGCATGCAACCTCGAAGCTGCCCGACGACGATCTCGTCGACATAAGGACCCTCGGGTTCCGCGGCGAGGCGCTGCCGTCGGTCGGCGCGGTCGCGCGTCTAACGATTTCCAGCCGGGCTGAGGGCGCGGCGGATGCGTATTCGATCACTGTCGACGGCGGGCGAAAGCAATCCGTGCGTCCCGCGGCGCTGAACGGCGGCACGCGGGTCGAGGTCCGCGATCTTTTCTACGCGACGCCGGCGCGACTCAAATTCCTCAAGACGAACCGGACCGAGGTCGACTACGCGGCCGATTCGATCCGCCGCCTCGCGATGGCGCATCCGCACGTCTCGTTCTCTCTGTCGGACGAGGACCGCACGCGGTTCCGCTACCGCCCGGCGCAGGGCGACCTGCTGACCGCTCGTCTCGACCGGCTCGCCGACGTGATGGGGCGCGAGTTCGCGGAGAACGCCGTTTCCGTCGCCGCCGAGCGCGAGGGTATCCGGCTGACCGGCTATGCCGGAGTGCCGACGCTCAATCGCGGTAACGCCCGTGCCCAGTATCTTTTCGTTAACGGCCGGCCCGTTCAGGACCGCCTGCTGGTCGGAGCGGTGCGGGGAGCCTATCAGGATTTCCTCGCGCGTGACCGTCATCCCATGGTCGCGCTGTTTCTCGATGTACGGCCCGAGGCGGTCGATGTAAACGTGCACCCTGCCAAGGCGGAGGTGCGGTTTCGGGATGCGGGTCTCGTCCGCGGCCTGATCGTCGGCGGGCTGCGCCATGCGCTCGCAGCCTCCGGCCATCGGGCCTCCACAACGTTAGCCTCGGCAGCGCTGGGGGCTTTCCAGCCCGGCGGCGGCGCCTGGCGGCGCCAGCAGCACTTCGTGCCGAGCCTCGCGGATTCCGTGGCGGCCTTTCAGGCTCCCGACGAGCGGATGCCGTCCTTCGACAGTTTCCTCCGGCCTTCTGCGCCGCCGTCCGCGCCGGGGGCGGGGCTCGGTGAGGAGAGCCCTCCCACGGTGTCCTACCCACTCGGCGCGGCCCGGGCGCAGCTTCACGAGACCTATATCGTTGCTCAGACCGAAACGGGGATCGTCATCGTCGATCAGCACGCCGCGCACGAGCGACTGGTCTACGAAAGGATAAAGGCGGCACTGTCCAACGGCGGCGTGAAGCGTCAGGGGCTGCTGATCCCGGAAGTTGTCGAGCTCGGCGAGGCGGCGGCGGAGCGGATCTGCGCCCGTGCCATCGAATTCGGGGAACTCGGCCTTTCCGTCGAGCGGTTCGGGCCCGGTGCGGTCGTCGTGCGGGAGGCGCCCGCGCTGCTCGGCCAGGCCGACATTGCCGGTTTGCTGAGAGACCTTGCCGACGATATTGAGGAGTACGGCGCCGGCCTTGCACTCCGCGAACGGCTAGAAGAGGTGTGCTCAACGATGGCGTGCCACGGCAGCATCCGCGCGGGCCGTCGGCTCACGCCTGACGAAATGAACGCGCTGCTCCGCGAGATGGAGGCGACGCCCCATTCCGGCCAGTGCAATCACGGCCGGCCAACCTATGTGGAACTCGGCCTTGCCGAAATCGAGAGGTTGTTCGGCCGGCGTTGAAGCTATTTACGGAGGGGGAGAGAGCCGGCGCGCTTCCAGCTAAGACGGATCCGATACTTCAAGCATTAGGTAACCCAGCTGTTTCTGCGCTCTGATCCGTAATAGCGGCAGGATCGCTGTTGAGAGCCCTACGACGGAACCAGCCCAAACGCCGGTTCCATCCATGCCGCCGCGAAACGTGAGCAATCGTTCCGTGCCGAGCCCGATACCCCAGTATCTGAACTGGGCGATGCGGAGCGCGGTCCTCGCCAGTGCGTCTGACTGAGCCGTAGTCGCCGGGGTTGAGGCTATAAAACGTTCATGCACGGGCAGCATCCGCGCGGGCGGTAAGGGGAAAGAGAAAATGATCTCTATGCTGCTTTTCTCATGAACGTAACGCGTGCCGCGCCATACTTGCGGGCATCGAGAAGTTCGAAACCTTGGGGTGTCTCAACGTCTTCCTTCGCGCCTGTCTCGACGACGCAGACAGCACCCGCCGCGATCCAGCCCGCCGCGTCGAGTGCCGCTATCGCCGGCGCGGCGAGGGCGCTCCGATAGGGAGGGTCCATCAGGACCATTGTACAGGGCGTGCGCGGGCGGATGGGATTGAGAGCGTCACCATGCAGGATATCGCAGTGCGCATTCTCGCCGAGCACAGCTACATTGGTTCGGCATGCCGCGAGAGCGTCTCGGGAATTATCCATTAGAGTGGCATGCGCTGCGCCGCGGCTCAGCGCCTCCAACCCCAGCGCGCCGGTCCCGCAGAATGCGTCGAGGACGATAGCGTCAAGGACGGCGGACCGGCCACCGCCCCCCCAGTCTCGGTGCTCTAAGATGTTGAAGAGCGATTCACGCACGCGGTCCGAGGTCGGGCGGACGCCGTGGCCTGCGGGCACGTCGATGCGCCGACCCTTATGCGTGCCCGCGACGATTCGCATTCATCTGCCGTCCGATACTGTCTTTTGCGCCGAGCTGGTCGCGCAGGACGCGCTCGGGTACTTTTTCCACCGCGCCGCGAGGCATCTTGCCGAGCTGAAAAGGTCCATAGGCGATCCGTATCAGCCGGTTCACGGGGTATCCGAGATGGTCGAACAGCCGGCGGATCTCCCGGTTCTTGCCCTCCTGCAGGGCGACCGTAAGCCAGGCGTTCGCCCCCTTGGCGCTGTCGACTGAGGCCTCGACTGGTCCGTAGGTCACGCCGTCGATCGTCAAGCCCTTGGCGAGTTTCGCGAAGTCGTCCCGGGTCGGTGTCTTGTAGACGCGTATCCGGTAGCGCCGCACCCAGCCAGTGGCAGGCAGTTCTAGCTTTCGGGCAAGCCCCCCGTCGTTGGTCAGAAGCAGCAGCCCCTCGGAATCGTAGTCGAGGCGGCCGACGGTCATCACTCGCGGCAGGTGCTTAGGAAGCTTGTCGAATATCGTTGGGCGGCCCTGCGGATCTTTGTTGGAGCAGATCAGCCCGGCCGGCTTGTGATAGCGCCACAGCCACGTTGCCTGCGGCGCTGCTATAGGCTTACCGTCGACGCGGATGTCGGAACTTCCGTCGACTAGCGTGCCCGGCTCGGAAATCTTGTGACCGTCGACGATGATCCGCCCGTCGGCGACCCAGCGCTCGGCCTCGCGCCGAGAGCAGACTCCCGCCCGCGACAGGCGCTTGGCGATCCGCTCGCGGCCGCCGGTCTCGCTCATCTCGATGTCATCGGCCACGCGAAGCTTCCGCTATGAAGGCGTCGAAGATCTTCTCGTCGGCCGGGTCGATGGAGAATTCTGGATGCCATTGCACGCCGAGGCAAAATCGGCGCGCCGGCGCCTCGATGCCTTCGATGACGCCGTCGGACGCGACCGCGTCGATCAACACGCCGTCGCCGACGTCCTTGACCGCTTGGTGGTGGGCGGAATTCACCGAGAGTTTCGTCGCGCCCGCGATGCGATGGAGTAGGGTACCCTCTCTAACGACCACGTCGTGACCTGGCTCGTCGCGTGGGTTGAGCTGTTCGTGGGCGAGCGGATCGTCTATCTCGTCGGGGATGTGCTGGATCAGCGTGCCACCGAGCACAACGTTCATCAACTGCTGGCCGCCGCAAATACCGAGAACCGGCATGTCGCGGTCGAGCGCGCCCTGCGTGACGCCCCATTCGAAGTCCGTGCGCTGGGATTTGAGAACGACCGACGGATGCCGCGCTTCCGCTCCGAACAGCGCCGGGTCCACGTCAAAGGCACCACCGGTAACGATCAGGCCGTCGATCTCGTCGAGATAGGTGTCAACCTGGCTAACCTCGTGCGGCAGCATGATCGGCAGGCCGCCCGCCCGCGTTACCGCTCCCGCGTAGTTCACGCGAACTGCGTACCAAGGGAATTTCGAATAGCCGCCGGGGCCCTCGGAGTCGAGTGTAACGCCAATAACGGGGGGCTTCACGGCCGCCGCCTCAGTTCGGGGCGAGAAGCTCCGCTTCTTCCGTGAGCCACAGGTCGCCGAAGTCGACGTCCTACCAGTCCTCGAACCGCGGACTGCCTCTGGTGTAATGCGCCACGTTCGGATGTCCATTGTCCGGCATCTCGTTTCATGCTTCGAGCCAGTTCCATGTCTCCGATACTTCGCTAATCAACTCATCGTTTGGCCACGCGAACCGATGTACGCGCTTGCCGGTCTGCGTATTGGCAGGTTCTGGCGTCGAAGACCGGTTCGCTGGATGGCCGCAATTTTAAAGGATCATAGAGGACCAGTTCTTGCGCGGATACAGTGCCTGCTTGCGACCGCCCATCTTGTAATTTTACTACGGCTGGTGGTTGTGATGAATGCACATGACCGCGTAACTGTCGTCGGTTTGTTCGATCAATTAGGCAATGTCGGCGAGCCACAGGAAATCGTAGTAGCAAAAGCGCGCCCAGCCTTCGTAGGCTGCAAGAATCTGCACGAATAAACGCCGATCGGTTAAATTGAGAAGAGGGTTGCATGTTTCGAATGCGCTGCCGGCCACCTTTCAGGGCATTGCCAGATATCTTTAGGGGGGGCTCTTGCTTCGATTGCGGCCCCTTTCGGTCCTACCGCCGTCGGCAGATGTGCGGAAGTACAGATTGATAATTATTCGTACTAGGGGATGACCTGACCTAGCTTCTTAGTCCAGAGGACGGAGTTGCCCAGCTCGAAACGGGTTTTAGGGAAAGGAAGCGGTGCGAACCTGACTTTCCTTATTACGGTATGGCTGTTCTTAAATCGCTGTCGGCAATCGAGAAATAACCGCTGTGATGGCTGCAATCGCAGCCATCCGGTTTCAATGCTGTCGCTTTAGATTTCATGAGACAGCGATTTGCAGAAACGCTACGGGCTGATCGAACAGCGTAGACGCTCCGAAGGCACAACCAGGCGAAATCCGGCGCTAGCTAAGGAGGAACACCCCACCCTTCTGGGCGGGGCTCGATGTTCGCGTAAATTGTTATCGGCCCGACGAAAAATAGGTAGAGAAGATGCAACCCGTCTTGACCGTCACGAGCACGGCTTACAATGTGCGGCCATGACGATCAGACCTGACCTGTCCAACTCCGTTCATATGCGCCGCGCGCTGGCGCTGGCGCGCGCGGCTGCTGACCGTGGCGAAGTGCCTGTAGGCGCGGTGCTCGTGGATGGCTTGACGGGCGAGATGCTGGCGGAGGCAGGCAACCGAACGGAAGCCGATCGCGATCCTACCGGTCATGCCGAGATGATCGTTATCCGCGAGGCGGCAAAATTACGCGACGAGCCGCGGCTCGTCGGCTGCGATCTATATGTGACGCTGGAGCCGTGCCCGATGTGCGCGCAGGCTATCTCTTTTGCGCGGTTGCGCCGGATCTATTTCGGGGCTTCCGATCAGAAGGGTGGCGGCGTGGAGCATGGCCCGCGCATATTCGCACAACCGAGTTGTTTCCATCGTCCTGAAATTTACGGCGGCATCGGTGAGACCGATTCCGCGGCATTATTGAGGGAGTTTTTCTCAGCCCGCCGCGCGTAACACCCCTACCTCGGGGCGGATCCAGACCCTTCCCGTATTGCAGGGGCGGGTAGCAAATCGCCTGAAGGCTGGGTTTGAATCTGGCACTTAGGCGGGGGAACTGCCGCCGATCGCCTAGTCGAAATCGCTCTCGAAACCGTATTCTGCCCAGCGTGACTTGATGTGCTCCATGTCGTCTTTGTGCGGGAAGACCATCTGCGGATAGCGGTTGCCGCCGTACTGATCCTCGAGGTCAAAGTCGAGGTTGACGGTTGCGTCGATCAGCACGCGCGTCCACTTTCCAGTGCCGAACTTCATTGGATCGCGGTCGCGGAGGCGGGTAGACGGGTCCAGCAGCGAACCGAACGAGCCTGGGAAGAAGACAATGTCGTCTTCCGCAGCGTTGACTCGATACGCGAAGGCCCAGTCGAGTGAACCGTAATCGTGGATATCGATGTCCTCGTCCACAACCCAGATGTTCTTGTACCGCAGGTGCGCCGCATTTGAGCCCCAGATGGCTGCCGCCGCCTGCTTGGCCTGGCCGCGATATGTTTGCCTGAGCTGTATCATCAGCGTCGTGCCATTATTGGCCGCCGGGCAGTGGACGTCGGTGACGCCGGGCACGCCCGCGCGCTCAAGCACGTTCCAAGCGACGCCGGCGCGCTGCACTGAGCTGGTGATCGAGTTCTCGTTAAGCATCTTTGGCAACGTGCCCTCGAGCGTGCCGCGGTGGATCGAATCGTTTCGGTAGCTGACCGCGGTCACCTTTGTGACATGCTTGGGGCCCTGGTCGCCGCCGAAATAGCCAGTGTACTCGCCAAACGGGCCTTCCATCTCGAAGGTCGCTGGGTCGGGATCGATGTAGCCCTCGATCACCATTTCCGCATTGGCGGGAACCATCAGATCCGAAGTCTCGCACTTGATCAGCTCGACCGGCCGCCCGCGGATCGCGCCCATGACTTCATATTCAGAAACGCCGGTCGGGATCGGCGCCGATGCGCAATAAGGCAGCGACGGCTCCCAACCATAGACGTGCGCAACTGGCATCTTCATGCCGCGGTCGGTCCATTTCTGGAAATGCACGCCCCAGTTCTGCGCGCGCCAAAGCAGCACCGGCAGCGTGTCCTTTTGGCCGAGCATGCCCCGATAGATACCGAGATTGTGTTGCCCCGTGTCGGGGTCCATCGTGATGGTGGCCTGATAGGTATTGATGTAGCGGCCGCCGTCCTCGCGGTGCCAGCGCGGCACCGGAACCTTGTAGATGTCGATGGCGTCGCCGGTGACGACGTTCTCCTTTACCGCCCCTTCCTTCACCTCCACTGGCTTCACGCGCTGCTGAAGGAAGTGGCGGGTTGCCAACACGAGGTCGCGCACGGGCG